>CAWCDC010000010.1:0-809793 GCA_963794255.1 uncultured Actinomycetes bacterium | reverse complement strand
CGTGCCTCCACGCCTCGGCGACGACCTCGCCGCCCGCTTCGACCTGGCCGTGGAGCCGCGTGGCCAGGGCGTCCGCGTCCTCGCGGCTCGCGGTGCCGACGATCAGGTACTGGAAACGCCGCTCGGGCTGGTAGCCCTCCGTCTCGAGCTGCTTGGCGAGCTCGTCCGCCTCCTCGCGCGAGGAGCACTCGACGCGCACCTCCCACGGAGCGAAGCCGCGGTCGAGCTCCTCCTCCTCCCACGTCTCGCCCTGCGGCTCGTCGTCCCAGCGGTCCTCCTCGTCGATCCAGTGCTCGACCTTGCTCGTCTTCGCCTCGACGCCGTGCGCGCGGAGCTGGGCCTCGACGACGCGAAGGGCCTGCTCGGCCGCCGTACGCGTGGCGGCGTAGACGAAGATCGTGTCGCCGTCGCGCGAGACCGCGAGGCGATGCGACTCCAGATCGCTCGCGAGCTCGCGTGCCTCCTCGTCGAGGTCGCCGGTGAGCCGGTCGAGGAAGCCGGCGGCGTGCTCCTCCTCCTCGACTTCGATGCGGATGCGCCAGTCGTCGTTCGCCATGCCGGCCCGAGCGTAACCTGCGGCGCATGGACTGGCGCGAGCGATACGAGCGCGCGGCGGCGCGGTACGCGGCCGGCGAGACGCGTGAGCTCGACGAGCGGCAGCTCGTGCAGCTCGCAAACGCGGCGTGGGCGGCCGGGCTATCGCTGTTGATGGCAGGCGATCGCGCGGGCGCGGCGGAATGGTTACGGCGCGCGGCGGCGCGGTACCGGGAGAGCTGGCAGCCGGGCTCGGAGTCCTGGGGCAGGCAGATCGGGACTCTGAAGGCGCTGCTGATCGCCGGCGGCTGCTCAGAGGCGGGACATGTCGAACTTAGTAACAGTCTGTTACTTGCTGCTCGGTGGGCGCTCGACGCGGGTGCGGTTCGCGCGGAGTCGCCGATCGGCCGCTACGCCGGGACGCTCGCGCTGCTCGTCCTGGGGCGAGATACCGAGGCGGGAGCTCTCGCGGCGACTCTCGGCGACGGATTCCCCAGCGACGTCGCGGCCGCGCTCGCTGCGCTCGCGGCACACGACGCCGAAGCGTTCCGGGTCGCGATCGACGCCGTCCGCCGCTCGTTCGAGGCGCGGAAGGACTTCCTCGAGGACCTGCCCGTCGCCGACACGGCTCTGGCCCTGGACGCGCTCGCGGAGCGGCGTAAGCTCTCGGCGTGAGGCTCGCGCTCCGGGCGCTGCTGGTCACGATCGTCGCCGCCGTGGTGACGCAGGCGGGCGGCGCGGCTGCGCGAGGCTCGACCTCTCTGGTCACCGTTCCGAACTCGGTCGTCTTCTGGAATGCGCACGACGGTCTGTTTGCAGCAGACCAGTGTCCGCACGCCACCGTCGCATGCAACCGCGCTGGCATCGAGTCGACGACCGACGGCGGACGGACGTACCACGTTGTCTTCCGGACGCCGGGGACGTTGGCCCTGCAGACCGTGGGCTCCGAAGGTGCGATCGCGAGCACGGCGACCGGCCAGGCCTGGCGCACGCTGAACCGTGGACGGACCTGGCAGCGGTTCTACTCCAGGTTCACCGTCGACTGGCTCAATCCGCAGGTCGGTGTCCGCTTCCACGGTTACATCGCCCACAACCGTGGCGCGCTGGCGATGTTCATGACGCACGACGGAGGCCGCACCTGGCAGGGCCGAAGATCCCTGCAACAAGACGGACGCCGCGATGAGCGCCTCTGTCGATTTCGCGACGTCGAAGTTGTGGTGGATCGTCTGTGCGGGCGAAGGCGCCGCGGGCAACGAGGACAAGGCGATCTACCGCACGGCAGACGGCGGCAGGACCTGGGAGGCGGGCGCATCCACCACCATCGGACGGGAGCGCGGTGGCATTTCGTCGTACGGGTATCCCGAAGGGCTCGCCGTCGCCTCGGACGGCTGGGGGCTTCTGACCGAGAGTCGCGGCACGCTCTACGTGACGCGCGACGGAGGAACGCACTTTCGTCCCGAGCCGCACGTCGCACGTCCCGAGACCGACTTCGCCGAAGGTGCGGCCGCGTTTCGCGGCGGGACCGCGTACGTGTTGCTGTTCGACAACCCCCGCTCGCGCCTGATCGAGACGCACGACTACGGCCGCACCTGGCAGGTCGTGCGGCGCTGGAGCCGCTAGAGCTTCGCGGCCGCAGCGCGGTCGAGCACGGCGCGCGTCGTTCCGCCGGTCGCCCGCGCGAGGCTGCCCGGCGTTGCGGGTGACGACTCGCCGGTCAGCGCGCGCGAGACCGCGTCCGCCTTGTCGTCGCCCGTGACGAGGAAGAGCAGCTCTCGCGTCGCGCCGATGCGCGGCAGCGTCAACGAGATCCGGTCGACGAACGGCTCGTGGCCTGCTTCGGAGCCGATCACGCTTCGGTCGGTGACGTCGAGCGAGGGGAAGTTCGGGAAGAGGGACGCGACATGGCCGTCCGGGCCGAGTCCGAGCAGGACGAGGTCGAAGTCGCCGACGCCGGTGAGCTCGCGCTCGTATTCGGCGGCGCCGGCGTCGCGGCCGAGCTCGCCCCGCATGCGGTGGACGGCGCCCGGCAGTTGCTCGATCCGGTCGAGCAGCGCGGCTTTCGCCATCGCGTAGTTCGACTCCTCGTCGTCGGGCGGCACGCAGCGCTCGTCTCCCCACCAGAGCTCGGCCCGGCTCCAGTCGGGCTCGAGCTCGGTCGCGAGCTCGTAGGCGCGGCGCGGAGTCGAGCCGCCCGTGAGCACGATGCCGCCGCCGGCGCGCGCCTGCTCGGCGAGCCGTTCGGCGACGAGACGAGCCGCTTCCTCGGCGTCGTCGACGACGGTGATGTCGACCGGGCTCATCCTCCGTCGGCAAGCTCGCGCGCGCGATCCATCGCAGCCTGGATCGCGTTGAGGAACGCCGCGCGCACACCTGCCTGTTCGAGCTCGCGGATCGCGGCGATCGTCGTGCCGCCCGGCGAGGTGACCGACTCGCGCAGCTCGACCGGGTGCATGCCCTCGTCGCGGAGCAGCTTGGCCGTACCGAACATCGTCTGCACCACGAGCGTCGTCGAGGCCTCGCGGGAGAGTCCGAGCAGGATTCCCGCCTCGATCATCGCTTCGGCCAGGAGCGCAAAGTAGGCCGGGCCCGAGCCCGAGACGGCGGTGATCGCGTCCATCCAATCCTCCGGCACGCGCACCACCCGGCCGAGGTGCGAGAGCAGCTCGTCGGCGAGCGCGAGCTGGTCGTCCCCGGCATGCGCGCCCGCGCAGATTCCGGCCATGCCCTCGTGAACGGTCGCCGGTGCGTTCGGCATCGCGCGCACGACCGGCACGCCGTCGGCGATCCGCTCCTCGATGCGCGCCGTCGTGATGGCCGCCGCGACCGAGACGAGGGTCTGCTCGGTCGTCAGGTGTTGGCCCACCTCGCCGAGCAGGACGTAGATGTCCTGCGGCTTGACGGCGACGACCACGATGCCGGCGCCCTCGACGGCGGCCGCATTGTCGGTGGTCGCCTCGGCGCCGTAGCGCTCGCGCAGCTCGGCGACTCGCTCCTCGCGCCGGCTCGTGACGACGACCTCGCCGGGCTCGCGCCAGCCGGAGCTGAGCAGGCCGGAGAGAAGTGCTTCACCGATCCGCCCGCCACCGAGGATTGCGACCTTCCGAGTCATGACACAAGCCTAGGCCGCGCGCGCCGCGGGCAGCGGGATCAGGCCGCGCGCGAAGCCCCGGAGGAGGTAGACGCTTGCGAGGCCGGCCCACTCGCCGTACGGCTCGAGCAGCTCCGCGGTCTCCCACGCCTCGACGGGCCGGCCGCGCAGCGCGCGTAGGAGCTTGACGAGCCCGAGGTCGCCCACGAACCCGTACTCGAAGCGGCCGAGGCCTTCGAGGCAGACGACGCCGGCCGACCACGGGCCGAGGCCTCGCTCGCGCTCGATCCGGCGCACGACCGCGTCGGTCGGCAGGTCGTGGAGCCGCTCCAGCTCGAGCCCGCGACAGACTCGGACGAGCGCGGCCCCGCGTCGCTCGTGGAGTCCGAGCCGGCGCAGCTGGAACGGCGCGACGGCTGCGAGCGCGGCGGTGGTCGGCGGCTCGCAGAGGCCGTCCTCGTCCGGGGCTGACAGCGCGCGGATCACGCGGCGCTCGTGAGAGCGCGCCGTCTTCGAGTCGATCAGCTGGCCACAGACGGCGCGGAGGAGCGCCTGCGCGACCGTGGCGGTGCGCACCGGCCGCAGCCCGCGAAAGTGCTTCGCCGCGCGACCCAGCAGAGGATCGTCCGCGAATCGCCGCAGGAACTCGGAGTGGTCGTCGTCGAGGGCGAGCACCCAGCGGAGCTTCTCGGCTGCGTCGCGAGACTCGGACCGGATCGTCACGATTCCGTCGTGGCTCTGCCACGCGCGCGCCACGCCTCCGCCACAGCGCGCGGTGACGAGGCCCTCGCGCACCCGGCGCGTCGCGTCGCTCGCGAGCCGCGCAGAGAGCGACAGCGAGTACGGCCCTTGCGGGCGGACGGCGATCTCGACCATGTCCGGCGAGCCTACTGTCTCGCTTGGACACGGCCGAGCGAGCGTCTTGCGGCGGCCGGAAGCGGTGCCTAGCGTCGGCCGGATGACGAGGCGCATCACTCCGCTCGACCTGCTCATCGCCGTCTCTCTCGTCGCGGCGTGCGTCGTGTTCTTCGCGCGCGGTCACGCCCACCGGACGAATGCAATCCTCGCCGACCCGGTGCGTACGCCGGGCGTCGTGAACCCGAACGTGACCCAGGCCAACATCCGCTCTACCGTCTGCCGCAGCGGCTGGACGGCGACGATCCGCCCGCCGGTCTCGTATACGAACGCCCTCAAGATCAAGCAGATGAAGCAGTACGGCGAGACGGGCTCACCGTCCGACTACCAGGAGGACCATCTGATCAGCCTCGAGATGGGAGGCAACCCGACCGATCCCCGCAACCTCTGGCCCGAGCCGTATCCGCGCGCCGCGCAGATGGATCAGATCGAGAACGAGCTGAACTCGGAGATCTGCGACGGGAAGCTGACGCTCGCGCAGGCGCAGCAGAAGGAGGACACGATCAAGCACACGCAGGGATAGAGTTTTTCGCATGGAGATCGCCCCCGACGCGCATATGGGCCTCGTCGAGCTGAGCGTCTCCGACCTCGACCGCTCCCTCGCGTACTGGCAGGATGCGATCGGCCTGCGCGTCCTCTCACGCGAGAACGGTACGGCCGAGCTCGGCACCGACACGCCGCTCGTGCGTTTCGTCGAGGAGCCCGGCGCCCGGCCGGCTCGGGGCTTCACCGGCCTGTTCCACGTTGCCCTACTCGTCCCCGACCGCGCGACCCTCGGCCGCTTCCTCGCCCACGCCGGGCGGGAGCGGATCGAGCTCACGGGACTTTCCGATCACGTCGTGAGCGAGGCGATCTATCTCCGCGACCCGGATTACCACGGGATCGAGATCTACGCCGACCGCCCGCGCGAGACCTACGAGGGTCGCGTTGCGCAGACGATGACGACGATCCCGCTCGACACCGACTCGCTACTCGCGGAGGCCGGCGATCCCGACTTCGACGGGCTACCGGATGGGACGAACGTCGGCCACGTCCACCTCACCGTCAGCGACGTCGACGAGATGGTCGGCTTCTACCACGACAAGCTGGGGATGGGTGTGACCGCGCACCGCCCCGGTGGCATGGCCGCCTTCCTCAGCGCCGGCGGCTACCACCACCACGTCGGCGGCAACACGTGGGAGACGCGGGGCGCCGAGCACGCGCCCGAGGGCACGGCGAGGCTGCTCCGCTTCGCGATCGTCCTCCCCGACGACGACGAAGTGCAGCGCGTGGCCGAGCGGATCGGCGGCACCGAGGTCAGCGACCCCTCGGGGAACCCGCTCGTCCTGGTCGCGGCCTAAGCTCTCCTAGCTGGTCGCCGCTTTCGGCAGCCAGCTGAAGCGCCGCAACGCGACGACGAGGCCGACCGCGCCCCAGACCAGGATCACGGCGATGTCGTTCCAGACGATCCCGATCCCGGTTGTCGTGGGGTCGAACCCGTGGCGGAGCCCGTGGGAGAGGTGCTCCACCGGGAAGAAGCGCGCGACGCGCTCGAGCCACGGCGGCAGATTCACCGCCGGAATGAAGATGCCGGAGATGAAGTAGAGCGGCAGCATCACGGCCTGCACCATCGGCTGCGCCGCGTCCTCGTTCGCGATCAGGGTCGAGAACGCGTAGGCGAGCGCACAGAACGAGATCGAGCCGACGACTGCCGTGATCGCGATGCCGGGGATCGTGTGGGTCGGGATGTGGACGCCGTAGGCGAAGCGGCCGACGAGCATGAGCGCGGTCATCGACACGAGCGAGATGACGATCGCCATCAGCGTCCGTCCGGCGATCACGACCCACGCCGGCACCGGCGTCGCGCGACGGCGCTTGAGGATCCCCTCCTCACGCAGGACGGTGATCGTGATCACGAGGTTCACGAACGACGCGGCGATGATGGCGAGCGCCGAGATGCCGGGCACGTAGTAGATGCGCGCCGGCAGGGCCTGCGGGCCGACCTTGTCGTTGCCGAAGACGCTGACGAAGATGACGAGGAAGAGCAGCGGCAGGGCGAGCGTGAAGAACCACGCCTGCGGGTTGCGGAGAAAGCTCCGGAAGTCGAAGCGCGACTGGTGAAGGACGAGCGCGAGGTTGCCGCGCGCGGCGGGCGTCTTCATGCCGGTTCCTTCGTGAGCTCGAGGTAGACCTGCTCGAGCGTCGGCCGGCGGACGTCGAGGTCGGGCAGGTCGATGCCGCGCGCGAGCGCCCAGTCGGCGAGCGCGCGGACGTGGACGAGCGGCGTGTCGGTGGTGAGCGTCACGAGACCGTCCGCGGTCGCGACGAGCGTGCGCAGCTCCGGAGGCAGGTCGTCGACGCCCGTCCCCGCGGGCAGCGTGAACGAGATCGACGCCGCCATCTGGTCGCGGCCACCGAGCGTTCCCGGCGTGCCTTCGGCGACGATGCGCCCGCCGGCGATGACCGCGATGCGGTCGGCGAGCTGGTCGGCCTCGTCCATGTAGTGCGTCGTGAGGAAGACGGTCTTGCCGAGGTCGCGCAGCCCGTCGATCACGTGCCAGGCGGTGCGGCGCGCCGACGGGTCGAAGCCCGTGGTGGGCTCGTCGAGGAAGATCAGCTCCGGGTCGCCGATCAGCCCGAGCGCGACGTCGAGCCGCCGCCGCTGCCCGCCGGAAAGCTGCGGCGCCAGCGCGTCGCCTTTCCCGTCGAGGCCGACGAGCTCGATCGTCTCGTCGATGTCACGCGGCTCAAGGTAGTAGCCGGAGTAGAGCTCCAGGCACTCGCGCACGGTCAGGCCCGGCTCGGCATTCGACTCTTGCAGCACGCTGCCGACCCGGTTGCGCCAGGCGGCGTCGCCCTTCGCCGGATCGACTCCCAGCACGGTGACCTCGCCGGCGGTGCGCGTGCGGAAGCCCTGCATGATCTCGACCGTCGTCGTCTTGCCCGCGCCGTTGGGCCCGAGGAAGGCGAAGATCTCCCCGCGCTCGACCTCGAGGTCGATTCCGGCGACCGCGTCGAGCTCGCCGTAGCGCTTGTGCAGACCGCGGACGGAGACGACCGGCGCCATGCGGCGAGTGTAGGGACGCCCAAGGGCCGGGCAGTGCGCTATACCTGCAACGAGGAATGAGCAGCAAGCCGGTCGAGCAGCTCTCCCAGGTGATCGTCCGCTTCGCGGGCGACTCCGGCGACGGAATGCAGCTCACCGGCTCGCAGTTCACGTCCGAGGCGGCGCTGCTCGGGAACGACATCTCCACGCTGCCCGACTTCCCCGCCGAGATTCGCGCGCCGGCCGGGTCGCTGCCGGGCGTCTCGGGCTTCCAGCTCCACTTCGCCGACCACGACATCCTCACGCCCGGCGACGCGCCGAACGTGCTCGTTGCGATGAACCCGGCCGCGCTGAAGACGAACATCGGCGACCTGCCGCGCGGCGGGACGCTGATCGTCGACGCGGACGCCTTCACCGAGCGGAACCTCAAGAAGGCCAGCTACGCGCAGAGCCCGCTCGGGGACGGCTCGCTCGACGAGTACCAGGTGCACGCCGTGCCGCTGACCTCGCTCACCGTCGGCGCGCTGAAGGAGATCGAGGGAGTGACGCCGCGCGAGGCCGAGCGCTCGAAGAACATGTTCGCGCTCGGGCTTATGTCGTGGCTCTACGGGCGCTCGATCAAGCCGAGCATTCAGTTCCTCGAGGAGAAGTTCGGCGCGAAGCGGCCCGAGATCGCGGCGGCGAACATCAAGGCGCTGCGCGCCGGTTATGCGTTCGGCGAGACGACCGAGTCCTTCGCGGTCACCTACGAGGTGAAGCCGGCGAAGCTCACGCCCGGGACGTATCGCAACATCACCGGCAACCAGGCGCTGTCGCTCGGCCTCGTCGCGGCTTCGCGTTTGTCGGGCCTCCCGCTCTTCCTCGGCGCCTACCCGATCACGCCGGCGAGCGCGATCCTCGAGGAGCTCGCGGGCTACAAGAACTTCGGCGTGCGCACGTTCCAGGCGGAGGACGAGATCGCCGCTGCGGGAGCCGCGGTCGGCGCTGCGTTCGGCGGCGCGCTCGGCGTCACGACCTCGGCGGGGCCGGGCATCGTGCTCAAGGCCGAGACGATCGGGCTCGCGATCATGCTCGAGCTGCCGCTCGTGATCTGCGACATCCAGCGCGCCGGCCCGTCGACAGGGATGCCGACCAAGCCGGAGCAGGGCGATCTGCTGATGGTGATGTACGGGCGCAACAGCGAGTCACCGGTGCCGGTCGTCGCGGCGAGCTCGCCGTCGGATTGTTTCCACGCCGCGATCGAGGCGGCGCGGATCGCGCTCAAGTACCGCACGCCGGTGTACTTGCTGTCGGACGCGTACCTCGCGAACGGCTCCGAGCCGTGGCTCCTGCCCGCGCTCGACACGCTCCCGGATCTGACGCCGGCCTTCGCAACCCAGCCGAACTATTCAACCGAGGAGGGGGGCGACGAGTTCCTGCCGTATCTGCGCGACGAGCAGACGCTCGCGCGGCCGTGGGCGCTGCCGGGGACGCCGGGGCTCGAGCACCGGATCGGCGGGCTCGAGAAGGCGGACCGCACCGGGAACATCTCCTACGACCCCGAGAACCACGACCTGATGACGCGGCTGCGCGCGCAGAAGGTCGCGGGCATCGCCGGCGACATCCCGGAGCTCGAGGTCGACGACCCCGACGGCGACGCGAAGCTGCTCGTGCTCAGCTGGGGCGGCACGTACGGCCCGGTCGCTGCTGCCGCGCGCCGCGTGCGCGGCAACGGCAAGCAGATGGCGCACGCGCACCTGCGCCACGTCAACCCGTTCCCGCGCAACACCGGCGACGTGCTGCGCCGCTACGACAAGGTGCTGATCCCGGAGATGAACCTCGGCCAGCTGCTGCAGCTCGTGCGGTCGCAGTTCCTCGTCGACGCGATCGGCTACAACCGCGTGCGCGGCTTCCCGCTGCGCGCGCAAGAGGTGGCCGACGCGGCCGAGGCCCTGGTGGATGCGGCATGACCGAGGGCAACGGCAACGGCCACACGCAGCTGACCGCGAAGGACTTCCGCACCGACCAGGAGGTGCGCTGGTGCCCGGGCTGCGGCGACTACGCGATCCTCGCGGCGATGCAGTCGTTCATGCCGGAGCTGGGGATCGAGCGCGAGAACACCGTCTTCATCAGCGGGATCGGCTGCGCGGCGCGCTTCCCGTACTACATGAACACGTACGGGATGCACTCGATCCACGGCCGAGCGCCGGCGATCGCGACCGGCCTCGCGACGACGCGGCCCGACCTCTCGGTCTGGGTCGTGACGGGCGACGGCGACGCGATGTCGATCGGCGGCAACCACCTGATCCACGCGCTGCGCCGCAACGTCAACTTCAAGATCCTCCTCTTCAACAACCGGGTCTACGGGCTGACGAAGGGGCAGTACTCGCCGACGAGCGAGCTCGGGATGGTGACGAAGTCGACGCCGATGGGCTCGATCGACTGGCCCTTCAACCCGCTCTCGCTGGCGGTCGGCGCCGAGGCGACGTTCGTCGCGCGCGCGATCGACACCGACAAGAAGGGGATGACCGAGGTGCTGCGCGCCGCGGCCGAGCATCGCGGCAGCGCGTTCGTCGAGATCTTCCAGAACTGCCCGATCTTCAACGACGACGCGTTCGACTACGTGCGCGACGACAAGGAGGGCGTGAACCGGATCCTGCTGCGGCAGGGCGAGCCGATCACGTGGGGCAAGGACGGTGAGCGCGCGCTACGCCAGCAGCCGGACGGGACGATCGAGGCCTGCGCCGCGGGGGAGGACGGAGTGCTCGTGCACGATTCCTCGCATGCGGAGCCGTCGCTGGCCTTTTCCCTGTCGCGCGTGACGCAGGCGACGCACGGAGGCACGCCGGTCGGCATCTTCCGCAACATCGAGCGCCCGGTCTACGACGACCTGATGGCGGAGCAGCTGCGCGAGGCCGAGGAGAAGAAGGGCAAGGGCGACCTCGGGGAGCTACTCCACTCCGGCGAGACCTGGGTCGTCGGCTAGCTCTAGCGCGATCGGAGCCAGCGCTCGAGATCGCGACGGTGGACGGTCCCGAGCACGAGCAGGACGCGGTCCTCGGGGATCAGGTCGTACATGACGCGGTAGTCGCCGACGCGGAGGCGGTGGAACGAGTCCGCTTGACCCTTGATCGTCTTCACCTTCTTGCCGCGGATGCGACTGCCGCCCGTTGCAGCCACCGCGAGCTGCTCGAGCGCGGCGCGAAGTCGTTTGCGCTCCGGTTCGGCGAGCTTCTTGTATGTGCGCTCGGCCGCTGGGGCCAGTCGTACCTGGTACGCGTCGCTCAGTCGAGGTCCTCGAGCGAGGTCGAGCGGCCACGGCGATACGCATCCCGCGCACTACGACGCATGGCGACGAGTTCCTCGGCATTCGCGAGGACGAGGTCCTCGGCCTCTTCGATGGGGACGATTGCAGCCGTCGCGCGGCCGCGCTTGGTGATCACGTAGCTGCGCCCGGCGGCAACCTCATCGACCACACGAGAGACGCCGCTCTTCAGCTCCTTGATTCCGATCTCCGCCACTTTGCTCCTCGCGAGGTGGTCTCCGAAGTGACCACCTTAGCAGCTCAAGCGTGCTGCGGCTGGTCGGTGCGGCGGCGCATCGTGAGCCGCGGCGTCCAGCCGAGCATCAGCGCCGTTGCCGTCACCGCGACGAGGCCGATCAAGCCCGAGACGACGAAGGCGAGCTCCGTGCCGCCGACGTCGCAGAGGTAGCCGGTCATGATCCCGGCGATCGCGCCCGTGCCGTTGAAGGCGTAGAAGTACAGCCCGATCACGCGGCCGCGCAGGTGGTCGGGCGCCGAGAGCTGCATGATCGCGTTCGAGTTCGCCGACCACGCGGTGAAGCCCGCGCCGACGAAGAAGAGCAGGACGCCGGCCAGCACCGCGGAGTTGACGGGCGCAAGCAACAGCTCCGCGCCTGAGAAAACCATCCCGCCGATGAGCAGAACCTTCATCGACGCGCGTCCCAGCGACGCCGCGACGAGCGCCCCGGCCAGCGCGCCGACGCCGAAGGCGGCCGACAGCAGCCCGTAGACATAGGCGTGCCCGTGCAGCGTGACCTTCGCCAGCACCGGCAGCGTGACGTTGAAGTTGAAGCAGAACGTGCTGATCACGAAGACGAGCGAGAGGACGATGAGCATCCGCGGCTGCCTGCGGATCCACACGAGCCCCTCGCGCGTGCCGGCGAGGATCTTCGGCCGCTCGAACCGCTCGAGCGGGAAGAACTCCGAGACGCGCATCAGGAGCAAACAGATCAACACGGCGAGGTAGCTGATCGCGTTGGTGAGGAAGCAGATTCCCGCGCCGGCGACGAGCACGATGCCTGCGATCGCCGGCCCGAAGATCCGCGACGCGTTGAAGAGCGTCGAGTTGAGCGCGATCGCGTTCGGCAGGTCCTCGCGGCCGACCATCCGGTACGTCAGCTGCTGGCGCGACGGCACGTCGAGCACGAGCACCGTCCCGCTGATGAACCCGAGCGTGTACAGCATCCACGGCTCGGCGAAGCCGCCGAGCGCGATCCACGCGAGGGCCGAGGCCGAGATGAGCAGCGCCGTCTGCGTCGCGATCACGGTGCGGCGCGCGTCGAGCCGGTCGGCGAGGACTCCCGCGAAGAGGCCGAACAGCATGTACGGCGTGAACTGCGCGAACGCCATCACGCCGACGTCGAACGGCGAGTGCGTCAGCTGCAGGACGTACCAGCCGAGCGCGATGCGCTGCATCCACGACCCGGTCTGGGAGACGATCTGGCCGCCGAAGAAGAGGCGGTAGTTGCGGTAACGGAGGCTTTGAAAAGTCCGCTTGGCTGCCTTCGTCAAGCGGGCGCCCTCTCGGTGAGAAGGCGCGCAAGCGGCTCCGCCGCCGCCCCCACCGCAGCGAGCTCAGCCGGCGTCAAGCCCCCCAGCCGACTGGCAAGCCATGCAGTGCGGCGGGAGCGAACGCGGCGGAGCGTGCGCTGGCCGTCCTCTGTGAGTGTCAAACCTGTGCAGCGGCGATCGGACTTGCTCTTCGCACGTGCGACGAGGCCGTCGCGCTCGAGCCGCGAGATGCGCTTCGACATCGCGGCCGTCGAGACGTTCTCGCTCGTTGCGAGCTCGCCGACGGTGACGCCGGGGCGGTATTTGATCGCGACGAGCAATCCGACCTGCTGAGGCGAGACGCCGGCGATCTTCTCGCGGCGCAGCTCGTTGCCGAGGCGCAGCAGCGTCGGGCGGAGGTGGTCTGCGACCGCCATCGCATCGAGCTGCTGTTTCGTTGCCTGAGACATTCGTTAACCAGGTTAGCAAAATGTTTAACCTGGTTACGAATTCCTTACAGGTTCATACCTCCAACCCTCACTTCTCTTTTTCGCGTCCTACTTCGTACGATGGCGTTGCCGCATCGGGCGGCAAGCGTCAAAGGTCGTGAACCAGGAGGTACTGAATGTCTCGCCGAATCGCTGGGCTGCTGGTGGCTGCCACAGCGCTAGCACTCGTCGTTTCCGGCGTCGCCGGCGCGTCGAGCAAATCAACCAAGCTTCAGAAAGTCCCCTCGATCGCCAAGCAGGTGCCGGCGAAGATCCGCTCCAAGGGGACGCTGACCGTCGCCTCGGATGCGACCTACGCGCCGATGGAGTTCATCGCCAAGGACGGCAAGACCGTCGTCGGCGTCGACGCCGATCTCGCGAAGGCGCTCGGGACCGTGATGGGCCTGAAGCTCAAGGTCCAGAACGCGAGCTTCGACGGGATCATCCCGGGGATCAAGTCCGGGAAGTACGACATCGGGATGTCGTCGTTCACCGATACGAAGGCGCGCCAGAAGGTGGTCGACTTCGTGACCTACTTCTCGGCCGGCACGTCGTTCTACGAGAAGGCGTCGGGCGGCCCCGCGCTGCAGGGTCTCGCCTCGCTGTGCGGCAAGTCGGTGGCAGTCGAGAACGGCACGACCGAGCAGAGTGACGCGACGGCGCAGAACAAGAAGTGCAAGAAGGCCGGTAAGCCGGGCGTCGGCGTCAAGGCCTATCCGGACCAGAACGCCGCGAATCTCGCGATCTCGAGCGGCCATCAGCAGATCGGCATGGCCGACTCTCCGGTGGCGGCGTACATCGTCCAGCAGTCCCACGGCCAGTTCAAGCTCGTCGGCAAGTCGTACGGCACGGCTCCCTACGGGATCGCGCTGCCGAAGGGCAACGGCATGACCAAGCCGATGCTCTCGGCCGTCAAGTACCTCATGAAGCAGGGCACGTACAAGAAGATCCTGAAGAAGTGGGGCGTGCAGGGCGGGGCAATCTCGAAACCCAAGATCAACGGCGCAATCAGCTGACATGACTCCGAGCGGGGCCGCTTCGGCGGTCCCGCCCGACAAGATCCGAGCGATTCCGGTCCGTCATCCGGGGCGCTGGGTGGCGGGCGCCATCCTGGCGTTCTTCGTCTTCGCGCTCGTGGTCTCGATGGTGAAGAACGGGAACTTCGAGTGGGGGGTCGTGCGCCAGTACATGACGGATCCGAGGATCTTGCGCGGCCTCGTCAAGACGCTCGAACTCACGGCTGCGTCGATGGCGCTCGGGGTCGTGCTCGGGGTCGTGCTCGCGGTGATGCGCCTCTCGCCGAATCCGCTCGTCGCGGGTGCGTCCTGGGTCTACATCTGGTTTTTCCGCGGCACGCCCGTGCTCGTGCAGATCATCTTCTGGTTCTACATCGGCAGTCTCTACCCGAAGGTTGCGATCGGGATCCCGCTCGGCCCACAGTTCACGCACGTCAACATTCAGGCGTTGATCACGCCGTTCATCGCCGGGACGCTGGCGCTCGGGCTCAACGAAGGCGCCTACATGGCCGAGATCGTCCGGGCGGGGATCCTCTCCGTCGAGGAAGGACAGACCGAGGCCGCGCACGCGCTCGGCATGACGCGGCTCCTGACCATGCGGCGAATCGTCCTACCGCAGGCGATGCGCGTGATCATTCCGCCGAGCGGCAACGAAACGATCTCGATGCTGAAGACGACCTCTCTCGTCGCCGTCATCGCGTTGCCCGAGCTCACCTACACGGCACAGATCATCTACGCCGTGAACTACCAGACGATCCAGCTTCTGATCGTGATCAGCATCTGGTACCTGATCTGTACGACGGTGCTCTCGATCGGCCAGTACTACGTCGAGCGCCACTACGCACGCGGAGCGAGCGGGCGCCAGAAGGCGATGCAGGACTTCTGGCTGAACATGACCGACTGGCGTCCGTTCATGGGTGTCCGGCGGCCATGACGCCGATGGTCAGAGCGGAGGCCGTCCACAAGAGCTTCGGACGGCTCGAGGTGCTGAAGGGCATCTCGCTCGAGGTCCAGCCCGGGCAGGTGATGTGCATCCTCGGCCCGTCCGGCTCCGGCAAGACGACGTTCATCCGCTGCATCAACCACCTCGAGCAGATCAACTCCGGCCGGCTCTGGGTCGACGGCGAGCTCGTCGGCTATCGACAATCCGGCGACAAGCTGTACGAGCTACCCGAGCGCGAAGTCGCGCGGAAGCGCACCGAGATCGGCATGGTCTTCCAGCGCTTCAACCTCTTCGGCCACATGACCGCACTCGAGAACGTCGTCGAGGCTCCGATCCGCGTCAAGCGAACGCCGAAGGACCGCGCGGTGGCCTCGGCAAAGGAGCTGCTGAGGCGGGTCGGCCTCGAGGAGAAATGCGACGAGTACCCGTCGAAGCTCTCGGGCGGCCAGCAGCAGCGAGTCGCGATCGCACGCGCGCTGGCCATGAATCCGAAGCTCATGCTCTTCGACGAGCCGACCTCGGCGCTGGATCCGGAGCTGGTGGGCGAGGTGCTCGATGTCATGCGCGGGCTCGCGGTGGACATGGGGATGACGATGATCGTCGTCACGCACGAGATCGGCTTCGCGCGCGAGGTCGCCGACGTGGCGGTGTTCATGGACGGCGGAGTCGTCGTCGAGACCGGCCGTCCGCAGGACGTGCTCGTCAACCCGCGCGAAGCGCGAACCAAGGAGTTCCTCTCGAAGGTGCTCTAGAAGCGCCAGCGTCCGGGGCGGCGACCGCGGACGAGGTCCGAGTCGGCTACCTCGAGCTCGAGCCCCGAGGAGATCGCCGGCTCGCCTGCGATCGAAGGTGGTGGCGGCGGGACGTAGCCGCTCCTGCCTCGCCGTCGTCGGACGTCCAGCATGACGGTGAGGACGATCGCCGCGAGCCCCATCCCGATCACCACGGCCCCGATCTCTTCGGCGGTCGTCTTGGCGTTCGCCTCCCACTCGCCCTCGAGGATGAGGTTCGTCGGGTTGGGCTTCGCCGTGGTTCCGTCGGGGATGTTGTCCGTTCCGTACGGGTACCGGGTGGTGTGCCCGGCCGCCCAGCTGCCCAGCGGGACGACGAGCAGCACGGCCGCGACGATGCCCGCGACGGCAGGGACGATCGGAGCAAGGCGCGAGCGAAGCAGCACGGCCAGGACGCCGACCAGGACGACGGCGAGCGCGACGACGAGCGCGAGCAGGTAGATCGTCCCGATGGTGGCCTTGGTCGGGTCGCCGAGCACGAGCTTCCCCTTCGTCGTCACGTGCTTCGTCGGCTTGTCGATCTTGAGCGAGAACGCCATCAGGCCGACGAAGAAGAGCGGCAGCGCCATGATCCCCGCGACTGCAACGGGCGTCTTCGGCGCTCCACGGAACCGGCTCACAGCCGGCCGCCTTCCAGCACTCGCGCCAGGAACTCTCGCGTTCGCTCCTGGGTCGGAGACGAGAAGATCTGCTCGGGCGTCCCTTCCTCGCGGATGACGCCGTCGTCGAGGAAGCAGACCTTGTTCGCGACCTCGCGCGCGAAGCCCATCTCGTGGGTGGCGAGGATCATCGTCATGCCGGATCCCGCGAGCTCGCGGACCAGCTCCAGCACTTCGCCGATCAGCTGCGGGTCGAGCGCCGACGTGATCTCGTCGAGCAGCATCAGCTTCGGCCCGGTCGCAAGCGCGCGGACAATCGCCACGCGCTGCTGCTGACCGCCCGAGAGCCGGTCGGGGAACTCGTCGGCCTTGTCCTCGAGGCCGATCTGCCGCAGGAGGGCCCGCGCGTGCGCCTCCGCCTTGTCGCGCGAGATCCCGAGCGCCTTGCGCGGCGCGAGCGTCACGTTCTGCAGCACGGTCATGTGCGGAAAGAGGTTGTACGCCTGGAAGACGATCCCGATCTTCTGGCGCAGCTTGTTGACGTCGACCTTCATCCCGGTCACCGTCTGGCCGTCGACCACGATCGTGCCCTCGTCGACCTGCTCCAGCAGATTGATGCAACGAAGCAGCGTCGACTTGCCCGAGCCCGAGGCTCCGATCAGGCAGACGACGTTGTGCTCGCCGATGTCGAGGTCGATCCCGTGTAGGACCTCCAGGTCGCCGAAGCGCTTCGTGACGCCTTGCAGGGAGACGAAGTGGCCGTTCGTGCTCATACGGCCTGGGCTCGCTCCCGCCGCTCCCGGTTCTTGATGATGCTGTCGGTGAAGCGCGCGAGCGGAATCGTGAGGAAGATGAAGAACACGGCCGCGACCGCGTAGGCGGCGTCGTTCACGTAGTCGCTCGAGTAGAAACCGGCCTGGGCGACCGCCTCGGTCACCCCGATGATGGTGACGAGCGCCGTGTCCTTCTGCAGGCCGATGAAGTCGTTGAGAAGCGGCGGGATGACGCGCCGGATCGCCTGCGGCAAAACGACGTAGCGCATCGTCTGCAGGTAGCTGAGGCCGAGCGACCGCGCCGCCATCCGCTGGCTCGGATGGACCGATTCGATCCCCGCTCGATACACCTCGCTGACGTAGGCCGTGTAGACGAGCACGAGTGCGATCAGGCCGTTCCTGAACAGCGTCTCGGCAGAGAGCCCGACGAAGTTCAGGGTGGCGAACCCCTGCACCATCAGCAAGACGAGGATCAGCGGCGTGCCGCGGAAGATGTCGGCGTACACGATCGCGGCGCCGCGGAACGGAAGCGCGATTCGCCCCGGCAGGCCGCGGACGACCGCGACCACCAGGGCCAGCGGGAGGACCAACGCCTCCGCGACGATCATCAGCTGCAGGTTGAGCTTGAACCCGGCCCAGACCTGCGGGGTCGCGCGAAGGAAGTCGAGCGGGCTGAAGAACTCGTGCAGGAACTGGCCCAACTCGACCTCCTCCGCGTCCTATGCCTGGATCAGGTCGATGCTTATTTCAGTACCGGGACCTTGGCCGGGTCGTAGCCGAACCACTGCTTGGTCAGGAGGCTGATCGTCCCGTTCTGCTGCAGCTTGTCGATCGCCTTGCTGACGTCCGGGATCAGCGGGCTGTTCTTGGCGAAGACGGCGCCGTAACCCTCGTGGGTGTCGATCTGCCCCACCACGCCGCCGTAGGCGCCCGGCTGCTTCGCGTTCTGCGCCTCGATGATCGGTACGTCGAGGATCAGCGCCTGGCACGAGCCCGACTGCACCGCGTTGAACGCCGCGTCCGAGGAGGCTGAGTAGACGAGCGGCTGCTTGGCCGGCCGCAGCTGGTGCTGGATCCAGTCGAGCCCGGTCGTGGCCGCCTGCGCGCACGTCTGCAGGCTCTTGAGGTCGGCGATCGACGTGGGCTTCTTCACGCCCTTCGCGATCAGCACGCCCTGGTTCGCGTCGAAGTACGGAGCCGAGAAGCCGATCACCTTCGCGCGCTGCGAGGTGATGGTCGTCTCCTCCATTGCGAAGTCGTACGGCTTCTTCCCGGCGAGCAGGATCGTCGCGAACGGCGCGCGCAGGAAGGTGACCTTGTCTTTCGGGATGCCGAGCTGCGTCGCGACGTCGAGGGCGAGGCCGAACTCGAAGCCCGACGGGTTCTTGATCGTGGTGCCCGACGCCTGACCGTTCCAGAACGCCGGCGCCGGCAGGTCGAAGCCCACGACGAGCTTGCCTGTGTGCAGCGTCGGCACGCTCGACGTCGACGAGGTGGTGGTCGTGTTGTTGCCGCTGCCGCCACCGCCGCCGCAGGCGGCCAGCACGGTGGCGATGGCCACGATCCCGACCAGCGGGAGAAGACGCTTCACGGATGCCCTCCTATCTTGAAACCGGCGAGAGAGGCGACTTTACTCCGTGAGCGCAGCAGCCGTGAGGGCCTGGAAATGGCCGATCAGCTGCTCGCTGCGTCCCATCAGCACGCCGTGGTCGAGCGCACCCGAGCCGATGCCGCGCTGCACGGTCTCGACGAGCGCCCGGTCCTCCTTCCCGACCTGGTCGTCGAAGGCGAGGAGGTCGTCGATCCAGGCGGTCTCCACGTCCGGGCCGAAGTAGTAGTCGAGGAAGCGGTAGGTGCGCTCGGGCGTGCGCGGCACGATCGGGCCGATCGAGATGTTCGGTCGCCCGCCGAAGATGTTGATCCCGAGGTTCGGCCAGAGGAAGTGGAACTGCGCGCGTGGCAGCTCGCCCTGCGGTGGCGCCGTTCGCAGCGGGCCGTGCTGGGTCGAGAGGCGGCCGTCGCTCGAGAGCTCGTACGCGTCGGGCGAGACGTCGATCACCTCGCTGAAGCCGGGATGCGCGACCTGGCAGTGATAGCACTCGAGGAAGTTCTCGCAGACGATCTTCCAGTTCGCCTCGACCTCGGTCTCCCAGCGGGAGTGGTGGACGAGCGAGTCGACGTCGAGGCCGAGCTCGGCGACCTGCGCGGGCAGCGAGCCGAGCGCCTCCGCGAGCGGCTCCCCGACCTGCGTCGCGTTGGCGAACACGAACGGGCCCCAGGTGTCGACCGCGACGGGCACGAGGCCGAGCTCGTCCTGTGGGAAGTCCGGCTCCTCCTCGCTGCGAGGCGCCGCGCGGAGCCGGCCGTCGAGGCCGTACGTCCAGGCGTGGTACGGGCACTGCAGCGTCTCGCGGGTCTGCTCGCCGTCGGCGACGACGTGGCCGCGATGGCGGCAGACGTTGACGAAGCCGCGGAGCACGCCGTCGCGGTCGCGCGTGACGACGACCGGGGTCCCGGCCGCTTCCGTCGAGAAGTACCCGGGTGTCGCGAGCTGTCCGGTGTGGCCGACGTACTGCCACGACGAGCGGAAGATCCGCTCCCGTTCCTGGCGCAGGATCTCGGGATCCGTGTACCAACCGTACGGCAGGGTGGTCTCCACGGGAGAGAATCTAGTGGTGCGCGCGATGGTGCTTCATGCGGTCGGCGAGCCGCTGCGGCTCGAGGACGTTCCCGTACCTGAGCCCGGTCCGGGCCAGATCCGGCTGCGCGTGTCGGCCTGCGGGGTCTGCCGCACCGACCTCCACGTCGTGGACGGCGAGCTGCCGCACCCCAAGCTCCCCTTGATCCCCGGCCACCAGGTGGTCGGCCGCACGGAGGACGGGCGACGGCTCGGCGTGCCGTGGCTCGGCTCGACGGACGGCACGTGCCGCTACTGCCTCTCCGGCCGCGAGAACCTGTGCGAGTCGGCGCGATTCACGGGCTACGACCTCGACGGCGGCTACGCGGAGTGGGTCGTCGCCGACGAGCGCTACTGCCTGCCGATTCCCGAGTCCTACGACGACGTACAGGCCGCGCCGCTGCTGTGCGCGGGGCTGATCGGCTACCGCTCGCTGCGTCTGGCCGGCGACCCCGAGCGGCTCGGGCTGTACGGCTTCGGCTCCTCGGCGCACATCGTCGCGCAGGTGGCGCGGCACGAGGGCCGGCGCGTGTTCGGCTTCGTCCGGCCGGGAGACGACGAGGCGGCGGCGTTCGCGCTCGAGCTCGGTTGCGAGTGGGCCGGTCCGTCGGACGAGCCTGGACCGGAGGAGCTCGACGCGGCGATCATTTTCGCGCCCGTGGGAGAGCTCGTGCCGGCGGCGCTGCGCGCTCTCGCTCGCGGCGGCGTCGTCGTCTGCGCCGGTATCCACATGAGCGACATCCCGAGCTTCCCGTACGAGCTGCTGTGGGAGGAGCGCATGGTGCGGTCGGTCGCGAATCTGACCCGTCGCGACGGCGAGGAGTTCCTCGCTCTCGCACCGCAGGTGCCGGTGCGAACCGAGGTCGAGACGTTTCCCCTCGAAGCTGCGAACGACGCTCTGGATCGCCTGCGGGTGGGGCGGATACGGGGTGCCGCCGTGCTAAGAGTGAGCTGATGAGCCGCCTGCAGGACGTGGCGAGTTGGGCCTCCCGGCACCGCCGGCTGCTCGTCGCGGCCCAGCTCATCGTGCTTGCCGTCTTCTTCGGCAGCCTCGCCTGGGCGCTGCGCGGCACCGTCCATTCCGCCGCGCACGACCTGAGCAACGCGAACCTCGTTCTGTTCGGGCTCGGCTGCGCCGCGCTCGCTGCGTACTACCTCGTGTTCGTGCTCGGTTGGATGTGGATCCTGCTGGAGTGGGGCGTCCGGCTGCCCTATCCGGCGGCTCTGCGGGCGGAGATGATCTCGATGCTGGCGAAGTACATCCCCGGCGCGATCTGGGCACCGGCTGCGCGGGTCGTCGCGGCCCGCCGCGCCGGCGTGACCGACGCGGCGCTCGTCACCTCGTCGATGCTGCTCGAGGCCGGGCTGTCTGCGGTCGCCGGAGTGATCGTCTTCATCGTGAGCCTCCCGTTCGTCGACGAGGTGAACGCGCCGCTCGTTCCGCTCGTCGTGTTCGGGGCGGTGCTCGCCGTCCTCGTGCAGCCGCGCGTCTTCAGGCCGCTCGCCGGCTGGGTGTTGCGCAAGTTCGGCTACACGAAGGAGCTGCCGAACATGCGCACGCACACGCTCACGATGCTCCTCGTCTTCTACGCCGGCACCTGGTTGCTCGGCGGCTTCGCGCTCTGGCTGCTGCTGCGTTCGGTCGGCGGGCATCCGGAGGTTGCGTCGATCGTCTACCTCGGCGGAGTCGCGGCCGTCGGCGCGATCGTCGCCGTCGTCTTCGTCTTCGCACCGTCGGGAATCGGAGTGCGCGAGGCGTCGATGTACGGGCTGCTGCTCGCGGTCGCCACGCCGGGACAGGCCCTCGGAGCGGTCGCGCTGAACCGGGTCGCGCTCACGCTGGTCGAGCTGATCGTGCTCTTCGTCGGAGGATTCGTCCTGCGCGGCTTCGAGCAACGGGCCGAGCCGGTCGAGCTCCCGTCGGCGTAGCTCGGTGCCGTGCACGTCCTGATCGACATCGGCCACTCGTTCCGCGAAGCGTTCTTCATGCTCTGGGCGACCTTCTGGGCGCTCGTGCTCGGCTTCACGCTGGCGGGCGCGGTGCAGGCGTTCGTCTCGCGGAGGGAGATGCAGCGGCTGCTGGGTCGCAGCGGCCCCCGCGAGATCGCGCGCGCGAGCCTGCTGGGCGCAGCATCGTCGTCGTGCTCCTACGCGGCTTCGGCGATGGCGAAGACGCTCTTCCAGCGAGGCGCCGACTTCGTCAGCTCGATGGTCTTCATGTTCGCGTCGACCAACCTCGTGGTCGAGCTCGGAATCGTGCTGTGGGTGCTGCTCGGCTGGGAGTTCGCCCTGGCGGAGTTCGTCGGCGGCGCGATCATGATCGTCCTCTTCACACTCCTCGCCCGGCTCGTGCTGAAGCGCGGGGAAACCGACGCCGCACGCGAGCGGCTCGGTGACGGCGGACACGCGGACGACGCGATTCAGCGCCGGCCGTGGCGGGAGCGGCTGACGTCGCAGGCGGGCTGGGCCGACGCGGCGAGCTACGCGTTCGCCGACGTGAAGATGGTGCGAAAGGAGATCGCGGCCGGCTACCTGATCGCCGGCTTCCTCGCCGTGCTCGTCCCCGTCAGCGTCTGGAACGCGGTGTTCGTCAGCGGGCACGGGTTCTGGACGTCGCTCGAGAACGTGATCGTCGGCCCCTTCATCGCGATGATCAGCTTCGTCTGCTCGGTCGGGAATGTCCCGCTCGCCGCCGCCCTCTGGTCCGGCGGCATCAGCTTCGGCGGCGTGATCAGCTTCATCTTCGCCGACCTGATCGCGATCCCCCTGCTCTTCATCTATCGCCGCTACTACGGCGGCCGCCTGACGCTGAAGCTGCTCGCGGTCTTCTGGACGGTGATGAGCGCAGCCGGCCTCACGGTCGAGTACCTCTTCCGCGGCCTCGGGATCGAGCCGACCGAGCGTCCGGCGTCCGTCGTGCCGACCAGTTTCGAGTGGAACTACACGACGTTCCTCAACATCGTTTTCATCCTCGTGCTGGCCGGCCTCTGGTGGCTGGCGCGGAACCAGCAGCGGCTCGGCGGCGGCGTCGGCTACGCGATCGACCCCGTCTGCGGGATGCAGGTCGAGGTTGCGAACGCTCCGGCCCGCTCCGAACGCGACGGCGAGCCCGTCTACTTCTGCTCCGACCATTGCCTCCACCGTTTCGAGGCGGTCGAGCAATCGGAGGTGTCCGTCTAGTCGGTGCCGAGCGCGTACTCGACGGCTTCCTCGAGCGACAGCGACCGCCCCGACGAACGACCATGCTCGAACTCGGATGACCGCATGGCCACATCCGCGGCAATCTCGTCGCGCTCGCCCTCCCAGTGGCCGACCGGACCTCGCGACTCCTCGGTCTCGATGGCGCCCCACAGCCGGCCGGCGCGGTCGTCTTGCCCGGCCCTGCTCGCAAGCCGAGCGAGCCGAGCGAGCGCGAAGAGCGTCATCTGGCGATCGTCGCACTCTCGGCAGAGGCGGAGAGCGTCGCGTGCCCGATCCCAGGCGAGCTCGGTGCGCCCCAACTCGTTTGCGAGAGTGGCAGCAGACCCGACCGCGCTCGCTTGCATCCACGTGAATCCGATCTCCTCGCATCGCGCAGCAGCTTTGTCCAAGAGCCCGAGCGCGAGCTCCGTGTTTCCTTCCAGCTGCTCGATCCAGGCGAGCTTCACCAACGCATCGGCGACGAGCTTGGCGTTCGGCCGGCGTTGGCAGATCGCCAGGCATTCGTCGAGCAGCTTCCTCGCGCGAACGAGATCGCCCTCCATGGTGGCGCCCACGGCGAGGCGGTGGAGCCGCGATAGCGATCCCCGGTTCGTCGCCAAGCTCTCGGAACTCACGCAGAGACTCCTCCTGTAGCCGCTTGCTGGTGTCGAAGTCGCCCGCTATGTGGGCCGATTCGGCGTAGACCCTCAGCGCGCGGGCGTGGAGCACGCGCGGGACACCGGGGCTGTGCTCCAGCACGGCCTGCAGACGTCGAACTCCTTCGAAGGCGTCGTTCATCACCCAGAACTGCTCGAGCGCGATGGCGAGGCGGAACGCCAGCTCGGGATCGTGGTCGAGCGCCCAGTCGATCGCCGAGCGGAAGTTGTCCTGTTCGGCCCGGACGATCTCGGCCCGCTGGGGGCCGTCGCTTTCCGCCCTGAGATTCGCCGTCTCGCCGAGCGCGAGGAAGTACTCGGCGTGGCGGCGCCGGAGGACGTCGGTCTGGCCCGCTCCCTCGAGCTGCTGGAGCGCGAATTCGCGGATCGTCTCGAGCATCCAGTAGCGCTCCTCGCCGAGCCGGCCGGTGCGGCGGCGCAGCAGGCTCTTGTCGAGCAGCGAGGCGAGCGTGTCGAGGTCGGCGTCGCACACCGCTTCCGCCGTCTCGAGCGTGCAGCCGCCGCGGAAGACGCCGAGTCGCGCGAACAGCTGCTGCTCGTCGTCGTCGAGCAGGTCGTGCGACCACGCGATCGTCGCCCGCAACGTCGTATGCCGCTCCTCGGCGTCGCGCGAGCCCTTGAGGGCGTCGAGCCGGTCGGCGAGGCGCTCGAGGAGGGCCTCGGGCGCGAGCAACTTCGTCCGGGCGGCGGCCAGCTCGATCGCGAGCGGGAGCCGGTCGAGTCGGTCGCAGAGCTCCGCGACCGCGGCGGTGCTCGCGACGTCCGGCCGCACTGCCCGGGCGCGCTCGCAGAAGAGCTCCACCGCCTCGTCGCGCACGAGCGGCGGTAGATCGAGCTGCGCCTCGCCTTGCACGCGAAGCGCCTCTCGGCTCGTCGCGACGAGGCGCAGCGTCGGAGCGGCGGCCACGAGGTCGGCGAGCGGGCGAGCGGCGCCCGGGAGGAGCTGCTCGAGGTTGTCGCACACGACGTGGGTTCGGCGTTCCCCGATGCGGGCTGCGATTGCAGAGGGATCCGGAGACGAGGCGCCCAGCCGGTCGGCCAGCGTCGGCAGGACGAATTCGGCGTCGCGGAGCGTCGCCAGCGGCACGAAGACCGTTCCTCCTTCTGCGTCGTCGCCGAGCAGGCGCGCCAGCTCGATCGCGAACCGCGTCTTGCCGGTTCCTCCGGGGCCGACGACCGTGAGGATGCGCGGGTCGCGCTCGTAGACGAGCGAGACCGCGTCGAACAGCTCCTGCTCGCGGCCGAGAAAAGGCGTGGCCGGAGTCGGCAGCTCGACACTTCCCGGCGTCCGGAGCGGCGGGAACTCGCGCTCGCCGAGCTGGTAGAGGCGAACCGCGCCCTCGAAGTCCTTGAGCCGGTGCTGCCCAAGGTCGCGGAGCGGCTCAGTGTCGAGCAGCGCGGCAGTGGTGGGCGAGAGCAAAATCTGGTCGCCGTGCGCGAGCGCCGCGATGCGCGCCCCGCGATGCACGTCCAGCCCGACGTACCCCTCGGGCGTAGGCGTGGGGACGCCGGTGTGCAGGCCCATCCGAACGCGCACCGCACCTGCATGGAGTCCGTGGCCGGCGTCTCGTGCGGCGGTTGCCGCTCCTTCGGCCGTCGGGAAAGCGATGAAGAACGCGTCACCCTGGGTGTCGACCTCGACTCCGCCGTGCTCGGCCGCCGCCTCGCGCACGATCCGCCGATGCTCTGCGAGCGCGTCGGCGTATGCGACCGGACCGAGCTCGTGCAGCAGTCTCGTCGACCCCTGAATGTCGGTGAAGAGGAACGTGACCGTTCCTTCCGGAAGCGATCCCATATCCGGAATGATTACGCGGACGCGGTGCCGAACCAGCGCTTGCGCCGGCTCCAGCCGAACTCCGCCTTCTCGGACGCAAGATCCTCGGACGGCCCGACCACTGTCGCCGTCGGCGAGGGACCGCCGAGGAAGTTCGCCTCGACCTTGGCGACGCGCCCGCTGCCGAACTCGAGGTAGCAGCTGCCTTCGCCCTCGTAGCGCCGCTCGAATGTCTCGCCGCGGAGCCGCGCGATGATGTGGTCGGCGGCGACACCGGCGGCGTTCTCGGCGAACACGCCCGCCTTCGCCATCGGGATCGCGACGCAGTCACCGACCGCGAAGACGTCCGGGAAGGGCGTTTCGAGCGTGTCGCGATCGACTGCGACCCAGCCGTTCCCGGCGAGCCCCGACTCCGCGACCACGGCGGGTACGCAGTGGATCGGGATCCCGACAAAGAGGTCGTACGGCAGCCGCTCGCCGCTCTCGAGCACCGCCTCCTTGCTCGGGACATCGAGCTCGACGACCTGCTTCTTGCCGATGTACTCGATGTCGCGTGCGGCAAGCTCGTCGAGGAAGCGCTGCGAGACCTCGGGTGTGACGGGAACGGGCGCGGCCATCGGCGCGACGACCCGGATCTGCGTCACGTCCCTGATCCCCTGCTCGACGAGCCGGTCGTGCAGCAGGAACGCGCCTTCGAACGGTGCCGGAGGGCACTTGTACGGCTGGCCGAGGACGCCGATCAGGATCGTCCCGCCGCTGAACTGCTCGAGCGCCACGTCGCGCATCCGCTCGGCGCCGGCGATCGAGTAGTACTCGAAGCCGCCCTCGGCGAAGCCCGGCGTCGCGGCGATGTCGTACTCGGCGCCGAGCGCGACGACCAGGATGTCGGCGTCGTACGACCCGGCGTCAGTCGTCACGCGTCGCGCGGCCGGGTCGATCGCCGTGATCCGCTCCTGGCGGAACTCGACGCCCGGCTTTGCGAGCGCGCTGTACGGGATCCGGACGTCGGCAGCGTCGGCACGTCCGAAGAGGATTTCGAGCTTCGAGAAGCCGAACGTGAATCCGTTGTTCTGGTCGATTAGCGTGATCTGAACCTCGCCGGCGAGCGCGTCGGCGAGGCGGGTGGAAAGCTCCAGCCCGCCGAACCCGGCTCCGAGGACGACGACGTGCTTCATGGGCCAACCCTACGTTGCCGGTCAGGAAGCCGAGTCGAGATACGCGAGCACCGCGAGCACGCGCCGGTGGGTCTCCTCCGACGGCGGCAGCCGCAGCTTCTGGAGAATCGACGCGACGTGCTTCTCGACCGCGCCGACGGTGAGGACGAGCGCCTCGGCGATGCTCGCGTTCGAGCGGCCCTCGGCCATCAGCGCGAGCACCTCGGTCTCGCGCGGCGTCAGCGCGGCGAGCCTGTCGTTCTTGCGCCCGACGAAGTGCGCGACCACCTCCGGATCGAGCGCCGTGCCTCCGTCCCCGACGCGGCGCACGGCCTCGACGAAGGCGTCGACGTCCATCACGCGATCCTTGAGCAGATAGCCGACGCCGCCGCGGCCGTCGGCCAGCAGCTCGCGCGCGTACGTCTCCTCGACGTACTGCGAGACGATGAGGATCGCAGTCTCGGGCACGCGCTCACGCAGCGTGAGCGCAGCGCGCAGGCCCTCGTCGCGGAAGGTCGGCGGCATGCGGATGTCGACGATCGCGATGTCGGGACGCTCGCGCAGCACGGCGTGCACGAGAGCGTCGCCGTCGCCGACCGCCGCCACGACTTCGATCTCGTTGTCGCGCAAGAGGCGAGTCAGGCCGTCTCGCAGCAGCGCGAGATCCTCGGCGATCACTGCGCGCACGGCAACACCGCCTCGATCACCGTCGGCCCACCGTCAGGGCTGGCGATTCGCAGCGACCCGTCGAGCGCCTCGACGCGCTGCCGCAGGCCGTGGAGCCCGCCGCCGGCCTCGGACACTCCGCCGCGTCCGTCGTCGAGCACGCGCACGACGATCGCGTCATCCCGCTTGTGCACGTCGATGTCGATCCGCGACGCCTGCGCGTGCTTCAGCGCGTTCGCGAGTCCTTCGGCGGCGACGAAGTACGCGGCCGTCTCGACGGCGGCGGGCGGGCGTTCGGCGAGCTCGACGTCGACCGACACCGGCACAGCGGCATGCGCGGCGAGTGCACGGATCGCGGCGTCGAGCCCGCGGTCGGCCAGGATCGGAGGATGGATCCCGCGGGCGAGGTCGCGGAGCTCCTGCAGCGCGGCGCCCGCCGCCTTGCGCGCCTCGGCCAGGTGCTCCTGCGCCTTTTCGGGATCCTTCTCCAGCTGCTGCTCGGCGAGGCCGATGTTCATGCCGAGCGCGACGAGCCGGGCCTGCGCGCCGTCGTGCAGGTCGCGCTCGATGCGCCGCAGCTGGGTCTCGGCCGCCTCGACGGCGCCGGCGCGGGTCTGCGTCAACTCCTCCACGCGCGCCTCGTCCTTCTTGCCGCGTGTGATCGCTTCCAGCCCGAGCGCGAGTGCGATCACCGCGATCGGCCAGACCGGCCAGAACGAGCCGCGTCCCGCTGCCGCCCAGACGCCGATGAGGAACAGCGAGAGCAGAACAGCCTCGCCCACGCGCCGGGTCCGGCGGCTCTTCGCCTCGCCCGCCCACCAGGCCGAGGCGACGGCGAGGGCGGTCGGGAGCCAGACCCAGATCGGCCAGAACGAGCCGCCGCCGCTCGCCGCCCAGACGACGAGTACGAAGAGGTCGACGAGGAGGAGGGCCCAGGCCGAAGCCCGGACCGTCCTCCGAAACAGCATCAGCGTGATCACGGAGTCCATTTTCCGTCACGCGCCCTCGGCCGCAAGGTCGAGCCGCGGCAGCCGGTCGAGTGCGTGCGGCAGCCACCAGTTGCGCTCGCCGAGCAGCGTCATCGCCGCCGGCAGCAGGAGTGCCCGGATCACGGTCGCGTCGATCAGCACCGCGACGGCGAGGCCGAAGCCCATCTGCTTGAGCGACAGCAGCCCGAGCGTGGCGAAGACCGCGAACACGCCGACCATCACCATGGCAGCGCTCGTCACCGTCGACGCAGTCGAGCGGATGCCGCGATCGACGGCTTCGCGTGTCGAGTAGCCGCGGTCGACGAGCTCGCGGATCCGGCTCACGATGAACACGTGGTAGTCCATCGAGAGCCCGAACAGCACCGCGAACAGGAACAGCGGCACCCACGGCACGATTGCGCCGCTCGAGTGGAAGCCGAGGGCGTTGTGCAGGTGCCCGTCCTGGAAGACCCAGGTCATCGCGCCGTAGGCGGCTGCGACCGAGAGCGTGTTGAGCGCGATCGCGGTCAGCCCGACGGTGAGCGAGCGGAAGCAGAGCACCATCAGCGTCAGCGTGAGGAGGAACACGAAGCCGAGGACCAAGGGCATGTGGTGGTCGATGGTGGACGTGAAGTCGGCGCTGCCGGCCGTCTCGCCCGTCACGGCCACCTGCACTCCCGGCACCGAGCCGATCGTCGACGGGATGATCCGGGAGCGAAGCGTGTGCAGCGCGCGCAGCGACGCGGCATCGGCTCCGTCGCCGGCGAGCGGGACGTCGAGCTCGACCGTGTCGTCCGCGTGGCGGATCGTCTTCACGGGCCGGTCCACGTCCTTGCGGAACGCGGCGAGCTCGGCCCGGACGCGCGGCGCGTCGAGATTCGGCGCCTGCACGACCACGACGGCGGGCGCGCTCGTCGTGCCGAACGCCTTCGTCACCCGCTTGTAGGCCTTTGCGACCGGGAGATTCTGCGGAGCGTCCGAGACGCCGTCGTCCCGCGTGTGCATGTGCAGCGCCGGTGACGCGATCGCGAGGAGCAGCGCGACGGCGCCCACCACGGTGATCTTGGGATAGCGCAGGGCCGGCCGCAGCGCTGCTCGCCAGATCCGCGACTCGCGATTCGAGTTGAGGAACCGCAGCCGTCCCCACTCGACGCGGTCGCCGAGCTTCGCGAGCAGCGCGGGCAGGACCGTGAGCGAGCCGAGCACCGCGACGAGCACGACGAGGATCGTCCCGATCCCGAGCGAGGTGAAGACGCTGTTGCCGGAGAGCATCAGGCCGCCCGCCGCCGTCATCACGGTGAGACCCGAGACGAGCACGGCGCGTCCCGACGTGGCCGCGGCCCGTTGCAGCGCTTCCTCGCGGCTCGCGCCGCCCAGGCGCTCCTCGCGCTCGCGCTTCAAGTAGAAGAGCGAGTAGTCGACACCGACCGCCATGCCCATGAGCAGGATCACGCTCGCGGTCGGGGAGGCCTCGTGGACGAACGAGCTGGAGAGGTGCGTGAGCCCAAGCGCCGCGAGCACCGCGGTGAACGCCAGCAGCACCGGGATCCCGGCCGCGAGGAACGCGCCGAACGCGAGCAGCAGGATCGCGAACGTGATCGGCAGCGAGAGCTTCTCGGCGTGCGACAGCCCGCCCGAGACGACGCCGTTCATCGCCTTCGAGATGCTCGCGTCGCCGACCTCGGCGATCGTGAAGCCGGGATGCGCGGCTGCCAGCCTGGCCGTGGCGTCGAGCGCCGGCTGCACTCGCGCGTCGGCGGTGTCGGCGTCGCCGCGGATGTCGAAGCCGATCAGCTCGAGGTGCCCGTCCTTCGAGACGGAGCCGAAGTGGACGTTGCGCACGTGCTCGGCGCGTGCGAGCGTCGCGCGCGCGTCGTCCAACGTGCGCCGGAACGCCGGCGACGAGGCGGTGAGCGTGCGTGAGCGGACGAGCACGTTCTCGCTCGCGACGTTCTTGACGTGAGCGGCCGCGAGCATCTGCTGGGCGCGCGCCGCCTGGCCGTCCGTCTGCTCGGCGTCGGTCTGCTGGATCGTCCCGTGCATCGCGCCGAGGACGACGGCTGCGGCGACGAACGCCAGCCAGCCGAAAGTGGCGGTCTTCCAGTGCGCGGCGCTCCACCGGCCCGCGCGTGCTGCGAGGTTCATCTTCCCCTCCTGGGTCGTGTTCGAGGTCACGACTCCAGGCTGCTCGCGCCGCGGGCGCCGCACCATGGCGGGGCCCGGCATCTCACCCTGGGGCTAGCCCCAATCCCGGCTCTCGGGCGCGCGGCCGGCTTAGCCGCGCAGCAGGAAGCGTTCGTAGACGCGGTCGCGAAGGCCGGCCGGGAGCCGCTCGACCCGAGCCCGGCGCCGCGCGTCGCGGCCGACCACGTAGCGCGCCTTCGGACGCTCGGCGGTCAGCGCGCGCTCGATGACGACCGCGACGTCGTCCGCGGGCTCGGCGCGCTGTCCCGCGGCCGCAGCCGCCTTGCGAAACGCCGCCATGCGCTCCCCGTAGAGCTCACCGAGCTGCGCCGGCAGCTCCCCCGCGAGCTCCTCGAACCGCTCGCCACCCTTGCGCCAGATCGGCGTTGCGATCGTTCCCGGCTCGATCACGGTGACGGCGATTCCGAACGGCCGGAGCTCGACGCGCAGCACATCGGTGACGGCTTCCAGTGCGTGCTTCGACGCCGCGTAGGCGCCGAGGAACGGCAGCGCGCTGCGACCCGCGATCGACCCGACGTTCACGATCCGTCCTCGCGCCGAGCGGAGATTCGGCAGCAAGGCCTGCGTGACCGCGACGTGGCCGACGAGGTTCACCTCGAGCTGCCGGCGGAGCTGGTCGAGCGGGAGGAACTCGAGCGGCATCGCGAGCGCCGTCCCGGCGTTGTTGACCAGACCGTCCAGAGGCTCGTCCCCGAGTGCTGCTGCGGCAGCCGCGATCGTCCCGGGTTCGGTCACGTCGATCGTCACGGGCTCGAGCCGCTCGCCGGCCGCGGAGCGCAGGCGATCGCCGTCCGCGTCCGCACGCACACCGGCAAGCACGTGCCAGCCGGCGTGCGTGAGTCGGAGCGCAGTCGCCTCGCCGATTCCGGACGACGCTCCGGTAATGAGGACGCGGCGCGCTGCGGCGGTCACTCGGCGAGGAACGTCGGGTCGAGATCGCGTGCGGCGCTCCCGCCGAGCAGCGCGAGCGTGATGTCCGTCTCGGCGAGCAGCTGCCTGATCACCGCTTCGACGCCGGTCTGCCCGCCGACGGCCAGCCCGTATGCGTACGGGCGGCCGACGAGCACCGCGTCGGCGCCGAGCGCCATCGCCTTGAGGACGTCGGCTCCCGTCCGGATCCCGCCGTCGACCAGCACTGTCGCGTCGTCGCCGAGCGCTTTGCGCACCTCGACATAGGCGTCGAGCGCCGCGACGGCACCGTCGACCTGCCGGCCGCCGTGGTTCGACACGACGATCCCGTCGACTCCGCAGTCGCGAGCGCGGACGGCGTCCTCGGCGGTCAGGACGCCCTTGACGAGCAGCGGCAGGTCGACCTGGCCCCGCAGCCACTCGAGGTCGGCCCAGGTGAGACCGAGGTTGGGGAAGGTGCTGAGCATGGTCGCCGCCGCGGTCAGCAGGTCCTCCTCCGGTGGCTTCTCGAGGCGGGGCAGGAAAACGGGGTCGGTGAAGTACTGCGCGCAGCCCTGGCCGCTGAGGAACGGCAGGTAGGCGCGGGCCAGGTCGCGCGGGCGCCAGCCGAGGATCAGCGTGTCGAGCGTCAGGACGATCGCGCCGTAGCCGGCGTTGGCCGCGCGGTCGACGAAGCTCGCGGCGACGTCGCGGTCGTTGATCCAGTACAGCTGGAACCAGCGCGGCGCGTCGCCCATCGCCTCGGCGATCTCCTCGATCGAGTGCGAGGCGGCGCTCGAGAGGATGTACGGGACGCCCGAGGCGGCAGCAGCCCGCGCGCAGGCGAGCTCGCCCTCCGGATGCGCGATGCTGAGGACCCCGACCGGCGCGAGCATGAAGGGCGCCGCCGAGCGCGTCCCGAGCACGTCGACCGACAGGTCGCGCTCGCGGTTGCCGGCCAGCATCCTGGGTCGCAGCCGGCGCTGCTCGAACGCCTCGCGGTTGGCGCGCATGGTCAGCTCCGCGCCTGCTCCACCGGCGATGTACCCGAACGCACCGGGCTCGAGAGCGTCCTCCGCGCGGCTCTCCCACTCGGCCGGCGTGATCGGCCAATCGGCTCCTCCCGTGTAGATCGCGTTCTGCACGGAAGTCCCGTCGAAGCCCATGGCTCCGCGATCCTAACCGGGTGGAGGGGAGAGGTCGGCCGCCGCCTCGGCGATCGTCGCGACCGGCCCGACGCAGACGTCCTCGCCGTCGACGATCGCCAGCCATTCGGCGAGCGGGCGCGTCGCGAAGATCGCCGCGAGCTCGGCCGCGAGCGCCTCCTGGTCGGGGTCGTGCTGGCGCTCGGCGAGTTCCGGCCGCCCGAGCAGCTCCGCCAGGCGACGGAAGAAGACGGGCTCGAGGGCGGCGACGGTGACGTGTCGGCCGTCGGCAGTCTCGTAGATGCGGTAGCAGGCGAGGCCGCCGGTGAGCAGTCGCGGCACGGTCTCGTCGAGGCGATGCGAGACGAGGCGATGCGAGCCGTCCACCATCGAGATGACGAGGCGGGAGCCCTTGCCTGTGCGTTCGCGCTCGAGCAGGGCGGCGAGGATCTGCGTCACCGCGCCGAGCGCACCTGCCGCGAAGTCGGCGACCGGGAGGGGCGGCAGGGACGGCGCGGTGTCCCAGAGCACTCCGGCCCAGCCGAGGTAGTTCAGGTCGTGCCCCGCGCGCTGCTCGTGGCGCCCGCCGAGTCCGAAGCCGGTGATCGAGCAGTAGACGGTGCGCTCCGAGACCTGCTCGGGACCGATGCCCAAGCGGGTTGCGACGCCGGGCCGGAACGACTCGAGCACGACGTCCGCCTCGGCGACGAGCTCGAGCGCCGGCGCCGGATCCTGCTTCAGGTCGACCTCGATCGACTCCTTGCCGGCGCGCAGAGCCGCGTCCCAGGTCGGGGCTGTGCGGCGCAGCGGGTCGCCGCCGGGCGGCTCGACGCAGACCACGCGCGCGCCGAGCCCCAATAGCTCACGCGACGCAAACGCCCCAGGGAGGTAGCGGCTGAAGTCGACGACCAGCATTCCGCTCAGCGGCTGCATCGCCGGACGAACCTATCTCAGCAGCAGGAACACGCCGTACGCGATCGCCGCGACGCCGAGAACGATGGCGAGCTTCCGGAGAGGCTCGCTCATCATCGCGGGGCACAAGCTTCCAGCACGAACGAGCTGATCCGGTGAAGGTAGCCGTCGACGAAGCGTGGCGGGTCCGCCGTGGTAGAGCCGGTGGTCGCCTTCGGGGAAGACCTCGACCTGGAGGAGATCCGGACGCACTCCGGAGCGCAGCGCGACGACGCTCTCCTCGGGCGGCGTCACCTTGTCGGCCTCACCGAAGATCGCGAGGAACGGCGCCGCGATCCGTGACTGGGCCGCCGCTGGGTCGTAAGCGAAGATCAGGCCGGACAAGTCCCAGATCTCCTCGTGCTCGAACATGAACGTCAGGCCCGGGAGCTCGCGGTACGGAACGCCGGCGGCGTCGAGCTGCTGGAGCCCGGCGGCCAGGCTTGGACGTTTGCGCAGCACCGCCACGACAGCGTCATACGTCGCAAGCGCCTGGGCCATCTGGTCGTCTGCCAGCTTGCTCGCGAGCGAATAGCGCTCCTGCCTCGCCGGCGAGACGCCTGGTCCTGAATTCGTGATCACGAACGCGACGGGAACGTCTTGCGAGGCAGCCTCGACGACGACCCAGCCGCCCTGGCTGTGGCCGAACAGTCCGATCGGGAAGCCGTGAGGGCTTTCCGACCTGAAGACGGTGAGCCCGGCGAGGAGATCGTCGGCCTGCTCGGCGATTCCGGCCTCCAGCCAGCTTCCGCCCGAGCCGCCGACCCCGCGCTTGTCGAACGAGCACACCGCGACCCCGGCTTCGAGGAGGTGCTCCCTGATCGGTGGAAAGAGCACGTCGTTGTCCCGGTCGGACGGTCCCGAGCCGGGATGCATGAGCACACCTGCCACCGCCTCGCGTGCCGGACGCCAGAGCGTTCCCGCCAGACGGACGCCGCCGGAGTCGGCCTCGATCTCGAGCGCGGCCGGCCGGCTGTCCTCCCTGACGGTCACTCTGCCATTGTGGCAACGAGAGGGACGACGATTGCGCAGAAGGCCAGCGGGACGAAGGCAAGCAGAGCGACGACACCGATCACGTGAGCCCACGGGGCATTGGCGACGGTGAGAAAGCCGAAGCCGACGACCAGGCAGGCGCCCGCCGTCCGGACTGGCAGACGCGGCCCGAGCCGGTACGGCCGAGACTCGCTGCGGGTCGTCGCTGTCGACTCCTCCGCGCCGGCGAACCGCCCGGTGAGCTCCAGCCGGAAGAGGTACGCGAGCGCGGGGAAGACGATCAAGCCGCCCGCGAGGACGACGACGACCACTGCGACGAGCGTGTCGTGACCGGCTGCGGCCTGGTCGACGGTCAGCCCGGGAAGGATTGTCGGCCATCGCGCGATGGCCCAGCCGGCGACGACTGCTGCGACGGCAAGCCCAGCGCCGTACCGAGCCGGCTCGTAGCGCCGGCGATAGACGAGCGCGAGGGTCGCGGCGCCGGCCAGCGCCGACACGATCACCGCGGGGAGCGCGCGTCCGCTCAGCAACGAGTGGGACAGCGCGTGGTCGTCGATCTCGACGGCGACGAGGGCCGCAGCGGCGACCGCACCCGCCGCGACTCCCGCGCCGAGCGCGCGCACGCGGAAGGCCTGCTCCAGCTCGCTGTCGCCGTCGCGCGCGGCGTCGGCCGCGAGATAGACCGCCGCCAGGTAGGCGGAGGTCGCGACGGCGAGCACGCCGATCGAGATCGCAGCCGGATTGAGCCAGCTCGACCACATTTTCCCGGCTGCGTTGCCGACCGGAACGCGATCGGTGGCGATCGCACCCACCGCTGCGCCGAGCGCGAATGGCGTGAGGATCGAGGAGACCGCGAAGACCGTGTCGATCCGGCCCGACTCGCGTGGGGTGGCGGCTCCCGGCCGCAGCCCGTAGGCGGCGCCGCGGAAGACGATCCCGATGGCGGCGATGAACAGCGGTATCGCCAGGGTCGAGGCGATCGATCCGAACGCCGTCGGATAGGTCGTCCAGAAGACCGTGAGCACGAAGATCAGCCAGACGTGGTTCGCCTCCCAGACCGGCCCCATCGAGTGGTGCGCCTCCTCGCGAATGCGCTCGGCTCGGTGATCGCGGCCCGCGAACAGCTGCCAGAAGCCGGCACCGAAGTCGGCGCCGCCGAGCACCGTGTAAAGCGTGAGCCCGACCAGCACGAAGACGAGAGGCAGCGCCTGCAGCATCGCCTAGACCGGCTCCAGCCCGGGCGAGGGCTCGGCCGGCAGGTCGAGAGGGCGCCGCGAGAGCCGCAGAAGCACCCACGCCAGCCCGATTCCCACGACGACGTAGCTCAGCGCGAGCGTCGCGTAGCCGACGGGGATTCCGCTCGCGCCGGTCACCGCGTCGGCGGTGCGCATCACGTTGTAGACGACCCACGGCTGCCTGCCGACCTCCGTCACGACCCAGCCGGAGATCAAGGCGACGACCGACAGCGGGCCTGTGGCAACGAGAGACCGGTAGAACCACTTCGACTCGGGGAGTCGCTTCTTCCGAAGCCAGGTGACGACGTAGAGGACGCCGAGCAGGGCGAGCAGCGTCCCGATCCCGACCATCGTCTGGAACGCGATCCGGACCACGTTCACGGGCGGCCGGTCGTTGGCAGGGACGGCGTCGAGGCCCTGCACCGTCGCGTTCCAGCTGTGGAACGACAGAAGCGAGAGCAGGTGCGGGATCTCGATCCCGCCCTTGATCTGGCCGTCCGCCGTGTACCAGCCGCCGATGTGCTCGCCTGCGCCGCTCGTCGTCTGGGCCAGACCCTCGAACGCCGCGAGCTTCGTGGGCTGCGTGGTCGCGACGTCACGTGCGGCCCAGTCGCCGACGAGAACCTGCACCGGCGACGCGAGCGCCGCGACCGTCAGCGGGATCGCGAGCGCCGTCCGCTCGTAACGGCTCCAGTGCCCACGGGAGCGGCCGATCGCGTAGACGCCGGCGAGCACGAAGCCCGTGACGATGTAGCCGGCGATGTACATATGGATCAGCTCGTGCCACAGGTACGAGTTCGCGAACAGCGCCTTCCACGGGTTCACGTCCACGACCTTGCCGTCGGACTGCAGGGTGAAGCCGCTCGGGTGATTCATCCAGGCGTTGACCGCGATCACCATCCACGAGCCCGTGAAGCCGGTGAGCACGATCGGAATCCCGGTCAGGAGATGCAGTCGGGGCGACAGGCGTCCCCAGCCGTAGACGTAGATCCCGATGAAGATCGCCTCGGTGAAGAAGGAGAACCCCTCGATCGCGAAGCCAAGGCCGAAGACGCTCCCGAACGTCCCCGTGAAGTTCGGCCAGAGCAACCCCATCTCGAAGCTCAAGACGGTCCCGGTGATCACACCGACCGCGAACAGCGCCACCATGATCCGCGACCAGCGCCGGGCCAGAGTCAGGTACAGCGAGTCGCCGGTCCTCAGCCACAGCCCCTCGACGAAGAGCACCAGCACGGGAAACGCGATCGCAAACGCGACCAGCGGGATGTGGACCGCAAACGACAGCGCCTGCATCTGCCGCGCCTGCAGCAGGTAGTGCTGTTGCGCCGGGGCGAGGGTGCCAGACGCGAACAACAGGCTCAATGCGATCCCTCCGGTTCGGCCGGACCTGTGAGGAACGTTACGTCGCGGATGCTAGGCCGTGCGACGGTACGGCAGCCGGTCGACCGGCATGAGAGAATCGGCCGGTGGAGGCAGATCCCACCCCCGTCGTCTTCGTCCACGGACTGTGGCTGCACGCCGAGTCATGGAAGCCGTGGGTCGACCTGTTCGACGAGTCGGGCTACGCGGCGAGCGCCCTGGGCTGGCCCGGCGACGGCGACACGGTGGCCGAGACGCGGGCCAACCCGGAGCGGGTCGCGGGTCACGGCATCGCCGACGTCGTTGCGCACTACGCGCACGAGATCGGCAAGCTCGACCGGAAGCCGATCGTGGTGGGCCACTCCTTCGGCGGCCTGATCGCACAGCGTCTGCTCTCAGGCGGCTTCGCCTCGGCTGCCGTGGCGATCGACCCTGCACCCGCGAAGGGCGTCCTCTACCTGCCGCCGTCGGCGCTGCGCGTCGCCTCGATCGCGCTGCGCAACCCGGGAAACCGAAACGGCGCCGTCTCGCTCACGAAGGAGCAGTTCCGCTACGGGTTCGGCAACGCCCTCTCTGAGGACGAGTCGGACGAGCTCTTTGAGCAATGGACGATCCCGTCGCCGGGCAAGCCGCTGTTCGAGGCGGCGCTGGCGAACGTCGAGCCGCATTCGCCCGCAGCCGTCGACCGCAAGAGCGAGACGCGAGGCCCGCTCCTGATCACGGCCGGCGGAAAAGACCACACGGTTCCGGCGGCGGTCAGCAGGCAGACACAGAAGCTCTACAGCAAGTCGCCGGCCGTCACCGATCTGCGCACCTTCGCCGACCGCGGCCATTCGCTGACGATCGACCGCGGTTGGCGTGAGGTTGCCGACTCCGTGCTCGGCTGGCTCGGCGAGCGCGGCCTCTAGGCCAAACCCTCCTAGGCGCGCTGCCGCCGCCGACTCTGGCCAGAACGCCGCCGGCGCCTTGGCGCTCTCGGCGCTGCAGGCGGAGTTTCGATCCCAGCGGCGGCAAACGCATGCGCGTGACCGACCGCTCCTGCCAGCCGGCTGACGTCGAGCCGCTGCTCGGGGAGCACCAGGGTCACGCCCGTGCCCGTGCGGCCGGCGCGGCCGGTTCTGCCGACGCGGTGGACGTAGTCGTCGGCCGTGCGGGGCGGGTCGAAGTTGATCACGTGCGTGATGTCGTCGACGTCGAGCCCGCGCGCGGCGACGTCGGTGGCGATCAACGTGGAAACGCGGCCCGAGCCGAACTGCGCGAGCGAACGTTCGCGCGCGTTCTGGGACATGTTTCCGTGGAGCACGGCGGCGCGCATGTCGTGCGTGCGCACGAGCTTGCGTGCGAGCCGGTCTGCTCCGTGCTTCGTGCGGACGAAGACCAGCGCGAGCCCGCGCTCGCGGCGAAGCTGTTCGGCAAGCCGCTCGAGCTTGTCGTCGGCTGTCACGGCGACGAATTCGTGCTCGACGTCGCCGCGCACGTTTTCGATCTGCGCGCCGGTGGTGAACCGCGATGCCTTGACCGTGTAGGTGCGGGCGAGCTCGGCGACCGGCCCGTCGAGGGTGGCCGAGAACAGCATCGTCTGCCGGTTTTGCGGAATCTGTCCGAGGATGCGGTCGACCTGCGGCCGGAATCCCATGTCGAGCATGCGATCCGCTTCGTCGAGGACGAGCACGCGAACCGAGGCGAGCGAGCAGAGCTTCCGTTCGAGCAGGTCTTGTAGACGGCCGGGTGTGGCGACGAGGATGTCCGCGCCGCGCGCGCGCTCGGCCTGGCCGGTGACCGACGTGCCGCCGTAGACGGCCGCAATCCTCAGCTTGCGTGCCCGGGCGAGCGGCTGGAGCTCGTCGACGATCTGCGAGGCGAGCTCTCGCGTCGGGACGAGGACGAGCGCGCCGGGATGCGCGGACGCGTCGACGGTGCGCTCGATCAGCGGGATTCCGAATGCGAGTGTCTTGCCCGAGCCGGTGGGCGACGCCGCGAGGACGTCGACGCCTGCGAGGGCGTCGGGCAAGACGAGCGCCTGGATTGCGAACGGCGACCGGATGCCGAGCCGCGCGAGCGCCTCGACGACGGGCGCGCTCACACCGAGCGCGGTGAATGACTGAATCATGTGGTGGTTCCTTCCGTGTGCTGCAGGTTCGAGATGCGAGAGACTCGAAACGCCTGCAATCAGGAGGAACGAGAAGCTGAATCTCCGGCCGCCGAACGACGACCGCGTCTCCACGGTAGCACGGAGATTCCGCTACGACAGCTGGGGGGCGGCTACTTCTTCGCCTTCTTGGCCTGCCGCTTCTCCTTCAGCGTCTTCTGAGCCGGCTTCTTATCCATGCTCTTCCTCGTGTTCTTGTCCTTGGTCGCCACGCTCTGACCTCCTCGTACGGCTCACGTTTCGCTTCACGTGCGTCTCGGCTCTGCCGGACGCATCGTCGCGGTTCCACCCTCGTCGACTTCGACCACGTAACGCCCGGGGTCCGCGCCGCGCCTGAAGCGTCCAAGACCCTTCGGGCGTCGCGCGATGATCGCGTGGGTATCGGTCCGTGTCTCGATCACGTAGCCCTCTGTGACCTTCTGGTCGAGGAACACGTCGAGGCCGTCCTTGCGCGTGCCAAGGGGATCAACCTCACCCACGAGCGTGAGTATCGCAGTCGGGCCGCCTGCCAACCCGTCGACACTCACTCCGGTTCACTCCTTCCCGGCGACATGCTGCGGAATCGGGGACGGTGCCGCTTGTCGCGACTGGCGGCGGACGAACGAGATCGCGAACGAGGCGGCGTAGATGAGCGCGGCGACGCCGAGGATCGCCGTGCTCGGTGGCAGCGAGGAGATCACGTAGGCGGCGACGACGCCGAGCCAGACCGAGGCGAGCGCGAAGAGGCACGAGAGCGCGAGCGCCCGATAGGGCTGGGCGGTGAGCTTGATCGCGGCGCCGGCGGGCGCGGCGATCAGGCCGAGCAGGAGCAGCGCGCCGACCGCCTGGGTCGCTTCCGCTGCGTCGATGCCGAGGAGGATGAGGAGCGCGGCGCCAAGCAGTGCGACGGGCACGCCGCGGGCCGCTGCCACCTGTGGATCGACGGTGGCGTAGAGGAGCGGTCGCGCGATCGCGAGCACGGCCACGACGACGCCGATGCCGATCACCGCGGCGAGTCGCGCCTCGCCGGCGGTGAGGGAGAAGATCGATCCGAAGAGGGTGCGGGAGGCGACGATGCCGTTGCCGCCGTTGACTCCGCGGTTGAAGAGGTCGAGGAAGAAGACGCCGAGGCCGAGCACCCAGACGAAGACGATGCCGATCGTCACGTCGTCGATCCGTGTGCGCTCTCCGACCGCTGCCAGGAGTGCTGCGACGAACACGGTCGAGGCGAACAGCCCGAGGCGCAGGTCGACGCCGGCCGCGGCCGCTGCCAGCGCACCGGTGAAGGCGACGTGGCTCAGCGCGTCGCCGGCGAACACCTGGCTGCGCAAGACGACGAAGTAGCCGACGGCGCCGCAGGCGAGCGCGATCGGCGTTCCTGCGAGCAGGGCGTTGCGGATGAAGTCGTGCGCGAGCAAGGGTTACGCGATCGCAGGCGCGGCGCTCGCGCGCCGGCCGATCCGATCGATCGCCGTCCGGCTCACCCGGCAGCCGAGGTAGAGGGCGAAGGCGACCGTGGAGACGTAGAAGCCGAGGGAGTAGTCGCTGAAGTAGGCGAGCGTCAGCCCGATCCAGATGATCGCGAGCGCGAAGAGCACGGTCAGGAAGAGGCTGAGCGGGATCCGTGCCGTCAGCTGCTGTGCCGCAGCCGCGGGAGCGACGAGCAGCGCGAAGACGAGCAGCACGCCGGTGATCTGGGCGGTCGCTCCGACCGCCAGCCCGAGCACGACGAGGAACGCGACCTGAAGCGGCCGCACGGGGACGCCGCGCGCGGAGGCTGCGAGCTCGTCGATCGTGCTGTAGAGCAGCGGCCGGCCGGCGACTCCGAAGAAGACGAGCACGGCGATCGTGATCGCTGCGAGCGTGTGCACCTGCGTCGTCGTGATGCCGAGGAAGGATCCGAAGAGCAGCTCCTCGAGGTTCTCGAGGATGCCGCCGTAGAGGCTGAGGAAGAGGAAGCCCAGCGCGAGTCCGGCTGCCTGCACCGTGCCGGTGACGGCCGACTCCTGTCCGAAGTTACGCCGGCCTGCCGTGCGGGAGCCGGCGGCGATCACCAGTGCGCCGGCGACGCAGAAGGAGAAGTAGCCGAGCGAGAGGGAGACGCCCGCCAGCGCGGCGGCGCTCGCGCCGGGGAACGACATCAACGACAGCGTGTGTCCGGCGAACGTCTGCCGCCGCAGCACCATGAACCAGCCGACGACGGATGCCATCACCGCGACGATCGTGCCCGCCTCGAGCGCGTTGACCATGAACGGGTAGACGACGAGCTGGTGGTAGTCCGTGAGCGGGTTGAGCGAGAGGTGCGGATTCACGGGTGCACGTGCCGGTCGGAATGATGGTGCGGCGCCTCCGGCTGTCCGACGACGACGAGGCGCCCGTCGGAGGTGTGCAATACCTCGATGGGCGACCCGTAGAGCTCGCTCAGCGTCTCGCTCCTGATCACCTGCTCCGGTGGCCCGGAGAGAATCCGGCCTGCGGCGACGTAGACGACCCGGTCGACATGCGCGAGGAGCGGGTTGACGTCGTGGGCGACGAGCAGCACGGTCATCGCCTCCGCCCGGCAGATCCGGTCGAGCAGCGCGGCCACGGCCGCCTGGTTCGGCAGGTCGAGGCTGTCGAGCGGCTCGTCGAGGAACAGCATCCGCGGCCGCGAAACCAGCGCCGCCGCGATCAGCAGCCGCTGCTGCTCCCCGCCCGAGCACTCGCCGATCGGCCGCCGCGCATAGTCGGCAGCGCCGACCAGTCCGATCGCCTCCTCGACCCGGTGCCGGGCGGCCGAATGGCCGGGGAGCGGCAGCCCCCAGCGAGCCCCGTCGAGGCCGAGCCGGACGAGGTCGATGCCGCGGATCCGCGTCGTCTCGTCGAAGGCGTGCCGTTGCGGGAGGTAGCCGATCTCCCGCTTCGCGGCCCGAGGCGTGCTGCCGAGTACCGACACCGTCCCTGTCGCCAGGGGCTGCTGTCCGAGCAGGACACGCAGAAGCGTCGACTTGCCGGCGCCGTTGGGGCCCAGCACAGCGACGAACTCGCCCGGCTCGATCGCGAGTGTCGCCTCGCTCCAGATGGTGCGGCCGCCGAGGCTGACCGCGGCGCCGCCCAACTCGATCGCCGCGTTCGCGGCCGGCTCGCGCCGAGCGGGCCCCCGGCGATTGACGTCCACCATCACCGAGCTAGCGGCCGGTGGCCTGATGCAGGGCCTTGATCAGGCCGCGCAGCTCTGCCACCTGCCACTGCTCGAAGTTCAGCGTCGCCGGCGAGAGCGTCTCGGTGACGGTCGCGATCGGAATGTGCTGCTGCCTGGCGATCGTGTTGATGCGCTGGATGTCGGGCGTCGCGTTCTGGCTGTTGTACACCCACACCTTGATCAAGCGATGTTGCGCCTGGTTGTCGACCGCCTGCTTGTCCTTGGCGCTGATCTCCGTCCCCTCGGCGACCGCCTTCGCGAAGCTGTACGGCGTCAGCAGCTTCAGCCCCATGCTCCGGCCGAGGGGCTGGAAGATGCTCTCGCTGTAGCCGACCGGGACACCGGCGAAGCGCTGCCGGACCTGAGCCCGCAGCCGATCGTAGGTCTTCAGCGACACCGTCTCGAACTGCTTCTTCTGCGCCGCGAAGTACGCCTTGTCGGCCGGGTCGATCTTGTCGTAGGCGGCGGTGATCGCGTTGATCACCTTCTGCACCGAGGCGGGGTTGTACCACTGGTGCGGGTTGTCGCCCTCCTTCAATCCCAGCAGGTTGCCGACGTCGAGCACCGTCCGGCCGGAGACGGGATTCGCCGCCACCAGCTGCGAGGCCCACGTGTCGTAGCCGATCCCGTTCACGATCGCGAACTTCGCCCCCGCCATCGTCCGCGCATCACCGGCGCTCGCCTGATACGAGTGCGGGTCGGTGTTCGGGTTGACGATGATGCTCGTCACCGTCGCTTTCGAGCCCGCAAGCTGCTGGGCGATGCTGCCCCAGAAGTTCTCGGCCGCCACCACGTGAAACGCGGGCGCCGTCGAACTCGTGCTCGTGCTCGAACCCGAACTCGACGCCGATCCGCACGCAGCCGAGCTACCGGCAACGAGTGCGAGAACCGCCGCCAGCAGCATTCCGTTCCTTCTGAAGAGGCGCGAGATCAAGACCCGACCAGCCTACCAAATACTAAGACTCAATCTCACTTAGCCGGTGCTTCCGAGACAATGAGAGCCGCTACCATTAGCGGCGATGGCGGCAAGAACGACTGAGCAGAGCTGGGCCGAGGCGACCCTGAGCGGGCTGCTCGAGAAGGGCCTGCGGCACGGCGGCGCCCGCCGCGCGATCGTCGAGGCGCTCGGCGAGCAGAACTGCTGCTTGACGGCCCAGGAGATCCTCGACCGGCTGCGGGCCGCCGACCGCAGGGTCGGGATCGCGTCGGTGTATCGCGTGCTCGACCTGCTCGTCGGCGAGGGCTACGTGCAGAAGATCGAGCTCGGCTCCGGCACCTGCCGCTACGAGCCGATCCAGCCCGGGGGCGAGCACCACCATCACCTCGTCTGCGACAGCTGCGGCAAGGTCGAGCCGTTCGAGGACAAGAGCCTCGAGCGCGCCCTCGACCGCGTCGAGGACCACTCCGGCTACGACGTCTCGCTGCACGACGTCGTGCTCCACGGCGCCTGCGGCGATTGCCGCTAGCGCAACTGCTTGCGCAGCCGGCGGGCGTGCCCGAGCGCGTTCAGGCGCGCAGCAGCCCGGCGCGGGGGCTTGCCAAGGTCCCGTAGTCCTGAGGTTGGATCCGTCCGGCGGTCTGTAAGAGCTTCGCGACGAGCACGCCGAAGATGAAGCCGCCGACATGAGCGAAGAAGGCGACGCCGCCTCCGTTGGCGGTCGACGAGTAGAGGCCGTAGTTCGCCTCGAACAGTTGGTAGAGGAACCAGAAGCCGAGGAAGACCCAGGCTGAGACCGTCACCGGGATGATCGTCGCCAGCCCGAACACCCTCGATGTCGGGTAGAGCACCAAGTAGGCGCCCAGCACCGCCGCGATCGCGCCGCTCGCACCGAGGTTGGGGACACGCGCCGCAGCGTGGTTGGCGAACACCAGCGTCATCAGGGTCTGCGTCATCATCGAGACGAAGCCGCCGGCCAAGTAGAAGACGAGATAGCGCAGGTGACCGAACGCGTCCTCGACGTTCTTGCCGAAGACCGCCAGGAACAGCATGTTGCCGAGGATGTGATCCCAGCTCCCGTGCAGGAACATCGCCGTGATCCAGCTGATCCCCCAGGGCTCCGGCGCATGGCAGGAGCCGTTGACCGCGCAGGGATAAAAGGACGCGTGGAAGATCGACGAGTTCAGGTGCGGTAGCTCGTAGAAGATCCAGACCGCGAAGTTCGCAACGATCAGCGAGACGTTGACGATCGGGAAGTTGCGCGCTCTGAGACCGTCTGAGAGCGGGAGCATGTCGGGAGTATGGACCGTCCTGCCCGGGGCGTCCCGGAGCGAGAAAAACCCGCCTTTGCAGGCGGGTTCGGAACGGGAGCGACGGGACTCGAACCCGCGACCTCCGGCGTGACAGGCCGGCGTTCTAACCAACTGAACTACGCCCCCGCGGGACGCCCAGTCTAGCTAGCAGGCGGTAGCCCGGCCGAAGCTGGAGAAGCTCGATGCACCGACCTCCCATCTACTCTGCACGGGTGAACCTCGCCGACTGGATCGCGGTCGGGATCGTGCTGGTAGCAGCTGTCGGCGGGATGCGGCGCGGTCTCGTCCTCAGCGCGTTCTCCCTCGTCGGGCTCGCCGTCGGCGCCTACATCGGCTCCCGCGTTGCCCCGCACGTGCTTCCCGGCGGGTCGGATTCGACCTGGACGCCGATCGCCGGGCTTGTCGGCGCGGTGCTCGGCGCGATGCTCTTTCAGTTCGGGGCGCTCATCGCCGGCTCGTTCGTGCGCGGCGGTCTTCGAGTGACGCCGCTGCGGATGATCGACTCGGCCGGAGGGCTCTTGCTCGGGGCCGCGATCGGCCTCGCGATCGTCTGGGTCGGCGCCTCGGTCGCGCTCCTCAGCCCCGGCGAGACACGGCTGCGGCAGGAGGTGCAGCGATCGGCGATCGTCAAGCAGCTCGACTCGGCGCTCCCGCCGCGCACGCTCCTCAACCTGCTGGCGCGCATCGATCCGTTCCCCTCGATCGTTGGGCCCAAGGCTCCCACCCTGCCTCCGAGCAAGGGCGTGCTGCGCGATCCTGCGATTCGGGGCGCCACCACGCGAATCGTCAAGGTGCTCGGAACGGCCTGCGGCGTCGGTGTCGAGGGAAGCGGCTGGTTCGCAGCCCCGAACCTCGTCGTGACGGCCGCTCACGTCGTCGCCGGCGAGAGTGACACCGAGGTGCGGGTCCCCGGCGACGTGCTCCCGTTCCGGCCTGCAACGGTCGTCTCGCTCGACACCCACAACGACGTCGCCGTGCTTCGCGTCGACGGGGTGAACCTCAAGCCGCTGCAGCTCGCGGACCCGCAGTCCGGCGCATCCGTCGCGATCCTCGGCTATCCGCTCGACGGCGGGCTGACGGCGACGCCGGCCCGCATCGGCCGGACAGCGACGGTGCTCACCCAGGACGCCCTCGGCCACGGGCCGGTCGCAAGGACGATCACGGCGGTGGCGGGGCAGGTTGAGCACGGCGACTCCGGCGGGCCGGCGGTTGACGCGGCCGGCAAGGTCCAGTCGATGATCTTCGCCGCCCGAGTCGGCTCCGCGAGCGGCTACGGCGTTCCGCCTTCGATCATCGAGAGCGATCTCGCCAAGGTCGGTACGCACGCAGTTCTGACCGGCGCCTGCGCTCCGTAAGGGCCTTAGCCCGGCTCGGGAAGCAGCTCGACCACGTCGAGGGGCCGCCTGAACGGCGCCATGACGTAGGCGCCGCTCGCGAGCTCGCGTGCCCCCGCGATCAGCTCCTGCCCGAGCGCGAGCCCGACCTCGCGTGCGCCTGCGCCCGCCGCCCGGTATCGCTCCTGCACCTGTTCCGGGACGACGATTCCCGGCACCTCGTTGTGGACGCGGACGAGGGTCTCCGTCGTCCGGATCGGCCAGACCCCGACCAGCACCGGCACCGGCCAGCCGCCGAGCCGCTCCCGGAACGCTTCGAGCGCCTCGAGATCGAACAGGATCTGCGTCATCGCAAAACGGGCGCCCGCGGCCACCTTGCGGTGGAAGCGCTCGGCCTCGAGGCCCAGGTCGTCGGCGGTTGGATTCACCGCGGCACCCGGGAAGAACGTCGTCGGCGCGTCGATCGCGCGCCCGTGCCAGTCCTCGCCTGCGTTGAGCTTCGCGATCAGCTCCACCAGCCCGATCGAGTCGACGTCGTAGACGCCATGGGTGCCGGGGTAGTCGCCCGACTCGGGCGGGTCGCCCGTGACCGCGAGGACGTTCCGCACGCCCTCGGCGTGCGCTCCGAGCAGCAGCGACTCGAGGCCGGTGATGGTCGTGTCGCGCGGAGTGAGATGCGGGATGGTCTCGACCCCGGTGAAGCGCTCGATCGCGACCGAGGCCATGATCCCGCTCATCCGCGCCCGCGCACGCGGGTTGTCGTTGACGTCGACGAACTGCGCGCGGCCCGAGTCGCGGACCGCGCGCGCCGTCTCGATCAGCGCCTCCGGATTCGCCCCGAGCGGCGGATCGACCTGGACCGAGAGTGCGAACTCGCCCTCGCGCAGGAGTCGCGCCAGCTGGGTCTCGCCCGTGGCGGGCTCGAACGGCGCGACCTGCTCCCGCTCCTGGACGAGAAAGGAGCCGGCGGGACGTCGGTTCGCGTCGACCGCCTCGCGGATCGCCGCGACCTGGGCCGGAGTCGTGCCGCAGCAACCGCCGATCAGCCGCGCCCCGAGCGCGCGCGCCTGCGTCGCGAACTCGGCGAAATAGGCCGGCGTGGCGTGCGGGAAAACGATGCGCTGGCCGCTCATGCTCGCGAGGCCGACATTCGGCAGCGCCGCGAGGACGGCCCCGTCACTGCTCATCCGGGCGAGCGCCGTGAGGGCGGCCGCAGGCCCGGCGCCGTGGTTCGCGCCGTACGCGGCGAGGCCGAGCGGTCGTAGCTTCGCCGCCGCGTCCTCCGCTTTCACCCCGGCGAGCGTTTCGCCGCCCGCGTCGAAGGTGAGGAGCGCAACGAGCGGCAGCGTCGAGACCGAGCGGACCGCGGCGATCGCCGTCTCCAACTCGTCGAGGTCGTAGAACGTCTCGACCATGAAGAGGTCTACCCCTCGTCCCTCGAGAATCTGCGCCTGCTCGGCGTAGAGCTCCGCCGGCTCCTGACGGGCCAGCTCGGTGTCGCCGAGCGGCCCGATCGAGCCTGCGATGAAGACGTCTCGGCCGGCGACCTCGCGCGCCTCGCGCGCGATCCGAACTGCGGCCGCGTTGATCGACTCGAGCTCGTCGGCGAGGAAGTGGCGGGCGAGCTTGGCGCGGTTCGCGCCGAAGGTGTTCGTCTCGATCAGCTCGGCGCCGGCCCGGATGTACCCGAGATGGACCTCGAGCACGCTCTCGGGCGCGCGGAGGTTCGCCTCCTCCGGGCACCGAAGCCCCGACACCGCGCTCGAGAGCAGCGCGCCCATGCCGCCGTCGGCGACGATCGGCGTCTCCTGCGCGAGCCGCTCCTCGAACCTGCTCATGCGTCGGCGTGCACGGTGCGGCCTTCCATCCCGCCCGCGACGGTCACGAGCTCGCCCGTCACGTGGCCGGAGAGCTCGTCGGACGCGAGCACGACGACGGCGCGCGCGACGTCCTTGGCCTGCGCGACCTTGCGCAGCGCCGTCGTCCGGCTGAGGCGAGCGACGAACTCCGGGTCGAGCTCGCCGCGCGTCATCGGGGAGTACGTCCAGCCCGGGGCGACGGCGTTGACGCGGCCCAGCGGCGCGATCCGGACGATCTCGTTCTTCAGGCTCAGCAGCAGCCCGCCCTGGAGCGCAGCCTTCGCGGCCGCATAGTCGGCATGTCCGGCCTCGCCGAAGCGCCCAGCGGTCGAGCCGACGAGGACGAGGTTGCCGTGGCCGGTTCGCTCGACGAGGCGCAGGAACCCGCGCGCCGTGAGGAAGGTCGCCGTGAGGTTCGCGCGCAGCGTCGCCTCCCAGCGCTCGAGCGGAAGCTTCCAGACCGGTTCGTCCTCGCGCGGCCAGAACCCGGCGACGGCCGCGCAGACGTCGACGCCTCCGAGCTCGCGCTCGGCTCGCTTCGAACAGGCGCGTCGACCTCGTCCTCCACGGTCAGGTCTGCCTGCAGCGCGACGCCGCCTGTCTCGCGTGCGAGCTCCGCGGCGCGCTCGGCGCTCGTGCGGTAGTGGATCGCGACCCGCGCACCCTCGGCCGCGAACGCGCGCACGCACGCCGAGCCGATCCCGCCCGCGCCGCCGGTCACGAGGACGCGCTTTCCGGCCAGTCCCGTCTCCACGAGCTGACGTTATCGTCCCGCCATGCGCGTCCACGTGATCAGCGACATGGAGGGCGTCGCCGGCATCGTCAAATGGCAGCAGGTCTCCGGCGGGGAGAAGCTCTACGACGAGGGCCGCGTCCTCTACACCGAGGAGATCAACGCCGCCGTGCGCGGAGCGAAGGCGGCGGGCGCGACGGAGATCGTCGTCATGGACTGCCACGGCGCCGGCGGTGCGTACGACTTCAACTCGCTCCTCCCCGAGCTCCTCGATCCCGCCTGCGAGTACGTCGTGCAGCGGGAGTGGACGGAGTACACGAGCTTCCTCGAGTCGGGTTGCGACGCGGCGCTCTTCGTCGGCATGCACGCGATGGCCGGCAGCGCCGACGGCGTCCTCTCGCACACGGTCTCGGGCCAGGCGTGGCAGAGCCTCAGCTTCAACGGGACGCTCGTCGGCGAGACCGGCATCAACGCGGCGCTCTGCGGCCACTGGGGCGTTCCCGTCGTCCTTGTCACGGGCGACCGCGCGGTGTGCAACGAGGCGCGGGAGCTGCTCGGCGAAGGGCTGACGACGGTCGAGGTGAAGGAGGGGCTCGGCCGCTTCAGCGCGCGGATGAAGACGCCGCACGAGGCGCGCGAGCTGATCGAGGCGGGCGCGAAGAAGGCGCTCTCGGACCTCTCGGCCGTCGCACCCTACGACCCGGGCAAGCCGTGCGAGATCGAGATCGTGTTCACCACTCCGGATCGGCTGCAGGAGTACGCGAACCGGAAAGGCGTCGAGGTGACGAGCCCGAGCTCACTGGTCGTCCGTGGCGACGACTGGTGGACAGCCTGGTCGAGCTTTTTCTTCTAGCCGTGCGGGGCTGCCAGGGCAGGTGGCGCGGACTCGCGATCCTCGGAGGAGTCCTCTCGCAGGATCGGAGACGAGGGCCGGAAGCCCCAGACGGTGCAGTAGACGCCGAGGAAGAGCTCCCACGCGAACTCCGGGATGGTCGCAACGCCCTGCAGGGAGCGCAGCCCGTGGCTCGGGTCGTTGCCGCCCAGCAGGATCGCCGTCCCCGTGAGGATGATCAGCGGGCCACCGACGAGGCCGAGCCAGCACCAGCGGCGCGGCACGAGCTCCGACTTGTACATCAGATAGCCGAGAATCAATCCGTTGCCCCAGCCGACCACCCAGCCCGGGCCGAGCAGGAACGTCCAGTCCTTGATCGCCGCGAGCGTGTAGGCAACCGTCCCTTCAGCCGCGCCGGCAACCTGCTGCTGCAAGGTCACGATCCCGAGCATCGCGACGATGCCGACGAGGATGAACGTGGATTCGACCAGCCGCGCAGTCACGTAGCCGAGCGCCAGGACCTCGTTCTGCCGCCTCACGATCGGGAAGATCACGACGGCGGTGCCGATGTTCGCGATGATCAGCAGCAGTTCGAGCAGGACGCCGAACAGGACCTTCTTGTCGTCTCCTGCAGTTGCGACGTAGCTCACCGGATGCCGGAGCGCGGTCTCGTAGAGAAGCAACGCCGGGATCGACGTGACGAACGTGATGAGATAGAGAACGCCGAAGATCCGCGCTCTGCGCTGGTCCCCTGTCATACCCCTGAACCCCTTTCGTTGGTCGGCGCGAACCTACGCCCTCCGAAGGGAACTAGCTATGGGCCATACGACCCATCTTTGCAACTCGTAGTCAGCGTTTGACGATGCCGAGCCGCCTCAGTAGGTAGCTTGGCCGGATGGCAGGGCGTGTCGTCCGGATCTCGACTGCGCCGGTGAAGGCGCTGCACCTGGTCAATCCCGACGAGGTCGAGCTCACGCGCGCGGGCGTCGTGGGCGACCGCCGTCTCTGGCTCGTCGACCGCGACCGCCGGCTCGTGAACGGGAAGCGTCATCCCGAGCTGATGCGCGTGCACCCTGCCTGGGACGAGGCTTCACGCAGGCTCGCGCTCACGTTTCCCGACGGGTCGGTCGTCGAGGGCGAGGTCTCGCCCGGCGAGCCGTTCGAGGCCGAGCTCTACGGCACTCCTCATCCGTCGCGAACCGTGCCTGGGCCGTGGCAGGACGCGCTCTCCGAGTTCGCCGGCGAGCCGCTGACGCTGCTCTGGTCGGAGGGCGGCGCACAGGATCGCGGGAACGACCGCGGCGGTTGGGCCTCGGTGATCTCGCGCGGGTCGCTCGAGCGGATTCGCGCGGAGGCGGGAGCCGGCGAGCCGGTCGACGGGCGCCGCTTCCGGATGCTGTTCGAGATCGACGGGGTCGAGGCGCACGAGGAGGACTCGTGGCTCGGACACCGCGTTGCGATCGGCGAGGCGGTGATCGTCCCGCTCGGAGACATCGGCCGCTGCGTCGTGACCACGTGCGACCCGGACAACGGCGTCTCCGACTTCGACACGCTCAAGCTCCTCGCCGGCTACCGGCGGGAGGGCGTGACCGAGCCGCTGCCGTTCGGCGTCTACTGCGACGTCGCCGTTCCCGGGCGCGTCCGCGTCGGCGATCCGGTGCACCCGGCCGTGCCCGACGCGGTCGAGGCATAGCATTAGGGCGATGGCGGCGAAGCCACGGGTGGAGGCGAAGGGGCCGGTCGAGCGCCTGCACGAGCGCATCGTCGCCGGCGACCGGGGCTGGTTCTTTGCCCAGATCGCCGACAAGGTCGCCGACCAGCGCTCGGCGAAGGGCCTTTCGCAGCGGGAGCTGGCGGAGCTCTGCGGCACTACCCAGTCCGCGATCGCCCGCCTCGAACGCGGCGGCCGGCCGCCACGGATCGACACTCTGCTCCGCATCGCCGAGGCGCTCGACTGCGACCTCGTCGTCGAGCTCGAGCCGCGCAGCTGACTTCCAAGTAACAGACTGTTACTTAGTTGGACATCTCCCGGATTGTGGTGGCGGTTGCCGGCGACTCGATCTCGGCCGGCTCGCCGTTGTGGGATCCGGATCCGGTCGTGCGCGCGCGGATCCCGGCGCCCGACGAGCGGAGCCAGTGGCAGTGGTGGGCCTCGCGGGCCGACCCGCGCCTCGAGTTCCGCACGACCGCCGTCTACGGCGAGCGCACCGACGAGATCGCGCGCAGGCTCGACCTCGTGCTCGACGGCGCCGTCGTGCTCGTCGTGCAGGGCGGCATCAACGACGTGGTGCAGCGAAGACCTGTGGAGCTGGCCGCACTGGACATCGCGGCGATGCTCGAACGCGGTCGCGCGGCCGGGCTCGCGCTCGCCTTCGCCGACGTGCTCCCGTGGAACAACGGCGACGCGCGTACGGCGGAGGACATCCGGAGCCTCAACGAGCTGATTCGGGAGCTGACCACGACGCTCCTCCCGTTCCACGACACGCTCGCGGACCCGGCCGATCCGTCCCGTATGCGCGACGGCCTGACGGACGACGGCGACCACCCGTCGATCGAAGGCCATCGCCTGCTCGGCGAGCGGGCCTTCCGGCTTCCGCCGCTAGACGTCTAGCGCGAGCCCGTCGTACGCGCGCTCGACGCCGTCCGGAAGCGGGAGCTCGTCCGGCCGGTGGATGACGACGAGGCGCTTCGCGCCCGACGACGAGAAGGCGTCGAGCGCCTCCTCGGCCGTGAGGTGACCGCGGATGCCTTGCTCGGGCTGCGAGAGCGTCGCCTCGCAGAGGAAGAGATCGGCGCCGCGGGCGAGCTCGACAAGCCCGTCACATGGCGCGGAGTCGGCGCTGTACGCGAGCGTCCGGACGCCGTCCGAGACGCGCAGCCCATAGCTCTCGAGCGCGTAGTGGAGCATCCGGTACCCGACGAGCTCGAACCCTGCAGCCGTGAACGGCGCCTCCTCCTCGTACTCGTGCACCTCGAAGAGCTCGAGAATCGCGTTGGCATACAGCACGGGATCGAGGCCGTGGAGCGTCTCGCGGCCGCCGTGGGGCAACCAGAGCTCGGGGGGCTCCACTTCTCCCCCCGCGCCGAAAAGCCCTCCAAAAGCCCACGGGACGAGGTCGCCCCAGTGGTCGAGATGGAAGTGGGTGATGACGATCGCGTCCACGCGGGGCCATGGCTCGAGCCGCCGCAGACGCGGCAGCACGCCGGGGCCGCAGTCGAGCAGAAGGCGCCGGCCGTCCTCCTCGACGAGATACCCCGACTGGGCGCCGCCGGGATTCGGCCAGGCGGGAGAGCAGCCGACGACATTCACTCGCACGGCGCCTATCCTCGCTGGACCGGACGGGTGCTCGCACCGAGAAGCGCAGCTGTGTATAACTGCGCCGTGGCCGTCTCCGCCGACACGTTGAGGAAGGTGCCGCTCTTCTCGGACCTCGACGACAAGGAGCTCGGGCAGATCGCGAGCAGCATGCGCGAGCGGCGCTTCAACGCGGGCGACACGGTGACGAAGGAAGGTCAGGGCGGCGTCGGCTTCTTCATCGTCGAGGAGGGCGAGGCGAAGGTGACGGTCGGCGGCGAGGACCGAGGCGTCGTCGGCCCCGGCGACTACTTCGGCGAGATCGCGCTCATCAACGACTCGGCGCGCACGGCCACGCTGACGGCCAGCACCGACATGCTCTGCTACGGCATGACGCCGTGGGACTTCCGGCCGCTCGTCGAGAGCAACTCGGCGATCGCCTGGAAGCTGCTCACCGCCATGGCCGAAAAGCTCCGCTAGAGCTTCGCTGCGCTAGCGGAAGCGCCGAGCGCCGTAGTAGGCGTACTCGTGCATCGTCGAGACGCGTACGTGCGCTCCGGTGTGCGGTGCGTCGATGAAGCGGCCGTCGCCGGCGTAGATGCCGACGTGGCTCGCGCCGTAGAAGAAGACGAGGTCGCCCGGCCGCAACGAGCCGCGCGAGACGCGCCGGCCGTGCCCCAGGTCGGCCCAGCTCGAGTGAGGCAGCCCGATCCCGAAGTGGCTGTAGACGAAGCGCACGAGCCCTGAGCAGTCGAAGCCGCTGCGCGGGCTCGAGCCGCCCCAGCTGTAGGGGATGCCGAGGAAGTGCCGTGCGTAGGAGACGACGCTGTTGCCGAACGGAGCCGCCACGCGACGATGCGAAAAGAGGTGTCGCCTCGGCTCGGGTCTCGGGACGAACTTCACCGGATGCGCTCCGTGCCGTTTCGCGACGCGGATGGCGCGCCCCTGGAGCGGGCGAACGAGCGCGAGTGCCAGGGCGATGGCAACGGCGAGCAGCAGTATGAGGAGGCGGATCGGCCGCAAGAGAATCGGAGGTCCCGTCGATGGGCGCGGCCGTCGGAATGTGCGGCCGCCCGCTTTCGGCGTGGTCGCGCACTTCAGCAGAGGAACGAGAAGCTCGCATGCCCCGTATGGGTCAGCGAGCGCAGCTTCCGGCAGGTTGGCGCAGATTCGCCGAAAAGTCTTTACTTCGGCCGCGCCTGCGCGAGCAGCGTCTGGAGGCTCGGCCAGCCCTTCACGGCGATGTCTCTCTGCAGGACGATGCGGCCTGTGCCGGACACGAGCTCGAGGTACGGCGAGTCCAGCACGCGATAGCCGTCGGCGAACGTGCCGCTCTTGTCCACGACCACCGGATACCGGAGCGGGTGCGGCAGGCCGTGCAGGAACGCCGCGAGCGCGCCCGGCGAAGGCTCGACGCTGTCCTCGTCGACGGCGACAAGGTCCGGCAGCCCGTGGCGCGGGGCAGCCGCCGCGTAACCGTTGAGCGCCTCGAGCTGCTTCGCGAGAGCCGTCACCTCGGTGTCCCAGGTGTCGAAGAAGAGCACGAGATGCGGGCCGGAGCCGGGGCCGAATCGGACCGTTCCGCCGTCGCTCCGCGGCAGCGCCGTCCGGTCGTCCGGGCCGGAGAGCACCGGCTCGGCGAGCGACGCCGATCCGCTCAGCCGAGGATGGCCGGGGAGCAGGGGGGCGATGCTGCGCGCGAGCTCGTAGCCGAGCTGGTCGACGCTCGAATACGCCATCTGCGTCAGGAAGAGCCGAGACTCGCGGCCGCGCGCGTCGATCACGTACGTCGCCGGCGTGTGGTCGATCGAGCCGTTCATGACGGCCGCGTCGATGTAGTACTCGCGCCAGACCCGCCTCAGCTCGGGCAGCGACCCGGTCAGAAAACGCCACTTGTTCGTCATCTGGTGCACCCGCGAGTAGTCGCGCACCCACTTGACCTGCGCCGCCTCGGGGTTGGCTCCGACGCCGAGCAGCTGGACGTCGGAGGCGGCCGGCCCAAGTAGCTCCTTCGCGTGCAGCAGGGCGGTCGTCGTGAGGGGGCAGATCGTCGTGCACAAGGGGTCGTTGAAGCTGAGGACGACGACCTTGCCTCGGAACGAGCTCAGCGAGACCTTCTGGCCGAACTGGTCGGTCAGCGTGAAGGCGGGAGCCGTCTCGTTGAGGGCAGAGCCGGGATCGAGCGCGGGATTCTGCGGCCCGGGAGCCGCCGAGATCGGGATCGACGCGGGCGTCCCCGACGAACGGGTCGCCGCAACCGCCGTTCCGATACCGATCCCCGCGAGAAGTGCGATCCCGAGGACGGTCCACTGCAACCGGCGCGACACGTCGCGGCAAGTATGGCAGCGGGACGGAGGGCCAGATACGCTCTGCGGCGGTGGCGGTCAGCTCTCTCAGTGCCGCGGGGGTCCGCTGGGATCTGAGCGATCTCGAGCCGGATGCCGAGCAGGCGCGTCGCGACTGGGACTCGCTCCTGGAGCGGTCGCGTACGTTCGCCGACGAGCGGCGGGGCACGGTCGGCAAGGCCGGCCCTGAAGGGCTGCGCACGCTGCTCGACGAGCTCGACGACCTCGCGCAGGAAATCTCGCGTGTGCACTTCTACGCGTCGGCTCGCGAGCACACCGATGCGACCGACCTCGAGACGAACGACCTCGCGACGCTCGCGCGCGACCGGGCTTCGGAGCTCGAGAACCTCCTCCTCTTCGTCGAGCTCGAGTGGCTCGCGCTCGAAGATGCCGAGGCGAACGCGTTGCTCGAAGCGGCGGAGCTCGAGCCGTACCGGCACGGGCTACGGGTGGCGAGGGAGGAGAAGCCGTACGTGCTGCCCGAGGGCGAGGAGCAGGCGCTCAATGCGCGCCGCCCCGCGATCTCGGCGTGGGAGTCGCTTCACGGCCGCGAGCTCGCGACGCTGACGATGGAGTTCGACGGCGGCGACGGCCCCGAGCCGCACACGATCGACCGCCTCATCTCCTACGTGCACCACCCGGACCGCGAGCTGCGGCTCGCCGCGCTCGACGTCCTCTACGAGGGGTTGGAAACGGTCGCCGACGTGCAGGCGGCCTGCTACGACGCGCTCGTCGGCGACCGGCTCTCGATCGACCGGCTGCGCGGCATCCCCGATGTCATGTGGCCGACCAACCAGCGCAACGAGCTCACCGGCGAGGTCGTCGAGGCGATGATGCGCGCGATCGAGGAGCACTACCCGCTCGGCCGCCGCTGGTTCGTTCGCAAGGCCGAAGCGCTGGGGCTCGATCACCTCCAGCTCGCCGACCAGTACGCCCCGATCGGCAGCGACCGCCGGGTCGAGTGGAACGAGGCGGTCGCGATGGTCGACGACTCGCTACGCGACTTCGACCCGCGTCTGGGAGAGATCTTCCGCACCTGCGTCGACCGCGCGCACATCGACGCGGAGCCTCGCCCCGGCAAGGTCGGCGGCGCCTACTGCGCCTCGATCTCGAAGCGCGTGCTCCCGTATGTCCTCATGAACTACACCGACCAGCTGCGCGACGTCGTCACGCTCGCGCACGAGTTCGGCCACGCGGTGCACGGGACGCTGTCGCTCGAGAGGCAGACGTACCGCTCGTACCACACGGGTCTCGCGCTCGCCGAGGTGCCGTCGACCTTCGCGCAGCTCCTCGCAGTCGAGCGGCTGATCGGCCTGGAGGAGGACCCCGCGACCCGCGTGATGCTCCTCGCCGACCGTGCCGAGGGCGCGATGGCGTCGATCTTCCGCCAGACGATGATGGCCCGTTTCGAGGTGCGGGCGTACGCCACGCGCGCGGAGGGGAAAGCGCTGACGAGCGACCGGCTCTCCGAGACGTGGCTGGAGGAGAACGAGCGCTACTACGCCGACTCAATCGAGCTTCCGCACGGCTACCGGCTCGGCTGGTCGTACATCCCGCACTTCATCCACGTTCGCTTCTACACCTACGCATACGCGTTCGCGCATCTCGTCGCGTTCTCGCTCGCCGCGCGCTACCGGGAGGATCCGGAGCGCTTCGCGCCGGCGTATCTCGAGTTCCTCTCGAGCGGCTCGTCGCGCTCCCCGCAGGATCTGCTGGCGCCGCTGGGCGTCGACCTGCGCGACCCGCAGACGTGGGCGCACGCCTTCACCGAGTTCGACCGCTGCGTCGCAGAGGCGGAAGCCGGCGTCGACGAGCTCGGCGCGAGCTAGCGCGTCCTACGAGCCCAGCGAGAACCAGACGTCGAACGCCCCATCGTGGCCGGTCCGCGCGGGGTGGAGAAGCAGCGTCGAGGCACTACAATTGACCAGCGCATGAAGAAGCTATTGAGCATCGCAGCCGTACTGCTTCTCTCCGGAGCGATTGCCGCCGCCGCTGCGGCCTCCCTGCGGACGTACACAGTGGGAACGAAATACGTCAAAGGGGTTGGCACTGTCGGGTCTTTGCAGGGAACGGTGAAGAAGCCCTACAAGATCATCCTCTACTGCCAAGGTGCCAATGCACGCTGTGGTGCGAACGTTCAGTGTCTCCGGGGGACCAAGGAATTCGATTGGAACCGATCCGGCCTTGGTCCGTACACCTGGAATCTGAAGAAGAAGACCTGGAAGGCACTCGATAGTTGTCAATTCACGGCGACGATCAAGTCCGGCTTCAACAACGCTCGGATCACCGTTCAGGCCACGGTTCGTTCATAGGTCATTCCCAGGTGCGGCCCAGCCCGCTGGTCTGGATCTACTACCTCGCGGCACTCGCGCTGATCCTGGTCGGAGCCGGCCTGTGGGCGGCCGGGCACGGCACCGGCGACCCGTACCTGACGCTCGGTGTCGTCCTCGCGCTCGCGCCGTTGGTCGTGCGCTGGGTGCTCGCGCTCCTGGGCCGAGGCTAGGAGGACAAGAGCTGCCAGCGCCCCTCGGAGACGACTTCGACGGCGCCGTCGACGACCTTGATGGCGGTGTCGTCGTCGATCACGTAGGCGGGGACGGATAGGCCGGCCGCCCAGGCTTCGATCTCTTCCTGAGGGGCCGGCGGCAGCCCGTCCTTGCGATCGAGGTGCGGGAAGACCGAGAAGTCCACCAGCCCCAGCCCCTGGTCGCTGCCGGTGAGCGGATCGAAGCCGTCGTAGCTCAGGCCGCCCCAGTCGGGAGTCGCGACCATCGCCCCGCCGCTCACCCCGACATAGACCACCTCGGGCCGCAGCGAGGGCAAGAGGTCGGCGAGCCCGGACTCCCGCAGCCAGTAGCAGAGGTACAGCGGACTGCCGCCCCAGACCAGCAGCGCGTCGGTCTCCTGAACCGCAGGCACCCAGTACTCCTCCTTGATGCTCGGTAGCGCCGTCAGCTCCAGCACTCCGAGCGACTTCCAGCCGAGCCCGCACATCTGGCCCGTGAGGAACCGGTGGACGTGCTGCGGCCCGCCGGGGAACGGCTGGACCCCGGTGGGAATGGCGAGCGCGTTGCAATGGGCGATTGGCTTGCCGAGCAACTCGATCAGCACGTCCTGGATGCTCACGTTCATGGTGCCGCTGGAAGTCAGAAGAAGCTTCAACGTGCCTCCTGTTGTCGTTACCGGTACAGACGAGCCGGCATGCGAGAACTCATCGCACCCAACTTATGATCGGGCAATGGCGACGCAGGGCGATCTCGAGGTGCGCTGGATCCACGGCTCGCCACGCGGCCGGCCGAACGACGACCCGGCCTTCCAGGTGCACCGCTACGACCCGCACACCTACGTGCTGCGGCAGAGCAAGGCTCTGAATGCGGAGGCCCCCTTCCTCTACCTGCTGTTCGGCAACGACCGCTGTGTGCTGTTCGACACCGGGGCGGTGAAGGACAGCTCCGACAGGCCGCTGCGCTCGACGGTCGACGGCATCGTCGAAAGCTGGCTCGCCGAGAATCCGCGCGAGAGTTACGAGCTCGTCGTCGCCCATACGCACGGGCACTCCGATCACGTCGCCGGAGACGTGGAGTTCGCCGACCGGCCGGACACGACCGTCGTTGACCGAGAACTACCGGCTGTGCAGGAGTTTTATGGATTTTCCAGCTGGCCCGAGCAGACCGTCCGGTTCGACCTCGGCGACCGGGTGCTCGAGCTGATCGGGACGCCGGGCCACCAGGCTGCGACGCTCGCGATCTACGACCCGTGGAGTGGGTTCCTGCTGACCGGCGACAACGTCCTGCCGGGCCGGATCTACGCTTTCGACTTCCCCGCGTATCTCGACAGCATGGAACGGACGGTCGAGTTCGCACGCAGCCGCGAGGTCACGCACGTCATGGGCTGCCACATCGAGATGACCCGTCAGCCCGGCCGCGACTATCCGGTCGGCTGCACCTACCAGCCCGACGAGCCTCCGCTGCAGATGACCATGCAGCAGCTCGTCGCCCTGCGAGATGCGGCCCGCTCGGTCAAGGACAAGCCCGGCTCGCACAGCTTCGACGACTTCGTGATCCTCAACGGCTCCGCCCGCCGCTACATCGTCCCGCTGCTGGGGCGAGCGCTCTGGGCCAAGGTGCGACCGCCCGCGCGCTAGGCGTCAGGCGGCGGCGAAGCCCTCGCCGCGCAGCAGCTCGCGCGCCTTCGCAGCGTTGTCGCTGCCCGCGACCAGGATCACGAGCACGCCGCCGTACTCCGGCGAGACGTGCCGCATCTCGAAGTCCTCGAGGTTGATCTGCGCGGCGCCGAGGATCTGCGTGATCCGCGCCAGCGTCCCGGGCTGGTCGGGAATGCGGATGCGGATCCGGTTCAGCTCGGCGGGCGCCGTGCGGTAGGCGAAGGACTCCAGCCGTTCGCGTGCGGCCGCCGCGGTGGCGATCGTCGTCTCGATCTGCTCGCGGTCGTCCTCCTGCAGCGACTGCTCGAGCTCGTCGAGCGATGCGCGGAATCCGTCGAGCGCCGTCGCGATCTCGTCGGCGTTGCCGAGGAAGATGTCGCTCCAGACGGCCGCGTTTGCGCCGGCGAGGCGTGTCATCTCGCGCAGCGAAGCGCCCGCGAAGGCGAGCGGCGCGTCGTCGGCTGCCGCCGCCTCTGCGACGCGCAGCATGAGGAGGTTCGCGAGCGCGTGGGGGAGATGGCTCGTGACCGCGAGCAGGCGGTCGTGCGCTGCGGCGTCCGTGTGCACCGCGCGCGCGCCGAGTGACGCAACGAACCGCTCTACGAGCGCGACGCTCTCGGGCGCCGAGGTTTCGGTCGGAGTCAGGAACCAGGTCGCTGCCTCGAAGAGGTCGGCGGCGGCGCGGTCCGGCCCGCCCGTGACGCCGCCCGCGACGGGATGACCCGGCACGAAGCGCGGATCCGCAATCGAGGCCAGCGCGCGCTTCGTCGACGCAACGTCGGTGACGACCACGGTTTCGCCCACCGCGGCCAGAACCTCCTCGACGACCGCGGGCGCCGCTCCAACGGGGACGGCGACGACAACGAGCTCCGCGTCGGCGACCGCCTCGCGGAGTGACGGCGCCGGCTCGACGGCGCGCCGAGCCGCGGCTCCGTCGAGGACGCGGCGGTCCGCATCGAAGCCACGAACCCCACCTGTGCCGGCGCGGCGAGCCGCGAGGGCGACGGAGGTCCCCACGAGACCGGTGCCCACGACGGCGACACGCTCGATCGGCTCCAGCCGCCTTGTCCACGTGCCCGGTGTCGCGGTGGGACGAGAGGCTCGCTTGGCCGCGACCTCCTGCTTGAGCACGTCGAGCACCGCCGCGAAGATCGAGCGGACGCCCCGTTCGGACAGCGGACCCGGGTTCTCTTCGACGAGCGCCTGGATGAGCTCGGCCTCGCGCTCGGGATCGATCCACCGCTCGCCGGCCGAGTCCTTGTAGTCGCGCACTGCCGCGACGAGCTCGAGCCGCCGGTTCAGGAGCACGAGCAGCTGCCGGTCGAGATCCGAGATCTCGCGCCGGAGGTCGTCGAGATCGCTCATGCTTCGTGCAGCTCGCCGGCTTCGACTGCGACGGCCAGCCGGTTCGCCGGCGGCGCGAGCGGACAGACCCAGCCCGGGTCGTACGAGCAGGACGGGTTGTAGGCGAAGTTGAAGTCGAGCACGAGCTTCCCGTCCTCCTCCCCGAGATCGGCGCCCTTCACCGTGTCGAGCAGGTAGCGGCCGCCGCCGTAGCTCTCCTTCCCGCTCGTCGCGTCGCGGAAGGAGAGAAAGGCGCCGCCCCCGTAGGCCGCCAGCCACGACACCTCGAGCGTCAGCGGCTCGCCGCGCAGCTCGAAGCTCGCGCGGGCGAACGGCCGGAACATGATCGGCTCCGTCCCGCTCGACTCGATCGGCTCGGGCGGAGACTCGATGTCCTCGAGCTCGGCCGACACGCGCGCCTGCGGATCGTACGGCCAGTACTCGAGCCGGGCCGACGCGCGGCGGTCGGCCGGCAGCGGCGATTGAGGATGCGAGCGGAACAACTCCTCTCGGGTATCGCGCCAGAGCTCCCACCCGGATTCCCCGGGCAGCGAGCGAACGGCCGCGTAGAGGGCGAAGACGCGCCGCTTCCAGTCGAGCAGCGCGAGCGTGTCGGCGGCGGTCATGACGTGACGCTAACCCGCGAGCTCACGGATGCGCTGGACAGCGCGGTGCAGCGACGCCTCGTCGAAGAGGTACGGATCCGCGTTGGCGACGTACTTGAAAGGGCCGTTCAGCTCGGCGCTCCCCGCGGCCGCGTTCACGAGATAGCGGACGGGGATCTCGTGACAGACGACGAGGATCACCCGCTCGTCGCGCGCGAGCAGCCGCTCGAACGCACCCGCGTAGCGAAGCGCCGCCTCGTCGAGGCTCTCGCCGCCGGGGAAACGCTCCTTCCGGTTCGAGTGCGCCGGCGCTTCCCGATATGCGTCGAGAGACTCGCCCTCGAGCTCGCCGATGCGGACGTCGCCGAGCTCGTCGTCGACGAGGTGCGGGACCTCGCGGCCGTCGAGGGCGATGTTGGCGGTCTGGACGGCGCGCGGAAACGGCGACACCGCAACGAGCTCGAGCGGCAGTGCCGCGAGCTGTCCCGCCAGACGCTCCGCCTCCTCGATTCCCTGGTCGGAAAGGCCGCGGTCGAGCGTCGGGTCGCCGTTGACGAGCTCGTCGACGTTGAAGAGCGACTGACCGTGCCGCGCGACGAGGAAGAGCCGCATCGCAGGAGCCTAGACTCGGGCCGTGGCCGCGGTCGGCCCGAGCGGCGTAGCGTCCCGCACGCACACCACCGGAGCCGACCGCATGCTCCGGCGCTCGTTTCCGCTCAGCCGCGTCCGAAACGCGGCGGTGCGCGGGTCAGTCGCTCCGCGGACGCCGCTTCGGGAACAGCCAGAAATCGGCCATCACGCCGACCGCCCAGACGACGATCGTCCCGCCCACCAGATCCCAGAAGCCGTTGATGTGCATGCCGCTGACGATCAGGTCGGTCAGCCAGAGGATGAACATCGCCACGAAGAACCAGGCAATCCCGAGTGTGAAGATCGCGAGCGGGAGCGTGAGCAGCTTGAGCAGCGGCTTGACGAACGTCGCGAGAATGCCATACACGAGCGCGGCGAAGATCAGCGTCCCGGCAGAGCCGCCGACCGAGATACCGCTGAAGATCCACGCCGCGAGAGCGAGCGCCGCGGCGTCGATGGCCCAGGCAACGAGGATGCGCACCACGAACGGCACGCGGCGATCGTAACGGCTAGGTGTCGGGGCCGAACTCGGCTTCGGCGCAGGCCGGGCAGTAGAACCCGAGCGCCGGCGGCTCGTCGAGCTCAGGATCGTCGACCCGGTACGCGCCCCAGCCGCGCCAGTCGGCGTCGCTCCAGCTGCCGCACTCGACGCACGCGACGACGCGCAGTTGCTCCCGAACCCGCTGCTCCCTCCATTCGCTCATCCAGGCAGAGCCTCGCCGACCTCGGGAGGCGCCGCACCGCATGTACGTCCAGCCTGGATGCGCCCTAGGTAGTGACTCGATCGAGGGACGGCGTGTAGAGGCGGCTACCCGGCGTCGAGTCGGCTGTCGATCGCGGTGCGTGCCCGGTCGATCGCGGCGTCGTCGTCGTGGAGGACGGCGATGATGTTCGCGCCGGCGAGGATCACGCCGAGCTCGAACGCGAGTTGGGCGGCATCGCTCTCGGCCGGTAGCTCGCCTGCCTCCCGGGCAGCCTGCGCCTGGACGAAGAGGAGGTCACGCCACTCTTGCTGATACTCGGCGACGCGATCGTGAATCCGGCCGGGCCGGGCTCCGATCTCGGCCGAGGCGGCGACGAAGAAGCACCCGCCCGGAAACACGCGGCGCTCGATGTAGGACAGGTAGCCCTCGCAAAGTGCCCGCAGCTGGGTGAGGCCGGCTTGGCCCTCGGCGAGCGCGGGAATGACGACCTCGGAGAGAAAGCTCGCGCGGGCGGCGTCGATCGTGGCGAGCTGAAGCTCTTCCTTGGACCCGAAGAGGACGTAGACGCTGCTCTTCGGCATCCCCGCGGCCTCGGCCAGGCGGCCGATCGAGAGTCCCTCGAGACCTTCGATCGTTGCGAGCCGGGCGGCCTGCGCAAGGATCCGGGCGCGTGAGCGCTCCCCCGGCGCGCGCCGGGCTCGCGGCGATGTGCGCCCGTCCGCCATCGCTTGACAGCTTAGACGCACGACCGTACAGTCTTGTACGATCGTTCGTTTAACAGCAACGGAGGTGGGACAGTGCACGAGACGACAACGCCGCTTCGCCAGAGACAGGAGCACCTCCGCGCGCTCTACCGCCGTCAACCCGAGGCGGCCCTGATCGTCAAGCGCGTTCGGACTCGTCCGGTCAACGACGGCGAGCCCTCACACACGGCGGCCGTGCCCGAGAATCTGGCTCGCCCCGATTCGCCGTACGGCGTCGTCTGGGAGCTCGGCCTCGACGAGGCGGTCGGCGGCTTGCATGACGCTCCGAATCCGGCTGAGATGCTCTGCGCCTCGCTCGCCCTCTGTGAGGAAGGTCTGCTGCGGATGATGGCGGCCGCCCTCCGGATCGAGCTCGAGGAGCTCGAGGTCGAGGTCACCGGCCGGGTCGACGTCCGCGGGACGCTGAACATCGACCCCGAGGTGCGCGTCGGCTTCGAGGCGCTCCGGATGGACGTGCGCCTGCGGGCGGCACCCGACACGCCGCCTCGTCTCCTCGAACGTCTTCGTCTCGGCGGCGAAAAGTTGTGCGTCACCCTCGACACGCTCCGACACGGCGTGCCGATCGAGGTCGGCTACGAGCTCACGACGTAGGGATGGGCCGGGCAGGGATCGAACCTGCGACCTTCGGATTAAAAGTCCGCTGCTCTACCAACTGAGCTACCGGCCCGCGGCGTTCGGGGGCGAGCGTAGCGCCGCGCCGTAGGATCTGCGCGTGGCGTCGTATCCGTACGAGACGGAGTTTCCCTCGCTCGATCTCGACCGGCCCGAGGAAGGGATCCTGCGGCTGACGCTTCGCGCGCCCGGGCGGCTCAACGCCGTCAACGAGGCGCAGCACGGCGAGCTCGCGCGTGTGTGGCAGGCGATCGGGCAGGACGAAGAGACCCGCGCGGTGCTGGTGCGCGGCGCCGACGGCGCGTTCAGCTCCGGCGGCGACCTCGACCTCGTGCTCGCAATCGCCGACGACGCCGACACGCGGCTCCGCGTCTTCCACGAGGCGCGCGACCTCGTCTACAACATGCTCCGGTGTCCGACGCCGATCGTCTCGGCGATCACCGGCCCGGCCGTCGGCGCGGGCCTCGTGGTCGGCCTCCTCGCCGACGTCTCGCTCGCCAGCCCGAACGCGCGCATCGTCGACGGCCACACGAAGCTCGGGGTCGCCGCCGGCGACCACGCGGCGATCGTCTGGCCGCTGCTGTGTGGCATGGCCAAGGCGAAGTACCTCCTGCTCCTGTGCGAGCCCGTCGACGGGGTCGAGGCAGAACGGATCGGCCTTGTCTCGCTCTGCGTGCCCGAGGACGAGCTCGAGGCGCGCGCGCTCGAGATCGCGCAGCGGCTCGCGACGGGCTCACGGTCGGCGATCTCGCACACGAAGACGGCTCTCAACGAGTGGCTGCTCAGGGCCGGGCCCATCTTCGACGCCTCCCTCGAGCTCGAGTTCCTGGACCTGACCGGGCCGGACGTGCGCGAGGGCGTCGCCGCGATCCGCGAGAAGCGGGCGCCGAGGTTCGCGTCGTGAACGAGGCCGAGCTTCGCGAGGTGCTCGGCGAGCCGGCCGAGCTCGTTCGCAACAAGATCGCCGACCGGCTCAACCCCTTGACGCGCCAGTTCGTCGAGCGGTCGCCGTTCCTCGTTGTCGCGACCGGACGGCCCGACGGCGGGCTCGACGTCTCACCGCGCGGCGACCCGGCAGGCTTCGTCCGGATCCTCGACGAACGGACGCTGCTCTTGCCCGACCGGCCCGGGAACAAGCTCGCCGACACGCTGACAAACCTGCTCGAAGACGACCGGATCGCGCTGCTCTTCCTGATCCCGGGCGTCAACGACACGTTCCGCGTCAACGGGCGCGCGCGGATCGTCGACGACCCAGAGGTTCTCGCTCCGAGCACGATTGAAGGCAAGGCGCCGCGGCTCGGGATCCTGGTGGAGGTCGAGGAGGCGTACACGCAGTGTCCGAAGGCGCTGCTGCGCTCGGAGCTCTGGAACTCCGAGCGGCACATCGACCGGTCGGAGCTGCCGAGCTCGGGTGAGATCCTGCGTTCGACCGCCGATCCGGAGCTCGACGTCGACTCCTACGAGGACGCCCGCGGCGAGCGGTACCGCCGCCGCGAAGGGTTCTACTAGGACGCCTGGCGTTCCCAGGCGTCGAGCAGCTGCTCCACGTTCCGCCGCTGCTCGTCGCTGAACTCGAAGCCCGCGAGCAAGCGGCGCGCCTCGGCGACGTCGTCGTTCTCGACGGCCGCCTCGAGGTGTTCCCGCATCGGAATCGGCTGCCGCAGCTGCCGGCGCAGCCAGCGGAGAAGGCTCACCTGCGCGGCTTCCACCCGCTCAGTCTCGCACGGTCGAGCGCGGTGCCGGATGCCCGCGCACGTGGCGCCAGACGGCGCGCGCGAACGGCCAGATGAGCACTCCCCAGAGGAAGACGCCGCCGAAGATCGCGAGCGCCTCGACGCTCTCCCGCCCCTGCCGCTGCCAGTAGACGTCGCGCAGGTTGAGCCAGAGGGCGAACTCGTCGAGGATCAGCGCCGAGCAGACCCCGTACCCGAACGCGGTGAGGCGGAACCAGTGCCGCGGCGGCGTGTCCTCGGCGCCGAACAGGAGCAGCCAGACGTAGGAGAGCAGCAGCAGGCCGACCATGCCGAAGACGAAATGGTGGATGTGGACGCCGCCCACGATGATTCCGCCGTTCGGGCCCGCGCCGCGCTGGTGCAGCACCGTCGTCACTCCGCGGGTGACCGCGAGCGCGAGCGTGAAGCCGAGCGTCGCGAACATCGCGCGCTCGCGCCGCGCGCCCAGATGGTGATGGAGGTGGAGCCCCTTCTCCAGCTCCTCGCCGACGTCGTGCTCGAGCTTCTCGGCTTCGCTCACGGCCGTGATTCTCGCGCCAAAGTGGGCGGTGCAGGGCTCGAACCTGCGACCTACGGCGTGTAAAGCCGTTGCTCTCCCAGCTGAGCTAACCGCCCGTGCGGGAAAACGGTACCGCTATTTCTCGTCGAGCTTCAGCGCGGCGGAGTTGATGCAGTAGCGGAGCCCGGTCGGTTGCGGGCCGTCGGGGAAGACGTGGCCGAGGTGGCCGCCGCAGCTCGCGCAGAGCACCTCGGTGCGCACCATCCCGTAGCTCGCGTCGGACTCCTCCTCCACGGCGTCCTCGCCCGACGGCGCGTAGAAGGCGGGCCAGCCGCAGCCCGAGTCGTACTTCGCGTCCGACTCGAACAGCTCGGCGCCGCAGCCCGCGCAACGGTAAGAGCCCGGCTCGAAGACGTGGTCGTACTCGCCGCTGAACGGCGCCTCGGTTCCCTTCTCGCGCAGCACGCGGTACTGCTCGGGCGTCAGCTCTTCGCGCCACTCTTGCTCGGATTTCTCGATCTTCGCCACGAGGCCCAGCCTAGTCGGACGAGGTACCCCCAACGGGATTCGAACCCGTGCTTCAGCCTTGAAAGGGCCGCGACCTGGACCGCTAGTCGATGGGGGCCTGGCTGGAGCTCAGGCTACCGGGCTGCGGTGGGACCGGCTGCCACCCGGCAGCGCTAGTAGGGCGGCTCAGGGTCGTACTGGATGGCGCGGCGCACTTCGCGTGCCTTGTCGGGCGTGCCGAGCCGGCCCACCAGGTGCAGGGCCATGTCGATTCCCGCTGACACTCCGGCGGCGGTGATGACGTCTCCCGTGTCGACGAAGCGTTTGTCCGGCTGAGGCTCGATGTCACGCCCGAGGCTCAGCAGCGTGTCGAACGCACTCCAGTACGTCGTCGCAGGCAGCCCGTCGAGCAGGCCTGCGTCGGCGTAGACGAGCGAGCCGGTGCAGACACTGGCCAGCAACGTCCCCCTCTGCTTCAGCGCGCGCATTCGCGTCCGGATCGTCTCGTCGCCCAGCTGCGCGCGCGTGCCCCGGCCGCCGGGGTAGATGAGGACGTCGACTTCGCCGACCTCGTCCCAGCTCGTGTCGGGCAGGACGCGCATGCCTTTGGCGCACGTGACGACCTCGGTGGTCTCGCCGACGAGCATCACCTCGACCTCGTCGTCGGGGGAAATGTCGCGCCACATCGTCAACACCTCCCACGGCCCGACGAAGTCGAGCTCCTCCGCGCCGTCGAAGACTCCGATCGCAATCCGCATCCCGCGCCGAACCTAGCAGCACTCGAAACGAGGCCAAATCACCCTGAACAGACGACGATTTCCCCGCGTCCGGCTGCGAACGTTCAGGCACAAACCCGCGAGGAGGCAGCCCAGATGACGACGGTCAAGCACTCGAGCAAGTCCCGCGAGCACCCCGACAGGCTCCCCGTCGGGCCGCTGTACGACCTCGAGACGCAACCCGTCCCGCGCTACGAGCTGGCCGACGGCGAGATGCCGCCGGATGCCGCGTACCAGATCATCCACGACGAGCTGCTGCTCGACGGCAGCGCCAGCCTCAACGTCGCGACCTTCGTGACGACCTGGATGGAGCCGCAGGCCGAGCGCCTCATGGCCGAGTGCCTCGACAAGAACATGATCGACAAGGACGAGTACCCCCAGACTGCGGCGGTCGAGGCGCGCTGCGTCAACATCCTCGCCAACCTGTGGCACGCGCCCGAGTCGGAGGAGGCGACTGGCTGCTCGACGACCGGCTCGAGCGAGGCGGTGATGCTGGCCGCGATGGCGCTCAAGCGCCGCTGGCAGAAGCGGCGGCTGGCCGACGGGATGCCCGCCGACAAGCCGAACATCGTGATGGGCACGAACGTCCAGGTCTGCTGGGAGAAGTTCGCCAACTACTGGGAAGTCGAGATGCGCCTCGTGCCGATGGAGGGCGACCGGTACCACCTCTCGCCCGAAGAAGCCGTCAAGCGCTGCGACGAGAACACGATCGGCGTCTGCGCCGTGCTGGGTTCGACCTTCGACGGCTCGTACGAGCCGGTTGCCGAGATCTGCGCGGCGCTCGACGCGTTCGAGCAGGAGAGCGGGATCGACGTGCCGGTTCACGTCGACGGCGCCTCGGGCGGGATGGTCGCGCCGTTCATCGACCAGGACCTCGTCTGGGACTTCCGCCTGCCACGGGTGGCTTCGATCAACACGTCCGGCCACAAGTACGGACTCGTCTATCCGGGTGTCGGCTGGATCGTCTGGCGCGACGTCGAGGCGCTGCCGGACGAGCTCATCTTCCGGGTCAACTACCTCGGCGACACGATGCCGACCTTCGCCCTCAACTTCTCGCGTCCCGGCGCCCAGGTGGTCGCGCAGTACTACAACTTCATGCGGCTTGGCTTCGAGGGCTACCGGCGAGTGCAGCAGTACGCGCGCGACGTGGCGACAGGGCTGTCCGCCCGGCTCGACGAGCTCGGCCCCTTCGACCTCCTGACTCGAGGAGACGAGCTGCCGGTGTTCGCGATGGCGCTGAAGCCGGAGATCGAGAACTACACCGTCTTCGACCTCTCGCTCGCGCTCCGGGAGCGCGGCTGGCAGGTCCCCGCCTACACGTTCCCCGAGAACCGCACCGACCTCGCGGCGCTACGCGTCGTCGTGCGGCGAGGCTTCACCCACGACATGGCCGACATGCTGCTCGCGGATGTGAAGCGCCAGCTGGCCCGGCTCGAGAAGCAGCCGGCGCCCACCCACGACGCCACAACCGCCACGGGGTTCGCACACTGAGGAGGACAGGAAGATGACCACTGTCGAGAAGAAGAGCGAGCCGGCAGCGCCCGGAATCGCGAGCGCAGTACCGCACTTCACGGTCGAGGAGCGGGCCGCACGCGGCCGGGCAGCGCGGGAGGAGTGCCCGCGTTCGAGCCACGCCGGCTTCGAGCTCCACCCTGACCGTGACCCTGTCGCAATCCTCGAGGCACAGGCGGAGTCGCGTGTCCCGGAGCTCGTTCCCGTCCGCTACGGACGGATGCTCGTTTCGCCCTTCACCTTCTACCGCGGCGCTGCCGCGCTGATGGCCCACGATCTCTCTTCGTCGCCGCGCGCGGGGCTCCGGGCGCAGCTCTGCGGAGACGCGCACCTTTCGAACGTCGGCGGCTTCGCGTCGCCCGAGCGCACGCTCGTCCTCGATCTCAACGACTTCGACGAGACGCTCCCCGGCCCGTTCGAGTGGGACGTGAAGCGGCTCGTGGCGAGCTTCGAGATCGCGGGTCGCGACCGCGACTTCACCGACGCCGAGCGGCAGGCGGCCGTGCTCTTCCGCCGTCCGTTCGTATCGCACCTCGATGCGGGATCTCGCCGAGGCGTCCAACCTCGACGTCTGGTACGCGCGCCTCGATGTCGAGGACATCCAGCGGAACCTGCAGGACCAGCAGGCAAAGCGTCAAGCAGCCGGTGTCGCGAAGGCAGCGGCGAAGGCGCGGACGAAGGACAGCCTGAAGGCCTTCGCGAAGCTGACGCAGCTGGTCGACGGCGAGCCGCGCATCGTCTCCGATCCGCCGCTGATCGTGCCGGCTGCGGACCTGGCCCAGGAGGCAGGCATCGACTTCGGGCGTCTCGAGGGCGTCATCCACCAGCTCTTCCGCGAGTACCGCAAGACGCTGCAGCAGGATCGCCGCCACCTGCTCGAGGAGTTCCGGATGGTCGATCTGGCGCGCAAGGTCGTCGGCGTGGGCAGCGTCGGGACGAGGTGCTGGATCCTGCTCCTGCTCGGCCGCGACGGCGACGATCCGCTCTTCCTGCAGATGAAGGAGGCACAGGCGTCGGTGCTCGAGCCGTACCTCGGCAAGAGCGAGTACGCGAACCACGGTCAGCGCGTGGTCGTCGGCCAAAGGCTGATGCAGGCGTCGAGCGACATCTTCCTCGGCTGGCTGCATTCGCCCGAGACCCTCGACGGCGCGCCGCGCGACTTCTTCGTCCGCCAGCTCTGGGACTGGAAGACGTCGGTCGACCTCGACACGATCCTGCCGAAAGGCCTCGAGATGTACGGCGAGGTCTGCGGCTCCCTGCTCGCGCGCGCGCACGCGCGCTCGGGCGACCGGATCGCCATCGCGTCGTACCTCGGCAAGGGCGACACGTTCGATCGCGCGCTCGCCGAGTTCGCGGTCGCGTACGCCGACCAGAACGAGCGCGACTACGCCACCCTGAAGAAGGCCGCAGACGAAGGCCGGATCACCGTGCAAGAAGGGCTCTAGCGTCAGTTCACCCGTCGAGTAGGAGGAAGCAGTGGCCAAGCCGTTCAAGGGCGTGATCAACGTCGATATCCGGGACTCGGTCCCGGACTGGGAGCCGTACACCCAGCCGATCGCGCCCGAGGGCGCTCCGAACGTCCTCTACATCGTCCTCGACGACGTCGGCTACTCGGCGATGGAGCCCTTCGGCGGGCTGATCGAGACGCCGAACATCAATCGGATCGCCGAGCGCGGCCTTTCGTACACGAACTTCCACACCACGGCTCTCTGCTCGCCGACGCGCGCCTGCCTGCTCACGGGCCGTAACCACACGACGAACGGGATGGCCTGCATCACCGAGGCCGTCGGCCGGATTCCCGAACCAGAACGGACACATCCCGCACGAGTGCGGCGACCCTCGCCGAAGTCCTCGGCGAGCGGGGCTGGAACACCTATGCGGTCGGCAAATGGCATCTGACGGCGTCGGACGAGATGAACCTCGCGTCGCGCAAGACGCAGTGGCCGCTCGGCCGCGGCTTCGAGCGCTTCTACGGCTTCCTCGGCGCCGAGACGAACCAGTGGTATCCCGACCTCTGCTACGACAACCACCCGGTCGAGCAGCCCTGCTCGCCCGAGGAGGGCTACCACTTCGGCGTCGACATCACCGACAAGGCGCTCTCGTTCATCCGGGATGCCAAGGCGATCGCGCCCGACAAGCCGTTCTTCCTCTACTACTGCCCGGGCGCCGCGCACGCGCCGCATCACGTGCCCCGGGAGTGGGCGGACAAGTACAAGGGCAAGTTCGACGCCGGATACGAGGCGTATCGGGAGACCGTCTTCGAGCGGCAGAAGCAGATGGGGATCGTCACCGACCAGGCCGAGCTGTCGCCGATCAACCCGTACAGCGGCGAGAAGAGCGAGGACGGCAGCGAGTGGCCGGAGCTCGACACCGTCCGCCCGTGGGACTCGCTGTCCGAGGACGAAAAGCGCCTGTTCTGCCGGATGGCGGAGGTGTACGCAGGCTTCCTCAGCCACGCCGACCACCAGATCGGCCGGCTGCTCGACCACCTCGAGGAGACCGGGCAGCTCGACAACACGCTCATCGTCCTCGTCTCGGACAACGGAGCCTCTGGCGAAGGTGGACCGAACGGCTCGGTCAACGAGAACAAGATCTTCAACGGGCTCCCCGACAAGATCGAGGAGAACCTGCCGTTCATCGACGAGCTCGGCAGCCCGAAGACCTACAACCACTACCCGACCGGCTGGGCCTTCGCCTTCAACACGCCGTTCAAGCTCTGGAAGCGCTACTCGAACTGGGAGGGTGGGACCGTGGACCCGATGATCGTTTCCTGGCCCAAGCAGATCGCCGGGTCCGGTTCGCGGCGCCAGTACGTGCACGCGATCGACATCGTCCCGACCGTGTACGAGTGCCTCGGCATCGAGCCGCCCGAGGTCGTGAAGGGCTACACCCAACACGAGATCGAGGGCGTGAGCTTCGCCGCGACGTTCTCTGATTCGGAGGCGAAGACCGGGAAGCAGACGCAGTTCTTCTCAATGCTCGGCACCCGCGCCATCTGGCACCAGGGCTGGAAGGCGGCGGCGGTCTCTCCGGCCGCGCCGCAGAGCTGGCCGAACTTCGCAACGCAGCGCTGGGAGCTCTTCGACACCGAGAACGACCCGAGCGAGTGCCACGATCTCGCGGCCGAGCATCCCGAGAGGCTGCAGGAGCTCGTCAACCTCTGGTGGGCGGAGGCCGGACGCTACAACGCGTTCCCGCTCGAGTCGCGCAACGCGGTCGAGATCCTGGGCACCGAACGGCCGCAGCTGGCGAAGGCTCGGACGCGCTACACCTACTACCCAGGCGGCTCCGAGATCCCGGAGTCGGTCGCGCCGAACCTCCGCAACCGCTCGTTCACGGTCGCAGTCGAGGTGACGATCGACACAGAGGAGGCAGGCGGTGTGCTGTTCTCCCAGGGCGCCCGGTTCGGTGGCCACTCCCTCTATCTCAAGGACGGAAAGCTCAAGTACGTCAACAACTTCGTGGGGATCGCGGAGCAGGTGGTCGAGTCCACCGAGCCCGTCCCGCTCGGCCATGTCGTCCTCTCGGCGTCGTTCGAGAGGGAAGGCGAGACGATGCCCGCGGAGGGCACGCTCACCCTCCACATCCGTGACGAGGCGGTCGGCGAAGGCCGGATCAAGACGCAGCCGGGCTACTTCTCGCTCTGCGGCGAGGGCCTCAACGTCGGTAAGGACGGCGGCGAGCCGATCACGGACGACTACCCCGGCGACGCTCCGTGGGCGTTCGTCGGCGGCACGATCCACAAGGCGGTGATCGATGTGAGTGGCGAGCCGTTCGTCGATCTCGCCGCCGAGGCGAAGATGGCGTTCGCCCGCGATTGATCGAGCGATGAAGAACATGGTCGAGCTGCCCGGCGGGACGTTCCGGATGGGTTGCGATCGCTTCTATCCCGAGGAGCGTCCCGTGCGCGAGGTCACTGTCGACGGCTTCGCGATCGACCGGCACCCCGTCACCGTGGCCGAGTTCCGGCGCTTCGTGAAGGAGACCGGGCACGTGACGTGGGCCGAGCAGGCGCCCGTGGCGGAGGATTACCCCGACGCGCCTCCGGAGCTGCTCGTGCCGGGCTCGCTCGTCTTCCGCAAGTCGACCGGGCCGGTCGACCTGCGCGACTACCGCAACTGGTGGGGCTGGATGCCGGGAGCCGACTGGCGGCATCCCGAGGGGCCCGGCAGCAACGCCGGTGGCCGCGAGCTGCATCCGGTGACGCACGTCGCGTATTCGGATGTGACCGCGTACGCCGAGTGGGCGGGGAAGTCGCTGCCGACCGAGGCCGAGTGGGAGTACGCGGCCCGTGGCGGCCTCGACGGCGCGACCTACATTTGGGGCGAGGAGTTCGCCCCGAACGGCCGGATGATGGCCAACACGTGGCAGGGCGAGTTCCCGTGGCAGAACCTCCTCACCGACGGCTACGAGGGCACCTCACCGGTCGAGCGGTTCCCGGCCAACGGCTTCGGCCTCTACGACATGGCCGGCAACGTCTGGGAGTGGACGGTCGACGACTTCGCGCAGCCGCACGCGAACGGCCGGCCGTGCTGCGCGCCACAGGCTCCGCTCGCCGGGGCCGGGGAGGAGCGCTACCCGCGCAAGGTGATCAAGGGCGGCTCGCATCTCTGTGCGCCGAACTACTGCCTGCGCTACCGCCCGGCGGCGCGCCAGAGCGAGACCATCGATACGTCGACCTGCCACATCGGCTTTCGCTGCGTGATCCGAGCGCGGGCCGGCAACGCATCCGCCTGAACCGACCCAAGGAGGCCGCTGTGATCGAGAAGTTGGAGGGACTACCGCAAGGCGTGATCGGATTCGAGGCGAGCGGAAAGATCGCCGCCGAGGACTATCGCGACGTCATCCTGCCCGCCCTCGAAGAGGCCGCGAAGACCGGGGACGTCCGCTTCCTCATCGTCATGCGCGACTTCGACGGCATGACCGGCGGAGCGGTCTGGCAGGACCTGAAGGTCGGCATCGAGCACCTCCGCGCCTGGAAACGGATCGCGCTCGTCACGGACATCGAGTGGATGACCCACCTCACGCACCTGTTCGGCTGGATGACACCCGGCGAGACCCGGACGTTCTCGCTTGCTCAGCTAGACGAGGCGGTGGAGTGGCTCAGCGGGTGACGCGCTAGGTGCGCGCGCTGAGGATCGGCGTCATCGTCGGAGCGCTCGAACCGCCCGCGCGCTCGCGGGTCACGGCGACGGTCGCGTTCGGCGGCACCGTGCCCTGGAGGTGCAAGGTCGAGTCTGTGCCGCCTCGGAAGAGTCCCGCGGGTCGAGGAGCGCTGCCCGCCGGGATGATCCAGGCCTCGTAGGTCTTGCCGCTCGGAGCCGTCGACAAGCCCGAGACCTGAATGGTCGCCGTGCGGTTCGGGCCCACCGAGACGCTCAGCGAACGCGTGTGATTCGACTGGCTCAGCGCCACCGCGAGGCCCACCACGACACAGGCCGCCGCGGCTGCCGCGATCGCCATGCCCGCGCGCGACCCACCGGCGCTGCAGGAACGGGAGGACGTTCGTCCGCTCCGCGGCCGCCTGCTCGAGAATCGCGGTCCGCAGCCGGGGAGGCGGCGCAGGCGCGACCGTGCTGAACGCGAGCGCCGACGCCGTCTCGCTGAGCTCGGCGAGCTGCTCGCGGCACTGCTCGCACTGGCTCAGGTGCCGCTCGTACGCCTCGACCTCGTCGGGCGCGAGCGCGTCCAGCGCGTAGGCGGCGGTCAGGTCGTGGTAGTCCATGAAATCTCCGTCCCCGGCTCTCCCAGCTCCTCGCGCAGACGCGAGAGCCCCGTGAACATCCGGCTTTTGATGGTACCCAGCGGCTGGCCGAGCCTTTCCGCGAGCTCCGACTGGCTGAACCCTCCGTAGTACGCGAGCTCGAGCGCTTCGCGTTGCGCGTCGGGGAGATGGCGCAACGCTGTCTGGACGCGCTCGCGCTGCAGGCGAAGCCACGCGTCCTCCTCGACGCCCTCGACGGACGGCTCGGCTGCGAGCTCGAGCGAATCGGCCCGCCGGCGCTGCTCGTGACGGACGGCGTCGACTGCGCGCCGGTGCACGAGCGTGAGGATCCACGTGCTGGCCCTGCCCTTCTCCGGCATGAACCTCGACGCCGTTCGCCAGATGGTGAGGAACGCTTCCTGCACCGCGTCCTCGGCGAGCGCCTGGTCGCGCAGGACGCGCAGCGCGAGCCCGTACGCGGTGCGGCCGTAGCGGTCGTAGAGCTCGGCGAGCGCGGTCTGCTCCGACCGGGCCGCCAGGGCCACGAGCGCTTCGTCGGAGAGGTGGGCGAGCTGCCTGTTCATTGCGTCCGATATTCGCGCGCCGACCGTCGGCGGTTCAAGTCGATCGAACCGGTTCACCCGTTCGAGCGAATCAGCGCCGACCGCATTACACACGGCGGCCGGAAACCGCCGGGAAGGAGAGGGCAATGGAACGCCTGAGCAGGCGCTCATTCATGAAGATCGCCGGCGGGGCCGCCGGCGCTGCGGCTCTAGCCGGAGCGCCGTCGATCGCGCGGGCTGCGGTCGGTGAGGAAGGTGCTCAGCGCACCCATCCGACCGCCGACGTTCCGGAGGAGCCGGTCGTCGCGTACGTCCGCGACGCCGCACGCGGCGAGGTCACTGTCGCCTCCGGCACCGCCGAGCACACCTATCGCGACCGTGCCCTCGTGCAGCGCCTGCTGCGCGCTGCGGGCAGGAAGGGAGCGATCTAGATGTCCTCCCATCGCGAAGCTCCGGGCATCAGCCAGGACCCGGCCGCCGACAGCGCCGACACCTACGCGTTCGTCAGCCCGGACGACCCGACGACGGTCACGATCATCACCAACTACGTGCCGCTCCAGGCACCTCCGGGCGGCCCGAACTTCTTCGAGTTCGGTGACGACGTCCTCTACTCGATCTTCATCGACAACAACGGCGACGCGCTGCCGGACATCACGTACCAGTTCCAGTTCAACACGACCTACCAGAACCCGGACACGTTCCTCTACAACACGGGGCCGATCGGGTCGCTCGCCGACCCGAACTGGAACAAGCGGCAGCTCTACTCCGTCTCTCGGATCAGCTCGCCGAGCGCGGGGAACATGCAGGACCACTCGCACGACGGCGGCGGCAAGGTGCTCGGCAAGAACCTCGCCTGTCCTCCGTGCAACATCGGTCCGCGCTCGACGCCGAACTACGACGATCTCGCGGCGGCGGCCGTTCATCAGCTGCCGACGGGGGAGACCGTGTTCGCCGGCCAGCGTCAGGACGGCTTCTTCGTCGACCTCGGCGCGATCTTCGACCTCGGCGACATCCGGGAGCTCAACACCCTCCACCTGATCCCGTCGCCGACGGGGACGAGCGTCGACCCGCTGAAGAACATGAACATCCACACGATCGCGATCAAGGTCCCGATCTCCAGGCTGACGAGTCACGGCAACGTCCCCAAGGATCCGTCGAAGGCGACCGCGGTCCTCGGCATCTGGGCCGGCGCGAGCCGGCGTCGCGTGGTCGTGCAGGAGCAGCAGCGCAAGCAGGGGAGCGGTCCGTGGACGCAGGTCTCGCGGCTCGGCAACCCGCTCTTCAACGAGGTCGTCGTCCCGGTCGGGGACAAGGACCGCTGGAACGCGGTCGACCCGATCAACGACAAGAACTTCCAGAAGTACGTGAACAAGCCGGAGCTCGCGGGGCTGCTGCCGGTCCTGTACCCCGGGGAGTTCCCGAACCTCGCGGCGTACAACAAGGACCGGGCCGACCTGCACGCGATCCTGCTCACCGGGATCCCGAGTGGCATCGTCGGCGGGTTCCAGAACTTCACCGGGCCGAGGCCTGCGGACATGCTGCGGCTGAACGTCGCCATCCCGCCGACCACCTCGAACCCGAACGCGCTCGGCGTCGTGGGCGGCGATCTCGCCGGCTACCCGAACGGGCGGCGCGTCTTCGACGACGTCGTCTCGATCGAGCTGAAGGCGATCGCCGGAGCGACGATTCCGCTCGTCGACCCGAGCTTCACGCCGGATGCGGCGGTCGGTGCGGTCTCGTCGTACATCACGCCTGCGGCGGACCGGTACCAGGACACCTTCCCCTACCTCGGCTCGCCGCACGACGGCTACGACACGCCATCGTCGTGACCCACAACCCGCACCACTCCAAGGACCCCCGGCCCGAGCACGTGATGCTCGATCTCGGGCCGGGGGTCGGGGCCCTCGTCCTCCACACCGGTGCAGACCTGCACGGGAAGGAGATCGAGATCAGCCCCATGGGGCGCGACGGCGAGCGTTCGCACAAGCAGGTCCACGAGCGGCCGGTCGCAGGCCGGCCGCTCTACGGCGCGGTGTTCGACGGCCTGGCCGCCGGCGAGTACACGCTCTGGCTCGACGACCGGCCCCTCCGGCGCAACGTCGCCGTTGCGGACGCGGCCGTCACCGACATCTCGATTGAGGAGGCCTACGCATGATCGGCTTGACCAGCCCGACCCATCTCGCGCTCCTGCTTCTGATCGCGCTCCTGCTCTTCGGCGCCAAGCGCGTGCCGGAGATCGGACGCTCGCTCGGCTCGGGCATGCGCGAGTTCAAGGAGTCCATCAGCCACGAGACGGCGGCTCTGCCCGAGAAGACCGAGCACGAGAACGCCGACTGATGATGCGAACCCGCCGGCTCGACCACGAAGAGGAGGCGGAGCTCGTCGAGCATCTCGAGGAGCTGCGGCGGCGCCTCATGGTCTCGCTCGTGGCAGTCGGCGTCGCGACGGCCGTCGCGTTCGTCTTCCACAACAGGATCCTCGACTGGCTCGCCCGTCCGCTTCCGCCCGGCCACCGCCACGTCGTGGCGTTCGGCGTGACCGAGCCGTTCTCGGTCTCGATCGCGGTGAGCCTGTACGCCGGGATCCTCTTCGCGCTGCCGGTGATCCTCTGGCAGCTCTGGTCGTTCCTCGCTCCGGCGCTCGACCCTGCGGCCGAGCGCCGGATTCTTCTCCTGGCCGCGTTCGGCGTCGTGATGGCGGCGGCCGGCCTGGCGTTCGGCTACGGGATCCTGTTGCCGCGCGCCATCCACTTCCTGACGGGCTACGACACGACCCACTTCAGGCTCCTGATCCGGGCGAGCAGCTACTACTCGTTCGTCGTCACGGTGCTGCTCGGGATCGTCTGCGTCTTCGAGACTCCGCTCGTGGTCCTCGCGCTCGTCAACCTCGGCGTGCTCTCGTCGGCCGCTCTGCGCCGGAACCGGCGCAAGGGCTACATGATCGTCTCGGTCGTGGCGCTGGCCCTGCCGGGCCCGGATCCGGTGACAACGCTGCTCGAGCTCCTGCCGATGCTCGCGCTCTTCGAGGGCTCGATCTGGCTCGCGGCGTTTGCCGAGCGGCGTGCGGCGAAGCTCTCAGTCGCCGGCGCGCAGGCATGACGGGCACGTCCCGAAGAAGCTGATCTCCCGCTCGCCCAACCGGTAACCCGTGTCCTGCTCGACACGGGCGCGAAGGTCGCCCAGCGTCTTGTCGTGGACATGCGTGACCTTGCCGCAGCGCTCGCAGATCACGTGGTGGTGCCGGTGCTCGCCGGCGAGCTCGTAGTACGCGCGGTCGCCGCCCAGGTCCGTCCTGAGCAGGAGCCCGTCGTGGACGAAGATCTCCAGCGTTCGATAGACGGTCGACGTGTTCACGCTCGGCGAGCGTTCGCGCACGCGCGCGACGACGTCCTCTGCGCTCAGATGCCCGTGCGGCTCGGCGAGCAGCGCTTCCCAGATCGCCCGCCGTTGCGGCGTCAGCCGCCGGCCGCGCCTGCGTAGATTGTCGGCGTCGTCGACCACGGGTCGATCATGTCCGAACCGGTCCGCTCCTTCCAGCGAATGGTTCGCAATTGGCGAGCGAGCGGAAGGGGAGGTCGGTCTTGGAAGCAGCGGCGGTTCCGATCGAGTCGAGCCCGAGGTGGCGCGGGTTCTGGGCCTCGCTCGACCGGGGCCAGCGCCGCACGCTCGGGATGATGGCGACCGTGATCGCGATCCTCCATGCGGTGGGGTTCGGGATCCTGGTCTTCGTCGTCGCGCCGCACCACTACGCCCTCGGCGGCGGGGGCGCGTTCTCGGTCGGGATCGGGATCACCGCGTACACGCTCGGGATGCGCCACGCATTCGACGCCGACCACATCGCGGCCATCGACAACACGACGCGGAAGCTGATGGCCGAAGGCAAGCGGCCGCTGAGCGTCGGCTTCTGGTTCTCGCTCGGCCACTCGTCGATCGTGTTCGGGCTTTCGTTCCTGCTCTCGATCGGCATCCGCTCGTTCGCAGGGCCCGTCACGAACCAGGGCTCCTCGCTCCACGCAGTGACCGGCTGGATCGGGACGCTCGTCTCCGGCACCTTCCTCTACGCGATCGCGATCCTGAACGTCGTCGTCCTGCTCGGGATCCTCAAGGTGTTCCGGCAGATGCGCCGAGGCGCCTACGACGAGCAGGCGCTCGAGCACCAGCTCGACAACCGCGGGCTGATGAACCGCTATCTCGGGCGGCTGACGCGCGCCGTGCGCAAGCCGCAGCAGATGTACGCGATCGGCCTTCTGTTCGGGCTCGGCTTCGACACCGCGACCGAGGTCGGCCTGCTCGTGCTCGCGGGCGGAGCTGCCGGCGCGGGCCTCCCGTGGTACGCGATTCTCTGCCTGCCGGTCCTCTTCGCAGCCGGCATGTCGCTGCTCGACACGATCGACGGCTCGTTCATGAACTTCGCCTACGACTGGGCGTTCTCGCAGCCGGTGCGCAAGATCTACTACAACATCACCGTGACGGGGCTCTCGGTCGCCGTCGCGCTGCTGATCGGCACGATCGAGCTCGGCGGTCTCGTCGCCTCGCAGCTCGGGCTCTCGGGACCCGTCTGGTCGTATCTCGAGAACATCGACCTGAACACGGTCGGGTTCATGATCGTCGGCATGTTCGTCGCCACCTGGGCGATTGCCCTCGCGGTCTGGAAATACGGGCGCATCGAAGAGCGCTGGAGCAGCTCGCTGCTCAGCTGAGCTGTTCAGCTGAACGGGGGGTGCAGCGGCAGCAGGAGCGGCGGCCGCGGCTTCTGGTCGAAGTCGAAGTCGTGCCCGAGGTTCCCCAGGATCCTGGCGTTCTCGCGCACGTCCGGCCGGGAGTCGGGCCGGCCGTCGGTGCGCGGATCGAGCCGGTGGCCGTGCAGGAAGTCGTCTTCGACGAACTTCAGGTACGCGTCGGAGCTGAGCACCTGGTGGTCGATGTAGCCGCGCCGGGCGTACGGGCTGATCACGAGCGCCGGGACGCGGATGCCGTAGCCCTCGCTGTCGACTCGCGGCGGCTTGACGTTGTCGTAGAAGCCGCCCCAGTCGTCCCACGCGAGGAAGATCGCGGTCGACTTCCAATCGGGCCCTTTCATGATCGAGTTGATCAGGCCCGTCACGTAGGTCTGGCCGGCCGTGATGAGCGCAGGCGGGTGCTCGCTCACGCCCTGGGAGGGCGTCACCCACGAGACCGCGGGGAGCGTGCCCCGGTGCGCGGCGCGGAAGAACTCGTGCAGCGGCTGGACGTCGGCCAGTTGGTGGTCCTCCCACACGTCGTCGAAGCGAGGCAGCGGGTTCCAGATCCCCGGCGTCTTGGCGCTCTGCGGCACATGCGGGCAGAACATCTTGTTGTCGGCGCAGTCGGGCTGGCTGCCGCTCGCGATGTAGTAGCGCCAGCTGACGTGGTAGCGGTGCAGGAGCCACGTGAGGTCGGTCCACGGATAGTCGAGCTTCTTGCCGTGGCCGGTCGCGCCGAACGGCGCGGTGAGCGTGGACCTGCAGCTCATCGGGTCTCCGTGCCTGGAGCAGCGCGCCGACCAGCCGGAGACGAGGGAGAGGTGCGCCGGCAGGCTCCAGGAGTTGACGCCCTCGAACATGTGGTCCTGCAGCACGAAGTGGCGCGCGTAGTCCCAGTAGTTCGGGATCTCGTGCCAGTCGTGATAGCCCATGACGTCGGGCGCCTTCGGCGTCAGCGAGCAGCCGGGGTTGTCGGTGTCGTGACAGGCGAGAAAGCGTCCCTTCCGTGCCTGCCGCTCGAAGCCGTCCATCGTGCCGCCGTCGATGTCCTTGACCGCGTCGACCGTGTCGTGCGGGCCGCCGGCGTTGCGATCGTGGGTGTCGTGGTACGGCTGGATGCAGAGGTGCGTGCCCGGGTCGGGATTGCAGGGGATCGTGCCGGGATTGCCCGCGAGACCCGGGATGCCGTCGGCGCCGGGATAGGTGCCGAAGTAGTTATCGAACGAGCGGTTCTCCTGCATGATGATCACGACGTGGCGGATCTTGTGGATCCCCCGTGTGGCGGCGTCCGCGTCGCGGCGATGGCCGGGAATCTCTGCGGACGCGAGCAGCAGCGCCAGTAGGGAGACGCCCGCGAGGACGACGAGGAGAAGCCGCTTCACGCGGACGCGAAACTACGCCGCGTCCGTGAGCGTGGAGTGAGCGCTACCTAAGAACTGTCTAAAGGAACATGACCCACGCACGGGTCGCGCCGCACGAGCAGTCCTTGTGCTTCACGGAGCAGTTGCGGCAGTCCCAGTACTCCCACCAGATCCACTTCAGGTGCTGAATCTCCAGCACCATCAGGGCGAGAATCCAGAGCAAAATCACCGTCCGTGACACGCCCTCACGGTCGCAGAGGAACGGGCGGCCCGCAATGGGCCGCCCGACTCATTCTCGAAGCGCGACCGGCCTAGCTACCAGCGTCGCGCGCCGGCGCCGAAGCCGCCGGTGAAGAGGCTGATCAGCCAGATCAGCGCGAGCACTGCGGCGACGATGAACAGCCAGTGAATGGTGAAGCCGACGCCGAAGGCGATGATCGCCAGAACAGCCAGCACAATCAGCAAGAGCATTCTCACCCCTCCTTCCGTCCGAAGACGGGGAGCTCGTTTGCGGTTCTGGTCAAGAAACGACGAAGCCGCCGGCTTGGTTACGGGCGTACCCTCAAAGCTCGATGAGCGCCGTCGACGCAGAGTTCACGCCGGACGAGCGGGAGCGGGCGCGCGCCTACCACCGGCCGCTCTATCTCGCCCTGCTCGTCGACGTCGCGCTCGCGGCCGGCTTGCTTGCCGCTCTCGCCTGGACTGCGCTCGGGCGGTGGCTCTTCTCCCCGCTCGAGTCGCTCTCGCCGGTCGCCGCGGCCGCCCTCTACGCCGCCCTCGTCACGATCCTCTCGAGCCTCGTGAGGACACCGCTCGCGTTCTGGCGCGGCTGGCGGCGCGAGCGGCAGTGGGGCTTCTCGACCCAGAGCGCGGCTGCCTGGCTCGCCGACCGCGCCAAGGGGCTCGCCGTGACGATCGTGCTGGCGGCCGCCGCGTGGGCCGCTGCGGTCGCACTCGCCCGCGCCCTGCCCGGCTGGTGGGCGCTCCCGGCCGGAGTCGCGCTTGCACTGGCCGTGCTCTTCCTCTCGTTCGTCGCTCCGGTCGTCCTCGAGCCGATCTTCAACCGCTTCCGGCCGCTCGAGGACGAAGCGCTCGCGGCTCGCTTGCGGGGGCTGTCGGAGCGAGCCGGAGTCCCGGTGCGGAACGTCCTCGTCGCCGACGCGAGTCGCCGCACGACGAAGGTCAACGCCTACGTGTCGGGCATCGGCAGCACGCGCCGCGTCGTTCTCTTCGACACGCTGCTGCAGGCTGCCGACCAGGGCGCGGTCGAGGTCGTCGTCGCGCACGAGCTGGGACACCGGCGCGACGGGCACGTCGCGAAGCTGACCATGCTCGCCATGGCGGGAGCCGCGCTTGCGGTTGCGGTTCTCTGGGCGACGCTCGGGACCCGGATCGGCGATCCCCGCACACTCCCGGAGGCGCTGCTCGTGCTCCTCGCGCTCGAGCTCGTGGCGCTGGCTCCGGGAGCCGCGCTCTCGCGTCGCTTCGAGCGCGCCGCCGACCGCTGCTCGCTCGACCTCACGGAGGATGCGGCGGCGTTCGCCCGCGCGCACGGCGAGCTGGCGCGTCGCAACCTCTCGGACCTCGAGCCGCCGCGCCTGGCCTACCTGCTCCTTTTCAGCCACCCGACGCCGCCCGAGCGTCTCGCGCTCGGCCGGGCCTGGCGAACCACCCACGCTTAGGGATGCCATTCCCCCGGTAGCGGTGTTGCCTACGCGGGCGGTTTCGCTCTACCCTCTGAGAGGGGGCAGAGGGAGTTCGTGGTACAGCGTGACCGGGAGTGGGGAGAACCAAGAGTCTGCTGACGAGCAGGACGTCCTGCTCGAGGTCAACGCGCACGTGCACGAGGCGGCCCGGAGGTTCGAGGGCACCGAGCCCGGCCCGGACCGCTGGGACTTCACGTGCGAGTGCGGAGCGTCCGACTGCCGCGTGACCGTCTCGCTCACGACCGCGGAGTACGAGGCGCTGCGGACGGCGGACGAGCACGTCCTGGCTCCCGGGCACGCGGCTCGCGCATAGTCTGAGCGGGTCTTGGCCACACTCGACCTGACCGGCAAGCGGGCGATCGTGACCGGCGCCTCCTCGGGCATCGGCCGCGCCACCGCTGCCGCGCTCGCCGCTGCGCGGAGTGCATGTCGCGGGCGGCGCACGGCGTGTCGAGCGGCTCGAGACGGAAGTCGCGCTCGAGCTCGACGTAACCGACGCCGCGAGCTGCGAGCGGTTCGTCGCGGAGGCAGTCGAGCGCCTCGGCGGCCTCGACATCCTCGTCAACAACGCGGGGCTCGCGCTCGGCCGGGTGCCGTTCGACGAGTCGAGCGAGGAGGACGAGGCGACCGTCCTCGGCGTCAACGTCGCGGGGCTGATCCGGATGACGCGGCTCTGCCTGCCGCACTTCGCCGACTGGGGGCACATCGTCAACATGGGCTCCGTCGCCGGGCGGCAGGCGTACGAGAACGGTGCGCTCTACGTCACCTCGAAGTTCGCCGAGCGAGGCTTCACGTACGCCCTGCGCGAGGATCTCCTGGGTCGGCCGATTCGCCTCACCACCGTCGATCCCGGGCTCGTCGAGACGGACTTCTCGCTCGTGCGGTTCAGGGGCGACGAGGAGAAGGCGGCCGCCGTCTACCGAGGCGTCGAGGCGATTCAGCCGGACGAGATCGCCGACTGCATCCTGTTCGCGCTCACGCGGCCCTGGCACGTCAACGTCGACGAGATCGTCGTCAAGGCTCGCAACCAGTCGTCGGGCGGACGGATCCTGCGCGACGAATGAGCTTGCGCGTCGTCATCGTGACGCGCATCCCGCCGGTGCTCGCGGCGTTCGACGCGGTGATCCGGGAGGTCGGCCATGAGCCGGTCGCGTTCCTGACGATGCGGAACGTCGACGGCCGTTACGGCCCTCCGGCCGACACCGGCGACCTCGTGCTGGCGGCGGGCGAGGAGATCGACGTGCTTCTGCCCGCGCGGCGGAGCACGATCGCCCCGCTGCTCGCCTCGGTCGAGCCCGACCTCGTGGTCTGCATGGGCTTCCCCTGGAAGATCCCGCCCGAGCGCGCTTGCGGTGCCGCGCCTCGGCTGGCTCAACGGCCATCCGTCGCTGCTGCCGAAGCACCGCGGCCCGCTCCCCGTCGCCTGGGCGATCCGCTGTGGCGACGACGAGATCGGGATCACCTTCCACCGCATGGACGCCGAGCTCGACACCGGGCCGATCCTCGCCCAGCGGAGCTACCCGCTCGGCGAGCTCGAGCCGCCCGACGACTTCTATCCGCGGTTCGGCCCGACCGTCGGCGAGACCCTGGCCGAGGCGCTCGAGCGGCTGGCGTCAGGCGACGAGGGGACGCCGCAGCCGGAGGGCGGCGACTACGAGACCTTCTTCAGCGACGACGATGCCTGGCTCGACCTCTCGCGCCCGGCGGCCGAGGTGCACCGGCTCGCCTGGGCCTGGCGCTACGGATGTCGCTCACCGGGCCGCGCGGAGCACTGCTCGAGCTCGACGGCACGCCGGTGCGCGTCCTCGCGACGTCGCTGACGGAGGTGGAGGGAGCGCGGCGGCTCGACTGCGGCGACGCGCCGCTCTGGATCGTCGAGACCGAGGCTCAGCGAGGAAGACTCCGTCTCGGGCACCGCTCGCAAAGGAGGCAAGCGAGTGACGCGAGCGGCAGTACATGAAGTACGACCGAGCGGCACGAGCGCGGCTCCTCGCGAGCGGGGTCAGGTGCCGGCGGAGCCCGGCTTCGTCGGGCGGAGGCGGCACCGGCGAGAGGCCAGGCGGTCCAGCGGTGAGGCTCCATCCACGCAGTGACGCGCGCGTCCTGCTCTGGAGGCTTGCCGAGGTAGCGATTCGAGAGCCGGTCGATGCCGGCGAGATCCGGGTCGTCCTCGATCGAGACGACGCGGCCGAGCAGCGTGACCTGCGCGTACCAGCTGTCCTCGCCGAGCACGGTCAGCGCGACGGCCGGGTTCTCGCGCATGTAGCGCAGGCGCAGGCGGCTCTCGTCCATGTTGAGCAGGACGCGGCCGTCCTCCCAGTCGTACCAGGTGGCAGCCGTGTGCGGCTCGCCGCTCGGGCTGACCGTCGCGACGACCGCCGGGTTCGGCCGGGCCAGGAACGCGTCGACCTCGGGCGGGACGGGCACGGGCGGCACGGCTGCGAGCCTACTTACTGAGCGGCGGCCGGCACCGAGTCGGTCTCTTCCTCGAACCCCACTTCCCGGACGGCCGGCAGGCGGATGACGAACAGGGTGCTGACGACGATCCAGCCGGCCGCGATCACGAGGTAGGCCTTGACGCCGATCGCCATCGCGATCGGCCCTGCGAGCGCATAGCCCGCGGGCAGGAAGATCATCGAGCCCATCCAGGCGTAGGAGGCAACGCGAGCGAGCTTGTCCGCCGGGACTTTCCGCTGCAGGGTCGTGTCCCACACCACCGAGCCGAGGGCGAACGCGAACCCGGCGCAGAGGGCGAGAGGCGCGAGCAGGGCGGTCGTGGGATGGAAGGCGAGGACGAGGTTCTGCGCCGCCGTGACCATCAGGAGCAGTCCGGTCGTGACCATCGGCCGTCCGCGAGGTCGCCAGCGAAGGCCCGTGACGCCTCCGAGCAGCGCGCCGATTCCTTCTCCCGTGACGACGAACGCCCACGACCGCGCGCCGTCCATCGAGTGCTTCGCGATGTACGGGCCGAGCACGAAGAACGGCGCATACGTGAGCAGGAAATAGAGCGAGACGTAGACGACGAGCACCCACACCCACGTCTGCTCGACGAAGGCGCTCCAGCCCTCGCGGAGCTCCTGCACGAACCCGGCGCCTGCGCGGGCGAGCGACTTGACGCGGATCTGCGAGAGCAGGAGCGCGCTCGTCGCATACGTGCCTGCATCGACGAGCAGGGCAGTTCCAGGGCCGATCAGGGCGACGATCGAGCCGCCGATCGCGGCACCCAGCGGAAACGCGGAGTAGCGGGCGATGGCGAGCAGCCCGTTCGCCTGCTGGAGGTCTTCTTCCGGGACGACCTCGCGGATGAGCCCGTAGGACGCGGGGGAGTAGAACGCAACCGCGGCGCCGCCGCAGGCCTGGAGCGCGACCAGCTGCCAGACCTGGGCCTGGCCCGAGACCAGCAGCACACCCATCGCGGTGCGGACGATGGTGCTCGCGATGTCGGAGCCGACCATGACCGCCCGGCGCGAGACCCGGTCGCCGATCACGCCGCCGACCACGAGCATCGCCACCTGCGCGAGCGTCCAGGCGGCGAAGCTGAGCCCGACCGCGGTCGCGCCGCCGCCGTTGTCGAGGATCGCGAACGCGACCGCGATCGGCGCGAGGTACGTCCCGACGTACGAGATCGCCCGTGCTGCGAACAGCAGGCGGAAGTTGGGTAGCCGCAGCGGGCCGGCCATGGAGGAATCGTGACGCGTCGTGCGCGGCGTTACAAGCGCGCGCGCTTGTCGGCCCAGCGCCTGAGCCCGGCGTACGACTGCCAGAGCGGCATCGCGAAGTCGTAGGTCGGCGCGTCCTCCCGCGAGTCCGCGAGCTGCGCGTGGGCGTACTCGACGAACTCCTCCTCGGTCGCGCCGCCCTCGACCGACTCGGCCCAGTCGAGGAGGTTGAGCCGCAGCTCTGTGAGGTGTCGGCCGACGTCGTCGGCGACGCCGAAGTGGACGAGCGCGAGCCGCTCGGGAGCGCGCCGCTCGATCTCGTCGAGCGTCTCCTCCCACGCCTCGACGTCGACCTCGGGCGGCGGCGTCGGCGGCATGACGAAGCGGCCGGGCAGGACGCGCACCCCGCACGCGTCGCCGGCGTAGAGCGTCCCGTCGGGATCGAGGAAGCAGACGTGGTGCGAGGCGTGGCCCGGCGTCGGGAACGCACTCCAGCCCGAGCACGCGGCCCGTCGAGCGGGTGGACGTTCTCCTGCGGCACGGGCGCCAGCTCGCCCCACAGCGAGTCGAAGCTGTCGCCGTAGAGCCGGCGCGCGCTGCGCTCCAGTCGCTCCGGATCGACGAGGTGCGGCGCGCCGATCGGCGAGACGTGCACCTGCAGCGCCGGGTGCTCGCGCACGAGGACGCCGGTCGCGCCCGCGTGGTCGAGGTGGATGTGGCTGAGCAGCAGGTGGCGGATGTCGGTCAGGGCCAGGCCCCGTTCCGCGAGGCCGGCCTTCAGCGCGTCGATCGTGCGTCGAGGGACCGCAGTCGAAGATCGCCGGCCCGTCGTCGGTGTCGAGCAGGTAGCTCGCGATGATCCGCTCGCGGCCGAGGTGGTGGAGGTCGATCGGTTCCGGCGCGCTCACTACGCGTCCCTCGCGAGTTCGCGCGCGGCGGCGAGGATCTGCTGCGCCTCGTCGCGGTTGCCCCAGCCGCGCGTCTCGGTCTTCTTCGACGGCTCGAGGTCCTTGTAGCGCTGGAAGAAGTGCTCGATCTCGTCGCGCAGCTCGTTCTGCACGTCGTGGATGTCGGCGACCCGCTCGAACTCGGCGGCGCCGAGCGGCACGCACAGCAGCTTCTCGTCGGGGCCCTTCTCGTCGGACATGTGGAAGACGCCGATCGTGCGGACGCGGATCCGGCAGCCGGGGAAGGTCGGGTCGGAGACGAGCACGAGCGCGTCGAGCGGGTCGCCGTCCTCGGCGAGCGTCCCCTCGACGAAGCCGTACTCGGCCGGATACGTCATCGCCGTGAAGAGGCGCCGGTCGAGCACCAGCCCGCCGAGCTTCTCGTCCCACTCGTACTTGTTGCGCGACCCCGACGGGATCTCGACGAAGACGACCGCCTCGCCGCTCATGCCGCGCGCGCGGCGGCCGGGACGAGCGCGTTCTCGAGATCCAGCACGAGATCGTCGGCCGACTCGATCCCGACCGAGAGGCGGACGAGGTTCGGCGGCGCCGCGAACGGCGCGTCGGCGGTGGCCGCGTGCGTCATCCGCGCCGGCACCTCGATCAGGCTCTCGACGCCCGCCGAGCGACTCGGCGAGCTGGAAGATCCGCGTGCGCGCCGGCGATCGCCTCGGCCTCCTCCGGCGACTCCGCGAGGAACGAGACCATGCCGCCGAAGTCGCGCATCTGGCGCGCCGCGATCGCATGGCCGGGGTGCGAGGGCAGCCCCGGATAGAAGACCTGCTGACACGCGCGAGTGCCGCTCGAGCACCGCCGCGACGTCCATCGCGTTCAGGCAGTGCTGGCGCATCCGCACGGCGAGCGTCTTGATCCCGCGCAGCACGAGCCAGCAGTCGAACGGGCCGGGCACCGCGCCGAGCGACTTCTGCAGGAAGCGCAGGCGCTCGGCGATGGTCGGGATCGTTCGTCGCCGCGAAGCCGCCGACGACGTCGGAGTGGCCGCCGAGGTACTTCGTCGTGGAGTGCACGACGACGTCGGCGCCGAGCTCCAGCGGGCGCTGCAGGTACGGCGTCGCGAACGTGTTGTCGACCACGAGGAGCGCGCCCGCCGCGTGCGCGGCCTCGGCTGCGGCGGCGATGTCGATGACGTTGAGCATCGGATTCGACGGCGTCTCGATCCACACCATCCGCGTCGAGTCGTCGAGATGGTCGGCGAGGTTCGGGAACTCCTCGGCCGGCAGGTAGTCGAAGCGGTAGCCCTTCGGCTCGTAGACCTGCGAGGTCATCCGGTAGACGCCGCCGTAGACGTCGGCGACGAGCACGACGCGGTCGCCCGGGTTCAGCAGGTGCATCAGCGTCGTCGTCGCGCCGAGCCCGGAGGAGTAGGCGATCCCGTGCTCCGCCGACTCGAGCGAGGCGAGCGCCGTCTCGAGCGCCTGCCGGGTCGGGTTCGCGACGCGCGAGTAGTCGTAGCCCTTGTGCTCGCCGACCGCGTCCTGGACGTACGTCGACGTCTGGTAGATCGGCGTGATGATCGCGCCGGTCGCCGGATCGGGCTCCTGGCCGTCGTGGATGGCGCGAGTCTCGAAGTCCATCAGGTCGATGCTAACCAGCGCTCGAGGTCGTGAAGAGGCTCGGTGAGGTCGAGCGGCTTCTGGCCCGGCTCCCACCACAGCCCCTTGACCGCGAGCCGTGCGCGTCTTGCGGTCGAACACGGGCTCGATGCGGCCGACGAGCCGGTCGCCGTGGAGGATGGGGAGGACGTAGTAGCCGTACTCCCGTTTCGCCGCCGGGACGTACATCTCGAGCCGGTAGTAGAAGCCCCAGAGCGCCTCGGTGCGAGCGCGGTCGTGGACGAGCCGGTCGAACGGCGAGAGAAAGGTGACGCGCTCGGGGATCGGGCCGTCCTCCGCCTCGGGATGGGCGAGGAGCCGGCCGCGCTGCAGTCGCACGCCGAGCGCCTCGAAGGCGCTGCTCGCGCGATCAGCTTCTCGGCCCGCGGCCAGGGGATCGTCTCCGTCTCGGGGTACCAGCGCGCCGACAGATCCCAGACGCGCTGCTTCCCGCGCCGGCCGACGACGGCCACCTCGCCACGCGCGGCGAGGATCTCGAGCATCAGCCCCATCTTGCGCGCTCCCCACCAGTCGTGTTGCTCGCGCTCGAGGCCCGCGTGGTCCTCGATCTCCCGCGAGAGCAGCGGCCCGCGCTGCTCGAGCTCGCGCAGCACGTAGCGGCGGAAGGAACGGTTCTCCTTCAGCCAGTCGTTCGCGTTGCGGTTCAGCGCCCGCCGCATCCGCGCGCGCAGCAACGGCAGGTCCTCGATCGGATAGACGAACGCCCGCCACTCCACGAGCTTCCGCTCCTGCCAGAGCAGCCGGTCGAGCTCGGCCGTGTCGAACGCGCCGAGCCGGCTCCAGAGGACGAGATGCTGCGGCGGCGCGACGCTCGAGATCGGGTCGAGCTGGAGGAAGCCGAGCCGGCGCACGGTCTCGAGCACGCTGCCCGCGCGGGCCGTCGAGCCCCTGCGCGCGGATCGCGATCCGCCGCGCCTCCTCGACCGAGACCTCACGCATGGCGCACCTCCTCGAGGCCGAGCACGCGCGCGAGCCGCGCGGCCGCGCGCTCGAGCTTCGCGCCGACGTTCCCGCGCACGCGCGGCTCGGGGTGGAAGGCTGCGGACGTGGAGGACGCCCGCGGCGCGGTCGGCCTTGAGGTCGGCGCGGCCGACGAGCCGGTCGCCGGCGAGCAGCGGCAGCACGTAGTAGCCGTACGCGCGCTCGTGCTCGCGCTTGTAGACCTCGATCACGTGGCGGAAGCCGAAGACGCGCTCGAGCAGCGGGCGATCCCAGAGGAGGTTGTCGAACGGGCAGAGGAGGACGGGCGGCGCCGGGTCGCCGTCGAGCTCCGCTTCGGCGTCGACGTAGAACGGCGGCCCGCCGTCGTCGACGGCGCACCTCGCGCAGGAGTCCTTCGTCCACGAGTGCCGAGGACGTGCTGGTGGAGACGCGCGCGTCCGCCCTTCAGCCGCCAGTGCTCGCGGATCGCGGGCTCGGTCAGCGCGCCGCGCGCGCGGACGGCGAGGAGCGCGAATGCGCGCAGGGTCTCGGCCTCGGTCGGGGTCGGCGCAGTCGAGGATCGCGCGCGGGATCACCCGCTCGGCGAGGTCGTAGCGGCGCTGGAACGACTGCCGGCCCGCGACGGCGAGCACTCCCCGATCCCAGAGCGCCTCGAGCACCATCTTCGCCGGCTTCCAGTTCCACATCTCGGTCCCGTCGCCGGCTCCCTCGAAGTCGCGCGAGCCGAGCGGGCCCTCGGCGCGGATCCGCTCGAGCACCGGCTCGACGAGGTCCGCGTGCCTGTCCAGCGCGGTCTCGTGGAAGCGCCAGTGCCCCTTGCCTTCCATGTTGAGGCGGCAGTGCGGCCAGAGCTCGATCGGGAGGAGGCAGGCTTCGTGCGCCCAGTACTCGAAGACGCGGCCCGAGGTGAGCAGCCCTTGCAGCTCCTGCTCGGAGTACGCGCCGATGCGGCTCGACAGCGTGAGGCGGTGCGCGCGATCGACCGCCGAGATCGAGTCGAGCTGCACCGCACTGAGCCGGCGAATCGCCTGTTCGACGTCTCCGGCGCGGGCTCGGCGGAATCGCGGCGCGTAGTCCTGGGTCGAGACGGTGAGCCGCCTGATCGCGGCGAGGCTGACGGTCGTGGTCGCCATCGGCCTCTACCTAGCAGGTAGGTGCAGCGTCCCGCCGCCCGAGTCGATAGCCTCCCGCCCGTGCCGCGCCCGAGACGCCGGAATCCGTGGACCTCGACGGGTGAGGTCTTCATCTGGGTCCTCTTCGCCCTGCTCCTCCTCCCGGCAGGCATCGCCGGCTACGTCGTCGGCCACTACACCTCGCTCGGGAAGTCGGCCTCGACGGTCGTGCACACGGTGACCTTCAAGCCGGCGCCTTCGGGGGTGACGACTACGTCGGCCGCGACGACCACATCGGCTGCGACGACCACCTCGGCGGCGACCACCACATCCTCGTCGGGCGGCGGGGACGCGGCAGCGGGCGAGGCGGTCTTCAAGGCGAACGGCTGCGCCGCATGCCACACGTTCCAGCCTGCGGGCGCGACGGGCACGGTCGGCCCGAACCTGGACACGGCGCCGACCTCGGACGCGAAGGCGGACAACAACATGGATCTGACGGCGTTCGTCAAGCAGTCGATCAAGGACCCGGACGCCTACATCGCGAAGGGCTACAACAAGGGGATCATGCCGACGACGTTCGGCAACTCCCTCTCGGCAACGCAGCTGAACGACCTGGTCGCCTTCATCGTCTCGGGCCAGAAGAGCTAACGCCGCTCAGGCGTAAGGACGCTCGCCCAGGCGAGCGCTCTCTTCCGAGCCGGAGCTAGCGGAGCGTGTCGAGGGCGTCCCGTGCCCGTCGCCAGACCGCGCTGAGATGGTTGGGCGCGATGGGCAAGAGAGCCACGAGGTCGACGTTCGATGAGCGGGCCCAAGGCTGGCGGGCGCGGTGGAAGAGTGTGATCCAGCGGCTGGTGAAGGCTTCCTTCGCGGTGGTTCCAGTCGGAAAGACGATCACCTCAAAGTACGGGCCTGCGGGCGTCAGTTCGACAGCCCCGTGCTTGGTGACGGCCGCCGTGCCGTTAACGACGTAGGACATGGGCAGAGCGTGCGGCCTGCGCGGCAGGCCTCTGAGATTCCAGAGTCCGGCATAGCGTAAGCGGAAGCCGTGCCGGGCGAACACGGTCTTCACTATGGACGCCGTATGTATCCGCGATCCGCGAGCGACCGTCGACGATGCGCTGGGCGTCTGCGAGGCCGCCCAGCCCGAGCTTCCGCAGGCGACGAGCAGCAGCGAAAGAAGCGCCGAAGAGACCAGACCGAGGAGGTGGCGTCTCACGCCAGCGAGCCTATGGACTCACGCAGCCGACGTTTTAGACGGCCGTTGACTGCCAGGGCGGACGATGAGAACCTATGGGATGGTGTGAACCTGCGTCTCAGCCACGAGTTCAACCTTCCGGACGAGCTCGCCGACAGTCTGATCGAACGCTTGAACGCAGCGGGTGCCACCTTGACGGCCAAGTCAAATCACCGATGCGCGCAGCGACCCCGCTGGGCATGAGCTCCACAAAGATGATTGGGGTGAGGGTGCGAATGGTTCTCGACGAGTGGTCGACCGAGGGAGAGCTTGATCCGCGTCTCGAGCAGTTGCGGCAGCTCGCGGGATGGCGGCGGGTTGAGCCGCCGTCGGGGGTCTCCCCATTTCCCGGAAGACCTACCGTCCGTGGAGCAAGCGAAGCCAGCTTGAGACAACTGCCCCGTCGCTATGCTGGGGGCCCGTTCCCGATGACGCAGACCTCGAAGCTGTCGACGATCGTGACCCGGGGCCGCTTGCCCGTGACTACATACACGAACCATGAGTACTGCTGTCCCTTGAGGATCTTCGGCTGCTGACGGACCGCACAGGACGTCCCGGTTGTGCATAGGCGCCAGGTGCGAGTAACCGGGGAGGTGGTGTAGATCCGGATCTTGTACCCCGAGCCAGTAAGGCTCCCCTTCCACCGCGCAACGACGCGCAGTTTCGTAGCCTTGATCGGGGCATAGTGATCCTGCCTCCCGACCCGCGTGATCGGGAGCCGTTTCCCATTGATCAGCAGCTTCAAGGAGTGCGGCTGGGTCGAAACCGCCGCTGATCGCCCGGGCACGGCGATCGACATCGTCGCGCAGAGCACCGCAAACACCGTCAAGCCCAGGATCGTCTGCCGGCGAACCCTCACGTGCCGGACTGTACACGCCATGCCACCAGGAGCCCCCGCCGACACTGCTCTTGCCGCTTGGGCAGATTCAGGACCGGATCAAGAGCCTTAACGCTGCGATCGCCACGATTCCAAGCCAGGAACGAAGAGAGGGGAAGGCTTTCTTAGCCTGGAGCGACGCTTTGCTACTGCGACAACGGCCGCGGCACAGATCGGCGATCTGAATGAGCTCTCAGAGCGGACACCGCTCGCGCTTGAGATGGCGATGGACCGCGACCCACGGTTCCAGGAGAATGTTTCGAACATCATGAAAAGGTTCACGACCACGACGGATGCTCTGCTTCAGAACCTAGAGTAGTCCTCGGCTCGCTCCTAGTTGACAGACGCCTCAGGGGTCATTCCGGAACTCAATGTCATTCTCGGTGGGTGCTGTCCGTTGCGGGACAGAGACTCGGGTTGGCGGCGGCTGACTCGATTCCGGATCGTCGCTTGTGGGCTGACTTGCCAGTGTTGTGTCGCCGCCGCCTTCTCGAGACCGCCGAGCGTGACCTGATAGGAGCTTGGCAGCTTTGCCTCGATTGAGGCCTGTCCGCTCGTCGGTCGCCCCCAACGGTAGGAGGCGAGGACCATGATCGTGATCGGGGTGGACGTGCACAAGCACTCCGTCTCTGCGGTTGCTGTCGATGAGGTTGGCCGGCAGCTCGACGCATTGGAGACGAGCGACACCGCCGAGCTTGTCTGGTGGGCGAAGCGGGCTGGCCGGCGGCGGTTGTGGGCGCTGGAGGACTGCCGACACGTGACGCGTGCTCTTGAGCGGACGCTGCAACGTGAGCGGCAGCGGCTGGTGCGGGTGCCGCCGCGGCTGACCGCGCCGGAGCGGCGTCGCGGGCGGGTGAGGGGCAAGTCGGACCTGATCGACGCGCTCGCCATTGCCGGAGCCGCGCTGCGTGAGCCGTTGCTCGACTCGCCGCGACCTGAGGAGGGCCGGCTGCGGGAGTTGAAGCTGTTGGTCGACCACCGCGATGACCTCGTCGACGAGCGACGTCGTGCTCAGCAGCGGCTGCGCTGGCACCTGCACGAGCTCGACCCAACCCTCAAGGTGCCGCTTGGGGCGCTCGACCGCACCGTCTGGCTCGAGCGAATCGGACGCCAGCTCGCTCGCCGCGAGCAGACGATCCAGGTGCGGATCGCACGCGAGCTGCTCAACCGCTGCCGCAGCCTCACCCGCACGATCCTCGAGCTCGACCGCGAGCTGCATCTCCAGGCTGCCGCGATCGCGCCGCGGCTACTCGAACTGCCCGGCTGTGGCGGACTCACCGCCGCCAAGCTGCTCTGCGAGATCGGACCAGTCGACCGCTTCCGCTCCGACGCCCAACTCGCCCGCCACGCAGGCGTCGCACCCCTCGACGCCAGCTCAGGCAAACACCAACGCCACCGCCTCGACCGCGGCGGCAACCGCCAACTCAACTGCGCCCTCCACCGAATCGCCGTCACCCAAGGCCGCGTCCACCCACCCGCACGCGCCTACCTCGAACGCAAACAAGGCGAAGGCAAAAGCCGCCGCGAAGCCCTCCGCTGCCTCAAACGCCAACTCGCCCGCACCGTCTACACCACCCTCAAAAACGAGGCCCTATTGACATAGGAGCAACACTGGCCCAGGCCAATGCGCTCACCTCAGGCGTGGGTCGTGTACGAGGCGAAGTGCCATCCGTCGGGAGTGAGAAGGAGCTGGTAGCTCGTCGATGTGTCGCGGACTACCTGCTCATTCTGATCCACCGCGTTTCAATGAACGGTCGCGAAAGCGGAGTGCTCGCCGAGTTGGCGGACGCGCAACGCCTTCACCAGGCGATCCTCTCACGCCCGAAGATCGCCCGGCTCGTGCCTGCCGCAGTCGATATCGAGCACGTGTCGCCCCTCAGCCGACGAGGCGACCGCAGAGCTCGCACATGACCGCGTACTTCTTCACGCCCGCGGGAGTCACGGCGATCTGGCGGCGGACCGGCTGGTGACGGCATTGGTTCACCGGCGACAGGAGGCGCCGCAGCGGCGGTAGATCCGGAAGGTGGCGGACGGCACCACCGAAGGCGGGACACCCCGCCTCGTGCTCGCGCCAGACGTCGTTCACGGGCTGGCTCGTAATCGCGACCCAACCGCACGCTTCGCACGAGACCTTGATCACGTATCCAGGGTACGCATGCGTTGTGCGGTGGCAGCCGCAGGCTTAGGATCGGCCGAAGGTGTTCAAGAAGTCCGAGGAAGAGAAGGCAGCCGACCAGGCCCGGAAACAGGCCGAGGTAGACGCCCAGCAGCGCGCCGCCGAGGTGGCCCAGCAGCAGCGCCAGGCCGAGGCGTTCGCCCGCTCGCCGGCCGGCCAGGCCACCACGGCGCGGCAACAGGGACAACAGCTGTTCCAGCTCCTGCTCCCGCTGGCAGAGCTTGGGGGCGACAGCTCCCGCCTGGGATCCTCGGAAAACCAGCTGAAGAGCCTCATGCAGAACTCCGTGCTCGACGAGATCGAAAAGGTCGGGTGGCGGCTGGAACGAGCCGACGCGGTGTTTGCCGAGACCGGCGCGACGAGCAGCAGCCGGGTTCTCTCCACCGGCGAGGGGACGGTCACGCGCGGAACCATCTACGGCCTGTACATCTTCCGCGCGACCTGATGGCCGAGTTCGTCCCGCCGGACTTCGAGGTTCCGCTCGGGATCGAGACCTCCGAGCTCGTCCTCGAGCCGCTCGGGCCCGAGCACAACGACTCCGACTACGACGCGTGGACCTCGTCGATGGAGCACATCGCGGCGACGCCGGGCTTCCCGTGGGGGTCGTGGCCGCACGAGATGCCGCCTGACGAAAACCATGCCGACCTCGTGAGGCACGCCGAGGAGTTCCGCACCCGGAAGGGCTTCACGTACACCGTGCTCGATCCGGCGAGCCGCGAGGTGATCGGCTGCCTCTACATCTACCCGGCGCGCGACCCCGGGTACGACGCCCAGGCGCGCTCCTGGGTGAGGGCGAGCCACGCCCAGCTGGACGCTCCGCTCTGGCGCGCGGTGAGCGAGTGGCTCGCAGCCGACTGGCCGTTCGCGAACGTCCAGTACGCGCCGCGTTAGCGGTAGCCGCGCTTCTCTCCGTACTCCTGCGCGACGAAGAGCGGCACGGTCCTCGACCACGCCTCCTCCACGAGGTCTCGCATCTCGTCGGCATCGATCGCGTCGAGCCGAACGTGGATCCAGTTGAACCGCATGTCGCCTTCGCTCGGCAGCTGGAACTTGTGCGGCTCCGCGTCGACCGCCGCCTGCCGCATCTCTCGCGGGAAGCCGCAGCCCATTCGCTCGCCGTCCTTCGAGAGCGCGAGCCACACGATCTGGCCGACCCGGAACTTGATCTGGCCGTGCACGAACACCTCGTAGCTGCGAGGAAGCGTCTGCGCGAGCGCGCGAATCTCGTCAGGAGTGACCACGGGCCCCGTCAGGACCGCGTGAAGTCGACGTCCTTCGCCTCGACCGTGCCGGCTGTTCGGCCCGGAGCCTCGTGGTTGCCCCAGTAGAGGTTCGTGTGCGCGATGACGAGCTCCGGCGCGGGCGCGCCCCACGGGGAGAGGTCCTCGGTCGTGTGCGCATCGCTCACGAGAGTCGCGTCGTAGCCGCGCACGAGGGCTCCGTGCAGGGTCGAGCGCACGCACTCGTCCGTCTGCGCGCCCACCACGACGAGGCGCCCGACGGCGAGCTCGGCGAGCAGCGGCTCGAGGGTCGTCTCCTCGAACGAGTCCGGATAGCGCTTCTGGACGAGCGGCTCGCTCTCGTCCGGGCTCAACTCCGTGACGATCTCCCACGGCTCGCTTCCCTCCACCAGGTTGTCGCTCGAGTGCTGCACCCAGACAACCGGAACCTCCGCAGCGCGGGCTTTCTCGACCACGGTGCCGACGTTGGCGACGACCGTGTCCCGTTCGTGGGCGCCGTCCACGACGCCGTTCTGCACGTCGATCACGAGCAGTGCGGTGTTCGGGCGATTCTCGAGCGTGGTCATGGCTCTCCTGGTTCGCGGGCTCGGGCGACGGACGTTAGCCGGGTTCTAGTTCAGACGCTGCAGATCGGCTTCGAGCTCATGTTCGAGCTTGCGGAGGCCCCGTCGCACCGGCATCTTCGAGGCACGGCCGGTGCGCAGGGTGTCGAGCGCGCAGGCGAGGAAGCAGGCCGCCCCGAGCGAGGTGTTCCAGTTCGCGGCGGCGAGGTCGATCATCGAGCCCGTCGAGGGCACGACGTAGCCGGCGACCGCGGAGATGCCGAAGAAGATGCAGCCGAGCAGATTGATCCCAGGCTGCCACCAGCCGTCGCCGACCCGCTGCGGCCACCAGCCGCGCCGCGGCGAAGCGGCATAGGCGATCGCACCCGAAACGAGGAAGCAGATCGACCCGCGCCAGTCGGGCCGCCAGACGAGCTTGTTGTACTCCGCGCTCGTCAGGGCGACGTGCATCGCCTGGTAGGTCGTCACGTTGAAGAAGAGCGTCCCGGCGGACTGGACGATCGCCGACCACCACGCCGCTCCACCTCCGGGCGTCTGCGAGCGCCAGTCATCCCAGGCGAGCCGGCTCTGGAGCCCCCCGCCCGCCGTGAAGAGGATCGACCCGACGAAGAAGGTGATCGCGTCGGCTCTTTCGCCGACGAGCTGGGCGTAACCGGGAAACGGGCCGACGAGGAAGCACGTCGAGCCGAGCGCGAAGAAGAGAGCCATCCAGCGGTGGCGCGTCATCAGGATGATCCTCTCGCATCGGGATCCACGATCCGGTGGTGACTACCCCACTGCGGGCGATCCGGAGAGGCGACAAATTTCACTCACCAATTTCACTCACCAGGGGCGATGCGGCGCGTGCGACGATGCGGACATGGGAAGAGTCCTCTGGAGCGTGCGGGAAGGCGGGGCCGGCGACTTCAAGGCGCCGGTGCTGGCCGACGGCTTCCGCTCCGCGAATCATCTCGAGCCGAAGCTCGGCGAGTTGCTGTATCTCCCGAACGGATCGGGCCCCTGGCGCGTCGTCGACTGGGCGGTGACCGGCCGGGCGAACGCGTCCGGGAACGTGCTCGTCGTCCAGCCCGCCGGCGCCTAGCCCCGGCGATTCACCACGGCGCGACGGTCGTGCCGCCCCATTCTTCGGGCGCGACGTCGCGGACCGTCTGAGTCAGCTCCCAGCGGTGTCCCCCAAGGTCCTCGACGACACCAGAGCGCTCGCCGTACTCCCACGTGGTCAGCTCCTCGACCGCACGGGCACCGTGCTCGCGAGCACGGGAGAACGCGGCATCGACGTCGGAGACGCGCACCTTGATCAGGTGCGTGTAGCCGCCGGCGACGGGAACGGTACGGTCGCCGCCGTCATCTGCGACCACGACGGCGCCGTCGACGCCGACACGCAGCTGGGCGCGGTGCGCGTCGCCGATTCGCACGCGCTCCTCGAAACCGAACGCCGCCTCCAGCCACGCCACTGCGGCGCGCACGTCGGGATACACGAGCACCGGGGTGATCGTCGCGGGCGGCGCAGAGCGATTGGTCAACATCGCGCTGCGCGGCTTACGCTACGAGCCTGCGGCCGGCCGGGTGCTGACCTGGCCCTTGTCGTCGACGCTGACGACCATCACTTCAGGCCCGCGGCGCAGGATCGCCGAGCCGGGGGTCTGATTTTCGAGCGCCCAGCCCTGCGCGGCCCAGCTGGCGACCGCGGCTTCGAGCCGCCGCTGCTGTTCCTCGCTCGAGACTCCGCCGCCTCGCCGCGTGGCGAGAGCCACGATGAGGCCGATCACTGCGGCGGCGAGAATCGCGAGCACCACCCAGACCCAGGTCGGCGTCGAGTTGGAGGAGCTCGTCTCGGACGTCGTGGCCGTCGTCTTCGCAGGAACGGTCAGATTCCGTGTCGTCGTCTGCTCGACGGTCGTGACGACGGTCTGCGCGGGCGCCGTCGTCGTCTCCTGGACGGTCGTGGTGGTCGCGAGCGTCTCCGTGGTGGTGATGTCCGCGACGCCGACAGCCGTGAGCGTGCCGGCCAGCAGCAAACCGGCCGTGAACAGTGCCGCGAGACCGACAAACTTCGGCATGCCTACAAGCTAAGCGCCTGCGTCACGCCCGGTCGTCATCCAACCAGGATGATCAGCTACGCGCGGGTGCCGCTGAGCACGTCGACGACGCGCTCCTCGGCGCCGTCGCCGTATCCCGCGCCGAGCTTCGCCTCGAGCAGTGTCCGCAGCTCTCCGCTCTCCGCCAGCTCCTGCGTGATGTCGGCGCCGCCGACCAGCTCGCCCTTGACGAACACCTGCGGGATGGTGGGCCAGCCCGACACCTCCGCCAGCTCTTGCCGGATCGACGGATCCGGGAGGACGTCGACCGTGGTCACGGGCGCGCCGGCCTCGCGCAGCGCCTCGAGCGCCCGGCCCGAGTTGCCGCACATCACGAACTGCGGCGTGCCCTTCATGAACAGCACAACCGGCTCGTTCTCGATCACGTCCTTGATCCGCTCCGAAACGTCGCTCATGTCGTCCCCCTCGTCTTGATCCGAAGTTCGTGGATGGTGCCGTCGCGCAGCGGCTCGGCGAGCGCGTCGTTCACGAGCCGGTGCTGCTCGAGCAGCGGTAGTCCGTCGAAGCGCGGGCTCTCGACGGTCACCTGGAAATGGTCGCCGCCGCCGGTGCGATCCTCGACGCGCAACTCCGGCGCGTCCGGAAACGCGTCGCGGAGGAGCGATTCGATGCGGTCGACAGGCACGCCCGGAGCGTAGCTACCGCTGGTGGGCCAGGAAATCGAGAAGGTCGCTGCGCGTGAGGACGCCGACCGGCTTCCCGTCGCGCGCGACGACGACCGCGCTCATGCCGCCGGTCAGCGTCGCGAACACCTCGTCGAGCGTCGCCGACGCCTCGACCGCGGCGAGCGGCGGCTGCATCGCGGCCGCGACGTCCTCGTGCACCGCGTCGGGATTCCCGAAGACGCGCTCGAGCAGCGCGCGATCCTGGAGCGAGCCGATCACGTCGGCCAGCGACTCGCACTGCCCGTCGCGCACGACCGGCAGTTGCGAGATGCCGTAGCGCCGCATCGTGTCGATGCCTTCCCCGACCTTCGCGTGCGCGGCGATCGTGACGAGCTCCGGCACCTCGCCGCCGTGCTTCGAGACCAGCAGCTCGTCGACGGTCGGCAGCGACGCCTGCCGCTCGACGAAGCCGTGCTCGAGCATCCAGTTGTCATCGTAGAACTTGGACAGGTAGGAGCGGCCGGAGTCGGGGACGATCGCGAGCACCGTCGCGTCGGCCGGCAGCCGCTCGGCGACCTCGATCGCCGCCCAGATCGTCGAGCCGGCCGACCCGCCGGCGAGGATGCCCTCCTCGCCCGCCAGCCGCCGCGCCGTGAGGAACGAGTCGCGGTCCGAGACCCGGATCCACTCGTCCACCACCTTCAGGTCGAAGGTCTCGGGCCAGGTGTCCTTGCCGATCCCCTCGACGAGATACGGATGGAGCTCGGAATCGTCCTTGGCGGTGAAGATCGAGCCCTCGGGGTCGACGCCGACGACCTTCACCTCCGGCTTGTGCTCGTGGAACCAGCGGCCGACGCCCGAGATCGTGCCGCCCGTCCCGACCGAGATGACGAGCGCGTCGAGCTCGCCGCCGGTCTGCTCCCAGATCTCGGGCGCGGTGACGTCGTAGTGCGCCTGCGGGTTCGCCATGTTCGAGTACTGATCCGGCTTGAAGCCGCCCGGAATCTCCTCGGCGAGCCGCGACGAGACGGAGTAGTACGACTCGGGAGAGTCGTGGTCGACCGCGGTCGGCGTGATCACGACCTCGGCGCCGTACGCGCGCAGCATCGAGATCTTCTCCTGGCTCATCTTGTCGGGCATGACGAAGATGCAGCGGTAGCCCTTGCCGGCCGCCGCGATCGCGAGGCCCACGCCGGTGTTGCCCGAGGTCGGCTCGACGATCGTCCCGCCGGGCTTCAGCTTCCCCTCCCGCTCGGCCTGCTCGATCATCGCGAGGCCGATCCGGTCCTTGACGGATCCGCCTGGGTTCAGATACTCGAGCTTGGCAAGGATCCGTGCGTGGCCCGGCGGCGAGAGCCTGTCGAGCCGGACGATCGGCGTGCCCCCGACGAGCTCGAGAACGGTCGGATACTCCCGCGGCATCGCCGGGAAGCCTAGATCAGTAGTCGCCAGGCGGCAGATCGACTTTCCCTCGGGGAGGCCCTAAGCTTGTCCGGTGGCGCTGCGGACGGGGGGCCAGCCAATTTCGATACAAGAGAGGGTCGAGCGAGGTCGTGCGGGCCGCGTGCTGATCTCGGTCTTCGTGGTCGTAACGCTCCTCACCGTCCTGACCGCGAATCTGCCCGCCTCCCGGCTGCAGTCGCTGCTCCTGAAGGCGGATCACCCGTATCTCAACGGGCTGGACTTCTCGCAGAACTGGGGTGTGTTCGCCCCCGACCCGCGGTCGCAGACCGTGGACGTCTACGCCCGGGTCACCTTCTCCAACGGGTCGCAGGCAACGTGGCACATCCCGGCGCGGAACGCAGTGGTCGGCGAGTACATCGACTATCGCTGGCGGAAGTGGGAAGAGTGGATCGCCTCGCCCTCCTATGCGTTTCTCTACAAGCCTGGGGCGATCTACGCCGCTCGCCGTCTGGCGACGCCCGATCGGCGTCCCGTGCGGGTGGCGCTGATCGACCGATCCCACTCGATCACGCCGCCTGGGCAGCCCTCGGTCCCGGTTCCGGCTCCGTCCGCCGAGCACCCCTTCTACACGATGAGGATCACAGAGGCGATGCTGCGGCGGTCGAGCGGATGACGCGCGCCCGCGACCACCTGGCGGGCGCGGTCGCAGGCTGGAACCGCTTCTGGTTCGAGCCGGTCTCGACGGCTCCCCTCGCGGTCTTCCGGATCGCGTTCGGCCTGATTCTCTTCTTCTGGACGCTTTCGCTGCTGCCCGAGCTCTCGCCCTTCTTCACGAAGGGCGGCATCCTTCCACAGCAACCGCACTACACCGGCGGCGGTTGGGGGTTGTTCGGGACGTTCCCGAGCGAGACGGTCGTCGTGGTCTTCTGGACCCTGCTGCTCGTCGCATCGATCGCTCTCGTCCTCGGCGTCTTCTCACAGCTCGCCGCGGCGGTGGCGTTCGTGGCGGTCGTGTCTTTCGAGCAGCGAAATCCCTGGGTCTTCAACTCCGGCGACGGCTTGATCCGGCTGCTCTGCTTCTATCTCATCTTCGCGCCCGCCTCCGCGTCGCTCTCTCTGCGCACCTTCGTCCGCAATCGCGGCGAGTTCTGGAGCTTTCCTGTGCGGGCGGCGTGGCCGATGCGCTTGATGCAGCTCCAGTTCAGCGCGGTCTATCTCTTCGCCGTCTGGGACAAGACACGCGGCACCACCTGGAACAACGGCACCGCGGTCTCGATCGCATTGCGCATCACCGACATCCAGAGGTTCCCGGTCCCGGGGTTCGTGACCCACTCCCTACTGATCAGCAACCTGCTCAGCTTCGGGACGCTCGCGATCGAGCTCTCGCTCGCAGTCCTCGTCTGGAATCGGACGCTGCGCCCGTACGTCCTGCTCGCTGGCCTCTCGCTCCATCTCGGCATCGAGTACGCGGTCCGGGTTGGATTCTTCGGCCTGTCGATCCTGTCGATGTACCTGCTCTGGGTTCCCCCCGAGCGCATGGAGGCCGTGCTGCTCGCCCTCAGGCGACGCCTCTCACGCCCGCAGGCGGCCGTTCCGGTGCCCGCGCCCTCAGTCGGACCGTAGCGCCGCGCGGGCGGCGAGGTAGCCGCACATCCCATGTACGCCGCCTCCGGGCGGGGTCGACGCCGAGCAGAGGTAGACGCCGGCGAGCGGCGTCGCGTAGGGGACGGCGCGAAGGACGGGGCGCGCCACGAGCTGCCGCAGCTCGTTGGAGCCGCCGCCGATGTCTCCTCCCACGAGGTTCGGGTTGCGGCGCTCGAGGTCGGCGGGAGCCGAGACGCTACGCGCGAGCACCCGCTCTTGGAAGCCGGGGGCGAAGCGCTCGACCTGCCGCTCGATCGTCTCGGTCATGTCGACGCTCGAGCCGTTCGGAACGTGGCAATAGGCCCACCCCGTGTGCTTGCCCTCGGGGGCGCGTGAGGCGTCGAACAGACTCGGTTGGGTGAGCAGCACGAAGGGCCGCTCGCTCGTCTCGCCGCGGCCAGGAGCTCGCTCAGAGGCGACGATCTCCTCGAGGCTCCCGCCGAGGTGGATGGTGCCGGCCTTGGCGCACTCAGGCGCCGCCCACGGGATCGGTCCGGAGAGCGCCCAGTCGAGCTTGAAGACGCCGGGGCCGTAGCGGAAGCGCTCGAGCGCGCGGCGGTAACGCGGCGGCAGGCGATCGCCCGCCAGCGCCAGGAGCTGCCGCGGTGTGACGTCGCAGAGGACGGTCTTCGCCGAGAGCTCGTCGAGTGTCTCGACCGGCGCGCCGGTTTCGATCTCGCCGCCGAGCGAGCGCAGGTAGGAGGCGAGAGCGTTCGCGATTCTCTGTGAGCCGCCGCGCGGGAGCGGCCACCCCACGGCATGCCCCGTCGTCCCGAGCACGAGTCCGAACGAAGCGCTGCCGATGCTCTCGAGAGAGACGATCGAGTGGGCCGCGAGACCGGCGAAGAGCGTCCGCGCCGGCTCGCCCGTGAAGCGCCTACGCGCGAAGGAGTCGGCCGGTTGCAGCGCCGAGAGCCCGAAGCGCGCGAGTGCGAGAGGGTGGCGCGGGAGACGCACGAGTGGCGCTAGCAGCGCGGGCTCCAGCTGCGCCCAGCTCTCGACGAGCGGTCCGAACAGCTTGCGATAGCTCTCCGCGTCCCTCCCCAGCCCCTCGGCCGTCTCTACGACGGAGCGCAGGAGCACAGCGGCCCCGCCTCCCTCGAGCGGATGGGCCAGCGGAGCCGGCGGCTCGATCCACTCGAGCCCGTGCTCCGAGAGCGGAAGCGTGCGGAAGAACGGAGACGCGGCCGCCATGGGATGGATCGCGGAGCACAGGTCGTGGACGAAACCGGGCAGCGTGAGCTCGCCCGAGCGCAGACCGCCGCCTACTGATTCCGCTGCCTCACGGACGAGGACCGAGCGCCCGGCCCGCGCCAGCTCGATCGCGGCAGCGAGCCCGTTCGGGCCGGAACCGACGACGACGGCGTCGTACTGGCTCACTTCGGAGGTCGGTGGTAGCTGGTCAGGCTCGCATCGTATGAAAGGCGAGGGGCCCGCTCTCGCGGGCCCCTCGCCTTCTGCGTTGCTCCGAGCTGCTAGCTCAGTGCATCACCTTCACGTTGACGTGCTTGACCTGCTTACCGATCAGCAGGTGCTTCACCTTCACGCGACTGTTGGTCTTCACGTTCCGCATGACGTTCTTCATGAGCTTGTTCTTAGCGCCCACGAGAGAGATGCGGATCTTCGCCGTGTGCTTCGGCGAGAGGACCTTCACGTAGAGGACGCGGCCGGTCCGGGTCAGCACGAGCTGAACCTGGGCGACCTGCGCCGTCTTGGTGGCCTTACCCGACTTGACAGTGGTCGGGCCGGCGCTCGCTGTCGGTGCCACCGGTCGTGGTGCCACCGGTCGTGGTGCCACCGGTCGTGGTGCCACCGGTCGTGGTGCCGCCACCGGTCGTGGTGCCGCCACCGGTCGTGGTGCCGCCACCAGTGGTCGTTCCGCTGCCACCGGTTGCGCCACACGGGCCGGCCGTGCTCGACGCGTCGCCGTACACGACGCACGCGTCACGCACGATCTTCTCGCCCGTGTAGAGGGCACTGATGTCGATCGTGCCCTGGGTCGTCAGCAGATCGGCCTGTGCCGATGCCGGCACGCCCGGGCCACCGCCACTGAGCCACACGCAGATGCTGTTTCCGTTACCTGCGCTACCGATCTGGCCGTTGGCGTACTTGTACCAGGTGCCGTCTCCAAGGCTTCCCTGGGAGTTGAGGCAGACCTGCTCGTCGTTCATGACCGATCCGTTGCCGTCGATGTCCTGGGCAGTCACCGTGCAGATGTAGCCGGTGACGCTGCCGTCGGGGTTCGTCTCGGCGACGCAGGAGATGGTCTTGTTGAACAGGTTCGAGATCTGCTTGACGATCTCGCCCGTTGCCGGGGTCGGATTCGCCGTCGGCTGGTACGGATACTGCGCCGAGGCCGTGATGGTCTGGTTCGGGAAGGACACGCCCTGGAGGTCGCAGCCGCCCTTGCCGTTGTTATTGGCGTAGTTCGCGAAGAAGTCCGCGTCCTCGCCAGGCTGCCACTGAGCCCGAGCCTCACCATGCTCGTCGGTGAACTCGACGACCTTGGTCGCACCGGTGTTCAGGCTGCGGTCAGAGCCGTTGAGCAGACAACCCGAGTCGCCGCCCGCGCCCTGCGTGAGGGTGCTGGCGATCTCCCAGTTGTCGTACCCGCCATACCAGCCCGAGAACGCCTGGAAGTTGTCCGTCTGGAACGCCGAGTCGACACCCGAAGCCGCACCCAGCGGATCACGCGAGGTCGCCGGGATGTACTGGTAGTAGTACGGCGAGTACAGGTTGTGCGGATCGGACTCGTGGTCGCCAGGAGCGACGCAGTTGTCGTCAGCGACGTCGGACTCGCGGTTGTAGACGCACGCCTTCCGGTTGAGCACGGAGTTGTCGAAGCCGCCCATGCCGCCGGTGGAGTTGTAGACGATCTCCAGCGCCGGCATCGGAGCGTCGGACGCGTTCAGCCTGCCGTCGCTCAGCAGTGTGCTGGCGAAGGCCGGGTCGAACGGGCCGCCCCCCGAGGTGCGGTCGCCGAAGAGCCGCGAGAACGACCAGCCGCCGACACAGTTGTCGACCTGGTCGATGTTGGGCGAGTACACGGTGCCCGGCAGCGTGCAGTTGCCTCCCCACACGTGGACGTCCGGCGAACCGTCAGGATTCTCGTTGCCGAGCGGTCCCGACGAATCGTGGATGTCCCAGAAGGCCGACGCCGGCGTCCCGTAGTACGGGTTGTCGCCCCACTCCTCGCAGCCGTACCTGTAGTACTCGACGCACTGCGATTCCGGCATGTTGGCCGACGCCATGCCGCTGTTGGCCCACGTTGCCCAGTCGTTCGGCATGACCAGCGTCGCCGGCAGGCCCCAGTCGGACTGGAACTCGCTGTTGACGGGGATCGAGCCCGTGACCTGGACGTTGGCCGAGTTGCCCGGCTCCTGGTTCGGCACATCGGTGACCGTGTTGGCGTTGGTCATGGTGGCCGAGTTGATCGCCATCCAGCCGACCATGAAGTCGCGCTGGATGAGGACGATGCCGTCGTACGCGACCGTCAGCTTCGCCTGGAAGATGCCAGGCTTGTTCGAGATCCAATCGCTGCGTACGCAGAGCCGGTTGTTCGCTCCGTCGTAGAAGACGTTGGCGGTCGGTGTGGTCACCGGCTGCGGGATCGCGAACGGATCGTCCGTAGGTCCGCTCCACGTGTATCCCTGAACCTGCACCGAGAGACCGCCGTTCTCGCCGCTGACACCGTTGGAAGTGATGCTGTTTCCGGTGTTAGCGGAGAGATTGAAGTCTCCTGGATACGAGTTCTGGTCGTACGGAATACAGCCGACCAGGCGCACAAGCTCACCGCGCCAGGCCAAATAGGGAACGTCTGTAGAAAGCGGATCGAACGGCCCCGCGTTGGCGGGCAGTCCGCTCGGATCCGAGACTGGCGTGGGTGCCGGCGCCGCCGCGCGCGCGCTGCCTGCAAACATGGCCGCGAACGCGAGGAGAGCGACACCTGTAACGAGGCCAAACTTCAGCCTCGTTGAGCCTCTCCCGATCTTCATTACCTCCCCCTCGCTTCAGTGATTAAGACGTTGTAGTGCGAGGGCTCCGCGAACGTTGCCCTCAAACCCGCTGTTAGAGCCGATCTCTCCGGCCCCTTGGTTCCTCCTCTCGTCCCTTCGCGAACGCCCCGGTAGGCCGGGAGACCGTCGCCGCCGGGCGTACCGGCGAGACAAGTCGTTTCTACAGCCCCAGCCACGCAAGTGCAAGCGGTTTTCGCGACGTCTAGCCGAAGGGGTGGGTCGGCGTCGTCCCTAGGTACCAATGTCGTAACAATGTCCGTAACAGCGCGTAGAATCCGGTCGCGTGAGACACCGGGTCGGTCTCCTTCTTCTTGTTCTGATCGCGTGCGCGCTCGCGACCGCCGGCCTCGCTATGGCGTTCAGGCCCAACGACGACGACTGGACCCTGCGGTGGCCCCAAGGACGAGTCAAGATGGCGCTCGCCTGGAACGTGACCCGAGGCAGCAAGCACGTGATCGTCGCAGTCGTGGACACCGGCGTGAACCCGAACATCCCGGACCTGAAAGGCCGGCTCGTCCGCGGCCGGGATTTCGTCACCGGCGGTTACACGAAGGTCGACCGCGATGGGCACGGGACGTTGCTGGCGAGCATCATCGCCGCCCGCGGCAACAACGCCACCGGGATCCCCGGCTACTGCTGGGGTTGCCGAGTGATGCCGGTACGCATAGCCGTCAACACGTCTTTCTCGACGAACTTGGCGGCGGAGGGCATCAGGTGGGCGGCGGATCACGGAGCGCGCATCATCACGCTCGGCTTCAGCGAGCACGACAACGCCCCCGATCCCGGCATCGCCGCCGCGATTGCGTACGCCGCGAACAAGGGCATCCTGGTCCTCACCTCTGCCGGCAACACGTACGGAAGCTCGAGCTACACCTACCCGGCGGCCGATGCCGGGGCGTACGCCGTCGCCGGGACCAACAAGTTCGACCAGATCTCCCCGTGGTCGGCCCAGGGCTCGTGGATCCATCTAGCCGCTCCGGGTTGCCAGCTCGGGATCGCGCCGAACGGGCAGGTCCAAGAACCGTGCGGGAGCTCGGTGAGCGCGCCCGCCGTCGCTGGCATCGCAGGGCTGATGCTGAGCGTCAACCCGACCTTGACCCCTGCCCAGATCGTTTCGATTCTCGAGCGCACGTCAAAACCTGTCGCGGGCATCGCCGGCGGCCGAGTCGATGCCTATACGGCTCTCCTTGCCGCCGGCGCCACGGCGGCCGCGCGCGCCGGGGGCAAGGAGGTCAGCCTCAGGCGCTTCCTCGGGGGCAGCTGGAAGCTCGGCCTCGCGGTCGAGGGCAAGCGCGTCTCCGCGACGCTGCGCTCGGCGAAGGCGCGGTCATGCTCCCTGAGCCTCGCGTCTTCCGACGGGGTCTGGCTCACGAGCAGCCGCCGTCCCACCGCGGACTCGCTGGCGGCGCGGGTCTCGACGGGGAAGTACCGGCTCGTCGTCTCGTGCAAGCTTCGGCGGCTGCGCCAGGCGTCTCTGACACTGCGCGCCTTCTCGCACTAGCGAGCTAAGGACTACGGCGAGCAAGGGGCACGCCCCGACAGTGCTTCGCCGCGGCGCCCGTGTGGCTATCCCTGGAACGAGGGATAAGCCCGTCGGCCACTAGGAAAAGGCCAGAAAGGCTGACGGGTCGCACTAAAGAGATGGCGTGGGTGAGCCGACCTGCAATTCGTGCTCCTGTGTGGACTCTGCCGTCGTGTCTCGCCCCTTTTCGCGCTGCCCGCGATCCTCGTCTTTTCAGCATCCGCCGTCATCGTCGCGGCGCGGGCGACAGTGCACCCCGCGACCGGCTACACGAGGCTCCTCGTCGCAGCCGATCGGCCTGGAGAGACTCGAGCGGTCGCGCGGAGGGCAGGGGCCCTCGGCGGCCGGCAGGTGCGGCTGCTTACCGGGCCGGGTCTGATCGCCGTTCGTGTGCCGCGCCGCGACGCTCCGGTTGTCAGCCGCCGGCTGGCGCAGACTCCCGGAGTGCGCTTCGTCGAGCGCAACAGCGCCCTGATGCGAACGACGGCCTTGGTGCAGGCAGTCCCGACCGACCCCCTCTGGCGCAACCAGTGGGGCCCTGCCCTCATCGGCGCGCCGGCGGCATGGGCGGTGACGATGGGGTCGCCGCACGTCGTGATCGCCGTGCTCGACACTGGAGTCGACCTCTCACAACCCGACTTGCGGGGCGCTCTCGTTCCGGGCCACGACTTCGTCAATGGAGACAACGATCCGAGCGACGACAACGGTCACGGGACGATGACCGCCGGGATCGCGGGCGCGCGCGCGGACAACGGCCTCGGCGTCGCGGGCGTCTGCCCTCGCTGCTCGATCATGCCGGTGAAGGTCATCAGCAAGAACGGGGTGGCGACCTGGCTCAACGTCGCCGCCGGGATTACCTGGGCGACGGACCACGGCGCGGCGATCATCAGCCTCAGCCTCGGCGGAGGGCCGAGCGACGCGGTTGCCACGGCCATTCGCTATGCGCAGAGCAAGGGCGTCCTTGTCGTCGCCGCGGCCGGCAACAACGGAAGCTCGCAACCGTTCTATCCCGCTGCCGATCCCGGTGTCCTGAGCGTGGCCGGGACCGAAAAGGCCGACCAGCTTTCCTCGTGGTCGAACTACGGAAGCTGGGTCGACGTCGCGGCGCCTGGATGCGACACCACGACGTTGGTCGGTGGCGGCTTCGGCCAGTTCTGCGGCACGTCCGCGAGCGCGCCGGTCGTGGCCGGCCTGGCGGGACTCGCCCTCTCGTACTCGCCTGGCTCGTCCGCTGAGACGATCGAGCACGCGATCGTCTCCAGCGCCCAGCACGTCTCAGGCGTGGTCGATGGTCGCGTCGACGCGGTCGGCATGCTGACCGCGCTCGGGGCGACATTCCGGGCCGCGCCCGCCACGCTGACGCGGTCGCGCGCCAGGCGCGCGAGCAGGCCCCGCGCGACTCCGAGCCACGCGCGGCCGGCGCTGCGCGCCCATGTCGACCGCGGTGCTCTACGAGCGCATTGGCACGTTCGGCTGGCGGTCGCAGGAGGCCGTGTGGCCGCGACGCTTCATTCGCCGAAAGCGCACTCGTGCTTCCTCAGCCTCCGTTCCGCCGACGGTATCTGGCTCTCGAGCAGGCGCGGGCCAACGGCGGACTCCCTCGTCGCGAGAGTTGGCGGCGGCAAGTACCGGCTCGACGTGCAGTGCAGGGTTCGCCGTCCGCGGTCGGCGTCCCTGACGGTGCACGGCGCCCGGTTCCCCAAGCACCGGCGCGGCTCCCGGCGTCGTGGGGGTGGAACGGGGCGGGTTCCGGCGACAATCGCCTTCAAACCTCTTTAGGGTCCCGCTGTGCGCCGGAGTCTTCCCGTGTTCGCCGTCGCCGCTGGCAGTGCAGTTCTTCTACTGGTGGGCGTGGCTACGGCTGCTCGGCCCGGCGTGAGGTTGACCGTCACGCCGCGGGCGACGACCTCAGACACGACGGCCGTCTTCAAGTGGAACACGGGTGGAGGGCCGTCGCGCGCGCGCTGCCGCCTGCGCTGGCGCCCGCTGCAGGGCGGCTCCGTCCGGGCCAGGCCTAGGGTGCCCCGGAGGCTCGAGCACTGCAGTCGTCCCGCGACCTGGAAGAACCTCCGTCGGGGGCGCTACACGTTCCTGCTCGTCGTGCACACTCGCCGGGGCCGGGCTCGCTGGCTGAGCTATTCGTGGGAGATCGTTTCGCCTTCCGCGGGCTCGCCTCCCACTTCGACGACCACTTCGACGACCCCGACTCCGCCCCCGCCGCCCCCGCCGTCTCCGCCTCCGCCTCCGCCGTCTCCGCCTCCGCCGTCTCCGCCTCCGCCTTCACCGCCGCCCCCGACGCCGACGCCGCCGCCGAGCGCGACCGAATGTGCGCAGTCGCCGTACACGTATCTCTGGCCCGTGTACCCGGGGATCTCGACCGACGAGCAGGAGTTCGTGGACCTCGTCAACCAAGCGCGGGGATCGCTCGGCCTGGCTCCACTCAGTCTCGACTCGAGCCTGAACCTCGCGGCCGACAGCCACTCCTACTGGCAGGACGTGGCCTTCGGTTACACGGGGCTCACGCATCAGCCGGGATGCAACGGAAGCACGCCGTGGCAACGCATCGCCGATGCCGGCTTCAGCGCCAACTTCGAAGGGGAGGTGACGCTTGTGAGCTACCCGCCCGCCTCGGCACAGCAGGCGTTCAACATGTTCAAGGGGAGCCCTCCGCACTGGGCGCTCCTGATGTGTCCGTATTTCACGCAGATCGGCGTCGGCGAGAGTGCCTACCACTGGACGGGCGACCTCGGCGGCCCCGGCGCTGCGGACGTGTCTGTCTGTATCGCCTCCGAATAGGCTCCAAAAGCTCGTAAATTCCGGATTTCTCTCCTATACTCGGCACAGGGCGCATAGCGCCTCAGCGGCAGTCGAGAAGGGGAGAAGGTGGGTCGCAAGGGACACTCGCGGGGGCGTTCTCCCCGCCGTAAGACGTTGCTCGCGATGCTTGTCGTCGCGGCGGTCGCAACGCTGATCGTCTTCCCCGGGTCTTCGTCGGCTGATTCTGGTCCCGCCGCCGTCTTGACCTCGTCACCCACACCGGCAACGGGCAAGGCGCCGCTCACGGTGACGTTCGACGCGTCGGGAAGCTCCGACTCCAACGCGCCGATCGACTTGTGGACGCTGGACTTCGGAGACGGATCGTCGGACTCCGGCACCGGTCCTCTGCCGTCGAACGACAGCCACACCTACGCCGCTGGCAGCTACACAGCGACCCTGACGATCACCGACGACAACGACGCGTCCGACAGCGCCACCGTCGCCGTGACGGCTAATGCGAACGTCCCGCCCACGGCCGTGCTGACGTCGACGCCGACGCCGGCGACGGGGAAGGCGCCGCTGAACGTCACCTTCAACGGCTCGGCGAGCTCGGATTCGGACGGCAGCATCGCCTCCTGGAAGCTGGACTTTGGCGACAACAGCGCGGTCGCTTCGGGGAGTGGCCTTCCGCCGTCGAGCCTGCCGCACACCTACGCGGCCGGAACGTATACGGCGACGCTCACCGTCACCGATGACAACGGAGCGACCGGCTCAGTTTCGGTGAGCGTGAAGTCGAACCCGAACGTTCCGCCCACGGCGGTGTTGACGTCGACGCCGACGCCGGCGACGGGGAAGGCGCCGCTGAACGTCACCTTCAACGGCTCGGCGAGCTCGGATTCGGACGGCAGCATCGCCTCCTGGAAGCTGGACTTTGGCGACAACAGCGCGGTCGCTTCGGGGAGCGGCGTTCCGCCGTCGAGCCTGCCGCACACCTACGCGGCCGGAACGTATACGGCGACGCTCACCGTCACCGATGACAACGGAGCGACCGGCTCAGTTTCGGTGAGCGTGAAGTCGAACCCGAACGTTCCGCCCACGGCGGTGTTGACGTCGTCTCCTTCGCCGGCGACGGGGAAGGCGCCGCTGAACGTCACCTTCAACGGCTCGGCGAGCTCGGATTCGGACGGCAGCATCGCCTCCTGGAAGCTGGACTTTGGCGACAGCAGCACGGTCGCTTCGGGGAGCGGCGTTCCGCCGTCGAGTCTGCCGCACACGTACGCGGCCGGAACGTATAAGGCGGTACTGACCGTCACCGACGACAACGGAGCCTCGGATACGGACTCCGTCGCGGTGGACGCGAACGCTCCCCCGACTGCCGCACTGACGGCGGACAAGACCAGCGGGCCGACCCCCCTCACTGTCAAGTTCGACGGCTCCGGTAGCACGGACTCCGACGGCTCGATCGTCTCCTGGTCGCTCGCCTTCGGCGACGGCAACACTGCGACCGGCACCGGAGCGGTGCCGAACGCGATTTCCCACACGTATACGAGCGCCTGCTCCTGCACGGCGAGCCTGACGGTGACCGACAACCAGGGCGCGCAGAGCGCGGCGGCGACGGTCGGGATGCACGTGACGACGAACCTGCCGCCGGTCGCCACCCTGACCGCCACGCCGACCTCTGGCACGGTCGCGCTCGCCGTCTCCTTCGACGGCTCGGCGAGCCAGGATCCGGACGGCTCGATCGCCTCCTGGTCGCTCGATTTCGGCGACGGCAGCACGGCTGCGACCGGCACAGGGGCAGTACCGAACGCGATCCCCTACACATACTCGGCCGCGGGGACGTACCACGCGAAGCTCACGGTCACCGACAGCAGCAACGCGTCGACAACCTCGACGCCCGTCACGATCACGGTCAACCCGCAGCCCTCCATCAGCGTTGCGAACGTCTCCCAGAACGAGGGCAACTCCGGCACGACGAACTTCAACTTTCCGGTGACGTTGTCGTCGGTCAGTACCCACGCTGTCACCGTCGACTACGCGACCGCCGACGTGACGGCCACGGCCGGCTCCGACTACACCGCGACAAGCGGGACGCTCACGATCCCGGCCAATATGGACTGCACCAGCGGCCACCAGACCAACCCCGCCTGCCAGATCCCGGTTCCTGTGACCGGCGACACGCTCTACGAGAACAACGAGACGTTCACGCTCGACCTCTCGAATGCCACGGGCGCGACGCTCGCAACCACGTCCGCGACCGCGACGATCGTGAACGACGACCAGCCCCCGCTGCTGGAGGCCGAGGCCGGCGCCACCCTGGAAGGGGACACCGGCTCGGTGGTCAACGGCGCGCAGTCCTGGAGCACCGGCGGGAGCCTTCAGCTCAACGACGCAAGCGGCTTTTCGGAAGGTGTGCACACGTTCTCCATCGCCACGCCTGGGGCGCCTTCCGTGAGCGGGCCGTACACGTACAACGGCCTGAGCGGCGACACGCTCACCGGCGTCAGACCGTCCGGCTCGGTCGCCGTCGGCCAGATCGCCTTCCAGCCGCGCTTCATCATGATCCCGGTTGTCCTTTGCGACCCGGTGAAGACGCCGGACAACAGCCTGGCGCACTGCGTCCCGACCACCAGCGGCCTGGCCACGAGCGTGCACTACGCGACGAGCGACGGACACTCGCTCACCACCAGCATCCCCGTCATCGAAGGGCAGGACTACGTCTACGCAGCCGGCACGCTGACGATCCCGGCCGGGGCGGAGAGCGGGAGCGTCACCTTCGAGACGATTCCGAACACGACCCGCGAGAACCCGAATCCGGCCAACCCGGGGGATGACCTGACGCGGTGGTTCAACGTCCTGTTCTCGAGCCCCACGAATGCCACCGTCGAGCCGGGGGACAGTCTAGGTATCGCGACGATCATCGAGGACGACGGGCTGAACCCGCCGACGGCGACGACGGGCGCGGCCTCGTCGATCGGGGTGGACCACGCCACCGTCGCGGCGACTGTGAACCCGAACGGCGACGCGACCGACGTCTACGTCCAGTACGGGCCGACGGACTCGTACGGGAGCCAGACAGCGACGCAGCAGGTGGCCGGGACCAGCGCTCAAGCGCTCACGTTCTCCCTGACCGGCCTCTCGCCGGGGACGACGTACCACTACCAGGTCGTCGCATCCCACGCCGATCACTCCACGGGGTACGGCCAGGACATGACCTTCACGACGGACAAGGCTCCGAACGCCGTTCTCGCGGCGAACGTAACGAGCGGCCCGGTGTCGCTCCCTGTCACGTTCGACGGCGCGGACAGCTCGGACCCGGACGGCTCGATCGCGTCCTGGACGCTCGCCTTCGGAGACGGGGCCTCGACCGGCGGCAGCGGCTCGGCGCCGAGTGCGATCACGCACACGTACACGAGCGCCTGCTCTTGCACGGCGAGCCTGATCGTGACCGACAACCAGGGAGTGCAGAGCGCGCCCGCGACGGTCGTGATCGAGGCGACCAAACCGGGCAACCCGACGAAGAACCCGAAGCTGACCACCGTCGACACGGAGGTACTCGGGCCGACGAGCACGAGGATCGTCCTCCCCGTCGATCCGAACGGCTCCACGACCCAGGTCTGGATCGAGTACGGAAAGGACACGAGTTACGGCACCAAATCGGCGGCTCAGAGGATTCCGGCCGGCGCCACCAAAGACCTGACGTTCACTCTGACCGGCCTCTCCCCGCAAACCCTCTACCACTACCGCATCGAAGCGTGGCACACGACGGACTCCGGGGAAGCCCAAAGCCAGGACCTGATCTTCTCGACCCCGAAGGCGAAACGGATGGCCGTCACTCTGCGGGCGCGCGTCGTAAAGGCAACCGCCAAGGGCATCGTCCTGCTGCCCGTCTCGTGCGGAGGTAACGCGCTCTCGCGCTGTAAGGGTCAGGCGTTGCTCGAGCTCGGCAGGCGGGCCATAGGCTCGAAATCCTTCTCGGTTCCTCGGGCGCACCGCAAGCTCGTGTCCGTGAGGATCAAAAAGACCGCGCTGAGGCGACTCCTCGCCGGCACTGGTCTGCATCTCACGCTCACCCTCTCGGTGCGAACGGGAGTCGACGGCGTAGACCTGACGACGAAGCGGATCACCGTCCTGCCGCAGAAGGCGACGACCTAGGCGACCACCGGCCGTGCGTCGGGCGGAATCTCGTTCTTCACGAGCAGGAGCGCGGCAACGACGCCGGCGGCCGAGATGCCGGCGATGACCCAGAACGCGAGCGCATAGCCGCCGGTCAGCGCAGCCGCCTGTGAGTCACCCGTCTGCAGCAGATGCGTGTAGTGCGAGACGGCCACGCTCGTCGCGATCGCGACGCCGATGGCGCCGCCGACCTGCTGCGACGTGTTCAGCAGTCCCGACGCGAGCCCGGCTTCGCGCGGGCCGACGCCGGCGAGAGCGGCGATCGAGACGGGGATGAACGCAAAGGCGAGCCCGAAGCCGAACAGGAGGTAGCCGCCGAGCAGGTCGTGCACGTACGTCCCGTCGACCGGGATCTGGGCGTACCAGATGAGGGCGATCGTGTTGAGCGTGAGGCCGGTGACCATGACCGGCTTCGGCCCGATCTTCGTGGCGAGGTACTGCGCGAGCCCGGCCCAGAGAACCGTCGTCCCGGCGGTCGCGAGGAACGTGATGCCGGTCTTCAGCGGCGAGTAGCCCAGCACGTTCTGCACGTAGAGCGTGAGCAGTTAGGGGTTGACTTGCAGTAAGACCTGACTTCAATAAGAGGTGTGGCACACACGTCAACCAAGGAGGAAGCAGCCATGCCTCAGCAGGTGTATGACATCTACGTCCGCGTGTCCCGCGTCGGTGGGCGCGGTGGTGAGAACTTCATCTCGCCCGAGCTTCAGGAGCAGCGCTGCCGCGCCGAGGCGCAGGCGAAGGGCTACAAGGTCGGCCAGGTCTTCACCGACCTCGACCAGTCCGGTCGCAAGATGGATCGCCCGGCCTTCGAGGAGGCGATGGCCCGCGTCGAGTCCGGCAAGTCCGCCGGGATCATCGTGGCCCGGCTCGACCGCTTCGCTCGCTCGGTCGCCGGAGCGGGCAAGACCCTTGAGCGGCTGGAGGCCGCCGGTGGATCGCTCGTCGCGTGCGACGTGGGTATGGACACTTCGACCCCGGCAGGCGGGCTGATGCGCAACATCCTGCTTGCGCTGGCCGAGTTCGAGTCCGAGCGGATCAAGACCAACTGGAAGGACGCTCACGAGAAGGGCATCGAGGGCGGGCGCTACCAAGGCGCGGCACCTGCGGGCTACATCAAGGTCGATGGCATCCTCGTCCCCGATCCGGTCTTCGGGCCGGTCGTGACGGAGGCGTTCAGGATGCGGGCGGACGGCGGCAACTTCGGCCAGGTCGCCCGGTACCTCACCGAGCAGGCCCTCCCGACCCGCAACGGCAAGACCGATTGGCAGGCCACCAGCGTCCGCAAGCTCATCTCGAACAAGGCGTATCTCGGGATCGCCACCTTCGGCGACATCGTCAACGATGACGCGCACCCGGCCCTGACCGACGAGATCACGTTCCGCCGGGCGAACCGCAAGGAGGCGCGGATGGCTCCTGATCGCAAGGACGGCAAGCTGCTCGGCTCCGGTCTCTGCCGGTGCGGCACCTGCGGCGCGGGCATGGTCTACGGCTCCTCGAAGGCGGGCGACAAGACCTACACGTTCCTCCGCTGCCGCTCGGGCCGCCACGTCTGCCCGCAGGGCGCGTCGATCATGGCGCACGCGCTGGAGACTTGGGCGATCCGCGAGGCCGCCTCGAAGCAGTCCACCTGGTTCGCGGGCCAGCAGACTGACGAGGCCGAGACGCTGCGCCAGGCGGTCGTGGATGCCGAGGGCGACCTGGCCGAGGTCGAGGCGCTCAAGGGCACGGTCAAGCCCGCCGCGTACGCCGTGGCCCTCTCAGACGCTCAGGAGACGCTGGAGACGGCGCAGGCGGCCTGGATGGAGGCGCTCCCCGGCGGGATGAAGGAGATCACCGTGGACGACCTCTTCCACCGCGAGATCACGCAGGACGTGCTCGGCGAGGAGACTGAGACGCTGGTGCCGATGGACGTGGTCTCGGCCCGCGCCTGGTTGAAGGCGCAACTCGGCAGCATCGTCGTCCAGCCGGGCCGGGCGACCATCCAGGAGCGCGTGAGCCTGAAGGAGGCAGCATGACCACCGGCCAGCAGATCGTCATCCCCTACGCCGAAGGATCCGAGCAGCACCGCGCTTGGATCCTCGGCGCGACCGAGGCCGACCATGAAGCCAGCGTGCTCTTCCCCGCGCTCACGACCGCCGCACTGGAGACCCTGGCCGAGGAGATGGAGGCCCGGCTGGAGCGTGGCGGGCTGGAGCCGCTGGAGGAGGGGCGCATCTACACGCTGGCGTGGCAGGCGGTGCAGGAGCTTCACGACCGCGATCCCGAGGCCGAGGGGCCGATCCTCTGGTAAGCGTGTCACCGTGACACGGCACTCAGAGGGAGCGAGCGAGGCGACTACACTTCTCCTTGTCGCAGCAAGTTGTCTCAACATCCGACACGGCCCCGAGAGGGGTCGTTGTCGTTCAAGCGAACTTCGCTCGGGCTGAAGTTACTCAGGAGGTATCATCTATCTCGTGAGCAGGAACTTCACCCCCGAGGCACGCGAGCGCATCCGCCAGGCGCAGGCCAAGCGCTGGGGAGCACGCGCTCCCTTTGAGACCAAGCTGATCGAGAAGGACGGCTTGGAGTACGCCGAGGCCGAGGACGGCTCTGTGTACGTGCTGCTGCGCGGCCAGCCGATCCCGAAAGGTTGCAAGAGCATCGGGATCCACGACCACTGGGCCGTGTTCGACCGCCACGGCAAGCAGGTGGTCGCCGACATCACCCGCGAGCAGGCCGAGCGCATCCGCGCCGAGCTTGACGCACCGTTCGCCACGGGAGCGACCCCGTGATGATGAGGAGACAACTGCGGCTGGGCATCGCCCATGTACGGCTGCTGAACGCAAGGAGCAGCCGATGCCAGCCAAGAAGAACTCAGACGCAGTAGTCACCAACGACGCGAAGTCGAACGGGAGCGGCAAGAAGCTCCGCATCGACTCGCACCCTCACACCGACCTCGGCAACGCCGAGCGGTTCGAGGAGATGTGCGCGAAGAACGCGCTCTACACACCTGGCCTCGGCTGGCACGAGTGGAACGGCAAGCGCTGGGAGCCGAAGGAGGACAAGCAGCTTCTCAAGCTCGCCTCGACGGTCGTCCGGGCCATGCATGCGACCGGCCAGGCGATGGAGGAGGAGGGCAAGAAGGTTCACGACGATGATCTCAAGGAGCGCGGGGCCGGAGTGCAGAAGCACGCGCGTGACTCCGAGTCTGTCCACGCTCTCCGCAACATGCTCACGCTGGCGCAGTCACGGCCCAAGCTCGTGGCCGAGCTTGACGCGCTTGACGCGAGTCCGTGGCTACTCAACTGCGCCAACGGCACCGTCGATCTGCGCACCGGCGAGTTCTTCTCACCTCGACCCGGCGACCGGATCACGAAGTGGACGAACGTGGTCTACAACCCCGAGGCTCGCTCGACGGAGTGGGACGACCTGCTCGCACACATCGGCCAGGGCTATGACGGCTTGACCGAGTATCTGCGCAGGGCGATGGGCCACTCCGCCACCGGCGACGTGTCGATGGACATCGCCATCCTCCTCGACGGCCCCGGCGGCACCTCGAAGACCTCGTTCCTGGAAGCCTGCGGCGCGTCCCTTGGGGACTACGCCACGGCGGCCCCGTTCGACATGTTCGTGCTCCGGCGCGGAGACGCTGCTCACCCGACCGACCTGGCCCGGCTTCGCGGTCGGCGGATGGTCTACTCCGAGGAGGGCGCGAAGAACAAGACGCTCGACACCGCCAAGGTCAAGAACCTGATCGGCGGCTCCTCCGTCACGGCCCGCTTCATGCGCGGGGACTTCTTCGAGTTCAACCCGGTGCTCGATCTCTGGTGGGCCTCGAACTTCCGGCCTCGCGTCCACGCCGAAGACTCGGGCGCGTGGCGGCGGCTGCGGGCAGCGCCGTTCACGAACAAGGTGCTGGCCGAGCAGAAGGGCCTGCGCGAGTTCCTCAAGACCGACCCCGGCGTGCAGCAGGCCGTGCTGGCCTGGATCGTCTCGGGCGCTCGGGACTGGTGCGCCGACCGGAGCTTCCACGAGCCGGAGTGCGTGACCGAGCGCACGGCGGAGTGGCGGCGCGACACCGACAGCGTCGGCGGCTGGATCGAGGACGAGTGCGAGCTTGTCGAGGACGCCTTCACGCCGTCGTCGGTACTCCAGCGCTCGATCAACGAGTGGTGGAAGCTCTACATCACGGAGAAGGGCGAGCCGCCATCGCTGGCCGGTGGCCTCGGCGAGGAGCTACGCACTCGCGGCTGCCGTGCCGTGCTCAAGCGCTGGGGGCCGGAGCAGAAGGCCACGCGCGGCTGGGTCGGGATCCGCCTCACGCGCCTCGTGCCGGAGGATCCCGCCGCCGACGCGGACGTGATGGCGCTCTTCGAGCAGTCACTCACCGAGGGAGCGCTCCATGTCGAGGTGTAGCCATGTCAACTCGCGTGTCAACTCACGCGGATCTGTAACACCTTGTAACACCTCGTTTCGGGGTAGTCGTTACAAAGGATCCGGCTTGGTCAGAGCGATTGCGAGGCACTTTCGTGGCTTGTAACGACGTAACACCAAAGTCGTTGTATCCCGACGCACACGAGGCTCTCTTCTCAGACGTACTGATAATGGGGGAAGGCGTTACAGGCGTTACAGAGGTCGTGAGTTGACATGGCCGAGCACTACCTCACGACGCGCCCGGACGGCTACCTGGCGTGTGCCGGATGCGGCGGCAAGACGCAGCGGCTCTTCGCTCGGGCGGAGGACAAGGAGCGTCGCGTCGTGATGGCGTTGTGTCGCGGATGCGAGCCGCTGGATCCGGGGAGTTGGCGGGAGCTTCCCTCGCTCGGGTGCGGAACGGCGACGGAGGACGAGGTGCTGGCGAGCAAGGTGTTCGGGTCGTGATGGTCACCGCTGATCGGCTGCCACGCCTCGCTCGCGCTGCCAACGCCGACGCCGACGAACTCGTACCCGAGCTTCCGCCTACTGCACTGGGCGTCCTTCGTCATGACGCAGAACCCTCACGCGCCGGAACCCACGCAGCCATGCCGCTTTGCGCCGCACTTTCTGCATGTCCCGACCGCCTCGCCAACCCGCCATCTGACCCCCGCAACCTGCTTGCCCCGGCGGTGTCAACCCGGCGTCAACGTTGGCAGGATCCGACCTCGACGCCGGTCACGGCTGGTCACGGCTCATGAAGGGCGATCCCAAGCTCCGCAAGGAGCGCATCTCTGCGATCCAGGCCCACAGACGCGCCGGGCTGAGCGACACCGCGACGGCCAAGATCATGGGCTTCGACCGGCGCTACCTCGTGACGCTGGCTGGGACTCGCCAGGAGTGGGAGCAGTCCGAGAAGTTCGACCGCGAGCAAGGCGACGGCAGCGGCAGGATCGGCGGCAGGCAGACGAAGCCTGCGAACCTCGGCACGCTGGCGAACGAGAGCGCGAAGCAGCAGAAGCGGATGAAGCGCAACCGCGACGGCACGTACTCGAAGTTCACGCCGGGAAGGCTGCTGACGCCGTTCACCATCGACGCCGCAAGCTGGGGCCAGGCGTCACACGGCGACGAGCCAGAGGTCATCTACAGGATCCCAGACGGCGAGGAGTGCGACCAGACGGTCGAGGGATCCGTCGCAGTCCTGCGCACGTCGCACACGGTGCTCGATCTCGCCGACGCGGGCCTCGACTCCAGAACCGAGACGCGCTTCCAGCCGGAGTTCGGATGTGGGCATTGTGGCCGCGAGTTCTTCCACGAGGACGCGCTGCGGCTGCACCTGGAGAAGCTGCACCACCACAAGATGGGCCTCGGTCGCTGATGCGTGCCGACCAACTCCGCATCCTCGCCACGGCGCTCGACAACGGCGAGACCGTGAAGGCGGCAGCCGCACTCGCCGACATGTCGGAGCGACAGGCGATGCGCCTCAAGTCCAGCGGCGTTCTAGACGACCTCGAACCCGCCACGCCGCGTGATGTCTTGACCGCGATCATGTTGTCAGTGCACGAAACGGGCGCGGTCAGAAGACAAGCTGCCAACGACCTGGCGAAGCTTTCTGTGCTCGATTCCGAGCTTGCCGACGCAGGCCCCACGACGATCACGTTCAGTCCGTTCGGCGGTCTCGACAAGGAAGGCGCACGCAAGCTCGCTCTCTTGTACGCGCTCGACCTCTGCCCGGACTGCGCGACCCGGTTCAACGACCTCCGTAAGACCCTCGCGCCGGACGGATGCAAGCAGCCGGGGAAGCACCTTCTCACCGGCGTCTACAGCGGGCAGCGCCGACGTGCGTGCGGCTGCCCCGACGAGGATGAGACACCATGACGTGCGGGGCGCAACGGACGAAGGACATCCGCGAGCGGCACGCCGGGCAGACTCTCGATGCCGAGCTACTGCGCGTGCTCCACGCCGAGAAGATCCTCCTCGATGCCGGGCATCCCGACATCGAGGCCGAGCAAGACACACCGAGGCACTCGGTCTCCCGAGGGCCGAGCCGATGCTCAATCCGAGGCCAGTGATCACAGTGAGATGCGTGGCCCCCTTGCCCGACAACCCCGCCGCTGGTGCGCACGCTCAGCGATACGCGCGGACGAGATCTATGTAGTAAAGGAGCCTACCTCGGCGATCATTCCCATCCTCGCGCCCGAGGGTGCACCCGCTGATCACGGGAATGATCACCGTTGTACCTTCTATGTATGGCAACTTCGTACAGAACGCTTCGACAGCGGACGGACTGCGAGAAGGAAGTGCTGATCTCGGCACTCGCTCTCGCCGATGACCGGACGAGCATCGAGAAGCAGGCTCGTCTTCGGCTCGCGCTCGAAGACCTCGATCTTGAAAGGTCTGCGGACGTAGGCCAGGCGATCCTCAAGGCCATGCCGAGGATCTCGAAGAGCGTGCTCTCGATGACTCCGGCGGAGCTTCGCAAGCACGTCCACGGCAACCGCACCCGCGTCGGCTGAGGCGATGGCATGACGCCGTTGACCAAGGCCCAAGCTGCGTCGATGATCGCGGATGAGCTTCACCCGAAGCTCTCGCAGATCCTGACCGGGCTCGAAGTGATCGAGCATGCGACCGGCGTCAGGAAGGCAGCCTTCCGACCTTCCGGCATCTCACTCGCCGACCTCATCGCCGACAGCCGCATCCACCCGCAGGAGAAGATCGACTGATGACCCTCACCACGCAAGAGATCCTCGACCGCGCGGTCGCACGCGGCGACTTCGCCGACATCCAGCAGGCCGCCGAGCAGGAAGCTGCGGCAGAGGCAGTCGAGCGCGAGCAGCACCAGGCGGAGACCGAGGCAGCCGCTCGGGCGGTGCTGGCCGACACACGGGCAGCCTTCAAGGCCGAGCGCGATGCCCGCTTCAAGCTCCAGCAGCAGTACGTGAAGCGGCAGGCCAGCTATGAGGCAGCACAGGTCGCGTATGCCTCAGCGCAAAGAGCGTGCAGGGCACTTCAGATCTTCGAGACCTGCGACGAGGTCTGCATGGACAAGCTGCGGGAAGCGCTCTCCGGCTCGTATGAAGATAGGAAAGCCATGGGCGAAATCCGAGCGGCCCTTTTCGCAGGGATTTGACATGGACTACTCCGCCGCATCGAGCGCGATCCAGAAGGCGGCCCGCTCTGAGGGTCTCTACCCGCAGGGCGTCCGTCTCCGCAAGGGCATGCCTCTCGGTCATCTGCTCGTCTTGAGGAAGGCCGTGAAGGTCGAGCGGGCCGCGAAGGACGCCTGCCTCTGCCGTCTCCTGAAAGCCGAGCGCGGGCTGTGATCAACAAGCTGACCCAGTTGGTTCTGGACGAAATCAGCGCCGTGGACGAAGGTGCGCACGAACTCGATGGGTGGCTTGTTGCGAAAGCTCGCCACGATCAACGTGCGAACGACGGCAGCGGGCGCTTCACGCCGAAGCCACCGACGAGCGGACGGCAGGCTCCAGGCCCGGCGAGCGTGCTCACTCCTCCGCCCGACGCGAACGGCTACATCATCGAGGGCGTTCCGCACAATCAGCACCGCTCTTCGAGCTTCACGCTGACCTAACCAACGTTCGTCGGCACCGTTCCGCTGACGGAGGTGGGGGCCGGTGATCTCCGCGACGGGGGGTCACCCGGCTCTAAGCCGTTGTCGCGCGGCAGAACGAGCCGTGCTTCAGGCGAGAGGACGCTCGCCCAGGCGAGTGTCAGGCTGTAGGCCGAGATGAGTGTCCTCTCGCCAGAGGCGTTCGCGCTACTACTGCCGGAAGGTCGCGCCGACGCTCGCGAGGCGGGAGTTATGCACACGGCAGGTGTGGCTCGCTCCTTGGCACGCTCCCGACCATCGGACAAAGTGCCAGCCGGATCTCGGCCGCTCGCTTACAGCGCTTCCACGACGGACAGAGGTCGTGTCGGTGCAGACAATCTCGCTTGCCGCCTGCGAGACGCACCGGAGCCGGGTCTTGCCGATAGAGAGGACTCCTTGACCGCGAACTCGGAGCGCCACTCGCGATGTCCTGGCCACTGAGTCTCGACCTGCCGGGACAGGGCCGGACGGCCCGCGTAGTGTCAGAGTTGAGCCAAGCACACCGGCGGTCAGAGCGATGACCAGAACTCCGACGAGCAGTCGCCTCTGCCTCATTCGCCGCCGCGCCTCTGCCATGAGCGGATGCAGCCCGAGCGGGATGCGCGACACATGCAAAGTCATAGCACCATTCTTGCTAGCACCACCTCCACCGTCAAGCGCCGCCGCTCGGGGGTCATTCCGGAACACTGGCCCAGGCGACCGCTCCCCTACCCGGCACCCCTCCGTCTCACGACGTTCCGGGCAATAACGATCAGCAGTCCGATCATGCTGATGACGGCGATCCAGCTGCCTGTGTGATCCAACACGAGGTAGAAGATTCCGGCGACCGCGATCAGTGCTCCGCTGAGAACAGCGCTCGCAGACCACATGACCTTCGTCAGGCACGACCTGCTCACACCGGGAGGGTAACTCTCCTCAGGCGTCATTCCGGAACACTGGCCCAACTGAGCGTTCCGGTTCGCCGCGCGGCGTTGAGCAGCAAGCCATCGGCCTCAGTTGCCGGGCCGAGCGGGCGAGGTCATCGGTGCCATCGGCTGTTGCTCGACCAGCTTGCCGTTCGCGTCGTAGGCGTCGACCTCCGTGACGTGATCGGTCGCCGACTGCTTGTTGTTCGGCACCTCATAGGCGAAGAAGCCTGCGTTGATCGGAGCTGAGACCCAGGTGACTTCTGGCTGGACGGCGGAGCCGTCGCTGAAGTGGATGACGACGTTCGTGACGGTCGGGGAGGCGGCGTCGACGGTCAGCCAATACGTGACTCCGCGTTGGTTGAGATCTCGCATCTCGCTCTGGGGGATCACCGTTTGAGGAGGCTGGCTTGAGTCGTGGGGAGGAACGATCGTCGCGCTCACGTCCAGCGGGAACTTGTCGGGATTCGTGTTGCAGCCCCCGGCGGAGTCGCTCCAGATGAAGCAGTAGCCGCTGTTCTTGGCTGGCGAGACGTAGAGGGTGTGGGTCTTGCCGCCGAAGTCTGCTTGCATCACCTCGCGTGTGTTCGCCACGTCGGCTTCGGGGTTCATGCCGGGCGGTGCTGCGGGGCTGTTGAGGGTCGAAAAGTCGACCTTGACTGACTGAGGAGCGGACGGCTGGCCCCAGAAAGGCAGAACGTCGCGCACAAGCGCCCAGGCGGGAGTCGCAACCAAGATCGCAGCCAGCACCGCTGCGGCCCCGATGGCGATCACCGGCCACCGGCGACGCACGCCGTGCCGCGATGGCCTTTCACGGGGGCTGTCCGGCCCGGCGAAAGTGCTGAGGACTGAGCGAAGCTCCTCCAGCGAGACCAGGTCTTCGCTATGCGTGGTCATCAGAGTTCTCCTTTCGCTGTTCCACCGTAGGCGCGAAACCCGCCTCAGTGAGCAATCGCGTCAATCGCTTCCGCGCGTCATGGAGGTTCGACTTCACGGTGCCGACCGAACAACCAAGCGCATCCGCTGTCTCCGTCTCGCTTAGTCCTGCGTGCAATCGCAAAACCGCTGTGGCCCGAAGGCGCGGTGGTAGATGGTCGAACGATTGCTTCAGGGCTGCTTCACGGCCCTCGGCAGGCGTGGACGCCCGCAACTCCTCGACGACCGGGGCGCTACGAACTCGCAATAGACGCTCACGACGCGCAACCTTGACCGCCCGATGGGTAGCGATCCGTACCGCCCACGCCCTCACAGCCGCCGGGTCACGAAGCTCACTAATCCCCTTGCTGATGTCGAGGAGCGCCTCCTGCGCCGCATCCTCAGCCGCCCACGACCCGGAGCCGACAACCAATCGTGTCGTCTGCACGACCAGCGGACGTAACGCACAGAGCAGTTCGTCTAGCGCCTCAAAGTCGCCCGCATGAGCGCGACCAGCAAGCGAAACGGTGCCCGGCGCTACTTCCATCGTCACCTAGATAGAGCACATCCGTCGTCAAAAGGTTGGGTTCTCTTGAACAGCGACGTTACGCCCAGCGGTCAGGGGTCATTCCGGAACACTGGCCCAGCCCTGTGTCCTGTAACCGGATGTGACAGACCGATGTGCCGTGCCGTATAACGAGGGGATGAAGCGCCTGATGCTGATCGCGTTGCTTGTGTCCGTTGGCCTCTCATTGGCCGGATGCGCTAGCGGCGGTGGTAAGCACTCGCCAACGATCGCCATGTCCGTCACAACTACTCAGTCCTATCCCCAAAGGAGCACCGCCTCGCCTCTCGTGCTTGAAGCGGGTCACAAGGCGGTAGGCAGGATCGATCTGTTCAAGGGCGTGCGCATCCTCTCCCCGACGCGTCTTGCGGTAGTGACTGATGGAAGTAGTGGTTGCGCGGCAACCCCGAAGAGCCTGATGGTTCAGAGTCCGAACAGGATCAGGATCAATCTCTCCACCGAGAAGCCGTCGAACGTGACCGCCTGCCCCGCTGACTACACCCCTACTCCGTTCATTCTCTCGATCAACCCGAAGCAGATCGACGTCCATAAGCAACTGACGATCCGGCTCTACTATCCCCGCACGAAGAAGCCGCTCGTCCGCGTCGCGCCGCCCCTCTAGGGAACGCCCTCAGGGGGTCATTCCGGAACACTGGCCCAGGCCAGTGTTGCGACGCTTCAGACCCAGTTATGGCTCGACCCTGCTGATTCGTTCGAATACGTCGTCGCTCTGTGAGGCGACGATTTCGATGTCGTCATGTATCCGACCGTCGAAGAGCCGGATGATCCGCTGGCAGCGGCTGGCAATGCCAGGATCGTGGCTGGCGAGGATGACGGTCATTCCTCGCTCCGAGCTGATGTCGAGAAGCAGGTCGATGACCTCCTGGCCGGTGTGGCTGTCGAGATTGCCGGTCGGTTCATCGGCGAGAAGCAGTAGAGGGTGATTGATCAACGATCGTGCGATCGCGACCCGCTGTTGTTGACCGCCGGACAGTTCAGCGGGCAGCGCTTGCTCGCGGCCCTCCAGACCAACTGCCCGGAGCAGGTCGTGTGCGCGGGCGTGCTTGTCGAAGCTCGTCCGCAGTGGAAGAACCGGGGCAACGACGTTGTCGAGGGCGGTCAACGCCGGAAGCAGGTGGAATCGCTGGAACACGAACCCGACCTTGCGTCGGTAGTCCACCTGGGCGGAGCGCGAAAGCGCCGACACCTCGATGTCACCGACCCGGATGGTGCCGCTGTCGGCGCCATCCATGGCGCCGAGAAGGTGGAGCAAGGTCGATTTGCCGGAACCAGACATGCCCGTGAGGGCAAGAAGGCCGCCTGCATCGAGGGCGAAGCTGACATCGTCGAGCGCGGTGATCTCGGCCTCGCCACTGCGGTATCGCTTCGACAGCTCGACAACCTCGACCCGCGCGCCGCTCATGCCCCGCTCGCCGCTATCAGACATTCAGTCACAGACTATATTGTCGCCATGTATACCGGGAAGAACTAGGCATGCCCGTCCAACATGCGGTGCTGGCGCTCCTGGCTGACGGCGACAGCCACGGCTACGAGCTGCGCGCCGAGTTCGAGCGGGCAGTCGGGCCGCAGTGGGGCCAGCTCAACATCGGCCATCTCTACCAGGTGCTCGACAGGCTTGTCCGCGACGGACTCGTCACGAGGCGCGAGGTTGAACAGGAGCGGCTCCCCGACCGGGTCGTCTACCACCTGACCGACCAGGGCGGGGAAGAGTTGCTCTCTTGGCTGGAGACGCCGTTCGTTCGACAGTCCGGCTACCGAGACGACTTCTTCCTCAAACTGGTCGCCGCGGCCCGACTCGGCAGCAAAGACCTGGAGCACGTGCTCGCCGTGCAGCGGAGCGCCTATCTGGCCGAACTGTCGACACTGGGTGAGCTGCGAAAAGAGCATCGTGATGAACCGGTCGTTGTCCTGCTGATCGACGCCGCGCGGCGTCACACCGAAGTCAACCTGCACACGGTCGAACAGGCAGAAGCCAATCTCGGCACGCTGACAACGAGCGCTACGCAGGCGCGACGAGCGGCGAACCAAGCACGGGGCGCGGCCAAGGAGAAGAAGGCCGCCGGGTAAGACGTGACGCGCTTTCTCCGTAGCCAGCTGCGTCACCGTGCCGGGCGAAGCCTGGCGCTCGGGCTCGGGATCATCGTCGCCGCTGTCTCATTCGTCCTACTCACCGGCTCAGCGGCCACGAGCGCTATCCATGTGCGCAGCACCCTGAAGGAGAACTTCCGGGGTGCTTACGACATCCTCGTCCGGCCTAAAGGCTCGTTCACGCCGCTCGAACGCAGAGACGGGTTGGTGCGTGACAACTACCTCTCCGGCATCTACGGCGGCATCACCTTGCGCCAATACCGCTCCGTCGAACACATCCCCGGAGTTCAAGTAGCTGCGCCGATTGCGAACATCGGCACCGTCTTCGCACAGCAGCCGGTTGTCGTCTCGCTGAAGCACTACCTCGGCTCGCAGACCGATCAGCTCTTTCGCGTGGGCTTCTCCTGGGTTGCGCAGGGCGGCCTCTCCCGCTACCCGGCCTCGGATGAGTACCTCTACGCCACGCACCGGCAGCTGACGCTTGATCGCCAGGCAGCCGTTGTGCGCGACCCGCTCACTGGCAAACCGGATCTGATCTGCGACGGCTACAACGAGACGAAGCGGGTCGTGCTCGCCCCGTTCGTGCCGGTGAACTCCAGCTCCCTCTTCTGCTCCTCGACGAACAGCACTGCCGCGCTGCGGCGCGCTTTCCATCGGTCGTCGAAGAACGCCTTTCCTTCGGAGGTTGCCTTTGAGTTTGAGTTCCCGCTCAACGTGGCGGCTATTGATCCTGGGGCGGAAGCCAGGCTCGTCGGACTTTCTCGGGCGATGGTCGGTGGGAGCTACCTGACCTCCTCGAATCATCCACGTGTGACGAAACCTGGCTCTGTGAAGTGGCTTGCTATTCCGGCGATCGCCGCCTCCCGATCGCTCCTCGGAGAGCGGCTGGACGCGCAAGTCGAGAAGCTCACGATTCCGCCTGGCACTGACGTGCCGGGGATGCTTGGCGCCCGAGCCGGTGAGTGCGGCAACGACGTGCCGCTCGCGGCAGGCGGCTGCCCCGAGAGCCCCAGCGGACAGACCGCTGCGATTGAGCCTGGCCCTCCGGGGCATCGGTATGTGAGCGCTTACCAGTTCTTGGGGGCGCTCCACGGAGCGGCAGTTGGACGCCAGTCCGTGGATGGCAGCGACCTCTATGCCCGCGCAGTTGGCAAGTCGGACTCGGGGTCTTTCTCGCTCCGGGACATCAATGTCGGCGCCTATTGGCGCGGCGCTTCTGTGCGCTACCGGCAGCTTGGCCCGAGCACAATCGAGCCACGGATCGTGAGAAACGCTCCCGCCAGCTATCAGGGAGCTTTCACGACCAGCTGGTCAGGCTACGTCGACCAGCCGACCGACAACCGCGACATACAGTTTCGCAAGCTCTCGGACACCCCGGCGCAAAACGGCGCGATGACCCCAGCGCTCAACGCCGAAGCCCGCGAACCATTGCTCCAGGTGCTCGGTCGCTTCGATCCCCAGCGCCTGCGTGGGTTTGCCTCTCTGTCGCAGGTGCCGCTGGAAACCTATTACCCGCCGAGCCTCAAAGCAGCGGATGCGCGAACGCGCAGCCTCCTCCACAACCGACCGCTTCTTCCCTCCCAGAATCTCGGTGACTACGAGCAACAGCCGCCGCTCCTCCTCACCAACCTCAATGGCCTGACGCCGCTTCTCTCATCGCAGCGCTTCACTGGAGTCTCGCCGCTGCAACGGCGCGCGCCAATCTCAGTGATCCGCGTCCGTGTGAAGGGCATCACTGGGCCGAACGACCTCAGCGAGACGCGAATCCGCACAGTTGCGCAGTTGATTCACAACCGCACCGGCCTCGATGTCGACATCACCGCCGGTTCTTCGCCCACCCCAATCACGATCAAGCTCCCGGCGGGCAAGTTCGGACGGCCAGCGCTGACTCTGAGGGAGGGCTGGGTCAAGAAAGGCGCTTCGGTCTCCTACCTGCGTGCCCTCGACCGTAAAGACCTCGCGCTCTATGCGCTGATCCTCGTCGTCTGCGCAGTCTTCCTGCTCAACGGTGCGCTGGCATCGGTCAGGGCGCGCCGAAGCGAAATCGGTGCCCTGCTCACGCTTGGCTGGTCGCGGGTGGCGATCTTCGCGGTGGTGCTTGGAGAGCTGGCCCTCGTCGGCCTCTTAGCTGGAGCGGCTGGGACGGGACTCGCCGCCGCACTCGTTCAGGTCTTCGCCCTAGCAGTGCCAGTGACACGAACGCTCTATGTGCTGCCGATCGCGCTTGGGCTCGCGCTGCTGGCCGGGATGCTGCCCGCCTGGGAAGCCTCTCGCGGCAGGCCACTCGATGCTCTGCGCCCACCCGTGCATGCACGCAGACAACGGGGGAGCGTGCGCAGTCTTCCCGCATTGGCGTTCGTCAACCTGACGCGCCTTCCGATTCGCTCCATGCTCGGCGGTCTCGGCCTCGCCCTCGGAGTTGCCGCGCTGACCATTCTCGTTGCCATCGAGCGCGCCTTCCAAGGCAGCCTTGTCAGCACCCTGCTCGGCAACGCGATCTCGCTTCAGGTGCGTGACGCCGACTTCGTCGCCATTGGACTCACAATCGGTCTCGCCGCGCTGTCGGCTGCCGATGTCCTCTACCTCAGCCTGCGTGAGCGCTCGGCTGAGTTCGCCACTCTCAGCAGCTTCGGCTGGAGCAGGCGTCAGATCAGACTTCTCGTCCTGCTCGAAGCAGGTCTTCTCGGTGCGATCGCCGCACTCACCGGTGCGGCAGTCGGGATCATCCTCGGCGCCATCATGCTCGGCGTGCCTGTCGGCTCACTCGCGCTTGCCGCCCTTATCGGCGCAGCGGGCGCCATAGTCGCCGCATTGCTTGCCTCCGTCCCGCCGACCCAGCACATTCTCCGCCTCAAGGCACCAGTCGTTCTCGCTGCCGAGTGAGCTGCCAGTGTTCCGGATGACCCCCGAGCGAACTGAAGAAGGAACTCGCTGTAACGTGTAACTCGCTCGCGACATAGACAGGGTGAGATGACGCAGCGGGTTGGAGCAGATATACGCGGATCACCCCGAGGCGGTTCGGGCATACGTGAGGCGCAGGGCACCTGACGCGGTCGTGGACGACGTGGGCCGCTGAGTGCCGAGCCGGATTCAGGGGTCATTCCCGAACTGTGAGTGTGTGGCGGTCCCGTCTGGGGCGCTTGTCAGGTTGGTGTCGGTGCTCTTTGTTCGTGACTCGATTCTCGAATGACCCGCTGTTGCGGTGTCTTTCCAGTGATGTGTCCGTGCGGAGAGTCCGGTACCGGCCTGGCGGCCGCTTGCTGGCCTGATCAGAAGCCTGTCCGCGTTCTGAGCGCGTGACCCGTCACAGTTCTGCCGCCCGCGGTTTGCATCCCCAGACCGGCACCGGTTGGTGTCCCCCAACGCTTGGCTGGAGGTCGGTTCTCGGATGCTCGCAGATCAGCTGGACTACATCGTCGGTGTCGACCCGCACCGCGACTCGCACTCAACTCGCGGTCGTGCACGTCGTCAGTGGCGTGGTCGTCTTCGAGTCGACGGTCGACGCGAACAACGACGGCTACGCGCAGACGCTGAAGCTCGTCGACGAGCACGCGCCGGATCGGCGTGCGTTCGCGATCGAAGGCACCGGCTCCTTCGGTGCCGGTCTGACGCGCTTCCTGACCGGTCGCGGTGAGCGTGTGCTCGAGGTCAGCCGGCTTCGCCGGGAGCGCCGCTCGGGTGGCAAGACCGACGCACTCGACGCGGTCCGGGCCGCCCGCAGCGTCCTCACCGAGCAGCGACCATCGATACCGCGCGCAGGCGGCGAACGACAAGCGTTGCAGGCACTTGTCGCGGCACGCGAGGGTGCGGTCAACGCCAAGCGCGCCGGGCTCTGCCAGCTGCGCGACCTGTTGATCACAACACCGGAGCCGCTACGCAGCGAGCTGCGGCCGCTGACACGAGCACGCCTGCTGCAACGCCTCGCCGCGACCCGCCCGCATGGCCGAGGGGATGCCGAGCTGCGCGGCAGCCTGCTCGCATTGCGCTCGATCGCCCGCCGCGTCCTGCAACTAACCGCCGAGGAGCGCGAGCTCGCACGCGAGATCGAGACGCTCACCCGCAACTCGCACCGCAGCTGCTCGACCAGCCCGGCGTCGGACCACACGCCGCCGCGCAACTCGTCCTCTCCTGGTCACACCGGGGCCGGATCAGCTCCGAAGCCGCCTTCGCCCGGCTCGCCGGCGCCGCACCGATCCCAGCCTCCTCCGGCCAAACGATCCGCTACCGGCTCGACCGATCAGGCGACCGCAAACTCAACCGCGCCCTGCACATGATCCTCGTCACACGCAAGCGCACACATCCCCCGACGATCGCCTACATCGAACGTCGAATACAGGAGGGCAAGACCCGACGCGAAGCAAACCGCTGCCTCAAGCGCTACCTCGCCCGCAACCTCTACCGGCTACTCGAACACGGACCGCCGCTCGCGACTTGACAGACATAGAAGCATCACTGGCCCAGGCGGGACGACGCCGCGTCTACGCCGCCTGCAGAAGCCCAACGAACGGCGACTCGTCCTCCTCCTCGAACGTGACGAGGTCGCGGACGCGGAACCGTCGTTCCGCACCGAACAGGGCCTCGGCCCGATCTACACTGCGACCGGCTGCCGTGTGTGCCACACCGACAGCCGCAGGAGGCTCCGAGAGGGGCCTTCTGCATGTCTGGAGCAGGTGAGCAGGAAGAAGTCGGCGAAGATCGAGGCGCCGAGCAGGAAGCCGACGGCGTTCGCGCCCGCCAGCGTGCGGATGCGGAAGATCGAGAGGGGCATCAGCGGGTTCTCGACGCGCGTCTCCCAGAAGAGGAAGAAGCCGATGAGCGCGGCCGCCGCGACGAGCAGCACGATCGTCGTCGCGTCTCCCCAGCCGTCGACCGGCGCCTTCGAGATTGCGTAGACGAGCAGGGCGAGGCCGGCCGTCACCGACGACGCGCCGATCGCGTCGAAGTCGCGGCCGATGTCGGGCGCGCGGCTCTCGCGCACGATCGCGGGGGTGAGCGCCAGGACGAGCGCGCCGACCGGGACGTTGACGAAGAAGATCCACTCCCAGCCGAGGTACTTGACGAGGATCCCGCCGAAGAGGACGCCGGCCGCGGCACCGCTGCCACCCATCGCGCCCCAGATCCCGAGCGCCTTGTTCCGTTCGGGGCCCTCGTCGAAGGTCGTCGTGATGATCGAGAGCGTGGAGGGCGACACGATCGCCGCGCCGAAGCCCTGCACCGCGCGTGCCGCGATGAGCACGCCCGTCGACCCGGCGAGACCGCAGACGAGCGAGGCCAGCGAGAAGATCACGAGCCCGACGAGGAACATCCGCTTGCGGCCGAGGATGTCGCCGGCCCGGCCGCCGAGCAGCAGGAAGCCGCCGAACGTGATCGCGTACGCGGTGATCACCCACTGCAGGCCCGTCGAGGAAAAGTGCAGGCTGCGGCCGATCGAGGGCAGCGCGACGTTGACGATCGAGACGTCGAGCACCGTCATGAAGAACGCCACGCAGACGAGTGCGAGCGCCTGCCAGCGCCTCGGATCGGGCGCGGTCACTGCGATCTCCCCTGAGCTCACTGCCGAGAGCCTAATGGCGGAAGTGGCGGCGACCCGTGAAGGCCATCGCCGCTCCTGCTTTCGTGACCGCGGCGATCACATCCTCGTCGCGGCGCGAGCCGCCCGGCTGGACGATCGACGTCGTGCCGGCGTCGAGGGCGATCTGAGGCCCGTCGGGGAACGGGAAGAAGGCATCGGAGGCGAGCGCCGACCCCGTCGCGTCGTGCCCGAACTCGGCCGCCTTCTCGACCGCGATCCGCACCGAGTCCACCCGGCTCATCTGGCCGGCGCCGATCCCGATCGTCTGCAGATCCTTGACGAGGACGATGGCGTTCGAGGCGACGTGCTTGCAGACGCGCCACGCGAAGACGAGGTCTCCCCACTGCGCCTCGTCGAGCTCGCCGGCGACGAGCTGCCAGCCGTCGCGCTCCTCGATCTCCGAGTCGGAGTCCTGGACGAGCATCCCGCCGAGCACGCGCTTGTAGCTGCGCTCGCCCGGCTCGCCGGCACGCCGCTCGTGGTCGCGGAGGACGCGGATCATCTTGCGTCGCTCGCGGATCGCGGCGAGTGCGTCGTCGTCGTAGCCGGGGGCGAAGACGAGGTCCGACGAGACCGCGATCTGCTCCGCGAGCGGCAACGGCACGTCGCGGTTGAGCACGACGACGCCGCCGTACGCAGAGGTGGGATCGGATGCGAGCGCCTTCTCGTACGCCTCCTCGACCGTCGCGCCGACGGCGACACCGCATGGATTCGCGTGCTTCACGATGACGCAGGCAGGCAGTGCGAACTCGCGTGCGAGAGCCCTTGCACCGTCGAGGTCGAAGAGGTTGTTGAAGGAGAGCTCCGGCCCGTGGAGCTGCTCGACGCGGGAGAGGAGGTGGCGGCGGGCGCCCCGCTCGGCGTAGTAGGCGGCGCGCTGGTGCGGGTTCTCGCCGTAGCGAAGATCCTGCGCCTTCTCGAGCGAGACCACGAGAGAGTCGGGGAACTCCTCGCGCGCGTTGAACCACGTCGCGATCGCGGCCTCGTAGGCGGCGGTGTGCGCGAAGGCCTCGGCCGCGAGCCGGCGGCGCGTCTCGAGCGAGAGCTCGCCGTTGTGGCGCAGCTCCTCGAGGATCGCGTGGTACTGGTCGGGCCGGCAGACAGGAGCGCAGTGCGCGAAGTTCTTCGCCGCGCCGCGCAGCATCGAGGGGCCGCCCACGTCGATGGTCTCGACCGCCTGCTCCTCGGTCACGCCGCGCCGCGCGGTGACCTCCTCGAACGGATAGAGGTTGACGCACACGAGGTCGAAGGCCTCGATCCCGTGCTCTGCCAGCGTGGCCACGTCCCCGGCGTCGTCGCGGCGCGCGAGGATGCCGGCGTGGACGCGCGGATGGAGCGTCTTGACGCGCCCGCCCAGCATCTCCGGCGACTGGGTCACGTCTTCGACGCGCTCGACGGGCAGGCCGATCGCCTCGAGCGCGGCGGCGGTGTTCCCGCTCGCCACGAGCCGCCAGCCGAGCGAGACGAGCCCGCGTGCGAACGTGTCGAGGCCGTCCTTGTCCCAGGTGGAGATCAGCGCGCGCACAGTTCCCTCACCACCTCGGGGAGGAGCTTGTGCTCGACAGCCTGCACACGCTCGCGGAGTGTGTCGATGGTGTCGTTGGGAAGGACAGGGACACGCTCGGCAGCGATGACAGTCCCGGTGTCGATCCCCTCGTCGACGTAGTGGATGGTCGCGGCCGTCTCGTCGACCCCGGCTGCGAGCACGTCCTCGATCGGATGCGCGCCGGGGAACTCGGGCAGCGGCGCGGAGTGCGTGTTCACGATCCGGCCACCGTAGTGGTCGAAGAACGGCTTGCGGAACAGGTGCATGTATCCCGCGAGAACGACGAGTTCGACCCCGCGTGACCGCAGCCACTCGGCGATCGCGACGTCCCGCTCCTCCCGGCTCGCGTAGTCGTGATGGTCGAACACCGCCGTCTCGATACCCGCGGTCTCGGCCCGTTCCAGCGCGCGGACATCTGGCCTGTTCGAGACGACGCAGGCGATTGGTAGCTCGGCGTCGATCAGCGCCTGGAGGTTCGTGCCCTCGCCGCTGACGAGTACGCCGATCATGCGATTCGCCCGATCACGAGCTCGCCCGGCTCGGGCTCGCCGACCACGGCGCAGTAGCCGATGCCGAGGTTGAAGACACGCCGCAGCTCGTCCTCGGCGACGTGGCGGGCGAGCCACTCGAAGACCGGCGGGCGTTCCCACGCGTTCCAGTCGAGCTCGGCGCGCAGCCCGTCCGGGACGACGCGCTCGAGGTTGCCGAGGATGCCGCCGCCGGTGATGTGCGCGAAGGCGCGTGCCCGGCCGCGGAGGCGGCGGACGTCGTCGAGGTAGAGCCGCGTCGGCGCGAGGAGGTCGGGGCCGTCGTAGTCCTCGGCCTCGAGCACGCGCCGGACGAGCGTGAACCCGTTCGCGTGGACTCCCGCCGACGGGAAGCCGATCACGACGTCGCCGGCCTCGATCGTCGAGCCGTCGAGCGGATCCTCGACGATGCCCACGCAGGTTCCGGCAAAGTCGAGCTCTCCGTCCCGGTAGATGCCGGGCAGCTCGGCCGTCTCGCCGCCCACGAGCGCGACGCCGGCGGCGCGGCAGACCTCGGCGGCGCCCTCGACGAGCTCGGCCACCTCCTCGAGCTCGATCCGCCCGGCGGCGACGTAGTCGAGCAGGATCAACGGCTCGGCTCCGCAGGTTGCGACGTCGTTGATGCAGTGCGCGGCGAGATCCGCGCCGCACGCGCGAAGCGCGCCTCGTTCCCGGGCGAGGATCAGCTTGGTGCCGACGCCGTCGGTCGAGGCGGCGAGGAAGCGGCCGTCGCCGAGCGGGTGGAGCGCCGCGAACTGCGCCGAAGCCTGTGGCGCCGGTCGACTCCACGGCGGCGCGCAGCCGCTCGACGACCGCGTCGGCCGTCGCGAGCGAGACGCCTGCCGCGCCGTACGTCCGTCCCTCCTCCGCCACGTGGCGAGTCTATGGCGCGCGACTAGACGAACAGCTCGCCGAAGAGCTCCGGCCGGCCTTGCGGGCCGCCGCGGACGAAGCGGACGACCGTGTCGCCGACCTCGACGCTGGCCCCGTCGCGCTCGGCGTCGAGGATCTCCGCCAGCGCCTTCGCCTTGCCCGCGGGGTCGTCGGCCTTCAGGTGCAGCTCGGAGAGGCTCAGCTCGTCGCCCTGGGCGAGGAGCTCGTCGATCCACTCGCGGGGTGGGTGAAGCTCGAGCCGGTAGCCGACGTTGGTGGAGACGAACGTGCGCCGGCCGCCGTGCTCCTGCACGCGCAGCTCGTTCTGCTCGGCGCGCATCAGGGCTGTGTCGAACTCGTCCTCGTCGAGCACGAAGCCGAGATGGTCGACCCGCGGAGTCGGCCATTGGCCGGGCTGGATGACGACGTTCACCGCGCCCTTCTCGAGCTCGGTCAGCCGCAGCTTGAAGCCCATGGCGTCGAGCTCGTTCCAGGCGATCCCGGGCTCGTACGACGTGAGGTCCTCACCGATCCGGCCGTGGCGCGCGACGAGGTCGAACCCGAGCTTCCCGATGTAGCGCGCCTCTACCTCGCGGACGCGGCTCGTGACGAGGTGGTAGTGGAAGAGCTGCACCGCTGCTCATCGTGCCAAGCGGACATGTGTCGCCGTCGCCAGGCCCGAATCGCCATCTTGCGCAGCACCGACGACGCAGCAGGCTGTCGTCGTGGACGAGCTTCCCGGATGGCGAAGTTCTCGACGCTATCCTCATCTCTTGTCAGTACGTTCACGTGAAGCTCGACCGGATCCTCGAATTCTTCGGAGACGATGGCGAAGAGGAAGAAGACGAAGCTGACGCCTGAGTTCTGGCGCAAGGACGCCGAGCAGCGCGCGAACGCCGACCGGATCCTCGAGATCCGGCGGCAGGGCCGCGAGGCGCGGCGGAGCGCTCCCTAACCGACGGAACCGCGGAGCCAGGCGACGTCCGGCTCCCAGCCGTCGATCGTCGGGCCGTGACCGAGCCTGCTCGCGAGCGCCTCGGTCTCGCGGAACAGCGCTCGTTGCTCGTCGAGGTCGCCGGTCCGAGCGATTCGCTCGAGCCGGACGAGATCGAGCGGAACGGGCAGCGGGTGCGGCGAGCTCTCGGACGACGACGATCACGTCCCTGTCGCTTCCTTCGTGGACCTGCAGACCCCGCCCGCGCGAGCCCTGAACCACGACCCCGATGACGTTCTCGTCGTCGCGCGCCCGCGCGAGAAGCTCGTCAAGCACGCGCAGGTTCGAAGCGAAGCTTCGCGGCCTCTGCCGGCACCTCGGTGGGGTAGTCGCCCGTGAGGCAGGCGCGGCAGAGGGCCGAGGCCGGCCGCCGCGTCGCTTCGACGAGCCCGTCGTGCGAGAGGTACGCGAGCGAGGTGGCGCCGACGTGCTCGCGGACCTCCTCGACCGAGCGCGTCGAGGCGATCATCTCGGACGGATCCGCGAGGTCGATCCCGTAGAAGCACTGGCCGATGACGGGCGGCGACGAGACGCGGAGGTGCACCTCGGCGGCGCCTGCGTCGAAGAGCATCCGCACGATCTCGCGCGTCGTGTTGCCGCGGACGATCGAGTCGTCGACCGCCACGACGCGCTTGCCCGCCACCTCGGCGACGGGGTGGTACTTGAGCCTGATGCCCTGCCGCCGCAGCTCCTGGTCGGGCTGGATGAAGGTGCGCTGGACGTAGCGGTTCTTGATCAGCCCCTCGCTGAACGGCAGCCCGAGCGCGCGCGCGAAGCCGATCGCGGCCGGCGTGCCCGAGTCGGGGATCGGCAGGACGAGGTCGGCGTCCACCGGCGACTCCTGCGCGAGCCGCTCGCCCATCCGCACGCGGGCGTTGTGCACCTCGATTCCCTCGAGCCGGCTGTCCGGGCGGGCGAGGTAGAAGAACTCCCAGATGCAGAGCGCGCCGCCCTCGGCCCGGTCGAGCGCCTGCGTCGAGTGGAGTCCGTCGGCGTCCGCGATGACGAGCTCGCCGGGAGCGACCTCGCGGACGAACTCCGCGCCGACCAGATCGAGCGCGCAGGTCTCGGAGGCGAACACGTAGTCGTCATTGATCCGCCCGATCACGAGCGGCCGGAAACCGTGCGGGTCGCGGAAGCCGACGAGTCGTCCCTCCGACAGCGCGACGATCGAGTAGGCGCCTTCGAGGCGCCGCATCGCGCTTGCCACAGCCTCGTCGAGCGGAGCCGGGTCGTTCGCGATCAGCGCCGCGATCAGCTCGCTGTCGGACGTCGTCCCGAGCCGAACTCCGGCCTCGCGCAGCTCCTCGCGGAGCCGTCCGACGTTGATCAGGTTGCCGTTGTGGCCGAGGGCGATGGTGCGGCTGCGACCGTGTTGGACGAGCGGCTGCGCGTTCTCCCACTGCGACGAGCCGGTGGTGGAGTAGCGGTTGTGACCGATCGCGACCTGGCCCCGCAGGCCGCCGAGCTTCTGCTCGTTGAACACCTGGGAGACGAGCCCGAGGTCGCGCAGCGCCGTCAGCCGCCCGTGCTCGGAGACGGCGACGCCCGCCGACTCCTGGCCGCGGTGCTGGAGCGCGAAAAGTCCGAAGTAGGTCAGCCGCGCAACGTCACGGTCGGGTGCGTAGACGCCGAAGACTCCGCACACGGCTAGCGCACCGTCCCGATCTGGACGAAGCCGCGCGAGCCGAGACGCGCCATGCGTCCCGGTCGGCACGCGAGGATCGCCGCTCCGCGCCGCGAGTCGTAGTCGGCCGGCAGCTCGACCTCGGCCTCGAGCCCCTCGCTCCAGGCCGCGGCCTCTGCGAGCGTTGCCGCGATGCCGCCGCTGCCGACGTCGTGGCAGAGGCTCAGGTGCGGCGCGGCCTTCCAGAGGAAACGGATCAGCGCGGTCTCGGCGGCGAGCGAGCCGTCGGGCGAGGTCGCGAGCAGGACGGCGTCGCCGCTCTGCCACCGGTTCGGCACCCGGCGCACGTCGGGCACGAGCCCGACGCAGCCCACCACCGGCGTCGGCGGGATCGACGTGCCGTCCACGTCGTTGTAGAGCGAGACGTTGCCCGAGACGACCGGGATCGCCAGCGCCTCCGCCGCCTGTGCGATCCCTTCGATCGCCTGCGCGAGCTCGTGCGCGATCGCAGGCTTCTCGGGGTTGCCGAAGTTGAGACAGTCGGTCAGGCCGATCGGCTCGCCGCCCGCGCACGCGACGTTGCGGGCGGCGCCGAGCGTCGCCTGGACGCCCGCGCGGAAGCCGTCGGTCTCGCCGGGCGCCGGCCCCTGGAGCGCGACCGCGAGCCCACGGGTCGACGGGCGCAGCCGCAGGACGGCGGCGTCGAGGCCGGGCCGCCGGACGGTGCGCGAGCCGACGAGATGGTCGTACTGCTCGATCACCTCGCGGACGTCGAACTCCGGCTGCTCGACGCGACGCGCGGGCCGCGGCTCGGCCTGCTGCTCGACCTCGTAGCGCGGACACTCGTCGGTCAGGAGCCGCGCCGGAATGTCGCCCACGATCTCACCGTCCTGGAACACCCGCAGCGCTCCCGAGTCGGTCACCTCGCCGATCGGCGTGCACGGCAGCTCCCAGCGGGCGCACACGCTCTCGACCGCCTCGAGCATCTCCGGCCGGACGACCGCCACCATCCGCTCTTGCGACTCCGAGATCATGGTCTCCCAGGGCTCCATGCCCTCCTCGCGCAGAGGCACGCGGTCGAGGTGGACGTCGATGCCCGCGCCGTCGGAGGCCATCTCGGAGAGTGAGGAGGCGAGACCCGCGGCGCCACAGTCCTGCAGCGACTCGACGAGGCCCGACTCGACGAGCTCGAGCGAGACCTCGATCAGCTTCTTGCCCGTGAACGGGTCGCCGACCTGAACAGACGGGCGCTTGTCGGCGTCGTCTTCGCTGAGCTCCGCGCTCGCGAGCACCGAGGCGCCGCCGATGCCGTCGCGGCCGGTCGTCGCTCCGTAGAGGACGACGAGCCGCCCCGGCCCGCTCGCCTTCGCCGAGCGCAGGAGCCGCGTCTCGAGCAGCCCCACGCACATCGCGTTGACGAGACAGTTCGAGGAATAGGCGGGATCGAAGACGGTCTGGCCGCCGACCGTCGGCACGCCGACGCAGTTGCCGTAGTGGCCGATGCCGGCCACCGCCTGCTGAAAGTCGAAGCCCGGCTCGCCGAACCACAGCCCGTCGAGGAGCGCGATCGGCCGCGCGCCCATCGCGATCACGTCGCGCAGGATCCCGCCGATCCCCGTCGCCGCGCCCTGGAACGGCTCGACGGCCGACGGGTGGTTGTGCGACTCGACCTTGAACGCGACCGCCGTCCCGTCGCCGAGATCGAGCACGCCGGCGTTCTCGCCGGGGCCCTGCAGCACCCGCTCGCCTGCGGAGGGCAGCCGTCGCAGCAGCGGCGCCGAGTGCTTGTAGCCGCAGTGCTCCGACCAGAGGAGGGAGAAGACCGCGAGCTCGAAATGGTTCGGGTCTCGCCCGAGCAACTCTCGGATTCGATCCGCTTCCCAGTCGGTCAGACCAAGGGCACGGTGCAGGGGCTGATGGGCGGCCAGCTCCGTCAGGAGATCGAGTGTAACGAGAGGCGCGGCGGAATCTCACGGGAGCAGCAGGCGTTGCGTTGTACTACGTAGATGCGTCGGCCGACCGTCCTCCTCGTGGTGCTCGCGCTCATCTGGGGCGCCTCCTTCATGCTGATCAAGATCGCCGACCGCGAGCTTGCGCCGGCGACCCTGATCCTCGGCCGCCTCGCTTCGGCCACGCTGCTCCTCGCGGCGATCGCGCTCGTGCGCCTCGGCGCCGCACAGAACGCTCGCGGAGCTTCGCGGCGCCTGGCGCTGGCTCGTCGTCGTCGGGCTCGTGAACACGGCGATTCCGTTCTGGCTGCTCTCCTGGGGCGAGACGCGGATCGACTCCGGGCTGGCCTCGATCATCCAGGGAGCTGTGCCGATCTTCAACGCGCTGCTCGCGTTCGCCTTCTTCCGGGAGGAGCGCGTCGTTCGGGCTTCGCCTCGTCGGCCTCGCGATCGGCTTCGTCGGCGTCGCGCTGCTCGTCGGCGCGCAGCCGCAGGGGAAGTTGCTCGCTGCCCTGGCCGTGGTCGCCATGGCTCTCTGCTACGCGATCGGGACGCTGTTCGCCGGCCGCCATCTGCGCGGTACGCCGCCGCTCGTGGTGGCGCTCGCGTCGACCGGTGTCTCGACGCTCGCCGCGCTGCCCTTCGGCGTCGCCCAGGCGCCGCACGAGATGTGGCACGGCGAGACGATCGCGGCGATCCTCGTGCTCGGCTTCGTCGGCACCGCGATCGCGTACCTGCTCTTCTTCGCGCTCATCCAGCGGGCGGGCGCGAACTACGCGACGCTCGTGACGTACCTCGTGCCGCCGATCGCGCTCGCCTACGGGGCGATCTTCCTCAACGAGAGCTTCGGCGCGACGGCGTTCGTGTCGCTTGCGCTCATTCTCGTCGGCGTCGCGCTCGCGACCGGCTCCGTTCGGCTGGCCTCGCTGCGCGCCGCTCGAGCGGCGGCGCGCAGCGAAGCGGCCTGAGTCCTGTTGGGCAGGATCTTGGGGGGATCGCCGCGAAGGTCGCCGATATGCCCGGGGAGCATTGGCAGGAACAGCCCGAGGAGCACGACTTCCCGGCCGCCGCCGACTACCTGAGCCTGGTCGCGCCGGCGAAGGAGGTCACGACGGTCGTCGAGGCGCTTCGCTCGGCCGAGACCATCCACCGCCAGGCCAAGGACTTGTTGCGCGCGAGCTGCCTCCCTCTGCTCCCGGCCGAAAACGTGCACGTGAAGAAGGACCTCGCCAAGGTCAAGGAAGGGAAGCTGCTGTCGCCGGTTCTACTCGTGTGCGGCCGCGGCGACAAGGGCACGCCGCTGACCGTGGCGGACGGGTACCACCGGATCTGCGCGAGCCACCACATCGACGAAGACGCCGACGTGCCGTGCCGCCTCGTCACCTGGTCGTAGAGTCGGGGCCGTAGGATCCGGACATGGCTGACTTCCTGCACACGATGGTCCGGATCACCGATCCGCAGCAGAGCCGCGCCTTCTACGAGGCGCTGGGCTTCAACTTCGAGCGCGACATGGACATCGTCCGGAACGGCGAGACCGAGGCGACGAACTACTTCTTCGGCATCGGCGACCAGCAGTCGGTGCTCGAGCTGACCTTCAACCACGACGGCCGCACCTACGACCTCGGCACCGGCTACGGCCATATCGCCGTCGCCGCCGACGATCTCGCGCAGACGCTCGCGGAGCTGAAGGCGCAGGGCATCGAGCCCGAGCGCGAGCCCTACCGCGTGCGCGAGGGCGGCTCGCTCCTCTGCTTCGTCCAGGATCCGGACGGCTACCGCATCGAGCTGATCGACCGCAGCGGGAAGTAACCGCGCGGGCAGGACTAGCTTTCCCGCTGGCGCGGGATATCCAGGGCCATGTGGCCGGAGGCGTCCACCTCCGAGCACGTGCGTCGGCTGCAGTCGGTCACCGACGCAGCCCTCGCACACCTGCGGCTCGACGACCTCCTCGCGGCGCTGCTCGAGCGGACGCGGCAGATCCTCGAGGTCGACACCTGCGCGATCCTCCTGCTCGACGAGGAGACGGACGAGCTCGTCGCCCGCGCCGCGCTCGGGATCGAGGAGGAGGTCGAGCAGGGAGTCCGCGTACCGGTAGGCGGCGGCTTCGCGGGTCGGATCGCCGCCGAGAAGCGGCCGGTCATCCTCGAGGACGTCGACCACGCCCATGTCCTCAACCCGCTCCTGCGCGAGAAGGGGATCAAGTCGATGTTCGGCGTTCCGCTCGTCGTCGAGGGAGAGGTGCGCGGGGTGCTTCACGTCGGCTCGCTCGTTCCGCGCGTCTTTCACGAGGAGGAGGTCGAGCTGCTCCAGCTCGTCGGCGACCGCGCCGCGCTCGCGATCGAGCATGCGCGACTCTTCGAGGCCGAGCGCGCAGCCCGCGAGCGGATCGAGCACGTGCAGGCAGTCACCGACGCGGCGCTCGCGCACCTCGAGGTGAGCGAGCTGCTCCGCGTCCTCCTGCCGCGGATCCGGGACATCCTTCGCACCGACACCTGCGCGGTTCTGCTCCTCGACGAGGAGACGAACGAGCTGGTTGCGCGCGCGGCGCTCGGGATCGAGGAGGAGGTCGGCGTCCGGATCCCGCTCGGCGCCGGCTTCGCCGGGAGGGTCGCGGTCGAGGCGCGGCCGCTGGTGATCGACGTCGACGAGTACCCGGTCTACAACCCGATCCTGCGCCAGAAGCACTTGAAGTCGATGGTCGGCGTGCCGCTGCTCGTCCGCGGCGTCTCGCTCGGCGTCCTCCACGTCGGGACGCTCACGCCGCGGCGGTTCAGCAAGGACGAAGTGGAGCTGCTCGCAGCTCGTCGCCGAGCGCGTCGCGATCGCCATCGAGCGTGCGCAGCTGCACGAGGAGCTCATCCAGCTCGACCAGCTCAAGCTCAACTTCGTCGCGATCGCCTCGCACGAGCTGCGGACGCCGGCCACCTCGGTCTACGGCGTGCTCAAGACGCTGCAGGAGCGCGGCGCCGGCCTGTCGGAGGAGCTCCGCGAGGAGCTGCTCAACGTCGGGGTCGAGCAGGGCGAGCGCCTCCGGCGGCTGCTGGAGGAGCTGCTCGACCTGTCGCGTCTCGACGCGCAGGCAATCCATGTCGAGCCGCGGCCGGTGGTGCTGAAGGCTGCTCTGGCGGACGTCGTCCACGGCGCCTCCCCGGGGCCGGGGCCGTCGAGCTCGACATCCCGAACGATCTTGCCGCCGTCGTCGATCCGCTCGTGCTCGAGCGCGTGATCTCGAACCTCGTCGCGAACGCGGTCCGCTACGGGGCGCCGCCGATCCGGATCGTCGCGCAGCAGCGCGACCGCCATCTGCGGGTGGCCGTCGAGGACGCCGGCTCGGGCGTGCCGGAAGAGCTCGAGGGCAAGATCTTCGACCGCTTCGCCCGCGGCGGCGGCGCCTCGGGGCACGGTCTCGGGCTCGCGATCGCCCGCGCGTACGCACAGCGCGCACGGGGGTGATCTCGTCTACGACCATCGCCCGCACGGCGCGCGCTTCGAGCTGCTGATCCCGCAGGAGCTGAACGGGCTCGGCAAGCCGCCGGCCTGAGCGCCCTCCTACTGCTTCGCCAGCTGTTTCTGGAGCGCGTTCAGCGTCTGCGGCCCGACGATGCCGTCCTCGGCGATTCCCGCCGAGACCTGGAACTTCTCCACCGCGTTCTGCGTCACGGGTCCGTAGACGCCGTCGGGCTTGCTCGACAGGAAGCCGAGCGTCACGAGCGCCTCCTGGAGGAGCTTCACCTGCGAGCCCGTGTCGCCGGGCTTGAGCGTCTGGGCGGGAGCCTGGGTCGCGGACGTCGTGCTCGTGGGTCGTGGTGGCCTGGGTCGTCGTGGTGAGTGACTTCGCCGGCGGCGCAACCGTCGGCGTTGTCGGCGAGCTGCCGCTGAACACGCCGAACGCCGCGAGGATCGCGAAGAAGACGGCGAGCACGCAGATGCCGATGATCGCCGCCTGCGTCGTCGTGAGCGTCCGGCCGCCGACGACGAACTCGCGGTGGTGGCCGGGTGCTCCGGCGTCCTCGTCCTCCGGCAGGACCCAGACTTCGTCGGCGTCTTCGTAGACGCCGCGGCCTACGGCGCTCTGCGTCTCGGTCGGCGGCTCGGGCTCGTCGAACCAGTCGTCGAAGCCCGGGTCGCGCCCGTGGCCACCCTCCATGGCTGCGGACCGTACAGGGTCGAAGGCCAACCCGACAAGGGAGGTAGCCTCGCGCGAGGTGACGGCGCTCCTCATCGTCCTCGCGATCGGCTTCGCCTGGAGCATCGGCGCGCACTACACGGGCGCGGTGATGGGGATGCCCCACGCGCTGCGGGCGATCGGCACGTGGCCGGCGCTCCTCCTCATGGCGCCGCTCGCATTCCTCGGCGCCACCTTCGCGAGTCATGCGGTCGAGCAGCGGGTCGGCTCGGGTCTCACCGACCACGCGCTGTCGGTCGAGCAGGAGGTGGTCGTGATCGGCGTCGCCTTCGCGGTCACGACGTTCTTCAACCGGTTTCGGATGCCGACCTCGACGATTCAGATCCTCGTCTTCTCGGTCGTCGGGGTCGCGCTGGCGACCGGCACCGGCGTCGACTGGAGCTCGATCGGGCATCTCGTGATCGTCTGGGCTCTGGCGCCGATCGCGGCGATCTTCCTCGGCTTGCTGCTCACGCTGGGCCTCGATCGCCTTCACCTCGGTGAGCGGATCGGGACGGTTCTCGTCGCGATGGGGGCCGTCGCCGCGTTCGCCATGGGCGCGAACGACGTCTCGAACGCGAGCGGCGCGCTCGTCGGCACCGGCACGTTCAGCCCGCTCGAGGCCGGAGCGGTCGGCGGCGCGGCGATCGCGGTGGGCGTGCTGACCTGGGGCAAGCCGCTCCTGCGGCGGGTCGCCTTCGAGATCGTGGAGGTCGACCGCGCCATGGCGACTGCCGCGCAGCTCGTGCAGGCGTCCGTCGTCCTCGCGGCCGTCGCCTTCGGCTTCTTCACCTCGATGAACCAGGCGCTCGTGGGCGCGATGGCCGGCGCCGGGTTCGCGCGCGGCCGCGAGACGGTGCACCTCGCGACGCTCTTCTCGATCCTCCAGGGCTGGGTGCTCGGACCGGCGGTCTCGATCGCGGCCGGCTACGTCTTCGGCCTGCTGGTTCGCTAGCGATCGAGCACAAAGGCGGCACAGACACGTCACGCTTGTGCGCCTAGCGTTCTCGGCATGGCGACGAGGGCGGCGACACCGTGGGGACCTGCGGATCTCGTGGAGGAGCTCACCGTCCCGCAGCAGGCCGGCACCAAGCGGTTCGCATCGAAGGTCCAGCTGCTCGAGACGACGAAGGGGGAGAGGCTCGTTCGCTTCTCCTACACCGGCCCGGGCGGCGGCACGCGCGGCCCGGTGACCCTCCGAGAGCGAGACATCGGACGGCTGAAAGCCGCCCTCGCGAAAACTCCGGCGCTCGGGGAGGCGCTCGGGATGGGCGACTAGTACGGGGCTAGTACGCGGCGAGTACGCGCTCGCGCGCGGCGTCGACGAGTGACGCGAGGAGCAGCGCGCCGTCGTCGGAACCGAGCAGCGGATCGACCGCATGCTCGGGGTGCGGCATGAGCCCCATCACGTTGCCCGCCTCGTTGCAGACGCCGGCGATGCCGTCGACGGAGCCGTTCGGGTTGTCGAGGTAGCGGAGCACGACCTGGCTCGGATCGAGATCGGGCGGGGGCACGTAACGACCGTCGCCGTGCTTGACGGGCAGCGCGAGCCGCTGCCCGGCGGCGCAGCGCGTGGTGAACGGCAGGTCGTCCCGCTCGACCGTCACCGGCACGTCGCGGCAGACGAAGCGAAGCGACTCGTTGCGAAGCAACGCGCCCGGCAGCAGCTCCCGCCTCGCAGAGCACCTGGAAGCCGTTGCAGATCCCGAGCACGAGCCCGCCCGCCTCCGCGAGCTCGCAGACCGCGGCGGTGGCGGGCGAGAAGCGGGCGATCGCCCCGCAGCGGAGGTAGTCGCCGTACGAGAAGCCTCCCGGCAGCACGACCGCGTCGAGGTCGGGCAGGTCGCGTTCTTCGTGCCAGACCGCGACCGCCTCCGCGTCGAGCGCGGCGAGCGCCCAGACGGCGTCGCGGTCGTCCTGCGAGCCCGGATAGGTGATGACGCCGATCCGCGGCTGCGGGCTAGCCAACGATCTCGACCTCGTAGCTCTCGATCAGCGGGTTCGCGAGCAGCTGCTCGCACATCTGCTCGACCTGCGGCCTTCGCCGCCGCCGCGTCCGCGGCCTCGACCTCGAGGTCGATCACCTTGCCGACCCGCGCGTCGTGCACCTCGAAGCCGAGATGGCCGAGCGCCGAGCCGACCGCCTCTCCCTGCGGGTCGAGGATCCCGGGCTTCGGCCGAACGAGGACCGTGGCCTCTCAACCGAGCACCACAGTCGGATCGTCGAGGTAGGCCGGGAACGGAATCGTGGTCAGCCGCTCGAAGGCCTCGTGGTACTTCGCGCGGGTGTCCAGCACGACCTCCTGCGGGAGCTCGGGGCCGGGGTCGGTCTTGTCCCAGCCGGTCGTCTCGCAGTAGTCGCGGACGAACTGCTTGTCGAAGCTGTCCTGCGCCCGGCCGGGCTCGTAGGTCTCGCCGGGCCAGAAGCGCGACGAGTCGGGCGTCAGCGCCTCGTCGCCGAGCACGAGGTTGCCGTCGGCGTCGAACCCCATCTCGAACTTCGTGTCGGCGATGATGATCCCGGCCGAGCAGCGCGTGCTCGGCAGCGGTCTTGTAGAGGCGGAGCGACGCCTCCTCGACCTCGCGCAGCCGCTCCTCGCCGACGAGCTCCGCAGCCTGCTCGCGCGTGATGTTCTCGTCGTGCCCCTCCTGCGCCTTCGTCGCCGGCGTGAAGATCGGCTCGGGGAGCTTGTCCGACTCGCGGAGTCCCTCGGGCAGGCGGTGCCCGCACACCTCTCCGCTCGCGCTGTAGTCCTTCCAGCCCGAGCCCGCGAGATAGCCGCGCACGACGCACTCGATCGGCAGCATCTCGAGCCGGCGGCACTCCATCGAGCGGCCGTCGTCGCGGATCGCGAGCATGTGGTTCGGCACGATCGGCTTGAGGAGCGTGAACCAGTAGCCGGAGAGGCCGGTCAGCACGCGGCCCTTGTCCGGGATCTCGGTCGGCAGGACGACGTCGAAGGTCGAGATCCGGTCGGACGCGACGAGCAGCAGGCGGTCGTCGTCGAGGGCGTAGAGCTCCCGGACCTTTCCGGACGCGATGTGAGTCTCAGGCATGTAGCGGCTCCTCCTTGAGAGCGTCGAGACGGGCGAACACGGTGTCGATGTGGCGCGTGTAGGCGCCGAGGTCGAAGATCGAGTCGAGATCGACGCGCGAGGCGATCTCGTCGTCGGCGCGGCAGAGCTCACGGAAGTCGAGCTCCTCCTCCCAGGCGCGCATCGCGGCGCGCTGGACGAGGCGGTAGGCGTCGTCGCGGGCGAGGCCCGACTCGACGAGCGCGTTGAGGACGCGCTGGCTGAAGAAGAGGAAGTGGCTCGTCTCGAGGTTGCGGCGCATTCGCTCGGGACGTACGACGAGGCCCTCGACGAGCCAGGCGAAGCGGTCGAGCATGTAGTCGAGCGCGAGGAAGGCGTCGGGGATCGCGACGCGCTCGGCGGACGAGTGCGAGATGTCGCGCTCGTGCCAGAGGGCGACGTTCTCGAGCCCGATCAGCGCCTGCGCACGCACCACGCGCGCCAGCCCGCAGATTCGCTCGGCGACGACCGGGTTCCGCTTGTGCGGCATCGACGACGAGCCCTTCTGGCCGCGGCCGAACGGCTCCTGCACTTCCCCGACCTCGGTGCGGGCGAGGTGGCGGATCTCGAGGGCGAACGCGTCGAGCGACGAGGCGACGACCGCGAGTGACGCGAGGAGCTCGGCGTGGCGGTCGCGCTGCAGGATCTGAGTCGAGGACGGAGCGGGCTCGAGGCCGAGCCGCTCGCACGCGAGCCGCTCGAGCTCGGGATCGGTCGCGGCGTACGTGCCGACCGCGCCCGAGAGCTTGCCGACGCGCATTCCCTCGAGCGCCCGCGCAACGCGCTCGCGGCCGCGCGCCAGCTCGAACGCCCAGCCGGCGAGCTTCAGCCCGAAGGTCGTCGGCTCGGCGTGGACGCCGTGCGTGCGGCCGATCTGCAGCGTCTCGCGATGCTCCTCGGCGCGTGCGACGACGACGTCGAAGGCGCGCTCCAGGCCCGCCAGGATCAAGGCGCCGGCTTCGTGGATCTGCAGCGAGAGAGCGGTGTCGACGACGTCGGACGACGTCAGGCCGTAGTGGAACCAGCGGCCTTCCTCGCCGAGTTGCTCCGCCACCGCGTCGACGAAGGCGGCGGTGTCGTGGTGGAGCGTCGCTTCGAGCTCGGCCACACGCTCGGCGCTCGGCGGGGTCGCCTCGGCGATGAGGGCGGCCGCTTCCGCAGGCACGACTCCCAGCTCGGCCCAGGCCGCTGTCGCGGCGAGCTCGACCTCGAGCCACGCGGCGAGCTTCCCCTCGTCCGACCAGATCCTGGCCATGGCCGGGCGCGAGTAGCGGGCGATCACGGCTCCAGTCTAGAGGGCCGGCCCGCCGGCGCCTCGCCCCTCCGCAGGGGGAGCGCGACCGTCGAAATCCGAGGTTACTCAGGCGCGCATTTGGCCCGCGAAAACTTAGGAAGGTGCCAGTGCGAACCTTGTGTCCATCTCGTCCGCTCATCGTCGCGAGGGGCTCAGACCCCGAACCCGCCTTGACGCTACCGCCTGGTACTAGCAATAATAGCTCCATGACTTCGTACGCTCCGCGCCCGACCGTCTCGGTCGATCCGCTCATCGCGGAGGCGAAGCGGCGCATGAAGCAACGCAGGTTCTTGATCGTTGTCCTTGCGTTTCTGGTCGTCGGTGGTGCGGTGGCCGGAGCGCTCGCGCTCCGATCGCGTAGTCCTGTGCGCCCGCTGACGTTTAGGTCGCCAACCGAGATCATCCTTGCGAAGGCGCAGACAGGGGCTCCTGTTGGCTGCTCGAATGGGCGCATTACAAGCCGCGGTCGCGTCCCGAGTCCAGGACAGCAACACGGGTTCGCCCAGAACTGGGGCGGCTTCGCGCCGGAGCTCTCGCTCACACGCCATCACGACGGCTCACTCGTCGTAGCGTGTGATTAGCTGCTCTCGTCGGCGTTAAATGCTTGGTCGAGCGAGATGGGCCTCGCCCGAGTCAGTGTCCTCCCGCCCGACCGGCCAGCGACGCTCGGGGCCCGGTTCAGGCGTTGAGGATTCGGAGCGCGAGCGCGGCGCCGTTGCGCGCGTTGTCCACGCCGACCGCCGCGACCGGCACGCCGGGAGGCATCTGCGCGATCGCGAGCAGCGCGTCGAGGCCGTCGAGCACGCTGAGACTCGAGCGGAGTGGGACGCCGATCACGGGCAGATCCGTGTGAGCCGCGACGGCGCCGGGCAGGGCCGCGGCAAGGCCCGCACCACAGATGAGCACGCGCAGGCCGCGCTCACGGGCGCTGCGCGCGTATTCCGCGACGGCGTCCGGAGTGCGATGGGCCGAGCGCACCTCGAACTCGTAGCCGACGCCGGCCTCGTCGAGCACCGTCATGGCTCCCTGCATCCGCTCCCGGTCGGATTCGGAGCCGACGAGGATCCCGACCTGGAGATCAGCCATCGGCGGCGATGTCGGTGCGCATCTGCATGCCGGCGAAATCTATGCGCGCCGCGCCCTCGTACGCAGCGGTTCTCGCGGCCTCGACGGTGGCGCCTGTGCCCACCACGTCGAGGATGCGGCCACCGCCGGTGACGAGCTTTCCGTCGTGCAGAGCCGTCCCCGCGTGGAAGACGAGCGCGCCGTTTGCCTCGGCGTCTTCGACGCCTTCGATCGGCGTGCCCTGGTCGCCGGCGGCCGGATACTCGCTTCCCGCGAGCACGATCGTCACGGCGGCTCGATCCGCGAGCTCCGGCGGCTGCGAGAGGTCCCCGGCGAGCAAGGGGAGCAGGTCGCTCTCGAGCCTGGGCAGGAGCGACTGCGTTTCCGGGTCGCCGAAGCGGCAGTTGAACTCGATCACGCGCAGGCCGTCGTCCGTCCGCATCAAGCCCGCGTAGAGGAGACCCTGAAACGGCGTGCCTCGGTGCACGAGCTCGCGGAGCACCGGCAGGTGCACGGTCTCGAGGATCTCCTGTGCGTCCTCGTCGACGACGTCTCGGCAGCGGCGAGTACGAGCCCATTCCGCCGGTGTTCGGGCCGGTGTCCCCGTCGCCGATCCGCTTGTAGTCGCGGGCCGGCGGGAACGCGACCGCGTCCGCGCCTGCTGCAACCGCGAAGACGGACAGCTCCGGCCCTTCCAGCAGCTCCTCGACGTGGAACGGCTGGTCGTACGCCGCCGCCATCTGCAGCGCGGAGTCGAGCTCGTCCTGGGTGGTGCAGACCCACACGCCCTTGCCCGCCGCGAGCCCGTCGAGCTTGACGACGCAAGGCGGCTGGGCGACCGGGAGCGTCCGCGCCGTCGGCACGCCGGCCGCGTCCAGGACGTCCTTCGCGAACGACTTCGAGCCCTCGATCTGCGCGGCTGCACGACTCGGCCCGAAGACGGCGATCCCGCGCTGGCGAAGCTCGTCGGCGACCCCCGCGACGAGCGGTGCCTCGGGACCCACCACGACGAGGTCGATCCGGAGCTCACGGCAGAGCGAGGCGAGCGCGGCGTGGTCGTCGGCGCGCGCGGGGTGACAGTGCGCCAGCGCGGCGATTCCCGGATTGCCGGGAGCGGCATGCAGCTCGTCGACGGCGTCGCTGCGCGAGAGCGACCACGCCAGCGCGTGCTCGCGACCTCCCGACCCGACGACGAGCACTCGCACGCGCGGATCGTATGCGACCTCGCGTTTCGTTTCCGGAAAGCCGTCCGGCGTTACGCTGCGTCGATGGACGCGCCGCCCTACTCGGCCGCCGCGGTCGACGTCCTCCGGCTGCCGGCCGGCGCGACCGAGCGCGACCTGGTCGCCGTCGAGGAGCCGCTGGAGATCCGGATCGGCGGACTCCCGGTCGCGGTCACGATGCGCACGCCGGGACACGACGAGGAGCTCGCCCTCGGCTTCTGCCTCTCGGAGGGGCTCGTGCCTCGCGAGGCACGGCTGCCCGCAGACCTCGCTGCGAACGCGGTCGAGGTCGACGCGCCAGGCTTCGATCCGTCGCGCGTGCAGCGCAGCTTCTACACCTCGTCCTCCTGCGGCGTCTGCGGGAAAGGAGCGCTCGACGCGGTCGCCGTCGAGGCGCCACGCGTCGAGTCCGAGCTTCGGCTGCCGGCGTCGCTCGTCGCGTCGCTGCCCGATCGGTTGCGCGAGGCTCAGGCGGCGTTCGAAGCCACCGGCGGACTCCACGCGACAGGGCTCTTCTCCGCGGCCGGCGAGCTCGAGTGCGTGCGCGAGGACGTCGGCCGGCACAACGCGATGGACAAGGTCGTCGGCTGGGCGTTCCGCGAGCGGTTGCTGCCGCTCGCCGAACACGTGCTGTGCCTGAGCGGCCGGCTGTCGTTCGAGCTCGTCCAGAAGGCCGCCGTCGCAGGGTGTCCGCTGCTCGTCGCGGTCGGCGCCCCCTCGAGTCTCGCGGTCGACCTCGCGGCCGACCGGGGCGTGACGCTCTGCGGCTTCGTCCGGGGAGGCTCGTTCAACGTGTACACGGAGCCGTGGCGGATCGAAGGCTGACGGGGATCCTGCTCGTCGGCGGCTCGAGCAGCCGGTTCGGCTCGCCGAAGGAGCTCGCGCAGTTCGAGGGGGAGACGCTCGCCGACCGCGCGTGGCGCCTGCTCGGCGAGGTTTGCGACGAGCGGCTGGCCGTGGGGCGCGACGGCCTGGTCGACCCCGGCACGGGGCCCGTGGCTGCGATCGCGGCCGGATTGCGGGCGGCCGCACACGAGCTGGCCGTCGTGATTCCGGTCGACATGCCGCTCTTGACGGGCGAGGCGCTCAGGCTGCTGGCCGCTGCCTGTCGCGATGCCGCGGTCGCGCAGGCCGGCCCGCTGCCGTGCGCGGTCGCGCAGCACACGCTGCCGGCCTTCGAGACCGGCGAGCGTCGCCTCAGCACCGTCCTGGCCGGCCTCGACACGGCGCACATCGAGCTCGACGAGCGGCTGCTGGCGAACGTGAACACTCGGGCCGACCTCGATACGCTCGGCGCATGAGCGGGATCTTCCGCGTCGGCGGTGACGCCTACGACGCCTTCATGGGTCGCTACTCGCAGCGGCTAGCGTCGCCGTTCGCCGACTTCGCCGGAGTGAGCTCGCGCTCGCGCGCGCTCGACGTCGGCGCGGGAACGGGCGCGCTCACAGCCGAGCTCTTGAGGCGCGGCGCGACGGTCGCGGCGGCCGAGCCGTCGCCCGAGTTCGTCACCGTGCTGCGCGAGCGGTTCCCGGGCCTCGAGGTCGAGGAGGCTCCGGCAGAGTCGCTCCCGTGGGCGGACGATGTCTTCGACGTCGCGCTCGCGCAGCTCGTCGTCGCCTTCATGGCCGATGCGCCGGCTGCGATCACGGAGATGGCCCGCGTCGCCAGGCGTGTCGTGGTCTGCATGTGGGGGGTCGCGGAGGTCGAGATGTTCGCGGCCATCGACCGGACGGCGGACGCACTCGACGGTTCGCGCGCCGTCGAGCCGCGGCGGTATCGCACCCCGCAGGAGCTCCACGACCTGCTTGCTCCGCACGGCGAGGTCTCGGCCGCGGAGCTCGACGTGACCGCCGGCTACCGCGACTTCGACGAGTTCTGGCAGGCGATGAGCCACGGCGTCGGCCCGGTCGGCCAGTGGCTCGCGTCACTGGACGGCGATGGGCGCGAGCGGGCGCATTCGGAGCTCTACGCCCAGCTCGGCAGCCCGGCGGGGGCGTTCGAGCTGGATGCGCGGGCCTTCGCCGCCTCGGTTACGCCCGCGTGAGCACCGAGGTGCGCTCGGCTCCGGTGCCGACGAGCGTCACCTCGACGTCGAGCTCGCGCTCCACGAACTCGACGTAGCGACGCGCCGCGGCCGGCAGCTCGTCGACGGACGAGCAGTCGTCGAGCGAGTCGTTCCAGCCCTCGAGCACCTCGTACACCGGCGTCGCCGCATGGAAGTCGCTCTGGTGCGCCGGGAAGTCGCGCGTCTCCCGGCCGTCGCGGGTGCGGTAGCGAACGCAGACCGGAAGCTCGGCGAAGTGGGAGAGGACGTCGAGCTTCGTCAGCGCGAGCTGGTCGATCCCGTTCACGCGCACGGCGTAGCGGAGGGCGACGAGGTCGAGCCAGCCGCAGCGCCGCTCCCGGCCGGTCACCGTCCCGTACTCGCCGCCGAGCTCGCGCATGCGCACCTGCTCGGCGCCTTCGATCTCCGACGGGAACGGGCCTTCGCCGACCCGGGTCACGTATGCCTTCGAGACGCCGAGCACGCGGTCGATCCGCTGCGGGCCGATCCCGGTGCCGGTGGCTGCGCTCGCGGCGACCGGATTCGAGGACGTGACGAAGGGATACGTGCCGTGGTCGAGGTCGAGCAGCGTCGCCTGGGCTCCTTCGAACAGCACCTCCTTCCCCTCGCGTAGCGCGGTGTCGACGTAGAGGGACGTGTCGGCGACAAGCGGGCGCAGCCGCTGCGCGTAGCCCTCGTACTGCGCTGCCACCTGCTCGAGGTCGAACGGCTCCGCCTCGTAGACGCGCTCGAGCCAGAGGTTCTTCTCGGCGAGCGCGACCTCGATCTTCTCGCGCAGGATCTTCGGGTCGAGGATGTCCTGCACGCGGATCCCGAGCCGCATCGCCTTGTCGGCGTAGCAGGGGCCGATGCCGCGTCTCGTCGTGCCGATCGCGAGCTTGCCGAGGCGCCGCTCGCTCGCCTGGTCGATCGCGAGGTGCCACGGCATGATCAGGTGGGCGTTGCCCGAGACGTAGACCTCGTCGGTGGGGTGACCGCGGCGCTCGAACTCGTCGAGCTCGGCGATCAGCACCTCCGGGTCGACGACGCAGCCGTTGCCGATCACGCACGGCTTGCCGCGGACGATTCCGCTCGGGAGCGCACGGATCTTGTACGTCTCGTCGCCGACCACGATCGTGTGGCCGGCGTTCGGCCCACCCTGGTAGCGGCAGACGACGTCGGAGTGCTGGGCGAGCAGGTCGACGATCTTGCCCTTGCCTTCGTCCCCCCACTGCGCGCCGACGATGACGGTGGCCGACACGGTCGCCAGTATGCCGCTACGCGGCGGCGCGCTCGCGGTAGTCGTCGCGAGCGTCGACGTGGACTTCTCGCGCCAGCCGCCGGAGTCGACTCGCCGTGGGGCCGCCGACCCGGCCGGCGAGCTCGCGCCACTCGTGATTCGTCGTCACGATCACCAGCCGCTGCTGCTGCTCGCGCTGGTTGACGAGGTTGTAGATGCGGTCGCGCGCCCAGCTCGACCAGTCCTCGGCACCGAGGTCGTCGAGCACGACGAGCTCGTAGCCGCTCGGGTTCGGCGGCGGCTCGCCGTCGCCGTAGCTCTCGCGCAGCGCGTTCAGCCAGGCGGGGACGTTGAGGAAGAGCGCGGTCGGCCGGGGCTCGCGGTCGCTCCAGATGACCTCGCGCAGGATCGCCACGGCGAGATGCGTCTTGCCGGCGCCCGGATTGCCCCGTAGCAGGAGGCCCTGGCGCAGGTCGGTTCCGGCCCTGAACTCCTTCGTCCACTGCCGGCAGACGGCGAGCGCGTTGCGCGTGCCGGGCACGGGCTCGAAGTTCTCGAACGTGGAGTCGTCGTAGGCGGTGGGGACCTGCACGCGAGCCCAGCGCTGGTCCGCCCGGTGCTGCTCGTCGACGACCTCCTCGGTCGCGCGGCAGAGGTCGCAGTACCGCTCGGCCGGGAATTTCTGGCCGAGGAGAACGACCTGCTCGGTCTCGAACTCGCGGCGGCAGTTGAGGCATTGGACGTTCACTGGGCTGGGCTCATTGGGCTGGGCTCATTGCTGGGCTCAGGGCTGGCTCATTGGGCGAGGGTGGCGAACTTCGCGTACTTGCTGATGAAGGCGACCTTGAAGTCGCCGGTGGGCCCGTTGCGGTGCTTCGCGATGATGACCTCGGCGATTCCCTTTGCGCTGTCGTCGGTCTCGTCGCGGTCGTAGTACTCCTCGCGGTAGAGGAACATCACGAGGTCGGCGTCCTGCTCGATCGAGCCCGACTCGCGCAGGTCGGAGAGCATCGGTCGCTTGTCGTGCCGCTGCTCGGGCGAGCGGTTGAGCTGGGAGAGGGCGACGACGGGCAGGTCGAGGTCCTTGGCGATCTCCTTGAGTCCGCGGGAGATCGACGAGACCTCCTGCAGGCGGCTCTCCTCGCGCAGGCCGGTCGTCATCAGCTGGAGGTAGTCGACGACGACGAGGCCGAGGTTCGGCTCGCGCCGCTTCAGCGTCTGCGCCCGGGCGCGGAGCTCGAGCAGGCTGAGGGCCGGCGTGTCGTCGACGTAGAGCGGCGCCGACTCGAGCTGGCCGCACGCCTGGGCGAGGCGCGGCCAGTCGTCCTTCGAGAGCTTCCCGGTGCGGATGTGGTGGGCGTCGACCTTGCCGCGCGAGCAGATCAGCCGCTGCGCGACCTCCTGCCGCGACATCTCGAGGCTGAAGAAGGCGCACGGCGTCTGCAGGTCGACGGCGACATGGTTCGCGAACTCGAGGGCGAACGCGCTCTTCCCCATCGAGGGGCGGGCGGCGAGGATCACGAGGTTGGAGGGCTGGAAGCCGGCGGTGATGCGGTCGAGATCCTTGAAGCCGCTCGACAGCCCGGTCACCTCGGCGCCCGACTCGTAGAGGTGGCTGATCCGCTGGAACGTCTCGACGAGCGTGTCCTTGAAGAGGACGAGCTCGCCGTCGGCGCGGCGCTCGCCGAGCTCGAAGACGAGCTGCTCGGCGCGCGCGACGAGCTCTGTGGGCTCGCCTTCCCGCTCCCACCCGAGCTGCGCGATCTCGCCGCCGGCGACGATCAGGCCGCGCAGCGTCGCGTTCTCGCGGACGATCTCCGCGTAGTGGCGGGCGTTGGCGGTTGCCGGCACGAGGCGGGCGAGCTCGTGGAGCCGGACGCGGCCGCCGATCGTCTCGAGCTCGCCGCGCTGCTCGAGCTCGTTCGTCAGCGTGATCGCGTCGACCGGCTCGTTCTTGCCGTAGAGCTGGAGCGCGGCGCGGTAGATCTTCGCGTGCGACTCGCGGTAGAAGTCGCTCGCGTCGAGGATCTCGCTGACGGCCGCGATCGCGCCCGGCGAGATCATCATCGCGCCGAGGACCGACTCCTCGGCCTCCAGGTTCTGCGGGGGGACGGCGCCCGGGGCGGACGCGGGCGTCGGAACGGGGGCAAGCGACATGCGTGGCGATTCCAGCACGCCGCTCGCCGGCTTTCTAGGTGGGGGTAAGTCCCTTGTGAACAGGTCTTTTTCGGCCATTTGCAGGAGAATCAGCCAGCATCGCAGGCGCGTCGGATGGCATCGCTGGGGATGGAAGATGCGCTCTGAGCGGGAACTTCCTGCGCAGTTCCACAGGCACTACGAGACTGCTGTGGAAGGTGCCGAGGCTATTCGTCGGAGAGCGCGGCGTCGGCGTCGGCCCGCCACTCGGGCTCGCGCCTCCGCCTCGGCTTCCTCGACCTCGGCCTCGGCATCGCCGGCCTCGGCCTCCGAGGCTTCGGCCTCGGCTGCCTCGGCGGCGTCCACCTCGGCGAAGATCTCCTCGAGCTCGACAGCCGGCTCGGGCGTCTCGGCCTCCTGCTCGGCGCGCTCGGCCGCCTCCAGCTCCGCGAGCTCCTCCTCGGACGGCAGCTCGCCGCCCTCGGGGATGACCTCGGTCTTGACCTCGACGCGCACGTCCTCGAACAGGCCGATCGGGATCTCGTAGCGGCCGATGCGCTTGATCGGGTCGCTCTCGATCTTGCGCCGGTCGATGCGGATCTTCTTCGTGTTCCAGATCTCGTCGGCGATGTCGGTCGGGGTGACGGAACCGAACAGCGAGCCGGTCGGCCCCGCCTTGACCTCGAACCGCAGCACCGTCGCCGCCAGCGCGTCGGCGATCTCGCGAGCCTCGTCGGCGCTCTTCGCCTCGTGCCGCGCGCGCAGCGAGTCTCGCTTCTGCATCTCGGCGACGCGTGCCGCCGTCGCCTCCTCGGCGAGCTGCCTGGGGAGGAGGTAGTTGCGCGCGTAGCCCCGCGCGACCGAGACGACCTCGCCGCGGAGGCCGACGTGCTCGACGTCCGAGAGGAGGATGACCTCCACGTCAGCGCTCCCCGCGATCGCCGCGATCACCGCGATCGCCGCGGTCACGCCGGCCGCCGCTGCGCTCGTCCGAGCCTTCGGCGACGTACGGCAGAAGCGCCATCTCGCGCGCCCGCTTGACGGCCGTCGCCACCTGCACCTGGTGCCGGCGGCACGCGCCGGTGATGCGGCGGCTGCGGATCTTCCCCTTCTCGGAGATGTAGCGGCGCAGCTGGGTGACGTTCTTGTAGTCGATCTCCGCGATGTGCTCCTTGCAGAAGAAGCAGTTGCGGCGCTTGATCTGCCCTGCGGGTCCGCCGGGACGCCGCCCGCGCTGTTGCTGAGTCTTCTCTCTCGCCATGCTTCTCCTAGAAGGGGATGTCGTCGTCGGCCGCCGCCGGGAAGTCGGCGCTCTCCTGCTGCGCCGCTCCTGCGGGCACGAACTGGTTGCCGCCGCCGCCCTCGCCGTCGCCGCGGCTGCCGAGGAACTGGACGCTGTCGGCGACGATCTCGACCGCCTCGCGCTTGCCGCCGCCGTCCTTCGCCTCCCACTCGCGCCAGCGGAGCTTGCCGTCGACGCCGACCGGCCGGCCCTTGGAGAGGTACTGCGCGCAGCTCTCGGCCTGGTTGCCGAAGACGGAGATGCTGAAGTAGTTGGGCGCGTCGACCCAGTTGCCCGACTCGTCGCGCTTGCGGTCGTTGACTGCGACGCGCAGGCTGCAGACGGGGGTGCCGCCGGGCGTGTGCCGCAGCTCCGGGTCCTTGGTCAGGTTCCCGACCAGGACGACGCGGTTGATGTTGGCTGCCATGTCTTACTCCCCTTCCTCTTCCTGGCCAGGTGCCTCTTCTGCAACGGGCTCCTCTTCCGGGGCAGCGTACTCCGGCTCGGCTTCGTCCGAAACGGCCGTTTCCGCCTCGGCGGCTTCGGGCTCGGCTGTTTCCGGCTCGGCCGTTTCGGGCTGGGCCGTTTCGAGCTGGGCCGTCTCGGCCGGAGGGGGTTCGGTTGCGACCGGCACGGCCGCGGCGTCGTCCCGCGGCGCGCTCGTGCGCGAGCCGGCGATGTGGCGTGTCGCCAGGTGCCGCAGCACGGCGTCGTCGATCTTGAGGACGCGGGAGATCTCGTCGAGCGTCGCGGCCTCCGCATCGAAGACGACGAGGTGGTAGACGCCCTCCTCCTTGTGCGCGATCGGATAGGCGAGCCGCCGCCGTCCCCACGCGTCGTGGCTGTGCCAGGCGCCGCCACCCGTCTCGACGAGCTCGCGCGTTCGGGCGAGGATGTCGTCCTGGCGGGCCTCGGCCTGCTCGGGGTCCAGCATCAGCAGAATCTCGTAAGTCGTCACGTCCCGAGGTCCTCCCTTCCCACGGTCTCGATGTCGGCCCCGACTGCAGGCACCGCTCGGGACAGAACGGTGCGATGACGGGGCAGGAAGCGGCGGTCACTGTAGCATCGCCGCCGTGAGGCGCCTCACTGCGTGGATCGGCGGAACGGCGGCCGGCATCGTCGCGTACCGCCTGCTGCGGCGGCGTCCTCAGGTCGCGCCCGAGTCCACCGCGCCGGCGGAGCCGGACGCGCGCGCGGAGGAGCTGCGGGACAAGCTGGCCGAGTCGCGAACCGCGGAGCCCAGTGCCGAGCCCGTCGTCGAGGAGCCGCCGGCGGCCGAGCCGGAGTCTCCCGAGGAGCGGCGCCGGCAGGTTCACGAAGAGGGCCGCGCCGCCCTCGACGAGATGAAGTCGGACCAGTCGGGCCAGTAGCCGGGCCCCGCGGGCCTTCCTCTTCCGCGGCGCGGAATTCCTGGCTGTCGACTACGCCCTGACCGGCGGCGGTCGGGTCACGCCCGCTTGATAGATACTCCGAGGGACAGGGGCGTCCTTTAGAAGTTTGGAGGTGCGAAATGGCCGAGCTTCCACCGCCCCCGGACGGAATCGTGTTGGCGCACTTCATCGTCTCCGACGATGTCGAGCGCTCTCGACGCTTCTACACGGAGGTGCTCGGCGGCAGGGTCGCGTTTTCCGGTCCCGGAGGGCTGACCTACGTCGCTCTGTCCAACAGTTGGATCATCATCAACGGCGGCGGAGGCCCGACCGACGACAAGCCGGAAGTCACGCTGGAGACGCCCGCCGATCCCAACCGGGTCAGCAGCTTCCTCAATATCCGCGTCAAGGACATCGAGGCCGTGTACGCCGAATGGAGTGCGCGAGGCGCGGAATTCTTGACGCCGCCGAAGCAGCATGAGTACGAGATCCGTTGCTACATCCGCGATCCCGACGGTCATCTGATCGAAGTCGGCCAGACCACGGATTTCGAGGGCGACTGGGTGCCCGGGCAGTGGCCATCGAGTTCCGCCGCCGAGGGCTAGGGGTCTCGACCCTGACCACGGCGATCATCGGCACCGGAGGGCTCGGATCGGCGATCGCCCGCCGGCTCGCCTCCGGTGGCGAACCCCTGAGGCTCTCGAGCGCCGACCCGCAGTCGGCACGAACGCTGGCCGCGGCGCTCGGCGGAGCTGCGGTCGCCGCCCCCGACAATCGAAGCGCAATACGGGGAGCCGATGCGGTGATCCTTGCGCTCCGGTTCACCGTGCTGAAGGACGTCATCGACGAGATCGCCGACGCGCTGGGCGAGATGTCCGTCCTCGTTCCCAGCAACCCGGTCGGCATCGACGCGCAAGGTCAGATCGTGCGCCTCCTGCCGGAAGGACAGTCGTCCGGCGAGACGGTCGCGCGCTGGTTGCCGGCAGGGGCACGCCTGACCATGGCGTTCGGCACCATGTCGGCCGATCTCCTCCGGTCGTCGAGCAACCGGTCGCCCGAGCCGGCGGTTCTGTTCTACGCGACCGACGACAACCGTGGTCGCGACGAAGTCGAGCGGTTGATTCGAGTGGCCGGCTTCGAGCCGATCAGGGTCGGCGGCCTCGAACAGTCGACTCGACTCGAGGTGGGGGGCGACCTGCACGATCTCGTGGTCGGCCCCGCAGACGCGCGCTCGCTGGTTACCACGAAAGGAGATTCATGAGCACTGCCGTCCACGCATCCACCGATATCCGTCCGTTCCACATCGACCGTTCCGAAGAGAAGGTCGACGATCTGCGCCGGCGCATCGCTGCGACGCGTTGGCCGACCAAGGAACTGGTTGCCGATCGGTCGCAGGGGGTCCAACTGGAGGCGCTGCAGGCGCTCGCCCGTTACTGGCTGAGCGAGTACGACTTCGGGCGGGTGGAGGCGCGTCTGAACGCGTTGCCGCAGTTCCTGACCGAGATCGACGGCGTCGACGTCCACTTCGTCCACGTCGAGTCGTCGCACGAGGGCGCGCTGCCGCTGGTCATGACCCATGGCTGGCCAGGCTCTGTGATCGAGTTGATCGACACGGTCGGGCGGCTGACCGACCCGACCGCCCACGGCGGCGACGCCGAGGACGCCTTTCAGCTCGTTTTGCCGTCCTTGCCGGGCTACGGGTTCTCGGGCGAGCCGGTCGAGATCGGTTGGGACCTGGCCCGCACTGCACAGGCCTGGGCCGAGCTGATGCGCCGTCTCGGCTACACCCGCTACGTCGCTCAGGGCGGCGACGTCGGCGCGGGCGTCACGGACGCGATGGCACGGCAGGCATCCGCGGGTCTGGTCGGCATCCACACCAACCTCCTGGTGCCGGCGCTGAACGGGCCGATGCCGACGGACACCGACGAGGAGCGCGCCGCGGCCGCGCAGATCGCCGCCTTCGGGCAGTCGGGAAACGGCTACTTCGTGGAGATGGCCACCCGGCCGCAGACGATCGGCTACGCCCTGCTGGACTCGCCGATCGCCCTCGCCGCCTGGATGGTCGACCACGACACGGACGCCTACTACAAGATCGCCGGCGCATTCGTCGACGGGCGGCCCTCCGGGAACCTCACCTGCGACCACATCCTCGACAACATCACGCTCTACTGGCTGACGGGTACCGGCGCTTCCGCTGCCCGGTCCTACTGGGAGGCCTACGGCGCCGACGCCCCTGCTGCCGGCCGCGAGCCGCTGCCCGCGCCGACGATGCCGTTTGCCTTCACGACCTTCCCGGGCGAGATCTGGCGGACACCGCGCAGCTGGGTCGACGCGAGTTACCCGAACGTCACCTACTTCCACGAAGTCGACAAGGGCGGTCACTTTGCCGCCTGGGAGGAGCCGGAACTCTTCTCGACAGAGGTGCGGGCGGCGTTCAGGCCGCTCCGCTGAGGCCGCGTCCTGCGGATCTGTGCGTTTCGGCCCTGACGGAGCGGCGCCGGAGTCGAACCGACCTAGCCGTGGGTTGCACGACCGTACGGGTTTTGAAGACCCGCTGGGCCACCGGGCCCGGCCGCTCCGCCGCGAGCGTAGCGAGGTAGGGCGGCTTACTTGTCGCCGTCGAGGTAGTGCGAGTCCCAGCCCGCCGGCGCATACGCCTGGCCCGGCGCGGCGCCGCTGACCGAGAGGACGAGCGTTCCCGGAAGCTCGGAGCGCGCGGCGCGGGCCGCCGTGGCGTCCTTGACCCAGAGACATGTGCCCGGCCGGCGCGTCGACCTCCTCGCCCGCGACCGTGAAGACCGCGTGGCCGTCGACCGTGTAGTAGAGCTCGGGCGCGCCGCTCTCCGACTCGGCGTGTTCCGGGATCACGGTGCCGTCCTCCTGTCCTCGCCAGAGGTTGATCCCGAATGTCTCGATCCCGAAGTGGTGGCGAACGGGGATCCAATGCGGCCACTGATTCGAGGCGATCTCGTCGATGTGGGCCTTCTCGTAGGCAGCCATACGGCGACCCTATTCCCCGGCAAGGCGCGCGAACAAGTCGTGGGGCGATAGATCGGCCAGGGAGTCGAGGACGAGGTCGGCGCCCGCCTCCTCGAGGCCGAGGTCGCGCGTGACCTCGTTGGGCACCGCGACGCAGAAGATGCCGGCCGCCTTCGCCGCGCGGACGCCGTTCGGCGAATCCTCGAACGCGACGGCCTCGTCCGCCTTGACGCCGAGTGCGTCGAGCGCCTCGAGATAGAGCGTCGGCGCCGGCTTGGCCCGGAGGGGATCGCGGTCGGCAGTGCAGATCGCGTCCCAGCCGACGGCCTCCTCGAGCCGTTCGAGGTGCATGTCGACCCAGCTGCGTGGCGAGCTGGAGACGATCGCCCGCTTCAGCCCGTGCTGCCGGGCGGCCGCGAGGTACTCGGTGATGCCGGGACGCAGCTCCTCCGCCTCGATCAACGCGATCTCGTGCGCGTAGCGCCGTTCGTTCAGCGCCTTCCGGTCGAGCGGCTCGCCCACGAGCTCCTCGAGGTGCGCCATCGGATCGAACGGAGCGTGGGTGGTGCCGACGACCGTCGCCCAGAGCTCGGGCGGCAGCTCGTGGCCGTGATCGCGGTACAGGAGCTGCCAGCCCGCGCGCGAGGCGAGCTCGGTGTCGAGGATCAGTCCATCGAAGTCGAAGAGAAGGGCGCGCACGGCCATCGCCGGTGCAGAGTACGGACGTGGCGATTCTGGGCGTCGACGTCGGCGGCACCTTCACCGACGCGGTGCTCGTCGAGGAGGGACGCATCCGCACGGCCAAGGTGCCGACCGCGAAGCGGCAGGAGGAGTCGGTGCTCGCGGCCGCGCTGGCAGTCGGGGCGGAGGCGGCCGAGCTCGAGCGCTTCGCGCACGGGACGACCGTCGCGACGAACGCGCTCCTCGAGCGGCGGGGGGCCAAAACGGCCTACGTCGGCAACGCCGGCTTCGAGCATCTGCTCCACCTACGCCGTCAGACACGCGCGCACCTGTATCGCCTGTGCGAGGAGCATCCGGAGCCGCTGGTGCCGCTCGAACGCTGCCACGGCGTCCGCGGGCGCATCGGTCCGGCCGGCGAGCTCGAGCCGCTCGAGCTCGACTCTCTCCCCGACGTCGGCGATGCCGAGGCGGTCGCCGTCTGCCTGCTCTTCGCCTTCCGCGACCCGTCGCACGAGCAGGCGGTGGCGGCGGAGTTGCGGCGCCGGCATCCCGGCGTGCATGTCGTCGCGTCACACGAGCTCGCGCCCGAGTTCCGGGAGTACGAGCGCGCCTCGACGACGGCCGCCGACGCATATCTGGCGCCGATCGCGGCGCGCTACCTGCGTGGTCTCGCTGCGGTGGCCGCCGAGGCCGGTCTGCCCGAGCCCGTCGTGATGCTCTCGTCCGGCGGTGTCCTTCCCACGGAGGAGGCAGCGGCGCACCCGGCGCGGCTGCTCGTCTCGGGACCTGCCGGGGGCGTCGTCGGGGCAGGGCTGCTCGCGCGGCGGGCCGGCTTTGCGGACGCGATCGCCTTCGACATGGGCGGGACCTCCACCGACGTCTGCCTGCTCCCGGGCGGCCGCGCCGAGCGCGTGTCCGAACGCGAGATCGGCGGCCTCCCGGTGCGGCTGGCGTCGGTCGACGTGCACACGGTCGGCGCGGGCGGGGGCTCGCTCGTGCGGCGCGATGCCGGCGGCGCAATCCGCGTCGGGCCGGAGTCGGCGGGCGCCGATCCTGGGCCGGCCTGCTACGGGCGCGGCGGCGGCCCGACGGTGACGGACGCGAACCTCCTGCTCGGTCGCTTGCCCGCAGAGCTGCCCGGCGGGCTCGTCCTCGACCGCGACGCGGCGGCGGCGGCGCTTCACGGAATCGATCCGGCCGCCGTCGTCGACGTCGTGAACGCCGAGATGCTGCGCGCGTTGCGCGTCGTCTCGGTCGAGCGGGGGCACGATCCGCGCGAGTTCGCGCTTGTGGCCTACGGAGGCGCCGGACCGCTTCACGCGTGCGCGCTCGCCGAGGAGCTCGGGATGGAAGCCGTCGTCGTCCCGGCGGCTGCGGGGGTTCTCTCCGCGCTCGGGCTCGCGGCGGGCGACGAGCGGCGTGACCGGGTCGTCTCGCACGTGCGGCCGCTCGGTGAGGTGGAAGAGCTGCCGCCCGACGGGGAGGCCGATCTCCGCTACCGCGGCCAGTCGTTCGAGCTCGCGGTGGAGCTAGGCCCCTGGCTCGCCGAGCGTTTCCACCGGGCGCACGAGGAGCGTTACGGCTACGCGGATCGCGAGCGCGAGGTAGAGCTGGTGGCCGTCCGCACAGCCGAGGTCACACCCGGGCCCGAGCTGGAGCTCCCCGGCGGAGAGTAACAGCGCGCGTCCGGTCCGGCCCTGGTCGAACTGGACGGGTCGACGCTCTGGATTCCCCCCGGGTGGGAGGGGGCTAGGGATGGTTCCAGCTGGGTGCTGACCCGTGAGTGACGTGATCGCACCAATTCAGCTCCAAGTGATCGGTGCGGCCCTGCGGTCGATCGCGGAGGAGATGGGAGCCGTCCTGATCCGTTCCTCCTTCTCCGCCAACATCAAGGAGCGGCGCGACTGCTCGACCGCGCTGTTCGACGAGCGCGGCCGGATGGTCGCGCAGGCCGAGCACATCCCGGTTCATCTCGGCGCGATGCCCGACGCCGTGGCCGCGGTGATGCAGCTCGGGCTCGAGATCGGCCAGGTCGCGATCCTCAACGATCCGTACACGGGCGGCACGCATCTGCCCGACGTGACGCTCGTCTCGCGCACCGTCCTCGGGTTCGCGGTCTCCCGCGCGCATCACGCGGACGTCGGCGGGATCGAGCCGGCGAGCCTGCCCGCCTTTTCGCACACCCTCGACGAGGAGGGCGTGATCCTGCCTCCGCAGATCCTCACCGACGACGTGCTCGAGCGCTTCGTCGAGGCGACCCGCCAGCCCGAGGAGCGTCGGGGCGATCTGCGCGCACAGCTCTCCGCGCACCGGCTTGCCGACCGGAGGCTCGAGGAGCTGTGCGCACGTCGCGGGCCTGACAGGGTCGCCGCGGCGATGGACGAGCTCTACGCGTACTCCGAGCGGATGGTGCGCGCGGCGCTCGCGCAGCTTCCGGACGGGCGCGGCGAGGCCGAGGATGTCGTCGAGGCGGTCGACGGAGACCTACCGATCCGCTGCACGGTCGAGATCGCCGGCGACGCGATCCGGATCGACTTCACCGGGACCGCTCCGCAGTACGACGGCAACCTCAACTGTCCGCTCTCGGTCACGAAGTCCGCGTGCTACTTCGTCGTCCGCTGCCTCACCGAGCCGGACCTGCCGGCGTCCGGCGGTGCGTTCGCCGCGGTCACCGTGACGGCGCCGCGAGGGTTGTCTCGTCAACGCGCAGCCGCCCGCCGCCGTCGTCGCCGGCAACACCGAGACGTCGTCGCGCATCGTCGACGTCGTCTTCTCCGCCTTGAGCGAGCTCGTCCCGGTCCCCGCCGCCGGGCAGGGGACGATGAACAACCTCGCGCTCGGCAACGACCGGTTCACGTACTACGAGACGGTCGGCGGCGGCCAGGGCGCGTGTCCCGACGCCGACGGTCCGAGCGGCGTCCACGTCGCGATGTCGAACACGCTCGCCACCCCCACCGAGGCGATCGAGCTCGAGTACCCGCTCCGCGTCGAGCGCTGGGAGTTGAGGCTCGGCTCCGGCGGAGGAGGCGCCCACCGAGGCGGCGACGGCGTCGTGCGGGAGCTGCGCGTGCTCGAGGACTGCCGCCTCTCCGTGCTCGCCGAGCGGCGCCGCCACGGGCCGCCGGGTCGCGACGGCGGGGAGGACGGCGCCTGCGGCCGAACCCTGATCAACGACGAGGAGCAGCCGCCGAAGCTGACGCGCCAGCTGCACGCGGGCGACGTCGTCCGGGTCGAGACTCCCGGCGGTGGCGGGTACGGGTCGCCCGACTAGGCTCTGCGGCGATGGAGCGTCCGGTCAAAGTCGCGTGCGTCCAGGTCCAGCCGGTCGTGCTCGATCGCGAGGCGACGCTCGACAGGCTCGAGACCGTCGCCGCCGAGGCGCGCGAAAGAGGGAGCCGAGCTCGTCGTCTTCCCCGAGACGTTCGTGCCCGTCTATCCCGTCGTCGATCTGGGCGAAGGCGTTCGCCGGCTGGGAGACCGCGGGCGCAAAGGAGACGTTCGCGCGTCTTGCGCAGGAGTCGGTCGTCGGTCGGCTCGCCCGCCGAGCGGCGCATCGCTGCGGCGGCGCAGGAGCTCGGCATCTGGATCGTGACCGGCGTCAACGAGGTCGACGCGGAAGGCCCCGGCACCATCTACAACGCGCTCCTCTACCACTCGCCTGCGGGCGAGCTCGCGCTCCACCACCGCAAGCTCGTGCCGACCAACCACGAGCGGCTCGTGTGGGGCCAGGGCGATGGGCGAGGCCTCGAGGCGGTCGAGACCGGCTTCGGCCGGGTCGGCGGCCTGATCTGCTGGGAGAACTACATGCCCCTCGCGCGCGTCGCGCTCTACGAGTCGGGGGTCGAGATCTACATCGCGTCGACCGCCGACGACAGCGAGGCTTGGCAGCAGACGCTCGTCCACATCGCTCGGGAGAGCCGCGCGTACGTGGTCGCGCCCGCGCACTTCCAGCTCGAGTCGGCGTACCCCGACGACTTCCCGCTCGCCGCAGAGATCGAGGGAGTCGGGACGATCGGCCGCGGCGGCAGCGCGATCCTCGCCCCCGACGGCTCATACCTCGCCGGGCCGCTGTACGACGAGGAAGGAATTCTCTACGCGGAGCTCGACCCGACGCGGCTGCTCGCCGAGCGGCAGCGCTTCGACCCGGTCGGCCACTACAGCCGGCCCGACGTGCTCCAGCTCACAGTTCGCGCGGGCGGTGCGACGACGAGTACACGTCCTTCCGCGCAATCTTCCCGTCCCTGAACGGGAAGACGTCGACCCCGTCCCACTCCTTCGAGCCGGTCGACGCGGTCCATTCGCAGACGGCAAAGTCGTCGGCGACGTAGAGCGACCGTGCCGTGAAGCGCAGCGTCGGGTTGTTGCGGAAGATCTGCTCGATGTGTCCCCGCACGGCGGCGGCGCCCTCGGCGCGCTCGTCGGCGGTGTGGTTGTCGAAGACGATGTCGGGGTGGTGGAGCTCGTCGATCGCGTCGAGATCCTGCGCGTTCCAGGCGGCGTTGTAGCGCTCGATCAGCTCGCGAGTCGTTGCTGCGTCCATCCTCGCGGGAGATTACGCCGAGTAGCATCGCCGGATGGCGACTGCCGCCCGCAGATACGACCTCTACAGCGACGCGTTCCGGGCCGACACATACGCGACCTTCGCGCGCATGCGCGAGCAAGACCCCGTTCTCTGCCAGCCCGGGATGGACGGCGAGACGCCGATCTGGTGGGTCACGCGCTACGAGGACGCCGAGGCCGTGCTGCTCGACGACGAGCGTTTCGTCCGCGATCCGCGGCTGGCGCTACCTCCGGATCAGCTCCGCTCGGAGCTTCCGGAGTTCGTCGCCTTCATCGACAGCAACATGCTCAACCGCGACGGCGCCGACCATCGCCGTCTTCGGCGTCTCGTCTCGAAGGCGTTCACGCCGCGCATGATCGAACGGTTGCGGCCGCGGATCCAGGAGATCGCCGACGAGCTGATCGACCGCGTCGCCGCCGGCGAGATGGAGCTCGTCTCGGAGTTCGCCTTCCCGCTGCCGATCACGGTGATCGCGGAGCTGCTTGGCGTTCCGGTTGCCGACCGCGAGCGCTTTCGCGAGTGGTCGGCCGCGATGGTGAGCCCGGCGCTCGCGGCGGCTGACGCAGAGCGGGCCGACGCCTCACTGACCGCCTTCGTCGAGTACCTCCTCGCGCTCTTCGCCGAGCGTCGGCAGGCGCCCGGCGAGGATCTCGTCAGCGCGCTCGTGGCGGTCGAGGACGGCGGCGACACGCTCTCCGAGGAGGAGCTCTGCAGCATGATCGCGCTCCTGATCGTCGCGGGACACGAGACGACGGTCAGCCTGATCGGGAACGCGACGCTCGCGCTGCTCACGCACCCCGAGCAGCGCGCGGCGCTCGAAGGCGACCCGTCGCTCCTCCCTCGCGCGGTCGAGGAGCTGATCCGCTACGACGGGCCGGTCGAGCGGACGCTCAACCGGTGGGCCGCGGTCGACGTGGAGTTGGGCGGCCAGACGATTCGCCGCGGCGACAACCTGATCGTGATCCTCGGCGCCGCCGACCGCGACCCCGACCGCTTCGACGCCCCGGACCAGCTCGACCTGGGCGCCGAGCGCGAGAGGCATCTCGGGTTCGGCCGCGGCAGCCACTTCTGCCTCGGCGCCCCGCTCGCGCGGCTCGAGACCGAGATTGCGCTTGGGACACTGCTGCGGCGGCTGCCCGGCCTCCGGCTCACGGTGGCGGAAGACGAGCTGCGCTGGCGGCCGGTGCCGCTCTTCCGCAGCCTCGTCGCGCTGCCCGTTGCCTGGGACTCCTAGGACCGTCGGCGCAGGACTCGTCCGTCGCCGACGCGCCGCGTCACGCCGTCGGCATCGAACCGTTCGAGGTAGAGCTGCGCGGTCTTCCGGCCGACCCCGAGCGCGTCACGGAACTTGGCGAGCGTGATCCCGTCTGAGAGGACCGCTCGCGCCTGCTCGTACGCCTCCGGCGAGATCACGAAGCCGTCGCCGACCCGCACGAGGCGGCCCTGCTCTTCGAGGAACCGAGCGAGCGAAGGATCCTCGACCCGAACCGGCTCGAGGCCGAGTTGCGCGGCGAGCGCCTCCGCTTCCCCGGCGCGTGAGCCGAGCTCGGCCGTGGCGCCGGGCCGGTAGAGCTTCGCGCCGCGCAGCTCGAGGCCGAGCTGCGGGACGACGGCCTTCGCCCAGTCGGCGGCCGGCACCGGAACGCCCGGGTCGAGCGGATCGGCGGCGTCGATCGCCTGCTCGAGCTGGTCCCGCAGCTCGTCGAGCCACTCCTGAGACCAGCGCCACTCCCCGTCCACGCGCACCGGCGCATGGACGAACGTCTCGCCGCGCTCGAGCGCCTCGAAGCGGACGATGTCGGCGTGCCGCGGCGGCGCCGGATCGAGGACGACACCGCCGCCGACCGTCGTTCCGGCGCGCAGGACGACGCGGTCGCCGCGGGCCGCCACCACGGGACGCGAAAGGCGCAGCTGCGCGAAACGGTCGCCGGCACGTGCAACGCGGGCGGTGGTCTCCGCGGTGCCGTGATGGAGAACGACGCGAGCGGGGACCTCGCCGACCGGCTCCAGCAGCACGTCGAGCCGGAAGCTCGGCGTCGCGGTCCCCGGCGTGACGAGCACGTCGCCGCGGCGCAGCTCCGCCCGCTCGACGCCGGGGAGGGAGACGGCGACCCGCTGTCCGGCCTCGGCGCGCTCGACGGGCCGGTCGTGCACCTGCACGCTCCGCACCCGCACCGCTCGCCCGCGCGGCTCGAGGCGCAGCTCGTCTCCCTCGCCGATCGTCCCCGACCAGAGCGTCCCGGTCGCAACGGTTCCGATCCCGTGGAGCGTGAAGGAACGGTCGACGTGGAGCCGCGCCGGCCCTTCGGCGTCGTGTCGCGTGACGCGCGCGGCGGTCTCGGCCAGCGCCGCCCGCAGCTCGTCGAGCCCGGCGCCGGTGTGCGCGCTCGTCGCGACCACGGGAGCGCCCGGCACGAGCTCCTCCGCTTCGGCGCGGGCGAGCTCGAGCGTCTCTTCGTCGACGGCGTCGGCCTTCGTCACCGCGACGACTCCGTGCTCGATCCCCAGCAAACGTAGGATCGCGAGGTGCTCGTGCGTCTGCGGCCGGGCGCCCTCCCCGGCGTCGATCACGAGGAGAAAGAGGTCGATGCCGCTCGCGCCCGCGACCATGGTGCGGACGAAGCGCTCGTGCCCGGGGACGTCGACGACCGAGAGGCTCGTGCCGTCGGGCAGCTCGAGCGGCGCGTAGCCGAGGTCGATCGAGATCCCGCGCTCGTGCTCCTCGGGGAGCCGATCGGTCTTCTTGCCCGTCAGCGCCTCGACGAGCGCCGTCTTGCCGTGATCGATGTGTCCCGCGGTGCCGACGGTCAGCGGCATGTGGCGACGATCGGATTCTCGAGCGTCTCGACCTGGAATCCGGCGCCTTCGAGCAGTTCTTGCCACTGCTGCGCGTCGCGCTCGCGGCCGCCGGCGAGGACGAGCATCAGGAGGTCGAGCCACTTCGCGCCCTGCGGCTCGTTGCCGGGCGCGATCACGGACTCGTTGATCAGCAGGCGCGCGTGCGCCGGGGCGGCCGTTCGGATCGTGCGCAGGATCCTGGCCGCGTCGTCGTCGGGCCAGTCGTGGAGGATCCCGGACAGGACGTAGGCGTCGCCGGTCGGCACCGAGTCGAAGAAGCTCCCCGCCGCGAACTCGATGCGGTCGCCGAGGGCCGCCTCGTCGCGCACCGTCTCGGGCAGGTCGAGGACGATGCCGCGCAGCTCCGGCCGGCGCGCGATCAGCTCGCTGAGCAGCGCTCCGTTGCCACCGCCGACGTCGACGACGACTTCGCCGTCGCGCCACTCGAGAGCCGCCAGACGCTCGGCCGGCCGCAGGCGCTCGCCCGCCATCGCAAGGTCGAACGTCGCCCGCTCGGCAGGGTGGTCGGCGAGCCACTCCCAGAAGCCGGTCCCGAACCGCCGCGCGAACGGCGACCCGGAGAGCGAAGCGTCGAGATCCTCGGTCGCCTCGAAGAAGACGCCGCCGAAGAGATGCGCGAACTCGCTCCAGCCGGGCGCAAGCAGAAGGCGGGAGCTCTCGGTGTGCTCGAACACCCCGGGCTCGGTCTCGCGGAAGATGCCGTCGCTCGCGAGCGCTCGCAGCAGCCGGTGGAGCGTGTCCGGGTCGCCCGTGAGCTCCGCGACCGGCCGCGGGCCGTCCGCCAATGCCGCCGGGACTCCCGCGTCGGTGACCGCCCCGAGCGCCTTCGTCACCAGCGAGCCGCGCAGCACGTCCCAGAGAACCGCTTCGGGCGGGCGGTCGCTCATGCGCGGGCGCGCGCGACCGCCGCCGCGGCTTCGTCGGCCTCGACGTCCGTCAGCGTCAGGCAGTCGAGCAGGAGCCGGCCGTCCCGGACGACGCCCACCACGGGCGGCTCGCCCCTGCGCAGCGGTTCGGCGAGCGACTCCTCGAGCGCGCAGGCGAAGCTCGGCAGCTCGGCGAGCGGCAATGCACCACCCCCGACACGGCCGACCGTCTCCTCGACCTCGCCGCCGGTTGCGGCGGCCAGGCGCTCGGCGCGTTCGCGCACCGTTTTCGTCGCCTGCGCGAGCGTGCGCAGCACGGGAATCCGTTCCGGCGACTCGAGGTGGAGCAGCAGCGTCCCTTCGAGCGCCGCGAGCGAGAGCTTGTCGATCCGTAGCGCTCGTTGCAGCGGATGCCGCCGCAGGCGCTCGACGAGCTCGGTGCGCCCCAGCACGATCCCGGCCTGCGGCCCGCCGAGCAGCTTGTCCCCGGAGAAACAGACGAGATCGGCCCCGGCCGCGAGCGACTCGCGCGCGGTGGGCTCGCCTTGACCTTGTAACAGACTGTTACTAGCGGAGACATGTCCGGAGCCGAGGTCGTCGACGAGCGGGAGGCCGTGGCGGTGCGCGACCTCGGCCACCTCTTCGAGCCGCGGCCGCTCCTCGAAGCCGACGACGCGGAAGTTCGACTGGTGGACGCGCAACAGGACCGCCGTCTCCGGCGTGATCGCGCGCTCGTAGTCTGCGGCGCGCGTCCGGTTGGTCGTCCCGACCTCGACCAGGCGTGCACCGGAACGCGCGAGGACCTCCGGGATCCGGAAGCCGTCCCCGATCTCGATCAGCTCGCCGCGCGAGACGACGACCTCGCGGTCCTCGGCGAGCGCCGCGAGCGCGAGGAGGACCGCGGCGGCGTTGTTGTTGACGACGAGCGCCGCCTCCGCGCCGGTCAACCTGCCCAGGAGCGCCGAGATGTGATCCTGCCGCGAGCCGCGTGCGCCTTCCGCAAGGTCGTACTCGAGGTTCGAGTAGCCGCGCGCCGCCTCGGCGACGCGGTCGACCGCCTCCTCGGCGAGCGGTGCGCGGCCGAGGTTCGTGTGGACGACGACGCCCGTCGCGTTGAGCACACGCCGTAGGCGCGGCCGCCGTGCGTCCGCAAGCTCCGCGCTCAGGCGAGCCGCGAGATCTCCCGGATCCGCGCCGGCCTGGATCTCCTCGCGGGCGCGATCGATCACGCTTCGCGCCGCGTCGACCGCGAGCGGGTCGCCCGCCTCGCGCGCGAGCTCGTCAACGGAGGGCAGGTCGCGCAGCTCCATCGGAGCGAACGCTACTGCGCGTCGGCCTTCTCCGGCTCGTGCGGACTCGGGCTCCCGTCGCCGGCGCGGAAGGCGTCGAGCACCGTCTCGAGCGCGACGCGGGGGTCGTCCGTGAGCGTGAGGAGCGTCAGATCCTCCGCCGAGACCATCCCGTCGGCGAGGGCGCTGCGGCGGACCCACTCGAGCAACGGCGTCCAGTACGCCTCGCCGAGGAGCACGACCGGAAAGTGGAGGACCTTGCCGGTCTGGATCAGGGTGAGCGACTCGAACAGCTCGTCGGCGGTGCCGAAGCCGCCGGGGAAGACGCAGAAGCCCTCCGCGGCCTTCACGAACATCGTCTTGCGGGCGTAGAAGTGGTCGAAGACGAGGCCGAGGTCGATGTAGTCGTTCATCCGCTGCTCGTGCGGCAGCTCGATCCCGAAGCCGACCGAGAGCCCGCCGCCTTCGCGGCAGCCGCGGTTCGCCGCCTCCATCACGCCGGGCCCGCCGCCCGTGACGACGGCCCAGCCTGCCTCCGCGAAGAGCCGCGCCGTCTCGCGGGCGAGCTCGTACGGCGGCGATCCCTCCGACGCGCGCGCCGAGCCGAAGCAGGAGACTGCAGGACGGTCGATCTGCTCGACCTCCTCGAAACCGGTCAGGAACTCCTCGCCGATCGACTTCGACTTCTCCCGGAGGTACTCGAGCGCGTGGTGGGTCTGGAGAAGGTCGCGATCCTGCATTCGTGGGACTAGAGCATCCCGCTGTGGCGTGTCGCAAGCATTCCGCCGACGAGCGCGGCCGCGAGCAGAACGTAGAGCGTCCCGATCAGGACGGCGTGCTCCCGGTCCGGCGGCAGCGCCTCGACCGGCACGCCGTTCTCGAACCGGATCTGCGGCCGCTGCCACGTGTCCGTCACGGCGCGCCACACGGTGCCTCCGTCGAGGAAGCCGATCGGAAGCATGTTGAACGCGTTGAGCAGGAAGCCGAGATTGGCGAGTACGACGAGCCAGGTCGTGTCCTGCGCGGCGCCGTACGCCCACACCGCGGCGGCGGCGAGACCGCCGGCGAAAGGCCCGGCCAGCGAGACGAGCGCATTTCGCCACGGCGGCGTGTTCGCGTGGCGCACCGTGACGTAGGCGCCGAAGAACGGGATGAACGTGGGCAGCGTGACGGGCAGCCCCTGCCGTTTGGCCTCGGCGACGTGGCCGAGCTCGTGCACGAGGATCAGCAGCACGAAGCCGAGCCCGAACTGCCAGCTCCCGAACCAGGCGGAGTACGCGGCGAACGAGACGAAGAAGAAGAAGAATTTCGCGAACCCGCCGGCTACGGCGGCGACGCCGATGAGCCGCTCGAAGATGCCTCGCCGCTGTTGTTGTGCCTGCGCGCTCATGACCCTCGGCCTATCCATTCCTCGCCGCCGGCGTAGACCTCTTTTTTCCAGAGCGGGATGGTCGTCTTGAGCGTCTCGATCGCCTCGCGACAGGCGTCGAGCGCTGCGGCGCGATGGGGGGCCGAGACGGCGATCACGACGCTCGCCTCCCCGATCTCGACGCGGCCGAGCCGATGGTGGATTGCGATCGCGCACAGGCCGTGGCGCTCCGTCAAGTCGTCGCCGAGCGCGGCGAGCAGCGGCTCGGCCATCTCCTCGTAGGCCTCGTACTCGAGATGGACCACGTCACGGCCGCGCGAGCGCCGGCGGACGGTGCCGACGAAGCTCGCGAGCGCTCCGGCTTCGGGGTCCTCCACCTCTCGCAGTGCGGCGGTGACGTCAAGAGGCCCGTCGACGAGGCGGAAGGAGCCGCCGCTGACGGGCGGGATAAGCGCGACCTCGTCGCCGTCCACCAGCGGGTGCGTGCGCTCGACGTAGCTGCGGTTCAGGGCATAGAGCAGACCGGGAGGCTCGTCACCGAGCCCGAGCATCGGCCACACGTCCTCGACGCGCGCGACGTCCTCGAGCTCGAGCCGTGCCTGTCCCGCTCGTTCCCGCAAGCCGGCAAAGAGACGGACGGTGACCCGCATCCCCGGATCTTGCCTGCGGTCTCAGGTGCCGAGGTAGTGCTCGAGCAGCGCGCCGGGCTCCGGCCTGAGATCGGGACGGAGCCGGTAGGTGTCGTCGCCCTCCTGGATCAGCACGAAGCCGGCCTGGCGGAGGATCGCGAGGTGGTGGTGGGTCGTCGACTTGGCGAGGCCCACCTCCTGCGTCGCTTCGGCGAGCGAGAGCGGCCCGGCCTGCAGCCGCTTCAGCAACTTCAGGCGGCTCTCGTCGCCGAGCGCCTTGTAGATGCGGACGAGCTCGGCGGGGTCATCGGGAGCGGTTCGCGCCCGATCGAGCGTGATCGGGTAGCAGAAGATCTTCACCCGCTTGTACTCGCTCATGTAGACCCAGGGACGCGCCGAGAAGGCGGCGAAGAGCACGACGCGGTCGACATCCGGGCCGGGCAGCCACTGGATCCCGGGCGCCAGTCGCTCGACGACCTGCTCGGGCGGCACCGAGCGGACGAGCTCGCGCTTCGCCTCCGCGTCTCGCTCGGCGAGCGAGACGAAGTCCGGCGCCATCTCCGGCAGAACGCGCTCGTGCCAGCCCGAGAGGAGATCGAGCAGCGCGCGCTTGCCCTCGGCGGGATCGGCGACGAGCAGCCGCTCGATGCTCGCGCACTTTTCGTCGTCGTCGTACTCCGAGTAGGCGCCGAGCAGCTCCCCGATCGCTTCGACGTCTCCCGTGGCCGCACGCCGGATCGTCTCCGGCTCGGTCATGTGGTGGCCGCGCAGGTAGTAGCCGAGCAGGTGCAGGCGGATCTCCACCGGATCGGTGGCCGCGACATGGTCGAGGAAAGCCGCCGCGGTGCGCGGCGTGGGCGTCGTGTAGACGAGTCCGAGGAGATGCGCCGCGGTCTTCGCCGGCAGGAGCGCGGCCGCCGCAGCGAGTAACTCGGGCGGAGCAGACGCCCTGAGCTCCTCGATCCGGGCAGCTCCGAGGTCGTAGGTGTCGCGCTCGTCCTCGACGAGAAGCGTGGCGATGCTGAGCAAGAGCTCCGACGCCTCGGAGGCGTCGATCTCGACCGTGAGCGCCCGTCCTGAACGGGAGACATCGACGACTCTCGGCTGCTGAGGGGCCCGCGGCTGCTGGGTCTTTTCGATTGTCATCGAACTGTAACCAGGATAATAGCGCGATATTTCCCGTTGCGCTTGCGGAGAGAGGGCAACGTTCGATAATCTTCGAACGCCTGAGATTCTTCGAACGCAAGGAGCCCGCCCATGCTGCCTCAGTCGATCGACCTGCTCGACCTCTTCTCGACGGATCACCGCCGGCGTGAGGCCGTAGCTGCGGCCGAGCGTCTGCGGGGTCCCGGAGTCCTCCGCACGCGAGCCGCGTCGCTCTTGCGCGGGCTCGCCGATCGCCTCTCGCCTCTGCCCGCCCCTCCGCGGGTAGCGAGCGTGCCGGCCGCACCTGGCGTGCGGTCGGTGCGCTCGCGGTGCCACCCCGTCACGTAGCCCCGTACGATCTGGCGCGTGGCGGAGGAGCGGCGCACCGAGTCGGGCATCGAGATCAAGCCCGTCTACACGGCCGCCGACGCGCCGGGCGAGCTCGAGCCGCCGGGCGAGTACCCCTTCACCCGCGGGCCGTATCCCGACATGTATCGCGGACGGCCGTGGACGATCCGGCAGTACGCCGGCTTCGCCTCGGCGGAGGAGTCGAATGCGCGCTACCGCTACCTCCTCGACCGCGGGCAGACCGGCCTCTCGATCGCCTTCGACCTGCCCACCCAGCTCGGCTACGACTCCGACGACGCGCGTGCCCTGGGAGAGGTCGGCCGCACCGGCGTCGCGATCGACTCGATCGCCGACATGGAGATCCTGCTCGCCGAGATCCCGCTCGGCGAAGTCTCGACCTCGATGACGATCAACGCGCCGGCGTCGCTCTTGCTCTTGCTCTACGAGCTCGTCGCCTCCGAGCAGGGAGTGCCGCCCGACGCGCTGCGCGGCACCGTCCAGAACGACATCCTCAAGGAGTACATCGCCCGCGGGAACTACATCTTCCCGCCGCGCCCCTCGATGCGGCTGACGACGGACCTGTTCGCGTACTGCGCCGAGCGAATCCCGCGCTGGAACACGATCTCGATCAGCGGCTACCACATCCGCGAGGCGGGCTCGACCGCGGTGCAGGAGCTCGCGTTCACGCTGGCAAACGGCATTGCCTACTGCGACGCGGCGGTCGCCGTGGGGCTGTCGCCCGACGATTTCGGCGCGCGCCTCTCCTTCTTCTTCAACGCGCACAACGACTTCTTCCAGGAGGTGGCGAAGTTCCGCGCCGCACGCAGGCTGTGGGCGCGCATCATGCGCGACCGCTTCGGCGCGACGAATCCGCGGGCGCTCGCCCTCCGCTTCCACGCCCAGACGGGGGGCTCGACGTTGACGGCGCAGCAGCCCGAGAACAACATCGTCCGGGTCGCGATCCAGGCTCTCTCGGCCGTCGCCGGCGGTGCGCAAAGCCTGCACACGAACAGCTTCGACGAGGCGCTCGCGCTGCCGACCGAGCACGCGGCGAAGATCGCGCTGCGGACGCAGCAGATCATCGCGGCGGAGGCCGGCACGACCGACACCGCCGACCCGCTCGGCGGCTCCTACTACGTCGAGGCGCTCACCGACGAGCTCGAGGCTCGTGCGTCGGAGCTGATCGAGCGGGTGGACGAGGCGGGCGGTGCCGTGGCGGCCGTCGAGTCGGGCTTCGTGCAGGAGGAGATCGAGCGCGCCGCGTTCGAGTTCCAGCAGCAGGTCGAGGCGGGCGAGCGCGTCATCGTCGGGGTGAACGCGTTCGAGGAGGACTCGGGCGAGCGCATCGAGCTGCTCCAGATCGACCCGGCCGCCGAACGGCGCCAGCTCGAGCGGACGGCGCGTGTCCGCGCCGAGCGCAGCGCAGACGCCGCAGCTGCAGCGATCGCGACGGTGCGGGAAGCGGCGCGTGGCGAGGCGAACCTGCTGCCGCCGCTGCGCGAGGCGCTGCGGGCGCGCTGCACCGTCGGCGAGATCTGCGAGGCGCTGCGCGAGGAGTGGGGGATGTACGACGCCGTGCGGGCTAGGGCCTAGGCCCTAGGCGCCGTCGCTCCACCAGCCGGGCACGATCTCGCCGTCCGACTCCTCGCCGAGCGGCGCGCCGAATGCGACCAACGTGATCCCGTCGGAGCCCGCCTCGAGGTTCCGCATCACGCCGGGACCGATCCGCAGGATGTCCCACTGCCGCAGGTCGTGCACCTCGTCGTCGAGCTTGATCCGGCCGGAGCCCTCGGCGATCACGTAGATCTCCTCCTGCGTCGAGTGCGTGTGTCCGAACGGCATGCGCAGCCCGGCCGGCAGCTTCTCGACTCCGACGCCACCGACCGTGCAGCCGAGATCGCGTCGCGGGAAGCGGACGTCCATCCCCTCCGGCATCTGGAACTTCGGGGCGACGTTCTCGACGTCGCCGACGTTGACGATCGTGTAGTCGCTCATCGCACCTCCAAGTGGGCGTCAAGCCGATCTTAAGCAGTCGAACCGAGAGTGCTCCTCACCCGAACGAAAGGAGCATCCGCATGCACGACACCCCGACCACCCCGCTTCCCGGCTCCTGGCTTTCCAGCCGCCTCGGCGTCGACGCGCGCGAGATCGAGCAGCTTCGCCGGCGTGGCGAGCTCTTCGCCGTCCGCGGTCAGGACGAATGGCTTTACCCGGCGTGGCAGTTCGGCCCCGGCGGCTCGATCCCGGCCGGCGTCCGGAACGCGGTCAAGGCCGCGCGCGCCGTCGGGCTCGACGAAGCGCGCCTCGTCGCCCTGCTGCGGCGCCCCGTCGGCCTCGTCGGCGGCGCCCGGCTCCTCGACCTCCTCTTCGAGGGCCGCTCCGACTACGTCCTCGACGCAGTGCGCAACGCCGCAGCCGCGTAGAGCTTCTCCGTCGCATGGGGCCCGCGTACGCTGGCCCCGTGCGCATCCTCCTCGTCTCGCAGATGTACCCGGGGCCCGACGCCCCCGACCTCGGGACGTTCGTCGCTCAGGTCGAGCGCGAGCTCGTCGCGCGCGGACACGAGGTCGAGCTGGCGGTCCTCGACACGCGTGCCGGCGGGAAGCTCCGCTACCTGACGCTCGCGCGGAAGACGATCCAGGCGGCCCGGCCGGACGTCGTGTACGCACACTTCCTCGTCCCGTCCGGGCTGATCGCCGCGCTCGCCGGCCGCGCGCCGCTCGTCGTGACCGCGCACGGGCGGGACGTCCGCAACATCGGCGCGATCCCGGGCGTGACGGCCGCGACTCGGCTCGTCGTGAGCCGCGCCGCGGCCGTCGTCTGCGTCTCCGATTATCTGCGGCGCGAGCTCGAGACGAAGCTGCCCGAGGCCCGCGGCAAGGTGGAGGTCGTCTCGAGCGGCGTCGACCGTGAGCGATTCGCGGTCGCCGAGGCGCCTTCGGGCCCGCCGAGCTTCCTCTGCGTCGGCGCGCTCGACGAGCGGAAGAACGTCGTGCGGCTGGCCGACGCGTTCGCGCGCCTCGAGGAGGGCACGCTCACGTTCGCCGGCGACGGGCCGCTCCGCGCTCGGCTCGAGGATCGCGAGCGCGTGCGCCTGCTCGGGCGCATTCCGCATGACGAGATCCCGCGTCTGCTCGCCGAGAGTCGCGTCCTCGCGCAGCCGAGCCTGGTGGAGCCTCTCGGCCAGGCCCTGCTCGAGGCGATGGCCTGCGGCCGCTCGGTCGTGGCGACCAGGATCGGAGGGCCGCCCGAATTCGTCCCGCCGGAGGCCGGCGTGCTGGTCGATCCGCTCGATGTCGACGGCCTCGCGCGCGCGCTCGAACAGGCCGCGGCGCTGCCCTGTCCGAACGGCGCTGCTCGCGAAGCGACGGCGGAGCACGACGTCCGCCGCCAGGCCGAGCGCATCGAAGAGATACTCAGCCGCGCCGCGGGTGCTCTAAGTCCGCGAGCCTGACCTCGACGAGCGGCCGGATCCGCTCCTCGATCCCTGCCTCCTGGGCCAGGGCGAGCGCCTGCTCCCAGCTCTGCCGCGCCTTGGCCGGGTCAACGCCCTGCTTGAGGCGGTTGTCGCCCGTCACGAGCAGCTTCTGGATCCGTGCGTGGACGTCCTCTTCCACAGAGCGACGCTAACAGCGAGGATGAACGGGTGCGCAGCCGCAGGGGAAAGCAGACGCCGCTCCGCGTGGTGATCGCCGACGACCACCGGCTCTTCGCTGAGGCGCTCGAGGCGATCCTCACCACGGACGACCGGATCGAGGTGGTCGGGCAGGCGAGCGACGGCGCGCAGGCGGTCGAGCTCGCACGGAAGCTCGACCCGGACATCGTCCTGATGGACGTGAGCATGCCGGTGCTCGACGGCTTCGAGGCCACGCGTGAGATCCGGGAGGAGAGCGCCGGCGTGCGGGTGCTCATGCTCACCGGGTCGAACTCGCGTGACGACGTCGACCGCTCGCGGGAGGCGGGCGCGTCGGGCTACGTGACGAAGGACCGGATCGCCTCCGAGCTCGTCGCGACGATCGTCGAGGTCACTCGCCGCTGAGTCGCGAGGCCGCCCGACCGTCGGTACCCTGGGGCGCGTGACCACGTTCTTCGCGGTAATGCAGGTCCTCCTCGTCGTCGGGCTCGTCTCGACGATTCTCATGCACTCGGGCCGCGATGCCGGCATGGGCGGGATGGGCTTCACCCCGGCGTCGCAGGGCGGCACGCACATCGTCGAGCGGAACCTCTCGCGCGTGACGGTGGTCTTCGCGGTGCTCTTCTTCGCCAACAGCATCGCCCTCTTCCACTACCTCCAGTAGCCCGAGGCGCGGCCCGGGCGGGCGCTACACTGCGCGGGCTCTCGCGCTGGTGGCGGAATTGGTAGACGCGCTAGGTTGAGGGCCTAGTGGCCTTAACAGGCCGTGGAGGTTCAAGTCCTCTCCAGCGCATCTTTGAGGCCGCCTCCCGGGCGGCCTTTCTCTTTCTATTGACGCCGTCCGGAGGAGTCCGTACCCTGCTGTCGAACACGTGTTCGCCACTCTTCCCGACCCACGGAGCGTGAGATGCAGACGACAGCCGAGTTGACCGGACGGCAGCGCGAGATCTGGAGCTTCCTCGTCGAGTACGTCGACCGGCACGGCTATCCGCCGACGGTGCGCGAGATCGGCGCAGCTGTCGGCCTCGCCTCGCCGTCGACGGTCCACGCCCACCTCGCGAATCTCGAGCGGGCAGGCCTGCTGCGCCGAGACCCGACGAAGCCGAGAGCGCTCGAGCTCGTCGGTCGCGACAAGGGCGCCGAGGCGGTCACCGCCGAGCTGCCGAAGCTGCCGTTGCTCGGTCAGATCGCAGCAGGTGGGCCGCTGCTGGCGGAGCAGAACGTCGAAGACGAGCTCGCGGTCCCCGAGAACCTCCGGGGCGACTTCCTGCTGCGCGTCAAGGGCGAGTCGATGATCGACGCCGGGATCCTCGACGGCGACGTGGTGGTCGTGCGGAGCGCCCAGGACGCGCGCGACGGGGAGATCGTCGTCGCCCTGGCCGGCGACGACGAGTCGGCCGACGAGGCGACGGTCAAGCGGTTCTTCCGCGAGAACGGGCGCATCCGGCTGCAGCCCGAGAACTCGGCGCTCGAGCCGATCTACGCCGCGCACGTCGAGATCCTCGGCAAGGTCGTGGGGGTGTTTCGGGAGCTATGAGCGGGGTCGCGTCACTTCATCGGACGCTCGAGCAGGAGCTCCTCGCCGTGCTACGCGGAGCGTCCCTCGAGTGCCCGGTCTGCGGCGAGTTCGTCCTCCACGACGGTGCCGTCGTGCGCTGCCCCGAGTGCTCCATGCGCCTGCACGGGCGGGTCGACGGCGCCGAGACTGGGCTACAAGGTACGGGGCTACAATCCGAGTTGCAGGCCGGGTGACCGCGGCGCCTCGCGAGAGGCGTCGAGGAAAGTCCGGACACCGCAGGGCAGGACGCTCCCGAGATCGTCTGACGACACGAGGGAGGCGGCGAAAGCCGACGGAAAGTGGCACAGAAAACAGACCGCCGGTCGCGGATCTCCGGAGTCGCGGCCGGTAAGGGTGAAACGGTGGGGTAAGAGCCCACCAGCGGCCCTGGTGACAGGGTCGGCTCGCCAAACCCCGTCCGGTGCAAGGCGAACAGGCTCCGCTGACGCGGCCCGCCGAGGAGCCGGGTAGCCGCACAGATGGATGGTCACCCTCGACAAAATCCGGCTTACAGGCCTGCTGACGAGAAGCCCCGCTCCGGCGGGGCTTCTTCATCGAACGAGGCGGCGTTGGCTCGAGCATCTCTCGGGGCGGCGCGTCTCTACGAACGCCCGGTCAGGCCGAGCCGCTCGAGCGAGCGGTGGAGAAACGTCGCGAAGGCGGTCGCGCCGGTCGTAGTCATGTGAATCCCGTCCGAGGCGTACCACGAGGGGTGAGAGCCCGAGTAGTGATTCCAGTCGAGCACGGTCATCGTCGGCCGCCACTTCTGCTCTTCGGCGTAGATCGCCTGGTTGATGTCGGTGTACTGCTTGTCGACGGCGTGCAGCGTGAACCAGACGATGTGGTGGACGCCTCGCTTCCAGAGCGCCTTCAGGACGATCGGCAGGCCGTGGCGGTAGGTCGCGGGGTCGTCGTTGTAGCCGACGAAGATCACGACGTTCGTGCCGATCCTGCGACCGAGCTTGCGCACGGTGGCAAGCACGCTCGGCGGCGGATCGACGGTGAGGCACCCGGGCTGGGTCAGGCGCCCGCACGGGTGGAGCTCGAGCAGGACACGGTTGCCGTGCTCGACGATCTTCTTCGCGGTCGAGTCCCAGTTCAGGGCTGCGCCGGACGAGTCCGAGAAGAGCGTGATGTGCTGGAGCGGTTGCTGCTTCCCCGCGGCCGCCGTCGCCGCCACCGCGCTCGAAAGCGCGACCGCGGCCAGCAGTGCCGGGGAGCGACGCACGTGCGCCGAACTCTAAGCGGCCGCACGGCCGCACGGAAGGACGTCTACGTGCGCAGAACGACCTCGAGGGCGGTGCCGAGGCCGGGCGTACTGCGGACGTTGAAACCGCCGTCGATCGACGACGCGCGATCGCGCATGTTCCGGAGCCCCTGACCCGCCACTTCCACGTCGGGAGGGAAGCCCTCACCGTCGTCGGAGATGGCGACGAATCGTTCGCCCGAGGGACGGCGGCCGATCACCACCTCGGCGCGTGTCGCGTTGGCGTGGCGGCGGACGTTGCCGAGACCCTCCTGGACGATGCGGAAGATCTCGATCTGCTCGTCCGGCGCGAGGCGGATCGCGGGGTCGATCTCGAGGTCGACGGCGAGCTCGCCGTCGGCGGTCAGGAACTCGACGTAGCGGCTCAACGCCGAGTCGAACGGCGCGGTGCCGCTCGCCGACGAAAGGGCGAGAATCGCGAACCGCGCCTCCTGCTGAGCGAGCGCGGCCGCCCGCGAGAGCTGCGGGCCGACCTCCTCGACCGGCGCCCCGGCCTCGAGCATCTGGGCGTGGGTGGAGACGGCAAAGAGATATTGCGCGAGCCCGTCGTGGATCTCGCGGGCGACGCGGGCCCGCTCCTCCGCGACCGCGCGACCAAGCTCGGCCGAGCGGATCGCGCGCCACGCGCCGACGAGCATCAGCGCGAAGGCGAGCAGTCTCAGATACTCGCCGGCGGCGACGTACATCGTCCCGCGCGGCGGCGCGAGGACGAGATGAAGCGCGGCGAACAGCTGGAGCGTGAAGCCGAGCGCCAGCCACTTCGCCAGATCGTCTCCGGTCTTCGCGAACCGTCGCCCCCAGCCGACGACTGCCAGGAGGTTGAGCAGCGCTTGCACGGCAAGGGCCGAGGCGAAGGCCGCCGGTACGCCCGCGCGAGGCAGCGCCGTCAACGGTGGCAGGACGCCACCGTGGGCTCGCAGGAGCACCCAGACAGCGCCGAGCGCTACGGCCGCAGCGAGGACGGTGTCGCGGAGCGCGCGGTCGCGGACGCGGCTGCGGCCGCCGACGAACGGCGCGGCCGCGATCAGAGCCTGTCCCAGAATCCCGCCGACGAGCGCCGCCCAGCCGTCGGCTCGATCGAGCGATCCGTGACCGAGGGCCGGGATGACCGCGAAGGCGATGGTCGAGAGCGACCAGATCAGGAAGCCGGCCGCGGTGAACAGGTCGGTGCGCGACCCGACCACCGAAAAGCGGACGCCGGCGAGCAGCGCGACGAGGACGCCCGCAAGCGCCATGCTCGTCTCGAGCACGAGCAGGAGCTGCGGCTTGTCGTACTGCGTCCGCAGGGCCGGATACGTGAGTAGCAAGGCGAGGCTCGCGGCGAGCAGTCCGGCAAGGACGACTTCGCCCCACAGCCACGCTTGCAGCTCGGTGCGCTGGGTTCTCACATAGGTACTTGTCGGCAGAACGGTTCCTGCCGATAAGGAACTCGTGGCAGCCCGCGTACTCGTCGTCGACGACCATCCCCTCACCCGCGAGGCGCTCGCTGCGTTGCTGCGTTCACACGGCTTCGAGCTTGCTGGGATCGCTGCCGACGGCGAGGAGGCGATCGCGGTCGCGGCCGACACGCAGCCGGACGTCGTGTTGCTCGATCTCCTGATGCCCGGCCTCGACGGTCTCTCGGCGCTGCCGCGGCTTCGCGAGGCTGCGCCGGGGTGCGAGGTCGTGGTCTTGACGGCCTCCGGAACCGAGGAGAACCTCCTCGCCGCGATTCGCGGCGGGGCTGCGGGTTATCTCCTCAAGACCGAGTCTCCGGACCGGATCGCGGAGTTCCTCGAGGGCGTCGTCCAGGGTGACGCTGCTCTCTCGGGGCCCGTCGCACGGAGGTTGCTCGACCAGGTGCGGTCCGGCGGCCGCGGCGCGGGAGTGCCCGATCGCATCGCATCGGCTCTCTCCGCCCGCGAGGTCGAGGTGCTGCTGCTGCTCGACGAGCACCACGGGACCGACGAGATCGCACAGCGTCTCTTCATCTCCGAGCACACCGTCCGTTCGCACGTGAAGAGCATGCTGCGCAAGCTCGGCGTCTCGTCTCGCCGCGAGGCCCTCGAGCAGCTCGCGCTCGCGCGGGGCTAGCGCGTAAAGCCGTCGAGCGCCGCGTCGACGAGGCCCGGCAGCGTGTCGAGCTCGTAACCGCCCTCGAGCACGGCGGCGACACGGTCGGAAAGCGACGCACAGCGCCGGGCGAGCTCGCGGAAGCCGTCTTCGGTCACCTCCATGTCTGCCAGCGGATCCGCTTCGTGCGCGTCGAAGCCGGCCGAGACGAGCACGAGCTCCGGCTCGAACCGCTCGACCGCCGGCGCGACCACATGCTCGAACACGTCCAGATATTCGGCGTCTCCGGAGCCGGCCCGCAGCGGAACGTTGAGCGTCGTGGAGGCCTGGTCGTCCGGCCCGCCCGAGCCTGGATAGAACGGCCATTGGTGGAGCGAGACGAAGAGGACGCTGTCGTCCTCGCGGAAGATCGCGTCGGTCCCGTTCCCGTGGTGGACGTCGAAGTCGACGATCGCGACTCGCTCGAGGCCGAGGCGACGCTGCGCCGCTCGAGCGGCGATGGCGACGTTGTTGAACACGCAGAAGCCCATCGCGCGTCCCGCGAGAGCGTGGTGCCCGGGCGGCCGGACGAGGGCGAACCCACCGCGGAGCGCCGCTTCGATTGCCGTCCCTGCCGCGAGCGCCGCGACCTCGAACGTCGTCGCGGTGCAGATGGTGTCGCCGTCGAGCCAGACGGGATCCTCGACGCCCCGGATCAGATCGACGTGCTCGGCGGTGTGACACAGCAGCAGCTCCTCCAGCGGTCGCGGCCCGGCCCTCGCTCCAGATGTGCTGGTGCGCGAGCAGCACCGCGAGCCGCTCGGGCCGCTCCGGATGCCCGCCCGTCGGGTGCAGCCGTGCGAACGCGCGATGCGTCAGGACGTCGATAGCGCTGCCACTCGCTCCGCGACGCCGCCGAGTCCAAGCCGTTCGAGAAAGGAGGACGCCTCCACCCACGCCGGGGATGTTTCTGCGAGGGGAGGAAGGGGGGCGGAGGCGTCCATCGTCGCGATTCGCCGGAAGAGCCTCAAGTCCTCCGCCTCCGCCGCGAACCTGCCGTCGGCGAGCGCGGCGTCGAGCGAGCCGTACTGGGCCAGCAGATCTGCGGCCTTCTTCGGTCCGATGCCCCTGGCTCCGGGCAGCTTGTCCGACGGATCGCCGCGCACGGCGATCAGGTCCGGCACCTGTTCCGGGTCGACGCCGTAGCGCTCGCGCACCTCCGCGGGGCCGATTCGCGCGAGCTCGCTCACGCCTCGGGTCGGCTGGAGAATCGTGACCCGGTCGCTGGCGAGCTGGAAGGCGTCGCGGTCGGACGTGGCCACGAGCACGTCGCCCTTCCATTCCCGCGCCGCGGCGGCGAGAAAGTCGTCGGCCTCGTAGCCGGGCGCCTTCGCGACCAGGAAGCCGAAGGCGCTGACAACCTCGGGCAGGATCTCGAGTTGCTCGAGGATCGACTCCTCGAACACCCTCCCGGACTGGTAGGGCTCGAAGGCCTCGTGTCGGTACGTCGGGACGGAAAGCGTGTCCCAGGCGACGAGGACGGCGTCCGGCTGCTCCGCCTGCCAGAGCCGGATGAGCATGTTCGTGAAGCCGACGACGGCGTTGAGGCGGATCGACTTCGGCAGAGCGTGGTACGCGCGATGCGCGAACGAGTCGCCGTCGACCGCAAGCAAGACGCTCACAACGAAGCCTCGAGCTCGGTGATGCGCGCCATCAGCCGTTCGGTCGCCGTCTGAGCCGAGCGTCGCAGATCGTCGGTCGGCAAATCATCCAGCTCGATCGGTGCGCCGAAGGCGACGCGCAGCGGTCCGAGCGCGAGCAGCTTGTCGGTGCCGGCAACCGCCGCCGGGATGAGGGGCACCCCGGCTTCGATGGCGATGCGGGCCGCACCCGATCGTGCGCGGGCCTGGTGTTTCTTGACGAGCCCCTTCTTCCGCCGCGTTCCCTCGGGGAACATGACGACGATCTCGCCCTCACGAGCAAGCCGGACGGCTGTCTCCATGGCCTCTGTGTCCCCGACGCCGCGCCTGACCTTGAACGCCCCTGCAGCGTTCAGCACCACGCGCAGCGGCCACCAGTAGAGCTCCGACTTGGCCATGAAGCGGAGCCAGCGCCGTCGGCCACAGCGGCATCCCGAGCGGCCACGGATCGAAGTTCGAGAGGTGGTTGCACGCCAGCACGCAGCCGCCACTCGCGGGGATGTTCTCCTGGCCGCGAGCACGCAGGCGAAAAAGCCCGTAGAGGACGGGCCGGCTGATGAAGGCGGCGAAGCGGTAAATGGGCGGCGCACGCACGGGCGGAGTATCGCCTGCCGCAGCGATGGCTATCGTGACGCGCCGATGTCGAAGCGTCTCGTCATCGTGGAGTCGCCGGCCAAGGCGCGCACGATCGCCGGTTACCTCGGGCCGGAGTTCGTCGTCGAGTCCTCGGTCGGCCACATCCGCGACCTCCCGGACAGCGCGGCCGAAGTCCCCGAGAAGTACAAGGGCGAGGCGTGGGCGCGGCTCGGCGTCGACGTGGAGCACGGGTTCGAGCCGCTGTACGTCGTCGATCCGGACAAGAAGAAGACCGTCGCGCAGCTCCGCAAGCAACTCTCCGACGCCGACGAGCTCCTGCTCGCGACGGACGAGGATCGCGAGGGCGAGGCGATCGCGTGGCACCTGCTCGAGGTGCTGCAGCCGAAGGTGCCCGTCCGGCGGATGGTCTTCCACGAGATCACGCGCCACGCGATCGAGGAGGCGCTGAACGACACCCGCGAGGTCGACGACCGCCTCGTCGACGCGCAGGAGTCGCGGCGCATCCTCGACCGGCTCTACGGCTACGAGGTCTCGCCGGTGCTCTGGAAGAAGGTCATGCCGAGGCTTTCGGCCGGCCGGGTGCAGTCGGTCGCGACGCGTCTCGTCGTCCAGCGCGAGCGCGAGCGGATGGCCTTCCGCGCCGCCGCGTGGTGGGATCTGGTCGGCACCTTCGATCCGGAGTCGTTCGACGCCCGGCTCGTCTCGGTCGAGGGGCAGCGGGTCGCGACCGGCCGCGACTTCGGCCCCGACGGAAAGCTCAAGGGCGAAGCGCGCCAGCTCGACGAAGACGCGGCGCGCGGTCTGGCGGAGCGCCTCGAAGGCGCGTCGTTCCAGGTCTCCCGCGTCGAGCGAAAGCCGTACGTCCGCCGCCCGAGCCCGCCCTTCATGACCTCGACGCTGCAGCAGGAGGCGAGCCGCAAGCTCCGCTTCTCGGCGCAGACGACGATGCGCCTCGCCCAGCGCCTCTACGAGAACGGCTACATCACCTATATGCGCACCGATTCGACGACGCTGTCGGAGTCGGCGCTCACCGCCGCGCGCGCGCAGGCCGCATCTCTCTTCGGAGCCGATTACGTCCCGGAGCAGCCGCGCCGGTACGAGCGCAAGGTGAAGAACGCGCAGGAGGCCCACGAGGCGATCCGCCCCTCGGGCGACAGCTTCCGCACGCCGCAGGATGTGCGCTCCGAGATCTCCTCAGACGAACACGCGCTCTACGAGCTGATCTGGATGCGGACGATCGCTTCGCAGATGAAGGACGCGCAGGGCCAGACCGTCTCGCTGCGCATCGCAGGGGAATCGAGCAACGGCGAAGCGGTCGAGTTCGGCGCCTCCGGCACGGTGATCACGTTCCGCGGCTTCCTCGCTGCCTACGAGGAAGGCCGCGACGATGACGGGCCGGCGAAGGACGACGACGAGGAGCGGCGGCTGCCGAATCTCGCGGAAGGCGACGCCGTCGAGTTGCGCGCGCTCGAGCCGCAGGGCCACGAGACGAGTCCGCCCGCCCGCTACACCGAGGCAACCCTCGTGCGGACGCTCGAAGAGCTCGGGATCGGCCGCCCGTCCACCTACGCGTCGATCCTCGGCACGATCCTCGACCGCGGCTACGTCTTCAAGCGCGGCACCGCTCTCGTGCCGGCCTTTCTCGCCTTCTCGGTCGTCGGTCTGCTCGAGCAGCACTTCGGCCGCCTCGTCGACTACGACTTCACGGCCCGGATGGAGGACGACCTCGACCGGATCGCGGCCGGCGACGAGCAGCGCGTCGAGTGGCTCGGGCGCTTCTACTTCGGTGATGGAAGCGGTGGATTGCAGGAGCTCGTCTCGGATCTCAGCGCCATCGACGCGCGCGAGATCAACTCGCTCGAGATCGGCGACGGGATCGTCCTCCGCGTCGGGCGCTACGGGCCCTATCTCGAGCGAGGCGAGCAGCGCGCCAGCGTGCCCGAGGAGCTCGCGCCCGACGAGCTGACGGTCGAGCGGGCCGAGGAGCTTCTCGCGCAGCCCAGCGGCGACCGCGAGCTCGGCACCGACCCCGCCAGCGGGCTGACCATCACCGCGCGCACCGGCCGCTACGGCCCATACGTCAGCGAGGTTTTTCCCGAGGGATCGAAGGAGAAGCCGCGCACCGCCTCGCTCTTCAAGACGATGTCGCTCGACACCGTGACGCTCGACGACGCCCTTCGTCTGCTCCAATTGCCGCGCGTGGTGGGCGTTGCGCCCGACGGCGAAGAGGTGGTGGCCCGCAATGGCCGCTACGGCCCGTACGTCCAGAAGGAGAAGGAGTCGCGCTCCCTCGAATCCGAGGAGCAGCTGCTGACGATCTCGCTCGACGAAGCGCTCGCGCTGCTCGCGCAGCCCAAGCAGCGGCGCGGCCAGCGGGCGGCGACCAAGCCCCTCCGTGAGCTCGGCACCGATCCGACCGGGGGCAAGGAGATCGTGCTCAAGGAAGGCCGCTTCGGCCCCTACGTCACCGACGGCGAGACGAACGCCAGCCTGCGCAAGGGAGACGATCCGGAGACGGTCACCCTCGACCGCGCGCTCGAGCTGCTCGCCGAGCGCCGCGCGAAGGGACCGGCGAAGCGGGGCGGCCGTCGCCGCAAGGCTTCCTGAGCGGTTCTCCACAAACTTCGCCGACCGGTCCGCGTCCTAAGCTCACGGACCGGGTCGAAGCGCGGAATACACTTGCCGCGCGGCACGTTCGACCGGGCGGGAGCGGCGGCACTCCCGGCAGGGTGGCAACCGGAGGACTTCCCTCCTAATGTACGAAGGCGTGCGGGGAAGCTGAGAAGCAGGACGAAAGGACTGAGGGAGCGCTGACGCAGAACCAGCTCAACGATTTGCTCGAGTCGGATCAGATCCGCGCCATGGTGGAGGGCGCCGAGGAGCGCGGCTTCATCGAGCCGGCTCTGATCGAGGCGTTCGCGGCCGAGCTCGAGCTCAATGACACCGAGGTCGAGGAACTCATCCGCGAGCTCGAGCGCACGGGTCTCGAGATCGGCCAGCCGGCCGCGCCGGCGGCGGCTGCGGTGGCTCCGACCGCGGAGCCGCCGAAGGAAGAGGAGAAGGAGAAGGAGGACGAGCCGGCGCCCGAGCCCGTGGCGACAGTCGCGATCTCAGGCTCCGCCGACAGCCTGCAGCTCTTCCTCGCCGACGTCGGCCGCCACAAGCTGCTCACCGCTGCCGAGGAAGTCATGCTCGCGAAGCGGATCGAGCGCGGCGACGTCTCGGCGAAGCGGCACATGATCGAGTCGAACCTCAGGCTCGTCGTCTCGATCGCCAAGGGCTACCGCGGGCTCGGCGTCCCGTTCCTCGACCTGATCCAGGAGGGAACGCTCGGACTGAACCGCGCCGTCGAGAAGTTCGACTGGCGCCGTGGCTACAAGTTCTCGACGTACGCGACGTGGTGGATCCGCCAGTCGGTGCAGCGGGCGGTCGCGAACCACGCGCGCACGATCCGCGTCCCCGTCCATGTCGTCGAGCGTCAGCAGAAGCTGTCGCGCGCCGCGCGGCGCCTCGAGGTCGAGCTCGGCCGCGAGGCGACCAAGGAAGAGCTCGCGGAGGCGACCGGCCTGCCCATGCAGCACGTCGACGAGGCGCTCGGCGCAGCAAACGCATCCGTCTCGCTCAACCAGACCGTAGGCGCCGACGACGAGGGCGAGCTCGGCGACCTGTTCGCCGACCGTGAGGCCGTCGATCCGTTCGACGAGGCCGAGGAGTCGCTCCGCCGGCAAGGCGTCCGGCGCGCGCTCGAGGCGCTGCCCGAGCGCGAGCGGCGGATCCTCGAGCTGCGCTTCGGCTTCGAGGGCGAGCCGTGGACGCTCGAGGCGATCGGCAACGAGCTCGACCTGACGCGCGAGCGCGTCCGCCAGCTCGAGGGCCAGGCGCTTTCGCGGCTCGGCGCTCTGCGGGACCTCATCTCGGTCGCAGCCGCCTAACCCGGAACGGAATCTCTCGCGCGCAGGATCGCCTCGCGCTCGAACGGGGCGATCCGCTGTTCAGGCGGTGGGCGGCGCAGGAACGAGTCGACGAGCAGAACCTCGTCGAGGTCGAGCTCGCCGGGACGCTGCGCCGCGGCGAGCCCCGCTTCGACTTCGAGTGCAGCGCCGCCACCCGGCGGCAGCGTTCGCTCCGCTGCCACCCGGCCGCCGGCGACGAAGAACGCACGGACGTAGCCGGGCTTGCCCGCAGGCACCAGGACACAGCAGTGGAGGCTTCGCACCCGCTCCAGGCGGCCAAGCTCTCGGCAGACACGCTCGAGCGCGGCGATGCGGTCCCGGAGACGGCCGGCGTCCTCGAACCGGTGGGCTTCGGAGAGGTCTCGCAGTCGTTGTCGCAGGCGCGGGAGTGCGTCCTGCGGCCGGGCGAGCTCATCGGGCGTCAGCACACGTGCCGCGAGCTGCGCGGTTCGGCGCGACCGTAGCGGCCCGACGGGTGACGAGCGACTCGAGGCGACGACCGAGTCGCCCCGGTGCCGCAGCCACACGTGCCGCTCCGGCCGTGAGACCCGCGCGTTGCCCGGCGGGCGGATCTCCCGGATCAGGCGCAGCTCCTCGAGCGCGGCCTCGAGCTCGGAGCCGGTCACCCGCCACTCGATCCGCTCTGCGGCGGCGACGGCCGCCTCGACCGCCGGGCGCTGACGGTCGCTGCGGAAGTACGAGCGCAGCCGCGACCGGAGGTCGCGGGCCCGGCCGACGTAGAGAACCTGGTCGTTGCGGCCGAGGAAGAGGTAGACGCCGGGGCGGGTGGGCGCGCCGTATGCGAGGTGGCGCTTGTCGAGCAGCCGTCGCGTTCTCGTCGCTGTGAGGGCCGTGAGGTCGGCGACCGTGCCGGCGCCGCGTTCCTGTGCGAGGCCGATCAGCGCAAGCAGCAGCTCGGCGGTGGCGCGAGCGTCGGGGAGCGCACGGTGGCACGGCCGCTCGGTCGTGTCGAGAAACCAGGCGAGCTGGCCGAGACCGAAGCTGCGGACCCGTCCGGCGAGCAACGTCCGCGCGAGGCGCACCGTGTCGACCACCGCCGAGCCGATGCGGCTGCCGGTCAGCCGCTCGGTCTCGCGGTCGAGGAAGGCGAGATCGAAGCGCGCGTTGTGCGCGACGAGCACTCCGTCGCCTGCGAAGGCGAGGAAGCTTCGCACCGCCTCCGCCGGACCAGGTGCACCACGGAGCTGGGCGGTTCTGAGTCCGGTCAACGCACTCGCTCCGGCGTCGATCGGAAGTCCCGGGTCGACGAGCGTCTGGAACTCGGCCTCGACCTCGAAGCCGCGTAGGCGGACCGCTCCGATCTCGCAGATCCCTGAGCTGCCCGGCCGCAGCCCCGTCGTCTCGAGGTCGACGACCACGTACGTCGCGTTCTCGAGCAGCAGCGCCGCGCCCGGCGGCTCGGCGAGCGCGACCGCGTCGCCGCTCCACGAGAGCCGGGCGTCGGTCTCCACGACATCCGCAAGGAGCGTGCGGGCGAGGGCGACCGGCGCCTGCCGGAGGGCGAAGAGGCGACGCGCCGCATCCTCGGCGAGCACCGGCCCGCGCTGCTCCTCCACGAGCTCCACGAGGCGATCGGCCGCGTCTAGCCTGAGCTGCATGACCGAGAGCCTAAGCGAACATATGTTCGCCCGCCAGCTCGCTCGGTTGCGCGCCGAACCGTCCGACGATGCCGAGCAGGTCACGCAGGCGCTGCCGGGGGAGCCGTTGCGGGTGGTCGAGGAGAGCGGCGATTGGGCTCGCGTGGAGACCGCGTATGCGTATCCGGGCTGGGTGCGAGGGGAAGACCTGGGCGGCGAGCCTGACCCGGACTGGCTCTTGCCGTTTGCCGCCGACCCGGTCGCGCACGCTCGCACGCTGCTCGGGACGAGCTACGAGTGGGGCGGGATGACCGCGGACGGGATCGACTGCTCCGGCCTCATCCACATGTCGTTCAGGGCCTGCGGTTGCCTGGTGCCCCGAGACGCCGACCAGCAGGAGGAGGCGGGCGAGAGGCTGTCGGAAGAGGCGCTCCGCAGCGGCGACCTGGTCACGTACGGACCCGCGGCGGGCGCCGACCACATCGCGTTCTGGGTCGGCGACGGACGCATCCTCCACGCGAGCGGCCGGGACGGAGTCCACCGCGTCGTCGAGGAAGAGGAGCCGCTCGAATTGCGAGACCGCAGGCGCGCGCTGGTGCGGCTCGGCGCGCGCTAGATTTCGCCGCTCGCGTGGAGCCGACTGCTTTTCCGAGGAAGGTGGCCGCGGTCGCGGCGCTCCCGCTCCTTGCCGTCGTGCTGGTCGCCGGCTGCGGCGGCTCGGGCCGCACCGCAGCGACGACAACACGCGCGCAGACGACGACGGCGACCCCAACGTCCACGCCTTCCACGGGCGAGAACCCGATCGCCACGACCGCTCACGAGTTCCCGGAGTTCCGGATCGCGATGGACGAGGCCACGGACTACCTCGACCCCGGCCTCTCGGATACGGCTGAGGGTTGGGGCGTGATGTGGAACGTCTACCTGCCGCTGCTCGGCTACCGCCACCGCAACGGCGAGGCCGGTGCGAAGCTCGTGCCGTACCTCGCGACCGCGCTGCCTCGCATCTCGCGCGACCGCAAGAGCTACACGCTCACGCTGCGCAAGCATCTGAAGTACTCCGACGGCTCCAGCGTCAAGGCGAGCGATTTCAAGGCCACGATCGAGCGCGACTTCCTGCTCGACTCCGCCGGCGCCGCGTTCTTCCGCAACATCGTCGGGGCGAAGGAGTTCGCAAAGAGCCCGCAGAGGCTGAAGGGCGGGATTCGCGGCATCCTCGTCGACGACGCGACCGGAACGATCGAGATCCGCCTCACGGAGCCGCAGGCCGACTTCGCGAACGTGCTCGCTTCGGAGTTCGCGGCGCCCGTGCCCGCGGACTCGCCGCCGACCGACACCTCTCTCCATCCGCTCCCGTCGACCGGCCCGTACGAGATCACGAGCTACCGGCCCACCTCACAGATCCTCGAGCAGCGCAACCCGCACTTCCAGGACTGGCGCTTCGACGGCAACGTGCCCGTCGGCAACCCCGATCGCGTGACGTGGGACATCGTCCCGAACGCGTCAGCCGCGCTCCACCGCGTCCTGACCGGCAAGGACGACTGGATGAGCTATTACCAGGTTCCCGGCAAGCGGCTGCCCGCGATCGAGGAGAAGCACGGGAGCCGCCTGCGCACCTTCACCCCGCCGAACCTCATGTACTTCTTCATGAATACGCGGGTGCCCCCGTTCACCAGTCTCAAGGTTCGGCGGGCAGTGAACTACGCGATCTCGCGCCGGTGGCTCAAGCGGCTTGCGGGCGGCCTCGCCGACACGAGCGAGAACATCCTGCCGCGGGGCTATCCCTCCTTCAGCGAGCACAACCTCTACCGTCACGACCTGCGCAAGGCCAAACGCCTCGTGCGCGAATCGGGCTTCAAGGGGAAGCGCGTCTTCGTCTGGAACCACGACGTTCCCACCGATCGCCCGTTCACGGACTACCTCATGCACGTGCTCGATCAGATCGGCTTCCATGCCACCGAGAAGATCGTGACCGCCGGCAGCTACTGGGCGACGATCGGCAACCAGAAGACGCGGGCGCAGATCGGCTTCGCGGACTTCGTCCAGGATTACCCGCACCCGCTCGACTGGTTCAGGCTCCTCGACGGCCGGGCGATCACGCAGATCCACAACTCCAACTACGCGAACTTCGACGTCGGCTGGGCAAACCGGGAAATCCAGGCGCTCACACGACCGACAGAGCTGACGCCCGAGATCAACCGCCAGTGGGCAGCCCTCGACCGGAAGGTGATGCGGCTCGCCCCGTGGGCTCCGTTCCTCAACCAGGAGGCGACGAACTTCTTCAGCGCCCGCGTCGACCTCGGCTGTTACGTGAACAACGTCCTGTACGAGTTCGACTACGCGAGCATCTGCATCAACAAATAGCACCCAACTGCGTCAATAAGAGTGTGTTTCAATAAGAATCGCAATGGGCCGACCGGCCCATGAGCGGGGTCAGGATGGCCCAGGGCAGTACATGCTCGCTACCCGGGAGGTGTAAGAGAGTGAGAATGAAGCGAGTTAGGTCCGTCGCGATCGCGACGGTGGTCGCGGCGGCGCTCGCGCTGGTAGTGAGCGCCTGCGGCGGCGGCAGCAGCAGTGGTGGGAGTTCGACGACGACCACTTCCTCCACCGGGACGCTCTCGACGGCGACGTATCCGACGTTGAATGTCGTCTGGGGCACGACCGACTACATGGATCCGGGCCTGTCGTACCGGCTCGAGTCGTGGCAGATCTTCCAGGACACCTACCTGGGCCTCGTCTACAAGGCGCACGTCAGCTGCCTGACGAGCAACTGCGCCGAGATCAAGCCGGGTCTCGCCACGACCATCGGCACGGTCACCAACGGCGCCAAGACCTACGCATTCACGCTGCGGAAGGGGTTGAAGTACTCGGACGGCACGCCGATCAAGGCGAGTGACTTCAAGAACACGATCATCCGCGACTTCAACCTGAACTCGCCGGGCATCGGCTTCTTCTCGAACATCGTCGGCATCGACGCCTGCGAGGCGAACCCGACGAAGTGCAAGAGCATCTCGGGCATCGTCACGAACGACGCGGCGGGGACGATCAAGATCAACCTGAAGACGCCGGAGTCCGACTTCGAGTACGTCCTCTCGATTCCGTTCTCGTCCGTGGTCCCATCGTCGACTCCGCACAAGGACACCGAGAACCCGCCGCCGGCGGCGAACGGGCCGTACTACATCGCGAGCTACAACCCGAGCAAGTCGTTCGTCCTCAAGCGGAACCCGAACTGGAAGACGAACGAGATCCCCGGGATTCCGAACGGCAACGCGGATGTGGTCAAGGGCACGATGACCGACGACCAGGCACGCGCGGCGCAGCTCACCGCGTCCGGCCAGGACGAGTACGACGAGGACATCCTGCCGACCGACCAGCTCGGTCACTACAAGACGAAGTACCCGAACCAGATCAAGTTCTGGACGACTCCGTCGACGTACTACTTCTTCATGAACCAGCGGGTGAAGCCCTTCACCAACCTGAAGGTGCGGCAGGCCGTGAACTACGCGATCAACCGCCAGCAGCTGGTCAACCTGCGCGGCGGCCTCGGCGTGCCGACGTACAACTTCCTGCCGCCGAGCTACCCGCAGTACAAGAAGATCACGCCGAACCCGTATCCGTACAACCTGACGAAGGCGAAGCAGCTCATCCAGCAGTCAGGGCTCGCGGGTACGCCCGTCAAGGTCTACACGATCTCTGACGTCGCGGTTGATCTGTCCACCGGCGAGTACCTGCAGGGCCAGCTGAACAAGATCGGCCTGAAGGCGACGCTCAAGCCGCTGGCCGGCGCGAACTACTTCACGATCATGGGCACCCAGTCGACGAAGGCCCCGATCGGCTTCACCGATTGGTTCGAGGACTTCCCGTATCCGACGGACTGGTTCAACGTCCTTCTGAACGGCGACCGCATCACCAACGTCCACAACAACAACTACGGAAACGTCGACATCGCGGCTCAGAACAAGCAGATGACGAAGCTCGCAGCTTTGCCGCCGAGCCAGGCGCTTTCCCCGAGCACGAACGTGGCCTGGGCGGGGGTCGACAAGGCCATGAGTAACGACGCGGCGACGGTGCCGTATCTCAACGGCATCATCACGTCGTTCTTCTCTACGAAGCTCGATCCCGCGTGCGACGTCTTCGACGACAACCAAGACGACATCGCACAGTTCTGCCAGAAGTAACCGGTTGACCCCGGCGCGGCGGTGCACCTGCACCGTCGCGCCGGCTTTACTTTTCTGAATTAGTCTGGACGACACCAGTGGCGACCACCGGAGACGAGTTCACTCTCGACACTGCTGCCGAACTGGCGGCGGAAGAGGGCAGCGCCGGCCAGGAGATCCAAGGCCGCAGCCCGTGGGCGCTCGCATGGCGGCGGCTGCGCCGGAACTACGTCGCGCTCGGTTCGCTCGCTGTCTTCATCCTGGTCGTCGTCGCTTGCTTGTGCGCGCCGCTCTACGTCTCGCACGTCTCGCACATTCCGGCGAACGAGGTACGACTCGGCGACTCGGTCGTAAAGAACGGGCAAAAGATCCCGGTCGTCTCGAACGGGCACACGACGATCGTGAACGGCGTTCCGGTGATCCATACGGGCGGCATCCCGATCGGTGCGCAGTACGGGGCGACGGGCGGCGCGTACTTCCTCGGCGCCGACGAGCTCGGGCGTGACGTCGTGACCCGCCTGCTCTACGGCGGCCAGAACTCGCTCTTCATCGGCGTGACCTCGGCAGCGATCACCACGATCGTGGCGGTCGTCCTCGCCCTGCTGGCCGGCTATTTCGGCGGGGGTACCGACTGGGTCATCTCGCGTTTCTTCGACCTCATCTGGGCCTTCCCGGTCATCCTGCTCGGAATCGCGCTCGGCACGGCGCTGTCCGTCAACGGCTTCCACCACTTCGGCATCAACCTCTCCGGCTCGAGTCTCTGGATCACGATCGGCGTGGTGGCCTTCGTCTTCATCCCGTACATCGGCCGGCCGCTGCGCGGCCAGATTCTGGCGCTGCGCCAGCGGGAGTTCGTCGAGGCTGCGACCGCTCAGGGCGCCGGCCCGATCCGGATCATGTTCACCGAAGTGCTGCCCAACATCGCCTCCACGGTGCTCGTCCTGTTCACCCTGATCATCGCGGCCTGCATCCTCACCGAGGTCGGGCTGTCCTTCCTCGGCGCGGGTGTCCAGCCCCCGAAGCCGTCCTGGGGGACGATGATCGCGGAGGGGGAGAATCAGTTGGCGACGGCTCCGCAGATCAGCCTCTACGCAGGCCTCGCGATCGCGATCACCGTGCTGGCCATCAACATCTTCGGCGACGGCCTGCGCGATGCGCTCGATCCGCGGGCCAAGGTCAGGATCGAGCACTAGCAGGGAGTGAGCTAGGTGGGCGCATTCATCGTGCGGCGGCTCTTCGGGATGATCCTCGTGCTGATCGCGGTCAGCCTCATCGTCTACCTCATCTTCATCGTCATTCCGGGCGGCAATCCTGCGCTCAGGATCGCGGGTAAGACCGCGACGCCGGGAAACATCAAGGCGATCGAGGTCAAGCTCGGGCTCGACCATCACGGTCTCTTCGGTTTCTTTTGGCAGTGGTGGGACATGGTGAAGGCGTTGTTCACCGGAAGCCTGGTCTCCTACTACGACGGAACGAACGTCGTGCAGCAGATCAAGGAAGGCATCCCGGTCACGTTCTCGCTCGCGATCGGTGCCGGAATCATCTGGATGGGATTCGGGATCCTGGTGGGCACGATCTCGGCCGTGAAAGCCGGACACGTCTCGGATCGCGTGATCACCGCGCTGGCTCTGGTCGGGATCTCGCTCCCGGTCGCGTGGCTCGGGCTGCTGTTCCGCTACTTCCTCGCCGGTGAAAAGGGATGGCCCGCCTTGTTCCCGGACGGCGGCTATGTCCCGTTGACCACGAACCCCGCCCAGTGGTTCTACCACATGATCTTGCCCTGGTTCACGCTCGCGATCCTCTTCATCGGGTTCTACGGTCGCGTGCTGCGCTCGAACATCCTCGACACGATCAACGAGGACTTCGTGCGCACCGCGAAGGCGAAAGGACTCACGTCGGGCCGCATCCTCCGCAAGCACGTGCTGCGGGCTTCGCTGATCCCGATTGTGACGCTGTTCGGCCTCGACTTCGCAGCCGTGCTCGGCGGCGGCGCGATCATCACCGAGGTTGTGTACAGCCTGCCCGGCGTCGGTTTCTACGCTGCGCGGTCGATCTCCCAGCAGGATCTGCCGCCGCTGATGGGCGTGACGCTCTTCGGCGCGATGTTCATCGTCGTCTTCACGCTGCTCGTCGACATCGCCTACGCCTATCTGGATCCGAGGATCAGGCTCTCCTAATGGCTGAACCGCTGCTCGAGGTCAACGACCTCAAGGTCCGCTTCGCGACGGAGGACGGGATAGTGCGTGCCGTCGACGGGGTCTCGTTCAAGCTCGAACGCGGCAAGGTGCTTGGGATCGTCGGCGAATCGGGCTCGGGCAAGAGCGTGACTGCGATGACGCTGATGGGCCTGACGCGCGGCGTCAATGCGGCGTTCGAGGGCGAGGTCCTCTACAAGGGCAAGGATCTGCTCGAGGTCTCTGACAGCGGGATGCAGGACTACCGCGGCAACGAGCTTGGCATGATCTTTCAAGACCCGATGACCTCGCTGAACCCGGTCTACCGGATCGGCGAGCAGATCGCCGAGGCCATCCAGTCACACGAGAAGGTCGACAAGCGAACGGCGCGGGCGCGCACGATCGAGCTCTTGCGCCAGGTCGGGATCCCGAACCCGGAGTCGCGGATCGACAGCTTCCCGCACGAGTTCTCGGGTGGGATGCGACAGCGCGCGATGATCGCCATGGCCCTGTCGTGCAACCCGTCGGTCCTGATCGCCGACGAGCCGACGACGGCCCTCGACGTCACGATTCAGGCGCAGATCGTCGATCTCGTCAACCGCCTCAAGGACGACTTCGATTCTGCTGTCATCTTCATCACGCACGACCTCGGTGTGATTGCCGAGATCGCCGACGAGATCATCGTCATGTACGCCGGTCGGGTCGTCGAGCAGGGCTCGAAGCGTGACGTCTTCTACGACCCGCAGATGCCGTACACGTGGGGACTGCTCGGCTCGATTCCACGTCTCGACCGGCCGCGGGTCGAGCGGTTGCACACGATCGAGGGTTCGCCCCCGTCGCTGATCAACGCCCCGGAAGGCTGCAAGTTCCGGCCGCGCTGCCCGCATGCGTTCGAGAAGTGCAAGGAGGAGCCGGGTCTCGAGAACCGCGTCGAGGATCCCGGCCATCTCGACCGCTGCTGGCTCGACGTCGAGTTCAAGCGCGCCCATCGCGACGAGACGATCTCCGGCGGCTCGATCGAGGCCGCGTGACCGCCCTCGAGCAGAGCAACGGCTCAGGCGAGGGGCCGCTGCTCGAAGTCCGGCACGTCAAGAAGTACTTCCCGATCCGCGCGGGCGTCCTGCAGCGCGAGGTCGCGTACGTGCACGCAGTCGACGACGTGAGCTTCGCCGTTAGCCAGGGGGAGACGCTCGGGCTGGTCGGCGAGTCGGGGTGCGGCAAGTCGACGCTGGGCCGCACCATCGTGCGCTTGCTCCAGCCGACGGCCGGCGAGATCATTTTCGATGGAACGCCGATTCAGAAGCTCGGGACGCGACAGTTGCGGCCGCTTCGGCGCGAGATGCAGATGGTCTTCCAGGACCCGTACGCATCGCTGAACCCTCGCAAGCGCGTCGGGACGATCATCTCCGACCCGATGCGGATCCACGATCTCGGCAGCCGCGCGGAGCAGAAGCGGAGGGTCAACGAGATCCTCGAGACCGTCGGCCTCTCGCCCGAGCACTACAACCGCTTCCCGCACGAGTTCTCCGGCGGGCAGCGCCAGCGGATCGGCATCGCGCGCTCGCTCGCGCTACGGCCGAAGCTGATCGTCGCCGACGAGCCCGTCTCGGCTCTCGACGTCTCGATCCAGTCGCAGATGCTGAACCTGCTCGGCGATCTGCAGACCGAGTTCAACCTCACCTACATCTTCATCGCCCACGACCTCGGCGTCGTCCGGCACGTGAGCGACCGGATCGTGGTGATGTACCTCGGCAAGATCGTCGAGCTGTCGCCCGCGGACGAGTTGTACGTGCGTCCGATCATGCCGTATACCGAGGCGCTTCTCTCGGCCGTTCCGATCCCCGATCCGGACCTGGCCGAAAAGCGCGAGCGGATCGTGCTGGAGGGCGACGTGCCGAGCCCGATCAACCCGCCGAGCGGCTGCCGCTTCCATCCGCGTTGCCGCTATGCGACCGAGGTGTGCACGCAGATCGAGCCGCCGCTCGTCGACTACGGCAACGGCCATCTTGCCGCTTGTCATCACCCGCTCAACGTCGACCAGGCGACGCTGCAGAACGTGGGAGTGGCCGAGCACCACACGCCGGCCGCAGCCGATGAGACCGCTTTGCCGCTGGACACCTCGGGCAGCTCGAATCCTTCTGTTGCGCCGTCGGGCGACTGACACCCGTTCGAGGTAGCTTCAGGAGCTAAAGCGGCTCGAACCGTGCGCCGATACTCGATGCGTGGATGCTGCTGAGCGCAAGGAGATCCTCAGCCGGTACTTGACGCATTCGCGCCGCTTCGAGGAAGTTGCGGCGCGGCGTCGCGGTACCGGTGGGGCAGACGTGATTCCGCTTCAGAACCCGCTTCGCGAGCTCGAGCAGGAGCCGACGGGGCGCGAGGTCGAGGTCTTGCAGCTCATCTCCGACGGGCTCGTGAACCGGGAAATCGGCCAGAAGCTGTTCCTGTCGGAGGAAACGGTGAAATCACACGTGCGGCACTTGCTCGCGAAGCTCCAGGCGCGGTCTCGCGCGCATGCGGTCGCAGTCGGCTTTCGCCGCGGCATCATCGGCTAACTCCGTCCACAGATCGGCGTCAGACGCTGTGGATAAAGGAAAAACAAAGCGCCGGGTGAAGATCACCCGGCGCCCGTGAAACCAGCTAGCCGCCTCTCAGCTCCAACTCGGATCCCCCGCGAGGGGGATGAGCGAGAGCTGTGGATAACGGACTATGCGACGGCTCTACCAGACTCTCGAACACCCGGCGATGGTCACCCGGGCTGCGAAGTTCATAAAGGAACGCATTGAGCACTCCGATCGATCGGGAACTGACGGCTCCGCCAGCGTATACCCCTTTTGGGGGATACGCAAGGCTGGACCGCCTGTTCAAAGGTCTGGGTAGTACCGATCGCCGAACGATTGTCTGGGCCTTCATCCTCAACGTGGCGGCGGTCCTTGCTTTCAGCGCCCTCTGGGTTGCCGGCTATCCGTTGCCACACGCCTGGGCGCTCCTCGCACTAGGCGCAGTTGCAGCTTTGGCGGAACAGCAGCAGGTCGCGATCAACGACCGCACATGGCAGTCGGTGACGACCTTGCCGCTCGTATTCTCCGCGGTCGCGTTTGGCCCGCTTGGCGCGTTTGTTGTTGGAGCGATCTCGAATGTGTGGGATCTGCGCGCTTCGCGGTCGAGCTGGTTTGTCTATACACCGATCCGCGGTCTGACAGCCGCCACCGCCGGACTCGTTGCGTGGAAGCTTGTCCCGAGCCCGACGAACTTCGGCCAGTATCTGCTCGCGAGTCTTTTCGCCTCCGTGGCTCTTGTGGCCTCGGACGGTGCCTTGGTGGCGATGACGGCCTGGGTTCGCCGCAGGAGCGTTGCGAGTTATCTCCGCGAGGTCACATCGGTCTCTCTGCTGACTGTGCCGCTCTATATCCCGGTTCTCGCGCTATTCCTCTACGGCTACCACCTCTACTCCCTGCGGCTCGTGATCATTTTCTTCCTTCCTGCCCTCGCGGCACAGCGTCTGCTCCACCTCTACCAACAGGAAAAAGTTGTCTCTGAAGATCTCGCGGGAGCGAATGAGCGCCTTCGGCGGGCGAGCCTCTCGTTCGCGACAGCTCTCGTGGCGACGCTCGACGCTCGGGATCAGTACACCGCCGGCCATTCGGCTGCCGTGGCGATCTACGCGCGAGACATCGCGCAGCGCATGGGCCTCTCCGAGGAGAGCCAGGAGCTCGTCCACCTCTGCGGCCTCGTCCACGACATCGGCAAGATCGGCCTCCCAGCCGGCCTGCTCGAGAAGCCCGGGCCCTTGACCCTCGAAGAGCGCAGGCACATGGAACAGCACTCCGAGATCGGTGAGCGGATCCTGCGCAACGTCGACGACTACTCGGAGATCGCCGACATCGTCCGATCGCATCATGAGCGGATCGACGGGATGGGCTATCCGGACGGCCGGCACGGAGACGACATCCCGATCCTGGCTCGGATCATTGGGGTCGCCGATGCCTATGACGCGATGACCTCAGATCGCCCGTATCGTGAAGCGCTGCCGAGTCGCGTCGCCCGCATGCGTCTGGCCCAGGCCGTCGAGACGCAGTTCGACACGACCGTCGTCGCCGCGTTCGAGGCAATTCTTGCTGCCTCTGACGAGAACTACCGGTCCGGCCGTGGTTCCTCGTTCATGCGCGAGCGCGCACTGCTCGAGCATCCCGACGAAGACGTCGCGGTAGCGCTAGACGTCGCTACTTAATGCGCGCGCAGCTTCGAGTCGCGAGCGGACGCCGAGCTTGTCGTAGATGTGCTTGACGTGCACCTTGGTCGTCGAAACGCTGATGTAGAGCAGTTTCGCGATTTCCTCGTTCGTCAGCCCTTGAGCAAGAAGCTCATGCACTTCGCTTTCACGCGGACTCAGGTTCGTTTTGGCCTTGGCCGCTCTAGGGATCCGCAGACCTAGCGACGCGGCGAGTGAAGCGTCTTCCGAAGACGCAAGCAATCGCTGGAGCCACGAGCGCCACTGCGCGTGTTCCGCAACGAAGGCACCTAGCGCAGGTAGCGCACGAACGGCGATGACTACCGGGTCCCAGATCCCGGTATCGACGACCGTTTCCAGATGGCCTATCGCTTCCTCGCGTTGCTCTCTGCGGAAGGCGACTATCGCCTCAGCTGTCTTCGCGAGGGCCTTTGTCCCAAGATCGCGGCTCGCACAGCGCGCATCTTCAGCCAATTCTTCCGCTGCTCGGCCATCCCCCACAACCGCAGTGAGCATTGCTCTCCAACCGTTGAACTCGCCACGAAAGCCTCTTAGGGGGCGCTCCACCCGTTCGATTGCAAGCACGTCGAGCGCTCGTTCGAGATCGTTAACGCTCGCGTAGAGCCGCGCCCGCTGGCAAGGAAGATTGTGAAGGAAAGACCGCCTCGGGTCGGCTTGTGCGTGGCGCTCGAGAGCGGAAAATATCCGGTCTGCCGCGGTGAAGCGGCGTAGCCCAATGAGCGCACTAGCCGACCAGAGCTGTCCATAGGGGATCGCGAATTCGAGTCCGGAGGCCTCAGCAACGGCTGCGAGAGTCTCGCTGCTAGTAAGGCCCTCCTGGTAGCGGGCACTCATGACGAGCGCGGAGCTATAACCGCTCAGGAGCCCCGTGTGCGCGATGGGGTCGGCTCCTCTAGTCGTCATACAGAGCGCCGCTGTCGCGTCGTGGATGGCCTCGTCGAGCCTACCCTCGAATTCGGCCACGGCTATTTCTGCGGTTGCGATCATCAGTGACTGTTTGAGCCCCGCCGTCGCGGCGGTGCGGAAATCCTCTAGGCATCTCGTCAGATCTGGAGCCTGGCGATCGAGTGCTCCGAGGAACCGCACCCACAGAGCTCCCTCGCGGGTCGCGGGGCTCTCAGCGGTGCCTGCTGCGAGTTCTGCGTGTAGTTGAATGCGATCCATCCGGTCCAGCAGATGCGCCGAGTTACCCGCAACGAGATGAGCTCGCGCTGCGAGATCCCCTTCCAGCGAACCTGCTGCCTGCGTAGCGAGAGCCATCGCATGATCGAGTTCGTCCGCTCGCAGGAGCGCTTCGCTCTCCGCGTAGTCGATGAGCCCGCCCTCGGCGCCCGCCGCTCGCGCGGCGGCGACCCAGCGCTCCAGGCTGCTCGTTCGGCCCGCCGTCAGGAGATCGTCCAGCGCGGCGCCGATCGCCTCGGTGGCGAAGCCGGCATCCTGCGCCACTTCGGCGACGCACAGCGCCTCGTCCCAGCGCCGCGCGGCGAGTAGACGACGCGACTTCGCCAGCAGCGCCTCGCGCTCGGCGGCGTCCGCGTTCTCGAAGCGCTGGATCAGAAGCTCGCGGAGCAGCGGGTGAAGCGATAGCGACGTGCCTTCCGTAACAGCCAGCAGGCCGTGGGCCGCGGCGTCGTCGATCACCTTGTTGGCGCCACGCCCGAGCAATTCGCGAGCCACGGCGACATCGGTGACCGACGCAACCGCGAGCAGCATCAGGGCGGCCTGCGTGCTCTCCGGCGCGGCAGCGAGCAGCTCACTTGCGAGGAACTCGTAGAGCGTGTGAGAGAGGAGTCGACTCGAGGTGAGGTCGACGTCACCGCTCATCGCAGCGAGGCCGAGCACAGCAGGCCAACCCTCGGCCGTGCGCATCAGGCGGGCACGCCCGGCAACCGCGCCGACGGCGGTGAGGACCTTGGCGGCTTCCGCGTCGGTCATCGCGAGCTCGTCGACTCCGATCTCGAGCCCCTCGCGATACACCTCGAGTCGCGGTGTGAACCAGTCGGGCCGCGTTCGGGTCGTGATCAGGAACCGGATCTGCAAACCCTCGACGAGCATCGAAAGGAGCTCCTCGGCCTCGTCCGTTCCGGCCGCTTCCCATTCGTCCACGACGAGAAGAACGTCGTTGCTCAACGTCTCGAACGTGCGGAGGATCGCCCGGCCGAGCGGCTTGGGGCTCGGATTCACGGACGCGATAGCGGCGACCTTTCCTTCTTCGCGCGGCAACTCGGGCGCAATCGACGCGAGCAGGTTGTCGAGCTGCACGGCGAGAAGCGCGATGTCTCCCGACGCGCGCGTCGTCCGGTACCAGGCCACCGGGCCGTCTTGTCGCTGCGACCACTGGCGGGCGAGCGTCGTCTTCCCGTAGCCCGCCGGCGCCGCAAGAACCGAGACGCGTGAACCTCCGCCCTCCGCGAGATGCGCGATCAACCGCGGGCGCTCGATGATGTGGTCGAGGGCGGGCGACGCCGCCGTTGTGATCGTCTCCACCATTCCCCTGCCCGTCCCCGGCTCCCCGGGGTCCGAGGACCTTACTCCTGTATCGCCCGCTCGTCACGTCTGCTGCAAGCGGGGGTCCCGCGCTCGGGGTAGGGCCCGAGCGCGGGTTGCCGTCAGCCCCCGGCGCCGGCTAAGGCCGGCGCAAGCTCACGCGCGAGGGGGTCCTCGCCGGTGAGCGCCTTGAACGCGGCAGGAATCTGCCGCCGCCTCGGCACGCCGAGCTTCTGGCGCAGCACATCGCAGTGCGCCTTCGCCGTTCTGGGCGAGATGCCGAGACGCTGTCCGACCTCGTCGTTCGAGCACCCGCGCGCGATCAGCACAACGATCTGGAGCTGGCGCTCGGTGAGGTCTGGCTTTGCGTCGCTGCCTGTCATGGCTCGGCACGCTACGGCCGGGCCGGCGCTGCAACTATCGGCCGACGGGGGTATTCGGGCTGGCGGCGCGCGCACCGCCGACGAAGCTCGCCTCGTGGCCGCGCGCGTTGGCCTCGGTGAGCTCCTCCTGCGTCAGTGCGCCGGTGCGCAGCAGTAGGTCGAACTCGTCGCGGAGGTGCGTCCGCATCATCTCCGGGCCGTCGGTGGCGATCGTGAAGAGCACACCGTGCTCGACGAACGTGCGGAACACGTCGCGCACGGCTTCCTCGTCGGGCAGCGCCTTGGTGAGGAGGTTCGAGGTGGGGCAGATCTCGAGGACGACCTCGCGCTCGCTCAGCTCCTTCATCAGCTCGGGGTCGCCTGCCGCGAGCACCCCGTGCCCGATTCGATCGGGGCGCAGGAGCTCGAGCACCTCTCCGATCTCTGCGCGGCCCATCTCGCCGCCCTCCTCGCCGACGTGGATCGTCACGCCGAGGCCGGCGGCGCGCGCGTATTCCACCATCGGCTGCACCTGCGCGTAGTCGTAACGCTCGCCGCCCGGCCGCGGCCCGGCGATGTCGATCCCCACCACGCCGCGCGGCGCCCAGCGAATCGCCTTCTCGACGATGATTTCGTTCTGGTGCGGCGTGAACGTCCGATCCATCATCAGGATCAGGCCCGCGCGCACCTGGGGATATTCGAGGCTCGCGACGTCGAGACCGCGGATCGCGGCGAGGATGATGTGGTCGAGGTCGCGCTCGCCGCCGCGGTTCCGCTTCATCGGGTTGAAGCGAAGCTCGAGCGTCGTGATCCCCTGCGAGCGGTACGCGCCGCCGATCGCCCCGTGCACCGACACCTCGACGGCGGCTGGGCTCGACTGGATCAGCTCCGTGTAGTGGTAGATCGCGTCGAGCGCGTCGAGATCGGGCACGCCTCGCGGGTCGGACACGGTCACGAGCCGGTCGAAGTCCCAGAAGTCCTTGACCGGGAGCGCGATGCCCTGCCGGTGGGCGAGCGACCAGAGGATGTCGGAGGAGACGGAGCCGCCGAGATGGGTGTGCAGCTCGGCGAGGCCCTCCATCGGGTCAGTTTAGTCCCAGCCGACGACCGCCCAGCGGCGGCTGAGGAAGCGCGGGCCGAGCAGCGCCAGCCGCGCCGCGATCAGCACGTCGAGCGCCACCCACACCCCGACGACGCCCCAGTCGAGCGCGAGCGAGAGGCCCGCGAGCGTGACGAACAGGGCGCTCGCGGCGAGCATCGACCACATGAGGAAGCGCGTGTCGCCCGCGCCGATCAGGATCCCGTCGAGTGCGAAAACGGCTGCGCCGAGCGGCTGCATCGCCGCGAGGAACGGCCAGAGGAGCGCAGCCTGGTGCAGAACCGCAGGGTCGTTCGTGAACACCTCCGGGAGTGCGTGCGAGAGCGGCGCGAGCACGAGCGCGAAGCCCAGGCCGACGACGACCGACCAGCCGATCATCCGCACCGCCGCCGCGTACGCGCCGTCGGCGTCGCCGGCTCCGAGCATCCGGCCGACGATCACCTGGCCCGCGATGGCGAGCGCATCGAGCACCAGCGCGATCAGGATGAAGAGCTCGTACGCGATCTGGTGGGCGCCGATCTGCGCGTCTCCCATGCGCGCGAGGACGGACGCCGCGACGAGGAACGAGGCGTAGAGGGCGGCGGTGCGCACGAAGATCTGCCTCCCGACGCGCACCAGCGGCCGCATCTCACGCCAGCTCGGCCGGCGCGACGGCGCGTGCGGCCGGAGCAGCTCGACGACGAACGCCACTCCCATTCCCACCTGGGCGATCGCCGTCCCGGCCGCCGAGCCCGCGATCCCCCAGTGGAAGACGTAGACGAACAGAACCTCCAGTACGAGGTTCGCGACGTTCGCCACGACGACGATCTCCAGCGGCCGGCGGAGGTTCGAGACGCCGCGCAGATAGCCCTGGCCGGCGAGAGCGACGAGCGCCGCGGGCAGACCGATCGCCCCGATCCGGAAGTAGGTGAGTGCGAAGTCGCCCGAACGGCCATGGGCACCGAGGCCGGCGAGAAGCGGGTCGGCGACGATCTCCAGGACGACGAGCAGCGCCACCCCGATCCCGAGCGAGACCCAGAGGGCCTGCGCGGCGAGCCGGGCGGCCTCCTCGCTCCGGCCCGCACCCGACGCGCGTGCGACGACGGCGGTCGTGCCGTAGGTGAGGAAGTTGAAGATCGTGAAGGCCCCGGCGAGCACCGTCCCGGCGAGGCCGAGTGCCGCGATCTGCGGGCCGCCCAGGTGGCCGACGATCGCCGTGTCGGCGAGGACGTACAGCGGCTCGGCCGCGAGCGCGCCGAGGGCCGGCAGCGCCAGGCGGACGATCTCGCGGTCGTACGTGGAACGAAGACGCACCGGGCCGCCGACGATAATGGGCCGATGCCGTCGCCCGACTCGATGCCTGACCTGAGTCAGTTCCTGCGACTTCCGTCGAGCCGTGTCGTACGGGTGCTGCTGGGGCTCGTCGTGCTCGCGGCGCTCGCGGGGCTGTTCTGGTGGAGGCGTGGCAGCCTCACCTCGATCGGGAGCGCGTTCAGCCAAGTGCGCTGGGAGTGGGTCGTCGTCGCGATCGTGCTGAACCTCCTCTCGGTCGTCGTTCGCGCCCTCGCCTGGAAGACCGTCATCGACTCGGCGATGGAACCGCCGCACCCGCGGTTCATGCTCGTCTTCTCAGCCTTCTCGGTCGGGCTGTTCGCCAACGCGTTGCTGCCCGGTCGGGTCGGCGAGCTCGCGCGGGTCGCGGTGCTCACACGGAAAATGCCCGGTCGCAAAGGCGCCTGGGCGACCCTCGTCGGCACGGTCTTCGCGCACCGCGTCTTCGAGATCGTCCCGGTGCTCTTGCTCATCCTCTACGTGATCATCACGGCGAGCATCCCGTCGTCGGCGCGCGCGACCTTGCTCTTCGTGATCGGGATCGGAGTGGGGTTGTTCGCGTTCGCCTTCATCTCCGCCCGCAGGCATCACCACGAGATGGCGATCGAAGGGCTGGGGCCCGTCCGCCGCCTGCTCACCATGGGCAGGCACGGGCTCGGCGTGATGCGGTCGCCGGCTGCCGCCGCGCTGGCGATCTTCTTCCAGATCCTCGGCTGGACGTTCCAGCTCCTGGCGGTCTGGACGGCGATGCGGGCGTTCGACATCCACGCGCCGCTGCCGGCGGCCGGCGTCGTGCTGCTCGTGATGAACGTGGTGACGATCCTGCCGTTCTGGCCGGGCAACATCGGCCTCGTCCAGGTCGCGATCGCGTCCGCGCTCGTCGGTTACGGCGTGTCGTACAGCGTCGGCGTCGCGTACGGGTTCGGGCTGCAGGCGATCGAGGCGTCGGTCGGCATCGGCGTCGGACTCCTCTTCCTCGCGCGCGAGGGGCTCTCGTTCGCGATGTTGCGGGTGATGCCGACCGCGGACCAGGCGGAGATGCCGGCCGAGGAAGCCGCCTAGGGCCGGGACTCCTGGCTGTCGTTCGGGACGGCAGGCGGCCGCGACTGCTCTACGCGGCGTGCGAGCTCCTCGACGCGGCCTTCGGCGGCGTCGAGCTTCGTGCGGCAGAAGGTGTAGAGCTCCTCGCCGCGCTCCCAGAGCTTCAACGCCTCGTCGAGGGGAGCCTGCCCACGCTCGAGCTGCTCGACGATCTGCTCGAGCTCGGCCTGCGCCTGCTCGAAGCTCCGCTGCTCGGGCTCGCTCACTCGCTCACCTCCTCGACGCGCGCGCCGAACGCGCCGCGGGCGAGGGTGACGTCGACGCGCGCTCCGATCGAGACGTCTTCGACTGAGGCTGCGACGTCGCCCGATTCCGTCCGGACGATGGCGTACCCTCGTTCCAGTGTTTGCAGCGGAGACAACGCGACGAGCTTCGCCGCAGTGTTCTCGAGCGCCGCCCGCTTCCGCTCGACTGCGAGCGCCGGGGCCAGCCGTAGCCGGTCGCGCGTGCGCTCGAGGCGGTGGCGTTCCCGGTCCACGGCGGTGCGCGGCCAGGCGTGAAGCCGGTCGGCGGATCGGGCGAGGCGCTGGCGATCCCGCTCGAGCGAGCGCCGGGCGTTGCGCGCGAGCGCCGTGTGGGCTCGGTCGAGCTTTCCATACAACTCGTTCAGCTCCGGCACGACGAGCTTGCCGGCGGCCGTTGGTGTCGACGCGCGGACGTCCGCTGCGAGGTCGCAGAGCGGTGTGTCCTGCTCGTGCCCCACAGCCGAGACGACGGGAACCGGACACCCGGCCACTGCCCGGACGACCCGCTCGTCGCTGAAGGGAAGGAGGTCCTCGAAGCTTCCGCCTCCACGGGTCAAGACGATCACGTCGACGTCCGGGCGTTCGCAGAGAGCGCCGATCGCGGCCACGATCTCCGCTGCTGCGCGCTGGCCTTGCACGTAGGTCTCTGCGACGAGAACCGCTGCCGGCGGGAAGCGCGTCCGGATCGTCGTGACGATGTCGCGCTTCGCCGCTGCGTCGTTCCCGGTCACGACGCCGATGCGGCGTGGCAGGAACGGCAGCGGTCGCTTGCGCTCGTCGGAGAAGAGACCCTCGGCAGCGAGGGCTGCCTTCAGCTGCTCGAGCGAGGCGAGATGGGCGCCGGCGCCGAAGCGCTCGATCGTGAGGGCGCGGAGCTTGAACTCGGCACGCTGCTCGTACAGCTCGGGACGTCCGAACACGTGAACCCGCTCGCCGTCGGCGAGGTCGAGTCGCAGCGCGTCGAACCGGCCACGCGCCATCGTGACACCGACGCAGGAGCCGTCCGCTGGGTCCTTGAGCGTCAGGAAGATGCTCGCCCACCGGTCGTGCCGCTTGAGCTCGGTCACCTCGCCCTCGACCCAGAGAGTCGGGAGCCGTGAGAGCCATTGCCCTACGCCGCGGTTGAACGCGGCCACCGAGTAGACGGTGCGGTCGTCGTACGGGAGCGCCTCGACCTTGGCCACGGCCGCAGCCTAGTCGGGGCGACCGTTAGAGAAGGATCTCGGCGGCCGTCTCGGGCTGGCAGCCGCGCCCGAGCATCTCGCAGGCCAGATGCAGGTCGGCCTCGCTCACTGCGAGCCGCTCGGCGAGCGAGAGCGGATAGCCGGCCTCGATCAGGATGTGAAGGCGCCAGCCTTCCACTTTCGACCGTTCGTCGAAGAGGGGCTCGAGAATTGGGGTCGTCGTCGTTTCGCTCATGGCCACCTTTTGGTCACATCTGGTTCGTGGTGCTATCGACGAACCCTCCTGGGCTTTGTTAGACCAATTTTTTGTTAGGAACGCTCAGGAACCGCGGACGGCGGCGGCCGAGCCAACACGGCGCAGGAGCTCCTCGAGGCGCGCCTCGAGCACCCCTCGCTCCGCCTCGATGTCGGCGCGAAGATCGTCCATCTTCCGGCGGATTTCCGCCTCGAGCTCGCCGAGCCGCAGGTCGTGCGCGGCGACGAGCTCGTCCTGCCGGCGCTCCAGCTCGTTCGAGACGTTCGAGACGCGGTGCTCGAGCCGCTGCGCCCCGGCATCCCCGACGTGCGCGAGACGTTCCGCGAGCACGGTCTCGGCCTCACGCGAAAAGGTGCTCACCGCGCGGTCGAGCTCGCGTGCGAGGCGCTTGGCCGCGTCCTCCCGTGACGACTTCACGAGCTGCGCGAAGCGCTGAGCAGCCTCCTCGGCGTGTGAGGCCACCGCGCGGTCGACCGCGCGCTCGAGCTGCTCGATCTGCCGGCGCGAGAGATCCTCGAACCCGGAACGCACACGCTGGATCGCGTCGGCCTCTTCTCGCTGCGCCTGCTCGGTCAACGCGCGCTCGCGGCCGGCCATTCGATTCTCGAGCTCGTGAAGCGCCCGGCGGCGGTCGGCCGCATGCGTCTCGAGCTCGCTGCGCACGAGGTTGAGGGCGTCGTCGAGCGTGCGGTTGAGCTCGGCCCGCAGCCGCGCGACGCCCGTGCGCTGCTCCTCGCTCTCGGCCGACAGCCGCTCGGCGTCGGCGGTGAGCCGCAGCTCGATCTCACGCAACAGCTGCTGCTGCCGCTGCTCGAGCTCGGCGATCCGCAGCTTCGTCGCGTCGGCGATCCGATCGAGGTCCTGCGACCAGCCCGCGAGTCGCTGCTCCGTCTGTGCCTGAACCTGGGTCAGCTTGTCGCCCAGAGCTGCCGTCGCGTCGTGCTCGCGCTCGGCGACGAGCGTGCGCCGCTCCTCGGCGATCTGGCGTTCCTGCTGCTCGAGCAACGAGCGGGAATCGGCGCGGGCGCGCGCGAGCGTGAGCTCGACCTCCTTCGCGAGCGTCTTCTTCTCCCGTTCGACGGTGGCGACGAGGTCCGCCTGCGCTTCGGCGAGTCGCGCGTCCGTCGCCGCGACGCGTTTCAGCGCGCCGCGGAGGAGGATCGCGGCTCCGGCTGCGAGTGCGCACGCCGTCAGCCCGCCCGCCGCGACTGCCAGCGACCGGTCGTGGCGCAGGGCGAACGCGACCCAGACGCCGACGGCCGCCACGGTCTCGAGCACGAACGCAGCCATGAGCAGGGACGAGGAAGCGCGGCGGAACGCAGCTCCCGCAAGCGCAAGCGCAGCAACCACGACGCCCCCGGCGAAGATGAGATCGGCGAGTGTCGTCAGCCCCACCGTCCTGAGTGTAGAGCTACCCGGCGCGGAACAGGAGCAGCGCGACAGCAACGAGCACGCTTGCGACGACCAGAGCTTTCAGCGCCGCCTCAGGTGCCCCCGCGAGCGCTTCCGCGTCCACCGGCAGCGTCGAGCCGTCGTCGAGCTGCATCGTCCCTTCGACGGCGACGACGCGGCGGCGGACGAGCCGTACCTGCGTCGAGAGCCGCCGCTGGGCCAGAAGCGCGGCAAAGGCATAGGCCGCGGCCGCAAAGGCGGCGCCGTTCAGCGTTCGCGCAGACGCGAAGTACGCGGTCAGCACGGTGAAGGATCCCCAGGTCGCGGCGAGCCAGAACCCGGTGTGGAACATGCCGCCGAAGAGCTCGAGGTTGTAGGCGACGACGAGGAATGACCCGACGGCGACGAAGACCAGGAGCCAGAGCGTGCGTGAGATCGCGACGGCGATTCCGATGGCGGCCGCGGCGGAGATCGAGGTCACCGCCAGGGCGACGAGCATCCGTGACGAGATGCGGGTCTGGAGCGGCCGTCCGTTCAGCTCGTCGAGCGCGTGCGCCCCCACCCCCAGCGCGAGCGCGAAGGCGAGCGCCGTCCAGCCGAGCAGCGGCCAGTCCATGCGCGGCGCGAGTGCGGCGCCGACGGCAACGTACGAGAGATTCCAGAGTGTGTACGGCGGGTGGAGGAGCGTCACGTAGTCGCGCCAGCCGCCCGGGCGCAGCGCGTAAAACGCCGGCCGCGGCCTCGCCTCCGTCACGCGCGCGTTCCCCAGACCACGATCCCGCCGCCGACGCTCATTCGCCGGGCGCGCACGTCGGCGATGCCGACCTCACGCCACGCGTCGAGGAGCTTCGGCTCGGGCCAGGCACCCCAGAAGTCCCGGATGCTCGGGCCGAGGAAGCGGCCGACGCCGCCCCAGCTAGGCGAGACGAGCGCGCCCGCCGCGGGCAGGCCGATTCGCACGTAGAGCTCCCAGAGCGGACGCCAGACGCTGCGCGGGAGGCCGAACTCCTGCATCGCGATCGTTCCGCCGGGCCGGACGACGCGGGCGAGCTCGCGCAACGTCGCGGGAACGTCGTCGACGTAGCGGAGGAGATACGTGAACGTGAGCGCTTCGAACTCGCCGTCGGCGAACGGGAGGCTCTCGGCGCGTCCCTCGCGCAGCTCGATTCGCTCGCCGAGACCCGCGCTCGTGACTCGCTCGCTTCCGGCCGCGAGCATCTCGGGGCTCTGGTCGACGCCGACGATTGTGCGGGCCGGCTCGGCGCGCGCGAGCTCGATCGCCACTGCCGCGGTTCCGCTGGCGACGTCGAGCACGCGATGCGCGTCGGGTGGGATCCGCGAGACGAGGAAGGAACGCCAGCGCGGGTCCTGTCCGAAGGAGAGCAGCCGCGCGTAACGGTCGTAGGTCGGACCGAGCGGTGCGAACAGCTCGCGTGCGTGCCGCGTCCGGGTGGAAGCTTCCACGACCGTATTCTGGCCGCATGACGGTCGCCGAGGACGTCGGACGCATCGCGAGCGCCGCTTCGGGCCTCGCCGGCCCGGGAGAAGAGGTCGCGGGCGTGCTCGCCACCGAGACGCTTGGCCGCCGCGTGTATCTCTGCGCGTTCGAGTCGGCGGAGGGCCACTCGTGGCTCGCGCTCGGCGACGACGCGCAGCCGCTGACAGAGCGGAGGCTCGCGCGGGAGGCTGCCTCGCTCGCCGCTCTGTGCGAGGTGGCCGAGGAATCCGCGGGCGGCGGAGACCTCACAGAGCTCCGCTCCCGGCTCGCCGAGCTCCGCGCGACGGACAACCCGGAAGGCATCGAGGAGGCGGAGGCAGCCGCCGCGTTCCTCGCCGACACACTCCAGCCCGAGCCGCGCCTCGCGAGCGGCACCTATCTCGACGCGATCGGCTCGGCGTCGCGGCGCCTCGAGCAGGCACTGGGCGAGAGCGGCCCGTCGCCGTTCGCCGCGGCGATGCAGTCTGCGATGGCCGCGGTCGAGGGGCTCAGCGACGACGTCGAGCGCCACTACAAGCTGCCGTTGACCTAGCCGTCACGGCTACCCTTGCGGCATGGAAGGCGGCGGCTTCGGATTCCCCCTCGGCGGTGACCCCGAGGATCTGATGCGCAGCCTGCGCGAGTTCGCCGAGCACCAGGCCGAGAGCGTGCAGGAAGCTCAGCGCGAGCAGTTCGCGACGCTCACGCTCAACACCGCCGTCGAGCTGACCGCCGCCGCGCTGCAGCAGGTGCAGCCGCAGGGCGGCGTCGACGAGCAGGCGGTCGCACTGCGCGACGCGATGCGCGTCCTCTTCCCCGAGGCGGTGGCGCTCGTCAGCGCCGCACGCCAGGGGTTCATGCGCGAGTCGTGAGCCGCGCGGCGCCAGCCGCATAGAATCGCGCCGCCCGTGTCGCTGTTCGACTCCGCCCTCGTCCGCCTCCTGCCGGCGGTGCCGAAGCCCGTTGTGCAGCTGTTCTCCTCCCGTTACATCGCCGGGGCGACACTCACCGAGGCCGTCGATTGCGTCCGCGAGCTGAACGACGGCGGGAGGATGGCGACGGTCGACGTGCTCGGCGAGGAGATCACGCGCGAGGACGAGACGCGCGCCATAGCCCAGGCGTACCGCGACGTCTTCGCCGCCATCGACGAGGCGGCCCTCGACTCCAACGTCAGCGTCAAGCTCACCGCGCTCGGCCTCGACCTCTCGTACGAGCTCTGCCGCGAGAACCTCGTCGAGGTCGTGCAAACGGCGGCGGGCTACGGCAACTTCGTCCGGATCGACATGGAGGACTCGTCGACGACCGACGAGACGCTGCGGCTGTACCGCGAGCTGCGCGAGGACGGCCACGACAATTTCGGCGTCGTCCTGCAGGCGCGGCTGCGCCGCACGCTCGACGACATCGAGGCGCTGGCTGACCTGCGGCCGAGCGTCAGGATCTGCAAGGGCATCTACCTCGAGCCCGGCTCGATCGCGTTCACCGACTACGAGACGGTGCGCGCGAACTTCCTGCGCTGCCTCGATGCGCTCTTCGACGCCGGGTGCTACGTCGGCGTGGCGACCCACGACGAGTGGCTGCTCGGGGAGACGCTCGCGCGGATCGGCCAGCGGGGTCTCCAGCCGCTCGAGTACGAGCTCCAGATGCTCCTGGGCGTACGTGAGCAGCGGCGCGACCAGCTGGTCGCCGAGGGACACAGGCTCCGCGTCTACGTCCCATTCGGCGAGCACTGGTACGGCTACTCGCTGCGCCGGCTGCAGGAGAATCCCGCGATGGCAGGGACGATCGCCAAGGCGACGGCCGGCCGCGTCCTCCGCCTCGGCCCGCGGTGATCTGGGCACGGGCCGAGGGCTGCCGCGTCACGCTCGCCGACGGGCGCGAACTCCTCGATCTCACGGGCGGCTTCGGCGTCGCGGCGCTCGGTCACCGCAATCCGCGCATCCTCGAGGCCTGGCGCGAGCAGGAGGTCGTGCACGCGCTCGGCGATCTCGCAGACGCCGAGGTGACGGTGCGCCTACGCGAGGCGCTGCCGCGGCCGGCGAAGCTCGGCGTCAGCGGTGAGGATGCGGTCGAGATCGCACTCCGCACCGCGCTGCTCGCCACCGGGAAGCCGGGCATCGTCGCGTTCGAAGGCGCTTACCACGGCACCGGGCTGCTGGCGCTCGCGGCGACGGGCTTCGAGCGGTTTCGCGAGCCGTTTGCGCCGTGGCTGCCGGGGCCGGTGCACCGGCGTGCGTACGGCGAGGATCCCGGGCCGCTGCCCGAGGACGCGGGCTGCGTGATCGTCGAGCCGGTGCAGGGGAGGGCGGGCTCGCGGGTTCCGCCGGACGGGTTCCTCGAGACGTTGCGCCGCCGCTGCGACGACGCGGGCGCGCTGCTCGTCGTCGACTCGATCTTCTGCGGGCTCGGGCGGGTGGGCGAGATGTGGCCGGGCGAGGAGGTTGCGGACGTGCTGTGCGTCGGCAAGGCGCTCGGCGGCGGGCTGCCGCTGTCGGCTGCGCTCTTCTACCGAGACGGCCTGGAGGAGGTGTGGCAGCTCGGGCCCGAGGACGTCTACACGCACACGCACGTCGGCAACCCGCTCGCGTGTGCCGCCGCTCTCGTCGTGCTCGAAGAGGTGCCGAAGCTGCTCGATCGCGTGCGTGCGGCCGGTGAGCGCTTCGAGCGCGAGGGCTGGCACGGACGCGGTCTCATGCGCGCGCGCGACGGCGATGCGGACGAGGCGCTGGAGCGCGGCGTCCTCGTGGTCCCGGCCGGCCTCGACGGTTCCCTGATCCAGGCGGCGCCGCCGCTGAGGATCACCGACGCCGAGCTCGACGAGGCGTTCGCTCGCCTGTCCGGCCATGTCTAGGTGTCAGACACCTGCCATGTCCATTGAAGACGGGTCCGCTGCGTGATCAAGGCAAGAAGCAGCATCGACCCGTCCGGACGGGCCAGGTATTCGGTGTCAGACACCGGACGTGGCGACCTAGGACGTGACGCTTTCGGACGCTAGCCGGTGCGGCGCGCGTAGAGGAGAAACGTGGCCGGGATGCGGCGGTCGTGGCCTCGGCGCGAGATTCCGCCCGGATACTCCTCGAGTGCCTGGATCCGCAGACCCGCGCGCGCGAGCGTGCTCACGACCTGGCCGAGCCGCCACAGCCGGTCGGGATCTGCCGGGTCGCGGAAGTAGTCGCTCTTCCAGCGGAGAAATGCGTCGACGCAGTCGGCGACGGGGTGATCGTCGAAGACGAGGAGCTCGCCGGTCTCGCGCAGCGCCGCCGCGATGCCGAGCGCCCAGCCGTCGAGGTCGTCGAGATGGCCGAGCACGCCCTCGCCCGAATAGACGAGGTCGAAGCGGCCGCGCCGCAACTGCCGCGGCAGCGACTGCGGGTTTCCGTCGACCCAGAGGATCTTCGGCCACCGCTCCCGAGCCGTCTCGAGCGCCCCGTGCCGTGCGTCGATGCCGGTCGCCTCGGCGCCGAGCTCGGCGAGCGCCGCCGTCGCCTCGCCCGTGCCGCAATGGAGATGGAGCACGCGCTTGCCCTTCAGGTCGCCGAGCGTCCGCTGCACGCTCGACGGCAGCGCCACCGGCTCGGCGCGGGCGCGGTGCGCATCGTCCCACGCTCGAATGTTCTCCTCGGTCGGCTCCATCACGCACCGAGCGAGTAGCCGCCGTCCACCACCAGCGTCTGCCCGCAGACCATCGAGGCGTCGGGCGAGCAGAGGAAGGAGACGGCAGCCGCCACGTCCTGGGGCTCGACGAGCCGCCCGGCCGGCGTGCGCTTGACCGAAGCGAGCATCTGCTCCTTGTTCGGGAACCAGTCGAGCGCCTCGGTGTCGACGACGCCTGCGGAGACGCAGTTGACGCGGATCCCACGCGGAGCGAGGTCGACGGCGAGATAGCGGACGACCGCCTCGAGCGCAGCCTTCGACGTGCCGATCAGGACGTAGTTCGGGAGGACGCGCTGCGAGCCGAGGCTCGAGATCGCGAGGATCGCCCCGCCCTCGTCCATCGCCGGCGCGGTAGCGCGGGCGAGCGACAGCAGAGCGCGCGCGTTCGCGGCCATCGTCCAGTCCCAGTGCTTGTCCTCCGTCTCGAGCGCCGGCCGGATCACGCCCGTGGCGGCGTTGTGGACGACGACGCGGTACGGGCCGCCGGCTGCGAGCTCTTCGACCACCCGCGGGTCTGCGACGTTGCCGCGCACGAGCACGGCTTCGGCGCCCGCCTCCTGAACGAGAGCTGCCGCCTCCTCGGCCGCCTTGTCGTTGCGCATGTAGCCGAGCACCGCCCGAGCCGCGCCGTCGGCCACGAGCCGGAGCGCGATCGCCCGGCCGATCCCGCGCGTCCCCCCGGTGACCAGCACCGAGGACCCTTCGAGGCTCATCGCGGTAGGGGCTCGTCGGCGGGCGCCGAGCTCGGCAGCTCGCTCCAGCCGGGTCGCGAGCGCGGCTCGCGCCGGCTGTCGTCGGCCTTCGACGACGCGTACCCGAGCCGGTCGAGGAGCTCGATCTTCTCTTCCGCGTACTGCCACACCGGGTGCTCCTCGGGCAGATCGGCGACGAGTTCGCGCACACGGGCGCGGAGCTGGTAGGCGAAGTGCGGCGTCGCAGGCCCGACGAGCTCGTCGACGTCGGCGAAGGTCGGCTCAGGCATCGCGACGGAGCCTAACGAAGGTACGTTCGAGAACGTGCGGCGCCTATCTGTCGTGGACGCGATGCTGCTCGGCGCCGTCCTGCTCTGGGCGCTCAACGTCACCGTCACGAAGTACATGCTCGAGCACGGCTGGCTGCCGCTCGCCTACGCAGCGATCCGCTACTTCGCGGCCATCACCATCTTCTGGATCTACACCTGGTTGCGCGAGCGCTCGTTCCGGATCGCACGCGAGGACTGGCGTTACGTCGGGATCGCGGCGGCGATGATCTTCCTCAACCAGCTCTGCTTCGTCTACAGCCTCGAGTTCGCGCACGCCTCGACGGTCTCGCTCCTCTTCGGCACCTGCCCGATGTTCGTCGGCCTGATCTCGATCGTCTTCCTGCGCGTGCATCTGGAGCGCTCGTTCTGGATCGGCGCCGCGCTGACCTTCGCCGGCGTCGCCCTGATCGCGGCAGGCGCCGGAGGCGGGCTCGTCTCGGGCTGGAAGGGCGACCTGCTCGCGATCGCGCTCGCCGTCACCTGGGCGGCCTACACCATCGCGATCGCGCCGCTCATGCGCCGCTACTCGCCGTACCGGATCAGCGCGGTCGTGCTTGCCATCGGCTGGGCGCCGCTCGCGCTCGTCAGCATCCCGCAGATCAGCCGCCAGGACTTCTCCTTCTCCGGGGCGGTCTGGCTCGGCTTCGTCTACGCGGTGATCGGGCCGCTGTTCCTCACGAACATCCTCTGGTTCACCGCCGTCGACCGGGTCGGAGCCGCGCGCGCCTCGATCTTCAACAACATGCAGCCGTTCTTCGGGGTGCTCTTCGCGCTCCTGATCCTCTCGGAGTCGATCCACGGGCTCGAGATCGCCGGCGGCTTGCTCATCTTCGCGGGCATCGCCTACGAGCGAGTCGGGCGCCAGATACCAGCGCGAGTCCCCACGGTCGACTGAGTGCGCGGGCATAATCGGCGTATGGCCGAAGACTTCATGCCGCTCGGGGGCTGGGATCACGTCGAGCTCTGGGTCGGCAACGCAAAGCAGGCGGCGTACTTCTACGAGCACGCCATGGGCTTCACCCGCACGGCATACGCCGGCCCCGAGACGGGAGTCCGCGACCGCGCGTCCTACGTCCTCGAGCAGGGAGACGTGCGCCTCGTCGTCACGAGCGCGCTACGCGAGGAGCACGAGATCACGAAGCACCACGCGAAGCACGGCGACGGCGTCCGCGACATCGCGCTCACCGTTCCCGACGCGACGCAGGCATACCGCGAGGCGGTCTCGCGCGGCGCGGAGAGCGTCATGGAGCCGCGGCGCGACGAGGACGAGTTCGGCTCGGTCGAGCGCTCGGCGATCGCGACCTACGGCGACACCATCCACACGTTCGTCAACCGCGCCGACTACGCGGGTCCGTTCGTGCCGGGGTACGTCTCGGTCTCGGAGAACGGTCACGCCGATCCCGGCGTCGGCCTCCTGAACCTCGACCACGTCGTCGGCAACGTCGAGCTCGGCAAGATGGACTACTGGGTCGAGTTCTACGAGCGCGTCTTCGGGATGACGAACATCATCCACTTCGGCGACGACGACATCCAGACCGAGTACTCGGCTCTCATGTCGAAGGTCATGGCCGACGGCAGCGGCAAGGTCAAGTTCCCGATCAACGAGCCCGCCGAAGGCAAGCGCAAGAGCCAGATCCAGGAGTACCTCGACTTCTACGGGAGCGCCGGCGCGCAGCACATCGCGCTCGCCTCGACCGACATCGTCGGCACGGTCGAAGCGATGAAGGCGCGGGGCTTCGTGTTCCTCGACACTCCCGACTCGTACTACGAGGATGCGCCCGGCCGCGTGGGCGAGATCGCCGAGGACTGGCCGATCCTGCAGGAGCACAAGATCCTCGTCGATCGCGACGAGGACGGGTACCTGCTCCAGATCTTCACGAAGACGGCGCAGGACCGGCCGACCGTCTTCTTCGAGGTGATCGAGCGCCACGGCGCGACGACCTTCGGCGAGGGCAACTTCAAGGCGCTGTTCGAGGCGATCGAGCGCGAGCAGGCGCTGCGCGGGAACCTCTAGGAGAGGCAACGGACTTCTTCGACGACGCGAGGGCGGCGAGCCGGCAGGCACGCGCGCTGCGCCGAGTCGGCCACCGTCCGTTCCCGCTGCCCGAGAGCCGCTGGACGCTCGGCCAGACGTGGGAGCACACTTTCTGGGCGCATTGGCCGGTGTCGACCGCCGAGCTGCGTCCGCGCATCCCCGACGACCTCGAGATCGAGGAGTGCGATGGCAGCGCGTGGCTCTCGATCGTCTTCTTCCGCGTGCGCGCGCTGCGGGCGCGCGGGGCACTGCCTGTGCCGGGGATCTCGTCGTTTCTGCAGCTCAACGTCCGCACCTATGTCCGCGGGCCTGACGGCCTGCCGGGCGTCTGGTTCTTCAGCATCGACGCCTCGAGCCGGCTTGCCGCACTCGGCGTGCGGCGGATCTACCACGTGCCCGCCTTCCACGCGCGCATGAGCTTGGAGCCTGCGGACGAGTGGCAGGAGGTGGAGTGCGTGCGGCTCGGCGAGCCGGGCCGCGTCTTCGCCGCGCAATACCGGGCGAACGGCGAGACATTCCACGCGGAGTTCGGCTCGCTCGAGTGGTTCCTGACCGAGCGCTACCGCCTCTTCTCGGCGGACGCGAGCGCCGAGATGCACCACGACCGCTGGCTGCTCAGTCCGGCCGAGGCCGAGGTCGAGCTCTCCTCGATCGTGCCGTTCACGCTCGGCGGAGCGCCGCACAGCTGCCACTTCGCGTTCCGCCAGGATGCGCTGATCTGGCCGCCGGAACCCATCGCGTCCTGACTGAGCCTGGCCGTACGCTTCCCGGCGTGGAAGCCCTGCGGAAAGCCGCGCTCTGGTCGGTGGTCGCAGCGGTCGCGCTCATCGCGCTCAAGCTCGGTACCGGCCTCGCGACCCACAGCCTCGCCCTCGTCTCGGCGTCCGCCGATTCGGGGACGGATCTCATTGCGGCGCTGCTCACGTTCTTCGCCGTCGGCGTCGCCGTAAGGCCTGCCGATCCGGGACACCAGTACGGGCACGGCAAGGCCGAGCACCTCTCGGCGCTCGCCGAAGGCGCGATCCTCGTGATCGCCAGTGCCTTCATCTCCTGGCGCGCGATCGTGCGGCTCGTCGACGGCGGCTCGCCGGTCAACGCGACCTGGTACGCGTTCCTGGTCATCGGCGTGGTCATCTGCATCGACCTCGCCCGGACGACGGCCTCATGGCGCGTGGCCCGCGCCTACTCGAGCCCGGCGCTCGCGTCGAACGCCGTGCACTTCGGCAGCGACCTCGCCGGCTCGCTCGCGGTGCTCGTCGGTCTGCTCTTCGTGCGTGCGGGCTACCCGGGGGCGGACGCGATCGCCGCGCTGTTCGTCGCCGCCCTCGTCCTGCTCGCGGCCGCCCGGTTGATGCGCCGCAACGTCGACGTCCTGATGGACCGCGCTCCGGCGGACGCCGAGGAGGCGGCGCGCCAGGCGATCGTCGGCGTGCGGCCGCCCGTGCAGCTGCGTCGGCTGCGCATGCGGCAGGCGGCGGGAAGGTTCTTCGCCGACGTCGTGATCGGAGTCGACTACGGCGCCGCGGTCAGCCAGGGACATGCGGCGGCCGACGCGGTCGAGCGCGCGGTGCAGGCGGCGCTGCCTGAAGCGGACGTCGTCGTCCACGTCGAGCCGACCGGGCCCGACGACGCCGACGTCCGCGAGCGCGCGCTCGCCGCGGCGCTCGACGTCCAGCGCGTTCGCGAGGTGCACAACGTCTCGGTTCTGTCGGTCGACGGCGGCACCAAGCTCTCCCTGCACCTCAAGCTGCCCGGCGACCTCTCGCTCGAGGAAGCACACGCGATCGCCGAGCAGGTCGAGCGCGCGATCGAGCGCGCGGTTCCCGAGGTCTCGTCGGTGCAGACGCACCTCGAGCCGCTCGACGAGGAGGCGGCGGGAACCGAGGTTGCAGGGGACGCCGCGACCGTGAGCCGCATCGTCCGCGACGAGCTCGGCGTCGATCCGTCGGAGCTGCGCTTCGTCGAGACCGGTGACGGCCTCGTCGCCTACCTGACCTTGCGCCTCGATGCCGGCACGCTCGCCGCCGCGCATGCGGAAGCGAGCCGGATCGAGGAGCTCATCCGGCGCGAGCGGCCCGAGATCGCCGACGTCGTCGTGCACACGGAGCCCCGATGAAGCTCTGCATGTTCTCGCCGCGCGACCAGGAGCTCGAGCGCGGCTGGCCGGGACGGATCGACGGCGAGACGGTGATCCAGCTCGCCGCGCAGACGCTGCAGGCGTTCTTCACCGGCGGCGGAACGGCGCGCGAACATGCGGAGTACCCGCTCGCCGACGTCGTCTTCCGCACGCCGGTGCTGCATCCGCCGTCGGTGCGGATCTTCGACTACGCCGGCGACTTCGTCTTCGCCAATCCGGCCGCGATCAAGGCCGACGGCGAAGACCCCGGAGTGTCCGGAGCCGAGCCGGTCGAGCACGTCGCCGCGATCATCGGCGCCGACGGCGCGATCGGCGGGTTCGCTCCGCTCGTCGAGTGGGTGGCTCCGCAGCTGCACGGCGCAAAGCAGCGCGACTTCGCTCTCACGCTCGGTCCCGTGGTGACCACGCCGGACGAAGGCGCCCCGCCCGGCGTCGACTGGGAGCGGCTCGTCGCCCACGCGGCGGAGAACACAGCGCTCTATCCCGGCGACCTGATCGTGCGATGAAGTCTCCTCGCGTTCCCGGGGCGGCGCTGGCAAGCGAGCCGAGTGCGAGACGCGCAGGGCAGTACATGACGTACGACCAAGCGTCTCGCACGAAGGATCGCGCGGCCAGCGTCGTCAGCCTTCGGCGGAGCCCGGCTCCGCCGGGCGGGAGCCGAAGGCGGCCAGGGACGTGAGGGTCGCGGTCGTCGGGGCGGGAGTGATGGGCTGCGCGACCGCATGGGCTTTGAGCGATCGCGGCGCCGAGGTGACGGTGCACGAGCAGTTCGAGCTCGACCACGACCACGGCTCGAGCCACGGGCGAACGCGCATCTTCCGCGTCGCCTATCCCGAGGTCGAGTGGGTGCGCTTCGCGCAGGACGCGTATGCAGGCTGGAAAGACCTCGACCCCGACGTGCTCGGCCTCTACGGGCTGATCGAGCTCGTCGCCGACCCGGCCCAGACCTCCTCGCACGCGCTCGACGAGTGCGGCCTGCCGTACCGGCTGCTCGACGGGGACGAGGTGCGCGCGCTCGGCGCGACCCTCCCTGACGGCTGGTCGGCGCTCTTCGTTCCGGACGCAGGCGTCGTCTTCGCCGACCGTGCGCGCCACGCGTTTCTCGAAGTGGCCGGCGTCGAGGTCGAGACGAACCGGCGCGTCGAGTCGACCGACGAGCTCGACGCGGACGTCGTCGTCGTCACGGCCGGCTCGTGGGTGCGCGACCTCGTCCCCGACGTGCCGGTGAAGGTGACACGCGAGACGGTCGCCTTCTTCAAGCGTGCGGGCCCGCCGCCGCCCTCGATCGTCGACCTCGACGCCGAGACCGGAGGCCACGGGATGTACTCGCTCCACGATCCGGTCTACGGGCTGAAGGCGGGAGCGCACCACGCGGGTGCGGAAGCGGATCCGAACTCGAAGGCGCCCCCCGACCCGGCGATCGTCGAGCGCATCTCGTCCTGGGTGCGCGACCGCTTCCCGGACGTCGACCCGGAGCCTGTCGAGGCGCAGACGTGCCTCTACACGACGACGGCGGACGAGCGCTTCATCCTCGAACGGCGCGGCCGTGTTGTCGTCGGCTCCGCGTGTTCAGGGCACGGGTTCAAGTTCGCGCCGGCCGTCGGACGTCGGCTGGCCGCTCTCGTTCTTTCGGCCGATAGCTGAGGGGACGGCTCGCCCGTACGGTCGGGGCGGTGGAGGATCGAGCGCGCGAACTCGTTCGGCGTGGCGATGAGCTTCTTGGGCATGGCCACTCGGCTGCTGCTAAACAGCGATGGCAGGAGTGGTACGGGGCGCTCTCGCGGCGCGACCGGCGGCTCTATCGGCGCTTCGGCGGCCGCTATCCAAGGAGACGCACATGACGAACGAGATCGAGAAGCAGTGGTCGCAGCTCATGGCGAGGATGGCCGAGCCGGATAAGTCGCTCGTGGACGAGCTGGAGTCGATCCAGTCGGATCTCCAGGCTGAGCTCTTCGGGGGCCGACCCGATCCCGGTCGCGAGTACGTGCCGGATGAGCGAAGCCTCGCGATCCTCCTCGATGCTCTCGATGCGCTTGCTCTCCTCGAGCCCGGCGATCCGAGTTACCCGTGGGATCGGGCGCTCGTCCTGAAGGCCGTAGGGCGGCATCTCGATGCGGCGCATGCCTACGTCGAGGCCGCGAATCGGTTCGCACGGGCTCCGGGTCTGACGGGTGACGAAGCAGACTGGGCAGCGGACGCGCGGCGGCTCGCCGCGGAGTGCTTTGACGCCGCGGGAAGCCGGGCTTCAGCCGCAGCCGTTAAGGGATCAGTGCTGGAGTAACCTTCGGCCGTGCCCTTCTACCAGCGCCTCGGCGACGTTCCGCGCAAGCGTCACGTCCAGTTCCGCGACAACGGGACCCTGCTCACCGAAGAGGTGATGGGCCTCGAGGGCTTCACCGGCAACGAGTCGATCCTCTACCACCTCCAGTCGCCCTGCCGCGTCATGGAGCAGGCCGGCTTCGAGCCGATCGAGCGCGAGGAGTGGGTGCCCGAGCAGCACGGCCACCTCCACTTCAAGACGTTCGAGACCGAGCCCGCCGGCGACGAGATCACCGGCCGCCGCCTGCTCATGTGGAACAACGACGTCGAGATCTCGCTCTGCCGCCCGTCCGGCTCGATGGACTACTTCTTCCGCAACGGCGAGGGCGACGAAGTCATCTTCGTCCACGAGGGCTCGGGCACGTTGGAGACGATCTTCGGCGACCTGCCGTACGCCGAGGGCGACTACGTCGTCGTCCCGCGCGGCACGACCTACCGCTTCAAGCCGGAGGGGCCTCAGCGCTACCTCGTCTTCGAGACGCCGGGCCTGATCGAGATCCCGCGGCGCTATCGCAACCAGTACGGAATGCTCGTGGAAGGCGCGCCGTACTACCACCGCGACATCCACCCGCCGACCGAGCTGCACACCGTGCGCGAGACCGGCGAGTACCGCGTCAAGGTTCGCGTGCGCGGCGGCTACCAGACGTACGTCGTCGACTACCACCCCTTCGACGTGGTGGGCTGGGACGGCTACCTCTACCCCTGGACGTTCTCGATCCACGACTTCGAGCCGATCACCGGCCGCATCCACCAGCCGCCGCCGTCGCACCAGACCTTCCAGGGCCAGAACTTCGTGATCTGCTCGTTCTGCCCGCGCAAGCTCGATTTCGACCCGCAGGCGGTGCCGATCCCGTACCACCACTCGAATCTGCAGTCGGAGGAGATGATCTATTACGTCTCGGGCAACTTCGGCTCGCGGAAGGGCGTCGAGGTCGGCTCGATCACGCTCCACCCGTCGGGCCTGCCGCACGGGCCGCAGCCCGGGCTCGCCGAGAAGGCGATCGGGATGCACGAGACCCACGAGCTGGCGGTGATGTGCGACACGTTCAATCCGCTCCGCCTCACGACGTTCGCGCGCGGCCTCGACGACGGCACGTACTGGCGCTCCTGGTACGCGAACGCGCAGGACGGCGACGCGGCCGAGGACTCCGACGCCTCGGGCGCCGGGCTGACCTCGCACCTCTAGACCTGTTTCTCCCGGCTCCGCAGCCGTTCTCGCTCGAGCTGACGACGGCACGCTTCCGCGCCTTCGGGCTCGACCGCGCGACGGTGTGGGAGGACGGGGCGCTCTATCGCGCGGAAGGCGGGAGGGAGCTGCGGATAGCCGCGGCCGACGGCGGCGTCGACGCCGAGCCGCTCGACGCCGAGACCGAGCCGGTGGTGCGCACGCTGCTCGGCTTCGAGTTCGACCTCGTCGCCTTCTCGACGTGGGCGGCGGGAGAGGAGGTCCTGGCTCCGCTCGTCGTCCGCTTCGCCGGGTTCCGGCCCACGCTCGCGCCGGATCCGTTCGAGATGCTGGTCGGCGCGATCACCGCCCAGCAGGTCTCGCTCTTCTCGGCCGTCGCTATCCGCAACCGGCTGGTCGAGCGGTTCGGGGAGCAGGTCGGCCGGGTCTGGGCGTTCCCGACGCGCGAGCGGCTGGCGGCGGCGTCCGAGGAGGAGCTCTTCTCGCTCGGCTTCTCGCGGCGCAAGGCGGAGTACGTGGTCGGGCTCGCGCGCTCCGACCTCGACCTCGGCGGTCTTGCGCTCCTCCCGGACGAAGACGTGAAGGAGCAGCTCACCGCCCTGCGCGGGCTCGGGGAGTGGACGGCCGACTGGTTCCTGGCACGCCACCTCGGCCGCCCGCACGCGTGGCCGGCCGGCGACCTCGCGCTGCGCAAGGCCGTGCGCGCGCTCTATGGTGACATCGACGTCCGCGCGGCGGGCGAGCGCTTCGAGCCGTTCCAGAACCTGACTGCGCACTATCTACTCGCCCAATTCCTGACCCCGTGATCCGCCAAGCGACTGCCGACGACCTGCCGCTCGTCCGCGAGCTCTGGGACGAGTTCGGCGGAGAGATCCAAGACGCGCCCTGGCGCGACCCGGACCACGACGACGACTTCGCGCGCATCGAGAAGGCGCTCGCCGACGGCGGCGTTCTGCTCGCGGACGAAGACGGGATCGCGGTCGTGTCGACGATCGGATCGAAGACGGCAGAGCTCGACTTTCTGCACGTGCGACCCCGCGCGCGCGGCAAAGGTCTCGCGGCCGAGCTCATGCGCGAGGCGGTAGACCTCGTGCGCGAGCGGGGTCTGGAGATGCTGGAGCTCCACGTGCTCGCGTCGAACAGCGACGCGCGGGCCGTCTACGAGCGTTGGGGTTTCCAGCCGGTCGAGCTCGTGGTAGCCGCGCGTCTCGACGAGCTTGCGCAGCGCCTCGTTCCGGCGGACGGGCCGTCGTTTGGCTTCGTCCACGTCCAGACCGACGACGTCGAGAAGGTCAAGCGGGATGCGGCCAAGTATCTGCGGCTCGACCCCGACGTCGCGGTCGAAGGGAACTGGGTGCGCGTGCGCTCGGATGCAACCGACGAGGATCCCGAGGGACTGAAGAGGCTCGCGAAGGAGCTCTCCTACACGACCGGCGGTGTCGTGCTCTCGCTCGGCGTGCAGCGCGGCGCAGTCGTCCGCTACGACCTCTTCGACCGCGGCTCCGACATCGACGAGTACCTGTCCGTTCCCGAGTACTTCGGACCGCTACCGCCGGGCGACGTCTACGCGCTCGGCGCCAACGCGACGGTCGTCGGCCGGCTGACCGGCGCCGACCCGCGCCGCGTCCGCGAAGTCGCGAAGACGGCAGCCTCGCCCAGTGAGCTGCCGCCTGCCCAGGAGCTCTACGAACAGATCGCAACTGTGATGGGGGTGCAACCATGATCACGCTCTACAGCGCCGCACGCTGCCCATATGCGGCACGTGCCCGGATCGTCCTTGCCGAGAAGGGAGTCGAGCACGAGATCGTCGAGATCGACCTCTCCGACCGGCCCGCCTGGCTCTACGAGAAGAATCCGACGGGACGGGTTCCCGTGATCGAGGAGGACGAGGGCACTCCGCTGCCGGAGTCGGCGGTGATCATGGAGTTCGTCGAGGAGCGCTACCCCGAGCCGCCGCTGCTGCCGGCCGACCCGGCGGACCGGGCCGCAGTCAGGCTGCTCATCTTCCGCGACGGCGATCTGACCTCTCCGTACTACGCGCTCAGGCGCGGCGAGGACGGCGCGCGCGAGGAGCTCGACGCGGCGCTCGGTCGCTTCGACGCGCTGCTCGCCGAGCAGCCGTACCTCAGCGGCGCGGAGTTCGGGCTGGCCGACATCGCGCTCGTGCCGTGGTTCCTGCGCGCTCGCGACATGCTCGGCGTCGAGCTCGACGGCTTCGCCGCGCTTGCGGACTGGCTCGGGCGGCTCGAGCAGCGGCCCGCAATCGCCGCCGAGCTGGAGCTGGTCGCCGCACTGTGAGAGCCGTGGTCGACTCGGCCTGGCTCGCCGAGCATCTCGGCGAGGAGGACCTCGTGGTGGGCGACGTTCGCGGTCCGAACGCCCACATGCGCGGCCACATCGCCGGCTCGCGCCCGCTCGTGCTCGGCTCGCCGCCGCCGGCGGCCGACGAGGAGTCGGCGCGCGCGCTGGCCCGCGAGATCGCGCTTCGGCTGCGGCGCCACGGAATCACGGGACGCGAGCGGCTCGTGCTCGTCGACCGCGGCGACGGCGTCGGTGCGATGCCGGCCGCGCAGATGGCCGAGCTCGCCGGACATCCGCAGGTCGCGATTTTGCTCGGTGGAGTCGCCGGCTGGGACGGCGAGCTCGACGAGGGAGCGGTCGAGCTCGAGCCCGTGCGCGAGGCGGACGCCGATCTCGAGCCGAATCCGAGCGCGCTGCCGACGCGGCAGGAGCTCGCCGACCGGCTCGGCGATCCGGCGCTGACCTTGCTCGACGTGCGAACGCCCGACGAGTTCTCGGGGCGGCGCGGGAACCAATGCGATCCGCGCCAGGGCCACATTCCCGGCGCGCGAAACCTCGACGTCGGAGAGCTCTTCGAGGGGCCTGGACGTCCGGCCTCACCCGAGCGCGTCCGTGAGCTCGTCGGACTGCCCGAGGGAACGGAGGTCGTCGCCTATTGCCACTCCGGGTCTCGCTCGGCGCTGGCGACGCTGGCACTCCGCGCCGCGGGCTACGGCGCGCGCAACTACGCCGGCTCCTGGCACGAATGGAGCCGCCACGACGAGCTTCCGCTCGAGCGCTAGCTCGGAGGCAGCTGCTCTTCGGCTGCGGGCGCGGCAGGCGCCTCGGGCTCCGGCCCGGACTCCTCTTGGCTGTGCTCGGCCCGCGCCCAGGGCAACGGCTCTCCCGACGAGCGCATCTCCAGCACCGCGGCGGTGACCTCGGCGATGCCCGCGATCACTGCCAGGTAGATGCCGTAGCGAGCTCCGACGTTCGCGCTGAAGCCGGAGGCGTGATACGTGGGAAAGCTCAGCCAGCGGATGATCACGAGCAGCAACCCCAGCCCGGCGATGAGGACCACGAACGCCGACGGATTCACGGGGCCAACGGCCGACATGGAGGCGCCCGAGCGGCGGAGCACCACGAGCGCGCCGGCTGCGGTCAGGAGCAGCGCACCCGCCCACGCCGAGAAACCGGCCGACCAGCCGCTCACCGACGCGTCGAACGGCCCGACCGTTGCGCCGTACCACGGCAGAAACGCCGCGATGAACGCGATCGCCGCGCCTGCGACGATCACCCAGTCGAGCGTGCTGAACCGCTTCGCATCGAACTTCATGCCGTCCACCTCCGAACTTCCGCCTAAGTCCCCCGACGATCGCGGGGCATCCTGAACGCCGTCCGGCCGCCAGTCAAGCAACGCGCTAGGACAGCGCGATCAGCGCGACGCCGCCGGCGACTGCGGCGGCCCCGGCGAAGCGCTCGAATCCGACGCGCTCGCGTAAGAACGTGCCGGCGAACAACGCCGCGAACAGGACGCTGGTCTCCCGCACCGCGGCGACCTCGGGAGCGGGCGCGTGGCGCAGCGCCACCAGAACGAGCCAGTACGCGGTGAACGACGCCACCGCCGCGACCAGCGTCGAGATCGTCAACTGCGCGCGAAGCGCCGCCGTCCCGCGCCGCCGCGCGACAAGCGGGACGGCGAGCAGGGCGACCGGGGCGAGGACGAGCTCGAGGTACGGAAGCGTGCCTGCGTGTTTCAGACCGTCCTTGTCGACGAGCGTGTAGGCGGCGATCGCGCAGCCGATCGCGAGCGCGACGAGCACACCCTCGGCTCCACGCTTGACCCCCCGCACGAGCACGACCCCGACGGCGACGAGGCAGACGCCGGCCGCGGCAGCCGCCGACACGTGCCGGCCGAGCACCACGGCCGACCCGAGCAGGACGAAAAGCGGTGCCGAGCCGCGGGCGATGGGATAGACGACCGACAGCTCCCGCCGGCGATAGGCAGCGACGAGCAGGGCGAAGTACACGCCCTCGAACGCAGCCGAGGCGGCGACGTACGGCGCGACCGACCAGGAGGCCGACCACGTCACCACAGCGACAGGAGCGAAGAGCAGCACAGCGAGTGCGAGCACGACCGCCGTGCGAGCCTCGACATCCTCGGACCCGCGCAGGAGGACGTTCCAGCCCGCGTGGAGGACGGCCGCTGTCAGAACCAGCGCGAGCGCGTCAGCCGGCACGCAGCTGCTCGGCCGCGGCGAGGAACGACCGGCAGAGGCGGCGACCGAGCTCGTTCCACCGGCCGATCTGCGCACGTGTCTCCGTCCGCAGCCGTTCGGGATCCGGCGGCGGATCGCTCTCGTCGCCGATCCAGCGTCCGAGTTGCGGCTCGGTCACCTCCGGGTGGAACTGGACTCCCCAGCACGCGTCGCCGAGGCGGAACGCCTGCAACGACGCCGCGCTGTGTGCGAGTGCCACGGCTCCCTCGGGCAGGTCGTGCGCGTAGTGGTGCCAGATCAGGCCGTCGAAGCGCGCGGGCAGGGCCGAGAAGACAGGATCGGAGGCGGCAGCAGCCGTGAGCTCGACTTCTTCCCAGCCGATCTCGGGAACCGGCAACCGTCCGACCCACGCGCCGGTCGCCCTCGCCAGGAGCTCGGACCCCAGGCAGACGCCGAGCGTCGGCATCCGCCGCTCGACCAGCCCGCGCACCCATTCGGTCTCGTCGCGCAACCACGGAAACAGCTCGTCATGGTCGGGGTGCATGAACCCACCGAACACGAAGACCGCGTCGTACTCCTCGAGCGGAGGCGGCGACGTTCCCTGCTCGAAGCTCCAGTCGTCGCGGCGGTGGCCGGCCTCGGCGATCAGCGGACCGAACAGCTCAGGCCCGGCGTCCTCGCCGTGCACGATCGAGAGGACGTTCACGTGCCGCCGCTTGCTGCGATCTGGTTCACGTCGAGGAGTCGCCGCAGCTGGAACGCGTTCGTGGCTGCTTGCGCGACGCGGCCGAGCGGGTTCTCCGGATCCTCCGACGTGGCGTTGTTGTTGAAGAACGCGTACGCCTGCTGCGACTGCGCTGCAAGCTCCTGCAACGGCGCGACCCATTCGCCAAGCTCCTCGTCGGAGTAGAGGTAATCGAAGCGCTCGGCAGCCGATCCGCCGCGCTTGTTCCAGGTGCCGAGGTTGCGGCCGTGGAAGCGGACGTAGGCGGTCGCCGACGTCGCCGCGACGACGGTCGGGACGAGGTTCCGAGCCGTGTCCGAGCGCGGTGCATCGACGACGACGTAGCCCGCGCCGATCTGCTCGAGGAACGCGAGGCTCTCGGCCCGGTTCTCGTCGTCGAGCCACGAGCGGTGACGGAACTCGACGAGCATCTCGTCGGTTCCGAGCTGCTCGCGCGCCCATTCGAGATAGTCGAGCGACGACTCCTTGTAGACGATGTACGGCGGCAGCTGAAAGAGGAGCCCTCCGAGCTTGCCGGTCGTGCGCAGCGGCTCGAGCGCTTCGAGGAAGCGGCGGAAGATCTCGCCGCGGAGCTCACGTGGCGGGCGATCGACGCGGCCCCGCTCGTCGACCGGCATCTCGTCGCGGAGGTCGGGCGGGATCGCCTCCGCCCTGACCGGGTGCCGCGTCATCAGGCCGAACGCCTTGATGTGCATCGTGAAGTCGGCGGGCGTCCGCTCGGCCCAGCCCTGCACCATCGACTCGCCCGGCAGCCGGTAGAACGTCGAGTCGACCTCGACCGTGTCGAAGTGCTCGGCGTACCAGGCAAGGCGTGCCTTCGGCGGCAGCTTCGGTGGATAGAAGTATTTCGAGAGCGCCTCGTCGGCCCACGAGCAGGTGCCGATCCGAATCGTCGCGGCCATGCCGCGGACGCTACCGCGGCGCTACCTGGAGATGGTGTGTTTGAGGAAGGAGAGCTTCACGCTCGCGCTTCCCACCGTGATCGAGGCTCCCTGCGGTGCCGCGCTCGCGTAGATCGGGAGGCCGACGCGGTAGACGTCGTCCGCCGAGATGGCGCCGAGCTTGACGACGAGCTTCTTGCCGCGCGGCAAGAGGACTGCCTCGTCCATGAGCGGGATCTTCACGACGCCGGAGGACGAGGTGACCGGCGCCGCTCCTTCCGTGACGGGCGTCTTGCTTCCTTTCACGGAAACCGTGGCCACGAGGTGAGTCCAGCCCTTGGCGGCGGAGTAGTGAGCCGTGACGAAAGCGTCGCCTAACGTCTCGAACGGGCCGCCGGTCAAGCGTGCCGAGCGAGTCGCGAACGCCTCTGCGGCGAGCTTCGTCTTGCCGGGCAACGTGACGCTCGCCTTCCGGGTCGTGGGCAGCTTCTTGTACACCGTCGTCGTCCCGTCCCACGGATCGTGAGCGAGCTCGACTCCGGAACCCAGGGCCGGCCCGCCGGCGAGGTAGTGCCCGAACCAGGCGGTGGCTTCGGCGACGTAGCCGGCCTGCTCCGCCGCCGGGTTCGTGGCCGGCGCGTGGCCGAGGTCGCCGAGGTAGAGGCGCTTCGGGCCGGCGAGGATCTTCCACGCGGCGATCGCCTGGTCCATGTCGAAGAGGAAGTCGTGCCGTCCCTGCAGCAGGAGGGTCGGCACGGTCAGCGCGTGCAGGTGCGACCGCGACGAGCGAGCAGCTTCCGAGCTCGTGACCGCCGGGGTTACCTGGCCCTGCAGCAGCGTCTGGGCGGTCTGGGCCAGGGCCGGGTCCCATTTCGACAGCGGCACCGCCTGCGAGAGGATCCCGACGAGCCCGGACTTCGGCACGCCGTCCGGGTTGAGCCCGGCGGCGAGGTTCGTCCAGGTGATGGCCGGCACGATCGCCTTGAACGGAACGCCGGCGACCGCCGCGTTCCAGACCGCGCCTCCGCCGAGCGAGAGGCCGAAGGCTCCGATCTGGGTGTTCGAGACGTCCGGCCGGGCGGCGAACCAGTTGAAGAGGTCGCGGGCATCCTGCGTCTCGGTCGGGCCGTCGAGCCCGAACTTGCCGCCCGAGCCGCCGGTGCCGCGGGCGTCGCAGGCGAGCGACGCGAAGCCGAACTGCGCCATCGCCGTGCCGATCGGCTCCATGTCGGTGTGTGACTGGCCGAGCCCGTGGAAGAGGATGACGCCGGGCCAGCCGCCGGCCGGCGCGGTGCCGCTCGGAACGATGTACGCGCAGGCGAGCGGGGTCGAATCCGAGGCCGTGATCGTGACCTCGGTCCAGCCCCCCGCAGCCGCAGCTCCGCCGGTGCACACGAGTGCTGCGGCAAGGATGGCAACGACGACGCGCACCCGACCCACGAGGCTCACGCTACCGCCCCTTTACGATGCCCGCAATGGATCCGCGTCCTGTAGGTGTGTTCGACTCCGGCGTCGGAGGGCTCACCGTCCTCCACGAGTGCCTCGTGACGATGCCGAACGAGGATTTCGTCTACCTCGGCGACCATGCACGCCTGCCGTACGGGCCGCGGCCGCTCGAGGAGATCCGGCGCTTCGCTCGCGAGATCGGCGCCTATCTCTTCCAGCAGGACGTGAAGCTGATCCTCGTCGCCTGCAACGCCGCGACCTCGGCTGCATTGCCGCGGCTGCAGGAGGAGCTGGCCGTGCCGGTCGTCGGCGTCATCACTCCGGAGGCGCACGCCGCCGTGCAGGCGACGCGGAACCGGCGCGTCGGCCTCCTCGCCACCGAGGCGACCGTCGAAGCTGGACGCTACGCGGAGCTCGTCCACGCACTCGATGCCGGCATCTCCTTTCATCCGGTCGCCTGTCCGCTGCTCGTGCCGCTGATCGAGGGTGACGATCCCTACGGCGAGGAGACGGAACGCGCGGTGCGCGAGTACGCGGCGTCGCTGCAGGCCGAAGGAGTCGACACCGTGATCCTCGGCTGTACGCACTATCCGCTGATCCGCAAGATCTTCGAGCGCGTCTTCGGCCGAGACGTGACGCTCGTCTTCTCGGCCGAAGAGACGGCGCGCGAGGTGGCCGAGACGCTCGCCCGCAAGGGGATCGAGAACGAGCGCGACCGCGTTGGCACGTATCGCTTCCTCACGACCGGCGACCCCGAGGCGTTCCGCGAGCTCGGCAACCGGTTCCTGCAGCTGCCGGTGCGCGAGGTCGAGCACGTCACCGTGGCGACTCTGGAAGAGGCAGTGGCGTGAGCGCGCGCGAGGGCGGGCGGAAGCCGGACCAGCTCCGCGCGATCTCCTTCGAGCCGGACTACCTCGAGAACCCGCACGGCTCGGTCGTCATCACGCAGGGGCGGACGAAGGTGCTGTGCACGGCGATGGTCGAGGAGGAGGTGCCGCGCTGGCTGCGCAACAAGGGGCGCGGGTGGATCACGGCCGAGTATTCGCTGCTGCCGGCGTCGACCGGCGAGCGCGTCCAGCGGGAGGCGGCGCGGGGCAAGCAGCAGGGGCGGACCGTCGAGATCCAGCGGCTGATCGGCCGCGCCATCCGCGCGGTCGCCGACTTCGAGGCGCTCGGCGAACGGACGCTGTGGCTCGACTGCGACGTCCTCCAGGCCGACGGCGGCACGCGCTGCGCCGCGATCTGCGGCGCCTACGTCGCCGCGATGCGCGCACTCGACCGCTTCGGCCTCTCGCGCACGTTCCGCGACTCGGTCGCCGCCGTTTCGGTCGGGGTCGTCGAGGGAGTCCCGCTGCTCGACCTCGACTACTCCGAGGACTCGAGCGCGGACACCGACATGAACGTCGTGATGACCGGCGACGGCCGTCTCGTCGAGGTGCAGGCCACGGCCGAGCGCGACCCGTTCGCGCGGGAGACGCTCGACGAGCTCCTCGAACTGGCCGCGGCAGGGATCGGCGAGATCGCAACGCTGCAGGCCGAGGCCGCCGCGGTTGAGCTCCCCTGACGCCCTCGTCCTGGCGGCTGTCCTCTGCTCGCGCAACGCGCACAAGGCGCGCGAGCTGGAGGCGCTCCTTCCCGGCTGGACGCTGGAGCCACTCGAGCGCGACGACTATCCGCCAGAGACCGGCGATACGTACTACGACAACGCGCTGAGCAAAGCCCGTTTCGGGCGCGAGCACGCCGACGGCTGGGTGCTGGCCGAGGATTCGGGACTCTCCGTCGACGCACTGGGCGGGCGGCCAGGCGTCTACTCGGCCCGCTATGCGCCCGAGGGCGCGCCTGCAGTCGCGAAGCTGCTGGGCGAGCTCGAGGGGGTGGAGGACCGGCGCGCCCACTACGTCTCGGAGCTCGTCCTGCTCGCGCCCGACGGTCGCGAGCTGCGCGGCACGGGAGCACTGCTAGGCCGGATCGCGAACGAGCCGCACGGGAGCGAGGGCTTCGGCTACGACCCGATCTTCATTCCGAACGGCGAGGAGCGGACGGTTGCGGAGCTGGGGAATGAGTGGAAGGCGGAGCACTCCCACCGAGCTCATGCGACTCGCGCGCTTCTGAGCGCTCTCGCCGGCGCTCCCGCCACCACCAGTTGAGCTCTCCCCCGAAGATCATCACGTTCGCCATCACGTACATCCAGAGCAGGAGGATCGCCGGGCCGCCGAGCGTCCGCAGCGTGACGTTGACGCTGGCGTGGCGGACGAAGAACGGCAGGGCCAGGAACGACGATTCGAGCACGACCGACCCCAGGATGGCGCCGGGTAGTGCTTCCCGAAAGCTGACGTGCGTGTTCGGCAGCCAGCGGTAGACGACGAGGAGAAAGACGAAGACGCCCAGGAGCGAGGCGCCGAAGGAGACGGTGTCGGCGACAGCGTGGCTGTCCGCGAAGCGGAGGTGGTGTCGGAGCACGCTCCCCCCGAACGCGCCGACCACGAGGCTGATGAAGAGGGTGGTCAGGACTCCGGCCATCAACGCCGCCGCGATTCCCTTGCCGTGGAAGAAGCGCCGGTTCGGCAGCCCGTAGACGATGTTGAGCGCCGACTCGAGCGCGCTGACGAACGAGAGCGACGACCAGAGCAGGCCGACCCCGCCGATGATCCCGAGGGCTGCCGCGTTGTTCTGCACGTGGTGGACGAGGTTGATGATGTGGTCGACCGACGTCCCGGGGAAGGCGTGCTTCAGCTCCTTGATGAAGAAGTCGGACGCCTTGGCGCGATGGGCCAGGCCGAACAGCGAGAGCGCGAGGAAGACGAGCGGGACGAACGAGAGGAGCGCGAAGTACGCGACCATCGCGGCCAGGTGGGTGCCGCGGTCGGCGAAGAACTTGTGCACGAGCTGCCGGCGACGAATCGTCACACCTGAATCCTCGCTGATAGCCTCGACGGCAATGGAGGCGGTGCGGGCTCTCGCGGATCTCGTCGAGATTTCGCCCCAGATCGAAGCCGCTGCCGTGGTGACCGGCTGGGGCGAGCTGCAGGGCTCGGTAGGCGTGCCGGAGGGCCGGGCCGACGTTCTTGCACGCTCGGTGCGCGAGCTGCTCGACGGCGCGGCCGGCTACCGGCGCGACGAGGGTCGTGTCACCCAGCTCCACGCGGAGCTGGCCGGCGGAGACCTGTTCGCAGTGACCGGTGTCGACGAGCGGACGATCGTCGCCGTCACGGGCGGACGCGTCTCGCCCGGCCTCGTCTTCTACGACCTGAAGCGTTGCCTCGCAGCGGTGGCCGATGAGACGTAGGGCCGTCGCCCTCGCGGGCTTCGCGACCGGTGCGCTCGCGAGCACCGCCGCGTACAGGCGCTGGGCCGGCTCGAGGCGCGAGCGAATCGAGCTCTACTTCGACGACGGCTCATTCGTCACGCTCGCGGACGGATCGCAGGACGCTGCGAGATTGCTGCCGCTCGCCCAGCGGGTCGTCACGGCGGCTCGGGGATGAAGGAGGCGCAGCTTCGCGAGGCGCTCGTCGCGGCCGCGTACCTCGAGGGCGACTTCCTGCTGCGTTCCGGCAAGCGCTCGCGCTACTACCTCGACAAGTTCCGTTTCGAGACGCGGCCTGACCTCCTCGGCGCGCTCGGTGAGCGCATCGCCGCCGCCGTCGGCGAGCACGAGCCGGAGGCCGTGCGCCTCGCCGCGCCGGTGCTGGGAGCCGTACCGCTCGCCGCCGCCGCCTCGCTCGCCGGCGGGCTCCCCTTCGTGATCGTCCGCGACGAGGCGAAGTCGTACGGCACCGCAAACCGCCTCGAGGGCGCCTACGAGAAGGGTGAGTTGGTGTGCCTGGTCGAGGACATCGTGACTTCCGGCGGAGCGCTCATCGAGTCGATCTCGGCGGTCCGCGAAGCCGGGCTCGTCGTCCGAACGGCGGTCTGCGTGATCGATCGCGAGGAGGGAGGAGCCGACGCTCTCGCGGGTCACGGCGTGCGCCTCTGGCCCCTCTTTCGGGCAGGAGACCTGCTCCAGGGGGAGAAAACCCCCGCAAAACCGCATGGTTGAGCCGCAAACACGGAGTTGGTAGGGTCGGTGCGGCCCAGCAAGCGATCTAGCGACTGGAGGAGAGAGTGACGAAGCAGGAGTTCGTATCGGAGGTTGCCCGCCGCGCGCAGCTGTCCAACCGCGATGCAGGCAAGGCAGTCGACGCGTTCCTCGAGGCCATCACGGACACGCTCAAGGGCAGGGGCGAGGTCACGTTCACAGGATTCGGGAAGTTCTCGACGGCGAATCGCGCGGCCAGGACGGGAGTCAATCCGCGCAACCCGACCGAGAAGGTGCACATCCCCGCCGCAACCGTCCCGAAGTTCTCGGCCGGGAGCACGCTCAAGACGGCCGTCAAGACCGGAGGATCGTCCTACTAGGACAACTCAGATCTCCTCCGAGGATCAAGAGGCCGCCTCCGGGCGGCCTCTTTTTTTGCCCTCGGGGACCGCTCGTCTCGGGCGGCTCGTATCCTGATAGGCGTGAGCGGGGCGGGTCATTTCGGGGATCGGCTCGCTGACGCCGTCGAGCGGAAGGGTGCGCCGCTCTGCGTGGGGCTCGATCCCGATCCCGCGCTGATGCCGGAAGGCCTGGGCGTCGTCGAGTTCTGTCGCGGAATCGTCGACGCCGTCGCCGACCATGCGGTGGCGGTCAAGCCGCAGGCCGCCTTCTTCGAGGCCCTGGGTGCCGACGGTTGGGCGGCGCTCATGGAGGTGTGCGGCTACGCGCGCGAGGCCGGGCTGCTCGTGCTCGCCGACGCGAAGCGCGGCGACGTCCCGTCGACGGCCCGTGCCTACGCCGCCGCCTTCGCGCCGATCGCCGACGCGATGACCGTCAATCCGTATCTCGGGCTCGACTCCGTCGAGCCGTTCCTCGCGTGCGAAGGGCTCGGCGTCTTCGTCCTCGTCAAGACCTCGAATCCGGGCAGCGTCGACCTTCAGGATCTCCCGCTCGCCGACGGCCGGCCTCTGTGGCAGCACGTCGCCGGCCTCGTCGACCGCTGGGGAGCCGGCCTCGTCGGTAAGAGCGGCCTCTCGTCGGTCGGTGCAGTCGTCGGAGCGACTTTCCCGCAGGAGGTCGCCGAGGCTCGTCGGCTGCTGCCGCGGTCCGTGCTCCTGCTGCCCGGAGTCGGCGCTCAGGGCGGGAGCGCCGAGCAACTCGCCGCAGCGTTCTCGATCGGTCCCGCGGGCGCGCTCGTCTCGGCGTCGCGCTCCGTCCTCTATGCGGATCGTGGCGCGGACTGGCAGGAGGCAGCGGCGGCCGAGGCCGGGCGCCTGGCCGGCGAGCTGCGCGCCGTCCTCCTCGTGGGCTGAACGTGGACCGGAACCGCATCGCGCGCTGGGTCGCTCCCATCGCCTTTCTCGCCGCGATCACGATCGGGGCGCTCGTCGTCCGCGCCGGGCTCGAACAGGGCAAGCACCACGCGCAGCCGCCGGCGACGACCACGAGCGCGAAGAGCAAGAAGCACCACGCGCATCGCCACCAGACCCAGAAGAAGACCTACACCGTCGAGTCCGGCGACACGCTGGCCTCCATCGCGGTCAAGACGAAGACGAGTGTCGCCACGCTCGAGCAGCTCAACCCCGGCATCGACCCGACCGCACTCCGCGTCGGTGAGAAGATCCGTGTCCAGTAACCTCCGCTCCGGCGTGGTCGTGCAGCGGCAGTGATCGTCACGGTAACCCTCAACGCGGCGGTCGACCGGACCCTGACCGTTCCGAACTTCCAGTTCGGTCACCGGCATCGGGCGTCGAGCAGCCTCACGAGTGCGGGCGGCAAGGGCATCAACGTCGGGCGGGCGCTGAAGCGCCTCGAGACGCCCGTCGTCGCGACCGGGCTCGCGGGCGGCCGCACCGGCGACCGGATCGTGGAGGACCTCGGGCTCGAGGGAATGCTCAGCGACTTCGTCCGCATCTCCGACGAGTCGCGCACCTCGATCGCCGTCGTCGACCCGACCGCAGGCTCCCTGACCGAGGTCTACGAGTGGGGGCCGGCCGTGCGGCCGGACGAGCTGCAGATGCTCTCCGACAAGCTCCACTACCTCTCGAGCGTGGCGAGCTACGTCGTCTTTTGCGGCTCGCTGCCGCGCGACGTCGAGAACGACTTCTATGCCGACGCGATCCACGACCTGACCCGCCGCGGCATCAAGTGCGTCCTCGACTGCGAAGGAGAGCCGCTGAGGCTCGGCGTCGAGGCGGAGCCGTATCTCGTCTCGCCCAACCAGCAGGAGGCCGAGAGCCTCGTCGGGCAGGAGTTCATGGACGAGGAGGACTTCGTGATGGCGCTCGACACGATCGCCGACCTCGGCGCGCGCAACGTGCTCATCACCCAGGAGACCGCGTGCTTCGCGCTCGTGCGCGAGGAGCGGCGGGTGCAGCGCTTCCGCGCCTCGATCCCGCGCGTCGAGCCGATCGCGCCCGTCGGGGCCGGGGACGTTCTGCTCGCCGGCTACCTGTCCGAGCGGTTCAACGGCCGCCCGGTCGAGGACGCGTTGCGGACGGCGGTCGGCTGCGCAGCGGCGTCGGTCGTCGAGCTCGGCGCCGGCCGCTTCGACCCGCGCGAGGCCGCCCGGCTCGCCGGCGGCGTCGAAGTCGTGGAGCTCGCGCCCGTCGAGGCCTAGGCCGCTTGCGATTCGGCCGTAAGGCGCGTAGTCACCCCGATCTCGACGAGGCGCGCGTCTGGGTGCAGGACGAGATCGACCGGCTTCGCGCACTCGGCTACTCGGAGCTTGTGGGGTTGCGGGCCAGTCCCCGCCATCACCCGTTCACGTCACGCACGGGTCGACAGCTCGTCGGCGAGACGTCGGTGCACTGGGACAGCGGCGAGGGTGGCCCGCTGCGCGTCGTCGTCGACGTGTGGGAGCCGAGGCGCTGGAGGCTCACCGGGAGCGTCTGCTCCGACTCGTTCGTGCGCGGGGGCTAGCCGACTGAGAGCGCGCGAAGCCGACCGGTGCCGTTGTGGTTCTCGCCCCAGATGAGCCGGCCGTCGTCGAGCGCCAGGCCGATGTAGTTCTGGCCCGTCGTCACAAGCTTTGTGACGTGACGGGTCGCGATCGCGACGCTGTGCAACTTCACTCCGGCGCGGTACACGATGAGGTGGTCGCTCACAGCGAGTTGCGCCACGGCGAGTCCGGACACGAGGATGCTGCCGAGCTTCGTCCCGTCGGTCGCCGAGAACCAGGAAATCCTGTCGTGGGAAGTCCCCTGTGTCGTGAGGACGGCGAGGATCTGGGGCGAGAGCGCGATCGCAATAGGGATCCCGCCCACCGACGGCTGGCCGAGAACGTTCCCGTTGCTCGCATCCACGATGGGAAACGAGCTGCCGTTCGAGGGATACGGGCTGTGGCCGTGGACCGTCGTCGCGGGGATGTAGGCGATGCGCCCGGCGGAGGCGGCGATCTGGAGCGCCGGCTTGGCCCCGGGCAGCGCTGTGTCGGCCGTGCGCGTGACGATGCGGATCCCGCCGTCGGCGATCTTCTCCTTGCACGAGCCGCCCGAGAGGCAGGCCTCCGGGTTGACGTACTCGACGTCGTCCCAGGAGTACGCCAGCGTCTTGCCTGCTCCGGCGACGCCGCCGAGCCACCTGCCCGTGCCGTCGGTCGCGTGGGAGAAGCGGAGGAGCTGTCGCTCGGGCCCGCCGGCGGTGGCGGCGACGACCTGATCGAAGTTGGGCGTGCCGCTCTCGTGCAGCGTCCAGAGAACCGTGGAGATGCGCGCCGCGACGGCGAGCTGCGGCTGGCCGTCGCCGAGATTCCAGTTGCAGGTCATGGTCGTGCTGCCGGGCGTCGGCTGCGGCAGGCTCCGGTCGTGCTTGCCCGGCGAGAGCAGGTGCACCGTGTTGCATGGGCCCTTCGGTGCGCTGAAGGTGAGCCAGGCGGCTGTGGTGTCGTCCTGCGCGACAGCGACGATCGTGGCGCTCGCACTCTTCCGCAGCGTGTGAGCTGTCGGTTTTGCGGCGGCCGCCGAGCCGGCGAGGACGAGAAGTCCCGCTGTAGCGAGGAGGGCCCGCACGGGTTGACGGTAGCTGTGCGCTGTTAGCGCATTGTCAAATTCGCGTCCTGGTCCGCTGTTACCCTGCCCTTCTTGACCGAGCACGCAGCAGCAGAGCTGAGCGGCGACGACGTCCAGCGGCTGCTGGAGCTCGACCGCAAGTTCGGCCACGAAGGCCTGACCTTCGACGACGTCCTGCTCGTGCCGGCCGAGTCACACGTCCTGCCCAACGACGTCTCGACCCGCGCGCGGCTCACGCCCTCGATCGAGCTTGCGATTCCGATCGTGTCGGCGGCGATGGACACCGTGACCGAGGCGCGCCTGGCGATCGCGCTCGCGCGCGAGGGCGGGATCGGCGTCGTCCACCGCAATCTCTCGATCGAGGCGCAGGTCGCCGAGATCGACAAGGTGAAGCGCTCCGAGTCGGGGATGATCGTCGAGCCGGTGACGCTGCCGCCCGACGCGCCGGTGAGCGCGGCGCTCGAGCTGATGGCTCGCTACAAGGTCTCGGGGGTTCCGATCACGGACGACGACGGCGTGCTCGTCGGGATCCTCACGAACCGCGACCTCCGCTTCGAGAACGACGTCGCCCAGCCGGTCTCGGCGCTGATGACGGCACGCAACCTCGTCACCGCGCCGGTGGGGACGACGCTGGCGGAGGCCGAGGAGATCCTCCACCGCAACAAGATCGAGAAGCTGCCGGTCGTCGACGCCGACGGCCGCCTCTGCGGCTTGATCACGGTGAAGGACATCCAGAAGAAGATCGAGTTCCCGCAGGCGACGAAGGACGAGCAGGGACGGCTGCGCGTAGGCGCTGCGGTCGGCGTCGGCCCGGACGCGCTCGAGCGCGCGCAGGCGCTCGCCGCTGCCGGCGCCGACGTGCTCGTCGTCGACACGGCCCACGGGCATTCGCGCGGCGTGATCGAGATGGTGGCGCGGATCAAGGACTCGGTTGCGGTCGAGGTGGTCGCCGGCAACATCGCGACGGAAGGCGCGGCGCGGGCGCTGCTCGACGCGGGCGCGGACGCGCTCAAGGTCGGTGTCGGGCCCGGCTCGATCTGTACGACACGCATCGTGGCCGGGGTGGGCGTCCCGCAGGTCAGCGCGGTGCACGACGTCGCGAGCGTGGCGGCGGCCGAAGGCGCCCCGGTCATCGCCGACGGCGGGTTGACCTCGTCCGGCGACATCGCGAAGGCGATCGGCGCCGGTGCCGACACGGTCATGGTCGGCTCGCTGCTCGCGGGAGTCGAGGAGTCGCCGGGCGACGTGATCCTCGTCCAGGGCGAGCGCTTCAAGGAGTACCGCGGCATGGGGTCGCTCGGCGCGATGAAGGCGCGCGGCTTTTCGAAGGACCGTTACTTCCAGGGCGACGTCGAGGACGTCGAGAAGCTGATCCCCGAGGGGATCGAGGGACGTACCGGCTACAAGGGCCCGCTCCAGCACGTCGTGCACCAGCTGGTCGGCGGCCTGCGCCAGGCGATGGGCTACTGCGGGGCCGAGACGATCGAAGAGATGAAGCGGGCGCGCTTCGTCCGGATCACGGCGGCGGGGCTGCGCGAGTCGCACCCGCACGACGTAACGATCACGAAGGAGGCGCCGAACTATCGGCGCTGAGGAGGCCCAGGTTCTCGAGCTGCCGGCCCGGGAGGACCGGCCGGTTCTCGTCCTGGACCTCGGTGGGCAGTACTCGCAGCTGATCGCGCGGCGCGTGCGCGAGTGCCGCGTCTACTCCGAGCTCGTCGGCCACAAGATCACGCCGGAGGCCGTGCGCGCCCGCAATCCGTACGCGCTGATCCTCAGCGGCGGGCCGTCGTCGGTCTACTCCGACGACGCGCCGCGCGTCGACCCGGCGCTGTTCGAGCTCGGCGTGCCGACCCTCGGCATCTGTTACGGCGCGCAGCTGATGGCGCTCGAGCTCGGCGGCCGCGTCGACCGCACCGGCGTCTCGGAGTTCGGACGCACCTCGATGGAAGCGACCGAGTCGCGGCTGCTCGCGGATACGCCGTCCGAGCAGACGGTCTGGATGTCGCACCGCGACACCGTCGTCGCCGCTCCCGAGGGGGCGCGCGTCGTCGCGAGCTCGCCTGCGACACCGGTCGCGGCGTTCGAGGATCCCGAGCGCGGCCTGTACGCGGTCCAGTTCCACCCCGAGGTCGTCCACACGCCGCACGGGATGGACGTCCTGAAGAACTTCCTCTTTCGCGTGGCCGAGGCGCCGCCCAGCTGGACGCCGGCTGCCGTGATCGAGGAGCAGGTCGCGCGGATCCGTGCGCAGGTCGGACACGAGCGCGTCTTGTGCGCGCTCTCGGGCGGCGTCGACTCGGCCGTCGCCGCGCTGCTCGTGCACAAGGCGGTCGGCGAGCAGCTGACGTGTGTCTTCGTCGACCACGGCCTGCTGCGCCAGGACGAGGCCGAGCAGGTGGTCGAGACGTTCGGCGAGCACTTCCACGTCCCGCTCGTCCACGTGCAGGCGCAGGAGCGGTTCCTCGAGCTGCTCGACGGCGTCGAGGAGCCCGAGGACAAGCGCAAGATCATCGGCCGCGAGTTCATCCGCGTCTTCGAGGAGGAGGCACGCAGGCTCGGGGACGTGCGTTGGCTGGTGCAGGGGACGCTCTACTCCGACGTGATCGAGTCGGGCGGCACCGAGGGCGTTGCGGCGACGATCAAGTCGCACCACAACGTCGGCGGCCTGCCCGACGACATGAAGATGAAGCTCGTCGAGCCGCTGCGGCTCCTCTTCAAGGACGAGGTGCGGCGCGTCGGCGAGGAGCTCGGGATGGCCGAGCGGATGGTCTGGCGCCAGCCGTTCCCCGGCCCAGGCCTCGCGATCCGCATCATCGGCGCGGTCACCCAGGAGCGCCTCGAGATCCTGCGCCAGGCCGACGCTGTGCTGCAGGAGGAGGTGAGGCGCGCCGGTCTCTACGGCGAGCTGTGGCAGTCGTTCGCGGTCCTGCCGGCGGTTCGCTCCGTCGGCGTGCAGGGAGACGAGCGCACGTACGGCTACCCGATCGTGATCCGGGCCGTCACGAGCGACGACGCGATGACCGCCGACTGGGCACGGCTCCCGTACGACCTCGTCGAGACGATCTCGGCACGAGTCGTGAACGAGATCCCGGGCGTGAACCGCGTGGTGCTCGACGTGACGTCGAAGCCGCCCGCGACCATCGAGTGGGAATGAGGCTGGCGGGGCTGACGACGGTTCTGCTGCTGGCGCTGGTCGTGCCGGTCGCGTCAGCCTCTGCCACACGCACCACCCTGCTGGGAGACGCCGCACACTTCCGCCTGGCCTGGCAGGTGAGACCCGCGAGCATCCTCTACACAGGAGACGGTTCTGGGATTCTCGGCGGCTTCGACGGGACGGGCATCAAGCACCCCGGGCATCTGAAGTGGCAGAGCTGGACCGCGACCCGTGCAGCGGGATCCGGAGCGGTCTGGATCGACGACTGCACGCCGAGCTGTGCGAGCGGCACGTTCACGGCACATGCGGTCAAGGTCGTGGCGTTCCGACCCGAACATGGACATTTCACGCGTCTCACGCTCAGGTACCACGGTCCGAGTCGTGCCAAGAGATGGGGGATCCGGCGCAGCGGCGACTCCTGGATGTACTACATCGTCGGTCACTAGTCACATGCAGTCCTTCTACGACCTCCTCAAGCAGCGCCGCGCGGTTCGTAGCTACACCGGCGAGCGCGTGCCGCGCGAGACGCTCGAGCGCATTGCGCGCGCCGGGCGGCGCGGGCCGAACGCCGGCTACAGCCAGGGTTTGCGGCTGCTCGTCGTCGACGACCCGGACGTGATCGAGGCGCTCGTCGACCCCGAGCACGACGAGCGCTCGCAGGCGTGGTTCCGCACCGCGGCCGCGCACATCTTCGTCCTGACACGCGAACAGGACTACCACGACCGCTACACCCAGCCCGACAAGCTCGCGGCGACCGGCGGGGTCGAAGTCGTGTGGCCGGTGCCCTTCTGGCACGTCGACGCGGGTGCGGCCCTGATGCTCCTGTGGCTGGCCGCGATCGAGGAAGGGCTAGGCGCCGGCGTCTACGGCGTCCCGGTCGAGGAGGACGCGCGTGTGCGCGAGCTGCTGGGGATCCCCGACGACCTCACGATCGTGACCGGCATCACCGTCGGGCACCCCGCCGAAGATCCCGAGTGGGAACGCGCGTCGAGCGTCTTCTCCCAGCGTCGCCGTGCGAACGACGAGGTCGTGCAGTGGAACCGCTGGAGCTCGTAGAGCGGCTCGCCGGCGCGGAGATCGGCGAGACCTACAACCAGTACGCCGGCTCGTCACTCCTGCGGGGGCGGCTTCGGGATTACCTCCGCGCGCAGGCCGACGCGCGAGTCGTCCTCGTCGGCGAGGCGGCCGGCTACCGCGGCGCGCGCGTGAGCGGGATCCCGTTCACGTCGGAGCGCCAGCTCACCGGTACCGGCCCGGCCGAGGCGAGCGCGACGATCGTGCACCGCGTGCTCGCGGCGCTCGGTGTCGACGACGAGGTGCTGCTCTGGAACGTCGTGCCGACCCATCCCGGCGGCGAGAGCTCGAACCGGAGGCCGACGCGGGCCGAGGTCGGAGCCGCGGCGCCGTTCCTCGAGGAGCTGACGAGTGGACGCCTCGCGATCGGAGTCGGACGGCTCGCGGCCGCCACGCTGGACGCGCCGTACGTCCGCCACCCCTCCCACGGCGGAGCAGCTGCATTCGAGCAGGGATTGCGGCAGGCTTTCGCTACAATCGGCCGCCGGCGGGCAGGTGTCCGCCGCTTTCTATGAAGACCTACAGCGCCAAGCCGGGAGAGATCACGCGCGAGTGGTATCTCGTCGACGCCGAGGGCAAGACGCTCGGCCGCCTCGCGACCCAGATCGCCGACACGCTCCGCGGCAAGCGAAAGCCGCAGTACACGCCGCACGTCGACACCGGCGACTTCGTGATCGTGGTCAACGCGGAGAAGATCCAGGTGACGGGCAACAAGCTCGACCAGAAGCGGTACTACCGCCACTCGGGCTACCCCGGCGGGCTGCGCAGCCGCACGCTGCGCGAGCAGCTCGACCGTCGGCCGACCGAGGTGCTGCGAGTCGCGGTCAAGGGGATGCTCCCCAAGAACCGGCTCGCGCGGCAGCAGATCACGAAGCTGAAGATCTATGCCGGCCCCGAGCATCCGCACGAGGCTCAGAACCCGAAGCCGCTGGAGCCCGCTCGGTGAGTGAGCTCGCGCAGTACCGGGGCACCGGGAAGCGCAAGACCTCGGTCGCACGCGTGATCCTGCGGCCCGGCGACGGGTCGACGTGGGTCAACGGCCGCACGCTCGAGGACTACTTCCCGCGCTCGGTGTGGCAGACGATCGCCGTCTCGCCGCTCAAGGTCGCCGGCCTGGAGGGGCAGTACGACCTCCGGGTGCGCGTGCACGGCGGCGGCCTCACGGGACAGGCGGGAGCCGTGCGACATGGCATCGCCCGCGCGCTCGTCGAGGCGAACCCGGAGCTGCGCATCCCGCTCAAGCGCGAGGGCTTCCTCACGCGCGACGCACGCCAGGTCGAGCGCAAGAAGGCCGGCCTGCACAAGGCGCGCAAGGCGCCGCAGTTCTCGAAGCGCTAGCCTCCCGCGCTTGGCGCGGCAGTACTTCGGAACAGACGGCGTTCGCGGTGTCGTCGGAGAGACGATCACTGTCGACCTCGTCGAGCGGCTCGGCAAGGCGGCGGCGCTGTGGTGCGACTCGGGACGCGTCTTCGTGGGACGCGACACGCGCGCCAGCGGCCCGGAGCTGGAGGACGCGTTCGGCCGGGGCGTAGCGTCCGGCGGCGGGACAGCCGTGCTCGCCGGCGTCTTGCCGACGCCGGCGGTTGCGCTGCTGCGCCTCGATCTTGCGGCGGTCATCTCGGCTTCGCACAACCCGCCCGAGTACAACGGCGTCAAGTTCTTCGACCGCGAAGGCCGCAAGCTGACGGACGAGACCGAGGAGGAGATCGAGGCGCTGCTCGACGCGCCGGCCCCCGGCGGGGGAGAAATCGACCGGATCGAGGTTGCGGCCGACAGCTACCTCGAGCACGTGCTCGAGCGCTTCGGCACCGATCTTTCGGGGCTGCGCATCGCCGTCGACTGCGCGAACGGCGCCTACGCCGGCCTCGCGCCGCAGGCGTTCGGCCAACTCGGCGCCGAGGTGACCGCGATCGGCGACGACCCCGACGGGACGAACATCAACGTCGGCTGCGGGGCGACCGACCTAGCTGCGCTGGCCGGCGTCGTTCGCGAGGGCGGCCTCGACTTCGGGATCGCCTTCGACGGCGACGGCGACCGCATGCTCGCGGTCGACGAGCGAGGCGAGGCGGTCGACGGCGACCAGATCCTCGCGGTCCTCGCGCTCGACCTCGAGGTCGACGGCGTCGCCGTCACGACGATGACCAACCTCGGCTTCCACCGCCTGATGGAGGAGCGAGGGATCCGCGTCGTCGTCACCGACGTCGGCGACCGCTACGTCCTCGAGGCGCTGCGCCGCGAGGGAATGCGCCTCGGAGGCGAGCAGTCCGGCCACCTCATCTGGCTCGACGGCCATGTCACCGGGGACGGCCTCGTCGCCGGGCTCCTGCTCTGCCGCGCGCTCAAAGGCCGTCGCCTCTCGGAGGCGGTGGCCGTCATGCCGCACTTCCCGCAGGTGATGCGGAACCTGCCGCGCGCCGGGCGCGGGCCGCTGCCGGACGGTCTCGTCCTGGCAGTGGAGCAGGTGAATTCCGAGCTGGCCGGTGCGGGACGAGTCCTCGTGCGGCCTTCCGGCACCGAGCCCGTCGTCCGGGTGCTGGCGGAGGCTGAAACGCCGGAGGCGGCCGAAGACCTCTGTGCTAAAGTCGCCGACCTGGTGACACACGAGCTCGGCTGACCCGCCCGCGATGTTGCGGTCGGGCCATGAGGCCGAGCTCTTCGCGTTTTCAAGGAGCATTTTTGTGCTCGGCGGGGAAAGGAGCGGACGTGTGCGGAATCATCGGATACGTCGGGTCGCGCGACGCAAAGCCGCTACTTCTGGAGGGACTGCGCCGACTCGAGTACCGAGGCTACGACTCCGCCGGGATCGCCCTGCGCGAAGACGACGCACTCGACTACGTGCGCGCGGTCGGCAACCTCGGCAACCTCGTCGAGGCCGCCGGCCCGAACGGCTCCCACTCGCATCACGGGCTCGGCCACACGCGCTGGGCGACGCACGGCGGCGTGACCGAGCAGAACGCGCACCCGCTTACCGGCTGCGAGCCCGACCGGCTCGCGATCGTCCTCAACGGGATCGTCGAGAACTACCTGGAGCTGCGTGAGCAGCTCGCCGGTCGCGGCCACACGCTGGCGTCCGAGACCGACGCCGAGGTCGTCGTCCACCTGCTCGAGGAGGCGTACGAAGGCGACCTGGTACAGGCCCTCTCACGCGTCTACCCACAGCTCGAAGGGCACTTCTCGATCGTCGCCATCCATCACGACCAGCCCGACCTGCTGGTCGGCGTCCGGCACCAGACGCCGCTCGTGGTGGGGGTCGGCGAGGGGGAGAACTTCCTTGCCTCCTCGATCGCCGCCTTCCTCAGCGAGACCCGCACCGTGATCCATCCCCGCGACGGCGAGATCGTCGAGCTCACACCGGAGAGCGTCCGGTTCTTCGTCGACGGCGTAGAGGTCGAGGCGCCTGAGCGGCAGGAGATCGACTGGGACGAGGAGAGCGCCGAGAAGGGCGGCTACGAGACGTTCATGCTCAAGGAGATCTTCGAGCAGCCCGAAGCCGTGGCCGAGACGATCGGCGACCGCGTTCGGGGCCACAAGCTCATGCTCGAGGCGCTCGGCCTGACCGAGCTCGAGGTTCGCAATCTGCGCCGGATCGTGATCGTCGCCTGTGGCACCGCCTACCACGCCGGCGTCGTCGGCCGTTACATCCTCGAGGAGTGGGCGCGTGTCCCGGTCGAGCCCGACATCGCGAGCGAGTGGATCTACCGCAACCCTGTGCTCTCGAAGGACACGCTGGTGATCGGGATCTCGCAGTCGGGCGAGACGCGCGACACGGTCAACGCCATGAAGCTCGCGCGCGAGAGCGGCGCCCGAACGCTCGCGATCACGAACCTGATGGGGACGCAGATCACGCGCGAGGCCGAGGCGACGCTCTACACGCGCTGCGGGATGGAGGTCGGCGTGGCCGCTTCGAAGACCTTCACCGCACAGGTGGCGCTGCTCAGCCTGCTCGCGCTGAGGCTCGCCCAGATCAGGCGAACGCTGCCGCAGGACGAGATCGACTTCATCCTCGACAAGCTGCATGAGCTGCCGCAGAAGATGCAGGAGTTCCTCGACGGCGACCATCCGATCGAGTCGATCGCGCAGCGCTTCCACAACGAGCCGTTCTTCCTCTACCTCGGCCGGCACATCGGTCTCCCGGTCGCGCTCGAGGGCGCGCTGAAGCTGAAGGAGATCTCGTACATCCCGACCGAGGCGTACTCCGCAGGCGAGATGAAGCACGGCCCGATCGCGTTGTTGGCCGAGGGAACGCCGGTCGTCGTCGTGGCGACGAACATCCACGTCTACGACAAGATCGTCTCGAACATCCAGGAGACGCGGGCGCGCGGCGCACACGTGATCGCGATCGCGACGGACGGCAACGAGGACATCCAGCACCACGCCGACGACGTGATCTACGTGCCGCGGACGCCGAACTTCCTGCAGGCGTCGCTCGCGGTGATCCCGCTCCAGCTCCTCGCCTACCGGATCGCGCGGCTGCGCGGCCTCAACGTCGACCAGCCCCGGAACCTGGCCAAGACGGTCACGGTCGAGTAGAACCTTCGGCATGGGTTTGACCGAGCGGCTCGCGCGCGGGTGCGCCGGCGCGTCCACGGCTGACGCTCGCGTTCTGGGGCGCTGCCGTGCTGGTCGCCCTCGGGCTCGTGGCGACCTCGCTCCACGGCCTGACGTCCAACTCCCACGTCGTCGGTAAGCCCGAGTCGACGAAGGCCGAGGACGCGGTCGCGCGGGCGTTCCCGCACCAGAACGCCAACGGGAAGGGCGACGTGGTCGTGGTCGCCTCGCCTCGTTACGCGGCAAGCTCGCCTCAGTTCCAGGCGTTCGGCAAGCGCCTCGTCCACGACCTGCAAGCGACCGGGCAGGTGTTCGAGATTCGCAAGGTGGCCGTGTCGCCGAACGGTCACGCGGTGCTCGCATCGGTCGGGATCAAGAGCGACTCCGGAGCGGCGCAGGTCGAGCAGGTCGTCGAGAACGCGAACGGCGGCGCTTTCCAGGTCGGCATCACCGGCGACCACACCGCGAACCACGACTTCGGCAAGCAGTCGCAAGAGGATCTCGAGAAAGGCGAGCTCGCCTACGGGCTCCCGGCCGCGCTCATCGTCCTCGTGCTCGTCTTCGGCGCGGTCTTCGCCGGCCTCGTGCCCGTGCTGATGGCGATCCTCTCGATCATCGTCGCGCTCGGCCTCGTCGCGCTCGTCTCGCTCGGATTCACGCTCTCGGTGTTCATCGTCAACATGCTCACGGGGATGGGCTTGGCGCTCGGGATCGACTACTCGCTGTTCGTCGTCTCCCGCTATCGCGAAGAGCGCGGGCACGGGCTCGCCAAGGAGGACGCGATCGCCCGTACCGGCGCGACCGCCAGCCGCGCAGTGCTCTTCAGCGGGAGCACGTTCGTGATCGCGCTGCTCGGCATGTTCATCGTGCCGACCTCGATCATGCGGAGCCTCGCGCTCGGCGCGATCCTCGTCGGCATCGTCTCGGTCGCGGCGGCGCTCACGCTGCTGCCCGCGCTCCTGAGCCTCGTCGGCGACCGCGTCAACTCCCTGCGCGTCCCGTACCTCGGCCGGAACCTCGGTCGTACGGACACCTCCGAAGGTCGCTTCTGGAAGCGGATCGTGGAAGGCGTGCTACGCCGGCCGGCGTTGTGGCTCGCCGTCGCGGTCGCGGGGATGCTCGCCTGTGCCGCGCCCATCTTCGGCTTGCACATCGGCGCGAACGGCGTCAACACCCTGCCGTCGAATCTGCCCTCGAAACAGGGTCAAGTGCTCCTCGAGCGGGCCTTCCCGGTGGAGAGCCCGGTGCCCGTCGAGATCGTGGCCGTCGGCGGCAACCCGTCCGAGGTTCACCGCGATCTCGCCCGGCTCGACAGGCAACTCGCGGCGGGCGGACGGTTCGGGCCGGGGAGGATCCAGACGTCGTCGCGCGAGAACGTCGCGTTGCTCACTTCGCCACTGGGCGGGGACGCTGCGGGCGGCCCGGCGATCAGTGCGGTGCGCAACCTCCGCGCGCAGGTGATCCCGTCGGTCTTCGCCGGAAGCGGGGCGACGGTCTACGTCGGCGGCACAACTGCCGAGAACGTCGACTACTTCGACGCCGTGACGAACCCGACTCCGTACGTCCTCCTCTTCGTGCTCGGGCTCAGCTTCATCCTGCTCACGGTCGCGTTCCGCTCGATCGTGGTCGCGCTCGTATCGGTGCTGCTCAACCTGCTCTCGGTCGGTGCGGCGTACGGTCTCTTGACGCTCGTCTTCCTCGACGGCCACGGCGCAGGTCTGTTCGGCTTCCAGCACACGCATGTGATCGACGCCTGGGTGCCGCTCTTCCTGTTCTCGGTCCTGTTCGGCCTCTCGATGGACTACCAGGTGTTCCTGATGAGCCGAATCAAGGAGCGCTACGACGCGTCCGGATCGACGAGGGATGCCGTGGTGTGGGGCGTCAGCTCGACGGCGCGGATCATCACCGGCGCGGCGCTGATCATCGTCGTCGTCTTCGCCGGCTTCGCTGCCGGCAAGCTCGTGATGTTCGAGCAGATGGGCTTCGGCGTCGCCATCGCGCTGCTGCTCGACGCGACCGTCATCCGCTCGGTCGTGCTGCCCAGCACGCTCGTGCTGCTCGACAAGCTGAGCTGGTACCTGCCGAGCTGGCTCGAGTGGCTGCCGCACGTCGAGGTCGAGGCGCCGCCTACTCCGGGTCCGGCGGACGCCGCGATCGTTTGACGTTGCCGCGGCGCTTCTTCTGATCGAGGCGGCGCCGGCGTGCGGAGCTGCTCGGCCTGGTGGGCACTCGCTTCCGCTCCACGTGGAGCGCTTCGCGCAGCGCCGCGACGAGCCGCTCGACCGCGAGCTCGCGATTACGCGACTGGCTCCGCTCGTCCTGCGCCACCGCGCGCAGCACCGGACCGGCGCGGGCGATCACGCGCCGCTTCTGCGTCTCGGTCAGCGCGTTCGACGCTTCGACGTCGAAGACCGCGACGACCCGCGTCTCGGACTTCTGCGCGTGCTGCCCGCCGGGCCCGCTCGAGCGCGAGACCTGCAACTCCACTTCCGCCAGCGGAAGAAGTACCGAGCGCGTGACACGAATAGAGTCTGCGGCCATGGCCGCGATTCTGCTCGACGTGGACGGCGTCCTGCACGTCTCCGGCCAGCCGCTGCCGGGTGCGGCCGACGCCGTGCGCCGGTTGCGCGACGCCGGGCACCGGCTGCGCTTCGTCACGAACGCGACGACGCGCTCGAAGGCGGATCTCGCCGCCGGTCTCAAGTCGACGGGGATCGACCTCGACGTGGCGGAGGTGCAGACCACGGCGGACGCGGCCGTCGAGGCGCTCAAGGGCAAGCGCGTCCTGGCACTGGTCATGCACGCACTGGTCGGCGACCTCGAGGGGATCGAGCTCGTCGGCGACAACGCCGACGCAGTCCTGATCGGAGGCGCCGACGACTCGCCCGAGACGAATCTCGTCTTCTCCTACATGAACCTCGCGCGGGCGTTCGGGGAGCTCGAGCTCGACGCCGACCTGTACTGCCTCCACCGCAACCGCTGGTGGCAGACGCAGCGGGGGCCGCTGCTCGACTCCGGCTGTTACGTCGCGGGGCTCGAGTACGCGGCGCAGACGACCGCGACCGTGCTCGGCAAGCCGAGCCCCGCCTACTTCGACGCCGCCTGCCGCGCGCTCGACGCCGAGCCGTCGATGACGTGGATGGTCGGTGACGACCTCGAGACCGACGTCGTCGGAGCCCGGGGCGTGGGGATGCACGCCGTCCTCGTCCGCACCGGGAAGTTCCGGCCGGACGCAGTCGAGGCGTCGCGCGTCCAGCCGGACGGGATCGTCTCCTCGATCGCGCACCTCCCCGAGTGGCTCGAGGAGCACATCGCGTGATCGGGGTCGGCACCGACCTGATCGAGATCGAGCGGATTCGTCGGTCACTCGCGCGGTACGCCCGCTTCCGCGAGCGCTGCTTCACCGAGGCAGAGCGCGCGTACTGCGACTCGCGCGCGAATCCGGCGCAGAGCTACGCCGGACGCTTCGCAGGCAAGGAGGCAGTCGGCAAGGCGCTCGGCTTCGGCGTCGCGCGCGCGTTCGCCTGGCAGGAGATCGAGATCGTCGGACGCCCGAAGCCGGCGGTCAGGCTGTCGGGCCGCCTCGCCGAGCGCGCGGCCTCGCTCGGAGTCGGCTCGGTCGACCTCTCGATGACGCACTCGCGCGAGCTCGCGCAGGCCGTCGCGATCGCCTCCGATGGTGGGTGATCAGCTCTACACCGCCGAGGAGATGCGCGCCGCCGAGGCGGGACATGAGGTCGACGCGATGATGCAGCGCGCCGGTGCGGCCGTCGCCGAGGAGCTGATACGGCGCTTCCCCGACGCACGGCGGATCGCGCTTCACGCGGGGGGTGGCGCGAACGGCGGCGACGGACGGATCGCCGCCGAGATCCTGGTCGCGCAGGGACGCGAGCTCGTCGACGAGAGCCCCGACGTCGTGATCGACGCGCTGCTCGGCACCGGCCTGAAGGGAGCGCCACGGGACGAGACGGCGCAGGTCATCGAGCGGATCAACGCCGCCGCGGTTCCGGTCGTCGCGGTCGACATCCCGTCCGGCGTGAATGCGTCCACCGGCGAGGTCGCCGGGGCGGCGGTGCGCGCGGACCTGACCGTGACGATGCACGGCCCGAAGGTCGGGCTCGCGGTCGCGCCGGGCCGGTTCCTCGTGGGTGAGATCGTGGTTGCGGACATCGGCCTGGAGCAGGCTGAGACCGAGCACCGGCTCGTCACGCCGGAGATCCTGGCCGAAGTGCCGCGCCGCGCGCGAGGCGGCAACAAGTACACGTCGGGTCACGTCCTCGTGGTCGGCGGCTCGCCCGGCCTGACCGGAGCGCCGGCGCTCGCCGCCCGCGCGGCCCTACGCGCCGACGCCGGCTACGTCACGATCGCCGCGCCGGCCGAGTCGCTGCCCGTCCTCGAGACGCTCGTGCTGGAGGCGGTGAAGCGTCCGCTCGAGCAAGCGTTCGAAGCAGCGGCGAAGGCCGATGCGCTCGCCGTCGGTCCGGGCCTGGGGCGCGCCGAGGAGACGAAGGCGCTCGTCCGTCGCCTCCTCGCGGAGGTCGAGCTGCCCGCGGTCGTCGACGCTGACGCGCTCTTCGAGCTCGAGCCCGGGGAATGGCCGGCTCCGCGCGTGCTCACTCCGCACGAGGGCGAGCTCGGCCGGCTGCTCGGCCGCGACTCGAAGGAGGTCGCCGCGCACAGGCTCGCGTCGGTCCAAGAAGCCGCCGAGCGCTTCGACTGCGTCGTCGTGCTCAAGGGCGAGGACTCGCTCGTCGCGGCTCCCGGCGGAGGCGTCCTTGTCTGCGCGCTCGGCCTTCCGTCGCTCGCGACCGCAGGCACCGGCGACGTCCTCACCGGCATCACGGCCGCGTTTCTCGCGAAGGGGATGGAGCCGCAACGCGCAGCCGCGGCGGCGTGCGCTGCGCAGCAGCTCGCGGCCCGCGAGGCCGAGCAGCGCTACGGCCTCGTGGCGAGCGACGTGGTCGAGGCCTTGCCGCGGGCTCTCGCGCGAGACTAGGCGTATGCAGCGCAGCGAGATCACGATCGACCTCGGCGCGGTTCGCCACAACGCGCGGCGGCTCCTCGACGTGCTCGACGGGAGCGAGCTCTGGGCCGTCGTGAAGGCGAACGGCTACGGCCACGGCGCGACCGACGTCGGGCGTGCGGCGCTCGAGGCCGGAGCGTCGGCCCTCTGCGTCGTCACCGTCGCCGAAGCCGTCGAGCTGCGCCGCGAGCTGCCGGAAGCCCGGATTCTCGTGATGTGCCCGACGGACGACGTGGCCGAAGCGCGTGAGGCGCGGCTCGAGCTCGTGATCTCCGGCGGCGAGATCCCCGACGGCATCCCGGTGCACCTGAAGCTCGACACCGGCATGGGGCGGTGGGGGTTCGCCGAGCTGCCGGAACCGCCTGCGAACGTCGTGGGACTGATGAGCCACCTCGCGACCGCCGACTCCGATCCGGACTTCGCGCGGCAGCAGGTCGAGCGCTTCCGAGAGGCCACGGAGCACCATTCGCAGCTCACGCGTCACGTCGCGAACAGCGCGGCGGCGCTCCGGTTGCCCGACGCCCGTCTCGACGCGGCCCGCTGCGGGATCGCGCTGTACGGGATCTCGCCTTTCAACACCGATCCGGCCGACGACGGGCTGCGGCCTGCGCTCTCGTGGCGGAGCCGGATCGCGCAGGTGCGCCTCCTCCAGCCGGGCGAGAGCACCGGCTACGGCCGGCGATTCGTCGCAGAGCGGCCCACCTGGATCGGGACCGTGCCGGTGGGCTACGCCGACGGGTTCCGGCGCGACCTGACCGGCACCGAGGTGCTCGTGGACGGCGAGGCGCGCACCGTCGTCGGCACCGTCTCGATGGACGCCGTCGCGGTCGAGCTCGACCGCGAGCTGACGGTCGGGACCCCGGTCACGATCGTCGGCGACGGCCTTCTCATCGAGCGCCACGCGCGCGTCGCCGAGACGATCGGCTACGAGATCGCCTGCGGGATCAACTCCGACCCGACCCGCGCACGGCGTCTTGTCGTCGACTGAGCGCTTCGCGCGCACCGCGGAGCGCATCGCCGCCCGCCAGGATCGCCGCGCGGCGCGCCTCGCCGAAGAAGTGCGCGACTTCGTCAATCCGCTCGGTGACGAGCGCGCCGTCGACGTCGGCACCGGAGCCGGCGCGCTGGCGTTTGCGCTCGCACCGCTCATGCGCGAGGTCGTCGGGATCGACCCCGTGCCCGAGCTCCTCGAGCTCGCGCGGGCACGCGCCCTGCCGAACACGCAGTTCGTCGAAGGAGACGGAGAGGCGCTGCGATTCCCGAACGCCGACTTCGACCTCTCGGGCACGCACCGCACGCTCCATCACGTGGCACACCCCGAGCGCGTCGTCGCCGAGCTCGCACGCGTGACGCGACCGGGCGGCCACGTGCTCGTCGTCGACCAGCTTGCGCCCGACGATCCCGCCGAGGCGGCCGCGCTGCAGGAGTTCGAGGCGACGCGGGATCCTTCGCATGCCCGTCTCCTCACCGACGCCGAGCTGCGCGGGCTCTTCGCAGAGCAGGGGCTCTCGGTCCTGAAGGAACGGCAGGAGAACGAGCAGCGCGATCTCTCCGCGTACCTCGACCTCGCCGGCTGCGACGGCGCCCGCCGCGCCCGCGCGGAAGTGCTTGCTACAGTCGACCCCCGCGTAGTCGACGCGAGAGTCGGCTGGTACCTCCTGACGCGGCCCTAGAGGCCGGTGACTCCGCCCTCGAGATTCGCGAACGCGTCTCGCAGCTGCGCGCGCTCCTTCCCGAGCTCGGTGAACGAAAGCATCAGGCGCCGCTCCCCTTCCGGCGTCAATCGCAGGTGGGCGACCCGCGCGTCCCGCAGGGACTGCTCACGTTCGATCAGCCCCGCGCTCTCGGCGCGGCGCACGAGCTCGGTCACGGTGCTTTGTGCCAGCTGCATCCGGTCTGCCAGTTCCGTCACGGTGGATTGCTCGCCACCACGGGGAGCCCCCTTGATCATCATCAGCAGCGTGTAGCGCTGCGGCGTGAGTCCCGACTGGCGGGCGATCTTCTCGCTCCGCCGCAGGAAGTGGCGTAACGCGGACCGGAACTCCGCGACCGCGATCACGTCAGCGATCGTCGGCTGTTGCCCTTGCTCGACCATGTACCAAGTCTAGGGAGCTTTCGGCGAACGACCAAGGGCACGTGTGAAGAGATTCGGCATCGCATCCTGCAGCGGGGCGATCGGCCCGTAGAACCACGGCACGGTCGTCTCGCCCCGGCCGTCTTCGAGCGAGCGCAGCACGTGAGCAGCGACGTCCTCGGGCCGGATCACCACCCGTTGCACTCTGGCCGGGAGCCAGGACTGGGGAAAGCCCTCCGTCTCGACGAAGCCCGGCTTGACCGTGTGCACCCGGATGCCCTCACGGCGCAGCTCGGCCGCAGAAGCGCGCGAGAAGGCGAGCTGCGCATGCTTCGAGGCCGCGTATGGGCCGCTGCGGGGCTCGGCCACGACGCCAGAGACCGAGACGATGTTCACGACGTCCGACGGTGCGGCGGCGCGCAGGCCCGGCAGGAAGGCCCGGAGGCACCAGATGCCGCCGAGGTAGTTGATCCGGATCAGACGCTCGATCAGCTCGGGGTCGCCGTCGAGGAAGCGCGTCCTCCCGGCGATCCCGGCGTTGTTGACGAGGACGTCGATCTTGGGATGCCGCTCGAGAACGCGTGCCGCGACGGAGTCGACTGCCGCGCGGTCGGAGACGTCGCAGACCTCGGCTTCGCCGCCGAGCTCCTTGGCCAGCCCATCCAGGCGGTCGGCCCGGCGCGCCAGCAGGATGCAGAGATCGCCCCGGGCGGAGAGCAGGCGGGCGATCTCGGCGCCGATACCCGAGGAGGCACCTGTGACGACCGAGACCGTGCCCACGGCGGACAGGCTATTAGGATCGAAACGATGGCCGGACCATTCGCAGGCAAACGCGGGCTCGTACTAGGCGTCGCCAACAAGCGCTCGATCGCGTGGGCGATCGCGCGCGAGCTCGCCGCCGGCGGCGCGAGCCTGGCCTTCACGTATCAGGGCGAGCGAATCGAATCGACGGTGCGCGATCTCGCGTCCTCGGTCGACGCGCCGCTCGTGACCGAATGCGACGTCCGCTCGGACGAGGACGTGGCGCGGGTCTTCGGCGAGGTGGGGGAGGCGTTCGGCGGCGAGCTCGACCTGCTCGTCCATTCCGTCGCCTTCGCCGCAGCAGAAGACCTCGAGGGCCGTTTCACCGACACGCCGCGCGACCGCTTCTGGCTCGCAGTCGACGTGAGCGCGTACTCGCTCGTCGCGTGCGCCCGCGCTGCCGAGCCGCTGATGCAGCAGGCCGGGGGCGGGTCGATCCTGACGATGACGTACCTCGGCGGCGAGCGTGCGGTGCCGCATTACAACGTCATGGGCGTCGCGAAGGCGACGCTCGACGCCTGCGTCCGCTACCTCGCCTGGGATCTCGGCGAGAAGAACATCCGCGTGAACGCGATCTCGGCCGGGCCGGTACGCACCCTGGCCGCCCGCTCGATCGCCGGCTTCACGACGATGGAGGACATCGTCGAAGAGCGCTCGCCGCTGCATCGCCATGTCAGCGCCGACGACGTCGGCGCCGCCGGCGCGTTCATGCTCGGCGACGGCGCGGGCAACATCACGGGTACGACGCTGTACGTCGACAGCGGCTACCACGCGATGGGTATGTAGAGATCGTCACAAGCTTGGGAGGCGAGCCGCTGCGCCTTTGTTCAAGCCATTCAGGAGAGGCTGCGGGTGGCTTTGTTGCTCACGGTCGCAGCGTGTTAGCTACGTGCTCCCGACCCAGTGACGGGCATGCCAGGTACGGCCTGGAGAGGCGGCGCGGAGATGTGCGTGGTCCCGGTGATGACGGGAGGGCTGGCCCATGACACTCGATGGGCACTTCACCGAATACCCGCTCAGCCCCGGCTCCTTCCCCAACCGGATCGTCGTCCCCGACGGCGCCCTCTGGTTCACGGAACTCTTTGGCGAAAGATCGGCCGGATCACCACCAACGGCATCGATCTCGCGTTATCGAATCATCTTGTCATATGATCTATTTGTGAAGGCCGCGTACTACGACGGCAATCGCACCTTCAGTGTGAGGGCAGGGCCGCCCTGAGACTCCAGGCGACGGCGAGGTGAGGCTCGATGTCGCCTACTGTGGAGTCTGCGGCACCGATCTTCACATCGCCCACGGCGCGATGGATGGCCGCGTCCGACCGCCGCAGGTGATCGGCCACGAGATGTCCGGCACCGTCGGCGAAGTCGGCCCCGGTGTAGAAGGATTCTCCCCGGGCGACCCCGTTGTCGTGCGGCCCCTTGATGCCCGCGCCGAAACGCCGGCCGACAAGGGTTACAGCCACGTGAGCCGCGGCCTCAAGTTCCTCGGCATCGACACGCCGGCGCGTTCCAAAGCTCGTGGACGGTTCCGGCCTTCACCCTCCATCACGTCCCCGCCTCCGTCGACCTCCGCCTTGCGGCGCTCGTGGAGCCGCTCGCCGTCGCCTGCCACGATGTCCGGCGGGCCGAGCTCCGCTCTGGCCAGACCTGTCTCGTCATCGGTGCCGGCCCGATCGGTCTCCTCGTCGCGCTCGTGTCGCGTGAAAAGGGCGCCCGTGTCCTCGTCAACGAGATCAACCCGGCCCGGCTGGCCTTTGCGGCGGAACTCGGGCTCGAGACGGTCGCTCCCGCGGCAGAAGACTTCGCCGCCGTAATAGACGAGCTGACGGAAGGTGTCGGCGCTGACATCGTGTTCGAGGTCTCGGGGGCGCCGGCGGCGGCGCTGGCGATGACCCAGGCGGCGTCGATCCGCGGCCGCATCGTCGTGGTCGCGATCCACCCGGATCCGCCGCCCGTTCGCCTCTTCGACCTCTTCTGGAAAGAACTCGAGGTGCGCGGTGCCCGCGTGTACGAACCGGAGGACTACGAGCGCGCGATTGAGCTCGTTTCATCGGGTTCGCTGCCGCTCGAACGTCTCATCTCCCGCGTCGAGCCTCTCGAGCGTCTGCCCGAGGTGTTCGAGGAGCTCTCAGCCGGCAGCCCCGATATGAAGGTGCTCATCGATTGCCGGGCGTGAGCTTCACCTTGACCGGCAAGACCGCGCTCGTCACGGGCGCTCGGCGCGGCATCGGGAATGCCGCCGCACGCGCGCTCGCCGGCGTCGGAGCGGAGGTCATCGGTGCCAGCGCCTCCGCTCAGACCGACGACGAGTTCCCATCGTTTTCCTGCGACTTCGGCGACCGCAGCGCGGTGTACGCGCTCGTCGAACGGCTTCCTTCGATCGACATCCTCGTGCTGAACGCGGGGACGATCGAACGAAAGCCGGCGATCGAGCACGGCGACGAGATCTGGGATCGCGTGCTCGAGGTCAATCTCACCGCTCCGTTCATCCTGGCCCGCGAGCTCGGCCGGCGGATGGTGGAGCGCGGCAGCGGGAAGATCGTTTTCGTAGCCTCGCTTCTCTCGTTCCAAGGGGGCGTCACCGTCCCCGGGTACGCAGCGAGCAAGGGCGGGATCGCCCAGCTGACGAAGGCGCTGGCGAACGAGTGGGCGGGGAAGGGCGTGAATGTCAACGCGATCGCGCCGGGCTACATCGCAACCGACAACACCGCGGCCCTTCGCGGGGACGAGACGCGTTCGCGGCAGATCCTGGAGCGGATCCCGGCCGGCCGTTGGGGAGCGCCGGAGGACCTTGCCGGCGCCTTCGTCTTCCTCGCTTCGGCGGCGTCCGACTACGTGCACGGGGCCGTGCTCCCGGTCGACGGCGGCTGGCTCGCGCGATGAACGGACGAGTCGTGCCGGTGCTGACCGCGGAGAGCGCGGACGTCGCGCTGCGCGCGTGCGAGGCGATTCTCGCCGGCGGCCTGACCTCGGTCGAGATCACCTTTCGTGCCGGCCCGACTGTCGAGGCGATCCGCCGCGCTTCGCAACTAGAAGGACTGTCTGTCGGAGCAGGCACGGTGCTGAGCGAGAAACAGCTCACCGATGCCGTCGCAGCCGGCGCGCAGTTTGCCGTCTCCCCCTCGACGAGCGAAGAAGTGATCCGCGCCGCACAGCGGGCAGGCGTGCTGTTCGTGCCGGGCGCGGCGACTCCGTCCGAGATCGATCGGGCGCGGTCGCTCGGGTGCCGAGTCGTCAAGATCTTCCCTGCCTCGTTGCTCGGAGGCCCCGCATTCATCAAGTCCGTCGCGCCACTGTTCCCGGACGTGGAATTCGTCCCGACCGGCGGGGTCAACGCCGACAACCTCGGCGAGTATCTCGCCTTGTCTTCCGTCCGCGCCTGCGGGGGAACATGGATCTGCGAGCCGGGGCTTCTCCACGGTGGTCGCTTCGACGAGATCGAACAGCGCGCCCGCGCCGCCTCGTGCCTGGTGGCGGCGTGAACCTCCGCCCGCGTGAGGAGTGCCGGTTCGATCTCGTCGCCCTCGGCGAAGTGATGCTCCGCTTCGACCCCGGCGACGGGCGGATCGCGACGACACGCTCGTTTGCCGTCTCGGAGGGCGGCGGGGAGTACAACGTCGCGCGCGGGCTGCGGCGCTGCTTCGGCCTTCGCACGGCGATCGTCACCGCGTTCGCCGACAACCCCGTCGGGAGGCTGCTCGAAGATCTCATCCTCCAGGGCGGCGTCGACCAGAGCTACGTGCAGTGGATGCCCGTACGACGGCATCGGCGGCAGCGTGCGCAACGGACTGAACTTCGTCGAACGCGGCTTCGGGGTCCGGGCCGCCCTCGGTTGCTCCGACCGCTCCCGCTCGGCGGCGTCGCAACTCCGACCTGGGGAGGTCGACTGGGAGCAGATCTTCGGTCGTGACGGCGCGCGGTGGTTTCACTGCGGCGGCATCTTCGCGGCGCTGTCCGAGAGCGCAGCCGAGGTCGCGCTCGAGGCGATGACTGCGGCGCGCCGGCACGGCACGGGTGTCTCGTTCGATCTCAATTACCGGCCGTCGCTCTGGCGGGCGCGCGGCGGCCCGGCGGCGGCGGCCGCGACGAACCGCTCCCTCGTCGGACTCGTAGACGTGCTACTCGGGAACGAGGAGGATTTCTCCGCCGCACTCGGCTTCGAGTCGACAGCGGTCGCGCCGCCACACACGAGCCTCGATCCCTCCACCTACGAGCGGCTGCATGCCGAGGTGCTCGCGGAATACCCGGATCTCGCGCTCGTGGCGACGTCCTTGCGCGAGGCGCACACTGCGACCCGCAACGACTGGAGCGGTGTGTGCAGCACGCGCGATCGGTTCCTCGTCGGGCCGCAGATGCGAGATCTCGAGATCTTCGACCGCGTGGGCGGCGGCGACTCCTTTGCCTCCGGCCTGATCTACGGCCTGCTGGAGGAGCGGGAGGTCGAGACCGCGCTCGCCTATGCCGTCGCCCACGGCGCACTGGCGATGACGACGCCTGGCGACACGTCGATGGCGACGCTCGCCGAGGTGGAACACGTGATGGGCGGGGGTGCGGCGCGGGTCGTCCGCTGATGAACAGGATCCTCGACTCGCATCTCCATCTCTGGGATCCGTCGCAGCGCAACTACGAGTGGCTCGAGGAGCAGCCGGCACTCCGCCGCCGCTTCGGACCTGAAGACGTCGACGCCGGCGCACACGCGCTGGCCGGAGCGGTCTTCGTGCAGGCGGAGTGCAGCGAGGAAGAGGCACTCGACGAGGTGCGCTGGGTCCAGGACGTCGGCCCACCACTCGTGCGGGGAATCGTCGCCTACGCGCCGGTGCACCGCGGCCTCGAGGTCGGGCCGCAGCTGGCCGAGCTTGCGGAGGAGCCGCTCGTCGTCGGGGTGCGGCGTCTGCTCCAGGGCTGCTCGCGCGAGGCGATCGTCGACCGGCAGCTTGCGAACGGTGTTCGACTCCTGTCCGATCGCCGCCTGACCTTCGACCTCTGCGCCACCCACGATCAGCTTCCGGCGGTCGCAACTCTCGTCGAGGCCTGCCCCGATGTGCTCTTCGTTCTCGACCACCTGGGCAAACCGCCCGTCGCCGCCTCGCTCCTGGATCCTTGGCGGGAGGACATCGGGCGGCTCGCGAGTTTCCCGAACGTGAGCTGCAAGCTTTCGGGTTTGGCGACCGAGGCCGGGGGCCGATGGACGAGCGAGCAGGTGCGCCCGTATCTCGAGCACGCGCTTCAGGTCTTCGGTCCCGAGCGCTGCATGGTCGGGAGCGACTGGCCCGTGCTGACGCTCGCCGGCACGATCGAGGGGTGGTTCGACGCCGTCCTGGACATCGTCGACCAGACTGCCGCCGCATGACGTGCAGGCGGTGCTCTGGGGAACCGCTTCGACGGTCTACGGGATAGAGCTGTGACGACCATCTCCGCCCGCGTGGTGAAGCGGTCGGGGCTCCTGCTCACGGAGCTGGGGCTGGGTTGCGCGCAGCTCGGGAACCTTTACCGGGCGATCGACGACGAGGATGCGGCGGCCACCGTCGACAAGGCCTGGGAGTTCGGCATCAGGTATTTCGACACTGCGCCGCACTACGGGCTCGGCCTGTCCGAGCGGCGGCTCGGCGCCGCGCTCGCCGGCCGGACGCGCGACGACTACGTCGTCTCGACGAAGGTCGGGCGGAGGCTCGAGGTGCTCGACGCCGCCCTACGGCCGCGACGACGAGGGCTTCGACGTGCCGGCCACGCACCGTCGGGTGTGGGACTTCAGTCGCGACGGCGTCCTCCGTTCGCTCGAGCAGAGCCTCGAGCGGCTGGGGCTCGACCGGGTCGATCTCGTCTTCATCCATGACCCCGATGACCACTGGGACGAGGCAGTCGGACAGGCCTATCCCGCGCTCGAGGAGCTACGGCGTCAGGGCGTCGTATCGTCGATCGGTGCCGGGATGAACCAGGCCGAGATGCTCGCCGACTTCGTGCGCCAAACGGACATTGACATCGTGATGCTCGCCGGCCGATACACGCTGCTCGACCAACAAGCACTCGAGGAGCTGCTGCCCCTCTGTGTCGAGCACGAAGTGGGCGTCGTCGCGGCCGGCGTTTTCAACAGCGGCGTCCTCGCACGTGACGCTCCGCCCGACGACGCGAGGTACGACTACGGGCAGGCGTCGGCAGAAGTTGTCCGCCGCGCCCGTCGGATCGCCGACGTTTGCCGGCGTCACGGGGTTCCGCTTCCGGCGGCCGCGATCGCCTTCCCACTCGCCCATCCCGCCGTCGTCGGAGTCTGCCTCGGCGCCCGCTCGCCAGAACAGATCGAGCACGATCTCGACCTCTACCGCCTCGCGACTCCGGCCGCTCTGTGGAGTGAGCTCAAGCGGGAAGGTCTGCTCCCAGACTGCCCGACACCGAGTTGATGTCGCGGTCTGACCATAAGATGAATCGGATGGAGCCTCGCGGGAAGCCGGTGACCAACGGGGGTGCCCGGCAGGACGGCAAGGGCCAATGGCGCCCCGCCCGCTTCGCCGCCGTCGTCGTCGAGGAGCTGAGCGACCGGATCGTGAGCGGGGCACTGGCGGAGGGGGACGTGCTACCCACGGAGCCCGCGCTCTGCGAAGAGTTCGGCTTCAGCCGGACCGTCGTTCGCGAGGCGCTGAAGCTGCTCGAGCAGCGCGGTCTCGTGCGCGTCGAGCAGGGACGGGGAACGACGGTGCAGCCGCGAAGCTCGTGGGATCTGCTCGACCCGGACGTCCTGCGGATCGCCCTCAGCTATGACGATGACCTCTCGCTCCTCGACGACCTCATCTCCGTTCGCCGCGTGCTTGAGCGGGAAATGACCGCGCAGGCGGCAGGTCGACTCAGCGAGGCCAAGGTCGAAGAGCTCGACCAGATCATCTGTGAGATGGAGAGCTCCTACGGTGACTACGACCGATTCCGCGAGCTGGACAACACGTTCCACGCAGCGATCATGCGCGCCTCCGGAAACGAGATCGGCCGTACGATCGTCAATGTCATCCACCGCTACGGCGATGCGACGCCCCGACTCGCCGCGGGCTCCTCGAAGGCGACGTTGAAGCGGACGGCCGGCGAGCATCGCGCAATCCTCGAGGCTCTCGCCAACGGAGACGGAAACCTGGCGAGCGCCCGGGTCTCGGCGCACATCGACGCCAACTGGGCCGAGAGGAAGGGCCGCTCAAAGAGCTCGTAACCGGTCTTAGGCGGGTTTGTAGCCGGCTCTTGACAAAAGTGGTCATTCGTATGATGATCGTCCCGCAATGCGGATCGCGGCGGTCGACGTTGACCCAGTTGCCCTCCCGGCGGTCGCGCCGTCCTTCGCCTGGCGGCACGGTCTCCGAGGGTCTGCTCCGGAACGAACGACAGCCGTCCTGCGGATCACGACGGACGACGGCGCGGTGGGCGAGGCCTACCACGAGTGGAGCGGCCCGATGCTCCGCGACATCGTCGACCGGGTCATCCGCGACGAGCTCGTCGGCGAGCGCGCCGACCGCCGCGAATGGATCTGGCATCGCTTGTGGGAGCTCGACCGCACCGAGGAGTTCCCGATCTGGGTGTTCGGGATCGTCGACGTCGCGCTCTGGGATCTCGAGGGGAAAGTATTCGGCGTCCCCGTGCATCGTCTGCTCGGCACGTTCCGGGACGAGATCCCGGCCTACGCGTCAACGACGACGTTCGCAACTCCGGAGGAGTACCTCGATGTAGCCGACCAGTGCCTCGAGGCCGGCTTCACGGCGATCAAGCTTCACGGGTGGGGCGACGCACGAGCCGATGCCGAGCTCTGCCAGCGCCTTCGCGCGCATGTAGGTCCCGGAGTCGACCTGATGTACGACGGGTCGGCCGGCTTCGACCTCCCCGCCGCGATCTACGTCGGCGACGCGCTGGCCGAAGCACGCTACCGGTGGTACGAGGAGCCGATGCGCGAGTTCAGCGTGACGGCGTACCGCTGGCTTGCCGAACGCGTCGAGGTGCCTCTCCTCGTCGGGGAGACGTCCGACGGTAGCCACCTGAACACCGCCGACTTCATCTCGGCCGGCTGTGCGACCTATGTCCGGACGAGTGCAAATCACCGCGGCGGGATCACCGGAGCGATGCGGATCGCTCACCTCGCGGACTCGTTCCGGCTTCGCGCCGAGGTGCACGGACCCACGGAGCCGGCGGTGCACCTCTGCATGGCGATTCCTAACTGCACCTACTACGAGTCGCTGGTGACGTCTAATCCTGTGGAAAGAGAGCACCGCGTCGGTCCGGACGGATTGGTACGTGCGCCGGAGACTCCGGGCATCGCGCTGCCCGACTTCGTGATGGAGCGTCGCGCGACTTCGGTCTAGAGGGTTAAAAAGGAGGAGAGCGGAAGTGAAGAACTACTGGAAGGCGTCAACGGTTGTCGCGCTTGTTGCGGCGACGGCGCTGATCTCCGCGTCGACGAGCGGTGCCCAAGCCTCCCACAAAACGGGCAGCGGGTGCTGCTCGATCAAGGGGCACTACACCTTGACGGTGCTCGCGGACCAGAATTGGGTTCAGCCCGCCGAGAAGGCACTCGCTGCGAAGTTCAAGAAACAGACCGGCATCACCGTCAAATACAACATCGTTCCGGACAACACGTACCAGAACCTTCTCACCACAAAGCTCAACAGCAACCAGAACCCGGGCGACATCTTCATGATCCAGCCACCCGGAGGAACCAACTCCGGCCTGCAGACCACCTTCCGGGTCAAGTCGCACGCCGTTGACCTTTCCCACCAGCCCTGGGTGAGCAGGGAGTCCAAGATCACACGCTCGTTGCTCACGTACAAGAGCAAGCTCTACGGTCAAACCATCTGGGACACGATCAGCGGCAGCTGGGTCGTCGTCTACAACAAGACCGACTTCGCGAAAGCGGGGATCAAGACCCTCCCGAAGACCTTCGCTCAGTTCACCGCTGACTGCGCCAAGCTCAAGAACAAGAACTTCACTCCCCTCTTCGAGCCGGCGGATTCTGGGAGTTCTTGGCACCCGGTGCTGTGGTTCAACGAGAACCTGACGAAGGCGGAGGCCAAACAGCCGTCGCTGTATACGAAGCTCAACGACAACAAGACGACCTTCGCGGCCAACACGTACACGAAGAAGGCGATGACCCAGGTCGACTCGCTGTACAAGAGCGGGTACTTCGGATCCCAGGCTCTGACCAACGACTACGCCAATGCCGTGCCAGCAATGGCCGGCGGGACGTACGCGATGATGATCGCGAACCTTACGCTGCCGACGCAGATCCATGCCGCTCAATCGAGTGTCCCGGTGTCTCGCTACGGCTTCATGCCGGTTCCGATCCTCGACAACCAGTACATCAACCAGAATCCGGGTGGTCCGAGCAAGTTGGTCTACAAACAGGGTGCACACGTCCGGGCGGCGGAGGAGTATCTCGATTTCCTCGCGATGCCACGGAACCTCAACTACCTGATCAAGCATGAGTCCACGGTCGTTACTTACCCCTGGAAGGGTGTGGCCGCGAAGTGGACTTCCCAGCAGAAGGCGTTCGAGCATAAGTACAAGCCATCCCCGAGCCCAGTGGGGCAGGTCGGCATCAACTACGACAACCCGCAGTGGGGCAGTATCGGCACCGACATGGTCGCGATGTTCACAGGCGCGTTGTCGCCGTTGCAGGTACTCCAGAACATCGACATGCGACGCACGCAGCAGGCCAAGGCGGTAGGGGACCCGCACTGGCGGTAATCCTGACGAGCACCGACTGACGCATGTTCTAGTTCGCCGAGGCCGGCCGGGCGAGTGCCCGGCCGGCCTTCATCTGCACACACAACTCACGTGAGAAGATCCCCCGCAGCGGCACCACCGACGAGCGACATGCCCCTGGCCGGCAGCGAGGCTCGCTCGGGCACTAGGCGTCACCGACGGCGGCGTGGATCTCGCTCCGCGTTCTATCCGACCTGGTTCGCGGGCGGAGCGTTCGGCCTGTATTTCCTCTTGGTGCTTCTGCCTGGCATTCTCGGCATCGGCCTCGCATTCACGAACTGGACCGCCTACACCACCAGCCTCCACTGGGTGGGCCTGGCGAATTTCAGAGCTCTTTTCGCGCCGAATTCGTTCTTCATCATGGCAATGAAGAACACGCTGATATTCACCGTCGCCACAGTCATCCTCAAGACGGGCATTGCGCTTGTCCTGGCCATCCTCCTCACAGACGGGATCAAGCGGCTCGCCCCGCTCTACCGGGCGATCATATTCATCCCCAACCTGCTGCCGTTGGTGGCCGTCGGGATCGTCTTCCGGTCGCTTCTCGACCCCAGCACGGGACTGTTGAATTCGACCCTGCGGAGGCTCGCCCTTGGCGGTGCGGCCCAGAATTGGCTGGGAGACATACACCTGGCGCTCTGGAGCGTGATCGGCGTCGACACATGGAAGGGCGTCGGTTACATCATGGTCATCCTGATCGCCGGTCTGCTGGCCATTCCCCGAGAGTTCTACGAGGCGGCGTCTTGCGACGGTGCCTCCCGGTGGCAGTCCTATCGGTACATCACCTTGCCGATGATGATGCCGGTCTTCGCGGTCACGACGGTGATAAACCTCGTGTACGCCCTGCGGGTGTTCGACATCGTCTTCGTACTCACGGGCGGCGGTCCTGGCTACGCGACCGCGACCGTCTACACGACCATCTTCACCCAGGTCGGCCTCGGCCAGTTCGGTATTGCGACGGCTTTCTCCAGTCTCTTCCTGATCGTAATGCTCGTCCTGAGCTTCGTGGTCATCCGCGTCATGGCGCGACCGAGCGTTCAGACATGAAAGCCGTCCGGGCCATCCCGACGACGATCAATTACCTGATCGCCAGCGGTGCGGGAATCATCGCGCTGGCGCCGATCTACATCGTCGTCGTCAACTCGTTGAAAACGGGGCCTGCGGCCGTCGGGTTGGGCCCGTCGCTGCCGCTGCATCCGCAGTGGGGCAACTTCGCTGCAGTTAACTCGCAGGCCAATTTGCTACAAGCCTTCTTTAACAGTGCGTTGTATGCGTTCGGAGCCACGGCGCTTGCCGTCCTGTTGTCGGCCCTCGCGGCTTACGCCCTCGCTCGGCGCAGGATTCCCAGGCACATCGTCATCTATTTCCTCCTGATCGCGGGCATCGCTATCCCCACGAACTACGTCACGCTGACGAAGGTGATGCAGTACACGCATCTGATCGACACGCAGATTGGGATCATTCTCGTCTATGCGTCCCAGATGATCCCATTCAATGTTTTCCTCATTTACGCGTTCGTCGACTCAGTCCCGCGGGAACTCGACGAAGCGGCTTTCGTCGACGGCGCGTCGCCGCTGCTCACGTTCGGCTGGATCATTCTGCCCTTGCTCAGGCCCGTGCTGTTCACCTGCGCTGTCCTGGACGTGCTCAACGTGTGGGGCGATTTCATCAATCCGCTCTACTTCCTCAGCAATAGCAGCAACTGGCCGATGACGCTCTCCGTGTTCAACTTCTTCGGCACGGGCTCGTCCGCCGGGCTTTCCAACTGGGCTCTGGTATCCGCCGACGTCCTGTTGACGATCCTGCCCGTCATCCTCATCTACATCGTCGCGCAGCGCTGGATCCTGTCGGGTCTCACGTCGGGCTCGGTCAAGGGATGACAGCGATGATGAGCCCCCGCCCTGACCGCGCTCTCGAGCAGGTCATCTCGGCGGGACCTTTCGAGGCGACTTGGGATTCGCTGCAGAGCTATTCCGTGCCCGAGTGGTACGAAGACGGCAAGTTCGGCATCTTCATCCACTGGGGCCCGTACGCCGTGCCTGCGTTCGAGAACGAGTGGTATTCGAGGAACATGTACCTGAAGGATTCCAACGCATACAAGCATCATGTGGACACGTACGGCCCACAGACGACATTCGGTTACAAGGATTTCGTCCCCCGGTTCAAGGCCCGGCAATTCGATCCCGATGCATGGACGAGCCTCTTCAAGGAGGCGGGGGCGAAATATGTAGTGCCTGTCGCCGAGCACCACGACGGCTTTGCCATGTATGACTGCTCGTTCACGCGGTGGAATGCCGTCGCGATGGGGCCTCAGCGAGACGTTCTCGGGGAGCTCGCCGCAGCAGTTCGGCGTCAGGGTCTCGTCTTCGGCGCTTCATACCATCGAGCAGAGCACTGGTGGTTCTTCAACGGCGGGCGGGACATTGCGTCGGATGTGGCCGACACGCGCTACGACGACTTTTACGGGCCTGCTCAGCGCGAGCCTGTGAGGAACCAGCCGGACGAGGAATTCCTGGACGATTGGCTTGCGCGTTTGGTCGAGCTCGTGGAGCGTTACGAGCCGCAGCTCGTGTACTTCGACTGGTGGATCGAGCAACCAGTCTTCCAGCCCTACCTGTCGCGATTCGCCGCTTACTACTACAACAGGGCAACACAACGGAACCGGGGCGTGGTGATCAACTACAAGCACGGCGAGCTCGACGGGCAGAGCACCTTCGCGGACGGTTCCGCGGTTTACGACATCGAGCGGGGTCAAATGAGCACGACCTCGTCCCGCGTCTGGCAGTCCGACAGCAGCATCATCCGCAATTCGTGGTGCGACGTGGCGGCTCCCGACTACAAACCCGTGAACGAGCTCATCGGCGACCTCGTGGACGTAGTCAGCAAGAATGGCGTCCTCCTTCTGAACATTGGACCGCGCGCCGACGGATCGATCCCCGATGAGGCCGCGGAGAGGTTGCAAGCCATCGGTCGCTGGCTGGACGTGAACGGTGAGGCGATCTATGCGAGCAGACCGTGGCGAGTATTCGGCGAAGGCCCGACGGAGACAGCCGCGGTCGCCCACGGCGTCTTCGGTGACGTGAACGGGCGCGAGTTCACCGGGAAGGACATTCGGTTCACCACCCGGGAGGACACGCTCTACGCCACATTCCTCGCTTGGCCGAGAAGCGGCACGGTCGTTATCACGTCGCTTCGAGAGAACCGGGGCGAGCACCACGTGCCTATTACGCAGGTCGAGTTATTGGGATCGAGCGCGCCCCTTACCTGGGAGCGCGACGCCGACGCCCTCCGGGTGACGCTCCCTGCGGGCGCCCCCCGCGAGCGTCCAGGCGTGCTGAGGATCAGTCCGTGAACGAGTCAGTGGACTCTTGGAGGAGTGACCGATGGCCAGCGTGACGTTCGAAGGCGTTTCGAAGTCGTACGGCGACGGCCCAGTCGCAGTCGACAAGCTCGATCTCGAGATCGCGGACGGCGAGTTCATGGTCCTGGTCGGCCCGTCGGGTTGCGGCAAGACCACCGCGCTGAGAATGGTCGCCGGCCTCGAGGACATCACCGACGGCGTCGTGCGGATCGGCGACCGCGTCGTAAACGGTCTCACGCCAAAGCGCCGCGACATCGCGATGGTGTTCCAGAACTACGCGCTCTACCCTCACATGAGCGTTCGCGACAACATTGCGTTTCCGCTGAAGCTCGCAAAGCTCCCGAAGGACGAGGTCCGCGGCCGCGTGGACGAAGCTGCGCGGATCCTCGACCTGGAGCCGTATCTCGGGCGGAAGCCACGCTCCCTCTCCGGCGGGCAGCGCCAGCGAGTCGCGATGGGCCGCGCGATCGTCCGCCAGCCCGCGGTTTTCCTCATGGACGAGCCGTTGTCGAACCTCGATGCGAAGCTGCGCGTTCAGATGCGGGCAGACATCAAGAAGATCCAGACAAACCTTGGTGTGACATCGATCTACGTCACACACGACCAGGTCGAGGCGATGACGATGGGCGACCGGGTCGCGGTGATGCGCAAGGGCCAGCTACAGCAGGTCGCGCCGCCCCAGGAGCTGTACGACCGCCCCGTGAACCTCTTCGTCGCCGGCTTCATCGGGAGCCCTGCGATGAACATGCTCGAGGCGCATGTCGACGGGCATCGTGTCCTCCTAGGCGACGCGCCCGTCGAGCTCGGCGAACAGGGGTGGCTAGCGGCATACCAAGGGCGGTCCGTGGTGCTCGGTGTTCGCCCGGAGGACATCGAGGAGGCGGAAACGGCGAGCCGCGATGGCGGCACGCGGCTACGCGGCCGCGTCGAATTGTGCGAGGCGCTCGGCTCCGAGGTGCTCGTCCACTTCACCGTTGCGGCGCGTCAGGCGGTCACAGACGATCTGCGCGAGCTCGCGGCCGAAGCGGGCGACGATCATCTCACGGGACAACTCGCCGGCGGCGAGCAGCCGGCATCGGCCACGCTTGTCGCCCGGTTCAGCCCGCGCACGCGGGTGGTCGAAGGCGATGACATCGAGGTCTCCGTCCACCCCCGGGCGCTGCACTTCTTCGACCCACAAACCGGGATCGCGATCCGCGGTGCCTGAAGCCGGGCGGGATACCCGGATCGTGAGAGCCGTCACGCACGACATTCGCTTTCCGACCTCGCGCAGCGGAGCGGGATCGGATGCGATGAACCCGGATCCCGACTACTCGGCCGCCTACGTCGTGCTCGAGACCGACGATCCGCGCGGGCTCTCCGGCCACGGCCTCACGTTCACGATCGGCGCGGGACCGAGGTCTGCGTCGCCGCCATCGAGGCGCTCACGCCGCACGTTGTCGGCGCGAGGGTTGAGGATCTCGTCGCAGACCTGGGAGGGCTCTGGCGACGGCTCGTCACCGACTCCCAACTGCGTTGGCTCGGGCCGGAGAAGGGCGTGATCCACCTGGCGACGGCGGCGATCGTGAACGCCGTCTGGGATCTGTTCGCGAGGGTCGAGGGCAAGCCCCTTTGGAAGCTGCTCGCCGACATGACGCCGGAACAGGTGGTCGCGTGCATCGACTTCCGGTACATCGACGACGTGCTCACGCCCGGCGCTGCGCTCGAGATCCTCTACGGCAAGGCGGCGACGAAGGCGGACCGGGAGCAGATCCTCATCGCCGAGGGCTTTCCCGCGTACACGACCTCCGCCGGCTGGTTCGGCTATCCCGAAGACACGCTTCCGGAACGCGCCCGCCAAGCCGTCGCCGAGGGGTTCACGCACATCAAGCTGAAGGTCGGAGGCGACCTCGACGCTGACCTGCGCCGTGCGCGTGCCGTGCGCGACGCGATCGGTCCGCATCACCGACTGTCGCTGGACGCGAACCAGGCCTGGGGCGTCGACCGCGCGATCGAGTCGACCCGGGCCTTGTCGGAGGTCGATCCTTGGTGGATGGAAGAGCCGACGAGCCCGGACGACATCCTCGGCCACGCGCGCATCCGCGAGGCGGTCGCGCCGGTACGCGTCGCCACCGGCGAGCACGTGCAGAACCGCGTCATGTTCAAGCAGCTGCTCCAGGCGGGCGCGATCGACGTCTGCCAGGTCGACTGCTGTCGGCTCGGCGGCGTGAACGAGGTGCTGGCGGTCCTCCTGCTGGCGGCGAAGTTCGGCGTTCCGGTCTGCCCCCACGCGGGCGGCGTCGGCCTGTGCGAATACGCGCAGCACGTATCGATGTTCGACTACATCGCCGTTAGTGCCACGTTCGACGATCGCGCGTGCGAGTTCGTCGATCATCTGCACGAGCATTTCGTCGATTCGGTCCGCGTCGTCGGAGGCCGCTATCTGGCGCCGACGACGCCGGGTTACAGCATCGAGATCACGCCCGATTCCAGGTCCGAGTTCGCTTTTCCGGGCGGTCCAGTCTGGCGGACCGTCGACAAAGTCCCAGCGTGAGCAGCTGCAGGCGTCGGTTATTGGGGTTCCCAGAGGTCCTCGACAGGATCCCGCATGCCTTCGTTGCGGAACGCCGCCGCCGAGCCGTCGGATGTCTCGACCTTCGTCGGGGAGCGCTATTCGACTATCGGCAGGAGACGCGATTGGTGAGGCGGCCGATCCCTTCGATCTCGACGATGATCTCGTCACCGTCACCGAGGAACACCGGTGGCACGCGAAAGGCACCGACACCCTCCGGGGTCCCCGTTGCTATCAGGTCGCCCGGAGTCAAGGTGATCGCCTGCTGCACGAACGACACAAGCTCGTCGACCGGGAAGATCATGTCGGCGGTCGTTGCGTCTTGCATCACCTCCCCGTTCAGGAGCGCACGAATGCGCAGCGCCTGCGGATCGGCAACGCGCTCGGCCGGCACCACAGCTGGCCCGACAGGGCAAAACGTGTCGAGCGACTTCCCGCGCACCCACTGGCCGTCAGCGAACTGGAGGTCGCGGGCAGAGATGTCGTTGACGCATGTGTATCCCCAGACGCCGCCGCCCTCCCCTACGACCACTCCCAGTTCCGCTTCGAAGTCGACCTGTGAGCTGATCGGCGGCAAGCGGATCGGTTCAGCCGACCCGATCAGCGCGTTCGGCCACTTGGCGAAGAGCAGCGGGTGCGGCGGAAGCTCGGCATTCTGTTCCGCCGAGTGCGAGCGATAGTTGAGACCGACACAGATGATCTTCTCGGGATCCGGGCGGCCGAACAGATTGAGCCAGAGAGCGCTGAGCTCCTGCCGCGTGGCGAATGATCGTGTCGTAGGTATTGCCATCGTGATTCGGGGTTCGAGCGCTTGAGCGCGACAGTAAATGAAGCCTTCGCGCTGCGCGGACGCGTCTGCCTCATCAGCGGAGCAGCTTCGGGGATCGGGCTCGCGACGACCAAGCTCTTCCGTTCGCTGGGCGCGACCGTCGCCGCCATCGATCTTGATCCCGCACCGGAGGCCGATCTTTCGTTTCAGGGCGATGCCGCCGACGCCTCGGATGTCGCTCGCTTCGTGCAGAAGGTACTCGAGCAGTTCGGCCGGGTGGACGTGCTCGTCAACAACGCCGGCATCGGAGGCGTGGGAGACCTGGATGAGACGAGTCCCGAGCTCTGGGACGACGTGATGCGCGTCAACGTTCGGAGCGTCTACCTGATGTGTCGCGCAGTCGTGCCGACGATGATCGGGCAGCGGTCGGGCGCGATCGTCAACGTCTCGTCGGCGATCGCGGAGACCGGCTTGGCGCGCCGAGTCTCGTATGCGGCATCGAAAGGTGCGGTGCTCGCGTTCACGAAATCGCTCCAGGTCGATTGCGCGCCATTCGGGATCCGCGTCAACGCCGTGCTGCCGGGCACGATCGACACGCCGTTCGTCAAGCGATTCCTACACGAAGCGTACTCCGACCCGGAGGAGGGCCTGCGGGCCGTCAAGACACGCCAACTGCTCGGGGAGCTCGGACGGGCCGACGATGTCGCCAATGCGATCGCCTATCTCGCGTCCGACGCTTCTCGCTTCGTGCTCGGCACTGGCCTCTTCGTCGACGGCGGTCTGAGCGGAACCCGCCACTGAGCTGCCTCCTCGGGCCGTGACCGCCGTCGCGGCGGCACATTTGGTCCAAACAGGCCATTCGAGGCAGCTGGCCGAGCGGCACCCTAGGCGCGAGCGTCTGTCGATCGATGTCGACCAAAGGTGTCGGGCCCGCGTGAGCGATCCGCTGTACGAAATCGTCCTGGGATTCGCCCTCCGCGGCTGGCGGGATCGGTCGAGCGGAACCATGCACCTCGGCCCATGTGCGGACTTCGATAGCATCGGTGCCGAGTTGATCGAGGATGCGGTTTGGCGGCCGGCAAGCTACCACGAGCGGCTCTGCCCCACCTGTTTTCCGGGCCTGATCGAGATGGCACCCCTGGCGCGCAAGCGCATCGAGCCATACGGCTACTAGCGTCCTGCTTGGACGAGAGCTACTCGGAACGCTCGAGCAAGAGCAGCAGTAGCGCTTTCTGGACGTGGAGGCGGTTCTCGGCTTCGTCCCAGATGGCCGAGCGTTCACCGTAGAGCACGTCCGCAGTCGCTTCTTCGCCCGCGTGCGCGGGGAGGCAGTGCAGGACGAATGCGTCCGCTCCAAGACAGGGCGAGCAAGCCATCGGAGGCGCGGGCCTCCAGCTCGATCGACGCTCGCATTCGCTGTAATCGGTACCACGAGATACGGCACGCGCGCGGAGATACGAGGCTGCTACTTGGCGATTCCAGGCCTCCGTGCGAGGGTAAGCGGCGTCGGACCCAGGGGACTGCGCAAGCGGTTCGCGGGCTTCGGCGTTTCTCGCCCCATCCGCCGGCCACAGCCCTGCCGTATTGGCCCTTCCAGGTGAGGTCTCGGTGATGACCAGGCCCGATTGTTGCAGTGAAAGTACCTGCAAATCCAACATCTTTCACCACTCGATGGGGTAATAGGTCCCGCGACAACACGTCTCGGAGCTGCTCTAACGCGTGCATTGATGCGGGTTTGAATCGAAGAGAAACGGCTTGGTTGCTCATTCCCGCCTGCGTGGTAGCCCCGTCTTGCTGCCTGGATAGCCCCTTCACGACTACTCGATGGCGTCCTGTCGCGCGGCGCGTGATGTCCCGGCGATGACAGGCAGGCAGACCGGGAATCGTGTGGGGGTTGAGCGTGAGGAAGGCGTGCGAGGTTGCGTCGGTGAGCGTCTCGAGTCACGATCTCACGAGGAACAGGTCACTCGAGACCCTCGGCAGGGAGTTCTCAAGCAGGGTTCGCCTCGTCCGTCTCGAGCGTTTCCCTAACCTCGTGGAACGAGAGAGCCGCCCGGCTAGCGGCTTCGCGCACCGCCTCGGGTGACGCGGCCCGATAGAGGTGGAAGCAGACATCTTCCTCGGGCACGAAGATCGAGCGGAGGAAGCGCACCTGGGTGCCTTCGTGCCGCAGCTCGTCGCTTGCGCGGCGGGCGCGGGCGGTGATTTCCGGCATCCTGCTCCAGCCGTCGGGTGGACGGGCGAGCTCGAGCGTGTAGTAGGCGAGCGTCGCTATGTGCGGAGCCTGGATCTCTTGCAGCCACGCGTTCAATCGGCGAAACCCGCCGAGATTCAGTCGCTCCCGTCGCGGGGCAGGTGCGTAACGAGCTCCGCCCGCGATCGGACACCCAGCTTGGAATAGGCCTTCGAGAGATTCGTCTCGACGGTACTCACGCTGAGGTAGAGCCGAGCCGCGATCTCCTTGTTCGCCAGCCCGGCGGCGGCGAGCTCAGCGACCTCGCGCTCGCGCAGGCTAAGGGTCGTTGCGTCCGCCGGGCGGCGGCCGGGGAGCCGCGTCAGATCAGCCGCCGCGCGCTCCGACCAGCGGGCCGCGCCGAGGGCGTCAAAGCGCTCGAGCGCGTCGGCGAAGGCCGCCCGCGCGGCGCCCCAGCTGCGCGCGCTCCGTTCCGCGCGACCGAGCAGGAGCAGCGTACGCGCGTATTCGAACGGTTCCGCAAACTCTGTGTGTGCGTCGAGCGCCGTCGCGAACGCCACCCGCGCCGCGGCGTGGTCACCGCGGGCGGATGCCGCGAGCGCCTGGCAGCGTGCCGCCATCGCCCGGCACCAGGCGTTCTCACCAGCGCGGCACGAGCGGAGAGCGGCGACCACGGCAAGCGCATCGTCGACCCGGCTGGTCGCCACCAAAGCCTCCCCGAGCGACTGCGCAACTGGAAACAGCGATAGGTCGCCCAGGCCCCGCTCCAGCATCAGCGCAAAGGCCGGCTCGAGCAGCTCTACCGCTAGATACGGATCGTCCTCGGTCAGGGCGATCTGGCCGAGCACGGCGCGGTTGCTGATCGTCCACCAGAAGTCGTTCGTCGCCTCGGCCGACACCAAGGCCTCGTGCGACAGTGCACGCGCCTCCTCGTGCTCGCCGACCGATGCGAGCGTCATGGCAAGCACGCAGGAGCCGGCCGTGACCACCTGAGCTTCAGATGCCTGGCGGGCGTGCTCGACACCGGCACCTGCGTTGCGAAGCGCATTCGACCACCGGCCGGCGCGAAGCTGCGCCTCGGCCAGGTGCAGACGGGCGAGGACCTCGAGCTGCTCCAGCCCGTTCTCGGCGGCGAACAGGAGCTCCTCCTCGAGAAGCTGTTCGGCCTCATCGAACGCGAGCGCTGCGATGGAGGCGCACGCAAGCGATGTCCGTGGTGGAATCACCGTGCTCGTGGTTCCGTCCCACAGCTCGACCGCCCGTCGGGCGGCAGGCGTGACCCCGTAGCCGAGCATGCTCTCTGTGAAGCCGCTCACCGCCAATGACTGGACCGCGAGCGCGCTTTCGTCCGCCTGCTCGGCGAGCTCTGACGCGCGGTGCGAGTGGGCGAGGGCGCCGTCCAGCGAACAGGTGCCGAGCATGATCTCGGCCATCCGCAGACGTACCATCGCCTCGGTGGCGGCGTCACCGGCCGCCTCTGCCACGGCCAGCTCGAGCTCCGCGAGCCCGTCGTCGTAAGACATGGTCGAGCCGATCGAGCAGTCGACGAGCTGGTTCCGAGCGATCGCGCGCTTGGCGCCCGGCGGCAGCCGTGCGACGAGTGCCGCCGCGCGCGCTCCCGCCCGCCCGACGTCGCCGGCGAGCTGCAGCTCCTCCGCCGCCCGTAGCTCAGCATCGACCGAGTCCGACGAAAGGTCGGCCGCGCGCAGAAGGAACGTCGCGGCGCCCGCATGGTCGCCCAGCGCGGCCGCCTCGTCTGCAGCCTGCCCGAGCAGTTCGACAGCCGCCGCGTCGCGGCCCTGCGCCGAGCGGGCGACGTGATGGCCGCGCTCGACAGGATCGGTGCTTGCACCGGCCAGCCGGGAATGCACGATCCGGCGGTCATCCGGGAGCAAGGTCTCGTACGCTGCGGAGGCGAGTAGCGGGTGCGTGAACGCCAGCCGCTCGCCCTGGAGTTGGAGGATTCCGGTCGTAAGCGCTGTTTCGAGCCCGATCCGGGCGACGCCGGCACCGAGGAGCAGTGCAGGTGAAGGCCGGAGCGCGGACGCCGCAACGCTCACTGCGTCTCGCGTCGCCGGGTCGAGCGTCACGATGCGCTCCTGCAGCGCCAGCGCCAGGGTCGTTGGTTGCGGAACCGCGCCGGCCGCAGAGCGCGCGAGCTCGATTGCGAACATAGGATTCCGGCCGGAGGCGCGCTCGAGCTCCTTGAGCCGCGGCCGCGGCAGCTGCACTCCGATCCGTTGTCGGATCAACGCGCCGAGCTCCGTCGCCGACAGGCCCCGGAGGGCAATGGCGCCGACCCGCGCCCACTGTTCGAGTCCGAACGGCAGCATCGGCGCTGAAGGGTCTGATCGAGCTGCGACGATCACGCGCAGCTGCAGCGCGCCCGCCCGCCGAAGTGCGAACCCGAGCGCCCGTGCGGTCGGCCGATCGAGCCACTGGACATCGTCGATCAAGACGAGAAGGTCTCCTGCGGCCGCTTCGACCCGGAACAACTCGAGCAGCCCGCGGGACAGCGCGTGCTCGTCCACTGCTGCGCTCGAGCCTTCGCGCGCAAGGGCGGCCGCCAGTGCTTCGCGCTGCGGCCGCGCCAGCCGGGCGATCACGTCGGCGCCGACCGGGGAGAGCAGATCGGCGAGCCCGACGTATGGCAGTTCGGCCTCGCCCTCGGCCGGGCGCGCCTGGAGAATACGGAGCCCGGCCGACGTCGCCCGCGCCAGCGCGCTGCGCACGATCGTCGTCTTCCCGATTCCCGCCTCACCCGCGATCACAAGCGCCGCCGGAACCGGCGCGGCCCGCTCGAGGAACAAATCCAGCTCGGCCAACTCGGCTTCGTGGCCGACCACGTCCTCGCGACCATGCTCGAAAACCGCGGGCGAGATGTCCTCCTCCGTCAGGCGCAGCGCCTTGGCGGAGCCGACGATACGCCGAATCTCGGCGGTTTTCCACGATTGAACCCGCGGACCCAGGACCGTAGCTTCGTCGGCGAGACAACCGCTCATACCAGAGGAGAGAAGATGAAGAGGCTTACGTTTCTTGCGGTCGTCGTGGCCGCGCTCATGGGGTCCGCTGTGTCGCAGGCACGTGTCTCCGGTCAGTCCGTAGCGCGTGGGGATGTCGTCACCGAGTGGAATCGCACGATGGTCGCGGGGCTCGAGGCGGCGAACCCGCCGCCGCCGCTGGCGAGCCGGATCGGCGCGATCGTCCAGAGTTCCGTGTTCGACGCCGTCAACGGGATCGAGCGGCGCTATACGCCGGTGCACGTCGACGCGGCAGCGCCGCGCGGTGCGTCGCGTGCCGCTGCGGCCGCTAGCGGGGCCTACACGGCGCTGGTTGCACTGCTGCCGGCGCAGAAGCCGATCTTCGACCAGGAACTGCAGGCGACGCTGGCGCAGATCTCCGACGATCCCTCCGACCCGGGCCAATCGGTCGTGCGAGGTCTCGACTGGGGTAAGACCGTCGCGAACGACATTCTCGCCTGGCGGGCGAACGACGGCATCAACGTCGTGCTGCCGCCCTACGTCCCAGGGACTGCCCCCGGCGACTACCAGCCGACGCCACCCCTCTTCGGGCCGCCGGCGTTCCGCCAGTTCGCGAACATGACTCCCTTCGCGCTGACCTCCCCATCGCAGTTCCTGCCTGCCGGGCCGCCGCCGCTCTCCAGCCCACGGTATGCGCAAGACCTGGGTGAGGTGGAGACGCTGGGCAGCGCGACGAGCACCGTCCGCACACCCGAGCAGACGCAGACTGCGGTCTTCTGGCAGGTGGATACTCCTTCTGCGATCTGGAACCGAGTCGCCGACGACCTCGCCGACGCCAACGGAACGACGCTGACCCAGAAGGCGCGTCTGCTGGCATTGATGAACATCGGGCTGGCCGACGCGACGATCGGCATCTGGAACGCAAAGAACCACTTCGACGCATGGCGACCCGTAACGGCTATCCGTGCCCTCCTCGACCCGACCTGGACGCCGTTGCTGGCGACCCCGGCATTCCAGGAGTACCCCTCCGCCCACTCGGGCGTCAGCGCCGCCGCGACTGCGGTCCTCGCCTCCTTCTACGGAAACCACACCTCGTTCACAGTCACCTCAAACGGGTTGCCGGGCGTCCAGCGCAACTTCAACTCGTTCTCCTCGTCCGTCCTCCAGGTCGAGGAAGCCCGCATCTACGCCGGCTTCCACTTCCGCTTCTCCGTCGTCGACGGCGCCACACTCGGCGCCTCCGTAGGCGCCTACATCCTCAGCCACACTGCGCTTCCCGTACACGGACATGACGTCGGCCAACTGAACGGCTAGCGGATCGAGCAAGACGAGGCTCCGGCTTAGGACGAAAGCCGCTGTGGCAAAGCAACCAGACGGGTAAGAGGCCCGGCAACCGGGCCTCTTACCCGGGCCAGCGCTCGCGAATCCGCCGAGGGGTCCGCCGAGGGGTCACGCTCACGCTTGAGTTCGAGACAGAGGCGGCACAGGCGTCGGCACCCCCATCGGCTCCGGCTGATGCAGGAGGGGCCGCTAAGTGCACGGGACCCTTGCCTGGGCCAGTGTTCGGCGATGACGTTGTACGCCGCTACGCAAGGACCGTCGCTTGGGCCAGTGTTCCGGGATGCCCCTGAGCAGTCCGTCTTGCTATGACTCCGTGGGTGTCGAGAACGAGGCTTGCGTTTGCTGCGGCGGCCGCGATCCTCGCTCTGACGGCTGCCGGATGCGGGAGCGGCGGCCGGAGCGGGATTACGACCGGCATGACGGCGAAGGCAGTGCGCGCCACGGCTGGGGCGCCAATACGTGTCGTCAGGAGTAACCCGCGAAACCCCGACTGTTGGCTCTTGCGCAACCGCCGGAGCGTTTGCTTCAGGCACGGGCGAGTCGACTACTACGGACCCTGAGCTCAGGGATTGGGCCTCTGGGCTGGGCCAGCGTCCTCTCACCTGACGTGGGCGCGACGGGGGACAGTTGCCGGACCCTGGGGACCGGGAGGCCTGCGGGGACGGTCTCTGGGCGGGAGCACCGATTTCCTTGACCCCTCTTTAGCTAGGAGGTCACCTCACGCTCGATCACCTGGGCGCACCAGGCCGCTCTCGTAGGCGAGGACGACTACCTGGGTGCGGTTCCGGAGCTCGAGCTTCTGCAAAATGCTCGCGACGTGGGTCTTGGCGGTGTGCTCGCTGACGACGAGCTCGCTCGCGATCTCCGCGTTCGAACGGCCACGCGCGACCAGGCGAAGGACCTCCTGCTCGCGCGCCGTCAGCTCGGCAAGCTCCGCGGACGCAGGCGGCGCCGGCGGTGCGAATTGCTCGATCAGGCGGCGCGTCACCGACGGGGAGAACAGCGAGCCGCCGTCGGCGACCACACGCACGGCCGCGACGAGCTGCTGCTCCGGCGCGTCCTTGAGCAGAAACGCGCTCGCGCCCGCGCGCAACGACTCGTAGACGTACTCGTCGAGGTCGAACGTGGTCAACACGAGCACCCGGGCCGGCGGATCGAGCGCGGTAACGCGTCGGGTCGCCTCGATCCCATCCATGCCCGGCATGCGGATGTCCATCAGAACGACATCCGGCTTCAGCTCGCGTGCTTGCTCCACTGCCTCGCGGCCGTCGGCGGCTTCGCCGACGACCTCGATGTCGGGCTCGGCGCGAAGGATCATCCGAAACCCAGCGCGGACGAGGCCCTGGTCGTCGGCAAGGAGAACGCTGATCATCGGGCGGATAGCGGCAACCGAGCGCGAACTCGGAAGCCACCGTCAGGGTTTGCGCCGGCTTCGAGTTCGCCGCCGTAAACACCGACGCGCTCCCGGAGCCCCACGAGCCCATGGCCGGAGCCACCTCCATTGCCGTTCCCGGGACCGTCGTCGTCAATGTCGAGTTCGAGCGCTGCCGTGCCGTAGCGGACACACACGGTCGCGCGGGCGGGGCCGGCATGCTTGAGCGCGTTCGTCAGCGCCTCCTGGACGATCCGGTACGCCGACACGTCGATGCTCGGCGGAAGCTCTACTGCTTCGCCCTCGATGCGCACCTCGACCGGAAGTCCTGCCGCAGCGACCTCCGCCGCGAGTTCGTCGAGACGTCCAAGGCCGGGCTGCGGCGCAAGCACTGCTCGCTCGTCGGCGGCGTGCAGCATTCCAAGTAGCCGCCGCATCTCGGCGAGCGCCTGCTCTCCCGCGTGCTCGATCGCGTCGAGCGCCGTCCTCGTCTCGTCGGGATCCTCGGTGAGCATGCGACGTCCGCCGCGCGCCTGCAGGACGATCACGCTGATCGCATGGGCGACGACGTCGTGCAGCTCGCGCGCGATCCGCGCCCGCTCGTCCGCGATGGCCTCCGCCGTCCGCGTCTCGTGCTCGTCGACCAGCACGCGTTCGCGCTCCGCCCGGTGGCGGAACAGCCGGCCCGCAATGATCGGCGCGCCAAAGAAGACGATGAAGAAGGCGATGTCGCCGAATCCCACGGGTTGGCCCGGCTCGATCGCCGCGAGCGGGATCGCGGCCGCGGTGATGACGACGGCCGCGATCAGCGTCCGTCCGCGGGCCCACCTCCCGGCGGAGTAGAGCGCGACAATGAACCCGACAAGGAAGATCCCCGCCTCCGCGAGGCCCTTGATTGCGGTGTTGTCGAGCTCGATCACGGCCAGACCGGCGAGCAGCGGTATCAGCGGGAAGCGTCGACGAACCAGCAGCGATGCTGCGAACCCGAGCGCCGCGAGCACCGCCAGCCCCCGGCGGTGCACGTCCGCCTCGAGCGAGACCTCGGCGACGTAGACGCCGGCGACCACAATCGCCAGCACGACGTCCCCGTACACCCTCAGCACCCGACGCATGACCCGACGATAGACGCGTCCCTCGGCGGCCGCATCGGCCGTACGAGCGAGACGCGAAGCACGAAGATCACTCGCGCGAGCGAGACCGAACCGTCCCCTCCACCGATGCGCCAACCGCGTCCGCGCACGAGCCTTGACGCATCGACCAAGGAGGACTGAGATGCTTTCAACGAACCGCCGCACGCTCGCGATCGCTCTCGCACTGATCGCCATCTCCATCTCTGTGCCGGCCGCGCTGGCCGGCACGCAGACGCTCACCAAAGCGCAGGTGCTCAAGCGCGGCAGCGCGATCTGCCGCGCAGCCCAACGCCGCGTCGAGGCCACCCCCGGCCCGCGCTCGCAGGACCCGTTCGCGAAAACGGCACCGAGAGGTGACAGTGAGCGTGCCATGAAGTTCATGGCTGTCTATGCGGGCTCGCTCACGAGCGTTCGCCACGGCCTCGGCAAGCTCGTTCCGGTCGCCCCGCTACAGGGACGGCCACTCCTCGTCTCGTTCGTCTCGCAGCTCGGCCCGACAATCGCAGCCTTCCGCGCCGGACACGCGTCCGCACTCGAGCACCACTACCGCAACGCCCTCAACGACGTCCAGCGCGGCTTCCGCCTCTTCGCCCGCGCCAGCGCGAAGACGAAGGCGTACGGCTTCCCCAAGGGGGTTTGTCAGGCCGGAAGGTAGGGGCAGCGGCCGGCGAGGCCGCACCGCACGGCTACGCAAAACGGGGCGACCACGGAGTCCCGAGAACCGGCGGCATTACGCGGAACCCGTACGAATCGACCCCCTCCTTACGTTCAAGGCAAGGAGGGGGTCGACGGCTCGAGTCTTTCAGGGGCTCCGAACCGGGCGAAGGCTCGCCTACTCAGGCTGCAACGGCATCTGGGTGGTCAACGCCGACGGCACGGGTCGGCGACAACTCGCCCAAGACTGTCCTTCGGCCATGTGCACACGGAGCGACGGACTGCCCGTCTGGTTTCCCAACGGCAGAAAGATCGCGTGGATAGCCGGCCACGGCAAACCCGACTCATGCTCGGGTCGGCCCGTCAACGCAGAGGGCGCTCGCCTGGGCCAGTGTTCCGACTCCTCCGGCCTCAGCTTGCTGTATTGGCCTTTCCAGGTGAGGTCTCGGTGATGACAAAGGCTGGCTTTTGCGGTGAAAGTGCCTGCAAATCGCGCATCTTTCACCACTCGATGGGTATGTAGAGATCGTCGCTGTTCCGCGTCTGAGAAGCGCTGCTATGGCAGGATCCGGCTGATGCGCAGGGGCGTTGCATGGCTCGTAGCCGTCCCGCTGATGCTGGCGGGATCCCAGGTGGCGCACATGCTGGCCTATCGCATCGTCTACCCCGAGGCGAGCATCCGGTTGCAGGACCTGGTCGCGACCGGGCACGGCTACCTGAGCATGCTGCCGATCGCGCTCGGAGTCGCAGCCGCGGTCGTCGTTCTCTCGCTGGCCGCGAGCGCGCTCGACGCGGCGCGCGGGCGCAGTGTGCGGTCGCTGCCCCCGTGGGCGTTCGCGTTCTTGCCGGTCGTCGGGTTCGCTTGCCAGGAGTACATCGAGCGCTGGTTCGCCTGGGGCTTCTTCCCGTGGTACGCCGCGGAGCAGCCCACCTTCGTCCTCGGGATCCTGCTCCAGCTCCCATTCGGTGCGCTCGCCTATTTCGCCGCGCGCTTGTTGCTGCGCACGGCCAAGCGCCTCGGGCGCCGCCTCACCCGCGTCTCGCCGCCGCGCGTGCACGTCGCCGCCCCCACGCTGCTCGTTCCGGCTGCGCAGGTGCTGCCGCCGCTTTCGTCACCTCTCTCGCGCAGCCTGGGACGGCGCGGGCCTCCTCTTCTTTCCGGCTGAGCCGAGCCGCCGCCGACCGGCGGCGGATCCCGCTACCGAAGGAGAGTTAGTTGAAGCGCAAGAGCCGTTTCGCGGTGCTCGCGTGCGCGGCCTTGGTCGGCCTGGTCGCCGTCGCGAGCGCGTCGGCGCACGCCCGCATGAGCCCGTCGGTCTCGCTGGCGAACGAACTGCAGCTCTACAGCCTCGCGATTCCGACGGAGAAGGCGAACGCGTTCACGACGAAGATCGTCCTGACCCTGCCCAAGGGGTTCTCGATCGACTCGTTCGTGCCGAGCCCCGGCTGGAAGCGCGTCGAGCAGTCGACCGGATCGGGCGAGAACGCGGTCGTCACGCAGGTCACGTGGTCCGGAGGTCATGTCCCGACCGAGGAGGACTCGCTGTTCCAGTTCCTCGCCCAGCCGTCCTCGGCAGGGACGTACACGTTCCACGTGCAGCAGACGTACTCGGACGGGGCGATCGTGGACTGGTCGGGCCCGGAGTCGTCGGCCGCGCCGGCGCCGACGATCGACGTCGTCAGCTCCGTCTCGGGCGGCGGCACGTCGACCCTGACGATCGTCGCGCTCATCCTCGGCGCGCTCGGCCTCCTCGTCGGAGGCATCGCGCTGTTCTCGCGTGGGGGCCGTTCGCTCACGTGACCGCACGCAGGCGTGGAGCTGTAGCGGTCGCCGTCGTGGCGCTGGCATTGCTGGTGCCGGCGGCGGCGTCCGCCCACGCCTATCTGATCAAGACCGTTCCGGCGGCGAGCGTGATCCTGAGCAGAGCGCCGACCAGCGTCCAGCTGACCTACGACGAGGCGGTCGAACCGCGATTCGCAATCGTCTCGGTCACCGACGTCGATGCACATCAGGAGACGACGGGCCCGGTAACACGTTCGCCGTCCGATCCGGACACGCTGGTCGTCCCGATCAAGCACGTCGGCCAGGGCTGGTATCTCGTCTACTGGCGCGCCATCTCGGTCGACGGCCATCCGGTGCAGGGGGCGTTCACCTTCGCGGTCGGCCCGAATGCCGGGCCGGCCCCGCAGTTCAGAGTCCCGCACATCGCGGGGACGGCGACCTCCACGCCGCTCGTGGTCGCGAAGTGGCTCGCCTTCCTGACGGTGATGACCGCGATCGGCTTGTTCGTGCTCAGGATCGCGATAGCGCGACCGCTTGTTCGCCGCGTGCCCGGCACGAGCCTGCGCCCGCTCACGATCGCGTTCGCGGTCGTCGCCGGGCTCGGCCTCGTGGCGATTCCGGCGTACCTCGAGGAGGCGGTCGCGATCGACTCTCTCCGCTCGTTCTGGAGCGTGACGGCCGTCGTGCCGCTCTGGCGGCTGACCGCCTTCGGCCGGGGCTATGTCGACGTCGAGCTCTGCTTCGCGCTCTTCGTGCTGGCCGCGGTGGTCGCGATCTGGACCGACCGGCCGCACCGAGAGGGACGCTCGGTCGCTGCGCTGCTCGCGCTCAGCGGCGCCTTCGCCGGCGCCGCGGCCGTCCTCGTCCTTCCCGGCGCCGTCGGGCACGCGGGGCAAACCGCGCCGCGCGGTGTCGCCCTCCTGCTCGACTGGGCCCATCTCGTGTCGGGCTCGCTCTGGATCGGCGGGCTGATCGGGCTGCTCGTGCTCTGGGGAACTCTCCCCGCGGCGGAACGGGTGCCCGGCCTCGCCGTCTGCGTGCCGCGCTTCTCGAACGTCGCCTTCGTCTCGGTCCTCGTTCTGCTCGGGAGCGGCGTTGGAGCCTCCGTCCTCCATCTGCCCGTTCTCGATGCGCTCTGGCTCACGACGTACGGGAAGGTGATCCTGATCAAGGCCGGGATCCTGCTGGCTGCGATGCTCCTCGCCTCCGTCAACCTCGTGCGGAACAAGCCGGCCCTCTCGCGGCCCGAGGTCGGCGAAGCCTCGGCTCGGCTATTGCGGGCGCTCGTCTCGGTCGAGGCGATCCTCGTGGCGGGGGCGATCCTCGCGGCCGCCGTACTGTCGAGCGTCGCGCCGCCGCCGCCGGCGTTCGCCGAGGAGGGCTCTGCGATCGCGCGCGTCGGGCCGGGCAAGGTCGCTTCGACGGTCAGCCGCGGCGGCTACAAGCTCCAGGTTCTGGTCAATCCCAACCGGGCGGCGGCGCCCGACTCGTTCGGGCTGCGGCTGACACGCGGCGGGAAGCCGGTCGACGGAGCCGACGTGACCCTGACCTTCGCGATGCTCGACATGCAGATGCCGACCCAGGAGTACCAGCTCGCCGAAACGGCTCCCGGCATCTACAGCCGCAAGGCGCCGGCGCTCGTCATGGTCGGCCACTGGGGCCTCAGCTACACGATCACGCCGAAGCACGGACTGCCGTTCACGGCCCTCGTCGTCGACCGGGCCGGGGGCTGAACACACCATGAAACACGAGGAAGGAGACCTCGGCCGAATGCCTCACAGTCGTTCACTCATCGTTCTCGTGACCATCGCCGTCTTCGTCGCAGTGCTGGCCGGCTGTGGCTCGGGCGGCGGCGGTCCTTCGACCAACGGGCCGATCGTCTTGCCTGCGCGCACCTTCGGCCTCTCCGGATTCAAGCCGACCGGCCCGGTCGTCGCGGGACGGCGGACGAAGGTCTCGTTCACGATCCGGCAGCCCTCGGGGAAGACGCTCACCGAGTACAAGGAGTGCTGTGAGCCGCATGCGGGCGTCGACCTGATCATCGTCCGCAGCGACGACAGCCACATCCAGTACGACGACGCCGACGCCGACCCGGATGGGGACGTGAGCGAGTCCGTGGTCTTTCCCACGCCGGGCCGCTACCGGATCACGATCGATGCCTATCCGAAGGTGACCGGGCCGACGACCCCGTTCAACTTCCAGCTCTTCAAGTGGGTGACGGTCAAGGGCAAGTACCGGCCCCAGGCGCTTCCGCCGTACCGCTCGACGGTGGTGGTCGACGGCTATCACTTCACGATCGAGGGCCGCCCGCACCTGAAGGCGATCGAGCCGACCTTCCTCGTCATCCACGTCACCGACCCGGCCGGGCACAAGGCACACTTCACGAACTGGCGCGGGGCGCTCGCCCACGCGATCTTCTTCCACCAGGGCTCGCTCGCCTACTCGCACACCCACATCTGCAAGCCGGGGGACATCTACTGCTTCTCGGCCCTCGGCACGGTGCGCGTGACGGGCCACTCGAGCACGCCGGGCATACTCAAGGCCGGTGTGCTTCTCCCCGAGTCCGGGACCTGGCGCATGTTCCTGCTGACGTACCTGGGCGGCCATGTCCTCACCGTTCCCTTCACCCTCCGCGCAAGATGAACGGGAAAGCGCCTCCGCAGCTCGTTCTCGTGGCCGCGCTCGCTGCGCTCGCGTGCGGCGTCGCTGCGGCGCTGGTCGCGATCGACGTCCTCCGGAGCGTCCTCGGAGGATGACGATGGGGCTTCGGTCAGCGGGGCGGGAAGAGGAAGCTGCGGTGCGGCGGGACGTAGCCGCCGACCTCGAGCACGATCTCGGCTCCGGGCCGGAGGCGGAGCGTGCGGGGGTCGCCGCGACGGCGGACTCCGCCGACGTAGAGCGAGACCCGGCCGCGGAACGACGCGAGCCGGCGCGGATCGAGTGCTTGCCCCCAAACGCGAAAGAGGCGGCCGAGCGTCGTCGGTCCCGCGTAGTCGACGATTCCGCTGGGATCGAGCGTCCAGGCGCCGGCCCTACAGCGTGCGGAGACGACGCGGCCGAGCCGCAGACGAGCCCGCTCGAGCCCGATCGCCGCCGGGATGATCACGACGCGCCGGCGGGCGAACAGCTCGACGTGAACGCGCGGGCCGCGGCTCAGCGGCGCGGGCCGGCAGGCGAAACGCGAGACCGGAGATTTCGCGGGCGGGTGGTATCGAGGCCCCGTTCCGACGGGAGTCGGCACCGCGGCCGAGACGGCAGCGACGGCCGCGACGGCGAAGGCGCTCACCCGCATCGCAACCAGGCTACGCGCGCCGTCCTCTGCCTGCTCGCGTGTGCCCTCCTTGCGGGGCTCGCCGCTCACCCCGCCAAAGCCGACGGCGACCCCGCCAGCGACTACCTCGTCGCGCAGCAGGTCTTCCTCTCGTACGACGCGAAGATCCCGCCGGCTCAGCAGCGCAAGCTCGTCGCCGCGGTCGCGTCGGCCAACCGGAACGGGTTTCCGGTCCGAGTCGCCCTGATCTGGAGCAGCTACGACCTCGGTTCGGTTCCCGAGCTGTTCGGGAAGCCGCAGACGTACGCGCGCTTCCTCGACGCCGAGGACTCGAAGTGCTGGTGGGGCGGCTCGTGCGGGTCGGGCCGCTTCAAGACGACGACCCGGTTGCTCGTAGTGATGCCCAGCGGTCTCGGCTTCGCCCAGTGGAAGCACGATCCCGCCGCCGGGTACCGGACTCTCGAGGGGATCAAGGTGGAGCGGACGCCGGCCGGGCTCGCCGGCGCAGCGACCACCGCGGTCACCAGGCTCGCCGCCGCCTCGGGCGTGAAGGTGTCGACGAAGGGCGGCCAGACTTCAGCGCCCGCGCCGTCCGGCGGGGGCACGAACCGGACGGAGATCATCGCGGCCGTCGTCCTCGCGCTCCTGGTCGGAGTCGCAGCACGCCTCCTGATCCGACGCCGCGCGGCTCGCTCAGCGCTGCGCTAGGAGCTCCGAGTCCGGCTCCGAGGCGCGGTCGGGCAGCCCCACCCTCAGCGAGACGAGGATCAGCGCGATGCCCGACGCGAGCGAAAGTCCGGCCGCGCTCCGCTCCAACCAGGCCGGGAAGGCCGCCAGCACCCAGCCGTCGCGGAGGGTCGAGACGAGCGCCAGTCCCTGGTACGCGGCGAAGATCCCGATCAAAAAGCCTCCGAGGACCCGCCAGTCCGGACGGCTATAGAGGACGGCCAGAGCAGCGACGACGAGGCAGGTCGCCGCTACCAGTACCAGCTGCCAGGATGAAACGGTCGGTCGGCCGTAGAGCTCGCGACCGAGCCGCGCTGTCGTCGCGGCCACAAGCGCAACGCCGACCAACGCTGCACCGACCTGTGTCTCGAGTCGTGCCTCCCGGAGCTTCAGCAGTGCCGGGATGCACGCGGCGACCACGAGGAGCGGCCAGAACCAGAGCAGCGAGGCCGGCTCGGACTGCCACAGACCGCCTCGGATCGCAGTCCCGCGGCCGTCGACCACGAGCGGGACGACCCAACGGCCGAGGTAGGCGTTTCCGGACGGATGCGCCGCAAGGGCAGGCGTGCGGAGCCGACCGTCGTGCCACGTCCACGAGTGGCGCGAGGTCAGCGCCTTCCACTGTGGCGGCGTGTCCAGGGTGTCACTTCGCGGGACGGCTTGGGGGTAGACGCGGTTGAGGAACCAGGTCGCGGAGCGGGTGTTGACGGCGACACCCGCCGGGGAGAAGCGGAGGTACGGCTCGCCGCGCACGCCTGTGACGATCACGGTCAGGGACGGCTTCGCGCGCATCCAGATCGCCTGGTCACCGTCCACGATTCGCGCCTTCAGGCCCGGTGGCACGTACGAGAGTCGCGCGAGATGGGCGGTGGCCGCGGGCGGAGTGCGGCCGACGTGGGCGGAAGCGGCCGACGGCAGAATCGCAGCGGCGAGCAGTGCGACCGCCGTGACGAGCGCGCCTCTACGCACGTGTGAGCGAGCGAAGCGTGCGCCCGACGTCCGAGGCCAGGAACGGGTAGAGGTAGAGCGCCCGCTCGTGGCCGCTCGGATCGATGACGTACGCCGCCTCCGTGTGCGTGATCCGGCGCACCTTGATGCCGGCGATCGTCTTCGTCGCGACGCTGACTCCGATCGCGTAGTCCTTCCACACCTTCGCGAGCGCCGCGGGAGTTCCCACGGCCCAGTGCCAGTCGCTCGGCAAGCTCCACTTGCTCTTGTCGAGCAGCAGGTTCTTGCGAGCATCAGCCCAGTGGTTCGTGCTCACGGCGACGATCGCAGGCCGTCGCGCAGCGGGTATCTGTGCCACCATCCGGCCGAGAACCTTGGCCTCGAGCGGGCAGAGGTTGCGGCAGAGCGGGTCGATGAACGTCAGGATCACCGGCCGGCCGCGGAACTGCTGCAGCGAGATCGGAGTGCCGCTTTCGCTCCGCAAGGTGAAGCCGGGTGCGGCCTTCTTCCCGACCGGCCAGGTCACCGGCGGACCTGACGCGGCCGAGCTCGCCACGGCCGGACTGGTGCTCGAGGCTCGAAGAACGGCGATCGCCGCTCCTATGCCCACGCCTACGACCAAGGCCCCCGCCAAGACGAACCAGCGCAGTCGGCGAAACGGGACCGGGGTGACAGATGCAGGCGGCTGCTGGACGGACACGCCGAACCCGATTATCGCATCCGCGCACGCACCCTGACGGGGTTGGGCTGCCTTATTGCTACTGGCGCTTGTGCAGAACCGTCAGGCCGTGTGACGCGTAGACGACGCGCCAGTGCGGGCTCGTCTGCAGCCGTTGCAGGGCGGCCGACGAATTGCCGGCGATTCCGTAGTCGGGATCGTTGCGGTCGACGATCGCCCACTCTGCCTTGCCGAGACTCGGGAAGATCGAGATGAAGCGGCGGTTCGAGAGGTAGCCGCCGAACTGGTTGGTCGCCGAGACCGGGACGCCGGCGGGCACGAGCGACAGAGCGTGAGCCTTGGCCTCCCGCAGCGGGTTCGAGCCGCGCGCGGCCGGGAGCTGGTGGTACGCGGTCTTGAGCGGCGTGTGCGCTCCGGCAAAGGCTGCCGCGAGCACCACGACGTAGGCCGCGAGGCGGGACGGGGCGACGCGCCCTTTGAGCCGCGCTGCGCCGAACACGGCGGCGGCGATCACGAACGGCACGATCCCGGCCGTGTACTGGTAGCCGAGCATGGTCTGCTGGGGCCGCGAGGAGAGGAGGTCGATTGCGAGGTCCGGCACCGCCCCGAGCAGAAGCAACGGCTCGAGCAGGCAGAGGCCCGCGACCGGCAGGAGCAGCAGCAGCAGGAAGTGCGGCTTGCCCGAACTGGTCGCTGCCGCGATCAGCGCCCCGGGGTGCGTGAGGAGCGTGTGGCCGATCCCGCCGGGAGTCCCGCCGACCGCCGAATAGCGCTGCGCGAAGGGATCCGAGCCCGACGGCGCGAAGTGCGGGATCACGACGAGGAAGTCGACGAGCGTGGCGGTGAGCCCGAGCGCGAAGATCGCCGCGCCGACGAGCCGCCGGCCGTGCGTCACCGCGTACCAGATCCCGAGACAACCGATGGCAAGCGGGATCTCCTCCTTCGTCGAGGCGGCGAGCAGCGCCGTGATCCCGAACGGCACGAGGCGGTCGTTGTCGAGGAACCAGATCGCGAACAGGATCAGCGGCACCGCGAAGCTGACCGCATGCGGCCCCGAGTTGGTGAGGGCGTTGAATTGCGTCGCCGGATAGACGAGATACGCGGCCGCGAAGCCCGCCGCCGCGCGGTCGCTCCCGAGCCGCTTGCGGGCGAGCCAGTACACCGGGAGTGCGCCCGAGGCGACCGCGAGGGCCTGGACGACGAGCAGCATCAGCGGGCTCGGCCAGATCCACCAGAGCGGCGCGAGCAACGCGAGGAAGGGATCGACGTGCACGCCGAGCCGTACGAACTCGTGCCCGTTCTCGGCCGTCACGCGGAGGAAGTGGCCGTGCGCAGTTGCCCACACCGTCTGCGTCATGTCGCCGAGGTCGAGGCGCTGGCCCTGGAAGGCCCGGAACTCGACGGCGGTCGCCGCGGCAAAGAGAAGCGCAAAGAGCCCCGAGGCGGAGTAGACGATCGCGCCCGGGCTGACCAGCGCGGTGGCGCGTGCGAAGCGTCCCCGGAGCTCTTCGAGCTCTCCGGCGGGCGTGCGTGCGTCGGTCTCGGCCGCAGCCACGGGCGTGCCGGTCAGCGGAGCGTGTCCCGCACGTAGCGGCGCTCTCCGCGCGCCTTCTCCTCGTGCTGGCTCGTGAGCATCTCGCCGACGAGGCCGAGCGAGAACGACTGGATCCCGACGACGAGGAGCAGGATCCCGAGCATCAGCAGCGGCCGATCGCCGATCCCGGCGCCGCCGAGCTTGATCGCGGTGAGATAGAGGAGGATCGCGAAGCCGGTTCCGCCGAGCAGCAGGCCGATCCCGCCGAACAGGTGCAGCGGCCGGTAGCGGTAGCGGCCCATGAAGGCGACGGTGAGCAGGTCGAAGAAGCCGCGGACGTAGCGCTCGAGCCCGTAGCGCGAGCGTCCGTTCTCGCGCGGCCGGTGGCTGACCGGGATCTCGGTGGCGCTGTAGCCGAGGTGGTGGGCGAGCACGGGCACGAAGCGGTGCAGCTCGCCGTAGATCTGTACGTCCCTCAACACCTCGGCGCGGTACGCCTTCAGGCCGCAGTTCATGTCGTGCAGGCGAACGCCTGTCACGATGGCCGTGGCGCGGTTGTAGATCTTCGAGAAGACGCGACGGCTGAGCGGATCGCGCCGGTCGCGCTTCCAGCCGGAGACGAGGTCGTAGCCCTCGTCGAGCTTCGCCAGCAGGTTCAGGATCTCTGCGGGGTCGTCCTGGAGGTCGGCGTCGATCGTCACGATCACCTCGCCGACGGCTGCGTCGAAGCCCGCGGCCAGGGCGGCGGCCTTGCCGAAGCGGCGGCGCAGGCGCACGACGCGCACGTTCGAGTGAGCGTCGTGGAGGCGGACGAGCTCGTGATAGGAGCCGTCGGTCGATCCGTCGTCGACGTAGACGATCTCCCACTCGACGCCGGCGACCTCGAGTGCCCCGTGAACTTCCTCGTAGAGGGCGTTGAGTGTCGCCTCCTCGTTCAAGAGCGGAACGACGACCGACAGACGCGGCGGAGGCGCGGCGATGCGCAGCGGCTGCTGCTCGGGGCGGCTCGAAGCGCCGGCCCGTGGTGTTTGCTCCACGACCCGCATGTCCCTGTAATCGGCCTCCGGAGCGGTGCTCTTGAGCCGTTTCGCTGCGTATCAACCGCGCAGGCGGTTCAGTAGTTCTCCGGATGCGTTTTCAGCCTGCCCCGGCCACGATCGAAACCATGATCGATGCTCAGCATCGGCGGGACGAGCTCCCGGTCGCGTTCGAGTCCGCGACGGTCGGCGACGCGATGAGCCGCGGCGTCATCAGCTGCCCGCCCGAGACGCCGCTTCGCGTCGTGGCACGCATCATGAGCACGCACAGCATTCACGCCGTGTTCGTCTTCCAGCGGGCGGATGACGACGACGCGCCGCATGTGTGGGGGGTCGTCTCCGACCTCGACCTCGTGGCGGCCACGCAACTCGATCTCGACGAGCTGACGGCGGGAGCAACCGCTGTGACGCCGCTCGTCACGGTCGACGCCGACCGCTCGCTCGGCGAGGCGGGGAGCATGATGGCGCAGTACGGGATCGCGCATCTCGCGGTCACCGACGATGCCTCCCGTATCCCGGTCGGCGTCATCTCGACGCTCGACATCGCCCGGGCGATCGCGGCCGGCCTCGGCCCCCGCGAGACGTTCGCCTCAGCCTGAGCATCCGGGATTTTCCGCAGGTGTGTCGAGGGATGCCCGGATTGTGGAGCGGTGGCTGCCCGGATGGCGTCGGCTCGGTGCGGCCTGAGGGTGGGTGGTAGTGAAGTTTCCTCGGGTTGAAAGGAGTCGGGTGATGCGTAAGGCATTCGAGATTGGTGGGCTCGTCGCGGCGGCTGTCCTGGTTGTGTTCGGCGTGGTCGCGATCGCGATGGGCGTGAATGGCCGGCAGACGGTCAACAACAGCCTCTCGCACGAGTACATCGTGGCGGGATCCGATATGACGCCTGCGGCGATCAAGGCCGAGGCGCAGAAGTCCGGTGTGGCGTCGGCGGTCAAGCAGTGGCCGACCCAGAGCATCGCCGGCCAGACGATCGACACCGGTGCCAAGGCACGCGCGATGGCGCAGTACATGCACATCCACGCGCTGGAGGCGACCGGTGGCTACACCTACGCCCAGATGGGCATCTACCAGGCCAAGCCGGCAACGCCGAAGTCGCAGCTGATGGTTGGCGGCGGCACCGACAACACCCAGTACGCCGCGATCGACCCCACCAGCAAGCAGCCGGTACAAAACGGTGCCCGACAGGTCTGGATCAGCGAGACCGCCCTCACCGACGCCCTGAACATGAGCTACATGGCCTCACAACTCGGCCTGTTCGGGATCGTGGTCGGGATCGCGCTCCTACTCAGCGGCTTCGGATTCGCGATCCTCGCGATCGGCGGAGCACTCCGCAACCCACAAACCGCACTCGGATTCCTACACCGCCCACAGTCCAAAGCTCCCGCGGTGCCCCTGGCCTAACCGCCCCGACTCCGCCGCAGGACGCGTGAGACCGCCACACGGCGGTCTCACGCGTTACGGGAAAGCCTCGGCCGAGTAGAAGCCCGCGTCGGCCGGGCTACGGAAAACCCGCAGTGCCGTTCCGCGACGGCGCCGATGGCGGCGGGTCGGCTCCCGACGAGACTCGGTGGAGAAAGGAGGCGCGAGATGAAAGCACTCGTGTATCACGGACCGGGGCAACGGGCCTGGGAGGACGTTCCGGATCCAACAATCAAGGAGCCGACCGACGCGATCGTGCGGATCGACTCTTCGACGATCTGCGGCACCGACCTTCACATCCTGAAGGGTGACGTGCCGGAGGTGAAGCCGGGGACGATTCTCGGTCACGAGGCCGTGGGCACCGTGGTCGAGATCGGAGGCGCCGTGACGACGATCGAGCCGGGTGATCGTGTGCTCGTCTCCTGCATCACGTCGTGTGGTCGCTGCCGCTTCTGCAAGGAGGGCCGCTACGGGCTCTGCACCGGCGGTGGTGGCTGGATCTTCGGTCATTTGATCGACGGCCTGCAGGCCGAGCTCGCCCGCGTCCCGTTCGCCGACACCTCGGTCTACAAGGTGCCCGCCGAGCTCTCGGACGAGCAGGTCCTGTTCCTCGCCGACATCCTCCCGACCGCGTACGAGGTCGGCGTCCTCAACGGAGGCGTCGAGCCCGGTGACACGGTCGCGATCGTCGGTGCCGGCCCGATCGGGCTGGCGGCGATCATGACCGCCCAGCTTCACTCGCCGGGCCGGATCGTCGCGATCGACCTCGACGCCTCGAGGCTGGAGAAGGCGATCGAGTTCGGGGCGGACGTCACGATCGACAACAGCACCGAAGACGCGGTCGCGAAGGTGATGGAGCTGACCGGCGGCCTCGGCGCGGACGTCGCCATCGAGGCGGTGGGCGTGCCCGAGACGTTCGAGCTCTGCACCGACCTGATCCGGCCAGGCGGCCGGGTCGCCAACGTCGGCGTGCACGGCCATCCCGCCACGCTGCATCTCGAGAAGCTGTGGATCCGCGACGTCCTGATCACGACGGGTCTCGTCGACACGACCACGACGCCGAAGCTCCTCAAGCTGATCGAGAGCGGAAAGCTCGATCCGACGCCGTTCGCCACGCATCGCTTCGCACTCGAAGACGCGGAGGAGGCGTACGACGTCTTCGGCGCGGCGGCAGAGAGCCACGCGCTGAAGGTCGTGCTCGAGGCCCAGCACGTCGGTCGCGAGCTGAGCGAACTGCACGAGGTGCCGGTCACCGCATAGCCGGCACAGATGGGCGGCGTCGCAACCCCCGCGGCGCCGCCCGAACGATCAGGAAGGAGGAAGCGAGATGACCAGTTCCAGACCCATTCTCTTCGCAACGGACGGCTCGCCCTCGGCCGAGGAGGCGCAGAAGGACGCGTTCGAGCTGGCGCTGCGCCTCGAGGCTCCGCTGCTGGTCGTCTCCGTCGCGCACGCGGCGCTGCCCGCGGTCGGCTACAGCGCCTACGGCTACTCGAACGTCGTCGCAGAGTTGAGGGAGGCCGAGCGCAAGCGGGTCGAGGAGCTCGTGTCCTCGATCGCCGAGCTTGCGGAGGCGGAGGGCGTGCGCTGCACGACCGTCACCCTCGACGGGCAGGTCGTCGACGAGATCTGCCGCAAGGCGAGCGAGTACGACGTGCAGCTGATCGTCGTCGGCTCGCACGGCTGGGGAGCTACACGGAGACTCGTCTCCGGCAGCGTCTCGACCGGGCTCGTCCACTCGGCCCCGTGCCCCGTCCTCGTGGTTCGGCCGAGCGCCGAGGCGCGCGAGCGCGCGGCGGCCGCATGAGTGCGACGGCGGACCTGGTCGGCGCGACCGACGTCATCCTCCGCGACGGCTCGACGCTCCGGCTGAGGCCGCCCGTCGCGGAGGACGCCGATTCGCTGCTCGACTTCTTCTCCGGCCTCTCGGAGCACAGTCTCTACCTGCGCTTCCACGGCTTCCCTGCCGTCGGCCCCACGCTCGTCGAGCCCGTGCTCGAGCCGGATTGGCAGGAGCGAGGATCGCTGCTCGGATCGCTCGACGGCCGCGTGGTCGCGCTTGCGAACTGGGTCAGACTGCGCGACCCGCGCGCGGCGGAGGTCGCGTTCGCGGTCGGCGACGGCTACCAGCGGCGGGGAATCGGCACGCGCCTGCTCGAGCAGCTGGCGGCGCGGGCGGCCGAGGCCGGGATCGAGGAGTTCGTCGCGGAGGTGCTGCACGAGAACGCCGCGATGCTCGGCGTCTTCCGCGACGCGGGCTTCGCCGTGACGCGCGCGGCCGAAGGCGGCGAGGTCGAGGTCCGGTTCCCGATCGCGCCGACCAGCGGGTATCGCGACCAGGTTGCGACCCGTGACCACGCCGCGGTGCGCGCCTCGCTCGAGCCCTTCTTCCGGCCGCGCTCGGTTGCGGTCGTCGGCGCCTCGAAGCGCCGCGGCTCGATCGGCGGCGAGCTGTTCCGCAACGTTTTGTCAGCCGATTTCGCCGGCTCCGTCTACCCGGTCAACCGCAGCGGCGACTCGGTCGCCGGTGTGCGCGGTTACGGCACGGTGGGGGAGATCGCGGAGGACGTCGACCTGGCCGTCATCTGCGTGCCGGGCGACAAGGTGCTCGGCGCGGCCGAGGATGCGCTCGCCGCCGGCGTTCGCGCGCTCGTCGTCATCTCCGCCGGCTTCGCCGAGACGGGCAGCGAGGGGGCCGAGCGGCAGGAGCGGCTCCTGGGGCTCGCCCGCGAGCACGGTGCGCGCCTGCTCGGCCCGAACTGCCTTGGAATTGCGTCCTCCGCCGTTCGCCTCAACGCCACCTTCGCGCCGCGCAGCTTCCCGCCCGGCAAGATCGGCTTCTCCTCTCAGAGCGGAGCGCTCGGTCTGGCGCTGCTCGAGCGTGCGGAGGCGACCGGCCTCGGAGTCACCTCGTTCGTGTCCGTCGGCAACAAGGCCGACGTCTCGTCGAACGACCTGCTCGAGTGGTGGGAGGACGACGACGACACCGAGATGGTCGTCCTCTACCTCGAGTCGTTCGGCAACCCTCGCGCCTTCTCGCGCATCGCGCGGCGGCTCGCCCGCCGCAAGCCGATCCTCGCACTGAAGGGCGGGAGCACGGGAGCAGGGAGCCGTGCAGCCGGCTCGCACACCGCGGCGCTCGCCGGTTCGGATGTCGCCGTCGACGCCCTCTTCCGGCAAGCGGGTGTGATCCGGGCGCGGACGCTCGACGAGTTGATCGACGTCGCGACACTGCTGTCGGCGCAACCCGTGCCGCGAGGCCCGCGAGTCGCGCTCGTCACGAACGCGGGCGGGCTCGGGATCCTCGCCGCGGACGCGTGCGAGTCCGCCGGGCTCGAGCTGCCCTCACCGAGCGACGCGACGCGAGCTGCGCTGGCCGAGGTCATGCCGGCCGAAGGATCGAGCGCCAACCCGATCGACCTGCTCGGCGGCGCGACGGCCGAGAGCTTCGCGGCCGCGCTTCCTCCGGTGCTCGCCGACCCGGCGTTCGACGCCGTGATCGCCCTCTTCGTCCCCACCGTCGGGACGAACGAGGAGGAAGTCGGGGCGGCAATCAGCCGCGCGGCCGCCACCGCCGCCGACAAGCCGGTGCTGTGCACCTTCGTCAGCGCCAAGGGCGGACCGGCGAGCTTGCGCAGCGTCGCGGAGGTTCCTGCGTTCGCGTATCCCGAGGCTGCGGCGCGCGCGCTGGGACGCGCGGCCGAGCGCGGCGAGTGGCTGCGACGGCCGGCCGGGACGACTCCCGAGCTCGACTGCGACCGCGAAGAGGTGCAGGCGGTCGTCGCTCAGGCCGTGGCAACCGGCGGCGGCTGGCTCGCTGCCGAGCAGGCGCGCCGCCTGCTCGAGGCGTACCGCATCCCGCTCGTCCCCGAGCGGGTGGCGACGACGACCGAGGAGGCGGTCGAGGCGGCGCGGGAGCTCGGCTTCCCGGTCGTGCTCAAGACCGCGGCTCCGGGCGCGCACAAGACCGAGCACGGTGGAATCGCCCTCGACCTCGGCGACGAAGCTGCAGTCGTTGCGGCCGCGGAGTGCATCGGGACGCCTCTGCTCGTGCAGCCCCTCGTGCAGGGCGGCGCCGAGCTGCTGGCCGGCGCGGTGCAGGATCCGGTCTTCGGCCCCCTCGTCGCGTTCGGCCCCGGCGGGGTCCTCGCCGAGCTGATCGGCGAGGCGCAGTTCAGGCTCGCGCCGCTCACCGGCCTCGATGCGGAGGAGCTCGTTCGCTCGGGCAAGGCGGGCCGTGTCGTGGCCGGCTTCAGGGGCGCGCCTCCCGCCGACGAGGCCGCGCTCGTCGACCTTCTCCTGCGTCTTTCGCTGCTGGTCGACGACCTGCCGGAAGTCGCGGAGCTCGATCTGAATCCCGTGCTCGCGCTACCCGACCGCTGCCTTGCCGTCGACGCCAGGGTCCGCGTCACAGAGCGCGCTCCGGCTCACCGTACGAAGGGCTGGTAGCGCGCGGCCCGCAGCTGTTCACGTGTGACGTCTACGGATCGGGTTACGATGAAAGACCGTGGGCTCGGATACGGAACGGCTCGACGGGCGCCTTCCCGGAGACAGCATCGGCGGGGTCGACCTTCGATCCGGCTTCGACGGCGAACGCGAACTCGCAGATTTCACGGTTGATCGCTCGGTCCTGAAGGTCGTCGGCCTCGCGCTCGTCGTGGGCGCACTCTCGGCCGGCGTCACCCTCGCGCTCCTGGCGCTGATCGGCTTCTTCACGCATCTTTTGTACGACGGCGATCTCGGCTGGCGCCTCGTCCCGCCGACGCTGCAACGGTTCGGCGCCTGGACCGTCCTGATCCCGGTCCTGGGAGGGCTCGTGGTCGGAGTCATGGCCCGCTTCGGCTCCGAGCGGATCCGCGGGCACGGCATTCCCGAGGCGATGGAGACGATCCTGATCAGGGGGAGCAAGGTCGAGCCGAGGCTCGTCTTCCTGAAACCGCTCTCGAGCGCGATCAGCATCGGCTCGGGCGGCCCCTTCGGCGCGGAGGGGCCGATCATCCTCACCGGCGGCGCGGTCGGCTCCGTGTTCGCCCAGTTCCTCGACCTGACGGCGCGTGAGCGGCGCACGCTTCTCGTGGCCGGCGCGTCGGGTGGGATGGCCGCCGTGTTCGGGACGCCCCTCGCAGCCGTGCTCTTCGGCGTCGAGATCCTCGTCTTCGAATGGCGCCCTCGCTCATTCGTGCCGATCGCAGCTGCGGTCGGCGTCGCGGCCACGCTGCGGACCTGGTTCGCGAGCATGGGGCTCGTCGCGAAGGCGCCGCTCTTTCCGCTCTCGGTCGACCCGAAGCTCACCGCGCTACTCGGCGTCGAGGCCCTGGTCGTGGGACTCGCCTGCGGTGTTCTCGCGTGGGTGCTGACGGCCGCGGTCTACGGCGCCGAGGACGCGTTCAAGCACCTGCCGTTCCACTGGTCGTGGTGGCCGGCGATCGGCGGGCTCGTGATCGGGATCGGGGGCCTGGTCGACGCGCGGGCGCTCGGCGTGGGCTACGGCACGATCGCCGACGAGCTCGGAGGACGGATCGCGCTGGGCGGGCTGGCCCTGCTGCTCGTGGTGAAGCTTGCGATCTGGGCGGTCGGACTCGGGTCGGGGACGAGCGGCGGTGTGCTCGCTCCGCAGTTGCTGATCGGAGCGGCCGCAGGCGGATTGCTGGGACACGCTTTCGGTGGGCACCCCGGCGTGTGGGCCGTCATCGGCATGGGTGCGACGCTGGCGGGGGCGATGCGTGCGCCGCTGACGGCGATCGTGTTCGCCGTCGAGTTGACCCACGCGACCGACCTGGTGCTGCCGTTGCTGGTCGCCTCCGCCACCGCGTTCCTGCTCAGTGTCCTGTTGTTGAAGCGTTCGATCATCACCGAGAAGGTGGCGCGCCGCGGGTTCCATGTGATGCGCGAGTACGCCGTCGATCCTCTGGAGGCGATGTTCGTACGCGAAGTGATGCGGCCTGCGGAATCCTTGGACGAGAGCCCTGACTCCGACGGAGTGGTTGCGTTCCCCGACGAGGTACTTCGCAGCGTCGCGGGCCGGATGGCGGCCTACGAGGTCGACGAGTTGCCTGTCGTCGACCGCGAGACGGGCGCCCCTGTCGGTGCGATCACCGTCTTCGACCTCCTCGCCGCTCGGCGTCGGCAGCTGCTGGCCGAGGGCACCCGCGAGCGACCGTTACAGCTGCCTCCGCTGCGTCTCCCGGTCAGCCGCCGCTGATTGCGGCGATCAGGTCGAGGCGCGAGCGCTCCGCGACCGGCGTGTCCAGTTCGGCGCGCTCGCCGTCGACGTAGACGTGGAGGTGCCGGCGCAGGGCCGGCCCCTCCTCGACGATTCGGTCTCGCAGGCCGGGCCACTCCGTCTCGAGCGAGTCGATCGCCGCAAGCACTGTCGCAGCGTCGACCTCGACCCGGCGCGGCAGTCCGGGAAAGAGCGGTGTCAGCGTTCCGGGAAGCCTGACGTCGGCCACGTCAATCGAGAATCGCCACGTCGACCGAGGAGATCGACGGGAGATAGCTCGCGATCTCGCTCCACGAGTCGCCCTCGTCGGCACTGGCAAAGATCTGGCCCGTGCTCGTGCCGAAGTAGACGCCGGGGACGTCGTGCTTGTCCATCGCCATCCCCTGGCGCAAGACGCCGATGCGCGCGTTCTCCTGCGGCAGCCCGTTGCGCATGTCCTGCCAGCTCGAGCCGCCGTCACGCGTGCGCCAGACCGCGGCCTTGCCGTCGTGCATCGTGCGGTCGTGGCCGCCGTCGACCGGGATGACGTAGAACGTCTCGCGGTCGTGCGGATGCGCAGCCGCCGCGAAGCCGAAGTCGCCGGGCAGGCCCTCGGTGATCTCGCTCCATGACTGGCCGGAGTCGTCGGAGCGGTGCATCCCTACGTGGTTCTGCTGGTACATGCGCTGCGGGTCGGCCGAGCGGACGAGCTTGTGCACACAGAAGCCGACGTCCTCGTAGTCGGCGGGCCAGTCGCGCCGCAGGCCCTGGTTCCGCGGCGTCCACGACGAGCCGCCGTCTTCCGTCTCGAAGGCGCCGACTCCCTGCACGACCGCGAAGAAGCTGTCCGAGGAGTCCGGCTCGGTGACGAAGTTCGAGATGCCGAGATGGCCGGGCGGCTGGTTCGCGGGATCGTCCCAGGCCTCGCTGCCGTGCTGGCCCGACAGGGTCGAGAGGAGCGACCACGTGGCGCCGTTGTCGCGGCTCTCGAAGATCCCCGGCGCCTCGACTCCGGCCAGCAGGCGGTCGCCCGCGCGGGCGAGCGTCGAGATCTTGGAGATCTTGCGCCCGTCGTCGTCGCCGTAGGAGAGGCCCTCGCTCGACTGCTCCCACGTCTCCCCGAGGTCGCTGCTGCGCCAGACGGTGGAGCCGTGCCACTCACTCGCTGCGGCGGCGTAGATCTCGCCGGTGGTCGGGTCGTAGATGGCGTGGTAGACGGGCCACGCTTCGCAATAGGGGCCGCGCAGCTTCCAGTCGCGGCGGTCGTCGCTCTCGAGAATGAAGGTGCCCTTGCGGGTGGCGACGGTCAGCAGTGTCTTCGACATTCGATGCGCTCCTCAGCGGTCGCGGACGGTTCAGAGGATAGAGACAGCGCGGCCGCCGGAAACTCATCGCTGCCGGCGACCGCGGTCTCGGAGCTTGGCTCAGCCGGCTAGCGGCTTGCCGGTCTCCAACAGGGTCTTCTGATGCTTATCAACCTACGTGTCTCCCTCTAGAATGTTGTCAGATACAGCAACAAAGAGGAACACGATGTACGACACGATCAACACGCCCTGCTTGCCCTTGAGCACGCAGAGCAAACGTACTGGCCGACTTCGGTGAGGATGAGGTCGAGGCGGCCTGGGGCGATCTCGTCCGCTCCGTTGCGGCACTCTGTGAGCCAGACGTGGCTGCCGAGCTGATCCGGCGGGAGCTGTCGCTATGAGCCCGAAGCGCAGGGCCAAGGCGCTGATTCCGTATCTCCGCAAATCGAGCGGAGAGGACGACCTCCTCTCTCAGGAACGTCAGCGAGGGGCGATCCACCGATGGGCAACGGCCAACGACGTCGAGCTACTGCCCGAGATCTGGGAGCCGCACGTCTCTGGCTCGAAGGACTGGCGGGAGCGTGGTCTTGGCGAAGCCATCGTCGCCGTCCAACGCGGAGAGGCCGCCGGGATCATCTGCGAGGAGCTGTCCCGGCTCGACTCAAGGACCAGCTCCAGGCGGCAGAGATTTGGGATGCACTCGACAAGGCCAAGGCCCGGCTGGTCATCACGAGCGACGGGACGGACACGGCCACAGGCGACCATGAGCTCAACTTCGCCATCCGGTCAGCCCTGGCTCGCGCCCAGTGGAAGGAGTACAAGCGGCGCTCCGATGACGTGAAGGCCAACCGGATCGCGGCTGGCGTGTTCATCGGCCCGGCGCCGACCGGCTACACGAAGCGAAAGGGCGAGGGGCTTGTCCTTGACCCGGTGGTGGCCCCGCTGGTCAAGCACCTATTCGAGATGCGGGCCAACGGATCATCCTGGGGCGATCTGCTCAGATTCTTCGACGCAGAGACAGGCCGCACCTGGACTCAACCGGGCATGGCGGGCATCATCTCCAACCCGGTCTACAGAGGCGACCTCGTGTACGCGACCTCGTGAACGAAGGCGCGCACGAAGCCATCGTGGATACGCCGCTCTGGCACCGCGCGCAGAGACGAGCAGAAGCGCACCCCGTCTGGCCCCAAACCGACAAGTGGCTTCTCAGCGCCATTGCCAATGCGCGCCTGCGGAGCGTCCAACTGATCGTCTGGAAGGCGACACCGCCGCAAGATCAAACAAGCGAACCCCGAAGCGGTGCGCCAGCAGACACCCACCGCCGCTACGTCTGCAAGAACAGCGTGCAGGCCACGCCCCGCGTCAGCGTCAGCGCCACCGCTCGAACCCTGACGATCCAGTGCTCTGCAGCTCCTGGAGCCAAGTTGCCGAGCACGAAGCACCCACGTACGCCTCTCTTGGAAGCCGTCGTCACCCAGCCCGCTTCACCATCGTGCCCCGACCGACGCCCTGGCGAGCACTGGCACCTACGCCAAGCTCGTCGCTCAGCTGGAGTCCGCGCACCGCTCTCGAGAGCGCACCCACCCCAGCCGCAGCCGTCACCGTACCGATTTACGTACCGCTACACCTCAGCACCCGAGCGCGCGAAATACTCACCTGTACGCGCTCGCGTCAGTCTATGCAAACCCCGAACCTGGAGCTGTTTTCCCGTAGCTGCTCTGGCGTGTTCCCGCCCCCATGCTCCCAGCCCAGCTCGCGGACGCGCAGATCGCGTGTACGAGCCCACACGCTGAAAAGTGCACGCTGTACCAAGTGCTGGCGTCAGCGTCGACGAGCGCACAGCCCACGAACCACAGCGTACGCCTCGAAAATCGCGCCGCGCGCGCACCAGCGCTTGCCCGCTGCCCCGCGCTGCAGCCCCGCAAGCACGCTGCGCACGAGCTGCGTCGCAGTACCGACACACGTGCACCTGTGCCGCGCAGCCCCACGTGCAGCCTGAGCTGCGAGTGAATTCGCCTACCCGAGTGAGAGACGATCCTCCCTCCACCCCACCGCACGTGCGATAAGCTGCCAGCTGAAGCAACCCAGTCATCGAACCGAGCGCCCTCCGTAAGCTCTTGTAAAGCCGCACACGAACCACTGCCCTCAAGAGATTCGCCCCTGCCCTCTTAGTCCGTCTCCGTGCGAAACAAGCACCCTCCCTGCCCCTTCGTCAACGCACCATCCCACCCCATCCCTCAAGCACGTGCCGTTCGCTGTCGCGTCCTGCGTTCAAAGATATGAGTCCCTCCGACTCACTAAGCTGTTAGTAACGTGAGAGTACGTGTACACCCGTCTGCGCTTGCGTCTGTCTTCACTACTGCTCTTGCGTCTTGTCTTCACTGTAGGCGTACGCCTTAGGACACAGTACCTTAGATCACTGTGTCCTTAGATCACTGTGTCCTTAGATCACTGTGTCCTAAAGCCTTGCTCTCGACATAGACAGCCTCTTCGAGCAGAGCTGACCGACCTGCCAGCCATCAGACGACCCCGAGGCATGCGACCAAAGAAACCGAGCACCAAGTGCTGTTGGCACGCTACGTGCTGCCCGTTCAACCTTCTTCTGACGAGCCACCTGCCCCGTCCACACACTGCCAAGCACGTGCGCACGTCGAGCGCATGCGTGCGCTGGCGCAAGCCGAAAGACCATGCCTAGAACAACCCGCAGCGCCAGCGCGAAGCGCAAGTTCGCAACACGCAGCCGAGCCGCTCGAACTTTGAGCGTGCGCTCATGCCCAAACCGACCAGCACGAACGCGAGCTCGAGAGACCGAAGAGGCCAGCATGCTGACGAGCAAACCAATACGCACCTCGTGCCGACGCACGCTGTCCCGCTATCAGCCGAGGAGCAGCTCAAGCATCGCGACTGAGCATCAACAGCCAACCGCCTCGCCAACATCGAGTTCCCACCCTTCACGAAACACATAGCACCACTTCTCGCGAGCGGCGTTCGTCAAGCCGCGAGGCAGAGCAATCGAGGGACGGTACGCCTGCTTCGGCGTCCGTTCCTCTCGCCGGGTGAATCACGGTTCGGCCATCTTGGTCGACACGGTCGCACGCCTTGAGGCGTCGGCCAAGGCGCTCAGCCAGAAGGTCTGAGCCCAGTACGACGAGGAGCACCATGTCAGACGAAGTCGCACAAGCAGGCTGGGATGTCTTCAGCCGAGTACTGCCCGATCCTCGATCAGCTCCAAACCGCACCCGCTCGTCAAGCGGCGTTCGATGACGCTCAAGGGCGGCGCTGCCTCTCATGCAGGCAGCCACGCAGAAGCTGGAGACCGAGTGGAGCGAGAACAAGGCCTCGCAGTCACGTCAAGGACACCGAGCAGTACACGCCGACCGGCGTGCGGTCATCGTCTGCAGCCAACAGATGCCCATCATCAGGGTCTCAAGCTGGCGAGACACGGGATACGACACGATCCGTGACCGCCCTTGCGCTCGGAGGTCTTGCCCAAGGTCGACGAGAAGCGTGAGCTGCTCGATCGCCAGAATGCTCGACCTCTCGCTTGGCGACGCGTGACGGGCCAGCGGCGGGCTCTAAGGGCCCTTCGCCTTCGCCCAGAGCAAGGACGACAACCCTCAAGGCCGTCCTCCTCTCGCCGTACGGCCAGACCAAGCTGCAAGGCGTCCGGCGTGCACGCGCCAGACGATCGCCGACGTGGAGGACAACGTGATCGCCACCAGCCCCCATCCCAGCGCCAAGGTGGCGTCGGGCATCGGTCGTCTCAAGAACATCATGATCGCTCTCGACACCGCCCATCGTCTCAAGGCCGAGAGGGCGCTGTACACGATCGGAGCCATCCCATCCAGCGGATCAGCTCCAGCCCGTACACCCTCGCGCTCCACCACCTACCTAGCCGAGACCGCTCGGGACCCGGTGGCTCGAGCGCAACGGTGGCGGTGACTCTCGATCGTCCCAGGCTTCGCGCCGTCGCGAACCAGCCTGGCCCGCCTGTCCACCACCAAGCCGATGGGCGCGCCTGACGTTCCGCTCCTTTCCCTAGGGCGCCCTTCGGCCATCTACATAGCCATCCCGATGTGGCAAGCACGATGCACCTCGCCTGACCCACCTCTGCTCTGGCGCATCCCAGCACGCCGTGGGCCGCTGAGTGAGACGCACGCTGCACGAGTCCAGGTCGTAGCACTCAGGCAGTGAGCGGCTGCGTAGACGAACGACACGGCGACGGTTGAAGCGAAGGTGGTGCGGTGGGGACCCTACCGGACCCGATTGAGACCCGCCTACGGGGTTGCTGGCGATTGAGATAGCTGATCCAGCAGCGTGGCAGACGCCACCTGCAGTAGCACCGCGGAATGGAGGTGCCTATGGCACCCGCAGACCAACTACGCGCTCGGATCATGGCCGAGTACGAACACAACGAGACGACCCCGGACGGGCGTGAAGAGGAGGCTCTCGACCGTGCGTGCGCGACCGCCGACACGATCGCCTTGCTCGAAGCCGACCTCGAGCACGACGGCCCGATGGCGACCGGGGCAGCTGGCCAGATGATCGTCCATCCGGCCATCGGCGAACTTCGGCAACAGCGAGCGCTACTCACGCGCCTCATCAACACGCTCGACTTCGTCGGCGGACGCCGGCGGCCTTGTCGGCTGCCGCACGCCACTCGGCGCACAAGCGGTGGAACAAGAGACCGGGCAGGAGCGCCTGATGGCCAAGACGCCGGACAGGCAATCGACTCGGACGAGACCGAGCGGGTGGCGATGATCCGCTGCAACCAGCTGATCGCCCGTTCCTCCCGAACTGAGATGGCGTCCACTCGTCCCCGTGATCGTCGAGATGGAGGACGCGCACGTCGCGCTGATCAAGGAGCTGGATCGCCTCAAGCGGCTCGGCCATCCGTGTCGATCGTGCTCGACCAGTTCGCGGCCTACGTCCGCAACTATCGCCTGCCCGTCCTGGACAGCATGCGGGCCAGGAACGAGTTGGCCAACACGTTCGGCGAACAGTCGTGCGCGAGTCATCAGTGACGTGAACCACGCGGAGGTCCGGCCGTTGACGTCTTCAGGAGGCGCAGATCGCAATTCGGCTGGTATTGACGTACTTTTGCCGCAGTACGTCAAAACGCAATTCGGCTGGTAATCGCATACTTTCGCTTCCAGCCCATATCTCCGCATACCCCTAGCGCAGATCGCCCGCCAGAACGGCTCCTATGGCTGCACGCAGATACGTTGGCGAGCCGATGCCCAAGGATCAGATACAGCCACCAGCCATCGTCCGCCCGGCGCTCGATCAGCGCCAGCAGCAGATCGTCCAGCGCGTCATCGAGCAGGATCGGATCGGCTCGGAAGCCCTCTGGGAAGCAGCAGACGGGATGGCCGAGTTGGCCGAGAGCGGGCTGGCCGAGCGTCAGATCGCCGAGCTGATCGGCAAGAGCCAGGCGCACGTCGCCTTCTGCCTCCGGGCCGTCCGTGATTACCTAGGTAATCAGCGGCCCGACTGGTCGACGCGCCTACGCCGAGGCGAAGCAGCCGAAGACTCAGGAGCCCCCGACCGACAGCGAGGTCAGGCGACTGGCATCTGGCGGGCTGACCGTCGAGGAGGTCAACGAGATGGGCGCCGACCCGACCCGGTAGTGGAAGTGGGAGAGCCTGACGGAGGTCGTCAAGGACGAGCCGGGCGTGTCCAGCCCGTCGTGATCAGCACCAAGACCGACGAGGAACGAGACGAGATGCTGGCAACCTTTGGCATCTCTCTGGAGGCGCGAGGCTGCTCAAGGACGGCACGATGGAGGTCTTGAAGATCGACCTCCCGCGCAAGATCAAGGCCACGTACACCCGGACCAATTACGAACCCAAGCAAGACGCCCCCTGAGCGGGTGTTTCGCGCGGAGAGGGGCGCGGCGCCGTTGCCCGGACAACCCCGCGCCCCGTCTCCGTCTTAGGCGGGGATGGTGACGACCTGCGTGCCGCTCGGGACGTCCGCGTCGCGCACGCCGTGGATCATCCCTGCGCCAGCCGCCCAGGTCGCGTCGCGCGTGCGGCGCTCCCTGAACAGCTTGGTCACATCTCGGGTCGTGAGGCCGGTGCGTTCCGCGATCACCGACGCGATCGCCTTCGTGTCTTGGTCGAGGCCGCTCAGCATCTCTTTCAGCGCCCCCGTGTCTAGGGTCGCGCCCTCCACCCCGAGCGCGACGCCGTGGAACATGAACGACGAGTGCTCACACGCGTAGCGCTCGTCGCCCGCCAAGAACACGACGTTGCCGATGGAGTTGACGCAGCCGACGTTGTGGGTCACGAGCTGAAGCGGGCAGAGCACGGAGCGTGTTGTAGATGGCTTGGCCGTGCATGACGCTCCCGCCGAGTGTCGAGAGCATCAGCGTGACCTTCGACACGCCCTGGTTCGCCATCTGCGACAGCGTCGCGATGATGTTCTGCGCCGAGGCCGGGCCTACGTCGCCCGTGAAGGACGCATAGACCTCAGCGCCTGGCTGAGGGAGGGGAAGTGCTGTGACAGACATGGTGTAGCTAGTCCTTTCTGATTCGTCGTTACGTGTCCTCTTGCAACCGGCTCGGTGCCTCCGCGGGCAACGGACGTTCAGGCATCTAGCCATCAGGAAGTGTGAAGTACCTCTCGGACGGCACCCACGACACGACGTCAAGTGGTCGTGCAAGCATGCGCTTGGCGTGCGAGTAGGAACGCACGCCGGACAGTGGAAAGCTGGTTCGTAGTCGGTACGTGTCTGACGGCCCGGGGCGGGCAATCCCGGGCCGTCGCTCTTTCAGAAGCGAGGGCCGGCCAGGCCAGCTCAAGCTCCGCGGCCCGAAAAACCTGTCAGAGTTAAGGTCTCCGAACATTCTCTAGGGTCCGGCGCGTGCACGTGGCAGAAAAAGGCCATAAGGGGCGCCACTTAAACGCGGCGAAGGCTGCCAAGAACGACGAGTTCTACACCCAGTGGGCCGACATCGAGCGCGAGATGAACGCTTACCTCGAGTACGACCCGGACGTCTTCCGCGACAAGGTGATCCTGCTGCCGTGCGACGACCCGGAGTGGTGCAACTTCACCAAGTTCTTCGCCCTCCACTTCATGGACTTCGGCCTCAAGAAGCTCATCTCGACGTCGTACGCCCCCGACAGCAACCCGGCGGCGAGTCAACTACCAGCCGACGCTCTTCGAGGCCGAAGACCCGAAGTTCGACGCCACCAAGACCGCGTGCGAACGGCAAGAAGTTCGTCCTGGAGCGCGAAGGACATCAACGGCGACGGCGTCGTCAACATCGACGACCTCCAGTGGGAGTACCTCGACGGCGATGGCGACTTCCGCAGTCGCCGAGGTGACCGCGCTGCGCGACGAGGCCGACTTCGTCGATCACCAACCCGCCGTTCAGCCTGTTCCGAGAGTTCGTCGGCCTGGCTCGTTCGAGGGCAATGTGCAGTTCTCGGATCATCGGCAACAGAACGCCATCACCTACAACGAGATCTTCCCGCTCATCAAGGCGAACCGGCTCTGGAAGGGCGACGGGCATCACAACGCTGGTGACCGCGTAGTTCGAGTGTTCCGTCGCACGACCCGCTGCAGCGACACGGCAGCGGCTACCGATCGCCGACGACGGGCAGTGACTTCCGGGTCTCGGGACGTCCGCTGGTTCACCAACATCGAGCACGGCCGCCGGCACGAGCCGCTTCAGTTGATGACCATGGCCGACAACATGCAAGTTCAACAAGAAACTCATCAAGGCTCTGGCCGGCGCGATCGGGTACCAGCGATACGACAACTATCGACGCGATCGAAGTGCCGTTCACCGACGCGATCCCGAGCTGACTACGACGGCGTGATGGGCGTCCCGATCACGTTCCTCGACAAGTACAACCCCGACCAGTTCGAGATCCTCGTCAACAGCGAAGACGATGACGCAGACGGAGGCCTATGGCGTCGAGCCCGCTTGGCGAGGAGTGCGTCGCCGACTACTACGCCGCTGGCGGATACGGCAGCGAATAGCTCCGGGCGTCGCAAGCTCTTCGACGTGTACCACCCGCGAACGCACGTCCGTTCAAGCGGATCGCTCATCCGCCACGAAGGACGCGTCTCGTGAAGACCGACCTTCAAGCACTACACCGTCGAGCAGGTCGCTCGAGGGCTTCGTCTTCAACGAGCTTGAGGGCAAGGGGCTGTTCGGCCTCGCGGGCAAGCTCGTGATCCAGCCGGAGTACCAGCGGCACTACATCTACGGCGACGGCAAGCAGGACGTCGCCGTCATCGACTCGCTGCTCAAGGGCTACCCGCTCGGGCTCATCTACTTCAACGTCGATCGGCGAACGACCTCGAGGTCCTCGACGGCCAGCAGCGCATCACCAGCGTTGGGCGGTTCGTCACCGGCAAGTTCGCGATCAAGAGTCGACGGCAAGGAGCAGATCTTCTCGCTCGTTGCCGAAGGACGACGCAGCAGAAGATCCTCGAGAGCGAGCTGCTCGTCTACGCAGTGCGAGGGCACCGAGACCGAGATCAAGGAGTGGTTCCAGACCGATCAACATCGCCGGTGTCCGCTCAATGCGCAGGAGTTGCTCAACGCGATCTACTCCGGCCCGTTCATCACCAAGGCGAAGGCCGAGTACTCAGCAACTCGCAACAACGCCAACATGCAGAAGTGGCCGTCGTACATCAAGGGCGACCCGAAGCGCCAGGAGATCCTGGCGGAGGCGCTGGAGTGGGTCTCGTCATCCGCAGGGCATCAGCATCGACGCCTACCTCGCGCAAGCACCGGCAGCGACACCGACATCGCCGGCTTGAAGAGCTACTTCACCTCGGTCATCGACTGGATCGGCAGCGTCTTCATCCGCTCGCCGGACAAGGAGATGCGCGGCCTGGAGTGGGGCCGACTTCTACGAGACGTACCACTCGAACGTCGTACAACGCCGGCCGAGCATCGACAAGGACGTCGACGAGCTCCGTGCTGATCCGGCCGTCACAGAGCGCCAAGGGCATCTACGAGTACCTGCTCGGCGGCAAGAAGGACCACGCAGCTGCTCGACATCCGGCTGTTCGACGACAAGACCAAGCGCGCCGGCTACGAGCAGCAGACGCAGAAGGCCAAGGCCGAAGGGCGTCTCTAACTGCCCGCTGTGCGCGCGTCGGCAACAACACCAACAAGACGCGCATCTACAAGCTGAACGAGATGGACGCCGACCACGTGACCGCCTGGTCGAAGGGCGGGGACGCGGATCTCAACAACTGCGAGATGCTCTGCGTGACGCACAACCGGGCCAAGGGCAACAAGTAGTCATCCGGGGCGAAGCCCGGCCCTGGCCTAAGGGATAGGAGCGGGACCGCCTGGGCTTACGGTCCCGCGGCCGTCATCTCAGGTCCAGTCTGGATCCGTCATCGCCTATCGTCCATTTTCTAGCAGCGTCTTCAGGCCGCTGAGCACGTACATCCAGCCGCCGGCGACGCTTTCGGCCGTCTTCGGCGCGCCCTCGAGCTGGTCGTGGACGACCGTGAGCTTGGTGATGCCGCCCTGCTGGGGCTCGATCTCCCAGGTGACGCGGCTCTCCGTCTCCGCCGCCATCTCGGAGTCGTAGGCCGAGATCCAGCCGTGCACGAGCTTGTGCGGCGAGTCCTCTTCGAGCACCTCTTCGTCCCACTCGACGTCGGTGAGCGCCGCGAAGCGGCGCCCGTCACGCACCTCGATGCGGGCGCCGAAGAAGTACTGCTCGGTGAACTCCGGCTTCGTGATCGCGTCCCAGATCTGCTCCGGGGTGGCGCGGATGAAGACGGAGTACACCTGCGTGGTCTGTGCCGTGAGCGTCGTCATGCGGTGTCCTCCAGTTTTTGCTTGAGATCCGCGAGCGCCGCAACGCGGTGCTCGGTGTACTTGTCGATCCACCGGTCGTGGATCAGCCGGATCGGAACCGGGTTCAGGAAATGGAGCTTCTCCCGGCCGTCGCGGCGGGTGACGACGAGCCCGGCGTCCTCGAGCACCCGTAGGTGCTTCATGACGCCGAAGCGGGTCATCTCGAGCTCGGACTCGAGCTCCGTGAGCGTGCGGCCGTCGCGCTCGAAGAGCCGGTCGAGGAGATGACGCCGGGTCGCGTCGGCGAGCGCCTTGAAGACCTGGTCGTCGTCCACGCCGCCAATCTTACGTGACCAAAAGGTCACATGTCAACCGGCTTAGGTGAACGGCTTCAGGATCATGTCGGCGACCACGAGCAGGAGCACCCCGACGTCGATACGCGCGATGAGGAGGATCCGCTGGATCGCGGCCTGCGTCTCGGCCGCCTCCGCGCCTCTCGACTCCATCAGCTGTCCGATGCGCTTCGCCTGCGGGCCGAGCACCAGGACGCCCGTCAAGAACGTGATCACGTAGCCCACGAGGCCGATGACGATCCAGGTCGTCGCCCAACCCCAGTGCAGGTTGATCACCATCGCGATCCCCATCAGGAAGACAAGCATCCCGACGGGCGCGAAGACCCGTTCGCCGACGAAGGCCGCCTGTCTCGCGATCGTGGCCATCTCCGATGGATCCGACGAGCGCTCGGCTCGCATCGCGAGGATCGTCAGCGTCAGCCCGCCGCCGACCCAGACGACGGCGCCGGTCACGTGCAAGAGCTTGAACAACCCGTACCAGTGCGAGGTGAATCCGCTCGACTCGAACAGGAATACGAGCCCGACGATCGCGACGGTGAGACCGACGGCCGCCGTGACTGGTCCCGACGGCACCCCGCGCTCGGCGGGCGGCTCGGTGGCGTTTGGAGTCTCCATGGGCGCGAGTAAACGCGATCGGGCGGACGACTACAAGGCTCGCGCGGCTTCGATCAGCTCGTCGACGTCGGGCAACTCGCTCGGCTCGTAGGCCCACGCCCCTCGCACGACCCCTTCGACGTCGACGAGGAAGGCGGTACGCGCGGAGACGTCTCGCATCCCGTTGTGCTCGTACGCGACGCCGAAGCCGTGCGTCGCGTCCGCGTTCCAGTCGGAGAGCAGCGGGAAGTCGAGGTCGAGCGCCTGCATCCACGCGACGTGCGTGTACGGCGAGTCGCGCGAGATCGCGAACGGCTCGACGCCGGCCTGTTGCAGCTCCGCTCTCCTGTCACGCAGGAGCTCGAGCTCGTTCGTTCAGGTCGAGGACCAGTCGAAGAGATAGAAGAGCAGCAGCAGCGGGCGGTCGTGGATGAGGTCGCCGATCGTCGCGCGCTCACGGGGAGTCGTCCAGACCACCGCCTCGAGCGGCGCTTTGTCACCGACTTGGAGCACGCGTCCGAGTCTACGCAGGAGCCGGTTCGGGCCGAGGCGCCACCTCTGTCGCCTCCGCGATGTCCCGCACGACTTCCACGACGTCCCGGCTCTCGTTGAAGACGTGGAGTTGCCGGTCGGCTCCGTTGCCGCGGCGCAGGATCTCCTCGATGCCCGCGAGCTCGTCCTCCGAGCCGAGGTCGCGCGCATGCGGCTGGATCGCCTTCAGGGTTCGCCGCACGATCGCCGCCACCGGCAGCCGGTTGCGGCGGCCTGTGTGGAGGTCCATGACCGGGGCCGAGAGCCCGTAGCGGGCAGCGAGCCACTTGTTCTCGGTGGTGAGGATCCGGTGAAACGACGGGATCTCCTCGCCCCGGTCGACGAGCTCGGCGTAGTGCTTGACGAGCGCCTGGCAGTACGCGGTGATCGCGATCGCGTCCTCGAGGCGCGTCACGGCGTCGCAGATCCGGATCTCGATCGTGCCGAGCCGCGGATGGAGGCGGATGTCCCACCAGATGTGCGTGTAGTCCTGGATGCAGCCCGTCTTCTCGAGCTGGTTCACGACCTGCGCGTAGTCGGCGTAGTCGCGGAAGCGGGGCGGTGGCCCCGAGCGCGGGAAGGCGGCGAAGACCATGTGCCGCGACGAGCGGAGCCCGGTCGGCTCGCCGCGCCAGAACGGCGAGCTCGCCGAAAGCGCCACGAGCTCGTGGAGGTGCGCGATCAGCCCGTTGACGATCTGGATCGCCTTCTCGGCGTCGTCGACCGCCACGTGCACGTGCATCCCGAAGATCAGTTCCCGCCGGGCGATGTACTGCATCTGGTCGACGAGCGCCCGGTAGCGGTCCTTCGCGGTGATCCGCTGGGCCTCGAAGAGCGAGAACGGATGCGTGCCGGCCGAGCCGACGCGCAAGCCCTTCTCCCGCGCGATGTCGGTCACGTAGCGCCGGATGCGGAGCAGCTGCTGGTGCACACCCGCCGGGGTGTGGCAGACCGGCGTGGCCACCTCGAGCACCGACTGCATCAGCTCGGAGTTGATGCGCGGCTCGAGCTCGTGTCCCGCGACGGCGGCGAGCACGGTGTCGATGTGCTGGACGAGGTCGAACGTTTCGCCGTCGAGGAGCATGTACTCCTCCTCGACGCCGAGCGTGTACGGGTCGCTCGCGCCGAACGCGTGGTCGAGGACGCTGCCGCCGGGCGGGAAGTGAGAGCCCTTGCCCGTGATCGACGGCGGGATGAGGGAGTCGCTCATGTGAAGACGATATCCCCGTGCTTTGCAGGAAGAAAGCGCATCCTCACTCGGGCAGAAGCGCGTCGGCCTCGATCTCGACCTTCCAGCGCGGCTCGAGCAGACCGCTGATCACGAGCATCGCCGACGCCGGAGGCTGCTGCCCGAACACCTCGCCGTGCGCGCGTCCGACTGCCTCCCAGTCGCCCGGGTCGACGATGTAGACGCGGGTGCGGACGACGTGCTCCGGCCCGGCGCCGAGCTCGCGCAGCGCGTCGGCGATGATCGCGAGGCAGCGCCTCGCCTGCTCGTACGGATCCTCGGACTCGATCCCGACGGCAGCGGTGCCGGAGACGTAGATGTGCCGCCCGTCGCGCACCGCCCGGCAGTAGCCGACCGTGGCGGCGTAGGGCGAGACCGCGGGGACGGAGGTGCGCGCCACGCTCCTAGTATCCCGCGATGTGGAGGCGCTGCGGGCGATCGAGGGCTGGGGCGCGGCGGTCGCCGCGGTCGGTGTCGGGCGTGCGGACGCCGTTGTCGCGACGCAGGGGCCGCGCGACGTCCAGCTCCCTTGGGCGTCCGTCACGAAGCTCCTCACGGGCCTGGCGCTGCTCGTGGCGCTCGAGGAGGGAACCGTCGATCTCGACGAACCGGTCGGCCCGCCGGGTGCGACGCTGCGGCACCTCCTCTCGCACGCCTCGGGCCTGCCGCTCGACGGCGAAGAGCCGCTCGCCGAGCCGGGGCGCCGCCGCATCTACTCGAACACGGGCATCGAGCTCGCCGCCGGGCTGCTCGAGCGGCAGGCGGAGATGTCCTTCGGCGACTACTTCGCCGATGCCGTAGCGCAGCCGCTCGGTCTCGCGGGGCGCCTCGACGGCTCGCCCGCGTACGGCTACCGCGGCACGCTCGACGATCTCCTTGCCGTCGGGCGCGAGCTTCTGCAGCCGACGCTCGTCGCGGCCGAGACGCTGGCCGAGGCGACGGCGGTCCAGTTCCCGGGCCTGGACGGCGTCCTGCCGGGTTTCGGCCGGATGGAGCCGAACGACTGGGGGCTCACGTTCGAGCTCCGCGACGGGAAGTCGCCGCACTGGACGGGCTCCCGCAACTCGGAGTCCACGTTCGGCCACTTCGGTCGCAGCGGCACCTTCCTCTGGATCGACCCGGAAGCGGGCGTTGCCTGCGGCATCCTCACCGACCGGCAGTTCGGCGACTGGGCCAAGGAGGCGTGGCCGCCGTTCAGCGACGCTGTGCTCGCCGAGGCGCGCTAGACATCGTCTGCGAAGAGCGGGCGCACCAGCTCGTGGAACGTCTCCCGGTCGCAGCTCGCCACGACCACGGGAGTCAGCGCGGACACGGTCGCCGTCCGCGGCACCGACATCGCAGCAGCGACCTCGCCGAAGTAGTCGCCGGGCCGGAGGAGGCGGCGCGCGCCGAGATCGCGCTGGCTGACCGCCAGAATTCCCGAGAGGACGACGTAGAAACGGTCGTCGGTCTCGCCCTCACGCACGACCACCTTGCCCGGCGCGACCTCCTCGCGCTCCATGCGCCGCGCGAGCTCGCCGACCGTCTTGCCGGGCAGACCGGCGAGGAGCTCGATCCGTGCAAGCTCGTGCTGGGTGGCGGAACGGCGTGGCGAGGCTGTCTCCTGGTAGAGGACGCTTAGGTCCGGCGGGCCGTGAAGTTGAGCCGAACGGCCCATAGGCATTGTCCGATTTCGTGTCGATCATGCCCATTAATGAGCGAGCGGGGCTTCCACTCCATCGAGGACGACATCGCCGAGACGTGGGTGGAGGACTGGGCGGGGGCCGGCATCGGGGAGCTCGAGGCGTATCTCGCCAAGCACGCCGACTTCGACCGCTTCGTCGAGGGCCGCGATCCGGCCCAGACGACGGACTAGCTCCCCGCCCCTCTCCTAGCTCTCGAAGCCGAGCTGCTTTTCGAGCATGCCCTTCGGCATCGCGCCGACGGCCGAGGCCTTGGGGGCGCCGCCCTCGAAGAGCATCATGTTCGGGATCGACTGGATCCCGTAGCGCAGCGCGAGATCCTGGTTCTCGTCGATGTTGACCTTGACGAGCTTGAGATCGCGCTCGTCGGCGATCCGCTCGAGCACAGGGGCGACCGCATGACACGGTCCGCACCACTCGGCCCAGAAGTCGACGAGAACGGGCTTCTCGGCCTGGAGCACTTCGCTTTCGAAGGTGGCGTCGGTGACGTCTGCTGCCATCGTTTCCTTTCGGTTTGGCTGGAACTTGGGAACCTCTTACCAGGCTCCCGTAGTCATTAACGCGTCGGCCTAGACTTGCCTTCCCATGGCCGAGCCGATCTTCAAGCCTCTACCGGACAAACCCGATCATCCCGGCCTCGAGCAGGAGACGCTCGCGCGCTGGGAGGAGGAGGGAACGTTCGCGCAGCTCCGCGAGCAGAACCGCGGCGGCCCGACCTTCTCCTTCATCGACGGCCCGGTCACTGCGAACAGGTTCTCGCTCGGCGTCCACACGGCGTGGGGGCGGACGCTGAAGGACGTCTTCCAGCGCTACAAGGCGCTCCGCGGCTTCGACCAGCGCTACCAGAACGGCTTCGACTCGCAGGGACTCTGGATCGAGGTGGGCGTCGAGCGCGAGCTGGGCCTCAACTCGAAGCGCGAGATCGAGGAGTTCGGCCTCGAGGAGTTTGCGCGCCGGTGCCGCGACGTCGTCGTGCGCTCGTCCGACGCGCTGACGCGCGGCTCGATCCGGCTCGGCCAGTGGATGGACTGGGGCAACGACTACTTCACCTTCAGCGACACCAACATCGAATACGTCTGGCGGATGCTGAAGACCGTCCACGAGCGGGACTGGCTCTACCTCGGCCACCGCTCGACCGAGTGGTGCCCGCGCTGCGGCACGTCGATCTCGCAGCACGAGCTGATCGGCTCGTACGTCGACCGTGCCGATCCATCTCTGTATGTCCGCCTTCCGCTGCTCGAGCGGCCCGGCGAGTACCTCGTCGTCTGGACGACGACTCCGTGGACGCTGCCGGCCAACGTCGCCGCCGCTGTCAACCCGGAAGCGGAGTACGGCCGCCGGCAGAACGGCGAGTGGGTCGCGGCGGCGCGCTATCCGGACGAGAAGCTCGAGGACCTGCGCCCCGGCGCGGAGCTCGTCGGCTGGACCTACCGCGGCCCGTTCGACGACCTGACGCAGGTCGACCATCGCGTCATCCCGTGGGACGACGTCTCGCTGGACGAGGGAACCGGCATCGTCCACATCGCGCCGGGCTGCGGCAACGAGGACTTCGAGCTGGCGCAGCGTGCACGGGCTCGAGGTGGTGCAGCCGGTCGACGAGTCGGGCCGCTTCTACGACAGCTTCGGCTGGCTGCACGGCCTCTCGACCACCGAGGCCGCGGAGCAGATCATCGGCAACCTCGAGGAGAAGGGGATCCTCGTCGAGGCCGATCTTCACAAGCACCGCTATCCCGAGTGCTGGCGCTGCCACACGCCTCTCATCTTCCGCATCGCCGACGACTGGTTCATCTCCGTCCGGGTCCTGCGGCAGCAGATGCTCGACGCGAACGCAACGGTCGAGTGGACGCCGGAGTACATGGGGAAGCGGATGGACGACTGGCTTCGCAACATGGGCGACTGGAACATCTCCCGCCGCCGCTACTACGGGCTGCCGCTGCCCTTCTATCCCTGCGCGTGCGGGCACCTCAACGTGATCGGATCGCGCGCGGAGCTCGAGGAACGCGCCGTCTCGGGGCTCGAGCAGCTGGAGGAGCTGCGCCGGCCGTGGATCGACCGCGTGCCCGTGCGTTGCGCGGAGTGCGGTGAGCCCGTCGAGCGGATCGCGGAGGTCGGCGACGTCTGGCTCGACGCCGGCATCGTCCCCTTCTCGACGCTCGGCTGGGAGAACCCGACCCGGATCGAGCAGGGATTCGCGACCGGCGCCGCTCGGGGGCTGACGACCGCGGACCTGCCGGATCACGCGTACTGGGAGAAGTGGTTCCCGGCGGATTGGGTCAGCGAGATGCGCGAGCAGATCCGGCTCTGGTTCTACTCGCAGCTCTTCATGTCGGTGGTGCTGACCAAGAAGGCGCCGTTCCGGCGTGTGCTGGGCTACGAGAAGATGCTCGACGAGAACGCCCGCGAGATGCATGCCTCGTGGGGGAACACGATTCCGGCCGAGGAGGCGTTCGACCGGATGGGCGCCGACGTGATGCGCTGGCAGTACTGCTCGCAGCCGCCCGACCGCAACCTGCTCTTCGGCTTCGGCCTGGGGGAGGCGATCAAGCGCGAGTTCCTCACGTTCTGGAACTCGGTCAAGTTCCTCGTCGACTACTCGAACACCGTCGGCTTCGAGCCTTCGTGGTCGGCGTTGAATCTCGAAGGCGCTCGCGACCCGCTCGACCGCTGGCTCGTCGAGCGCACGCATGCCTTCGTCCAGGACAGCGAAGCCGCCTACGAGCGGTACCTCACCGTCGACGTGATGCGTGCGTACGCGGAGTACGTCGACGACCTCTCGAACTGGTACATCCGCCGCTCGCGCCGTCGTTTCTGGGACGGGGACGACCTCGCGCCGTTCCAGATGCTCTGGTACGCGATCGTCCAGACGCTGCGCGTGATGGCGCCGATCCTCCCGTTCGTGACCGACCACCTCTGGCGGACCCTCGTGCTCGACGGGCCCGAGTCGGTGCACCTCGCCGGCTGGCCGGAGGTGGAGGAGCCGGATCGCGCGTTCCTCGACGAGATAGCCGCCGTGCGCCGTGTCGTCGAGCTCGGCCGGCAGGCCCGCTCGTCGTCGGGCATCAAGCTGCGGCAGCCGCTGCGCCGGCTCGTCGTCGAGGGTGCGAGCCTGGACGGCCACCTGGAGGAGGTCGCCGACGAGTTGCGCGTGAAGTCGGTTGACCTGGGAGCCGTCGAGGCGGTCGAGCTTCGCGTGAAGCCGAACCTGCGGAAGCTGGGCCCGAAGCTCGGCTCGGAGCTCGGCGCGATCCGCGAGGCGCTCGTTGCGGGAGACTTCGAGGAGCTTCCGGACGGCCGGTTCAGCGTCGCGGGACACGAGCTGGAGGCGGACGAGGTCCTCGTCGAGCGCGGCGGACGCGAGGGCTGGGCGGTCGCGTCCGCCGACGGCGTGACCGTTGCGCTCGATCTCGGCCTCGACGACGAGCTCATCCTCGAGGGCGACGCGTACGAGCTCATTCACCGCGTCAACACGCTCCGCAAGGAGCAGGGCCTCGAGCTGACCGACCGGATCGTGCTCACCGTCCCCGAGGAGATGCGCAGGCTGATCGAGGCCCACGGCGAGTGGATCAAGCGCGAGGTTCTCGCCGTCGACGTGAACGTCGGCGACGAGCTGAAGGTCGAGAAGAGCTAAGCGGCCGAGCGCTCGGCGCGCCGCAGCTCGACGGGCAGCTTGAAGGTCACGTCCTCGCGGACGGGAGCCTGCTCGCTCACCTCGGCGCCGCGCGCCTGGAACCACGCGCAGATATCGGCTACGAGACGCTCCGGCGCGGACGCGCCCGACGTGAGGCCGACCGTCTCGCAGTCTTCGAGCCAGCGTTCGTCGATGTCGCCGACGTCGTCGACGAGATGGGCCGCAGTTTCGTTGGTGTGGGCGACGTCGACGAGGCGTTGCGAGTTGGACGAGTTCGCCGAGCCCACGACGAGCAGCAGATCGACCTGGCCGACGAGCTCCTTCACGGCCCACTGCCGGTTGGAGGTCGCGTAGCAGATGTCCTCTCGCGCCGGTCCCTCGATCCGGGGGAAGCGGCGGCGCAGCACCGCGACGATCTCACCGGTCTCGTCGACCGAGAGCGTGGTCTGGGTGATGTAGGCCAGCGGCCGGTCGGCCGGGAGAGAGACGTGCTCGGCGTCCTCCGTCGACTGGACGAGCACGATCGCCTCGGGAGCCTCGCCGAGCGTCCCCTCGACCTCCTCGTGCCCCTCGTGCCCGATCAGGACGACCGTGTAGCCGGCCTCGGCGTAGCGGCGGGCCTGGGCGTGCACCTTCGTCACGAGCGGGCACGTCGCGTCGACCGTCGTGAGCCGCAGCTCCTGCGCCTCGCGGCGCACCGCCGGAGCGATGCCGTGGGCCGAGAAGACGACGGCCGCCCCCTCCGGCACGTCGGCGAGGGAGTCGACGAAGACCGCGCCGCGCGCCTGCAGATCCTCGACCACGTGTGAGTTGTGGACGATCTGCTTGCGGACGTAGACCGGAGAGCCGTAGAGCGCGAGGGCGCGTTCGACCGTCTCCACTGCCCGCTCGACCCCCGCGCAATAGCCTCGCGGCGAAGCGAGGAGGAGGCGTTTCACCACGTCCAGGCCACGATAGCCGGGGACCGTTAGGGGGGCGTGAGAAGTATCGCATGACGCGATCTTTCGGCGTTGTAAAGATGGGCCGTACGGCCCATTGTCCGAGCCGCAAACGCGCTCTACCCTCCTTTCCACTGGGCGATGCGAACCGCGGCGTCTTCGACGTCTTGCGGGGAGCAATCGGGAGAGCCCGCCGCACCGACCCCCCGAGCGGCGGGCTTTTCCATTTCCGGAGCCGGTTTTGAGCCGCGTTGCGCGCGGCTCCGTACAATCCCCCACGGCCCAGTGAGGACGCCTGATTCTCCGACGGTTCGCGCGCTCGGCCGCGCCGCGGCCGCAGCTCTGCTCCTGCCTGCCATCCTGCGTCGCGGCGGCGCGCAGGACGAGCGCCGTGCCGACACGGCCAGGGAGTTCGAGAGCGTCAGCCGGGTCGCCGAGGAGCTGACGCGGAGCGTGGACGTCGAACGCGTCGCGCGGACGCTGCTCGACGAGCTCGCGACGCTCTTCGACGTCGGCTTCGCAGCTCTGGCCTTCGTCTCGGACGACGCGCGGGAAGCGTCCGGCTACCTGGCTCGCTCCCGCGGCGAGGACCTCGACTGGTGGCGGACGATGCGCCTCGACCTCGAGCGCGAGCCGTCGGGAATCGCAAGCGCCGTCTTCGAGGCGACGGCGTTCACCGTCTACGACACGGAGGGCTCAGGTGTGATCAGCGCCCGCCTCGTGAGTGCGGTCGGCGCAAAGAGCGCGGCGTTCGTCCCGCTTCTCGTCGAGGATCGCGTGACGGCGGTGATCTCGGTCGCGACGCTCGACGAGTCCCGCGTCTTCTCGGGCGAGGATCTCAAGGTGATGCAGACGCTCGCCTCGGAGGCGGCCGTCGCGCTCGAACGGCTGCGGGCGGGCGTTGCGCTCGAAGAGGCGCTGAAGCGAAACGAGGAGCAGCTCGCGCAGCAGACCGCTCTGCTCCGGGCGGCGCATGTGTTGAGCAGCGAGCTCGACCTGCCCGTGGTGTTGCAGCGGCTGGCAGACCAGCTCGCCCAGCTCCTCGACGCCGATGCCGCCGACTGCTACCTCCTCGACCGCGAACGCGGTGTCTTCCGCTGCGTCGCGGTGCACGGTTTCGCCCCCGGGCTGCTCGGCTTCGAGTTTCCGCTGGATCAAGGTCTCGCCGGCGCTGCGGTGCGCGAAGGGCGGCCGCTGGTCGAGAGCGCATACGGCGAGATCGCGGCGCCGGTGCCGCACTCGGCGTACGACGGATTCACCGACGTCATCACCGCCCCGATGTTCTGGAGCGACGAGGTGCACGGCGTGCTGGGCGTCGGGCGGCGCGAGGGCCGCCGGTTCGAGGCGCGGGACGCGAGCATCCTCGAGGCCTTCGCAGGTCTCGCGGCGCTCGCCCTGCGGAACGCCGAGATGTTCACCCAGAGCGCTCGGCAGGCTCGCATCCAGCGCGGCTTCTACCGAGTCGCGTCGGTGCTCGGACAGTCGCTGTCCCGAGCGGCGACGCTCGAAGCGATTGCCCAGGCAGCCGCGGAGGCGCTCGGAGGCAGCTCGGCAGCGGTTCTCGTCCCGTCGAGCGGGCGCCTCGAGGCCGTCGGGACGTACGACCTGCCGGAGGAGCTCGGACAGATCTTCGAGCAGCGGGCAGCGGAGCACCATGGGCCGCTCTTCCAGGCCGCCTCCGAGGGGCGCATCCTCGTCTCGTCCTCCGTCGCCGACGACGAACGGCTGCTACCCGACCTCCGTCAGGCTGCCGCTGCGAAGGGCTACCTGTCGCTTCTTTCCGTGCCGGTGGACGCGCCGCGGGACGCCGGCCCGGGGCTCGTGCTCATCTTCTTCGCCGAGCAGCGCACATTCGGTGACGACGATCTCGAGCTCGCGCGCCATCTGGCCGAAGCCACGCGCGGCGCGCTCGAGCGAAGCGAGCTGTTCGAGGCCGAGCGCGGTGCGCGCGCGCTGGCTCAGCAGCTGACGCGTACCGGGCGGCTGCTCACGAGCGAGCTCGATCCTGCGGTGGTGCTCGACGAGGTTGTGCAGCAGGCGCCGGCGCTCGTCAATGCCGAGGCGGGAGCCTTCCGGCTGCTCGACGGCGAGGAGTTGGTCGTGACGGCCGCCGACGGCGAAGGCGCTGCGGCTGCGCTCGGCTCGCGGAGCCCGGCCGGCGGCTGGCTCTCGGGCGACGTCGTCCAGTCGGGGTCTCCGGTCGCCCTCGCCAGGGCGGGGGAGGACGAGCGTCTTCGTGGCCTCGATCGGATGCTCCAGGCCGGGCACGCCGCCTTCCTCGGTGTGCCGGTCGGCGGCGCCGAGGGGACGACTCTCGGCGTCCTTGCCGTCTACGCCTCGGTGCCGCGCGAATGGCGCGAAGAGGAGATCGAGGCTCTGCTCGCCGTGGCAGCGAGCATGTCGGCGGCACTCGCGAACGCCGAGCTCTACCAGAGCGTCGCGCTCGAGCGCGAGCGGTCGGTGGCGATCCTCGCGAACATCGCAGAGGGGATCGTCGCCGTCGACCGCGAGGGCGGCGTCGTCCTCTGGAACAGCGCCGCCGAGGCGATCACCGGCGTCCCCGCCGCAGTCGCCCTCGGCCGCGCGCCGGTCGACGTCCTGCAACGGAGCCTCGAGTCGCCCGACGGGAGCGCGCGTGGCGACCGGCTCGTTCCGATCATGCGCGGCCGGGAGGAGGTCTGGCTCTCGGTGACCGAGGCGGTGATGCGCGACCCGCTCGGGGCCGTCGCGGGCCGCATCTTCGCGTTCCGGGACATCTCGAGCGACCGGCTCGTCGAGCAGGTCAAGTCGGACTTCGTGAGCACCGTCTCGCACGAGCTCCGCACGCCGCTCACCTCGATCTACGGCTTCGCCGAGACGCTGTTGCGCCAGGACGTCATGTTCGGCGAGGAGGAACGCCAGACATTCCTGCGCTATATCGCGTCGGAGTCGCAACGGCTGACGTCGATCGTCGACACGCTCCTCAACGTCGCTCGGCTCGATACGGGCGACCTCCAGGTCAACCTGGCGGAGACCGACGTGCGCGATGTCGTCGACCAGGTCGTCCAGACGGTCTCGGGCGCCGAGGTCAACGGTCACCGTTTCGTGGTCGAGCTGCCCGAGGAGCCGCTCGCGGCGACGGCGGACCCCGAGAAGCTGCGGCAGGTGTGCTCGATTCTCGTCGAGAACGCGCTCCGCTACTCGCCGGACGGAGGAACCGTGACGGTGGGCGCGGCCCGGCGGCAGGACGCGGTGGAGGTGAGCGTCGCCGACGAGGGGATCGGGATCCCGCAGTCCGACCAGGAGCAGATCTTCCGCAAGTTCTACCGCGGCGCCGACGCCGAGCTGCGGGTCGGCTCCGGTGGAACCGGGCTCGGGCTCTTCATCGCCCGCGGGCTCGTGACCGCGATGGGCGGCAGGATCTGGGTCTCGTCGCGGGAAGGGGAAGGTTCGCGGTTCGCATTTGAGCTTCCGGCCGCACTTGCCGATTCGGTTACGAGAGGCGACGAGTGAGCATGAGTGGCGACATGGATGGGCATACAAGGCCGATGCCGGACAGAGGCGAGCTGCGCGTGCTGGTCATCGACGACGAAGCGCCGATCCGCCTGCTCTGCCGCGTCAATCTCGAGGCCGAGGGGATCCAGGTGCTCGAGGCCGCCGACGGGAACACGGGGCTCGACCTCGCCCGGGCCGAGCAGCCCGACGTCGTTCTCCTCGACGTGATGATGCCCGGCCTCGACGGCTGGCGCGTGGCCGAGGAGCTGCTCGAGGACGACCGCACGCGCGGCATCCCGATCATCTTCCTCACCGCACGGGCCGAGTTCCGCGACCGGGCTCGCGGGCTCGACATCGGCGGGGTCGACTACGTGACGAAGCCGTTCAACCCGCTCGACCTCGCCCCTCTCGTCTGCGACCTGCTCGCCCGCATCGACCGCGGAGAGCGCGACGAGCTCCGCGGGGAGAAGCTCGCCGAGCTCCGTGCGGTCATCGAGTCCGAGTGAGCGACTTACACTGAGCCCTCGCGGGGCGTAGCTCAGCCTGGTTAGAGCGCCCGGTTTGGGGCCGGGAGGCCGGCAGTTCGAATCTGCCCGCCCCGATTTCCCGCAACCCGATCGAGCCCAGCCTCGTTCCCCCGACATGCTCGAGGAGAAGCGCGCGGGGCACGAGCCGATGCCCCAGCCGGAGCGGGGCGAACCGAACCTGGTCGACCCGGGTCTCTTCGACCTGTCCTTCCGCGACTGGCGGGCCGTCTTCGTGCGGGCGGTCAAGGAGTTCCTCGAGGACAACGGGACGATGCTCGCCTCGGCGCTCGCCTACGCGTCGTTCTTCGCCATCCCGTCGGTCCTGCTCGTCGCGGTCGGCGTCTTCACGCTCGTGGCCGGGCCCGGCTCGATCTCCTCGCTGATGGCGCAGTTCTCGCACGTGATGCCGGCCCAGGCGACGAGCCTGCTCGGTGGGAGCCTCGAGCGCCTCGACCAGCATCCGGCAACCGGGGTCGCGATGACCGTCGTCGGCCTCGTGCTCGCGCTCTGGGCCACGACCGGCGCGATGACCTCGTACATGACGGCCCTCAACCTCGCCTACGAGCGCAAGGACGGTCGCTCGTTCATCCGTAAGCGCCTCGTCGCGCTCGAGCTCGTCGGGGTGATCGGCTTCGCCTTCCTGCTCGTGGCGGTGCTCCTCATCTTCGGGCCGCCGCTCGAGCAGCTCGTCGCAGCCCACGCCGGCGCCGCCTCGGGCCTCGTCGGGTGGATCTGGTGGATCGCGGAATGGCCGATCCTCATCACCGGGCTTCTGGCCGCGTTCGCGACGCTCCTCTACCTCGGCCCCGACGTCGCGCACCCGCGCTGGCGCTTCCTCACGCCCGGCTCTCTCTTCGCCACCGCGGTCTGGCTCGCAGTGTCCGGCGGCTTCGCCTTCTACACGGCGAGCTTCGGCTCCTACAACAAGACGTGGGGGACGCTCGCGGCCGTCATCGTCATGCTCACCTGGCTCTGGCTCGCTGCGATCGCGCTCATTCTCGGCGCCGAGATCAATGCCGAGGCCGAGCGGAGCCGGGAGCTGCGCGAAGGCCGGCCGGCCGAACGCGGCCTGCTGGTGCCGTCGCGCTCGGGCTGAGCGAGCCGGCGGCCTGCTCGTCGGCGAGGAAGCGCAGCAGGTAGCCGGTGAATGCTCCGAAGAAGACGATCGCCTCCTCGGCCGCCATCGTCACGCCGGCGATCTGCTGGTCGGCGAGCGGCCTCGGCCCCCACGCTCGTGGCGCGTGGACGTAGAACGGATAGATCGCGCGTGGGATCAGCGCCAGCAGCAGGCCGAGCGGCGAGGCGAGTACGAAGGCGGCGAAGAGGTAAGCGGCCTTCGCGCCGGCCGAGTACCTCCCGTGGACGACGGGCCACCAGACGCAGATCCCCGCCGCGAGATACGTGAGGTGCTCGACGTGCAGGAGCGAGTGAGGGTTGCGCAGCGCGGTGTCGTAGATCAGCGGCAGGTGCCACGTGTAGTACGTGACCAGCCACAGCGGCAGGGCGACGAACGGCCGAAAGAGCGGGAACCCGGACGCCCGCTCGGCGAGCCGCGGCGGGACCGCGAGCAGCAGCAGGACCGGAGCCCACTCCGCGAGCACGACGTTCTGCAGCAGATGCGCCCAGAGGAACGTGTGGTTCGCGAGCGGCTCCAGCTGCGTGAAGAAGGCGGTGAAGACGAGTGCGACGCCGAGCGCTCCGGCGGCGAGACGGAAGCGCGAGATCTGACTGCCGCGGGCTGCGACGGCGAGGCCGATCGCGAGCGCCGGCGCGAGCACGATCGCCTCCGCCGAGGGGTGCATCTCGCTACCGTACCCAGCGCTCTGCGGGTGTAGCTCAATGGTAGAGCTCTAGCCTTCCAAGCTAGCTACGCGGGTTCGATTCCCGCCACCCGCTCTCCTCTCTCTGCTCAGCCTCGAAGGAGCGAGATCCAGTTCGGCTCGCCGTCGCGGTAGTAGCCGACTCGGTCGCGGAACGGGAAGTCGTCGGGCGTGACGTCGAGGCGGGCGAGCGGCTTGACGGGCTCACGGGAGACGAGGTGCGCCGTGTCGATCGCGCCCGCGAGCGGCTCATCCGCGACGAACGTTGCCGGCGACAGGACATACAGCGAGCCGGGCCCGAACCGCTCCGGCGACGCCGAGCCGCGGTTGTGCAGGAAGAAGTAGCGGCGCGGGTAGAGCGACCCGCCGGCCCGGCCCATGCTGCCGTTCTTCGTCCCCGTCCAGCCGCGGTCCCGCCGGAGGCAGGCGAAGTAGATGGCCCACACGGGATCGGTCGAGGCATAGACGGCCTGTTGATTGCCCCAGGCCGTCGCGTCGCGGGACCGCCGTTCGGTCGACAGCTCGACCAGGTCGTGGTGTGGCGAGCCGTGAAAGACGACGGCACGGTTCTGCCCCAGCCAGCGGAGGAAGTCGAGGCGCGGCTCCGGAACGGCGATCGCCTCGCCCGCGAGCAGGTCGTCCGCGGCTGCCGCGAATCTCGCTTCGGTCGCGGTGTCTACTACCGGCGACCGGAGGGAGGGCAGCCGCGCGAGGCCCAGACAGCCCCACACGAGTCTTGTGCGCAGCGCGGCCATCGGCCGCGCGAGGTTACTGCGGCGGCCCGCTCGTCGGCGTGATCGTGCCGGTCTGCGCGACGCCGTTCGTGTCCGTCCAGCCGATCGAGACACTCTTCCCCGGCACGAGCGCGAGGACCGCCTGGCGAAGGTCGGTGGTCGACGAGATCGGCTTGCCGTTCAGTGACGTGATGACATCACCCGCCGCGAGTCCCGCTTCGTCGGCTGCCTGCCCTGCCACGACAGAGTCGATCCTCGCTTCGCCGGCGACATTGTCGAGCTTGACGCCGAGGAAGGCCGTAGGCCCGACATGGACGACCGAGTTCGACTTTCCGGTCGTGATCCGGTGCGCGAGCTGGAGTGCCTGCTTGATCGGAATCGCGAAGCCGCGGTGAGGCCCAGAGGTCGAGCCGGCGGTCACGATGCCGATGGCACGGCCGCGTGCATCCTCGAGTGGCCCGCCCGAGTAGCCGGGCACCACCGGCGCGTCGGTCGCGATCGTGTTGTTCAGCGTCTCGGAGTCGCCGCTTTCGTCTTTCGCGACGATCTGCTGATGAAGCGCGATGATCTGGCCGTATGCAGTCTTCGGCGTCCCGCCGCGGCCTTCCGCGTTCCCGCGGGCGACGACGGGCTGGCCCACCTTCAGGGGAAAGGAGCGGTCGAGCTTGATCCGCCGCAGGTTCGAGGCGTTCGCCAGCTGGAGCACCGCGATGTCGCGCGAGACCGAATAGCCCACCACGGTCGCCGTGTATTTGCGGTGGGTCGAGACGTTGACGACCTTGAAACGGGTGGCCCCGCTGATCACGTGGTTGTTCGTCAGGACTTCGCCCGAGCGGGAGATGATCATCCCGGTGCCCGCCGCGACACCGTCCTCGTAGCCGAGCGTGGTGTAGATGTCGACGATGCCGGCGTTCGGCCCCGGCTTCACCCCCGTGTGCAGGGTGTGCCCGGAGGCGCCGGCCGGAGAGGCGGCTACGGCCGACGCCAGCGTCGCCAGGACGGCGAGCAAGAGGCGTCGCGTCAGTCCGGGCACGTGAGCATCAGAGCAAGCATCGATGAGGCAGATCTAAGGGATGTGAAAGCAGGCTGTAAGCGCAGGTATGGGCCTTGGTTCGGCCAAACTCCCACCGACCTTTAACGGCACGGACGCAAGGCAGTAGCTTCCGCACATGAACGAGGATCGCCCGCCAGAAGAGGAGACGCCGAAGGAGCGCGCCGACCGCGAGCTGATCGAGCTGCTGAACGAGCTGCGCGTCGTGCTGCCGGGCACCACCGTGCTGCTCGGCTTCCTCCTCGCCGTGCCGTTCGCCAGAGGGTGGACGCGCGTGACCGAGTTCCAGCGCGACGTGTTCATCGTCGCGTTTCTCTCGACGGCCGTCTCGGTCGCGCTCCTCACCGCGCCGAGCTCGTACCACCGCCTCCGCTTCCAGCACGGCGACAAGGCGAAGGTGGTCAAGATCGGCAACCGGCTCTCGATCGCGGGGATCGCCGCCTCAGCCGTCTCGCTCGAGGCCGTCGTGCTGCTCGTGACCGACTTCGTGCTGTCGCGGGGAGTCGCGATCGCCGCTGCCGCCTCGCTGTTCGCGGTCATCTTGTCGCTCTGGTACGTGCTGCCGCTCTGGGCGTCGTTCAGAGATCGATCCGCTCGATGACGACATCGTCGACCGGACGATCAGCGCCGCCGGTCTGAACGCGCTCGATCGCGTCGACGACGTCCATGCCGTCGGTGACGCGGCCGAAGACCGTGTGCTTCCCGTCGAGCCACGGGCACGAGTCGGCGGTGACGATGAAGAACTGGCTGCCGTTGGTGTTCGGGCCCGCGTTCGCCATCGCGAGCGCGCCGCGCTCGACCGGGTGGTCGTTGAACTCGTCCTCGAAGGTGTAGCCGGGGCCTCCCGTACCGGTGCCGGTCGGGTCGCCGCCCTGGATCATGAAGTCGGGGATCACACGGTGGAAGATCACACCGCTGTAGAAGCCGTCGCCGGCGAGCTTGCGGAAATTCTCGACCGTCTTCGGCGCCTCGCCCTCGAACAACTCGACCTCGATCGGGCCGTGATTGGTATGCAGGGTTGCTGTGCTCATCGGAGCGGAACGCTATCGGGTCGAGGCCATGGGAGGAGTAGGACCTCCACTCACGGAATTTGCGCCGAACGGCCCATGGCGCTCCTCGCTGTCTACAGCAACCGTGTGCGCGTGAGCGGAGCGAGGGCACTTCGGCTGGTGATCGTGGTCGCCGCGCTCGCCGTCGCCGCGCTCTTCGCCGCCTCGGCCCTCGCGACCGGTAGCTCGGAGAGGAACCTGCCGGCGCTGAACCGCCAGGTGCTGGCCGCGGTCAACAGGTTCCGTGTCGCCCACGGCCTCGTGGCGCTGCGGCCCTCGTCGGAGCTCGACCGCTCGGCGCGCCAGCACTCGCTCGAGATGGGGCGGGTCGGCTACTTCGACCATCCGTCGGCCGACGGGACCGCGTTCTGGAAGCGGATCCAGCACTACTACCCCGCAGACGGCGACTCGTACTGGTCGGTGGGGGAGAACCTGCTCTGGTCGTCGCCGAGCGTGAGTGCAGGCGCGGCGATGAAGATGTGGATCGCGAGCCCGCCGCATCTCAAGAACCTCCTGAGTCCGCAGTGGCGCCAGATCGGCGTCTCAGCGGCCACGGTCGCGGACGCTCCGGGCATCTACCACGACCGGCGCGTCACGATCATCACTACGGACTTCGGCGTCCGTCGCTAGCTCGGTCGCGCCCTCAGGCGCTCGCCGCTGCAGGTGGTAGAGGCCCACGATCGCTGGGCCGAGTGGCAGCCAGAGGTTGAAGATGCGGTAGGCGAAGACCGCGAGGACGGCGGGGGCCAAGCCGTAGCCGACCCAGACGAGCGCGAACGGCATCAGGGCCTCGACGGCGCCCGCGCCGCCGAGCGGCAGCGTCCGCCGCGTCAGCGCGTAGCCCGTCGCGTAGCCGACGACGACTGCCGTCACCGAGGGCGTGTGGCCCTCGAAGGCGGCGAGGCAGACCCAGAGGACGAACACCTCTCCGGCCCAGTAGACCGCCATCCCGGAGAACGCCGCTGCGCCGTGGCGGCGCGGCGAGGCGACGATCTGGCCGACGATGCCGATCGACTCGAGCGGCGGGCCGAGGATCCCGGCCAGCCGGCCGCGGCAGATCCACTTGCGGTAGTGGACGGCGACGAGGGCGAGCGCCGTGCCCGACGGGAACGCCGATCGCCCACGAGAGCGTCACCGCACGCTGGGCATGCGGATCGCCGAGCAGGAAGATCGCGCAGATGAAGGCGCCGGTCGCGAGGACGGCGTATTCGAGCGAGCCGAGGCCGAGCACCCGCACCCGCGCCTCCTCGCGCGGAACTCCGAGATCCTCGAGCGCCTCGATGTCGACCGCGAATCCGCCGCGCGGAGTGAACACCCCGAAGCCTGCGGCGACGATCGCGCCGGCACGCAGCGCGCCGAGCCGGACGCCGCGGTCGACGTGCGCGACCTCGCGGTACGCGAACGTGTAGCCGACGTGGGCGGCGACGGCCCCGGCCATCGCGAGCGGAATCCACTACCAGTCCGCGTGGCGGATGTGCGAGGCGACCGCGACGTAGCCCGCTGCACCGGCGACGAAGATCGTCGCGATGAGCGAGAGCGCGGCCGCGAGGATCATCAGCATCACGACGTGGTGCGGCTCGTGCTCACGGTGGTGAGCAAGCAGCACCTTGAACGGCCCGCGTTGACGAAGGCCCCAGGCGGGCGCTCGCGTCATGGTTGCTTCTTCCTCTGCTCCACAGGAATGATGCGCCCGGGAGGATTCGAACCTCCGACCCGCGGATTAGAAGTCCGCCGCTCTGTCCACTGAGCTACGGGCGCGCGTTGAACAGAGTAGAGCGCGAGGCGGCATGGGTATGTTCTCGGAGATGGGGGACACGCTCGAGCGTCTGAAGGAGCGGCTGGCCGAGGTCACGGACCTCGGCAAGGTCGCTCGGCTCCTCTCGTGGGACCAGCAGACGATGATGCCGCCGGCCGGCACGCAGCACCGTGCCGAGCAGTTCTCGACTCTGATGCGGATCGCGCACGAGATGTTCACCGACCCCGAAGTCGGCCGGCTCCTCGACGAGTTGCGACCGCTCGAGGACTCGCTCGATCCCGACTCCGACGACGCCGCGCTGATCCGGCTCACCCGGCGCGACTACGAGAAGTCGGTCAAGGTGCCGGCCGAGCTGCGAGCCGAGACGGCTCGCGCTGCGGCCGAGGCGCGGCCGCTCTGGGTCAAGGCGAAGGCCGAGTCGGACTTCGCGTCGTTCCTGCCCGCGCTCGAGCGAATCGTCGAGCTGAAGCTCGAGTACGTCGACTGCGTCGCAGAGGGTGCCGCCGAGCGGTACGACGTGCTGCTCGACGACTTCGAGCCGCAGACGACGACGGCCGAGGTGCGGACGCTGTTCGAGGAGCTGAAGCCGCCGCTGGTCGAGCTCATCGCCGAGCTGCGCCAGCGGGAGGTCGACGACTCGTTCCTCCACGGAGACTTTCCGCCCGACCGCCAGCGCACGCTCGCGTATGCGGTGACCGACCTCTTCGGCCACCGGCCCGACAGCTGGCGGATCGACCCGACCGAGCATCCCTTCGCGTCGGGCCCGGGCCGCGACGACGTCCGGATCACGACGAACTACCACCCGGACTCGCTCCACTCGCTCTTCTCGACGATGCACGAGTACGGCCACGGCCTCTACTCGCACCAGCAGCCCAAGCACCTCGAGCGGCTGCCCACCGGCGGGCCGTGCTCGCTCGGGATCCACGAGTCGCAGAGCCGCCTCTGGGAGAACCTCGTCGGCCGCAGCCGTCCGTTCTGGCAGCTCTTCTACCCGCGTCTGCAGGAGACGTATCCGGAGCAGCTGGCGGGCGTCGACCTCGAGCAGTTCCAGGCTGCGATCCATGCCGTCAAGCCCGGTCTGATCCGGATCGAGGCCGACGAGGTGACCTACGGGATGCACGTGATGCTCCGCTTCGAGCTCGAGCAGGACATCGTCGAGGGACGCGTCGAGCTGCGTGACCTCCCGCAGCGCTGGAACGAGAAGATGTGGGACTACCTCGGCGTCGAAGTGCCCGACGACGGCCACGGCGTCCTCCAGGACGTCCACTGGTCCGGCGGGATGATCGGCTACTTCTCGACGTACCTGATCGGGAGCGTCGCCTCGGTGCAGATCTGGCAGGCGGCGCAACGCGACCTGCCCGATCTCGACGAGCAGGTCGGCAGCGGCGAGTTCACGCCGCTTCGCGAGTGGCTCGGCGAGCACGTGCACGCGCTCGGCCGCAAGTACTCGCCGCAGGAGACGCTGCGTCGTGCGACGGGCTCGCCGATCGCCGCGCAGCCGTATCTCGACTACCTCCGCGCGACCTACGCATAGGTCTCGCGGCGCCGGGTAGGCGCTGCGGTAGGCGAAACCTATGGAGGGAGAGACCATGGCTGACGTGCTGAAGGGCAAGAAGGTCGCGATTCTCGCGGCCGACATGTTCGAACGGGTCGAGCTCGAGGAGCCGCGCAAGGCGCTCGAGGAAGCAGGCGCGGACGTCGAGATCGTCTCGATCCACGACGGCGAGATCCAGGGCTTCGACCACTTCGAGCCGGCGAAGTCGCTCCGGGTCGACCGCACGGTCGAGGAGGTGTCGCCGGACGACTACGACGCGCTGCTGATCCCCGGCGGCGTCGGCAACCCCGACCAGCTCCGCGGCGACGAGAACGCGGTGGCTTTCGTCCGGGGCTTCGACGAGGCGGGAAAGCCGATGGCCGTCATCTGCCACGGCCCGTGGGTGCTCGTCGAGGCCGGACTCGTGCGCGGCCGCCGCCTCACCTCGTGGCCGACGCTCGAGACCGACATCCGCAATGCCGGCGGCGACTGGGTCGACCAGGAAGTGGTCGTCGACGGCAACCTCGTCACGAGCCGGAAGCCGGACGACATCCCGGCGTTCACGCGAGAGATGACGCGGCTCTTCTCGGGGGAGCGCGTGCCGACCTGAGATCGGTCGTGCCGGCTCAGCCGGCGCGGATGATGAAGAAGGCGATCGCGACGTACTGGCAGGCGACTGCGACGATCGTGAGCGCGTGGAAGAGCTCGTGGTAACCGAACACGGCCGGTAGGGGATCCGGCCGACGGCGCGCATAGATGATCGCGCCGGCCGTGTAGGCGAGACCACCGGCCCCGAGCAGAGCGATCGCCGCAGGGTTGAGCCGGGTGGCGAGCTGCGGCAGGACCAGGACGGCCGTCCACCCGAGTGCCAGTGCGATTGCGACGGCGACCCACTTCGGTGCGTCGACCCAGATGAACTTGGCCGCGATTCCGACGCCTGCTCCGACGCAGACGCCGACGAGTACGCCCAGCCGCCACGCGCCGGTCAGGACGAGCAAGCAGACAGGTGTATAGGTGCCGGCGATCAGCAGGTAGATGCCTGCGTGGTCGAGACGCCTCATCCAGAGCCGAAACCGCGCCGTCCAGGTGACGCGGTGATAGACGGCGCTGAGGCCGAAGCAGGCAGCGACGGAACTTGCGAACACCGCTGCTGCTATGTGGCGGGAGGCTCCGTCGGCGCCGACGATCAAGAGCGTTCCGACCACGAGCGAGACGGTGAACGCGGCCTGATGGAGCACTCCCCGAAGTAGCGGCCTGGGAAGCGGCGGCAACGCCTGTGAAGAGACTGCCACAGGCCCACGATACGCGTTCTTTGCGCGAGTCGCTGCTAGGCTCCGTTGACTGTTTGAGCGAGTACCGGTGGCGCACAGTGCGCTTCCTCTGCCCGTTCTTGACGAGGCAGAGGAGGTGTTTCATCAATGGCAACCGGAACCGTGAAGTGGTTCAACGCCGACAAGGGGTATGGGTTCATCACTCCTGACGACGGCGGAGAAGACCTGTTCGTTCATCACAGCGCGATCGCTGGCGAGGGCTACAAGACGCTCGCCGAGAACGCGAAGGTGCAGTTCGAGGCCGAGCAGGGCCAGAAGGGGCCGCAGGCGACGAACGTCGCGCCTGTGTCCGCCTAGCACCGAGTCGGCAGCTGCGGTGGTCTCCAGATCCTGCGGCTGCCGCTCACTCATCCACGAGAGGGGAGCAGGCGGATGGCAGCAAAGAAGCAGCAGACGCACGCGAAGAGGGCGCGCGAGCTCGCGGTGAAGGAGCGCCGGGAGCGGAAGCGTGTGAAGAAAGCCATGCGCGCCTCAGGCGAGTGGCCCGTCGCGGACGGGGACGAAGACGCCGCGCAGGACGCCGACGCGACGGACACCGACGCGCCTGTCGAGACAGGAGTTCTCGTGGAGGGGACGGAGTGAGTCCTCCTCGGGTCAACGACGGCATCCCACACACCCGTGCCACGTTGGCCGCCCCACTGGGTGGAGCGCGGCCCGAGGAAAGCTGGAGCGGCGCCAACGACGAGAAGACCTCGAAGCTGAGGGTGAGAAGCCTCGAGCGCCGGGCTCGCTCCCAGGGCATCCAGCTCCGCCACTCGGCCGCCGGCTACGCCCTGATCAACCAGGCTCGTAAGGCAGTCGACGATCGGCACGATCTGACCGTGGACGAGGTCGAGGCCTGGCTCGAGCGCGGCTGAGAAGCGTCGTAGCTCGCTTTGAAGGGTGGCGGACGGGACTCGAACCCGCGGCCACCGGGACCACAACCCGGAGCTCTACCAACTGAGCTACCGCCACCGAGCCCGCACAGGGTAGCGGCGGCTGACGCCGGGCTCGGGCGGGGCTACGCTTTCGTCCGCTCGGCCCCGTAGCTCAGCGGATAGAGCGGCAGCCTTCGAAGCTGCGCGCGGTGGTTCGATTCCACCCGGGGCCATCTCATTTGCGCTCGCCCGCTTCGCTGGCGCAGGGTCGCTTCGCGCGCGTGCGCAAGCGCTGTGCTTTCCGCTCGCGCAAGTGCCGCGCCCGCACATGTCGGTCGCGGCACGGTGCTGCTACGCAGAGGTCAGCTGCCGGGGCTGAGGTAGCGGCCGAACCACTCCAGGATCGCGTCGAACCGCTGCACGCGGTGGATCGGCGAGCCCGAGCGCGACAGTTCGTGGCTCTCGGCCGGGAAGCGGAGCATCTCGACCTCCTTGCCGTGGAGACGGAGCAGCGTGAACAGATGCTCGCCCTGCTCGATGTTGCAGCGAAGGTCGTTCTCCGAGTGGACGACGAGGAGCGGCGTCTCGATCTCGTGGGCGTAGGTCGTGGGCGACATCCGCATCCACTCGTCGACGTTCTCCCACATCGGGCCGCCGAACTGGCGCTCGAAGACCCAGAACAGGTCGCTCGAGCCGAAGGCGCTCACGAGCTGGTTGACCGCGCGCTCCGAGAGCGCCGCCTTGAAGCGCTTCGTGTGGCCGACGATCCAGGACGTCAGGTAACCGCCGTAGGAGCCGCCCAGGACGCCGAGCCGCTCCGAGTCGAGGAACGGATACTTCTCGAGCGCCGTGTCGACGACGCCCATCACGTCCTCGTAGTCGACCGAGCCCCAGCCCGGCCCGGAGCCGTTGTTCCCCGAGCCGCGGATCGCGCGTCCCCACTCCTCGGAGTAACCCGAGCCGCCGCGCGGGTTCGAGAACAGCACGCAGTAGCCCGCGCCCGCGTACACCTGCACCTCGTCGAAGAAGCCCGTCCCGTACTGCGAGAACGGGCCGCCGTGAATCGTGAGCAGCACCGGGTAGCGCCGCGACTCGTCGAAGTCGGGCGGGCGCACCAGCCACGCGTCGACCTCGGTTCCGTCGGCCGAGACGGCCGTGAACCGCTCGACGTCGGAGAGCTCGCGTCCGGCGACGAAGTCGTCGCAGACCGACGTGATGCGCTTGCCGTCTCCCCCTGCACTCTGGCCGCGCGTCGGCGGCTCTGCCGCCGACGCTTGCAGCCTCACGAAGAGCTCGGCCGGGCGCGTGTGGGTGCTCGCCGTGTAGGCGACCACTCCGTCGACGAGGTCGTACAGACCGGTCGACTGCTCGCCGCCGACGAGGAGCTCGGGCTCGCCCGAGCCGTCCGCCGCCACGGTGTAGACGTGGACGTTGCCGCCGTCCTCGACCCCGAATGCGATGCGGTCGCCGTCCCAGACCGGCTCGCGCCCGAGCGGGTACGGAGCGCAATTCCGGTCGAGCGAGGCCGTGAGGATCGCGGCGATCGCTCCCGTCGGCGCTCATCACGGCGATCTGGCTGTGGTGCGGATACGTGCCGTCCTCGGGCGTGTGGATGTACGCGATGAGCGATCCGTCGGGAGAGAACGACGCGCTCGTCTGCGGACTCGTCCGCCTGACTCAGTCGCTTCGGCTCGGCGCCGTCGGCATCGACGTCCAGCTCGTAGAGCGCCTCGGCGAACTCGACGTCCCAGCGGTCGCCGCGCATCGAGGTGAAGACGATGCGCTTGCCGTCGCCGGACCACGTCGGCTGGCTGTTCTCGCAGTCGCCTGCGGTGAGCTGGCGCTCGTCGCCGCCGTCGACGCCGACGACGAAGACGTGGTTGCGGCGGTCGCCGATCCAGCCGACGCCGTTGAGCTTGAAGAAGACCCGCGTGAACCGGCGCGGCGCCCGCCGGCGGTCGTCCTCCTCGTCGTATGCCTCGTCTCGGTCGCGGCGGGTGAATGCCAAGCGGCTCGAGTCGGGAGACCAGGCGACCGCGTCGACGCCTTCCTTGCCCTCGGTCAGCCTGCGTGGCTCGCCGCCGTCGGCCGGCAGCACGTAGAGCTCTCCGTGCGCCTTCTTCTCGTCCTCGCCGTCGCGATTCGACACGAACGCGAGCCAGCGGCCGTCGGGAGACCAGCGCGGCGAGTGGTCGGCGCGCGCGCCGGAGGTGAGCTGCCTCGGCGTCCGCGGAACCGTCGAGCGGCGCCACCCAGATCGCGGTGCGGTAGGCGTTCGCCTCCTCGTCGATTCGCGTGACGACGTAGGCCACGCGGCGTCCGTCCGGAGATATGCGCGGATCGCCGACGCTCGTCAGCGCATAGACATCCTCGGGCCGCATTCCCGTCACGCTTGTACGACTTTAAACTGTGATGGCCTGCGGGCGTGGTGGAACTGGTAAACGCGCCGGTTTTAGGGGCCGGTGCTCTTCGGAGCTTGTGGGTTCGAATCCCTCCGCCCGCACTTTCGGACTACGCCCGGACGCGAACGGCGTAGACCATGGCCGAGAAGATCGCGAGCCAGATCGCTCCGGCCAGCCCGAGGAGGCTCAGGTTCCACGCGCTCATGTGCCTCGATCGTTCGACCTCGCCCGGCGGCTCCCTGCTTGAATGAACCGCGTGCAGACCCAAGTCGAGGAGCTCGCGGAGAACCGCGTCCGTCTGACGGTGCAGGTTCCGTCGCACGACGTCCACCACGCCGTCGAGCACGCCGCCGACGACCTCGCGCAGAGCGTCAAGGTGCCGGGCTTCCGCAAGGGGAAGGTTCCGCGCCAGGTGCTGCTGCAGCGAGTGGGTCGCGAGCGGCTGATGACCGAGGCCGTCGAGAGCCACATCGGAGGCTGGTTCTGGAACGCCGCGGCTCGCACGCGGGTGCGTCCGGTCGAGCAGCCGGAGTACGACTTCGAGCTTCCCGCCTCGGCCGACGAGGACTGGGAGTTCACCGCGACGGTCGCCGTGCAGGCGAAGCCCGAGCTGGCCGACTGGAAGGAGCTCGAGGTCGGCGTCGCCGAGGTCGAGGTGCCCGAGGATCTCGTGCAACACGAGCTCGACGCGCTGCGCTCGACGGTTGCCGAGCTCGTCCCGGTCGAGGGACGCCCGGTCGCTCCCGACGACACGGTCGTCGTCGACCTCGTCGCCGACGACGAGACGCGGCGCGACTACGTCGTCGAGCTCGGCCGCGGCGCCGTCGTCGAGGAGATCGAGCAGGGCCTCGTCGGGCTGAGCGCCGGCGAGACCAAGGAGATCGCGTTCGAGCTCGCCGACGGCTCGACGCAGTCGCTCGCGGCGACGGTCAAGGAGATCAAGGAGAAGGTTCTGCCGCCGCTCGACGACGACCTCGCCCGAGCGGCGAGCGAGTTCGAGACGTTCGCCGAGCTGCGCGACGACGTCGAGTCGCGCCTGCGCGAGCAGATCGAGGAGGAGGTCGAGACGCGATTCCGCGCCGACGTCGCCGACGCGCTCGTCGCCGCCTCGAAGGTCGAGGCGGCCGGACCGCTCGTCGAGTCGCGCACGCGCGAGCTGCTGCGCGGCGTCGCCCGCCAGGTCGAGGCGCGCGGCGTCTCGCTCGACACGTTCCTCGCGATGACGGGCCAGCAGCCCGAGGAGCTCGTGGCTCGGCTCGGCGAAGAGGCCCAGCGATCGGTTGCGCGCGAGCTCGTGCTCGAGGCGGTCGCCGAGCAGCTCGGCCTCGACGTGCCGGACTCCGAGGTCGAGGAGCTCGTCCGCGAGCAGGCCGAGGCGATCGGCGACGACACCGACGAGATGCTCGTGGCCCTACGCGAGAACGGCCGCTTCGAGTCGCTGCGCGACGACCTCCGCCTGCGCCAGGCGCTCGACCGAGTGGCCGCCGAGGTCAAGCGCATCCCGCTCGCGCAGGCCGAGGCGCGCGAAGCGATCTGGACGCCCGACAAGGAGAATCCCCCGACCGAGACGAAACTCTGGACCCCCGACCAGCCGCCCCCCGACCAGCCTCAGAGCACCGAAGGAGCCCGCTCATGAACCCGCCGTCGAATCTCATCATCCCGTCCGTCATCGAGCAGACCTCGCGGGGCGAGCGCTTCTTCGACATCTACTCGCGCCTGCTCAACGAGCGGATCATCTTCCTCGGCACGCCGATCGACGACAACGTCGCGAACCTCGTCGTCGCGCAGATGATCCATCTCGAGTCCGAGGACCCGGACAAGGACATCAACATCTACATCAACTCGCCGGGCGGCTCGGTTTACGCCGGGCTCGCGATCTACGACACGATGCAGTTCATCAAGCCGGACGTCGCGACGATCTGCGTCGGCATCGCGATGTCGATGGGCGCGCTGCTTCTCGGGGCCGGCACGGAGGGAAAGCGCACTGCGCTGCCGAACTCCAAGATCCTGATCCACCAGGTCTCGGGCGGCTTCCAGGGTCAGGGCACCGACATCGAGATTCAGGCCAGGGAGACCATCAACTTGAAGCGGCGCCTGGAGGAGATCATCGCCCGGCACACGAATCAGCCCGTCGAGAAGGTCTCGAAGGACATGGAGCGCGACTACTACATGAACGCGGACGAGGCCCAGCAGTACGGCATCGTCGACCAGGTGATCGCGCACCGGTAAGCCTCCGGGGCATAGACGAAATCCCCAAATCGAGGTAGAACAAGAGAAATGGCGCGCGCAACCGACGGCAACGAGCAGCTCCTCTGCAGCTTCTGCGGCAAGAGCCAGCGGCAGGTGAAGAAGCTGATCGCCGGCCCGGGCGTCTACATCTGCGACGAGTGCATCGATCTCTGCAACGAGATCATCGACGAGGAGCTGACGACTCCGGCTCAGCTCGACCTCGACAACCTGCCGCGCCCGCGCGACATCTACGCCGTTCTCAACGACTACGTCGTCTCGCAGGAAGAGGCGAAGCGGACGCTCTCCGTCGCCGTCTACAACCACTACAAGCGCGTCCAGATGGGCCAGGAGGACGACGAGGTCGAGCTGCAGAAGTCGAACATCCTGCTGCTCGGCCCCACCGGCTGCGGCAAGACGCTGCTCGCGCAGACGCTCGCGCGGATCCTCAACGTCCCGTTCGCGATCGCCGACGCCACGGCGCTGACCGAGGCCGGCTACGTCGGCGAGGACGTCGAGAACATCCTCCTCAAGCTGATCCAGGCCGCGGACTTCGACATCAAGAAGGCCGAGACGGGGATCATCTACATCGACGAGGTCGACAAGATCGCGCGGAAGGCGGACAACCCGTCGATCACGCGCGACGTGTCGGGCGAGGGCGTACAGCAGGCGCTGCTCAAGATCCTCGAGGGGACGGTGGCGTCGGTGCCGCCGCAGGGCGGGCGCAAGCACCCGCACCAGGAGTTCCTCTCGATCGACACCACCGACATCCTCTTCATCTGCGGGGGAGCATTCGCCGGCCTCGACAAGATCATCGCGCGCCGCGTGGGCAAGAACGCTCTCGGCTTCGGCGCCGACATCCGCTCGAAGCACGACGTCGAGGCGTCGGAGCTGCTCGCGGACGTGATGCCCGAGGATCTCCTCAACTTCGGGCTGATCCCGGAGTTCATCGGCCGGCTACCGGTCATCTCGGCGGTCCACCAGCTGCGCCGCGAGGATCTCGTCCAGATCCTCGAGGAGCCCAAGAACGCGCTCATCAAGCAGTACCAGCGGTTCTTCGGCTACGACGGCATCGAGCTCGTCTTCACCGACGACGCCATGTGGGAGATCGCCGACCGCGCGCTCGAGCGCGAGACCGGCGCCCGCGGGCTTCGCTCGATCATCGAAGCGGCGCTGCTCGACGTGATGTTCGAGCTGCCGTCGCGCCGCGACGTCTCGAAGTGCGTGATCACGAAGGAGACGATCTCGCAGGGCATCCGCCCGACGCTCGTCACGAGCGCAGGCGCCGCGGACGAGCCAGAGGAACCCGTCGAGCAAACTGCCTAGCCGCGGCGGGCGCCTACGGCGCGCGCCAGGAGCGGGGAAACCTACGGCCAAGTCGGCGCTGCGCGGCTGTCTTGGCCTCCGGCCGAAGCCGCGGAAATCGCGTAGCGTTACGTCCATGGCTGGCATCGAGGTTGGCGCTGAGTTCGGGCCGTCGTCGTGGATCGACGTCCCGCAGGAGAAGATCCAGGCGTTCGCCGACGCGACCGGCGACCACCAGTTCATCCACGTCGACCCCGAGCGCGCTGCCCAGACGCCGTTCGGCGGCACGATCGCGCACGGCTACCTGACGCTCTCGCTGCTGCCGGCGATGTCGTACGAAGTCATCCCGCACGAAGAGGGGGACGGCATGGGCCTCAACTACGGACTCAACCGCCTGCGCTTTCCCGCGCCGGTCCCGTCGGGCTCGCGCGTCCGCGGCTCCTTCCACGTCGACACCGTCGACGAGCAGGACTGGGGCCGGCAGGTGACGATGACGGCGACGGTCGAGCGCGACGGCGGCGACAAGCCGGTCTGCGTGGCCGAGGTCGTCTTCCGCTACTACCGCCTCTAGTCCGGATCCTAGATCCACGGCTTTTCTGCCTTGCAGGGTGTAACGTCGCCCGTCTCGGGTATATTTCGGATCCGAAATCTACGAATGAGGGAGGCGAGATGATCGAGGAGGCGGCGCGGGAGCTCGAGGTGCAGTGGAAGACGAACGACCGCTGGAGCGGGATCGAGCGGACGTACACGGCAGAGGACGTCGTGCGCTTGCGCGGATCCGTCGTCGAGGAGCACACGCTCGCGCGGCTCGGAGCGAATCGCCTCTGGCAGCTGATCGGCGGCGAGCAGCCGGTCAGGGCGCTCGGCGCCCTCACGGGGGGCCAGGCCGTCCAGATGGTGCGCGCCGGCCTCGAGGCGATCTATCTCTCCGGCTGGCAGGTGGCCGCCGACGCGAATCTCGCCGGCGCGACCTATCCCGACCAGAGCCTCTATCCGGTGAACAGCGTCCCGGCCGTCGTCCGCCGCTGCAACAACGCGCTGCTCCGTGCCGACCAGATCGACTACGCCGAGGGGCGGAACGGGACGCACTGGCTCGCGCCGATCCTGGCCGACGCCGAGGCCGGGTTCGGCGGCCCCCTCAACGCCTTCGAGCTGATGCGCGCGATGATCGCCGCCGGGGCCGCCGGCGTCCACTACGAGGACCAGCTCAGCTCGGAGAAGAAGTGCGGCCACCTCGGCGGCAAGGTGCTCGTGCCGACGCAGCAGTTCGTGCGAACGCTCAGTGCCGCTCGGCTCGCCGCCGACGTCTGCGGCGTGCCGACCGTGCTGGTCGCGCGGACGGATGCGCTCTCGGCCGCCCTGCTCACGAGCGACGTCGACGAGTACGACCGCGACTTCGTCACCGGCGAGCGCACGGCCGAGGGCTTCTACCGCGTGCGTGACGGGATCGACGCCGCAATCTCACGCGGCCTCGCGTACGCGCCGTACGCCGACCTCGTCTGGTTCGAGACCTCGACGCCCGACCTCGGCGAGGCGCGGGAGTTCGCCGAGGCGATCCACGACCGCTTCCCGGGCAAGCCGCTCGCGTACAACTGCTCTCCGTCCTTCAACTGGCGCCGGCACCTCGGCGACGAAGAGATCGCCTCCTTCCAGGACACGCTCGGCGGGTGGGGTTACCGGTTCCTCTTCATCACACTCGCGGGCTTCCACTCGCTCAACGCGTCGATGTTCGAGCTCGCCAGCGGCTACGCCGAGGAGCAGATGCCGGCGTACGTCCGCCTACAGGAGCGCGAGTTCGAGCTCGAGGAATTCGGCTACACCGCGACCCGGCACCAGCACGAGGTCGGGGCCGGCTACTTCGACCTCGTCACGCAGGCCGTCGCGCCCGACAGCGAGACGCTCGCGCTCAAGGGCTCGACCGAGGAGGCCCAATTCGAGAAGGCACAGCTCACGAAGGAGCAGGTGTGAGCGCGCTCGCCCAGGTGGAGATCCTCGCTCCTGCCGACGACGAAGTCCTCACGCGGGAGGCGCTCGCGCTCGTGGCGCGTCTCCACCGCGAGCTGAATCCCCGGCGCCGCGCGCTGCTCGAACGCCGGCACCAGCGGCAGCGGAAGCTCGACGCGGGGGCGCTGCCGGGCTTCCTGGCCGAGACCTCGGACCTCCGGGACGCCGAGTGGCGGGTGGCCGAGGCGCCGGCCGATCTCCGCGACCGCCGCTGCGAGATCACAGGCCCTGTCGACCGCAAGATGATGATCAACGCGCTCAACTCCGGCGCCCGCGTCTTCATGGCCGACTACGAGGACGCCTGTTCGCCCACCTGGGAGAACATCGTCGAGGGGCAGCGGAACGTGACCGACGCCGTGCGCCGCGAGATCTCGCTCGAGACTCCGGACAAGACGTATCGACTGAACGACGAGATCGCGACGCTCCTGATCCGGCCGCGCGGCTGGCACCTGCCCGAGCGGCACGCGCTCGTCGACGGCGAGCCGGTGTCGGCGTCGCTCTTCGACTTCGGCCTGCACATGGCGCGGAACGCGCGCGAGCAGCTCGAGCGCGGCAGCGGGCCGTACTTCTACCTCCCGAAGCTCGAGTCGCATCTCGAGGCGCGCCTCTGGGCCGACGCGTTCGCGCTGGCCGAGGAGGAGCTCGACCTGCCGCACGGGACGATTCGCTGCACCGTCCTGATCGAGACGATCCTCGCCGCCTTCGAGATGGAGGAGATCCTCTACGAGCTCCGCGACTGGGGCTGCGCGCTCAACGCCGGCCGCTGGGACTACATCTTCAGCGCGATCAAGAAGTTCCGCGCGCGCGAGTGGGTGCTGCCCGACCGCGTGCAGGTGACGATGACGGTGCCGTTCATGCGCGCGTACACGGAGCTGCTCGTCCGCTCCTGCCATCGCCGCGGCGCGCACGCGATCGGCGGCATGGCGGCGTTCATCCCGTCCCGCAAGGATCCGGCGGCCAACGAGATCGCGCTCGGGAAGGTGCGCGAGGACAAGGAGCGCGAGTCGGGCGACGGCTTCGACGGATCCTGGGTCGCGCATCCCGACCTCGTCCCCACCTGCACCGAGGTGTTCGACGGCGTCCTCGGCGAGCGGCCGAACCAGCTCGGGAGGCTGCGCGAGGACGTCGTGCCCGACGAGGCGGCGCTCTTGTCCATCCCGGACACACCAGGCGAGATCACCGACGCCGGCGTCCGCACGAACGTCTCCGTCGGCGTCCGCTACCTCGACTCGTGGCTGCACGGCGTCGGCGCGGCGGCGATCGACAACCTGATGGAAGACGCCGCGACCGCCGAGATCTCCCGCTCCCAGATCTGGCAGTGGGTGCGCAACGGCCAGGTCGACGAGCAGGTCGTGCGCGACGAGATCGGACTCGTGGAGGCCGGCGACGAGGCGAAGCAGCTGTTCGCCGCCGTGGCGCTCTCCGAGGAGCTCGAGGATTTCCTGACCCTGCCCGCCTACGAACGACTCGACCGAGGAGGGACGAGATGACCGAGACGATCATCAGGACGAAGGAACGGTTCGACCACGGCGAACTGCTCGACCCGGAAGATCCTCCCGCGTCCGAGCTCGCCGACTGCACGTGCCCGGACTTCTGCGAGCGCGACCACGACAACGAGTAGGCGCGAAGCGCCGCGTACACTCGGCGCATGTCCCTCGACTCCACCAAGGCAGACGACATCGCGCTCGTGATCGAGGAAGCGATCGTCTCCGGCGAGCTCGCGCCCGGAACCGTGCTGCGCCAGGAGCAACTGTCCGAGCAGTTCAAGGTCTCGCGCACGCCGATCCGCGAGGCGCTGCGGCGGCTCGCAGCGCTCGGGCTCGTCTCCTTCGTCCCGAACCGAGGCGTGCGCGTGCGCACGATCTCGCGGGAGGAGCTGCACGAGGCGTTCATGGTGCGCGCCGAGCTCGAGGGGCTCGCCACCGAGGTCGCCGCCGCGAAGATCACGCCCGACGAGCTCGCGGAGCTCGAGGCGGCCGAGCTGCACTTCGCGAGCATCTCCCGGGAGCTCCGCTCACGCGAGCCCGGCGAGGCGCGCCGCTCGGTCATGGGCGACTGGGTGCGCGCCAATCACGCCTTCCACGACGTGATCTACCGCGTCGCCGACCTGCCACTCGTCGAACAGCTTGCGAAGAGCGCACGCCGCTCCTTCTCCGGCCCGGCTGTCTGGGCGCCCGGCGACCACTCGATCGACGGCCTGTACGAGAGGAACGCCGAGCAGCACCGTGCGATCCGTCAGGCGCTCGCGGCGGGCAGCGGCGAGGGCGCTCGCGCATTGGCGCGCGAGCACGTCCTCTCGTCGTTCCACCTGCTCGAAGCCGTGCTCGAGCAGGTCGGAGGCTCCTGGCCACAGTCGAAGCACGCCACCGCTAAGCTCCCGGCATAGTCGCTGCCTGACGACACTTCGCGCATGGATCCGCTCTACAGACCGCAGGGCGTCGAACAGCGCTGGCAGCAGACCTGGGAGGAGGAAGGTCTCTACGCCGCCGACCCGGACGCGCCCGGCGAGGCGTTCGTCGTCATGCACCCGCCGCCGAACATCTCCGGCTCGCTGACGATCGGCCACTGCCTGCAGCTCTCGCTCGAAGACACGCTCGTCCGCTGGCACCGCATGCGCGGCTTCAACACGCTCTTCCAGCCCGGCTACGACCACGCGGGGATCTCCACCTGGGCGTCGATCGGCCGCACGCTTGCGCAGGAGGGGAAGAGCCAGCGCGACCTCGGCCGCGAGGGCTTCGACGCCTACGTCCAGGAATGGCTCGAGCGCTACGGCGGCACGATCATGAGCCAGTTCCGCCAGCTCGGCGCGTCGCTCGACTACCGGCGCACACGCTTCACGATGGACGAGGGCTACTACCGCGCCGTCATGCGCTGGTTCGTCCATCTCTACGACCGCGGCTTCATCTACCGCGCCAACCGGATCGTCAACTGGTGCCCGCGCGACCGGACCGCGCTCTCCGACCTCGAGGTCGAGCACGAGGACGAAGACGACACGCTTTCGTACATCCGCTACCCGCTCGCCGACGGCTCGGGGGAGGTGACGATCGCGACGGTGCGGCCGGCGACGATCCTCGCCGACGTCGCAGTCGCCGTGCATCCCGAGGACGAGCGCTACCGCGAGCTGGTCGGCAAGGAAGTCGTCGTTCCCTTCGTCGAGCGGCGCGTGCCGGTGATCGCCGACGAGCGGGTCGAGCGCGAGTTCGGCACCGGCGCGCTCAAGGTCACGCCGGGCCATGATCCGATCGACTTCGAGATCGGCCGCGACCACGGTCTCGAGGAGCTGACCGTGATCGGCCCGGACGGGCTGATGAGCGATGCCGCCGGCGAGCTTGCCGGGCTCACGCAGGAGGAAGCGGGCCGGCGCGTGCTCGACTGGGCGTCGGAGCGGGGCCAGCTCGAGAAGCGCGAGCACTACCGCCACTCCGTCGGCCACTGCGAGCGCTGCCACAGCAGAGTCGAGCCGCTCGTGATGCCGCAGTGGTGGCTGGCGATGGAGGAGCTCGCCGCGCCGGCGGTCGCGGCGGTCAAGGAGGATCGCGTCCGCTTCACGCCCGACCGGTTTGCGCGGGTCTATCTCGACTGGATGGAGAACGTCCGCGACTGGTGCATCTCCCGCCAGATCTGGTGGGGCCACCGCATCCCGGTCTGGTACTGCCCCGACGGCCACCTCACCGTCGTCGAGACCGAGCCTCAGGCGTGCGCCGAGTGCGGCTCCACGGAGCTGCGGCAGGAGGAGGACGTGCTCGACACGTGGTTCTCCTCGGCGCTGTATCCGTTCGCGACGCTCGGCTGGCCCGACGAAACGCCCGAGCTCGCGCGCTACTACCCGGGCAGCGTCCTCACGACCGCGCGCGACATCATCTTCCTCTGGGTCGCGCGGATGATCTTCTCGGGCCTCGAGCTGATCGGCGAGGAGCCGTTCGCCGACGTCCTGATCCACTCGACCCTGCTCAACCCCGAGGGGCGGCGCATGTCGCGCACACTGGGAACGGGCATCGACCCGGAGGAAGCGCTCGAGCCGTACGGCGCCGACGCGACCCGCTACGGGCTGCTCAAGGTGACCTCGAGCCAGGACCCGCGGTTCTCCTTCGGCACGATCGAGGAGGGACGGAAGCTCGCGAACAAGCTCTGGAATGCGAGCCGGCTGCTGCTGATGGCCGGCGCTGTCGAGCCGGACGCTCGTCCGTCGTCGGTCGAGGAGCGCTGGATCCTCGCGCGGATCGACGCGACACGCGCAGAGCTCGAGGCCGACCTCGCCGGCTTCGACTTCGCCCATGCCGTCGAGAGGCTCTACCACCTCACCTTCGACGACTTCTGCGACTGGTACCTCGAGTCGATCAAGCCTCGGCTGGCCGAGGAGGACGTCCGCGCGACGGCGTTTGCCGCGCTCGAGCGTCTCCTCAAGCTGCTTCACCCGGTGATGCCGCACGTGACGGAGGAGATCTGGACGAACCTGCCTGCCCGCGAGTCGCGACTGATCGTCGCGCCGTGGCCGGAGCCGCAGACCTGGGAGGGCGAGTTCGAGACGATCGAGAACGCGCAGACGGCGGCCCGCATCTACCGGCGCAGCGGCGTCCGCATCAAGCTGGCGGCGGAGTCGACGCGGATCTTCGAGGCGGTCGTTCGCCCCACCGGCGACGGACAGGGGAACCTCGAGGCCGAGCGCGCGCGCGTGCAGAAGGAGATCGACCGGGCCGAGCGAGTGCTCGCGAACGAGAAGTTCGTCGCGAACGCCGCACCCGAAGCGGTCGCCGCCGAACGCGAGAAGCTGGCGCAATACCTTGCCGAGCGCGACGCGCTGGCTTGAGTCGCTCTCGCCGTGGCCGGCCGACGGCTTCGGCACCGAGCGCATGCGTGCGCTGCTGCGTGAGCTCGGCGACCCGCAGGAGTGGTTCGAGGCGATCCACGTCGTCGGCACGAACGGCAAGTCGACGACGACAAGGCTGACCGAGGCGCTCCTTGCCGATGCCGGCCTCTCGGTCGGGGTCTATCTCTCGCCGCATGTGAGCGGCTGGAACGAGCGGATCCGCGTACGCGGAGAGGAGGCCGACTTCGAGACGGCCGTCGCAGCCGTCCGCCCCTCGGCGGAGAGGCTCGACGCGACCCAGTTCGAGGTGCTCACCGCCGCCGCGCTGCTCGCGTTCGCAGGCGCGGAAATCGACGTCGCGGTCGTCGAAGCCGGGCTCGGCGGACGCCACGACGCCACCAACGTCCTCCGCAGCCGCGTCGTGGTCCTCACGAGCGTCGCGCTCGACCACATGGACGTGCTGGGCGAGACGAGAGAGGCGATCGCCGCCGAGAAGCTCGCGGTCGTGCAGCCGGGCTGCGCGGTCGTGCTCGCCGAGCCCGAGTGGAGCGAGCTCGCCCAGCAGAACGGCGCCGCCACGGTCGTCGTCACGGCCCACAGCAACCTGGCGCTCGCCGTCGCGGCCGCCGAGTCGTTCCTCGGCCGCTCAGTCGACCCGCACGCCGCCGACGGCGTCTCGTTGCCCGGGCGCCTCGAGCGCCGCGGCGAGCGTCCGCTCGAGATCTGGGACGGAGCCCACAACCTCGCCGGCGTCGGCTGGCTGCTGCCGCGCCTACCCTCGGCGCCCGCCGGCGGCTGGACGATCGTCTGCTCGATCCTGCGCGACAAGCGACCCGGGATGATGCTCGAGGCCCTTTCGGTTCTCGGCTCGACCCTCGTCGCCACACAGAGTCGCAACGGTCGCGTGCTTCCGGCCGCCGAGCTCGCCGCGCTCGCGTCGGCCCACTTCGAGCACGTCGAGGCCGAGGCCGAGCCCGAGGCCGCGCACGCCCGGGCGCTCGCGCTCGCGAGGCCGGATGGCGCGCTGCTCGTCACGGGCTCCCTGTACCTTCTGGCAGAGCTCAGTGCCGAAGATCGCGCCCGATAGGATCCTGCCGTGACCCTCGCGAGCTTCATCAGCTCCGGCGCCCAGCACGCGATCATCAACGGCCTCGCGTTCTTCGCCTTCGTGCTCTGGCTCTGCCTCGGCTACTGGACGTACAAGGACGCGCGAAGGCGGATCGAGGATCCCCTCTTCATCGGGCTCTCGGTGCTGCTCGCGCTCGTGATCCCGTTCGTCGGCCCGTTCATCTACATGCTCTTCCGCCCGCCGGAGTACCTCGAGGACGTGCGCGAGCGGGAGCTCGAGATCAAGGCGATGGAGGATCGCATTGCGGCCGGCGACCTCCGCTGCCCGGTCTGCCATGCCGAGGCAGACCCGGGCTATCTCGTGTGTCCGGTCTGCACGACGAAGCTCAAGCAGGCCTGCGTGAGCTGCGGCGCGCCGCTCGAGCCGATCTGGCAGGTGTGCCCGTACTGCGAGACGGCGATCGAGGCTCCGGCTCCGGGAGCACCGCCGGCGCTCGGCACGCGGCGCGTCCGGCGCGCAAGCAACCGCTGACCGCAGTCCCGCGACCGATAAAGTGGCGCCCGCCGTGGCCGTCGAACGCACCCTCATCCTGATCAAGCCCGATGCCGTGCGCCGCCGGCTCGCCGGCGAGATCCTCGGCCGCATCGAGGCGCGCGGCTTCGAGATCCGCGAAGGGAAGCTCGTCACGGCCGGCCGTGAGCTCGGGGAGGAGCACTACGGCGAGCATCGCGAGAAGCCGTTCTTCGGCGAGCTCGTCGAGTTCATCACCTCGGGCCCGACCTGGGCGCTCGTCGTCGAGGGCGAAGGGGCGATCGCGACGATGCGGACGACGATCGGCGCCACCGATCCGGCGAACGCGGCAGCAGGAACGATTCGGGGCGACCTCGCCTCTTCGATGCCCGACAACCTCGTGCACGGGTCCGACTCCCCGGAGTCCGCGGAGCGCGAGATCGCGCTCTGGTTCGGTGTCTGAGCCGACCGTCGAGGCCTGGACCCGCGAGAACGCGGAGTACACGGACGGACGCGCCGAGCAAGCATGGGCGCGCGAGGAGATCACCTACGGCATCTGGCACATTCCCGAGAGCGAGTTGCACGCGCTCCCGGATCTCGCGGGCAAGGATGTCGTCGAGCTCGGCTGCGGCACGGCGTACTTCGGCGCCTGGCTCAAGAAGGCCGGCGCAGCCCGTGTGGTCGGCGTCGATCCCACGCCGGCGCAGCTCGAGACCGCGCGCCGTTGCAACGAGAAGTTCGGCCTCGGCCTCGAGCTCGTGGAGGCGTTCGGCGAGGACGTTCCGCTGCCGGACGAGTCCTTCGACCTCGTCGTCTCGGAGTACGGCGCCTCGATCTGGGCCGACCCCTACAAGTGGATCCCCGAGGCGGCGCGGCTCTTACGGCCCGGTGGCGAGCTCGTCTTTCTGCGCAACTCGACGCTCGTCATCCTCTGCTCGCCGGACGAGGACGTGGCCGCCGTGGAGACGCTGCAGCGACCGCAGTTCGGAATGCACCGCTTCTCGTGGCCCGACGGCGCAGGAGCCGTCGAGTACCACCTCTCGCACGGAGACTGGATCCGGCTGCTCCGCGCCAACGGCTTCGAGCTCCTCGACCTGATCGAGATCCAGGCTCCCGCCGACGCCGAGACGCACGAGCACTACGCGTACGTGACCGCCGACTGGGCGCGCAAGTGGCCCGCGGAAGAGATATGGCGAGCCCGCCTGCGACCCCGCTCCTCCTAGCCTCGACCTCGCCGCGGCGGCGGCAGATCCTCGAGCAGCTGCGGATCCCGTTCGACGTCGTCGCCCCGCAGTACTCCGAGACGGAAGACGATCCCGTGGCGCACGCGCTCGGCAAGGCGCGGTCGGTGCTCGCCGAGGCGGAAGGGCGTCCGGTGCTCGGTTGCGACACCGAGGTCGTCCGTGCGGGCCGCGTCTACGGCAAGCCCGCCGGGCCTCAAGACGCCGAGCAGATGCTCGAGAGCCTGGCCGGACAGACCCACGAAGTGGTGTCCGGCCTGGTGCTGCTGACGCCGATGTGGGAAGAGGTGCGTCACGAAGTGACACGGGTGACCTTTCGCGGGCTGACTCCTCGCGAGATCGGCAGGTACGTCGCGAGCGGCGAGTGGGAGGGACGCGCCGGCGGCTACGCGATCCAGGGCGAAGGTGCGGCTCTCGTCGAGCGGATCGAGGGCGACTACCTCAACGTCGTCGGCCTGCCGGTGTCCGTGCTCGTCCGGCTCCTGGCCGAGCGCTTCCCGGGCACGTACGGGTTCGGATGAGCGAGAGCGCGGTCAGGGCGGCCGTCGAGGTGGCGGCCGAGCACGGTCTGCGCAGCGACGAGCCGGTGGTGCTGCGGGACGCATGGCACGTCCTCGTCCACCTGCGGCCGCTGCCGATCGTCGCCCGTGTCTCGAGCGGGCGGCCGTTTCCCGAGGGGCCGGATTCCGAGGACGTGGTGCGCGAGCTGGCGGTCGCTTCGCACGCGTTCCGTGCCGGTGCTCCGGTCGTTCCGCCTTCCGACCTTCTCGATCCCGGTCCGTATCGGCACGGCGGCCATGTCGTTGCCTTCTGGCGTTACGCCGGGCAGCCGCGCGAGGTGGAGCCGGTGGCCGCCGGCGAGGCGCTCCGAGCGATCCACGAGGCGCTGGCCGACTACGACGGCGAGCTCTCGTCTCTCCACACCCACGACTGCGCGAGGATCGTCGACAGCCTCGAACCGTCCCCCGACGTCGACCTGCTGCGCGAGCTCGGACTGCGGGAGCCGGCCGGTCGCTCGCAGGCATTGCACGGCGACGCGCATCTGGCCAACTGCTTGCCGGGGCCGCTCTGGCACGACTTCGAGACCGCGTGCCGCGGCCCGCGCGAGTTCGACCTCGCCGCGCTGGCTCTGTCGGCGCGCGTGAGCGGCGACGAGCCGTCCCGCATCGCGCTGGAGGCCTACGGGGACTACGACGAGAATCTGATGGAGGAGTGCCTGCCGGTGTACGCGGCCTGGATCTACGCCTCGTTCATGGTTGCGTTGCCGCGCCGGCCGGAGCTCGGGCCGCTGCTCGACGAGCGCCTCGCCTGGCTGCGAGGCGCGTACGGCTCCGGCTGAAAAATCGGGGTGCCCAGATTCGAACTGGGGACCTCTCCGACCCGAACGGAGCGCGCTACCAGGCTGCGCCACACCCCGAAACCGGCCATAGGGTAGCGGGGATGTCCGAGCCGCATGAGCTGAGGGCTGTGCTCTTCGACGTCGACTTCACGCTGGCGCGGCCCGGCCCCGAGCTCGGGCCCGAGGGCTACGTGCGCGCGGGGGAGCGCCACGGGCTCACGCTCGATTCCGCCCGCTACGAAGCGGCTCGCGATGCCGCGCTCGTCGATCTTCGCCGCCATCCCGAGCTCGAGCACGACGACGAGATCTGGTTCCGCTTCACCGAGCGGATCGTGCGCGGCATGGGCGGAGACGCCGACTCGGCCTACGCGTGCGCGGTCGAGATCACGCGCGGCTGGGAACGGCACGAGAACTTCGAGCTCTACGACGACGTGCCGGATTCGCTCGCCGCGCTCCGCGCTGCAGGGCTCCGCATCGGCCTGATCTCGAACTCGTCGCGCGACGTGCGCGAGTTCGCCCTCCACCACGGCCTCGAGGTGGACGCCGGCATCAGCTCCTTCCACCACGGCCGCACCAAGCCGCACGCGTCGATCTTCCACGCCGTGCTCGACCTGCTCGAGGTCGAGCCGGTCGAGGCGGTGATGGTCGGGGACACGATCGCCGACGACGTCGAAGGCGCGCTCGCGCTCGGCATGCGGGCGATCCTGCTCGACCGCGAGGGCACGGAGCACGACTACGAGCCGCGGATCGAGAGGCTGAGCGAGCTCCCGCCGCTGCTCGGTCTCTAGGTCTGCTTTCTCTCGGCGTTCTCGAGGAAGGGCTTGATGATGTCGATCGGCGCGGGGAAGACGATCGTCGCCGACGGAGTGCCGCTGATTTCGATCAGCGTCTGCAGGTAGCGCAGCTGCAGCGCCATCGGATGCTCCTCGAGCACGATCGCGGCGTCCTTCAGCTTCTCGGCCGCCTGGAACTCGCCCTCGGAGTTGATGATCTTCGCGCGGCGCTCGCGCTCCGCCTCGGCCTGCCTCGCCATCGCCTTCTGCATCCCCGAGGGGATCTCGACGTCCTTCACCTCGACGATCGAGACCTTGATCCCCCAGGGGCCGGTGGCGCCGTCGATGATCCCCTGCAGGATCGTGTTGATCTTCTCCCGCTCAGACAGGAGCTCGTCGAGGACGTGCTGGCCGAGTACGGCGCGGAGCGTCGTCTGCGAGATCTGGGAGGTCGCGGACATGTAGTTCTCGACCTGGACGATCGCGTCCTTCGGGTCGACGATCTTGAAGTAGGCGACCGCGTTGACCCGCACCGGGACGTTGTCCTTGGTGATGACGTCCTGCGGCGGGATGTTGAGCGTGATCGTGCGGAGGTCGACCTTCACGAGCTGGTCGACGATCGGGATCTTCCAGACGAGGCCCGGACCGCGCGGCGGATCGAGCAACCGGCCGAAACGGAAGAAGACCGCCCGCTCGTACTCCCTCAGGACCTTGACGAAGCCGAGCATGACTCGATCCTATCTCCGCACGGTCAGGCGCAACCCGTTGACGGCCTGCACCTCGACTCGCTCGCCCGGCACGAGCTCGGAGTTGTCCGCCGTACGCGCCTGCCAGAGGGCGCCGTCGACGAACACGAGCCCCGGAGCGCGCACCTCGGCGACCCGCCCGATCATCGTCTGGACGCCGGTCGTCACCGGCAAGCGTCTGGCAGCGAGCGCCTTGCCCGTCGCGAAGGCCCAGAAGATGCCGATGGCGGCGCCGATGCCGATGATCAGCCACAGGTTGACGCGGTAGACGCCCGGTTCGTTCTGGAACAGGAGGGCGAGCCCGAAGAGCAGGGATATGAGGCCGCCGGTCGTGAGCACGCCGTGGGTCGGCGAGTGCAGGTCGACGACCAGCAGGGCGACTCCGAGCAGGATGAGCGCGAGCCCTCCCCAGCTCGGCGTGAGCACCGAGAAGCCGTACAGCGCGAGCACGAGCGACACGGCGCCGAGCGCGCCGGGCAGCACGATGCCGGGATGGAGCACCTCGAAGACGAGCCCGATGATCCCGAGCAGGAAGAGGAGGCTGATCAGGTTCGGGTTGATGATCGTGTTGAGGAAGCGCGTGAAGAAGCCGGGCTTGACCGTGTCGATCTCGGCGTTCGCCAGGTGCAGCGTGTACGGCCGGGCGGCGTCCTTCGTGTGGTAGCCGTCGAGCTTCTGCAGGAGCGCCGGCAGCGTCGGGGCGATGAAGTCGATCACGTGCATCTTCAGCGCCTGCTCCGCCGTGAGGTTCGAAGCGACGCGGACGGCTTTCGCCGGCCACACGGTGTTGCGGTGATGCGTGGCCGCGAGCGCCGTCAGGCCGGCGGCGGCGTCGTTGATCGTCTTGTGTCGCTCGTCGGACGCGAGGTTCTGGCCGCTCGAGTCGATCGGGGTCGAGGAGCCGATGTTCGAGTCGGGAGACATGGCGAGCACGTCGCCCGCCTCGGCGACCCAGACCCCGGCCGACGCAGCGCGGGCTCCGGCCGGCGAGACGTAGACGATCACCGGGATCTTCGACGCCAGCTCCGCCTGGTAGATCGTCTTCATCGAGGTCGAGAGCCCACCCGGCGTGTCGAGCAGGATCACGGCGGCGTCGTAGCCGTCGTTCGCGGCACGCGAGAGCTCGCTCGTGAGGTAGCCCTGGGTGGGCGGGTTGATGGCGAGGTCAGGACCGAACGTGATCGCGAGCACGCGCGGGCGGGAGTTCGCCCCCGCGGAGCTGCCGACGAGGACGAGCGACGCAAACGCCACGACGAGCAGGGCCAGCGTCCGCTTCATAGTGGGATTCAGGATACGCGCGGCGTAATCTTCGGGGTATGGCCGATTGGGTCATCTGGGCCATCGTCGCCGTCCTCCTCGCGATAGGCGAGATCTTCACGCCGGGGCTCTTCTTTCTCGGGCCGATCGCGCTCGCCGCGGCGGCCGCCACCGCTACTGCTGCCCTGGGAGGAGCCGTCTGGCTGCAGGTCGTCGTCTTCGGACTCGGCTCGGCGGCGGCGGTCGGGCTTCTGCGTCCGATCGCGCGCGCACACCTCACGATGCCGCGCGCGATCCGCACGGGCTCAGCCGCGCTCGAAGGCGCCAAGGCGATCGTCCTGCAGCCCGTCGACGGCCGCGGCGGACGCGTCAAGATCGGGGGAGAGGAGTGGAGCGCACGCTCCTACATGCCCGACGAGGAATTCGACGTCGGCACGGAGGTCGAGGTCGTACAGATCCAGGGCGCCACCGCCCTCGTCTACAGATAGGAGCAGTGAATCCGCATGGCCGCCGCCGTGATCGTTCCCATCGTCGTCTTCGTCCTCGTGCTCGTTGTCCTCGCGCGGACGATCCGCGTCGTCCCGCAGGCCCGTGCCGGCGTGGTCGAGCGTCTCGGCCGCTACTCGCGCACGCTCTCGCCGGGCCTCACGCTGGTCGTCCCCTTCATCGACCGTGTGCGGGCCACCATCGACCTGCGCGAGCAGGTCGTCTCGTTCCCGCCTCAGCCGGTGATCACCGAGGACAACCTCGTGGTCAGCATCGACTCGGTCATCTACTTCCAGGTCACCGACGCGAAGGCGGCGACCTACGAGATCGCGAACTACATCCAGGCGATCGAGCAGCTCACGGTCACGACGCTCCGCAACGTGATCGGCGGCCTGGCGCTCGAGAAGACGCTCACCTCGCGTGACGAGATCAACGGCCAGTTGCGCGGTGTGCTGGACGAGGCGACCGGCAAGTGGGGCATCCGCGTCAACCGCGTCGAGCTGAAGGCCATCGACCCGCCGGCCTCGATCCAGGACTCGATGGAGAAGCAGATGCGGGCCGACCGGGAGAAGCGGGCCACGATCCTCCAGGCGGAGGGTGCGCGGCAGTCGCAGATCCTGCAGGCCGAGGGCCAGAAGCAGTCGGCGATCCTCCAGGCCGAGGGCGACAAGCAGTCGGCGGTGCTTCGTGCCGAGGGTCAGGCGAAGGCAATCGAGACCGTCTTCGCAGCGATCCACGAGGGAAAGCCCGACGCCGAGCTGCTCGCGTACCAGTATCTCCAGACGCTCCCGCAGATCGCGCAGGGCGAGTCGAACAAGATCTGGATCATCCCGAGCGAGCTGCAGCAGATGGTCGGGAAGGTCGCCGGCACGATCCAGGATCTCGGCGCTGCGCCGGCTCAGCCGGTGACCGACGGGAAGAAGCCCGAGTAGGGTTCTGCCGCTTTGGCGGGACGTACGCAGGCGGTAGAGGACAAGCGGCGGCAGCTCCTCGATGCGGCCGTGCGCGTCTTCGCGCGCAAGGGGTTCCATGCGAGCCGCGTCGGCGACATCGCCGAGGAGGCCGGCGTCGCGCATGGGCTCCTCTATCACTACTTCCGCTCCAAGGACGAGGTGCTCGAGGAGGTGTTCCACGAGAACTGGAGCGTCCTGCTCGAGCGGATCGCGAGCGTCGAGGAGACCGACGAGCCGGCCGCCGACCAGCTCCGTCATATCGCGGCGATCGTCCTGCGGACGTGGCTCCATCTGCCCGACGTCGTGCGCGTGGTGGTGCGCGAGTTCGGCCGCAGCCCCGAAGTCGCCGAGCGGATCGGCGTGCTCGCGCAGCCGATCTACGCCATCGAGCGAGTGATCGCACGCGGCGTGGAGCGAGGCGAGTTTCGCAGCGACATCGATCCGGCCTTCGCCGCGACCGTCGTCTACGGCTCGATCGACGAGCTCTTGACCGCCTGGGTGCTCGGCCGGCTGCCCGGCGGCGAGGAAGACGTCGCCGCTGCCGAGCGGACGCTGCTCGAGGTCAGCCTGCTCGGCTTGCAGAGCGCGTAGCGAGCAACTCCGCAAACCGGGCCGCGCCGACGTTGCCGCCCGAGAGGACGACGCCGACCGAGCGGTCGCGCGCGTCGAGCTTCCCGCTCAGCAGCGCCGCGACGCCCACCGCGCCGCTCGGCTCTGCGACGAGCTTCAACCGGTCGAAGAGGAAGACCATGGCCTCGACGATCTCGTCGTCGGTGACCGTGACGATCTCATCCACCAGCCGCCGGTTCACCTCGAACGTCAGCTCGCCGGGCTCGGTCGCCTGCAGCCCGTCGGCGATTGTCACCGGCACGTCGATCCGGACGCGCTCCCCGGCCGCGAGCGATCGTCGCGTGTCGTCTCCGGCCGCGGGCTCGACCCCGACGACGTGGATTCCCGGGCCGCTGCGCTTTCGCGGCGGTCGCACAGCCCGCGAGGAGGCCTCCGCCGCTTACGGGCACGAGCAGCACGTCGAGACTCGGGTACGTCCTGGAGCAGCTCGAGCGCGACGGTTCCCTGGCCCGCCATGACGCGCGGGTCGTCGTACGGCTTCACGAGCTCGAGCCCTCGCTCGTCGGCCAGCCGCACGCCGATCTCCTCGCGGCTCTCGGTCCAGCGGTCGTACGGCACGATCTCGGCGCCGTAGCCGCGGGTTGCGTCGAGCTTGGCCTCCGGCGCGTCCTCCGGCATGACGATCGTCGCGCGCGAGCCGAGCAGCGCGGCGGCGATGGCGACGGCCTGGGCGTGGTTCCCCGAGGAGTAGGCGAGAACTCCGCGCTGCAGCGCGGCCTCGTCGAGTGACGAGATCTGGTTGAACGCGCCGCGGAACTTGAAGGCGCCGCCGCGCTGAAAGCACTCGGCCTTGATGTGGACCTGCGCGCCGATCCGCTCGTCGAGCGTGCGGGAGGTGACGACCGGCGTGCGGTGCGCAACCCCGGCGAGTCTCTGCGCGGCGCGCTCGACGTCCGCCGAGTTCGATGCTCATTTACAGGGGTTGCCGCCGCGAGGGAAGAGGCCGAATCCCCAGAGCTTGCCGCCGTAGAGGTAGTACGCCGTACGGGCGTGTGCGGAGTCGCGGACGAGCGCGTCATAGCCGCCGCGACAGACGACCGTGCGGCTCGCGCCCGTGAGCCGATGCACCGCGAGCACCGGCTCGCCGACCACGAGCCTGTGCGGTCCGTGCCAGCGCGGCGGTTGCCAGAGCGTGTAGACGCCCGACACCCGATCGCGCGAGAACTCGACTGCGAGGCCGTGCCGGTCGAAGGGCCGGTAGGTGAAGTACCACGTCTTGCGCGCGCAGTCGCGACACGCCCCGTAGAACGTGCCGAGGGCGGTGCGCACGGCGCGCGGGGACTCGCCGAGAGAGATGCCGCCGAGCGAGCGTCCCGGCACGAGCGCGCCGGCCTGCGGCAGCCCTGCCGTCGCCGGCGCGGCGAGAGCGAGCGCCGCCACTGCACTGGTCAGGAGGCTGCGCCTCATATGCTCCCGCTTCATATGTCAAGCAGTATGTCGCTCTGGGATTCGGTCGCGGAGCTGTCGGTCAAGGTCGACGGCTACACGCTTCAGCGTCGCGAGTCGTCGACGCCGTCCGGCTGGACACGGGTGACGACGACGGTCGTCCTCGAGGGCGACGGCGCGACGGGCGAGGGCGAGGACGTCACGTACGAGGCCGAGCTGCACGACGGCGTTCCCGGCGAGCTGATGCTGGCCGGGACGTGGACCATCGACGACCTCTCCCGCCGCCTCGACGACGAGCCCGAGCTCGCCGAGGGCTTCCGACGCTGGGCCTTCGAGAGTGCCGTTCTCGATCTTGCGCTGCGCCAGAACGAGCTCGCCTTCGGCGAGGCGTTCGGGCGCCGGGAGCTGCCCGTCCGCTTCGCGGTCTCGACGCGCGCCGCGCCCGAGCGGTGGCTCGAGTTCGCGCCGGGCCTCGAGTTCAAGCTCGACGCCGAAAAGGACTGGGATCGGTCGCTGCTCCAGCGCCTGCACCAGCTCGACCGCGTCCGCGTCGTGGATCTCAAGGCGTATTACCACGGCACCGTCGTCGACCTCGCGCCCGATCCCGAGCTCTACCGCGCAATCGTCGAGGAGCTGCCGGACGCGATCATCGAGGACGCCTGGCTCGAGGACGGCTGCCGCGAGGCGCTCGCCGGCGCCGAGGATCGCCTCAGCTTCGACGCGCCGGTGCACTCCCTCGCGGACCTCGACGGCCTCCCGCTCGAGCCGCACTGGTTGAACATCAAGCCGTCGCGCTTCGGCAGCGTGCGCGAGCTGCTCCAGACCATCGAGGCCTGCGAGGACCGCGGGATCAAGATGTACGGCGGCGGGCAGTACGAGCTCGGCAAAGGCCGTCTCCAGGTGCAGCGGCTCGCAGGAGTCTTCTATCCGGAGGGGCCGAACGACGTCGCGCCGTCCGCGTACAACGAGGGCGAGCCGCGCGAGGGCCTCCCGCAGAGCCCTCTGCCGGCGTTCGAAGGGGTCGGCTTCTGAACCTGTTCGACGACGAGCCGCGTCGCTTCGGCGACGAGTTGGGGGCGACGCTCTGGGGCGGGACGCTCTACGAGCTTGCGCCCGGCGAGTCGTCGCGGTACCACTGGCAGATCGGCGAGGAGGAGTGCTGCGTCGTGATCGCCGGCACGCCGACGCTGCGAACGCACGAAGGCGAGCGTGTGCTGAAGCCGTGGGACATCGCCTGGTTCCACCGTGGGCCGGCCGGGACCCACGGTCTGCGCAACGACACCGACGAGACCGTGCGCGTCGCCTTCTTCTCGACCGTCTCCGATCCGGAGCTCGCCGTGTACCCGGACGACGACAAGATCGGCATGATCGCCGGCTTCACGAACCCGGACATCGAGATCATCCGCGGCTGGGTCGAGCCGAAGTGAACCTCCACGACGCGGTCATCCCGCCCGCGGACGAGACGCCGCCGGGCTTCGCCTTCAGCGAGGTGTCGGCCAGCGCGCGGGCCGGGAACGAGCTGATCGGTGCGACGCTCTACGAGTTCGAGCCCGGCAACCAGCTCTGGCCGTACCACTTCCACACCGGGAACGAGGAGTGGCTGATCGTCGTCTCCGGCACGCCGACCCTGCGCACGCCGGAGGGCGAGCGACAGCTGCGGGCCGGCGACGTCGTCGGCTTCCCGCAGGGCGAACAGGGCGCGCACACGTTCTACAACCGCAGCTCCGAGCCGTCGCGGATCGTCATCTTCTCGACCTTGCGGCGCGGGTACACCACGTATCCCGACAGCGACAAGGTCGCCGCCGGCGGGAGCGTGTTCCGCCGCAGCGACGCAGTCGGCTACTGGGACGGAGAAGAGTCCCAGGCCTAGCGAAAAGCGTTCTCGCCGGTCAGCGCCTTGCCGACCGAGAGCGTGTGCACCTCGTGCGTCCCCTCGTAGGTGAGGACGGTCTCGAGGTTGTTCATGTGCCGGATGACCGGATACTCGAGCGTGATTCCGTTGCCGCCGAGGATCGAGCGTGCGGTGCGCGCCACGTCGAGTGCGCCGCGCACGTTGCCCATCTTCCCCATCGAGACATGCTCCGGACGCAGCGTGCCCTCGTCCTTCATGCGACCGAGATGGAGCGCGACCAGCGCGCCGCGGTTCACCTCGAGTGCCATCTCCGCGAGTTTCTGCTGCGTCAGCTGGTAGCCGGCGATCGGCTTCTCGAAGACGATCCGCTCCTTGGAGTAGTCGAGCGCCGTCTCGAGGCACGTGCGCGCCGAGCCCACCACACCGAACACGATCCCGAAGCGCGCTTCGTTGAGGCACGAGAGCGGCCCGCGCAGTGAGTTGATCTCCGGGAAGCGGCTCTCCTCGGGCACGCGCACGTCGTGCAGGACGAGCTCGGATGTGACCGAGGCGCGCAGCGACATCTTGTGGTGCATCAGCGGCGCCTCGAAGCCGGGCATGTCCTTCTCGACGAGGAAGCCGTTGATCTCGCCGCCCTCGGTGCGCGCCCAGACGACGGCGACGTCCGCGATCGAGCCGTTCGTGATCCACATCTTCGACCCGTTGAGGATCCAGTCGGAGCCGTCGCGCTTCGCCGTGGTGCGCATCGAGCCGGGGTCGGAGCCGGCGTCCGGCTCGGTCAGCCCGAAGCAGCCGATCTTCTCGCCGCGTGTGCATGGCGGGCAGCCAGCGCTGCTTCTGCTCCTCGGAGCCCCACCTCCAGATCGCGAACATCGAGAGCGACCCCTGCACCGAGACGAGGCTGCGGATGCCCGCGTCGCCCGCCTCGAGCTCCTGACAGACGAGCCCGTACATCACCGAGCTCGCCTCCGGCAGGCCGTAGCCGGAGAGGTGCATCCCGAAGAGGCCGAGCCGCGCAAGCTCCGGGATCAGCTCCAGCGGAAGCTCGCCGCGCTCGAACCACTCGCCGACGTACGGCTTGACCTGGTCCGAGACGAACTGGCGGACGGTGTCGCGAATCGCGCGCTCCTCGTCGGAGAGAAGCGCGTCGAGCGCGAGGAAGTCGTGCGGGTCGAGCTCGGTCTTCTTGGCCGTCGTCGCCACGAGCTCAATCGTACGGATCCAGCCCGTCCCGCGTTCCGGAGCTATCGTTTGACTGACGGTTCAATCAACACCTGGAGAGCGTGATGGCCGCTATCGACGAGAGCACCACGACGGGCATCTCCTTCGCCCTGACCGAGGAGCAGAAGGAGCTTCGCGAGCTTGCGCACACCTTCGCCGAGCGGGAGATCCGGCCCGCCGAGGCGGCGTGCGACGCCGAGATGCGGCACCCCGCCGAGCTGATCGCGCACGCGCACGAGCTCGGCCTGATGAACGTCCATGTCCCGGAGGAGTACGGCGGCCTCGGGCTCTCGACGTTCGACGGGATGCTGGTGGGCGAGGAGCTCTATTGGGGCTGCTCGGGAATCGGCACGTCGATCACCGCGAACGGCCTCGGCGCCGGCCCGGTGATCGCGTTCGGCTCGCCGGAGCAGAAGGCCCGCTGGCTGCCACCTTTGATCGAGTCGCCGATCCTCTGCTCGTTCGGGCTCTCCGAGCCCGGAGCCGGCTCCGACGTGGCTGCGCTGCGGACCTCGGCGGTGCGCGAGGGCGACGAGTACGTCCTCAACGGCTCGAAGACGTTCATCACGAACGCGGGCTATGCGGACTGGACGGTCGTGTTCGCGAAGACCGATCCGGCCAAGGGCCACCGCGGTATGTCGGCGTTCGTCGTCCCGATGGACTCACCGGGCGTCACGATCGAGAAGCACCTCGAGAAGATGGGACAGCGCGCGACCGACACGTCGGCCTTCGCGCTCACCGATGTTCGGGTGCCCGTCGCGAACCGCCTGGGCGAGGAGGGTGACGGCTTCAAGATCGCGATGGCGACTCTCGACTTCACCAGGCCCGGGACCGCGATCGGCGCGGTCGGCGTCGCGCAGGCTGCGTACGAGCACGCGCTCGAGTACGCGAAGGAGCGCGTCACTTTCGACCTCCCGATCGCGATGCACCAGGCGGTCGGCTTCATGGTGGCCGACATGGCGACCGAGATCCAGGCCTCGCGGCTCCTCTGCTGGCAGGCGGCGTGGATGCTCGATCAGGGCCTGGGCCGCGAGTCGACGCTCTACTCCTCCTTCGCGAAGCGGTTCGCCGCCGACACCGCGATGAAGGTCGCCACCGACGCGGTGCAGGTGTTCGGGGGCTACGGCTACATCAAGGAGTACCCGGTCGAAAAGCTGATGCGCGACGCGAAGCTGTTCCAGATCTACGAGGGCACGTCGCAGATCCAGCGGCTCGTGATCGCGCGCGAGATCTTCACGCCGAAGAGCTAGCGGCCGCCTCGGCGGCGCGGATCGCCTCCGCCAGCCACTCCGGCACGCGCGTCGGCCGGAAGGTCTGCGCGTCGACGCAGGCGTGCTCCGTGTGGCCGTCGGCCAGGAGCTCGTCTCCCCGCACGATCGCGTACTCGTAGCGGAAGCGGGCGCCGCGCGGCCCGACGCAGCGCGTGTGGACGACGAGCTCGTCGTCGAACCGGGCCGGGATCCGGTAGCGGCAGAGCGACTCGAGGACGAGCGCCTCGATTCCCTGGTCGCGCAGCGCCTGGTACCCGCCGGCGAACTCGCGCAGGTACTCGACGCGGGCCACCTCGAACCAGACGACGTAGGCGGAGTTGTGCGCGACGCCCTGGGCGTCGGTGTCGGCGAAGCGCACCCGCACCGGAGTCGAGAAGGAGAAGCCGTCCATCGGGGCGCGAGCCTATCCAGCCTGGGCGGCTAGGCTCGGCGTCGGGCGCGTCGGCAGCCGCGCTCGGTATGGTCGAAGCCGACTTGACGAGGAGGAACGATGGCTGACACGAAACAGCAGGACCTGCTGGGCCGGTTCGCGGACCTGAGCGAGGGCGCATTGCAGCGGCTCTCCGAAGCTCCCGGCGCGGACCGTGCCGTCCAGGCGCTCAAGGGGCTGGCCGACAAGGTGGACGAGCTGCAGCGGCGCACGCGCGGCTTCGAGGAGCTCGAGAAGAGGCTGACGAAGCTCGAGAAGCGCGTCGACGGGCTCGGGAAGCCGTCCCGCGCGGCTTCAGGCGGTCGTGCGCAGACGGCGAAGAGCCCGCCGGCGAAGAAGGCCTGACCGTTCGCATTCGATAGCGGCCGACGCCGCGACGACTGCGAGGAGCAATCCGCCGAGGATGTCCGTCGGCGCGTGGAAGCCGGCGAGCTCGAGCAGCACCATCACGGCCACGAGCCAGAGCGCGAGGAGCGGTCGGAGCCGCGGCCAGGCAACCGCGAGCGCGGCCGCCGCGATGGCCGCGCGGAGGGTGTGCCCGCTCGGCCAGGAGTCGTCGAAGGCCACGATGTGCACGCCGTCGTGGTAGAGCGGCGGCCGCGTCAGCGTGTGGCGGAACACGACCTCCACCGCCACCGCGAGCAACCACGCCGAGAGCCAGAAGACGGCGGCCTCGACGCGTCCGCGCGTCCAGAGGTGCCGGCTCGCCGCGGCGACGAGCAGGAACGAGACGACCACCTGCCCCGGCAGGGTCACGATCTCGGCGACGCCGTGGCCGAATGGCTGGAACGAGACGTGCAGCAGAGGGACGATCGAGTCCGCCAGCGTGGGCGCCGGACCGGGTGCGCCGGCGAACGGCATCGCATGTTCGACGGCCCAGCGATCGAGGCCCGTCGCGGCTCCTGCGGCGACGAGGCCGGCGAGGGCGGCGAACGCCACGGCCGCCGCGATGCCGAGCCTACGCAGCCGGCACCCGCAGCCCCGGCACCCGTAAACGCAGCGCCGACGGAACCACCTCGAAGCGCGCCGGCGTCGTTCCGATCGGCTCCCCGTCGACCTCGAGCGGAAGCGGCTCGGCCGCGTCGATCGACACTGTCGAAGACCGCAGGAGCTCCACCTTCGGGTGCGAGAGATAGCGGCCGCTGTACAGCTTCGGCGCCGTGGTCACGAAGTCGAGCTTCGAGACGTCGCCGATCGTCACCACGTCGAAGGCGCCGTCGTCCTGCTTCGCCTCCGGGGCGAGCTGCATGCCGCCTCCGTGGTAGCGGCCGTTGGCCACGATCACGTCGTGCATCGGGCCCTCGCGGCGGGCGCCTTCGTCGAGCTCGACCACGACCTGTGTGTTCTGCCAGGCGAGGAACTCGCGCGTGAGCGCGTAGAAGAACGTCGCGCGGCCGCCGAGCCGCTTCGTCATCGCGTTCGCTCGCCGCGCGACGGAGCCGCTCATCCCTGCGGAGCCGACATTGGCGAAGAAGCGGGTCGTCCCGTCGCCGAGCTCGACGCGGCCGAGGTCGATCGTCCGCGTCTCGCCTTCGAGCGCCACGCGCACGGCGTCGTCGAACCGGCTCGGTATGCCGTGGGTGCGGCCGAAGTCCTGGCCCGTTCCGCAGGGGAGCACGGCGATCTCGGCGCCTGTTCCGGCGATCCCGTTGGCGACCTCGTTCACCGTGCCGTCGCCGCCGATCACGACGAGCAGCGAGTCGCCGGCCCCGCTCGCAGCCTGCGCGAGCTGGCCCGGGAACTCCGACAACACCGTCTCGCCGCGTAGCCCCAGCTCGGCCGCCCTTCGCTCGAGCTCCGGCCAGCGCTTCCCGGTCGTGCCGTTGCCGGACGCCGGGTTGACGAGGAAGACGGTCTTGCGCTGAGCGCTAATCGGAGCGTGACGGTCATCAGCGCGACGCGCGTCATCCGGTCGACGGCGGCGCGCAGCTCGTCGTCGGAGATCCGCGTGAACTCGCCTTCGACGACGATGTCCGAAACGGTGAGGAGGCAGCCGCCGTGGATGCCCTGCACCTTGCCGATGCCGCCGAGCGCCGCGACGGTGAAGAGCGCCGCCGCCTCCATCTCGACCGCGAGGACGCCGCGGCTCGACCAGCGCTCGTACTGCCCTCCGTCCGGGTTGTAGAAGACGTCGCTCGAGACGATCGGCCCGACGTGCATGGGCTGCTCGAGCTCCTTCGCCGCGTGCACGGCTCCGTGAATGAGATCCCACGACGCCGTCGGGCAATGCGGCTCGTCGTTGACGAGGTGTCGCGCCGTGGCGTCGGCGGGAACCGCCGTCAGCGCGACCACGAGGTCGCCGAGCGCGTGGTGCGGCTGCAGACCGCCGCAGGTGCCGATGCGCATGAGCTTCGTGCAGCCGAGCTGGATCAGCTCCTCGAAGACGATCGTCGCGCCGGGACAGCCCATGCCGGTTCCCTGCACCGAGACGCGCTTCCCCTCCCAGGTGCCGGTGTAGCCCAGCAGGCCGCGCTCCTCGTTCACCTGGGTCACGTCGTCGAAGTACGTCTCGGCGATGTACTTCGCCCGCAGCGGGTCGCCGGGGAGAAGGACGGCGTCGGCGTAGTCGCCGGGCTCGGCTCGGAGGTGGATCGGCACGCGCCGACTCTACCGAGGTCTGGCGGGTGGAATGATCCGGCCGTGGCGGAAACCGTCTCGCCGTCGCTCGACCAGGTGCTCGCGTTCTGCGCCGCTGAGCCGGTCGAGCGCGTCTTCCTCGAGGACATCGCCCGCCGAGGGCTCGGCCGCTTCTCGGCGGTCGTCGGCCCTGATCGGCGAATCGAGGCGCTGTGCCATGTCGGCGCCAACGTCGTCCCTTCGGGAAGCGGCTGCGCGGTCTTCGCCGAGGCGGCCGCGCGCAGCGGCGCACGCATGGTGATCGGCGAGGAGCAGGCGGTGGGGGAGTTGTGGGACGCCGCGCGGCGGCGGATGCCACGACCCCGCGACGACCGTCCGGGGCAGCCGGTCTACGCGCTTGCGCGAAGCGCCCGAGCCGGGTGGGACAGGCTTGCGTCCCGCTCGCCACTTCGACCTGGATCTGCTCGTGCCCGCGTGCGCCGCGGCGCACCGCGAGGAGATCGGGGTCGATCCGCTCAAGCGCGACGCCGACGGCTTTCGCTGGCGGACGCGGCAGCAGATCGAGGAAGGACGCTCGTGGATCTGGGTCGAGGAGGGAGTGATCCGGTTCAAGGCCGAGGCGTCGGCCTGGACGCCGGCGGCGGTGCAGCTGCAACAGGTCTGGGTCGATCCGCAGGCCCGCCGTCGCGGTTACGCGCGCCGCGCGCTCTGCGACCTCTGCCGCGTGCTGCTCGAGCGCGTGCCGGCCGTCTGTCTCTTCGTGCGCCCCGAGAACACGCCGGCGCTCGGCCTGTACGACTCGATCGGGATGACGCGCGAGCTCACCTACCGCTCGCTCGTCTTCTAACCCCGACGCCCGGACGTGTCCATTCCGTCTCCCCCTTCCGAGGGAGGGTGTCTGACACCGGACGTGTCGGTTCGGGCCATGGCCAGACGGTGCGGCACAATCGCCCGATGGAGGAGCTGCGCGACCGGGTCGAGCGCTTCGTCCGCGAGCACGAGCTGATTCCGCCGGGCGGCGAGGTCGCGTGCCTCGTCTCGGGCGGCGCCGACTCGACCTGCCTCTGGCACCTGCTCGGCTCGCTCGGCTATCGCGTCTCGGCGCTGCACGTGAACCACAAGCTGCGCGGCGCCGAGTCCGAGGAGGACGCGCGGTTCTGCGCCGAGACGTTCGGCGCCGAGGTCGTGGAGCTCGACGGCCGCGGCCTCTCCGAGGCGGCCCTGCGCGAGCAGCGGCGCTCGGTGGCTCGCGACCGGCTGCGCGCCACCGGGCACACGGCCTCGGACCAGGTCGAGACGATCCTGTACCGGCTCGTCTCGCGCGGCGCTGCGACCGGCATCGCGCCGCGGTCGGACGACGGAGTCGTGCACCCGCTTCTGCCGCTCTGGCGCGAGGAGACCGAGGCGTACTGCCGCGCGGCCGGGCTCGAGTTCCGCCTCGACTCCTCGAACGCCGACACGAAGCGGGGGCTGATCCGGGAAGAGATCCTGCCGTTGCTCCGCCGGCTCCACCCGGCCGCCGACGAGAACCTGCTGCGCGCGCTCGACGCGCGTGCCACGCTGCCGCCGGCGCTCGCCGAGCTGCTCGCGTCGCCGGTCGGCTCGAAGCGCGTCGATCTCGGCGGCGGCGTCCAGGCGGTGCGCGAGCACGAGCGCCTCTGGCTCGAACGCGGTCCGGTCGACCTGGCCGGCGAGATCCGCTGGGGCGACTGGACTATCCGCTCGCAGCTGGAAGGGCTTAGAGTGCGCGGATGGAGGCCCGGCGACCGCTTGGCCGGTAGGAGGCGGAAGATTCAGGACGTGTTCGTCGATGCGAAGGTGCCGCGCTCGGAGCGCGAGGCGTGGCCGCTCGTCGTGCGCGGCGACGAGGTCGTGGCGGTGCCCGGCATCGTCGAGCATCCGGAGGTGGACGCTGTCCGCGACTGAGCTCGAACGGGCGGTGACCGAGGTCCTGATCGACGAGGAGGACCTGCAGCGGCGGATCGCGGAGCTCGGCGCCGAGATCTCGGCCGACTACGAGGGCCGCGACCTGCTCCTCGTCGGCGTCCTCAAGGGCGCCGTCTTCTTCCTCGCCGACCTGATGCGCCACCTCACGGTGCCGTGCGAGATCGACTTCATGGCGATCTCGAGCTACGGCGCCTCGACCGATTCCTCGGGTGTGGTGCGGATCCTGAAGGACCTCGACATCAACATCGAGGGCCGCCACGTGCTCGTCGTGGAGGACATCATCGACTCGGGCCTGACGCTCTCGTATCTCGTCCGCAACCTCGAAGCGCGAGAGCCCGCATCGCTCGAGGTCTGCGCGCTCCTGACGAAGCCTGAGCGCCGCGAGATCGACGTGCCCGTGCGCTACACGGGCTTCGAGATCCCGAACCGCTTCGTCATCGGATACGGGCTCGACTTCGCCGAGCGCTACCGGAACCTTCCGTACGTCGGCGTGCTGGACGAGTCGCTCGTGCTCGACCGCGCGTAGCTCTGGGTGCCGCCACCCCGTTACAGGGGCATGCCGCTGGTACCCTCAAGCGGGAGATCTCGTGAATCGCTTCTTCCGTAGCGCACTCTTCCCGCTCGTGATCATCGCGGCCCTCGTCTGGCTCGCGATCACGACGCTGGGCAGCCACGGGAAAGCGACGAGTCCCTCGACGTTCTCCGACCTCTATAAGAAGGCGCAGACGACGCCGGCGAAGATCCACACCGTCACGTTTGTGCCGTCGAAGCAGGAAATCGACGCGACGATGGTCAACGGCACGAAGTACAGCGTCAACTACGCGTCGGATCAGGACCAGCATTCGTTCCAACAGGTTCTGCAGAGCGCAATCACGAGCGGCAAGGCGCCGGACCTCACCTACAGCTCGAAGGGCATCGGCTCGTCGCCGTGGTGGTCGATCCTCAGCAGCCTGCTGCCGTTCGTCCTGCTGTTCGGCTTCTGGATCTTCCTCATGAACCAGGTGCAGGGCGGCGGCTCGAAGGTGATGAGCTTCGGCAAGTCGCGGGCGAAGCGGATGACGCCCGACGCGCCGAAGATCGGCTTCAAGGACGTGGCCGGCGTGGACGAGGCGGTCGAGGAGCTGCAAGAGATCAAGGAGTTCCTCGAGAACCCGAAGAAGTTCCAGGCGCTCGGCGCGCGGATCCCGAAGGGCGTCCTGCTCTACGGGCCTCCCGGCACGGGTAAGACGCTGCTCGCGCGCGCAGTCGCAGGCGAGGCAGGTGTCCCGTTCTTCTCGATCTCGGGCTCGGACTTCGTCGAGATGTTCGTCGGCGTCGGCGCCTCGCGTGTGCGCGACCTGTTCGAGCAGGCGAAGCAGGCGAACCCCTGCATCATCTTCATGGACGAGATCGACGCGGTCGGCCGCCATCGCGGCGCCGGTCTCGGCGGCGGCCACGACGAGCGCGAGCAGACGCTCAACCAGCTGCTCGTCGAGATGGACGGCTTCGAGATGAAGGACAACATCATCCTCATCGCCGCGACGAACCGGCCCGACATCCTCGACCCGGCGCTGCTGCGCCCGGGCCGCTTCGACCGCCAGATCGTCGTCGACCGGCCCGACCGCGTCGGCCGCCAGCGCATCCTCGAGGTGCACACGAAGGGCAAGCCGCTCGCGCCTGAGATCGACCTGAGCACGCTCGCGGCGGGGACGCCCGGCTTCACCGGCGCCGACCTCTCGAACCTCGTCAACGAGGCTGCGCTGCTCGCGGCGCGCCGCGGCAAGAAGATCATCGAGCAGGAAGAGCTGGAGGAGGGGATCATGCGCGTCGTCGCCGGCCCGGAGAAGAAGGCGCGGCTCCTCTCGGAGCACGAGCGCAAGATCACCGCCTACCACGAGATGGGCCATGCGCTGGTCGGCCACTTCCTCGAGCACACCGACCCCGTCCACAAGATCACGATCGTCTCGCGCGGCCAGGCTCTCGGGCTCACGATCTCGCTGCCGACCGAGGATCGCTACCTCACGACGCGCAGCGCGCTGATGCACCAGATGGCGATGACGCTCGGCGGCCGCGCCGCGGAGGAGATCGTCTTCCACGAGGTCACGACCGGCGCCGCGAACGACCTCGAGAAGGTCACCGCGACGTCGAAGCAGATGATCATGCGCTTCGGGATGAGCGAGAAGCTCGGCCCGCGCGTGCTCGGCCGCGGCCACGACCAGCCGTTCCTCGGGCGCGACTACGGCGCCGAGGCCGACTACTCCGAGGAGATCGCGCGCGAGATCGACGACGAGATCCGGCGCGTGATCGAAGAGGCACACGAGCTCGCTCTCGCGGTGCTGCGCGAGCACATGGACGAGCTGCACAAGATCTCGGCGATCCTGATCGAGCGCGAGACGATCGACCGGGATCAGTACGAGCGCCTCCTCGCCGGCGAGGACGAGTCGACGGTGTTCCCCGACGAGGCACCCGCGCAGCCGGAGCTGCCGCAGCCGCAGCCCGAGCCGAAGCGCGAGCGCCCGCGCCCGCGTCCGTTCCCGCTGCCGGGCTCGGCAATGCAGGGCCCGGACCCGGATCCGGCGAACAGCTAGCGCGAGCCTGCGTCTCTCTGCTCAGGCGTAAGGACGCTCGCCCAGGCGAGCGGCGCCTTTCAAAAAGGGGGAGGAGAGTAACGGTCGGCCTGCGTGGCGTTATCTGCCGTCCCGCGCTCGATACTGATCTGCGCGCTCGCCGCATCCGACTGAGCGCGCATGGCGAGTTCCTCCGCTGTGGGCGTCTTTCGACGAAAAAGGTGCTTGAGCTTCTCGCTGATCTTCATGCTCGTAGTCTACGGTCGACGCTGGACCGGCCCGGCTCAGGGGTCTTTCCGGAACACTGGTCCCAGGCGAGCGCGCTCGTTCCCGACGTATCTACTCATTAGTCGTGGTTGGTGTACCCAAGAATGCGCCACCGTCCATCAACGAGCAGTAGGTGGTAGGTGGTTTCGAAGTCCTTCAGGAGGTCGCCGCCAGCCGCGCGCACCTGCCAGCGTACGGTGGCTGCCGCACTCGACTTGCCCAGGGGCATTATGTGAAGCTCGGCGACATCGGCACGTGCTGCGCCTGATTGCGAGTAGGCACCCATCACCTCCGTCAGATGCCGGCGTACGGCCGTCCGATCGCCGAGGTGGATCGCCCGCCCTTCGCGGACTGCGAGCAGCGGTGCTTCGTACAGAGCGCTGATCGCATCGACGTCCGAAGCCATATAACGCTCGGCGTAGTGCGTGAAGAAGCTGTCGAAGTCGTTCAACGGCCGCCGCCTGCGCTCGATCCTCCCGGCACCTGTTGGAAGACGTAGACGTTTCCGTCCGGTGCGCGGATAAAGAACCAGGCCACATCGGAATAGTCCGGATTGCCGAACGCCTTGTCTGCCCAGACCGTCTCGCCGAGGATCTCCACGCCCGCCGCGAGACAATCGCGCCGCGCTTCCTCGATGTCCTCCACGACGATGGCGACGAAGACGCCATCGATCTCCTCGCGAATCATTCGATCGTCGCTGAACTCGGGGCCGAACACTTCGACGAAGTCCCAGCTTCCCGAAGGCAACTGCGTCACCGTTCGGGTTTCGCTCGTCGCGAGCGGCGCAAGACCGACGACGTCACGGAAGAACGCAGTCGTTTCGGCAACGCGGTCCGTGCGGACACCGAGGAAGCCGAGGCGCAGCGCCTTCACCAGGCGATCCTCTCACGCCCAATCGTTTCGGGACGGACACCGCGCGCGCATCCGCCGTGGTTGATTGACTACTCAGCAATCACTACCGACGACCGCTAACGAACTAGGAGGGCGCTTTGGTTCTTGCCAACTACAACTTCGCCAGCTTCCTATGGGACATGCTGGTCATCTTCGCGTTCGTGATCTGGTTCTGGCTGCTGATCACGGTGTTCGGTGATCTCTTCAGCCGGCACGACATCGGCGGCTGGGGAAAGGCCGGCTGGATCATCCTCGTCATCGTCCTGCCCTACCTCGGCGTGTTCATCTACCTCATCGCCAACGGTCATGGCATGGGAGAGCGGGCTCAGTCGCGGGCGCAGGCGCAGCAGGCCCAGATGGACGACTACGTGCGCACCGTCGCCTCATCGGACACCAGCGCCGATCAGATCGCCAAGGGCAAGCAGCTCCTCGACTCCGGCACGATCACGCAGGCCGAGTTCGACCAGCTCAAAGCCAAGGCGCTCGGGACCTAACCGGCGAAGGGAGAGGGAGCCCCGGGAACGGCCGGGGCTTCCCTCTCGACGATGCGCATCGTCGAGCTCGTCTTCGCGGTCGGCTGGGGCGCGTTCTGGGTCTACTGGCTGACAGCCGCCTTCCGGATGAAGCGCGGCCACGTGCCGTGGTCTCGGACGTTGCGGATCCGGGTTCCGATCATCGTCGCGGTGTTCGTCCTCTTCCGCCTCGGCCTCTTTCGGCACCACGGCGTCAACTCGAATCCGTGGCTCGCCGGGATCGGGCTCGTCCTTTTCGCCGCGGGCCTGGCGTTCGCGATCTGGGCTCGCGTCCACATCGGCCGCAACTGGGGCACGCCGATGACGGAGAAGGAGGAGCCGGACCTCGTCACGAGCGGGCCGTACCGCTTCGTCCGGCACCCGATCTACTCGGGCATCCTCGTCGCCGGGATCGGTACCGCGGTGGCGCTGAGTTGGCTCTGGTTGATCGCGGTCGGCCTGGCAGGGGCCTACTTCATCTACAGCGCGACCGTCGAGGAGCAGTACCTGAGCCGGCAATTCCCCGACGCCTATCCGGCGTACAAGAGCTCGTCGAAGATGCTCGTGCCCTTCGTCTTCTGAGCCCTAGGGCGTCGGCGGTGCGGTGTAGAGGCGCTGCAGAATCAAGCTGAGCTTGTCCTGCTGCAGATCCGTGGCCGGGTCGCCGGAGAGGTTGTTCAGCTCCCAGGGATCCTTCCTGAGGTTGTAGAGCTCGCGCCAGCCGTTCTGGTACTCGACGTAGAGGCTTCGTCGGCTCTGGACGGCCTCGTACGGAGGCGGGCCGCCGTTCTTGAGCAGATCGTGGCCGAGATACTCGACGAGGAAGGCGTGCCGCCACGGCACCTGTTCGTCGTGGAGAAACGGCACGAAGCTGCGGCCGTCCTGCGGGAGTGTGGGCTTGACCCCGGCCAGCTCGCTGATCGTCGAAGCGAGATCGACGTTGAGCACGGGCTGGTTGTTGCGCTCGGCCGAGTGCGTCCACGGCGTGCGGACGACGAGAGGCACATGGGTGGACTCCTCGTACGGCCAGACCTTGCCGCCGAGCCGGTGCTCGCCCCAGAGGAAGCCGTTGTCGCTCGTGTAGAGGATCACGGTGTTCTTCAGCTCGTGCCGCGATTTGAGCGCCTGCACGACGCTGCCGACGCTGCGGTCGAGCGCGAGGAGCGACTCCTCCTGCTTGATCCGGATGTGGTTGATGTAGAGCTGCGCGGCCGCGCTCAGCAGGTCCTTGTGCCAGTAGCGCCACGGCTCCTTGCCGACGTTGCGCTGGTTGAAGGCCGGGTCGTGGATGGGCGCGATGTTCTCGAGCTTGCCGCGGTCCTTGGGCGCCGGGATCGCAGGCAGATGCGGGGCGACGGGCGCGAAGTAGAGGAAGAACGGGTGCCGCGCCCCGTGGATGAAGTTGACGGCCTTCTTGGTCAGCACCGACGTCGAATAGTCCGACGGCGTGTTGCCGTAGTGGACGAGGGTGCCGTTCTCGTTGAGCGAGTAGTTGTAGTAGGCCTCCATCGGGATGCTGTCCATCACCTGCCAGTCGTCCCAGCCCGGCGGGACCCTGTGGTCGACGTACGCATCGGTGTAGGAGTTCACGTACTTGCCGACCAGCGCGGTCTCGTAGCCGGCGTCGTGCATCCAGACCGGCAGGTCGTTCGACTCCTCCGTGAAGGCGGGGAAGCTGTGCGGGCCGAAATTCTCGAGGACGCCGGTGTGGTGCGCGTACTGACCCGTGAGGATGCTCGCCCGCGACGGACCGCACATCGACGTCGTCACGTGCATGTCCGTGAAGGTGGTGCCGTGGTTGGCGAGCAGGTCCTGGACGTTCTTCATCACCATCGTCCCGTCGGAGCGCTCGTCGTCGCTCAGGATCAGGACGACGTTCAGCCGCTTGGCGCCGATCCGCTTGCCGTGCGTGGCGGACCGCGCCGCGGACGCGCCCACGACGCCGAAGACGAGCAGCACAGCGCCCGTCACCCAGATCCACACGACCCTCCGCACGACCGGCCGCAAAGTAGCGTTAATTGGTGAGCGTTGGATGAGTCTTGCGAAACCGGTGCTAGCGATCGTCGTCGCCGATCGCGACCGGGCTCACCGAGGGCTGCTGCTTCAGCCTGAGCATCGCCTCGATATAGAGCTCGCGCACGACGTCCATGTCCGGCCGCGGGTCGTTTCGCCACGAAGCCGGCAGCGAGTCGCGCAGCCGCGCTCGTGCGGCGGTTTCACGCTCCCAGTGGCCCAGCAGGCGTTCGTCGATCATCGCAGCGGGTATGTCGGCAGCGGAAGAGGGCTGCTTTAGTTCTCCGCATGGCTGCCGGCGGCACCGTTCCGCTCGAGGAGCGCTTTCCGCGCCCCTCGGTGATGGGCGTCGTGAACGTCACGCCCGACTCGTTCTCCGACGGCGGTGTCCATCTCGATCCCGACGTCGCGGCCGCGGCGGCGCGTCGCATGGTCGAGGAGGGTGCGGCGGTCGTCGACATCGGCGGCGAGTCGACGCGGCCCGGCTCCGACGGCGTCTCGGCCGACGAGGAGCTACGGCGCGTGGTGCCGGTTCTCGACCGTCTGGGAGGAGACCTCCCGCTCTCGATCGACACGACGAAGGCGGCGGTCGCGCGCGCGGCGCTCGAGCGCGGTGCGGTCCTCGTCAACGACGTCACGGCGCTTCGCGACGATCCCGGGCTGGCGGACGTCGTCGCCGGCTCCGGCGCGTATCTCTGTCTCATGCACATGCAGGGGGAGCCGCGGACGATGCAGGCCGAGCCGCGGTACGACGACGTGGCGGACGAGGTTGCGTCGTTCCTCGAGGAACGGCTCGCGTTCGCGGTCGCGGCGGGCATCCCCGAGGAGCGGATCTGCCTCGACCCCGGGATCGGCTTCGGCAAGACGGTGGCGCACAACCTCGAGCTCGTGCGGCGCCTCGACGTGCTCGTGGCGCTCGGGAGACCGGTGCTCGTCGGCTTCTCGCGCAAGAGCTCTCTGCGCAAGCTGACGGGCTCCGAGGACCTGCTCGGGGCGAGCGTCGCGGCGGCGGTCACCGCGTTCGAGCGCGGCGCGACGATCCTGCGCGTCCACGACGTCAAGCCGACGGTCGACGCCTTGACCGTGGCCGCCGCAGTCGCATGATCACGGTCGAGGTCCGCGATCTGCGCGTCTTCGGCCGCCACGGGGTGCACGAGGAGGAGCGCGAGCGCGGCCAGGACTTCGTGTTCGACGTCGAGCTCGAGGTGGGGGAGCGCGGGACGAGCGACCGGCTCGAGGAGGCAGTCGACTACGTCGCGGTCGCGCGGGCGGTGCAGGAGGTGTCCGATTCGGCGCCATACGCGCTGCTCGAGGCGCTTGCGTCCGCAGTCGCCGACGAGCTCGAGCGGCGCTTCTCGCCGCAGCGGTTGCGCGTGCGCGTCCGCAAGCCCGAGGTCCGCCCGGCGGGTCTCGAAGGCACGGTCGGCGTCACGGTCACGAGACCATGACCCGCGCCTACGTCGGTCTCGGTGCGAACCTCGGCGATCGCGAGCGCACGCTGCGAGCGGCCGTCGACGCCCTCGGCGCCGAGGACGGAGTCGAGGTCGTGGCCGTCTCGACCCTGCGCGAGACGGATCCGGTCGGAGTCGGCGACCAGCCTCGCTTCCTCAACGGCGCCGCCGAGCTCGAGACGACGCTGACGGCGCGCGAGCTCCTCGGCCGGCTGCTGGCGATCGAGCAGCATTTCGGTCGCGTCCGAGTCCCCGGCGAGCATGGCCCGCGGACGCTCGATCTCGACCTTCTCCTCTACGGCGACGAGCAGCTGGACGAGCCTGGCTTAACCGTTCCGCACCCGCGCCTGCACGAGCGCCGCTTCGTCCTCGAGCCGCTCGCCGAGCTGGCTCCGGGCCTCGTCGTCCCCGGCCACGGAGACGTGGAATCCCTGCTTAGCGGGGTACACTGAGCCTGCATGTCCCACCTCGACGAACTCGACGAGCACGAGGCCGAGCTCGAGCTCGCGCTGAAGAAGGAGTACCAGGCGGTCTTCGGGCTCTTCCGCTTCTGCGTGCTGACGCAGGACGCGACCTACCTCTGCAACCGGCTCGACGTGCAGCAGGCGGCGCCGAACGCGGCCGGTGGGCTTCCCTTCTTCCAGCTCGATCTCGAGGACGTGTGGGTCTGGGACAAGAACCGCCCGACGCGGATGATCCCGCGCGCCAAGGTCTTCACCTCGGGCGACGTCACGATCGAAGAGCTGCGCGGCGAGGGAGACGAGCCGCAGCTGACGGCCGAGGCGCTCGCCGAGCGCATCGGCGAGCCTTTCCGGCTGGAAGACGAATAGCGTCCCCGCCGCGATGCTGCTCGCGGTCGACGTAGGCAACACGCAGACGGTCTTCGGCCTCTTCGAGGGCGAGGAGCTCGGCGACCGGTGGCGGATCGCCACCGAGGCGCACCGCACCGGAGACGAGCTTGGCGCGCTGCTCGCCGACTTCCTCGACCTCGACGCAATCGACGGGATCTGTCTCTCGTCGACCGTTCCCAGGCTCGTGTCGGAGTACGAACACGTCGCGTGGCGCTGGGCGAAGGCGGAGCTGCTCGTCATCGGCCCAGGCGTGCGCACCGGGATCGAGATCCAGTACGACGACCCGCGCGAGGTCGGCCCCGACCGCATCGTCAATGCGGTCGCCGCGAAGGAGCGCTACGGCGCGCCGGCGATCGTGGCCGACTTCGGCACCTCCACGAACTTCGACGTCGTCTCGCCGGACGGCGCCTATGTCGGCGGAGTCATTGCTCCGGGGATCGAGGTCTCGATGGAGGCGCTGTTCGAACGCGCTGCGCGGCTCGTGAAGGTCGACTACGTCGAGCCGCCGCAGGTGATCGGCAAGACGACCGCCGGCGCGCTGCAGTCGGGTCTCGTCTACGGCTTCGCGGGCCAGGTCGACGGCATCGTCGACGCGATCCGCGGCGAGCTCGGTGTGGAGGCGCCGGTGATCGGGACGGGCGGCCTCGTTGCCTTGATCGCCCCACACTCCCGCACGATCGGCCACGTCGAGCCGTTTCTCACGCTCGACGGCCTCCGCATCGTCTGGGACAGGAACCGGGGCGAGTAGGTCAGCCGCCGCCGTAGACCGAGATCGGCAGCCCGTCGAGCAACACCTCGTCCTCGGCTGCGGGAAGCTCAGCCTCGAGCCGCTCCACCAGCGGCGCCGCGCCGGGAGCCGCAGCGAAGAGCCGCGTCACGACCTCGTCCGTCGTCTTGAGCTCGACGATCTCCTGCTTGAACGGCTTCGGAAAGCGGCCGTGGCCGAGGTACCAGCCGTAGAACTTCTTCAGGAAGCCGCCCGCCCGCTGCTCGCCGAGCTCGCGCACCGCCTCGCGGATGAAGACAACGAGCTCCGCCGCCACCTCGTCGCGCGTCGGGTGGAACGACTCGCCCTCGGCGATCTCGCGCAGCGCCCACGGGTTCCCCTGTGCGCCGCGGGCGACCATCACGGCCGCCGCTCCCGTCTGCTCGAGCACAGCGAGTGCCTTCTCGCGCGAGGTCACGTCGCCCGAAGCGATCACGGGAACGCCGACGCGCTCGACGAGCTCGGCCGTCAGCGCGTGGTCGGCCTCGCCGCTGTACATCTGCTGGGCCGAGCGAGGGTGGAGCGTCAGCGCCGCTGCTCCGGCCTCCACGAGCCGCGGGCCGAGCTCGAGGCAGGCGCGCGAGCCGTTCGCGACGCCGCGCCGCATCTTCACCGTCACGGGAACCTCGACCGCCGCGGCGACCGCTTCGACGACGCGGCAGGCGAGCGTCTCGTCCTCCATCAGGTGCGCACCGGCGCCGGTCTTCGTCACCTTGCGCACCGGGCAGCCGAAGTTCATGTCGACGATGTCTGCGCCTGCGGCCTCGACCATGCGCGCTGCGTCGGCCATCGCGCGGGGATCCGCGCCGAAGATCTGGATCGCGAGCGGGTGCTCGTCGGCAGCGACGCGCAGATAGCCGAACGTGCGCTCGTTGCGGTGCTCGATCCCGGCTGCCGAGACCATCTCCGAGCAGACGAGACCCGCGCCGAAGCGGCGTCCCTGCCGCCGAAACGCCTGGATGCTGACTCCGGCCATCGGCGCGAGCACGATTCGCGTCGGCACCTCGACGCCGCCGATCGACCACGGCTCCTGGAGGCTCACCGGCATCGCGGGGAAGGGTATCGGTGCCGGTTTGACGGGGGTTGGCCGCGGGGGTACCATCCGCCCCCGCCGACGGCCGGTCGCCGCCGGCCGTTTCATGTTCTGGGCTCCAGGAGGACGCCGTGAAGGAAGTCATCCTCACGCCTGAGGGGTACAAGAAGCTTCAGGCTGAGATCGAAGAGTTGTCGACCGTACGGCGGCGTGACGTTGCGGACCGTATCCGCATCGCGCGCGAGTTCGGCGACATCGCCGAAAACGCCGAATACGACTCGGCGAAGAACGACCAGGCCCATCTCGAGGCCCGCATCGCCACGCTCGAGGAGCGGCTCAAGAACGCGCGGGTGGTGACGAGGAAGGAGATGCGCTCGGGCGAGGTCTCGGTCGGCACCAAGGTTCGGCTCAAGGACATGGGCTCGAACAAGACGGTCGAGTACCACGTCGTCGGCTCCGCGGAAGCGAACCCGGCGGAGCTGAAGCTCTCGAACGAGTCTCCCGTGGGCAAGGCGATCATGGGCCACAAGAAGGGCGACGTGGTCGAGGCGCCGACGCCGCGAGGCGCCAAGAAGTTCAAGATCATGGAAGTCAAAGCCGCGTAGACTCGCGCGGCTATGTCTCTCCCCAAGCGGTTTCCGGACCGCAACGAGATCGCGGGCGTTCGCGCCGAAGCCGAGCAGCTCGAGCCCGGCGCGACCGACGACGCGACCAAGCGGCGTCTGGCCGGCCGGGTCATGGCGCGCCGCGACATGGGGAAGCTCGTCTTCCTCGACCTCGTCGACCGGTCGGGTCGCATCCAGCTGATCTGCCCGACCGAGAGGACCGGCGAGATCGACCTGCATCTCGGCGACGTCGTCGGCGTGACGGGCTCGCCGGCGCGTTCCCGTCGCGGCGAGGCCTCGCTCCAGGTCGACGAGCTCGAAGTCCTCGCGCGGATCCGTGCGCCGCTCCCCGACACGTTCCACGGGATCGAGGACGTCGAGCTTCGCTACCGCAAGCGCTACCTCGACCTCCTCATGAGCGAGGAGTCGCGCGAAGAGGCGATCAAGCGCGCGCGAATGGTCTCGGCGATCCGCGCCTACCTCGACGGCGACGATTTCATCGAGGTGGAGACGCCGATCCTGCAGCCGCGCTACGGCGGTGGCTTCGCCGAGCCGTTCGTAACGCATTCCGAGCTGCTCGACGCCGAGCTCTACCTCCGCATCGCCGACGAGCTCTATCTCAAGCGGCTCATCGTCGGCGGGCTCGAGAAGGTGTACGAGCTCTCGAAGGACTTCCGCAACGAGAGCTACTCGTACAAGCACTCGCCGGAGTTCACGCAGCTCGAGTGGTACGAGGCGTACGCGGACTACAAGGACACCGCGGCGCGGCTGAAGGAGCTCGTGCGTCAAGCCGCAGAGGCGACTCTCGGCGGGACAAAGACGATGTTCCGCGGCCATGACGTCGACCTCGCGCAATGGCAGGAGGTGCGGTTCGTCGAGGCGCTCGACGCGCACGGTGTGTGGACGCGCGACGACGCCGAGCTGCGCGCGAAGCTGACCGAGGCGGGAGTCGACGTCTCGAGCGACCGCAGCTGGGCCCAGCTCGCGGACCACGCGTATTCCCATTTCGTCGAGCCGGAGCTGATCCAGCCGACGATCGTGTACGACTGGCCGATCGAGCTGTCGCCGTTCGCCCGCACGACCGACGCCGACGAGACGCTCGTCGAGCGCTTCGAAGCGGTCGTGAGCGGGATGGAGATCGCGAACGCGTTCAGCGAGCTGAACGACTCCGAGGAGCAGGAGCAACGGTTCGGCATGCAGGCCTCCGAGCGGGAAGCCGGCGCCGCCGAGGCCGAGCCCGGCGACCCCGACTACGTCGAGGCGATGTCGTACGGAATGGCGCCGAACGGCGGCTGCGGCATCGGCATCGACCGGCTGGCCATGGTCCTGCTCGGCAAGGACTCGATCCGCGACGTGATCCTCTTCCCGACGCTCAGGGCGCGCGACTAGAGGCCGCGCAGCGAAATCGACCCATTTGGGCGCTCTGCGGCGGCAGGGGGGTCGGCTACGATGGACTCACCTTCGACCGTCTGACGGCGGTGTACGACAAGGAGAGGAGAGTCGAGGGAATTGTTCGAACGCTTCACAGAACGGGCTCGCCAGGTCGTCGTCCTCGCCCAGGACGAGGCGCGGGCGCTCAAGCACAACTACATCGGTACCGAGCACATCCTGCTCGGGCTGCTCCGCGAGGAGGAGGGTCTCGCGGCGCGGGTTCTCGAGTCTCTCGACATCACGGTGGAGGAAGTGCGGGCGCAGGTCGCACGCATCGTCGGCCAGGGCGACGAGGTCACGACCGGCCAGATCCCGTTCACGCCGCGCGCGAAGAAGGTCCTGGAGCTCGCGCTGCGCGAAGCGCTGTCCCTCGGCCACAACTACATCGGCACGGAGCACATCCTGCTCGGCCTCGTCCGCGAGAACGAGGGCGTCGCCGCGCGGATCCTGCTCGACTTCGACGCCGACGCGGAGAAGATCCGCAACGAGATCATCCGCATGCTCTCCGGTCCCGGCCGGCGCCAGGGAGGCGCGGGCGGCCCGTCGAGCGAGAAGTCGAAGTCCTCGAAGCTGCTCGACCAGTTCGGCCGGAACTTCACGAAGCAGGCGCAGGAGGGCAAGCTCGACCCCGTCGTCGGTCGCCAGACCGAAATCGAGCGGATCATGCAGATCCTCGCGCGCCGCCAGAAGAACAACCCCGTTTTGATCGGCGAGCCCGGCGTCGGCAAGACCGCCATCGTCGAGGGCCTCGCCCAGCGCATCTCCTCCAACCAGGTGCCTGAGATCCTCAAGGGCAAGCAGATCTACAGCCTCGACCTCGCAGCGCTCGTCGCCGGCTCGAAGTACCGCGGCGAGTTCGAGGAGCGGCTGAAGAAGGTCATGAAGGAGATCCAGCAGCGCGGCGACATCGTCCTGTTCATCGACGAGCTGCACAACCTCGTCGGCGCGGGCGCGGCCGAGGGCGCGATCGACGCGGCCTCGATCCTGAAGCCTGCCCTCGCACGCGGCGAGCTGCAGACGATCGGCGCCACGACGCTCGACGAGTACCGCAAGTACCTCGAGCGTGACGCCGCGCTCGAGCGCCGCTTCCAGCAGGTCCGCGTCGAGGAGCCCACGGTGGACGACTCGGTGCAGATCCTGCGCGGGCTACGCGACCGCTACGAGGCGCACCATCGCGTCACGATCACCGACGACGCGCTCAAGGCCGCGGCCGAGCTCTCGGACCGCTACATCCAGGATCGCCATCTGCCCGACAAGGCGATCGACCTGATCGACGAGGCCGCCTCGCGGCTGCGCATCAAGTCGATGTCCGCGCCGCCTCGCTATCGCGAGCTGGAGGACGAGATCGAGCGCGTCCGCAAGGAGAAGGAAGCCTCGATCGAGAACCAGGAGTTCGAGAAGGCCGCCTCGCTGCGCGACAAGGAGCGGAAGCTCACGCAGAAGAAGCGGGAGCTCGAGGAGCAGTGGCGCTCGTCCGAGAACCAGGAAGAGCAGCCGCAGGTCGGCGAGGAGGAGATCGCCGACATCGTCTCGATGTGGACGGGCATTCCCGTCTTCAAGCTCACCGAAGCCGAGTCCGCGCGCCTCGTCCGCATGGAGGAGGAGCTGCACAAGCGCGTTGTCGGCCAGGAAGAGGCGATCGTCGCCGTTGCGAAGTCGATCCGCCGCGCTCGCGCCGGGATCAAGGATCCGAAGCGCCCGACCGGCAGCTTCATCTTCCTCGGCCCGTCCGGCGTCGGCAAGACCGAGCTCGCGCGCACCCTCGCCGAGTTCCTCTTCGGCGACGAGGACGCGATGATCCAGGTCGACATGTCGGAGTACATGGAGAAGCACTCCGTGTCCCGGCTCGTCGGCTCGCCTCCGGGCTACATCGGCTACGACGAAGGCGGCCAGCTGACCGAGGCCGTGCGGCGCAAGCCGTACTCGGTGCTCCTGCTCGACGAGATCGAGAAGGCGCATCCCGACGTGTTCAACATCCTCCTGCAGATCCTCGAGGAGGGGAAGCTGACCGACGCCCAGGGGCGCCGCGTCGACTTCCGAAATGCGATCGTGATCATGACCTCGAACCTCGGGGCGGCGCAGATCTCGAAGAACACCGGCTTCGGCTTCACCGTCGGCGACGAGTCCGGCCTCTCGTACGACGAGATGAAGGGCCGCGTGATGGGCGAGCTGAAGAAGGTCTTCCGGCCCGAGCTGCTGAACCGGATCGACGAGATCATCGTCTTCCACAAGCTCTCGAAGGCAGAGATCATGTCCATCGTCGACCTCCAGCTCCGCCGCCTGCGCGAGCAGATGGCGATCCACGACGTCTCGATCGAGCTCACCGAGGACGCGAAGGAGCTGCTAGTCGACAAGGGCTACGACCCTGCGATGGGCGCCCGGCCGCTGCGCCGCGCGATCCAGCGCGAGATCGAGGACCCGCTGGCCGACTTCGTGCTCGGGCGCGAGCTCGAGCCGGGCTCGACGATCCTCGTCGGACGCACCCGCAACGAGGACGGCGAGCCGGGCGACGAGGTGGACATCACCTTCATCCCGGGCGACGTCACGCCTGAGCAGGTGACGGTTCCGCCCGTGGAGCCTGTCGCCGCCGCCGACGGCGACGAGCCTCCAGCCCCAGAGGAGTAGATATGCGAAGAGTCGCGGTCGGGGTTCTCGCCTCTGCCGTGGCTCTCGCGATTGTGTCTGCCGGCTGGAGCCGACCCGACGCGAGTTCGATCCCGCGCGGATTTCGTCCAGAGACCGCCGCGGCCGTCGGAGCCCGTGACCTCTGGGTGCTCGGCGAATACCGCTGCCGTGGGAGCTGGTGCCTCGCGCTTGTCAGCTCCACGGACGGCGGCAAGCGGTTCAGTCGCGTCGATTTACCGCCCCTTCCGTCCCAGGGCACCGACCCGACGATCGTCTTTGCGAGCGCCCGCGACGGATTCGTCTACGTCGAGGACGGGACCCCGCTCTATGCGACACACGACGGCGGCCGAAGCTGGCAGCGAACGGGACCGCCACGACCGGTAGGGGCGTTCGCAGCGGGCGGAGGTCGCGTCTACGCCATATTTGGGCGCACGCATTTCGAGCGAGCCTCCATATCGAGCGATACGTGGGAAGCCTTACCGTTCCTCGTCAAGAAGGAGTTTCCGATTTCACTCGCGAGTCGGGGTCGTCAGGTCTGGTTGCTGGGGCTTGCACGAAATTCGCGCCCCGGTCGCCAGAGTCTCGAACGGTCGAACGACGGAGGACAGACGTTCATGGCGGGTCCAGGGCCGGGTTTCGGACTCGGATGCGCGCTCGTGCCGGCCGGGCGCGAAATCGTCTGGGCCGTCTGCCCGAGCGGGATGATGGCGGGATTGTCCGTTTCGAAAGACGGCGGCCGCTCCTTCCGGATCCGTTCGTTCCACGATCCCGGTGGATCTGGAGCGCCTAGCCTGACCAACGGTGGCCAGGTCGCAGCCGCGTCCGAGCGCATCGCCGTCCTGACCCGTGGCGCGGGCGGCGCGTTCCTACGCACCGCCGACTCGGGCCGCCACTGGAGCGTCGTACCGCGAACCGCCGGGATCCAGGGCGTCTTCTGGCTCGCCTTCACGACGCAGCGCGTCGGGTCCGCCCTCGTAGAGCTTCACGACCGAACCGACTTGTGGCGGACGACGGACGGCGGCGAAACCTGGCATTCCGTGCCGATTCAGTGACCCCGCGTGGCGCGGATCGCCCGCCCTGGGTGATCGCCTATCCCTCGTTCGGGGTGTGAAGTGCGTTGATGAACCACCCGAAAGGGGACGAGTCAAGCGGGGTCGGTGCCTGAGGATGCTGGACGTAGAGCACATCCTCGGTGAGCCCCGATGCGGCGGGGGCTCCCGAGTCCCTCCCTCGGAAGCACGGAGAGCGGCCCCACTCGGCGGGGCCGCTTTTCGTTTCGGTACGAAACCGCCCGGATCTCGTGACGGTTCGCGTCCGCCTTCGTCCATAGGGTGAACCCATGGCGAAGACGGCGGCCGTCCAGTACAGCTGCACGGAGTGCGGCTACACAGCCGGACGCTGGTTCGGCAAGTGTCCAGGCTGCTCGGCGTTCGGCACGCTCGTCGAGGAGGTGGTCGGCCAGGTCACGCAGGCCCAGGTGCCGCCGAAGCCGCTGCTGCGTCTCGTCGACGTGCAGGTCTCCGAGGCGGCGCGAATTCCGACCGGGGTGCCGGAGCTCGATCGCGTGCTGGGCGGCGGGCTCGTCCCGGCCTCCGTCGTCCTGCTCGGCGGCGAGCCAGGAGTGGGGAAGTCCACGCTGCTCCTCAGCGCCCTCGCGGCGATCTCGCGAGACCGGCGGGCGCTGCTCGTGACCGGCGAGGAGTCGGTCGCTCAGGTCAAGCTGCGTGCCGAGCGGTTGGGCGGAGCGGAAACGGTCGAGATCCTCGCGGAGACGGAGCTCGAGACGGTCTGCCAGACCCTCCGGGCTGAGCGGCCCGACGTCTGCGTGATCGACTCCATCCAGACGCTCTACGCGTCCGAGCTGGGCTCGGCCCCCGGCTCCGTCGCACAGGTGCGCGAGGCCGCGGCTCGGCTGCTGCGCGTCTCGAAGGAGTCCGGCGTCGCGACGATCCTGGTGGGACACGTCACGAAGGACGGCTCGGTGGCCGGGCCGCGTGTGCTCGAGCATCTCGTCGACTGTGTGCTGCAGTTCGAGGGCGACCGCTACCACGCGCACCGCGTGCTGCGGGCGGTCAAGAACCGCTTCGGCTCGACGAACGAGCTCGGCGTCTTCGAGATGACCGGTGCCGGCCTGGTCGGCGTCCCCGATCCGTCCGAGGTCTTCGGCCGCACCGTTCCGGGTGAGTCGGGCGCCGCTGTCGCGTGCGCGCTCGAAGGGACGCGGCCGATCCTGCTCGAGATCCAGGCGCTCGTCGCCCAGAGCGAGCTCGCTATGCCCCGCCGTGTCGCCACCGGAGTCGATCCCAAGCGCCTCGCCATGATCGTCGCCGTTCTGTCTCGCCACGCGCGTGTGGCGCTCGGGCAGGCGGACGTCTTCGTCAACGTCGCGGGCGGCGTTCGCATCGACGAGCCGGGCGCAGACCTCGCCGTCGCGCTCGCCATCGCGTCCGCCGCAAGGCGCGTGCCGGTCAAGACCGGCGTCGCGGCCTTCGGCGAGATCGGCCTCACGGGTCGCCTCCGCACGGCTGCACAGGCCGAACGGCGCCTGGAGGAGTGCGCCAAGCTTGGTCTCTCCACGGTCGTCGCGCCGGCGGGCACGGCAACGACTGGCAGAATCGAGATCGAAGCCGCAGAGACGCTGCGGCAGGCGATCAAGGCAGGGCTCGATGGCGATCGATCCGAAGGAGACGACTGAGGGCAAGAGCGAGCATCGCCTGGGCGATCTCGGCTTTACGCGCCTTCCCGCGGAGGAGGATCCGCGCCGCAAGAACCCCGAGCTCCTGGCGGCGATCGCCAAGATCGCCCCCGGCACGGGGCTCCGCGAGTCCGTCGACGACGTGATTCGCTCGCACGAGGGCGCGCTCATCGTGGTCGGCGATCCGGACGAGCTTTCGTTCCTCTACTCGGGCGGCATCCGGCTCGACGCGCCTTTCCGGCCGCAGCTCCTCTACGAGCTGGCGAAGATGGACGGCGCGATCATCGTCGACGATCCGATCAAGCGGCTCGCGTGGGCCAACGTCCAGCTCATGCCGGATCCGACGATTCCCTCCAACGAGACCGGCACACGGCACCGCACGGCCGAGCGCGTGGCGAAACAGACGGGTGCGCTCGTCGTCTCGGTCTCGCAGCAGCGCGAGACGGTCACGATCTTCGTCGGCCCGGCGCGGTATCAGCTCGACCCGGTCGCAGACGTCCTGGCGAAGACGAACCAGGCGCTCGGCACGCTCGACACGTACCGGCAGCGGCTCGAGCAGGTTCTGACCCGCCTCACGGCGCTCGAGTTCCAGAACGCCGTCGTCCTCGACGACGTCCTCGTCGTCCTGCAGCGGGCCGAGATGATCGCGCGAATGGCGCAGCGGATCACGCGCGACTGCATCGAGCTCGGCACCGAGGGTCGCCTGATCAGGCTCCAGCTCCAGGAGTTCGTCGGCGACGTGCCGGGCGAGCGAGACGCGATCGTCCGCGACTACCACCTCCTCGGAGCCGACGAGGAGGCGACCGAAGGCCTCACCGATCTCAGCGGTCTGAGCTACCAGGAGCTGCTCGAGTTCGGGAGGCTGGCAGAGGTGCTCGGGTACGAGCGTGGCGTCAATCCGCTCGACCAGACGGTGGTACCGCGCGGCTATCGGATCCTCTCCCACCTGCCGCGGCTGCCGGAACCGCTCGTCCGCCGGGTCGTGTCGAACCTCGGCAGCCTCGACGCCGTGATCCGCGCGTCGCAGCGTGAGCTCGAGTCGGTCGAGGGGGTCGGGGCCGTGCGGGCTCGCGAGATCCGCGAGGGGCTGCGCCGACTGCAGGAGCACAATCTGGTCGACCGCTACCTCCAGTTGTAGCCGGATCGCCTCTTTTTGCCCCGAATTTGGCTTAGCCAGGCCGTTTCTGCTACAGTGGTTTCCTCTGGCCGGCGCATAAGTGCGTGCCGGCTTTCTTCGCGGAATAGCGGCTTTTAGGCTGAGCAGCTTTGAGTAAGGGGAGGTCGGGCTTGTACGACGTCGGCGACAAGGTGGTGTATCCCCACCATGGGGCGGGGACGGTCGTCAAGAAGGAGAAGCGCGAGGTGCTGGGCGAGCAGCGCGAGTACCTGACGATCAAGATCCTGCACAACGACATGACGGTGCAAGTCCCGTCCGAGAACGCCGACAAGGTCGGTCTGCGGCGCGTGATCGGCGAGAAAGACGTCGCCGTCGTCCTCAAGGCGCTGACGGGTGTCTCGACCGAGATGCCGAAGAACTGGAACCGGCGCTTCAAGCACAACCGCGACAAGATGAAGACCGGCGACATCCTCGAGCTCGCCGAGGTCGTCCGGAACCTTGCCCTGCGCGACCGGGAGAAGGGGCTCTCGACCGGTGAGAAGCAGATGTTCGTGAAGGCGAAGAAGATCCTCGCCTCCGAGCTGATGTACGCGAAGGGCATGGACGAGGAGACCTGCGCGGAGTGGCTCGAGGAGGTTCTCGCCTCCGATGGCCCGCCGAAGCGCAAGCCGGCGGCGAAGAAGAAGACCGCCGCGGCCGCAACGGCCTAGTCCCGGGGTAGTCGGACCCATATGTCCGTCTGGGCCATCCTCGTCGCTGCGGGGCGCGGGGAGCGGCTCGGGCTGGACCGGCCGAAGGCGTTCGCGAAGCTCGGAGACGAGCCGCTCCTCGCCGAGCCGCTGCGCCGCCTCGAGGCTTGCCCCTGGGTCGACGGCATCGTCCTGGTGGCTCCGCCGGGCTGGGAAGAACCTGCGATCCTCGTCGCGGAAGAGGAGGGCTGCGGCAAGGTGCACGCGTGTGTGGCGGGTGGTGAGACGAGAAGCGACTCTGTGCGGGCGGGCCTGGGCGAGGTGCCTGAGGACGCCCTCGTCGTCCTCGTCCACGACGCCGCGCGTCCGCTCGTCTCTGACGATGTGGTGGAGCGGGTGCTCGCGCCGCTCTCCGAGGGCTGGGACGGAGCCGTTCCGGGCCTTCCCGTCGGGGACACGCTGAAGCGGGTCGGCCCCGACGGCGGCGTGGAGGAGACCGTCTCGCGCGACGCTCTCTGGGCGGTCCAGACGCCTCAGGCGTTCGCGGCTGACCGTTTCCGACATGCCCTTGCAAGTAACAGTCTGTTACAAGCGACGGACTGCGCCGGCCTCGTGGAGGCTGCAGGCGGGCGGGTCAAGGTCGTCGACGGCGATCCGCGTCTGCTCAAGGTGACCTCCGAGGCCGATCTCGAGACGGTGGCGGGATGGCTCTGAGCGTCGGCGGCGAGACGGAGGTCAGCCGTGTCTGAGTACCGCGTCGGGACGGGCTTCGACGCGCACGCGTTCGAGGACGGCGTGCCGCTCGTGCTCGGCGGCGTCAAGATCGAGCATCCGCGCGGCCTCGCCGGCCACTCCGACGGCGACGTGCTCGCGCATGCGCTCACCGACGCGCTGCTCGGAGCCGCCGGGCTCGAGGACATCGGCGCGCTCTTCCCGTCCACCGATCCGCAGTTCGCCGGCGCCGACTCCCTCGACCTGCTGACCGAGGCCTGGAATCGCATCCAGGCTCGCGGCTGGAAGCTCGCGAACGCCGACGTGGTCCTCATCGGCGAGGAACCGCGACTCGCGCCGCATCGCGCGGAGATGCGGGGGCGGCTGGCGCAGGCGCTCGGCGTCGACCTGGAGCTCGTTGCGGTCCGGGCGACGACCACCGACGGGCTCGGCTTCACCGGTCGTCGCGAAGGTCTCGCCGCCCAGGCGGTGGCTCTGCTCGTCCGATGAAGCTCGCGTTCGTCACCCATGCGGAGCATCCGAAGCTGCAGGGGACGCTCCCGAGCATCTGGCCGGAGTTCATGGCGCACGACCCTGTCGTCGCGTCGTTCTGGCCGCAGCTCTACGACCAGTACCCGGACTTCCAGATCTGGGTCGTCGACCGCGAGGCCGGGCGGCGTCACACGGTCGGCTACGCGTGCAGCGTCCCGGTGGGCTGGAACGGGACGCCGTCCCCGCGGGGCCTCGACTGGGCGCTGACCGACGGCGTCGAGGGGACGCCGACGACCCTCTGCGCGGTCGTGGCCGGGGTGATCCCGGAGTATCGAGGTCTCGGCATCGCCGAGACGATCCTGCGGCGGCTCGCCGCGGTCGGTGCGGGCCATGGCCTGGACTCACTCGTGGCGCCGGTGCGGCCGACGTGGAAGGACCGCTACCCGCTCGTCGCGCTCGAGCAATACGCCGGCTGGCGCCGCCGTGACGGGCTCCCGTACGACCCCTGGCTGCGCACACACGAGCGGCTCGGCGGCGAGCTGCTGACGACGGCTGCACGCTCGATGACGATCTCGGGCAGCCGCGCCGAGTGGGAGGAGTGGACGGGAATGGTCTTCCCCGAGGACGGCAACTACGTCGTGCCCGGCGCTCTCGTCCCGGTCCACTTCAAGAACGACCGCGGCGTCTACGTCGAACCCAACGTCTGGGTTCGACATGCGTTTGGTTAGCGCTCGCCCGCTTCGCTGGCGCAGGCTCGCTGCGCTCGCGTGCGCAAGCGCCGTGCTTTCCGCTCGCGCCAGTGCCGCGCCCGCGCATGTCGGTCGCGGCACGATGAAGGGCACGTACTAGCGCCGCTTCTGCTGCTTCTCGAGCCGGCGGCGCATCTGGCGGTTCATCGCCTCTAGCTCGGGACCGCCCTGCTGCTCCTGCATCTCGAGCAGCGCCGCGCGCTCGTCGCGCGTCAGGCGGGACATCGCCTTCTGCGCCTGCTGGGGATCGTGGAGCTGTTTCGCATGCGGCTCGAGCTTGCGCATCGCGCTCGCGAGGTCCGGGTTCGAGCGCTCGATCGCCGCCTTCGACGCCTTCTCGAGCTGTCGCCTGAGGAACGGCACCTTCGCCATCAGCGTGAACAGCGGCTTCAGGTAGCGGCCGTTCTGGATGCGCCCGAGAAGCGCGAGGATCCCGAGCACCACGAGCAGCCCGAGGAGGATCCAGATCGGGATCAGCAGCGTCGTGATGTCGGCAATCAGCATCGGCCGGATGGTACCCGGCTAGTCGGGGAGCGACACGGCGTCTCCGTCCACTCGCACGAGCCCGTCGCGCGCGAGCGCGTCGACCGCCTCGGTGTCTTCCGGCTGTGAGCCGGCGAGGACGGCACGAAGCGCCGTGGCGCGCCGCTGGCGGAACGAGCCCTCGAAGGGTCCCTGCCGCCGGAGCGGCTCGAAGCGGCGGCCGCGCGAAGGACAGGAGGCCGCGAGCGGACAAGCGCCGCAGCGCGGGATCCGCGCGAGACAGATCCGCCTTGCCGAGATCCATCAGCGCCTGGGCGGCGGCGGGGGAGAAGACCCGGCCCGTGCGCTCGGAGACGCGGCGCACGTTGACGTCGACCGGGAGGACGGAGCGTCCGAACGCGAAGCACGCCACCGCATCCGCGGTATAGCGCCCGACGCCGGGCAGCTCGGTCAGGTCGTCGGGCCAGCCGTGAGCCGCGACCTGGTGCGCTGCACGATGGAGCGAGAGCGCGCGCCGGTTGTAGCCGAGCCCCTGCCACTCCCGGATCACGTCGCCGGCCGGCGCGGCGGCGAGCGCGTCGACCGTCGGCCAGCGCTCGAGCCAGCGCTGCCAGCGGGGCACGACGCGCTCGACCTGGGTCTGCTGCGACATGACCTCGCTGACGAGGATCGCGTACGGGTCGCGCGTCTTCCGCCACGGCAGATCGCGTCCGTGCTCGGCGAACCAGGCCAGCAGGAGATCCTCCACGGCGCGACCGTAGCGCGCCGGGCTGTCGACCACCGCAGGCATCATCGCCGGATGCGTGCCGCTCATCCTCCTGGTCGCCCTGGTCCTGCTCGGAGGCGCGATCGGAGCCGCGTACTACGAGTCGACGCACCGCTTCGGGGGCAGTGTTCTGGGAACGACTGCGGAGTTCGACCCGACCCAGACCGTCGCCGCGCCGCAGCCGAGCACGACCTCTCTCGTCTCGCCGATGTTCGGCGGCGTGCCGCAGCACCTGCACGTAGGGGTCGGAAAGCTCAGGCCGCCGTTCAAACGCGACTGGGTCACCGGCGGGACGTCGCTCGTCGAGTTTCCGCCGGCCATCGGCTTCCACTACCTCTACTACGCGAGCCTCAACGGGAGCCTGATCGCCGTCTCGGCCGCGAACGGACGGCGCCTGTGGACCGTGCACGTGGGCAGGTGCGAAGCAGCCTCTCCGGCGGTCAACCGCCTCGGCCGCGGCTCGGTCTTCGAGACGTTCCTGAACCGGATTCCGTGCACTCCCGCGCAGCCGGGCGACGGCGAGCTGCTGGCCGTCGCCGCCGGGAGGTCGCACGCCGTCCGCTGGCGCAAGACCCTCGCAGCGGCGTCCGAGACGTCGCCGCTCATCGTCGGCAACCGGATCTACGTCGGCGACTACGCAGGCCGCGTCTACGCGGTGCGCAGCCTGGACGGGAGCACGATCTGGACGTACCGGGCCGGCGGAGACGTGAAAGGAGCGATCGCGTACGACCGTGGCCGGGTCTTCTTCGGCGCGTACGACGGCCGTCTCTACGCGCTGAGGGCGAGCGACGGCAAGCTCATCTGGCGCGCCCAGTCGAACCGTGACTGGCTCGGCGGCCACGGCCAGTTCTACTCGACGCCGGCGGTCGCCTACTCGCGCGTCTACCTCGGCTCGACCGACGGACACGTCTACTCCTACGGCGAGCAGAGCGGGAAGCTGCGCTGGTCACGCAAGACCGGCGGCTTCGTCTACGGCTCGCCCGCGGTCTGGCGCAAGCGCGTCTTCGTCGGCTCGTACGACCGCTACTTCTACGCGCTCGACGCGGCGACGGGAGCCGTCCTCTGGAAGTTCCACGCGAACGGCCCCATCTCGGGCTCGGCGTCCGTCGTCGACGGCATCGTCTACTTCGCCACCCTCAAGCGGCGCACGTACGGGCTCGACGCGCTCACGGGGAAGCAGGTCTGGACGTATCCCGACGGCGCGTTCACGCCCGTCGTCACGGACGGGAAGCGGCTCTACGTCGTCGGCTGGGGCAAGCTCTACGCGTTCAGCCCTGCGAAGTAGCGGTCATAAGCCACCCATGCCGCAGGAGGAGATGGTCGAGATCGACCTCGCGGGCAACGTCGTTTCCGTGCCGCACGATGTCGTCGGCGCGCTCGCTGCGGCCGCAGCCGCTCGGGCCGGGGTCTCGAGCCGCCATCGCGAGCTCTCGCTACTGCTGAACGCGTGCCCTCGAATCGCGGCGCGCGACTCTCGGCCTCGCGGACGTGCGCACGCTTCGTGCGGTGCTCGAGGAGGAGCATCCGGACCGCTTCGGCCCTGTAGCCGCCGAGTTGCGGCAAGCGGTCGCCTAGCGCTTCCGCAGCAGCGCGGCGCCCGTCGCTGCCGCGCCGACTCCGACCGCGAGCGAGCCGGCCAGCCGCCGGTGCTTCGTGAGCGTCGTCTGGAAGCTGTGTCCGTGCGCCTCGCCGTCGAACGGCCCGTGCGAGCCGCGATCCTCTTCGCCGTCGACCGGCTCATAGAGGTTGTCGTGGCTCAGGCCGCCCTGGAGCGGCTCTGCCGTCATCTGCGAGCTGTAGCCCGTCTTCGCGAGGTACCAGTCGAGGAACCACGGAGCCATCCGCTCGCCGAGGACGTTGAGCACTGTCGGAAAGCCGACGTAGACCTGGCGTCGCCGGTGGTACGCCGCCCAGTGGATCGCGTCGGCCGCGACCTCCGGCTGGTAGATCGGCGGAACCGGCTGCGTCTGCTTGGGGAGCTTCGTCCGGCCCCAGGTGAACTGGGTCGTGTTGAAGCCGGCGAGGTGAACCATCGTGAGGTGGATGTCCCAGCCGTGATGCTCGATCTCCGTGAGCACCGACTCCGTGAAGCCCTTGCAGGCATGCTTCGCGCCGCAGTAGGGCGCCTGGAGCGGGATGCCACGGAACGCGAGCGCCGAGCCGACCTGGACGATCGTGCCGCGGTTCCTCTCCGCCATCCGCTTCAGCGCCGCCCGCGTTCCCCACACCATGCCGTGATACGTGACGTCGGTCGCGCGCCGATACTCGTACGGCTCGACGTCGAGGAACTCCGCGTAGATCGTCGCCATCGCGTTGTTGATCCAGACGTCGATCGGGCCGAGCTCGCTCTCCGTCGCCTGCGCGGCCGCCTCGACCTGGTCGGCGTAGGCAACGTCGGTGGGGAGTACGAGGGCCTTGCCGCCTCGCTCCTCGACCTCGCGCGCTGCCGCCTCGAGACCCGCTTCGCCGCGGGCGAGCAGCGCGATCTTCGCGCCGTCCTGCGCGAATCGTCGAGCGGTCGCACGGCCGATGCCGCCGGAAGCGCCCGTGATGACGACGACATCGCTCATGGTCCTGGTCTTCCGGCCGCGTGGGATGTCAAACCTTCCTGACGTTTGGCGGGGAACCGTTGCGCGCCAGGACTCCATTGCGGGCGGAACCCTAAACTCGACGCATGGCGGTCAGAGTCCGTTTTGCGCCGAGCCCGACGGGCTCGCTCCACCTCGGCAATGCCCTGAGCGCGGTCGGAAACCGTGGGCTGGGCGACTGGATGCTGCTGCGGATCGACGACACCGACGCTGCGCGCAACGTCCCGGGCGGCGAGGCGGCGATCCTCGGCGATCTCGAGTGGCTCGGGATCGAGTGGGACGAGGGACCGATCCGGCAGAGCGAGCGGGCGGAACGCCATCGCGAGGTCGGTGCCCCGCTCGGCGACCGGTTCGACGGCCTGACGTTGCTGCGCGAGGACGGCTCGCCCACCTATCACCTCGCGTCGGTGGTCGACGACATCGACTTCGGCATCACGCACGTCGTGCGCGGCAACGACCACCGGCCCAACGAGGCGCTCCACCGGCGGCTGTTCGAGGCGCTCGGCGCGACGCCGCCCGAGTTCGTCCACCACGGGCTCATCCTCGGCGCGGACGGGCGCAAGCTCGCGAAGCGGGCTCCGGGCGCGACCGTCGCCTCGCTGCGCGACGAGGGGATTCCGGCGGAGGCGGTGCGCGCCTACCTCGAGGAGCTGGGACTGCCGCGTCACGACGTCCATCTCGATCCTGCACGGCTGAGGCGGCTCTCCACCGAGACGCTCGCGGGACTGAGCGACGAGGAGTTCGCCGCGCGCGTCGGAGTGCCCGTCTCGGTCGCGCCGGTGCTGCGCGGCGCACGGGATCTGGTGGAAGCGCGCGGCTACGCGGAGCTCGTGCTCGAGCCGGCAACAGTCGAGGTCGACTCGCCCGAGACCCTCGCGCGCTTTCGCGAGCTCGTCGAGGCCGGGCTCGAGCCGCGGGCGCTGCTCCGCGAGCTGAAGGCGGTCGGCGGCGACCTGAAAGCGGTTCGCCTCGCCCTCACCGGAGCCGAGCGCGGGCCCGAGCTCGCCGCCGTGATCGCAGCTCTCCCGCGCGAAGAGCTGCTGCGACGAGCCACGTAGGCTAGAAACGATGCGCCTGTACAGCACGCTCAGCCGAAAGCTCGAGGAGCTGCCCCAGCCGCCGGGCCCGATCCGCATGTACTTCTGCGGCCCGACGGTCTATCAGCGCGCGCACATCGGCAACGCGCGGCCGTTCGTCCTCGGGATGTGGCTGCGCGCCTGGCTGCGCCGCCGCGGCTACGACGTGACGCTCGTCCACAACATCACGGACATCAACGACCAAGATCTACGATGCGGCGCCCGGTCGACAGCGCCGAGCTCGCCGCCCAGGCGACCGCCTGGTATCTGCAGGACACGGGCGACCTCGGGCTCGGCATGCCCGACGGCCTCCCGAAGGCGACGGAGAGCGTCGAGTCGATCGTCCGCTTCATCGGGAAGCTCGTCGACAGCGGGCACGCATATCCGGCCGAGGGAGACGTCTACTTCCGCGTCGGCAGCGATCCCGGTTACGGACGCCTCTCGCGGCAGCGCCCGCGACCAGGTCGAGGAGCAGGAGCCGAGCGCGCTCAAGGAGGATCCGCGCGATTTCGCGCTGTGGAAGGCGAACAAGCCCGGCGAGGACACCTCCTGGGACTCGCCGTGGGGGAAGGGCAGGCCGGGCTGGCACATCGAGTGCTCGGTGATGGCCGAGGACGCGTTCGGCCCGGTCTTCGAGATCCACGGCGGCGGGCTCGACCTCGTTTTCCCGCACCACGAGAACGAGCTGGCGCAGTCGCTCGCGCTCGGCCACGAGTTCGCCCGCATCTGGATGCACAACGGGATGATCGGCGGCATGGACGGCGAGAAGATGTCGAAGTCGCTCGGCAACGACATCTCGCTGCGCAACGTGCTCGACACCTGGGGACGCGAGGTCGTGCTGCTCTTCTTCCTCGGCGCGCACTGGCGGAAGCCGGTCGAGTTCGGCGACGACGCGCTCGTCCAGGCGCGCGCACAGGCGGACGCGTTCCGCAACTTCTTCCTCGACGAGCGGCCCGGAGACGAGGAGCGGCGAGACGATCCTCGAGGAGGAGCTCGCTGCCGTGCTCGACGACGACTTCAACACGCCCGAGGCGCTTGCGCTCTTCCATGCGTGGCGCGACCGCGAGGAGTGGGCTTCGCTGCGCTGGGGGCTCGGCCTGTTCGGGCTCGGCTCGCTCGCCGAGCTCGAGACGGCGCCGGCGGAGATCGCGGCGCTCGCCGAACAGCGGCGCGAGGCGCGCGACGCGAAGGACTTCTCCGGCGCGGATCGCCTGCGCGACGAGATCGCGGCCGAGGGCTGGGAAGTGCGCGACGTCGCCGAGCCTCCCGGCTACCGGCTCGTCCGCCGCTCGTGACGCGGGAGCTCGTCTACGGCCGCCGTCCGGTGCGCGAGGCGCTGCGCGGGTCGCGCGAGGTGCTCGAGCTGTGGGCGAGCGAGCGCGCGGTGCGGAGCGAGGCCTGGTTGCGCGAGGTCGAGCGGCCGCGGGTGCAGACGAAGCTCGAGCGCGATCTGTCCGAGGCCGCTGGAACGCGCGACCACCAGGGCGTCGTCGCGTGGTGCGAGCCGTTCCGCTACGCCGACGCGTTCGAGCTCGCCGCAGGTCGAGTCGCCGCTCCTCGCGTGCCTCGACCAGGTCAGCGACCCGCGGAACCTCGGTGCGGTGATCCGGAGCGCCGAGGGAGCGGGCGCAAGTGGCGTTGTCGTCCCGGCGCACGGCTCCGCGCAGCGTGACGGCTGCGGTCTGCCGCTCCTCGGCCGGGGCCGTCGAGCATCTTCCGGTCGCCGTCGTGCCGAACCTCGCGCGTTACCTCGCCGAGATCAAGAGCGGCACGCTGTGGATTGCGGGCGCTGTGGGCGAGTCGGGAACGCCGATGTGGAAAGCCGACCTATCCGGCGGCGTCGCCTTCGTGTTCGGGGCCGAGGGGAAAGGCTTGCGTCCACTCGTGCGGCGCACCTGCGACCTCGAAGTCTCGATTCCGCAGCTCGGCCGCGTCGAGTCGCTGAACGTCAGCGTCGCCGCTGCCTTGCTTCTCTACGAGGCGCTCCGCCAACGGAGCTAGTAACAGACTGTTACAAGGAAAGACGTGGCCGAGCCGACGCTCTATCTCTTCGACGGTTTCAACCTGCTGCACGCCGGCGGCTTCGGCTCGCCGGACGAGCTCCGCGACCTGCTCGCGAGCTGGGTCGCGGCGCAAGGCGCACGCGGCGTGCTCGTCTTCGACGGCCAGGGAGCGACCGAGCGGCGCGGTCCGCTCGAGGTGCGCTGGGCCGAGGACGCTGACACGTTGCTCGAGCGGCTCGCCGCCGAGAACCGGAGCAAGGAGCAGGTCGCGATCGTCTCCTCCGACACCGCGATCCGCGGCACGGCCGGCGTCGAGGTGCGGAAGCTGGCCTCGCAGACGTTCCTTGCCGAGCTCTCGCGACCGAGCCAGCCGCCCGCCGTTCGCGGCGACCTGCGCGACCGTCTCGACCCGACACGCTCGCCGAGCTCGAGCGGTTACGTCGCGGCGAGCGCTAGCAGCGCGCTAGCTTCCTGGGTCCAAGGCAAGCTGGGTCCATAGCAATTGGACTTGTAAAACCTTGGACCCCTTGCTATCTTCGCCTCGACCACAGGGTGAGACTTCACCCTCGAGAGGCCGGGAGGCGCCATGGCTGCTCGCGCTGCGACAGCACGCTCGCCGCAAAAAGCTCAACGAGAGCTAGAGGATCTTCAGCTCGTCATCAAGGCTCGGAACGGCGACAGCGTCGCGATGGACGCGCTCATCCGCCGCTACACCGGCTTCGTCCGCCTCAAGGCGAGCTCGTACTTCCTCGCCGGCGGCGACAACGACGATCTCCTGCAGGAGGGGCTGATCGGCCTCTACAAGGCGGTGCGTGATTTCCGCGCCGACAAGGAGACGTCGTTCCGCAGCTTCGCCGAGCTCTGTGTCACGCGCCAGATCATCACCGCGATCAAGACCGCGACCCGCTTCAAGCACGCGCCGCTCAACACGTACGTCTCGTTCAGCCACACCCCGGCTGGGCAGGACGGAGAGGGCGAGTGCACGCTCGGCGACGCGTTGCCGGGCCCGGCGGTGCACGAGCCGCCCGCTCGTCGTGATCTCGACCGAGGAGCTCCAGAGCCTCGTCTTCAATCTCGGCTCGGGCCTTTCGCCGCTCGAGTCCGACGCGTTGCGCCTCTATCTCGAGGGCTCGTCCTACGAGGACATGGCCGAAGAGCTCGGCTGCGACACGAAGACGATCGACAACGCGCTGCAGCGCGTGAAGCGCAAGATCCTCTCGCACCAGAAGGGCCGCGAAGTCCTGCTGTAACGGTCGCTACGCTGGTCGCCGCGCCGGAGTAGCTCAGCTGGTAGAGCACCTGATTTGTAATCAGGCGGTCGTCGGTTCGAGTCCGACCTCCGGCTTCGCCTAATCCTCCCGGGCTGCTTCCACCAGCTTCGGCGGCGCGACCTCCGCGAACGCATCCTCGACGATCCCGGCGATCTCGTCGCGATCGAAGCCACGGTCGAGCCGAACGCCGATCCAGCCGCGGTGTCCCGACGTATGGAGGGACGTAGAACCGCTCCGGGTCGGCCTCGACGAGCGCCGCCTGCATTCCCGCAGGCGCGGCGCAGATGAGCGCGAAGCGGCCGTCGCCGTGGTGGTTGTCCCAGACCGTCGCGAACGAGCGCTTGCCGCGGACGAAGAAGGTCGGCGCACCGTGCGACAGCCGCTCGCTCGTCTCCGGCAGACCCGAGGCAGATCTCGCGTACCGCCTTGAGGATCCTGCGCCTTCGTCACGAAAGCGCCTGCTCGAGATCGGTCCAGAGCAGCTCGGGATCCTCGAGGCCGACGCTGAGGCGCAGCAGTCCCGGCGGCACGCGCTCGCCCTCCCAGCGGCGCCGGCTCTCGATCAGGCTCGTCGCGCCGCCGAGCGAGGTGGCGTTGACGATCACGCGGGTCGAGGTCTCGACCTGCCGCGCCGTCTCGGCGTCGGCGACGTCGAAGGAGAGCAGGCCGCCGAGCCCGGGATAGCGGACGATCTCGACCGCGGGATGCGTCCGCAGCCGCTCGGCGAGCAAGGCAGCCGTCTCGGTCTGGCGTCCGCACGCGGATGTCGAGTGTCTTCAGGCTGCGCAGCAAGAGCCAGGCGGCGTCCGGGGCCGCGACGATCCCGGTGCGGCCGCGGAAGCTGCGCAGCTCCTCGGCAGCTGCCGCCTCGCGGCAGACGACGGCGCCGAGCAGGGCGTCGTCGTGCCCCACCAGGTACTTCGTCGCGCTGTGCAGGACGAAGTCGGCGCCGTGCTCGAGCGGTCGCAGGTGCACGGGCGTCGCCACGGTCGCGTCGACGACGACGGGAGCCGGATGCGCGACCGCCGCCTCCAGATCCGGCATCGTGAGGTACGGATTCGACGGAGCCTCGAGCCAGACGAGTTGGACGCCCTCGGGCGGCGGCCCGGTCTGGTCGAACTCGACGACGCGGAGGCCCCACGGCGCGAGCGTGGCGAACGTGACGCCGGTGCCGAAGTATCCGCCGCCCGCCAGCGCGATCGTGTCGCCGGGCTCCAGCAGGGAGAGGACGAGAGCGGTCGTCGCTCCGGCGCCCGACGGAAAGAGGAGCGCGGTGCCTCCGTCGAGCTCGCCGAGCGCGGCCTCGGCGGCTGCGACAGTCGGACTGCTGAAGCGCTGGTAGTAGAACTCGCGAGCCTCGCCCTGCTCGTCGTACGGCCAGATCGTCGACCGGTCGAGAGGCTCCATCTGGCCGATCCTATACCGGCTCCGGCTGCGACTCTTCGAGTCGGCCCAAGCTGCGCAAGCTCGGGGAAGAGCCGCCGCCAGCGGCCGCGACAGCCGATCATCACTGCGCCGCCGGCGACGACTGCCGCCACCGTTCCGATCAACGACGCCAGCCACGCCCGACTCGAACGCGCCGAGCTCGTTCGAGGCGCTGATGAACACCCACTCGACTGCGCTGACGCGGCCCTGCAGCTCGGGCGGCGTCACGAGCGAGAGCTGTCGTGGAGCGGATGTTCATGCTGATCATGTCGGCGAAGCCTGCGACCGCGAGCGCAGCGAGCGAGAGCGGCAGCGACTTCGACAGCCCGAAGACGATCATCATTGCTCCGAACGTCGCGACGACGACGAGCAGCGTCGGGCCGGCGCGATAGCGGAGCGGGCGTCGCGCGAGGATGATCCCCGCGAGGAGCGCTCCGACCGCGGACGCGGCCCGCATCAGGCCGACGCCGATCGGGACCGACGTGGAGAATGGTGAGCGCGAAGACCGGCGCGAGCGCGATCGAGTCGCCGAAGAGCACTGCGACGAGGTCGAGCGAGATCGCGCCGAGGAGCATGCGCGTGTGGACGATGAAGCCGATCCCGGCCGAAAGGTTCTTCCACGTCAGCTCCATGGCCGGTGCGGTCGCTCGCACCGACTCGACGCCGAGGATGGCTACGAGGGCGAGCACGAACAGGGCCCCTGCCGTGAGGTAGACGGCGACCGGCTCGAATTTGAAGATCACCGCGCCGATCGCCGGACCGGCGACGATTCCGAGCTGGTTCGCCACGCTCCGCAGAGCGATCGCTCCCGGCAGGAGCTCGGTGGGCACGATCTCGGGCGTCAGAGCGCGGCCGGCCGGATTGGTGAGCGCCGAGGCGGTGCCGGCGAGGGCGCCGACGGTGAGGAAGGGCCAGAGCTCGTTCGCGCCGGAGAGCGTGATCAACGACGAGGATCGTCGCGATCACGATCTGGAAGACGAGGCCGACGGCGACGACCGTGCGGCGAGAGAAGCGGTCGGCGATCTGCCCCGCGGGCAGGGCGAGAACCAGCAGCGGCAGGAACTCGGCGAGCCCGACGAGGCCGAGGTCGAGCGGATCCTCGTGGATCAGGTAGACCTGCACGCCGATCGCGACGACGAGCATCTGGAGCGCGAACCCGCTCGCGAGCGACGACGTCCAGAGGAACGCGAACGAGCGCAGGCGCAGAGCCGGGGGCAGGCGTTGCCTCACGAGCGCGAACGTTAGGCTCCGCGGCGGTGGCTGAGAGGCACGAGACGACGGCGGGCAAGCTCGAGTGGCTCGAGGAGCTGCGCGGACAGGCGCTCCACGCCGGCAGCGAGAAGGCCGTCGCGCGCCGCCGCGACGAGGGCCGGCTCCTGGCCCGCGAGCGCGCCCAGCAGCTCTGCGACCCGGGTTCCTTCGTCGAGCTCGACCGCTACGTCCGCCATCGCGAGTCGAACTTCGGGATGATGGATCGCCGCCCGTACGGCGACGCGGTCGTCACGGGCTACGGCACGATCTTCGGCCGCAAGGTCTTCGTCTTCTCCCAGGACTTCACGGTCTTCGGCGGCTCGCTGAGCGAGGTCTTCGCCGAGAAGATCTGCAAGGTCATGGACCTGGCCGTGAAGTACGGCTGCCCGCTGATCGGGATCAACGACTCGGGTGGCGCGCGGATCCAGGAGGGCGTCGTCTCGCTCGCCGGCTACGCCGAGATCTTCTGGCGCAACGTCCAGGCATCGGGCGTGATCCCGCAGATCTCGCTCGTGATGGGCCCGTGCGCCGGCGGCGCCGTCTACTCGCCCGCGATGACCGACTTCGTCTTCATGGTCGAGGGCTCCTCGTACATGTTCATCACCGGCCCCGACGTCGTGAAGACGGTGACGGGGGAGGAGGTCACGTTCGAGGAGCTCGGCGGTGCGACGACCCACGCAACGAAGTCGGGCGTCGCCCAGTTCACGGCGGCCGACGAGAAAGCGTGCCTCGAGGACGCGCGCTACCTCCTCTCGTTCCTGCCGCAGAACAACGCCGAGCAGCCTCTGTGGAACGCGCCGACGGATCCCGTCGATCGCGAGGACGCCGAGCTCGACACCCTCGTCCCCGACAATCCGAACAAGCCGTACGACATGCACGAGGTGATTCGGCGCGTGGTCGACGACGGCGAGTTCCTCGAGGTCAGCGAGCGGTGGGCCGAGAACATCGTCACGGGGTTCGCCCGGCTCGGCGGCCATCCGGTCGGCGTGGTGGGCAATCAGCCGAGCTCGCTCGCGGGCGTCCTCGACATCGATGCCTCGAACAAGGCGGCCCGGTTCGTGCGCACCTGTGACGCCTTCAACGTCCCGCTGGTCACGTTCGTCGACGTGCCGGGCTTCCTGCCGGGCACCGCGCAGGAGTGGGGCGGGATCATCCGCCACGGCGCGAAGCTCCTCTACGCGTACTGCGAGGCGACGGTGCCGAAGCTGACCGTGATCACGCGCAAGGCCTACGGCGGCGCGTACGACGTCATGAGCTCGAAGCACATCCGCGCGGATTTCAACTTCGCCTGGCCGACGGCCGAGGTCGCCGTGATGGGGCCGGAAGGCGCGGTCAACATCATCTACCGCGACCGGCCGGACTCCGAGCGCGCGGAGCTGATCGCCGACTACAAGGAGAAGTTCGCGAACCCGTACAGCGCCGCCGAGCGCGGCTACGTCGACGACGTGATCGAGCCGCGGCGCACGCGGCCGGTGCTGATCGACGCGCTCGAGACGTCGCTGACGAAGGCGGAGCCGAGGCCCCGCCGCAAGCACGGCAACATCCCGCTCTAGCCGCGGTCGACGACTCGTTAGCCCTTGACGTTGGCGACTAGTGCTAGCGATAATGGCGTTATGAGTGCGCACGCTCCACGCTTGCCGATCTCGCTTGACGCGCTGGTTGCGGAGGCGAAGCATCGGATGCGCAAAAGGCGGCTGCTCATCGCTGCGTTGGCGGTCCTGATCCTCGGGGCAGTCGCCAGTGCGGCGGTAGCCCTCAGATCGTCGGGCGCCGTTCGAGCCGCGGCCACCTGTCCGGTCACTGGGGGGTACTACGCGTACGCGGTGCCCGAAGATCCGGCCCACCCGCCTGCGGCTGGAAGTGGCGCTACGAGCTGGGGATGGACGCCGCGCGAACACCAAGTCAAGATCGGCGACCGAATGCGTCTGAACGGGCGCGTCTGGCAAGTCACCGAGATCGCAGCGATGCCGGGGGTCGGGTCCGTTGGTCGGCCGTTTGGGATCAACGGATGGCCGCTGGTGGGCCAGCATGTGGCCGGCGACAGGTCATTGACCATGTGCGGAAGACTCGTCTTCCGACCGGTCGACTGACTTCCTGGGCGCCTAGTGCTACTGTGAGCAGCACGATGCTGAAGGTCAAGATCGACAAACAGGAGCCGACCGAGCTCTTCGAGCAGGTTGCAGCCGAGATCCGGCGCGCGATTGCCGACGGCGAGGCGAAGCCGGGGGAGCGGCTGCCTCCGGCGCGCGACCTCGCGGCCGTGCTGGGCGTGAACACGAACACGGTGCTGCGCTCGCTCCGCCTGTTGCGAGACGAGGGGATGCTCGAGTTCCGGCGCGGGCGCGGCGTCACGGTCGCCGGCACGCCGGAGCGCGGTGCCGTGATCGCGCGGGCGCGCGAGCTCGTCAGCTTCGCGCGGCAGCAGGGCTACCGGCGCGACGAGCTGATCCAGCTCATCGAAGAGCTCGGCTAGACCGCGACGACTTCAGGGCCGGCCGGCAAGAGCTCCTCGGCGAGTGCCTTGACGACCGCGGGATCGAATTGCGTCCCGGCACAGCGCTCGAGCTCGGCGAGAGCCTCCTGCGGCGGCATCGCGCGGCTGTACGCCCGATCCGACGTCATTGCGTCGTAGGCGTCGGCGACGAAGATGATGCGTGCGCCGAGCGGGATCTGCTCGCCGGCGAGCCGGTTCGGGTAACCGGCGCCGTCCCAGCGCTCGTGGTGGTGGAGAACCCACTCTGCGACGGGCTGCACGCCGAGGCTCTCGAGCATGCGGTAGCCGATCTGCGGATGCCGTTCGAGGATCAGCCGCTCGGCGTCGCTCAGGGAGTCCGGCTTGCGCAGCACCTCCTCGGGGATCGCGAGCTTGCCGAGGTCGTGGAGACTCCCCGCGAGGCGAGTCAGCTCGATCGCCGAGTCGTCGGCGCCGAGGCGCCGCGCGATCCGCGCGGAGTACTCGCCGACGCGCTGCGAATGGCTGCCCGTGTACGCGTCGCGCTCGTCGACCGCCTTCGCCAGGCTCTCCGCCGCGCGGTACTGCGCGGCATGGTCGGGCGTATCCGCGAGCTGCTCGAGGTTGGAGCGGACGATCGACTCCGCCGCGTAGGCGCGCACGCGGTTCTTGCCGTCCTTCTTCGCCCAGTACAACGCGCTGTCGGCAAGCCGGATCAGCTCGTCGCGCCCGGTGCCGTGCGTCGGGTACATCGCGACACCGGCGCTCACCGTCACGGGGCCGACACCCTCGATGTCGAGCCCGGCGACCCGCTCGACGATCGAGCGGGCCACGGCGGTCGCCTGCCGTTCGTCCTGCCTGGGGAGGAGGACCGCGAACTCGTCGCCGCCGAGCCGGAACGCCTCGCCGCCCGCGCGCAGGCGCGACGCGACCTGGCCGAGAACCACGTCGCCGACGGGGTGCCCGAACTGGTCGTTGACGCTCTTCAGATCGTCGAAGTCGACGAGGCAGAGCGCGAGCGACGTGTGCTTCTCCTCGGCGATCACGAGCTCTCGCTGGAGCCGCTCGTGGAAGCTGCGGTGGTTGCCCAGACCGGTGAGCGGATCGGTCAGCGCGAGACGCATCGCGCGCATCGCCTTGTGCGTCGAGCGCTGGTAGAGAGCAATTGCGAGCAGCGGCCCGACGAGCGCGATCGACAGCCACGGATCTCGCTGCCAGAGCACGATGAGCGTCAGCGCCGCCGAGGCCATGAAGGCGAACGGCGCCGTCGTCTGCCTGATGTTCTCCCACGCGATCGTGAAGAACGAGCGGCCGGAGCTGGCCGCGAGCACCGCGCTGATCAGCACGAGGTTGACGATCCAGTAGTAGATGAACCCGCAGAGCACCACGCGCCCGACGAGGGCACCGGTCGAGCTGCCCTCGACGTGCTCGATCGCGACCCCCGCGGCGAGCGCCGAGAGCGCGAACATCGAGCCGTTGTAGGCGACGCGCAGCGGCGGACGGCGCTGCAGCAGGTGCGTGAACGTTGGGCCGCCCGCGGCGACGATCACGCCGGCGGGCCAGCCGAGCAGGATGATCGCCGAGACGGAGAAGACGAACCCCAGCGTGACGCCGCCGGCGCTCACTCCCTCCACGGGCACCGGGAAACGCTCGGCGAGCGCCATGCTCGCCATGAGCCCGAGGAGCGCCGCGACGTCCGATGCCGACTTCGGTGTGTCGACATAGCGGAAGATCGCGAACGCAACGGTCAAGGCGCCCGCGACGATCACGGGCGCCACTACCGCTAAGACTTTGGGCGGAGCTCCTGCCGAGGCAACGTTCCCGACAGCCTCCTGCTGGTTACCCGCCACCGATTCCTCCCCTACGAGGTGGGCGGGTGCTTACCAGCCGAAGTTGAGCGCGCCGCTGAGACTCGAGCCGAACGCCACTGCGAGAACCGCGGCGAACGCCAGGAGAGTCACGAGACGAAACTTCCACTCAAGCATTGTGCCTCCAGGGACGGAGATCGTTAAGGACGCCAGACGAAACGAATTGTGGGTGCGGTTCTCGGGACCGGGAATCACCCGATGGGGGTAGCGGCGTCCCTAAAAGGGGGTAATTGCGGGGCCAAACGGCCTCGTCTAGGGCTCGAGACCGGCCTCGCGCAGCGGCCGGCGGCCCCAGGCGAACTTCTGCTTGTACCAGCCGGTGAGCTGGTTGAGGGCGACGCCCTCGTCCGACGAGTGGATGAACCAGCCGTTCCCGATGTAGATCCCGGTGTGGATGACCTGCGATCCCTTCGACTTCGTCCCGTTGTTGCCGAAGAAGATCACGTCCGCGGGCTGCAGCTTCTTGATGCCGATCCTCTCCGAGCGCGGGACCTCGACACTCATCTGGTACGTCGTCCGGCCCTCGATCGTCGAGGCGAGCGTGCCCTCGTTCGGATAGCTCTGGAGCTTGTAGACGCGCCAGACGAAGCCCGAGCAGTCGTAGCCGCCGCGTGACGTCACGCCGAACTCGGTCTCGGTGTTGTCGCTCGTTCCACCCCAGATGTACGGCATCCCGATCTTCGAGAACGCCGTGGTGAGGATCTGCCGCTGCCAGGCGTTGAGCACGAGCGGAAGCGCGAAGGCGGCGGCGAGGCTCTTCACCTGGGCGACCTGCCAGCTGTTGTCGAGCGGGCCGAGGCCGAGGATCTGCGCGGCCGAGTAGGCCGCCTCGGCGCGGGTGGCGGGATCCTGCGGGCGCAGCTCGAGAAAGTCCTGGGCGGCGGGGTGATTGAGACGCAGGCCGAGCAGCCGGGCGACGACCTCGGTGCCGAAGCGCCCGGGCACCACGAGGCCCGACGCCTGTGCGCCCGCCACGAACTCCTTCGCCGCCTTGCCGAGCCCGATCGCCTGTACGAGGCTGCGGTCGAGTTGCGCCATCGTCTCCGCTCCGGTCGGATTGGAGACGGACGATGTGGTCGTCGTGCCGGTCGTGGTCGGTCGTCGTCGTGCCCGTCGTCGTGGTCCCGGTGCCCGAGCCCGACGAGGTCTGCGGCGCTTCCAGCTGCGCCTTCAATTCGGTGGAGAGATTCGCGAGCGTCTGTTGGGTGAGCGCGGCGTTCGGCCGGAACTTCTTCACGCTCTTCGCGTCCATCAGCTTGTGCGCCACGACGGTGGCGATCTGCGGAGCCGCCCAGTTGGGGATGGTCTTGGACGATCCGGCCGCCGCGGCCGTCGAGACCCCGGCGACTGCACACGCAGCCGCAAGCATGGCGAGACGCTGACCCACGATGTCTCCATCGGCCGAGAGCGGGCAGGGCATTACCCTCTTCCGGTGGTGGCCCTCGAGATCACGCCCGAGCCCGACGAGGCGGAGCGCAAGGCGATCCTCGCGGCGCTCGCAGAGGAGGACGCCGAGCAGGCCCGCCGGGTCCGCCTGGGCGGAGGCGCTCCTCCCCGGCCACGACGACGGCGAGCCGTAACCGCGCCGAGCCGCCGCGCGTTCCCTCCACATGTGGGAGGAATGCATCCGCTGCAACGAGGCTCCGGCCGTCGACGACCAGGGCTACTGCGGCCACTGTCACTGGGCCGTTCGGGCCGAGGTCGAGGAGGGGCTCTACGCGCTGCGCGAGTACCTGCGCGCGTGGGCCCGCTTCGACGAGTGGTGCGAGACCCGCGGCATCGCGGCCTGACCGGAGCCGCTACTCGGGCTGTGCTCTGCTCAAGAGGCGCGGCGCGCTGCGCGCGTAGTCGAGCCCCGACACCCACGTGAGGATGACCGCGACGAGCAGCGTCCACCAGGCCGCGCGGTCGGTCCAGGCGCCGGCCGCCGCGAAGCCGGCAACGGCAGCGGCCACGGCCTGAGCCCACGTCTTCAGCTTCCCGAGGTCGCGAGCGGCGAGAACCACGCCACGCTCGATCGCTGCTTGCCGCAGGCCGGTGACCAGCACCTCGCGGACGACGATCGCAGCGACCATCCAGGCCGGGATCACGCCCTGCTCGATCAGCATCACGAGGGCGGCGAGCACGAGGATCTTGTCGGCGATCGGGTCGAGCAGCGATCCGATCGCCGACGAGTAGCCGTGCCGGCGCGCGAGCCTCCCGTCGAACCAGTCGGTGGTCATCGCCACGCAGAAGACCGCCGTCGCCCAGTAGTCGTGGTTGGGGAAGTTCCAGGCGTAGAGCACGACGACGATCGGGACCGCTGCCGCGCGCGCCACGGTGAGCTTGTCGGCCGGTGTGAGGTCCACTGCGTGGAGAATACGGCCCGCTCATGTTCGAGAAGGTTCTCGTCGCCAACAGAGGGGAGATCGCGATCCGCGTCTTCCGCACGCTCCGCGAGCTCGGGGTCGGCGCAATCGGCGTCTACTCCGAGGGAGATCGCGCCGCGCTGCACGTCGCGTACGCCGACGAGGCGTTCCTGCTGGGGCCGACGCCGGCCGCCGAGAGCTACCTCGCCGTGGAGCGGATCCTCGACGCCGCGCAGCGGTCCGGGGCGCAGGCGATCCATCCCGGCTACGGCTTCCTTGCCGAGAATGCCGCGTTCGCACGGGCGGTCGAGGAGGCGGGCCTCGCCTGGATCGGGCCGCCTCCGGCCGCGATCGAGTTGATGGGATCGAAGACCGCGGCGCGCACCGCGATGCAGGAGGCGGGTGTCCCGATCATCCCTGGCACGACCGATCCGGTCGGCTCGGTGGAGGAGCTGCTGGCGCTGGGCAACGAGCTCGGCTACCCGCTCCTGATCAAGGCCGCGGCCGGCGGCGGCGGCAAGGGCATGGAGGAGGTGCACGACCCGGCGCAGGCGGAGCAGGCGTTCGAGCGGGCGCGCCGGCAGGGTCAGTCGTACTTCGCGAATCCCGATGTCTACGTCGAGAAGCTCATCGTCGATCCGCGGCACGTCGAGGTGCAGGTGCTCGCCGACGCGCACGGCAACGTCGTCCACCTCGGCGAACGCGACTGCACGATCCAGCGCCGCCACCAGAAACTGATCGAGGAGACGCCGTCCCCGGCCGTCGACGAGGAGCTGCGGCAGCGCATCGGCGCGATCGGCGTCGAGGCGGCCCGCGCGTGCGGCTACCGCTCCGCCGGGACGATCGAGGGCCTGCTCACGCGCGACGGCGACTACTTCTTCATGGAGATGAACACGCGCATCCAGGTCGAGCACACGGTGACGGAGATGGTGACCGGCCTCGATCTCGTGCGCGAGCAGATCCTCGTCGCGCTCGGCGAGCCTCTCTCGGTGCGGCAGGAGGACATCGAGCTGCGCGGGCACGCGATCGAGTGCCGGATCAACGCGGAGGACGCGACGCAGGGCTTTCTCCCGGCGCCGGCGACAGTGACCGGCTATCGCGAGCCGGCCGGCCCCGGCGTGCGTGTCGACTCGGGCGTCGCCGCCGGCTACGAGGTGTCGGGCGCGTACGACCCGATGGTCGCGAAGCTCATCGTCCACGGCGTCGACCGCGAGCACGCCCGGCGGCGCATGCTGCGCGCGCTCGACGAGTTCTGGATCGAGGGGCCGACCACGCTGATCGGCTTCCACAAGGCGCTGCTGGAGCACCCGTGCTTCGTCGCCGGCGAGACATGTCACGGCGTCGTGGAGTCGGAGGCGCTTGCCGCGCGCGCGGCCGAGCTGGCCGAGGCGCCGCCCACCCCTCCAAGTAACAGTCTGTTACAAGGAAAGACGGGTCCGGATGGGACGCCGGGTGGGACGATGGTCGAGCGCGTTCGCACCGTCGAGGTCGACGGGCGGCGGTTCGAAGTGCGCGTCTCCGACCCCGAGCCCGAGTGGCGCGCGCTGGCGCGAAGGCGGCGCGAGCGGGTGCGCTCGAGCGGCGGCGGCGCCGGCGGCGGCGACGCGGTCGTCTCGCCGATGCAGGGCACCGTCCTCGCGGTCCCCGTCTCCGACGGCGACGAGGTGGAGCCGGGCCGGGTGATCTGCGTCGTCGAGGCGATGAAGATGGAGAACGAGGTGCACGCTCCCCGCGCCGGCACCGTCCGCAGCCTCTCCGTCGAGCCCGGCCAGTCCGTCACGACCGGCCAGGTCATCTGCACGATCGAAGCGAAGTAGCGCTCTCGCAATCCGCGGCTCGCCGGCGCGCGTAGACACCGGCGAACCCAGTAGGAGGAGAGAGATGTTGAGAAAGACCGTCCTGGCCGCAACGTTCGCAGTCGCCCTCGCCGCCGCCGGCATCGCCGCAGCAGCGGCCGTCACACATCAGAGCTCCAGCTCGTCCGCCGCGAGCAACGCGACGGCCGGACGCGTCACGCTGCACCGGACGAAGGTCGGCAAGGTGCTCGCGACGAGCTCGGGGAGGACGCTCTATCTGTTCATGGCGGACAAGCACGGCAAGAGCGCCTGCTACGGCAAGTGCGCCACCAACTGGCCTCCGCTGATGAAGAAAGGCAAGGTGAGCGCCTCGGCGGGAGTCAAGGCCGCGCTGCTGGGCACCGCGAAGCGGAAGGACGGGGCACTCCAGGTGACGTACAAGGGCCACCCGCTCTACCTGTTCTCACTCGACCACGGCGCCGGGCAGATCGCGGGTCAGGGCCTGAACTTCTTCGGCGGCAAGTGGTTCGTCGTCTCGGCGGCGGGCAGCGCGAACAAGGCCGCGCCCTCGGCGGGCGGAACGAGCACCTCGCCGACGACCACGTACTCGTATCCGTAGAGGAACTGCGCGGTCCACCGGCGTCGCGCCGTTAGTGTCCGGCGCCGGTGGACCTCTACGAGTACCAGGGCAAGGATCTCTTCCGGCGGGTCGGCATTCCGGTCTCCGACGGGCGCATCGCCAAGACACCGGAAGAGGCGCGCGCTGCGGCGGCGGAGCTCGGCGGCCCCGTCGTCGTCAAGGCGCAGGTGATGACCGGCGGTCGCGGCAAGGCCGGCGGCGTCAAGCTCGCCGACGATCCCGCAGACGCGGAGGCGAAGGCACGCGACATCCTCGGGCTCGACATCAACGGACACGTCGTTCGCACGCTCTGGATCGAGCAGGCCTCGGACATCGAGCGCGAGTACTACCTCTCCATCACCTTCGACCGTGGCGCGAAGAAGCCGCTCTTCATGTTCACGACGCAGGGCGGCGTCGAGATCGAGCAGGTCGCGGAGGAGAACCCGGATGCGCTCGTCCGGCTCCACGTCGATCCGCTCGAGGGCTTCCAGCCCTGGGTTGCGCGGCGCCTGGTCTACGGCGGCGGTGTCGAAGATCCGTCCGAGCAGAAGCAGATCGCCGCGATCGTCGAGAAGCTCTACCGGGCGTTCGTCGAGTTCGACGCGATGCTCTGTGAGATCAACCCGCTCATCGTCACGCCCGACGGCGAGGTGAAGGCGCTCGACTCGAAGTTCACGGTCGACGACAGCGGGCTCTTCCGCCACCCGGACGTCGCGGAGTGGCGCGACCCGACCGCGGCCGATCCGATCGAGACGTTCGCGCGCGAGAAGCACGTCACGTACGTGAAGCTCGACGGCGACGTCGGCGTGCTCGCGAACGGCGCCGGCCTCGGCATGTCGACCGTCGACGTCGTCGCCCACGCGGGCGGCCGACCTGCCAACTTCTGCGACCTCGGCGGCGGCGGCAGCGCGGAGGGAGTCGTCGACGCGCTCGAGGTGATCACCCGCGACGAGCAGGTGCGCTCGATCTTCTTCAACATCTTCGGCGGCATCACGCGCTGCGACGAGGTTGCGCGCGGGATCCTCGCCGCACTCGACCGGCTGGACATGTCCAAGTATCCGATCGTGGTGCGGCTCGACGGGACGAACGCCGAGGAGGGCCGGAAGATCCTCGCCGACGCGGGGCGCGAGAACATCCATCCCGAGGCGACGATGCTCGACGGCGCCCGGCGCGCGGTGGAGCTGGCGGCGGCGGCGTGACCGACCTCTGGAACGAGCGGGCCGAGGCGTATCGCAGAGCCAGACGCACGCGACCGGAGACGACCTCGACCTCGTCGTCGAATGGTGCGAGCCGGCTCCCGGCGTGACGGTGCTCGACGTCGCCACCGGCGGCGGTCACGTCGCGCGTCGGCTGCGCGAGGCGGGAGCGACCGTGGTCACGACCGACGCCGCGCCGGGCATGGAGCCCGACGCGATCGCCCCCGCCGATCATCTCCCGTTCGCCGACGCGAGCTTCGACGCCGTCGCCTGCCGCATCGCCGCGCATCACTTCCCGGACGTGCTCGCCGCAGTGAAGGAGATGGCGCGCGTCGCGCGCGACCGCGTGGTGATCTGCGACAACACGTTCACGAGCGAGGCGGCGGAGGAGGCAGACCGGCTCCGCGATCCGAGCCACGTCCGCAACTACTCGGTCGCCGAGTGGCACAGCTTCTTCGAGCTCGCCGGGCTCGAGGTGGCCGACGAGGCGGTCATGGTGCGCGACACCGATTTCGCCGACTGGCTCGACCGCACCGAGACGCCGGACGAAGACCGGCCGCGCATCTGCGAGCTGCTCGAGAGCCGGATCCGGAACGGACGGCTCGAGCTGCCGACCCTTGTTCTCAAGGGGACAGTCCTCAAGGGAACGAAGGCGGTAGATGGCGATCATCCTCGACAACGACACGCGCCTCGTCGTCGCCGGCCTGACCGGGTCGGAAGGACGGTTCCACGGCCTGCGCAACCGGGCCTACGGCACGAACCTCGTCGCCGGCGTCACGCCCGGCAAGGGCGGCCAGGACGTCGAGGGCGTTCCGATCTTCGACACCGTCGCCGAGGCCGTCGACCAGGCCGGCGCGAACACCTCGCTGATCTTCGTCCCGGCCCGCTTCGCCGTCGACGCGATCTACGAGGCGGTGGACGCGGGCGTCGGCACCGTGATCTGCATCACCGAGCACATCCCGGCGCACGACATGCTGCGCGCGTACACGTACTTCCGCGGCCAGGGCACGACGATGATCGGGCCGAACTGTCCGGGCGTGCTCTCGCCCGGCAAGGCGAACGCGGGGATCATTCCGGCCGAGATCTTCAGCGAGGGCAGCGTCGGGCTCGTCTCGCGCTCGGGCACGCTCACGTACCAGATCGGCCACGAGCTCACGCAGCTCGGGCTCGGCAACTCCACGATCGTCGGGATCGGCGGCGACCCCGTCGTCGGCTCGTCCTTCGTCGACGTGCTCGAGAAGTTCCAGGCCGACGACCAGACCGAGCTGATCGTGCTGGTGGGCGAGATCGGCGGCGACGAGGAGGAGAAGGCCGCGGCGTACGTCGCCGAGCACGTGACGAAGCCGGTGCTCGCGTACATCGCGGGCTTCTCGGCGCCGCCCGGCAAGACGATGGGCCACGCGGGCGCGATCATCTCCGGCTCGTCGGGAACGGCGCAGGGCAAGAAGGAGGCGCTCGAGGCCCGCGGGATCGAGGTCGGCACGACGCCGACCGAGGTCGCGCAGATGGTGGCCGAGCGCATGAAGTAGCGGCCGCGCGCCGAGGCGGGCGCTAGGCTCGAACCATGATCTCGTTCGCCCGCGGCGCGCCTGCGCTCGAGTGTCTGGCCGTCGAGGATCTCGCCGACTGCGCACGGGCGGCGCTCGAGCGCGACGGCCACGCGATCCTCAGCTACGGCCCCGGCGGCGGCTACGGCCCGCTGCGGGAACTGCTCGCCGAGCAGCACGGCGTCGAGCCCTCGCGGGTCGTGATCACGAGCGGCTCGCTCCAGGGCTTCGCCTTCCTCGCCGAGCAGCTCGTGCGGCCCGGCACGCGGGTTCTCGTCGAGGCGCCGACCTACGACCGGCCGCTCAAGATCCTCGACCGGCTCGGTGCCGAGGTCGTCGGCGTGCCGATGGACGAGGAGGGGTTGATCCCGGACGAGCTCCCCGACGGCGATTTCGCCTTCCTCTACACGATCCCGACCTTCCAGAATCCGAGCGGGCGGACGCTCTCGGTCGAGCGGCGCCGCCGGATCGTCGACCTGGCGCGCGAGCGGGAGCTGCTCGTGCTCGAGGACGACCCGTACGGCCTCGTCCGCTACGACGGCGAGCCCGTGCCGAGCATGTTCGAGCTCGCGGGCGGCGAGCAGATCGCGTACTGCTCCTCCTTCTCGAAGACGGTCGCCCCTGGACTGCGGGTCGGCTGGTTCGTCCTGCCCGCGCAGCTCGCGGCCGAGATCGAGGCGCTCGCGGTCTCGAGCTACATCTCGCCGCCGTATCTCTCGCAGGCGACGGTGCTCGAGTTCATCGAGCGCGGCACGTTCGGCCCGAATCTCGAGCGCGTGAACGGCCTCCTGCGGGAGCGTCGCGACGCCATGCTCGACGCGCTCGCGCGCTCCATGCCGGAGGACGCGAGCTGGACACGTCCCGACGGCGGCTACTTCGTCTGGGTCGAGCTCCCGTCGGGTCCGCCGGCGGCCGAGCTGCTCGTCGAGGCGGAGAAGGCCGGCGTCACCTTCGTCAAGGGAACCGACTTCTACGCCGGCGGCGCGGACGGCGAGCACGCGTTGCGGCTGGCGTTCAGCTTCGTCTCGCCCGACGAGATCGCGGAGGGCGTCTCAGTGCTCGGGTCGCTCGTGCGAGCGGCGACGCCTGCGGCGCTCTAGCTGCGCGAGCAGAGTCCCGCCGAGCAGGCCGACGCCGAGCGCGAGCAGGATCAGCCAGACCAGCGACACGCTCGCGGTCGCGAGCACGAAGTGGACGTTCACCTGCCTCCGGTTCTCGAGCACGAACGCGATCGCGTACGCGACGAGCAGACCGAGGAGGATCAGCCGCAACCAGAGGCGCGGCTGCCACCGGTCGGAGACCTCGTCGGTGTCGATCTTGGGGCGGCGGAGGCGCACGCCCGAAGCCTACGGACTACGCGGCGGCGTGCACGACCAGCGCACGCGGAACGAGCCGTGGCTGCGGTGGCGGAGCAAGCGTCCCGACGGACTGGACGCGGAAGGTCGGGCAGATGGTCTCCCCGGGAAGGGCGCAAAGACCCTGGCGCCGGAAATAGCAATCGGCGCACGTTGGCTTGGAACGTTTGCTCATGGTCGTCCTTGTTCTAAAAAGTAGAGGCCGCTCTCGAGGTGCGATGATAGGTGCAGAATCCGCGGAAGCAAGCGTTGTCGCGGACGAAAACTGACGAATTTCCGGCAGTTTCAGACCGTCGGAAAACGATGCGTTCTACTGGGCCGACGGCAATGTTGCCAACGCGTGCAACGCCTGGCTGAGCGAGCGGACCGGAATGATGTGAACCGGCCCCGCGTAGCGGCGCGCGTCCCGCGCGTTCTGGCCAGCCGGCACGAGGAAGACGTCGGCTCCCGCCTGCCGGACGCCGTAGGTCTTCTGCTTGATGCCGCCGATCGGGGCGACCGCTCCGTTCAGCTCGATCTCCCCGGTCGCGGCCACCTTGTGTCCGTGGAGGACGTTGTGGCCGAGCTTCTGCATCACCTCGAGCGCGAAGGCGAGGCCGGCGGACGGGCCGCCGATGCCGCTGCTGTCTATCGCAACGCGGAGCGGGAGCTTGATCGTCGCCGCCTGGTCGGGCGCGAACCCCACGAGCGCGCGGCTCGGATCACCGGGCGTGGGGATCGTGCGGACGCGCACCGTCAGATCCTTGGCGCCGCGGTGGACGCCCAGCGTGGCCACGCTCCCGGGCGTCACCTTGTCGAGCGCACCGCGGAGGGCGGCGATCGTCGGCGTCGGCGTGCCGTTGACCGAGACGATGAGGTCCTCCGGCTGGAGGTTGCACGGCGCGTCCGTGCCGGAGATCAGCTGGGAGACGACGACTCCCGTCGGCTTGACGACGACGTGGTAGCCGAGCTTCCGCAGCGCGACGGCGGCCGCAACGCGCTGCGAGAAGGCCATCTCCTGCAGCTCGGCGGCCTGCGCCTGGCCCGCCGTCGCACAGGGAGCGACGATGTCGCCCGAGGGGACGAGCGTGCCGTGCGGATGGATCCACGGGAAGAGGGACTCGAGCTCGCTTGCGCGCCGCTCGACGACGTCGACGAAATAGAGCGTCCCGGGCTTCTCGGCTCGGGCGCCCTGCACCTTCACGAGCGGCGAAACGGGGTGGGCGACGTCCGGCAGGAGGATGTACTTCCCCGACGGGATGCTGAACAGGATCACGCCCGTCACGACGAGTGCGCCGACGACCACGGCCACGACGCGCCACCAGGGAGTGAGATAGCGCCTCAAAAGAGGAACCGCTTCAAGCCGCCGTCGACGACGAGGGTCTGGCCGGTCACGTAGCCGGCGCGCTCGGAGGCGAGGAAGCAGACGACGTCGCCGAACTCGCGCGGCGTGCCCCATCGCCGCAGGCCGATCTCCGCGAGCTGCTCCTCGGTCGGGCCGTCCGGATAGAGCTCCGCGAGCCTCGCGGTGTCGATCCGGCCCGGCGCGACACAGTTGACCGTGATCCCCTGCGGGCCGACCTCGCGGCTCAGCGTCTTGAGCCAGCCCGTGAGCGCCGGCCGGAAGGTGTTCGAGAGCGCGAGATGACCGGTCGGCTCCTGGGCGGCGAGCGACGTGACCGCGACGATCCGGCCGCCGGAACTCCGCTCGAGGTGCTCGAGGCAGAGGCGCACGAGCGTCACGGCGGGTCGGAGGAGCAGGCGGTAGGCGGACTCGAGGGACGCCTCGTCGGCGTCTCGCGCGGTCCCGGGCGGCGGCCCGCCGCCGTTCCAGACGAGCACGTCGAGTCCACCGAACCGGTCGACCGCGGTCGCGACCGCGTTCTCGAGGTCGGCGTCCTCTCGCACGTCGCCGGCGACCGCGACGCCGCCGAGCCGCGTCGCGTGCTCTTCGAGGTCCTCGGCCCGGCGCGCGAAGAGGACGACGTTGGCTCCCTCCTCGGCCAGCGCCTCGGCGCTCGCCAGGCCGAGGCCCGACGAGGCGCCGCAGACGAGCGCCGTGCGGCCGCTCAGTCCGAGATCCATGACTCCGGCAATGCTCCGGAGCTGGCGACGACGCGAGTCGTCATGCCGCCGCGCGCCGTGAACTCTCCCTCGACCTCGACGAACCGCGGCGCGCCGTCGGCGACGAGGCGCTCGAGCACCTCGTTCACCACCTCTTCCTGGAAGATCTTGCGCTCGCGGAACGACGTCAGATAGTCGCGGAGCGACTTGAGCTCGTAGAGCTTTGCGTCGGGGACGTAGCGGATCGTGAGCTCACCGAAGTCGGGTGCGCCGGTGAGCGGACAGATCGAGGTGAACTCCGGCGCGCCGAGCTCGACGAGGTAGTCGCGCCCGTGGAACCGGTTCTCGATCGTCTCGAGCACTGCCGGCTCAGGAAGACAGCACGCCGACGACGTCGCGCACCGCGTCGGCACTGCGCTCGAGCGCCTCGCGCTCGTCGTCCGAGAGGTCGAGCTCGACGATCTCCTCGATCCCGCCCGCCCCGAGCTTGACGGGGACGCCGATGTAGAGGCCGTCGATCCCGTATTCGCCTTCGAGCAGCGCCGTGCAGGGAAGGACGCGCTTCTGGTCGAGCAGGATCGCGTCGACCATCTCCGCGACCGCAGCACCCGGCGCGTACCAGGCGGACGTTCCGAGCAGCTGCACGATCTCGCCGCCGCCCTTGGCGGTGCGCTCGACCATCGACTGGATCCGCTCCTCGGAGACGAGCTTGCGGAGCGGTACGCCGCCCACCGTCGCCGCTGAGACGATCGGAACCATCTGGTCGCCGTGGCCGCCGAGCACGAGCGCCTGCACGTCGCGGACGCTCGCTCCCGTCTCCCAGGCGATGAAGGTGCGGAAGCGCGCCGTGTCGAGGATCCCGGCCTGGCCGAAGACCCGCTCCTTGGGGAAGCTCGAGGCGCTCTTGGCGACGTGGCACATCGCGTCGAGCGGGTTCGAGAGGACGACGATCGTGCAGTCGGGGCTCTGGCCGACGATCTGCTCGGTCACCGAGCCGACGATCTTCTCGTTCGTCGTCACGAGGTCGTCGCGCGACATCCCGGGCGAGCGCGGCAGGCCGGCGGTGATCACGACGACGTCCGAGCCGGCGGTCGCCTCGTAGTCGTTCGCGCCGGTGATGTTCGGCTCGAAGCCGAGGATCGGCCCCATCTGGTTCAGGTCGAGCGCCTTGCCCTGCGGCAGCCCTTCCTTGATGTCCGTGAGGACGACGTCCGCGTAGTCGCGCTCCGCGAGCAGGTGCGCGGCGGTCGCGCCCGTGGCTCCGGCGCCGACGATGGTCACTTTCCGTCTCATGCGGTTACCTCTGCCTCCAGTTTCTCGATCACCGCATCCGCGACCTCGCTCGTTCCTACGGCCGTCGGGTCGTCGCGGTTCGGCTTCATGTCGTAGGTGACGCTCTTGCCCTCGGCGATGACGGCGGCGATGGCGGTTTCGACCCGGTCGGCCGCGCTGCCCTCGTCGAGGTGGCGGAGCATGAGGACGCCCGACAGCATCTGCGCGATCGGGTTGACCTTGTTCTGGCCCGTGTACTTCGGCGCCGAGCCGTGCGTCGGCTCGAAGACCGCGGACGACTCGCCGAAGTTTGCGCCGGGAGCGACGCCGAGCCCGCCGATCATCCCCGCGGCGAGGTCGGAGAGGACGTCGCCGTACAGGTTCGGCAGCACGAGCACGTCGTACTCCTCGGGCCGCTGCACGAGCTGCATGCACATGTTGTCCACGATCCGGTCGTCGAACTCGATGTCGGAGTTCTCGGCGGCGACCTCGCGCGCGACGTGCAGCCAGAGGCCGTCGGTGAACTTCATGATGTTCGCCTTGTGCACGGCCGTGACCTTGCGGCGGCCGTTGCGGCGCGCGTAGTCGAACGCGAACTCGAAGATGCGGCGCGTGCCCGTCACGGAGATCGGCTTGATCGAGATGCCGGCGTCCGAGTGGCGGAGCGTTCCGCCGTGCGCCTCGATCCACTCGATCAGCTCGGCGGCTTCCGGCGTGCCCTGCTCGTACTCGATGCCGGCGTACAGGTCTTCGGTGTTCTCGCGCACGATGATCAGGTCGACGTCGTCGAAGCGGCTGCGCACGCCGGCATAGCTCTTGCACGGACGCACCTGCGCGTACATGTCGAGCTCCTTGCGGAGCGCGACGTTGACCGACCGGAAGCCGCCGCCGACGGGCGTCGTGATCGGCCCCTTGAGCGCGACGCCGGTCTCGCGGATCGCGTCGAGGACGTCGGGCGGCAGCGGGTTGCCGCCGTGCTTCTCCATCACGTCCGCGCCGGCCTCGCGCACGTCCCATTCGAACTCGACGCCGCTCGCCTCGAGAACGCGCCGCGTCGCCTCTGTCAGCTCGGGCCCCGTTCCGTCACCGGGGATGAGGACGACCCTGTGCGCCACGGGCGCGAGCGTAGCGGAGCGGTAGTTAGGCTCGGGCGGTGAACCTCGCAGAAGCGGCGGCGCAGGCGGACGGGCTGGCCGAGAACGGATCGGCGCAGGAGCTCGCGACGCTGCGGACGGAGTGGGACGACGAGCTGGAGTCCTCGGCGCGGAGCGCGGACTTCCGCGAGCGAGCCCTCGCTTTCCGGGCGGTCGGCCTCTTCCGCTGGCGTGCGAAGGAGGAGCTGCTGCGGCGCGGCCTCGACGACGGGAGCCCGGCGGCGCGCGGCTCCGCACTTCTCTCGGTCGAGCTGCTTTCCCGCGACCACCCGAGCACGGTCAACTCGGTGCGGCCGCTGCTGCACAAGATGCTCTCGGACGAGGACGAGAACGCCGCGGTGCGCCGGCTCGCGGTGCTCGCGCTGAAGAACGGCTCGGCGCAGCGCGACACGATCGTGCTGCTCGAGGGGATCTCCGTCGACGACGACGCCGACGGCGACCTGCGTCGCGCGGCCGGAGCCGTCGCGCAGAGCCTGAAGCGCAAGGCTGCCGAGAAGCGCTAGCCCGCGCAGGTCGAGCAGACGCGGGCCTGGATCTCGCGACCGCAGGACGGGCAGATGCGCTTGTGCCGGCGGCGCTCCAGCGCGCTCTTCTCGAGGCCGGCGGTGATCATGAGCCAGGCGGCCGCGAGCGTGGAGACGGCGGCGATTGCGACGTGTGGATCGAGCTGCATTCCTACTTCCTTGCTTTTGGTGCCTGCTTCAAACGGCGGGCGTGTGGATGCGCCTGGAAGTACAACTCGCGTCTCCGGCGATCGGATACGTGCGTGTACAGCTCCGTCGTGGCCAGATCTGCATGTCCGAGCATCTCCTGCACGGCGCGTAGGTCGGCGCCGCCCTCGAGCAGGTGCGTCGCGAAGGAATGGCGCAGGAGGTGCGGGTGGATGCGCTCCGGCTCGAGGCCGGCCTTCGCGGCGAGCTTGCGCAGGATGAGGAAGGCGCCGGCGCGCGTGAGCGGGCCGCCGCGGGCGTTGAGGAAGAGCTCCTGCCGGTGCCGCCGGTCGAGGTATGGGCGGCCGCGGGAGAGATAGCGGCGTACCGCATCCGCGGCCTCGCGGCCGATCGGCACGACTCGCTCCTTGCTTCCCTTGCCGAACGCGCGCACGAGCCGGTTCTCGAGGTCGACGGACTGCCGATCGAGCGCGACGGCCTCGCTCACGCGCAATCCCGCGCCGTAGAGGAGCTCGCCGAGCGCGCGGTTGCGATGGTCGAGCGGCGTCGTCCCGGCTGCGGCGTCGAGCAGGCGCTCGACCTCGGACGGAGACAGCGTGCGCGGCAGCGTCCGCCGGCGCTTGGGCAGCTCGACGTTCGCCGCGGGGTTGTCGGTTCGCGCGCCCAGCAGCACCTGGTGCCGGAAGAAGGAGCGAACCGCCGCGAGTCGCCGCGCGATCGTGGTGGCGGCCAGGCCGTCGGCGCGAAGCTGCGCGACGTAGCCGGCGAGGTCGTCGGTCGTTGCATCCGCCGGCGAGCGGCCGAGCCACACGGTCAGGTCGGCGAGGTCGCGCCGGTAGGCCTCGACGGTGCGGGGCGCGAGACGGGCCGCCGAGAGGGCGAGGAAGCCGTCGACGGCGGGATCGGAGCCTGCCACCCGCCTGACTTCGGCCCGGGACACGCGACGCCTGCTCGAATACGCCGGATGGAGCGGTTACGCGTCGTCGTGCACGGCTTCGTCCAGGGCGTCGGCTTCCGCTTCGCCGTCGAGCGGGCCGCCCGAGCGCATGGAGTCTCCGGTTGGGTGCGGAATCGTCCCGACGGCACTGTCGAGGCCGTCTTCGAGGGGGAGGCCGAGGCCGTCGAGGCTCTCGTCGACTTCTGCCGCCACGGTCCTCGCGGCGCCGGCGTCGAGCGTGTCGACGTCACTGCCGAGGCTCCTGAAGAGCTCGTCGGCTTCCGCGTCGCGGGCTAGGAACGGCTCGGCGCCGGCCCAGACGATCTCCCCGCGGGTCAGATCGAGATCCTCGAGCTGCTCGCGCCGCAACCGGGCGGCGAAGCGCTCGCCGTCGCCGTCGACCAGATCGACGCGGGCGTCGGCGCCGAGCACGGCGATGCGCTCGACTTCCACCTCGACCGCTCCGTCGCTCGGCCAGCGCCGCAGCACGACCTCGTGCGGGCGCACGAGGCGCGTGCCGAGGCGGGACGGCATCGCCGACGAACCGCAGGACGAACTCCGAGGCGGGAGAGTCGTAGAGCTCGGCCGGCGCGCCGACCTGCTCGAGGCGGCCGTGGTCGAACACGGCGACGCGGTCGGCGACCTCCATCGCCTCCTCCTGGTCATGCGTGACGAAGACCGTCGTCACGTGCACCTCCTCGTGCAGGCGGCGCAGCCAGTCGCGCAGCTCGGCCCGCACGCGGGCGTCGAGCGCACCGAACGGCTCGTCGAGCAGGAGGACGCGCGGCTTCGCCGCGAGGGCGCGCGCGAGCGCCATGCGCTGCCGCTGCCCGCCCGAGAGCTTCGACGGGTACCGGTCGGCGAAGCCCTGGAGCTGCACGAGCTCGAGCAGCTCGTCGACGCGCTCCCTGATCTCCGCCTTCGGCCGCCTGCGGATCGAGAGAGCGAAGCCGACGTTGTCGCGGACGGTCATGTGCTTGAACGCCGCGTAGTGCTGGAAGACGAAGCCGACGTTGCGCCGCTGCGGCGCGAGCCGGGTCGCATCCTCGCCCGAGAGGAGGATCTCGCCGGAGTCGGGCCGCTCGAGGCCGGCGACGATCCGCAGCAGGGTCGACTTGCCGGAGCCGCTGGGGCCGAGCACCGCCGTGAGCGAGCCGTCGGGGATCTCGAGCGAGACGTCGTCGAGGGCGGTGAACGTGCCGAAGCGCTTGCTGACGTTGCGGACCTCGATCGACACCTAGACGGCCTCCTTGGGCTTGACGAGCATCATCAGAGCGAGCACGACGATCGCGATCGCGGCGAGGACGACCGAGATGGCGTACGCGCCCGAGGTCTGGAAGTTCTGGACGAGATCGTCGACGCGCGTCGTCGCGGTCTCGGTCTGCCCCTCGATCCGCCCCGAGACGACCGCGACCGCTCCGAACTCGCCGAGGCAGCGGGCCGTCGTGAGGATCACGCCGTAGATCACGGCCCAGCGGATCGACGGCAGGGTGATCCGCCAGAACCGCTGCCAGCGGGTCGCGCCGAGCGTCGCGGCGGCCTGCTCCTGCTCGTTGCCGAGCTCGCGCAGCGTCGGGATCACCTCGCGCGCGACGAACGGAACCGAGACGAAGATGGTCGCGAGCACGATCGCGGGCAGGGCGAAGAGCACCTGGATCCCGTGTGCCCCGAGCCACGGCCCGAACCAGCCGGTGCGGCCGTAGAGGAGGTAGAGCGCCAACCCGACCACCACCGGCGAGACGGCGAGCGGCAGGTCGATGAACGCGTTCAGCAGCCCCTTGCCGCGGAAGCGCCGGCGCACGATCGCCAGCGCGCAGAGCACGCCGAAGACGGTGTTGAGCGGCACGGCGATGGCCGCGGCGATCAGCGTGATCTCGAAGGCGTGCACCGTGAGCGGATCCGACAGCGTCTGCCAGACCGGCTCGAGCCCGTGCTGGAACGTCCGGTAGAAGACCATCGCGAGCGGCGCGAGCAGGATGACGAGGAGGTAGAGGAGCGCCACCCCGCGCAGGGCGAGCCGCCTAGGCACGTTCGAACCTCGTGACGTAGAAGCGCAGGGCGCCGACGGCGAGGAGCAGCACGAAGGCCGCGGCCAGGAGCACCATCGCGACCGCCGCGGCATCGGAGGTCTCTCCGTCCTGGATCAGGTCGAAGACGTAGATCGAGGCGACGGTGGTGTGGACGGTCGCTCCGGCGACGAGGACGAGCGAGCCGATCTCGCCGAGCGCGCGGGCGAGCGCGAGGACGGAGCCGGAGAGGATTCCCGGCAGGATGTTCGGCAGCACGATCTCGCCGGAAGACGGTGAACTGGCCCGCGCCGAGCGAGCGCGCGGCCTCCTCCATCTCGACGTCGAGCTCGATCAGCACCGGCTGCACCGTCCGGATGACGAACGGGAGCGTGACGAAGCAGAGGGCGAGCACGATCGCCGCGCGCGTGAAGGCGAGGTGGACCCCGACCACCGAGTTCGGGCCGTAGAGCGCGAGCAGCGTCAGGCCGGCGACGATCGTCGGCAGCGCGAACGGCAGGTCGATCACGGAGTTGACGAGCGACTTGCCGCGGAAGTCGTCGCGGACGAGCACCCACGCCGTGACGGTGCCGAGCACGGCGTTGATCAGGACGACGACGAAGGCCGCCCCGAACGTGAGCTTCAGTGCTGCAACGGCGTCGGGGTTGGAGATCGCCTGCCAGAAGCCCTCCTTGCCGGCCTTCTTCGCCTCCCACAGGAGCGCGGCGAGCGGCAGCACCACGATGACGAGCAGGTACGTCGAGATGACGCCGACGGACAGGCCCGTGCTGGCCCGTCCGTCGGCGGTTACCCGGCGCGCCGGCGCTGCGGCGCGGGCGGCGAAGGTGCTAATGGGTGGGGCCTCCGACCGCGCGCTCGATCGAGACCATCCGGCCGCCGTCGAGGTCGAACCAGACCTTGTTGGCCTTGAGCCAGCCGCCGAACAGCTTGTCCCGGATGTTGAAGGTCGGGCCGGTGTTGTACTTCTTCTTCCAGCTTGCGAGGTCGGAGCTCTTGAGCACCGACTTCACGACCGGGCGATAGCCGTTGGCAGCGAAGATCTTCTGCTGCTTCGGCGCGTGCGCGTACTTGATGAACGCCTTGGCCGCGGACGATGCGTGCGTCGTCGGCACCATCGGCAGCTGGATCAGCATCGTCGGCCTGGGGACGACGAGCGTGCCCTGCTTGCCGGCGGCGAAGGCTGCGTACGCCTCGCTCTCGTACGTGATGAGGACGTCGCCCTTGCCGGAGAAGAACGTGTTCGCGGCGTTCGAGCCGGACGAGTCCTGCGAGACGACGTTCTTGAAGAGCTTCGTCACGAACTGGATCGCCTGCTTGTTGCTCTCGCCCGTCTTGCGCATCGCGCCGTAGGCGGCGAGCACGTTCCACTTCGCCGAGCCGGAGGGGAACGGATCCGGCGTCACGACCTGCACTCCGGGCTTGGTCAGGTCCTTCCAGTTGTGGATGTGCTTCGGGTTGCCCGGCCGCACGACGAAGGCGACGACCGAGTCGGCCACGATCCCCTGGTTCGGCGCCTTCGTCCAGCTCTTCGAGACGACGCCGGCGTCGGCGACCGTGTCGACGTCGAGGCCGGTCGACAGGAACGCGATGTCTGCGGGCTGCCCGGCGGCGATCGCTCTGGCCTGCGAGCCCGACGGGCCGTACGACTGCGAGAAGGAGACGCCCTGGCCGGCGGGCTGGTGCTGGAAGCGCGTGATCAGCTTCGCCATGATCGGCTTCGGGGTCGAGTAGGCGACGAGCGCCACGGTCGTTCCGGCCCGGCGTGCCTGCGCGGCGCTGGCCACGCAAAGGAGAAGGACGGGCAGAATCAGTGCAACGAAGAGGGATCTCCGCATCTGGGCGAATCCTTTCTGGTGTGACCTACAGGTCTAGTAGGTATTTGCTGCGCTGATTATTGCCATAAGCAAAGACGCGTCGCAAGCGCTAGCCGTTTAGCTTTTTGTGAAGGACGTCTGCGAGCGTCGTCTGCTCGAGCACGCCGCGGATCTGCGTGCGCAGCTCGAGCCAGACGTCCCGCAGGCCGGCGGCTGCGCCTGCGTACTCGAGCTCGTCGGGCCGGACGCCTCGCACGGTGGCGATCGGTCCCTCGAGCTCGCGGATGACCTCGGCGATCGAGATCTCGTCCGCCGGGCGCGCGAGCTGGTAGCCGCCGGCCGAGCCGCGCTGGCTCGACACCAGCCCGCCGCTCCGCAGCTGGGAGAGGATGCTCTCGAGGAACTTCGGCGGGATGCTCTGGGCCGAGGCGAGCTGCTCGGCGGTCACGAGCCCGGGCGCGGCCGCGAGCTCCGCCAGCGCCCGGATCGCGTAGTCGACCTTCGCCGAGATGCGCATCAGGGCATTCTGGCGCTACGAGCGCGGATGCGAGCGGTCGTAGACGCGGCGCAGGTGGCGCGGGTCGACGTGGCTGTAGATCTGCGTCGTCGAGAGGGAGCTGTGTCCGAGCAGCTCCTGGATCGTGCGGAGGTCGGCGCCGCCGTCGAGCAGGTGGGTGGCGAACGCGTGCCGCAGGCGGTGCGGGTGGGGGACGATCCGCCGCAGGGTGCTCGTGTCGAGGCGACGCCCGCGCACCGAGAGGAAGAGCGCGTCGTTCGCGCCTTTCGCGAGCGCGGGCCGTCGCGTCGCGCAGGTAGCGGCCGAGCCAGAGCGCCGCCTCCTCGCCGAGCGGCACGACGCGCTCCTTGCCGCCCTTGCCGCGTCGGACGTGCACGAGCTCCTGCTCGAAGTCGACGTCCGCCAGGTCGAGCCCGACCGCCTCGGCGCTGCGCAGGCCGGCCGAGTAGACGACTTCGACGAGCGTGCGGTTTCGCAGCGCGATCGGCTCGTCGCCCTCGAGCGCCTCGAGCGTCTGCTCGATCTCGGCCGCCGCCGGGGCGTCGGGCAGGCGCCGTCCCCTGCGCGGCGCCAGGCGAGCGTCGGGCACGCGCTCGGCTCCGAGCGCGTTCTTCAGGAACGCGCGCACGGCCGCGAGCTTGCGGCTGATCGTCGCGGGAGCGAGCTTCTTCCCGCGCCGCGCGCCGCCGAGCCAGGCGACGTAGTCGGCGAGCACGCGGACGTCGACCGCGTCGAGGTCGGTGCCGCGCTCCTCGAGCCACGCACAGAACTCCCCGACGTCGCTGCCGTAGGCCCGGCGAGTGGCCGGACTCAGCGTCGGCGAGGCGAGGAAGCGGTCGGCTGCCGCGCGGGCGTCCATCCCGCACGGTTCCTCGGCTACGGGAGCTTCCCTTTTCGTTACCGTCACGCTTGTGATCGCGAAGCACGACGTGCTCGTCGTCGGGGCGGGCTGCGCAGGGATGCGCGCCGCGATCGAGGCGTTCGACGCGGGCGCGGACGTGGCGATGATCTCGAAGATCCACCCGACGCGCTCCCACTCCGGCGCCGCCGAGGGCGGGATCAACGCCGCGCTCGGGAATGCCTCGGAGGACAACCCCGAGATCCACGCCTTCGACACCGTCAAGGGCTCCGACTACCTCGGCGACCAGGACGCGATCCAGATCCTCTGCGACGAGGCGCCCGCCGACGTCTACCAGCTCGAGAACTGGGGCGCGGTCTTCTCGCGCACCGACGACGGCCGTATCGCGCAGCGCCCGTTCGGCGCCGCCGGCGCGCCGCGTACGGCGTATGCCGCCGACATCACCGGGCACGTCCTCATCCAGGTGCTCTGGGAGCAGATCTGCAAGCGCGACATCCCCACCTACGAGGAGTACTTCGCGTGGCAGCTCGTCGAGAACGACGGACGCTGCCAGGGCGTCGTCTGCTGGGACCTGCTCGACGGCGGACTGAAGACGATCGGGTCGAAGACCGCGATCCTCGCGACGGGCGGCGCCGGCCGGCTCTACACCGGGACGACGAACGCCTACTCCTGCACGGGCGACGGGATGGCCATGGCACTGCGCATCGGTCTGCCGCTCAAGGACATGGAGATGATGCAGTTCCATCCCACGACGCTCGCGCCGACGGGCGTGCTCATCACCGAGGGCTGCCGCGGCGAGGGCGCGTATCTCCTCAACAAGGACGGCGAGCGCTTCCTCAAGCGCTACGCGCCGAACACGATGGAGCTCGCGTCGCGCGACGTCATCTCGCGCGCCGAGCAGATGGAGATCGACGCCGGCCGCGACGTCGACGGCAACGTCCTGCTCGATCTCCGCCACCTCGGCGCCGAGCGCATCATCGAGCGGCTGCCGGGGTCCCGCGAGCTCGCGATGACGTTCCTCGGCGTCGACCCGATCTACGACCCGATCCCCGTGCGACCTGGCGCCCACTACCACATGGGCGGCATCGCGACCGACGTCTGGGGGCAGACCGAGCTCGAGGGCCTGTATGCCGCAGGCGAGTGCGCATGCGTCTCGGTGCACGGCGCCAACCGCCTCGGCGGCAACGCGCTGATGGAGACGATCACGTACGGGAAGCGCTCCGGTGCGCACGCGGCCGAGTGGGCGCTCACGCACACGGCCGTCGACGTCCCGGACTCGGCCGAGCGCGACGCGGAGAAGGAGCTGGCTGCGCTGCTCGACCGCAAGGACGGCGAGCGTCCGTTCGGCATCCGCGACGAGCTCGCCTCCACGATGCACGAGAACTTCGGCGTCTTCCGCCGCGAGCGCCAGATGGAGGAGCAGGGCCGGATCGTCGCAGGCCTCCGCGAGCGCTACGAGCGCGTGCTCGTCGAGGACAAGGGCGAGGTCTTCAACAGCGACCTGACGCAGGCGATCGAGCTCGGCTTCCTGCTCGACCTCGCCGAGTGCATGGTTGTCGCCGGCATCGAGCGGAAAGAGAGCCGTGGAGCCCACGCGCGGCCCGACGACTATCCGGTGCGCGACGACGAGAACTTCATGAAGCACACGATGGTGAGGCTGGTCGACGGCAAGCCCGAGCTCTCGTGGGAGGACGTGCGGATGACGAAATGGACGCCCAGGAGAGAAGTACTAGGTGGCCCGCCCGGCGACACACGGCGGCGTCTGGCCCGCGATCACGCGGCGCGCTGCGGCGTCCTCGGTCGCGCCCGGGCCAGAGGCCCGAACGCTCCCTGCGTCCTTGCATCGCTTGGTGCTCGCGACCCAGACATCCACCAGTGCCACCGGGAGGACCACTGATGCAAGTCGGGCTCAAGATCTGGCGCTACGACTCGTCGACCGGCGACCGGGCGCTCAAGGAGTACGAGATCGAGGCGCCCGAGTGGGCGACGCTCCTCGACTGCCTCGACATCGTCAAGGACCAGCACGACGGCTCGCTCTCGTTCCGCAAGAGCTGCCGGATGATGATCTGCGGCTCGTGCGGCATGCGGATGGACGGCGCCGCCGTGCTCGCCTGCAAGACGCGGATGTACGACATCGCGCAGGCGGGCCAGGTGCCGGTCATCTCGGCCATGGGGAACCTGCCGATTCGCAAGGACCTCGTCGTCGACATGAATCCGTTCTGGGCGAAGTTCATGGCGATGAAGCCGTGGCTGCAGCCCGGCTACGACCGTCCCGAGGACGGCCGCGAGTACCGGATCTCACAGGAGCGGATGAACGTCATCCACAAGGAATCGCTCTGCATCAACTGCGGCTGCTGCGTCTCGGAGTGCAACGCGATGGAGTCGGATCCCGAGTTCCTCGGCCCGCAGGCGCTGGCGAAGGGGATGCGCTTCGTCGGCGATCCGCGCGACGGCGCGACGATCGAGCGGCTCGAGTCGTACAACTCGGAGCACGGGATCTGGGACTGCACGCGCTGCTTCTTCTGCAACGAGCGCTGCCCCAAGGGCGTCGACCCGCGCGACGCGATCGCGAAGCTCGGCGCCGAGTCGGTCGAGCGGGGAATCGACCGCGACATGGGCGCGAAGCACGCGAAGTGGTTCGTGAAGTCGGCCGAGACGACGGGCTGGCTCCGCGAGACCGAGCTCGTGCCGAAGACGCAGGGCGTCGTCGCCGCGATCAAGCAGACGAAGTTCGCAATGGGGCTCCTCAAGCACGGCAAGGTGCCGCCGCCGTTCCCGCCGCACGTCGCGAAGGACGTGAAGGAGGCGCGCGATCTCCGCAAGCTCGTTCAGGAGCAGGATCGCGGCGGCGCGCTCGGCCACGTGCAGGGCGAGCACGCGCTGGCGAAGCTCGACCACGGCTACCAGCCCGAGTCGCTCGAGGAGATCTACGCTCGCGAAGGCGCGGCGCCGAGGCCCTGGCTACCCGAAGAGGAGGCATCGACAGAGTGAGCACCACCGAGACCCCGCTGAAGAGAGTTGCGTACTACAAGGGGTGCCTGGCTTCGCTGTCGGCGAAGGAGCTCGACACGTCGACGCAGGCTCTCGCGCCTCAGGTGGGGCTGGAGCTCGTCGAGCTCGAGTCGGTGACGTGCTGCGGCGCCGGCGACATCCACGAGGCGGAGCCCGACTACTACCTCCACCTCAACGCGCGGATCCTCGCCTACGCCGAGGCGACCGGCGCGGACATGCTCCTCACGGTCTGCAACGTCTGCACGCTCAACCTCCGGCAGGCCAACTACATGCTGCAGGGCGATTCCGACCTGCTCGCGCGCGTGAACGAGAACCTCGAGACCGTCGGCGTGCCGCCGTACTCGGGGAATGTCGAGGTACGGCATCTGCTCTGGGAGATCGCGGAGGGCCCGGGCTACGAGAAGCTGAAGGAGGTCGCGCACCGCGGGCTCAAGGGGCTCAAGGTCGCGCCGTTCTACGGCTGCCAGATCCTGCGTCCCTCGAAGATCCTCGGCTTCGAGGATCCCGACCGGCCGTGGTCGCTCGAGCGGATCATCGAGGCGTGCGGCGGCGAGGCGATCGACTATCCGGCGAAGATCAAGTGCTGCGGCTTCCCGATCATCCAGGCGCGCGAGGAGACGGCGATGGGCGAGCTCATCCAGCCGATCGAGCAGGCGCTCGAGGCCGGGGCGGACGTGATGGTCACGCCGTGCCCGCTCTGCCATCTCTCGCTCGACGCGTGGCAGTCGAAGCTCGAGGCCTCGACGGGACGCAAGTTCCAGCTGCCGATTCTGCATCTCGCGCAGCTCGTCGGCGTTGCCGCCGGGCTCGAGGACTCGGAGCTGAAGTTCAAGCGCCACATCGTCGACCCGCGTCCGGCGCTCGAACGGCTACAGGCCTGAGGCCCTTCGGAGCCGCCGTCGCGGCGGGGGTCGGCTGGGGCCTGCTCGAGGCCGGCTGGCTGCGGCGCCGGGTGCTCGACCTGGAGCTGCCGGGACTGCCCGCAGAGCTCGACGGCCTGCGGATCGCGCACCTCTCGGACTTTCACTTCGGCGTGCCGTCGCCGGGAATCGGCGCCTCCTGGGAGGCGGCCGAGTGGGTGCACGAGCGCAAGCCGGACCTCGTCGCGATCAGCGGCGATCTGCTCACGCATCCGCGGGGCGAGCGGATGCTGCGGCGGCTCGTGCGGATCCTGCCTCGGCCGGCGTTCGCGGTGCTGGGGAATCACGACATCGCCATCAGCCGAGACCCGCAGGCGCGGCGCTCGGACCTGCGCGATCTCGAGCCGGCGACGCTGCTTCGGGACGAGGGCCGGCTGATCGAGTTGCGCGGCCGGACGGTCTGGATCGCCGGCGCGGAGCCGCATCTGATCGTGCGCGGGCGCCCTCGGCTCGATCCGAACCGGCTTGCGCATGAGGCCGACCTGTCGATCCTGCTCTGCCACTACCCACGCGTGCTCGACGTGCTCGAGCCGGGCCGCTTCGACCTCGTCCTCGCAGGACACATGCACGACGGACAGATCGCGCTGCCGCTGCCGGGCGGGAAGTTCCGCTTCGCGCATCCGGGCGCCCCGTACACCTCCGGCGTCTACCGCAACCCCGCCGCCACGATGCACGTCTCCGCCGGGCTCGGTACCACCTTCGTCCCGTTTCGCTTCGCCGCGCGGCCCGAGGCGACCGAGCTCGTTCTCGACGGCGGAGGCTAACCTGGGCTCATGGCCGGTCAGGCGTCGATCTCGACCGAGATCCTCGCCCGTTACGCCGCGGACGCGGCGCGGGGAGTCGACGGAGTGCAGGGGCTCGCGGAGAGTCCCCTGCCGCGTCGGCATGCCGTGCGCGTCTCCGGCGAGAACGGAGCGGTTCGGGTCGAGCTGCACCTCGTGACGGAGTGGGGAGCGTCGATTCCCTCTGTCGGCAGGCGTGTGCAGGCGCGCGTGCGCGAATATCTCCGCAGCATGGCCGACGTCGAGCCCGCTGTGGTCGAGGTCGTCGTCGACGCTGTGGGGCCCGAGAAATGACCACGCGGATCTCCGGGCTGACCGGGGCGACGATCGAGACGGCGCCGACCGTCTGCCACGAGTGCATCTGGTGGCAGACGCGGAACGGGCGCAGCGCCGACAAGCGCAAGTGGATCCACGACGCCGAGGACGCCTGGGGCGCGTGGGGAACGGTCTACCACGACGACGACGGACGGCTGCTCGGCTCGATGCAGTACGGGCCGGCCGAGCTCTTCCCGCGCTCGCGCGAGCTTCCCGCCGGGCCGGCGAGCGACGACGCCGTCCTCGTCACGTGCGCGTATCTCACCGACCCGTCGCGGCCGTGGGTGATGCAGTCGCTCTTCCTCACGGCGATCGGCGACGCGCGCGAGCGCGGCGCCAGGGCGCTCGAGGCGTTCGCCTACCGCTATCCGGAGGGCGAGACGACCTACGAGCGCTTCCACGTGCACAAGACGATCTTCCCGGCGGACTTCCTCGCCGACTTCGGCTTCCTGCCGGTGCGCGCGAAGGGCCGCGTCGAGCTCGCGCGCCTCGAGCTCGGCGGGCCTTCAGCCGGCCGAGGAGGGGAAGCGCGAGGTCGTGCTCGCCAAGGTGCGCGAGGCGTTCATGCCGGCACCGACGCCGCAGCGGTTCTGAGCAAAGAATTTACGAGATTCGCTCAGGTCCGTAACAAGTCCGGCCTAGATTCGCGGCGTGCGCACGATCGCCATTGCGAGCGTAGTCCTCGTCGCCGTGACGGCGGGCGTCACGCAGAAGGCGATCGAGGCTCCCCGGCCGGGGGGAATCTCGTCCAAGACAGACAGCTTCGTGCAGCAGGTCGCGTGCTCTTCGGTAAAGAACTGCGCCGCGATCGGCACCTGGCTCTATTCCGAACAGGCAGGGAAGTGGAAGGCAGGCAAGGTGCCGGTTCTCGCCGGAACGGGAGGCACGACCCTCCTCTCTCTCGCCTGCCCGGCAGCCGGGAGATGCGAGGCGGTGGGTCTGGCCGGGGTGCGGCACGTAGTCCGCGGCAGCGAGAACGGCCGGGAATGGAAACTCGGCGGGGTGGAGCTTCCGTCCGACGCGGCGCCGGTAAATCCGCCGAGCGGCCCGTCGCCGGTGCTCCGTTCGATCTCCTGCGCCTCGGCCGGCAATTGCGTTGCCGCCGGCTCCTACCTGGGCGACCGCATGACGCATCCTCTGCTCGTCTCCGAGAGCGGGGGAACGTGGGGTGCCGGAGTGGAGCCGGACCTTCCCGCGAATGCGGACACGAGCTCCGATCCCGACCAGCCGGACGTCGGAGGCGGCTTGTACTTCGTCTCCTGCCCCGCGGCCGGCGAATGCTCCGCGGTCGGCTGGTACACCAACAAGGATGCCGGCCACAGCATCTACCCCTGGGTGCTGAGGGAGAGCGGCGGAACGTGGTCGGCCGGAACCGACGCGCTCCTGCCTGCCGACGCGTCCACCACGGGCGATCTCGAGGTTGGAGCGTCGCCGTTCTTCGGCTTCACCGGACTCGCCTGCCCGTCGGCGGGCAACTGCACGGCGGTCGGCGGCTACGAGGACAAGAACGGGGCGGAGCAAGGCCTGATCCTCGAGGAGCACGACGGAGTCTGGTCGCAAGGCGTCAAGGCGCCGCTCCCGCCGAACGCCGTCCCGAACAGCGAGCCCAACGAGTTCAACGCGCCGCTCGTGTCGGTCTCCTGTTCGGCGCCGGGCGACTGCGCGGCAGTCGGCTGGTACGTGGTGAAGACTCAGAGTGCGAAGCACGGGTTGCTCCTGAGCGAACGGAGCGGCAAGTGGACGGCGTCGGCGTTCGCCCTTCCGCCGGGGGCGAAGGCGCCAAATGGGGTGCACCTGACCTCGGTCTCGTGCCCGTCACGCGGCAACTGCCTCGCGGCCGGCTACTACTCCGGCAAGGGCAAGACGCACGGGCTGATCGTTCGCGAGCGCGGCGGTAAGTGGATGCGCGCGGTGAACGCAGCGCTCCCGAAGAATGCGGCCGCCACGAGCAAGCAGCACACGTTCCTCAACTCGGTCACCTGCAGCTCGCCGAGCGCCTGCGTAGTCGGCGGCGACTACAAGGACGGCTTCAGCCGCGTGCAGGGGCTTCTGCTGAACGTGCAGCTCCGCTAGGCGGCTGCGCGTGCGGCCGGCTCCAGCAGGAGCTCGGCGATCTGGAGCGCGTTGAGCGCGGCGCCCTTGACGAGGTTGTCGCAGGCGAGGAAGAGGACGAGCCCGTTGCTTCCCGCCGCTTGGTCCGGGCGGACGCGGCCGACGAGCACGTCGTCGCTCTGCGCCGCGGCGCGCGGGGTCGGCGTCTCGACGAGACGTACGCTCGGAGCGGCTGACAGGAGCGCCTCGGCCTGCTCCGGCGAGAGCTGGTCCTCGGTCTCGATCCAGACGGACTGGGCGTGGCCGACGAGGACAGGGACGCGCACGGTCGTGGCGCTGAGCGGCAGGTCGGGCAGCTCGAGGATCTTGCGCGACTCGGCGCGGATCTTCGACTCCTCCTCGGTCTCGTCGCCCTCCCAGGTCCAGTCGAACGCGAGGTCATGCTCCTCCGGCGACTCGGCCCGCAGCTGCTCCATCCGTTGCGCACCCGCGCCGGACACGGCCTGGTAGGTCGAGACGCGCACGCGGCGGAGGCCGGCGGCGTCGTGCAGCGGCTTGAGGACGCAGGTGAGCGGGATCGCCGAGCAGTTGGGGTTCGCCACGACTCGCGTGGTCTCGATCGCCTCGAGCGCCCGGTCGCCGTTCACCTCGGGCACGACGAGCGGGTAGCCGTCCTCCAGCCGGTAGGCGCTCGACTTGTCCACGACGAGCGCGCCTCCCTCGACGGCGGGCGGGACGAGCTCCCGCGAGGCGCTCGTGCCACACGAGAAGAGGACGAGATCGAGACCGCCGGCGGCGAGCGTCTCCGCGGTGGCCTCTTCGACAGTCAATCCGTCGAGCTGCCGCCCTGCGGAGCGAGCCGAGGCGAACCCGCGCACGTTCGCGTACCCGCGCTCGCGCAGAAGCCGGAGCGTCACCGTGCCGACCGCGCCGGTCGCGCCGACGACGCCGATGCGGGCGTCCTGCGCGCTCACGCCGCTCCGAGCTCGAACGCGTCGTGGAGCGCGGAGACCGCCTTCGGCACGTCCTCGGTGCGGATGTGGCAGGCGATCTTGATCGGCGACGTGGAGATGACCTCGGGCGCGACCCCGATCCCGCCGAGCGTCGCGAACGCCTGCGCCGCGATCCCGGGATGGCTCTTCATCCCGGCGCCGACGAGGCTGACCTTGCCGAGGTCGTCGCGCATCGACCACTCGACGTCGAGCTCCGCGAGCAGCTCCTCGCACGCTTCGCGATCCTCGACCGGTGCGCTGAACACGATCTCGTCGCTCGCGACCTGGAGGATCGTGTCGACGTTGACGTTCGACGCGGCCAGGCGCTCGAACAGCCGCGCCGCGTCGATGCGCCGCACGCGGTAGAGGGGCTCGCAGTCGGTGTGCGCGACGCCGCTGATGATCGCCTTCTCGAGCACCGGATCCTCCTCGTCGACGATCCACGTTCCCTCGGCGTCGGAGAAGGTGGAGCGCACGTGCAGCCGCACGTCGTGGTTGCGCGCGAACTCGACCGAGCGTAGCTGGAGCACCTTGGCGCCGCTCGCCGAGAGCTCGAGCATCTCCTCGTACGTGACTGCGTCGAGGCGGCGGGCGTGGGGGACAAGACGCGGATCTGCGGTGAAGACGCCCTCGACGTCGGTGTACATCTCGCAGGATTCCGCGCCGAGCGCCGCGGCGAGGGCGACGGCCGTCAGGTTCGAGCCGCCGCGGCCGAGCGTGGTCACGTCGTGGGAGTCGGCCGAGACGCCCTGGAATCCTGCGACGAGCACGATGCTGCCGGCGTCGAGCGCCTCGTTGATCCGCGTCGCGCGAACCTCCGCGATCTTCGCCTTGCCGTGGACGGTGTCGGTGACGATGCCCGCCTGCGAGCCCGTGAGCGAGATCGCCTCGTGGCCGAGGTCGTGGACGGCCATGGCGCAGAGCGCGTTCGAGATGCGCTCGCCGACCGAGATGAGCATGTCGTACTCGCGCGGGTGCGGGCGCCGTGAGATCTCGTGGGCGAGGCGGATCAGCTCGTCGGTCGAGTCTCCCATCGCCGAGAGGACGGCGACCACGCGGCGGCCCTCCTCGCGCGCCCGCACGAGCCGGCGCGCGACGTCCTTTGATCTTCTCCGTGTCGGCGACCGAGGAGCCGCCGAACTTCATCACGACGAGGTCTGGCCCGCGCGCAGCGGAGTCGGCTGCGACCTCCGGAACGGTCTCGTAGGACGTCGTTGCCACCGTCACATCTCCCGGCGGCCCGAGAGCGCGCGGCCGAGCGTGACCTCGTCCGCGTACTCGAGGTCGCCGCCCACCGGCAGCCCGCTCGCGAGGCGCGTCACGCGGACGCGGTCGGGTAGCCGGCCCGCGAGGTACGACGCGGTCGCCTCGCCGGTCGCGTTCGGGTTCGTGGCGAGGACGACCTCGACCACGCCGTCGCTCTGCACGCGGTGCATCAGCTCGTCGATGCGCAGATGCTCGGGCTCGACGCCGTCGAGCGGCGAGAGCGCGCCACCGAGCACGTGGTAGAGGCCGCGATACTCCGCCGTCCGCTCGAGCGAGACGAGATCGACCGGCTGCTCGACCACGCAGATCGTCGTGCGGTCGCGACGTGCGTCGAGGCAGATCGCGCACAGCTCCTCCTCGGTGAGGTTGCCGCAGTCGCGGCAGAAGCGCACGCGCTCCTTCACCTCCACGATCGCCGTAGCCAGCGCGAGCGCCTCCTCCTTCTGCGTCTGCAGGAGATGGAATGCGAGTCGCTGCGCGGTGCGGCTGCCGATGCCCGGCAGTCGCGTCAGCTGCGCGACGAGGTTGTCGACGGAGGGGCTCAGCATGCGCTCTGAGGGTACTCGTCTCCTTCGGACGAGTCCTGGCAAGATCTACCTGTGGGCGACCCCGTTTCCTGGCTCATGATCAGGCCCGGCTGGAAGGTCTACGCCTCCGACGGGACCGAGGTCGGCGCGGTCGACGAGGTCTCCGGTGACGAGAACGCGGACATCTTCGACGGGCTCGCGGTGGCGGCGACGGCTCTCGGCAAGCCGAAGTACGTCCCGGCCGAGAGCGTCACGACCATCACGGAAGGCCGCGTCGATCTCTCGCTCACGCGCGCGGACTTCGAGGGTGCGAGCGAGTTTCTCGAGCCGGCCACCTCGGCGGAGATCGAGCCCAGCGACCACCATGGTCTCGGCGAGACGATCGGCGCGGACGTGCGCGAGGTGGAGGGAAAGGCGATCCACCCGGTCGAGCACCAGAAGCCGGTCGGGCTCGTCCGCCGGATCTCCCTCTGGTTCCGCCGCGAGCGGGGCTAGCTAATTGGGCTAGTTCGGGCTGAAGTCGAAGGCCCAGCCCCAGATCACGACGCCGATCAGGGCGAGCACGATGATCGCCCAGAGCCAGTTCGAGAACAGGTAGCGGCCGCGGAGGCTGCGTTTGGGGGGCGGCTCCGGTGTCGTCACTCGCCGAGCCCGGGGAGCCCGAGCCCGCCGAGGCCCACGTCGCCGAGGCCCATGTCGCCGAGCATCTGCTCCGCCTTCGCCTCGACGCCGGCCCGCGCCGAGCGCAGCGCCTCGTTCACGCCGGCCAGGACGAGGTCGGCGAGCGCCTCCGGATCGTCCTTGTCGATTGCGTCGGGCGAGATCTCGATCGACATCACCTCGCCGGCGCCGTTCGCGGTCACCTTGACGAGGCCGCCGCCGACCGACGACTGCGCGGTCTCCTGCTCGCGCCTCGTCCTGCATGCGCGCGACCTGTTCCTGCATCTGCGCGGCTTGCTGCATGAGCTTTTCCATGTCGAACGAAGCCATCGCCTACCCCTCCGTCTCTCGCGCGTCGAATGTCTCTTTCAGGAGCTCGAGGATCCGATCCTCGCCGGCCGGCTCGTCGTCGGCGACCGGGGCCTCGCGCGCCTCGCCGAGCGCGAAGACGAGCTCGAGCCGGCGGCCGGTGACGTCGTAGAGAGCGTCGGCGAGCAGGGTCGCGTTCTTGGGATCGCGGGCGAGGTCGAGGTGGAACTGCGCGCTCGGCGGGAACTCGAGCGTGAGCGTCTCGCCGTCCAGCTCGGCCGGGTGCGCCTCGCGGAGCAGCGACGCAGTCGGGATTCCGCCGCGCTCCTCGACGGCGGGGAGGACCGTGCGCGTCCATGCCTCCTGAAGCTGCGAGAGCTCGAGGGCCGGCGGCGCACCGACCGGCACCGGGACAGCGACGGGCTCCGGCTCGGGCTCCGCGACAGCCTCAGCGGCGGGCTCTTCCGGACCTGGCTTGGTGTCTGACACCTGGACAGGTGCCGCTCGAGACATGTCCCTGCTCGAGCCGCTCGAGCCGGAAGGCCATCGATTCGCGCGAGAGGTCGCTCGCGGGCCGCGTCACCTTGACCAGCGCGAGCTCGAGCGGCAGGCGCGGGTCGCCGCCCTGGCGCATGTCGTCGACCGCGACCGCGAGCAGGTCGACGAGGCGCAGGACGGTGGCCTCCTCGAGCTGGTTCGCCTGCGCGGCCAGCCGCTCGCGCGCCTCCTGGCTGGTCGCCGCTGCCTCCGGCACGTCGCCGAGGTGCTGGGCGAGCATGAGCTGGCGCAGGTGCTCGATCAGGTCGAGAACGAGACGGCCGAGGTCGTAGCCGCGCTCCGAGAGCTCCTCCACGTACGTCAGCGCGCCGGCGGTGTCGCGATCGATCACGAGGTCGCAGAGCCGGAAGAGCGCCTCCTCCTCGACCGTCCCGAGCAGCTCGAGCACCGACTGCACCGTGACCTCGTTCGCCGTCGCGGATCCGAGCTGGTCGAGCGTCGAGACCGCGTCGCGGTACGCGCCGCGTCCGCTGCGGGCGACGAGGGCGAGAGCCTGGTCGGGCGCGTCGATCCCCTCCGCGTCCGCGATCTGGCGCAGCACCTTGACGAGGTCCTGCAGGCTCGGCCGCTGGAAGACGAACGTCTGACAGCGCGAGCGCACCGTCGGCAGCACCTTCGAGAGGTCGGTGGTGCAGAAGACGAAGACGAGGTGGGGCGGCGGCTCCTCGATCAGCTTCAGCAGCGCGTTCCAGGCGGCGTCCGTGAGCTGGTGCGCCTCGTCGAGGATGTAGACCTTGTAGTGGCCCTCGACCGGCTGGAGCACGACGCGGTCGCGGATCTCGCGGATGTCGTCGATGCCGCGCTGCGAGGCTGCGTCCATCTCGATCACGTCGAGTGAGGTGCCGGCGGCGATCGCGCGGCATGCGTGGCACGTGCCGTCGGGCGTCGTCGTCGGGCCCTGGGCGCAGTTGAGGCACTTGGCGAGGATGCGCGCCATCGAGGTCTTGCCGGTACCGCGCGGGCCCGCGAAGAGGTAGGCCTGGCGCACCGCGTCGGCCCCGATCGCGTTGCTCAGCGTCCGGACGACCGCCTCCTGCCCGACGACCTCGGCGAAGCTCTGTGGGCGGTATTTCCGGTAGAGAGCAGCCACGAGCCGATCATCAGGGACCAGGCACACCGTGCACCTAGGAGGGACTACTTAGCGCTGCTTCCTCCCGGATCTGACGCGGTTCGCAGGCTCCCACTGCACGGGGCCTGGCCCGGGCCGAGTGTAGCCTCCCGCCGGATGCCCGAGGATGCCCGCCGTGCGCTCCTGACGAGGTTCTTCGACCACGCGCCCATGTTCCCACCGGCGAGCCTGCCGCCCGCCGAGGCGCTCGCCGAGGACCGGCGCGCGCGGGAGAGCGAGCACGCCTGGCTGCTCGGCCGTCTCGTCTGGCCGGCGGCGCAGCTCTCCGAGCTCCCGCAGGAGGAGGCGCGCGCGCTCGCGGTCGTCGAGGCCGGCAGCGAGCGTCAGGACGATGCGGTCTATCTCGAAGGCGTCCCGCTCGACGAGGTGGCGGCGCGCGGCCTCCGCGCGAAGATCCGCTGCGGCGGCGAGCGCGTTCCAGCTGTCGAGGAGCTAGCGGACTTCATCCGCGGCTGCCGTTCCAGGGGACTCGTCTTCAAGGCGACGGCCGGTCTCCACCATGCGTACCCGACCGACGCGGGCGAGTACGGCTTCCTCAACGTCCTCGCGGCGTCGGTCTTCGGCGACGAGGAGGAGGCGCTGCGCGAGCGGTCGCCTGCGTTCGCGCTCGACGCCACGTCGTTTCGTTGGCGCGACCAGGAAGCGCTTCCCGCCAGGCTCGCGGACGTCCGGGCTTCGCTCTTCCACTCGATCGGCACCTGCTCGTTCTTCGAGCCGGTGGCGGAGCTCGAAGGGCTGGGGATCCTGTGAGCTTCGGGGCGGGGCCGAACGGACTGCTCTGGCGCGACGGCGACGAGGCGATCGACCTCTCGGGCCTGGGTGACCTCTTCGCCAGGCCGACGCTGAACGAGCTTGCTCGCGGCGGGCCGTCCGGCGTGGCGGGAGGCGATCGGAATCGCGCGCGCGCATGACGGCCCTCGCGTACCGGTGGAAGAAACCGGCCTGCGACTGCCCTTCGAGGTCGCCGACTACGTCGACTTCTACTCCTCGCTCGAGCACGCCACGAACCTCGGCCGCATGTTCCGGCCGGACCAGGAGCCCCTGCTGCCGAACTGGCGCTGGCTCCCCGTCGCGTACCACGGCCGCGCCGCGAGCGTGGTGGTGAGCGGGACCGAGGTCGTCCGGCCGCGCGGACAGCGGAAGGCGCCGGACGAGGACGCACCGACCTTCGGGCCGAGCCGCCGGCTCGACTTCGAGCTCGAGCTCGGTTTCGTCGTCGGCGTTCCGACCTGGCTCGGCGAGTCCGTCTCGGTCGAGGAGTTCGCCGACTACGTCTTCGGCGTGGTGCTCGTCAACGACTGGAGCGCGCGCGACATCCAGGCGTGGGAGTACGTGCCGCTCGGGCCGAATCTCGGCAAGTCGTTCCAGACCTCGGTGTCCGCCTGGGTGACGCCGCTCGCCCTCCTCGACGACGCCCGCGTCGAGGCGCCGCCGCAGGAGCCGCCGCCGTTGCCGCATCTCGCAGGCGGGCGCGACTGGGGGCTCGACGTCGCGCTCGAGGTCGAGCTGAACGGCGAGACGCTCTCCGCAAGGCAACGCCCGGACGCTCTACTGGACGCTGCCGCAGCAGCTGGCGCATGCGACGTCGAATGGGGCGCGGCTGCGCACCGGCGACCTGATGGCGTCGGGGACGATCTCCGGCGCGGAGGCGGGCTCCGAAGGGTCGATGATCGAGCTCTTCCGCGGCGAGCGCTTTCTCGAGGACGGCGACGAGGTCGTGTTGCGCGGTCGCGCCGCGAACGGCGTCGAGCTGGGCGACGTGCGCGGGCGCGTCCGGCCGGCCCGCGTCTAGTACCTCGACTCGGTGTAGCTACTTCGGCAGAGAGTTCGTGTCTCGCTTCGAGCCGAGACTGGGCGCGCCGCCGATCAGGTCGTAGACGCGGTTGCGGCGCTGCGTCCAGCGCTGCTCGCGGGAGACGGCGCGCTCCTCGCTCTCCCGCAGCCTGCGGCCGCCTTGCGAATAGAAGCGCCGCGCCCAGATCGAGCTCGGCTTGGCGAGCCGCGCCGTCCCGACGACCGCGAGCGGCGGAAACACGATCCCGAACAGGCCGAGCTTGAGCTTCCCTTTCAGCAGGGTCACGACGACGAAGCAGGCCATGAGCACGATCAACCCGTCGCCGAGGATCCGGCCGAGGCGGTCGTTCGCCGTGTCGGACGGGAGCGGGAACGTCGCCACGATCGCGAGCCCGAGGAACGCGACCGCAGCCAGGCAGGCGTCGATCGAGAGCCGCCCCTCGGTCGTCCAGTAGACGTCGTCGAGGTGGAGGAGCATCGCGAACTCGTCGAGGACGAGCGCCGCGCCTGCGCCGAAGACGATCGCGAGGAACGCCACCCAGACCTCGCGCGGCTCGAGCGCGATGGCGAGCCCGCCGGCGACGAGGCTCATCACGAGGCCCGGCACGAGGTGGTGGACGTGCACGTCGCCGACGTGGGCGCTCCCCCAGCCGCGGACCCGCGCCATCCGCGTGTAGAACCGCGTTCCAACCAGCGTGAGGACGAACGCCAGCAGCATCAGGAACGCAGGCTCGCGCCCGCCGCCGTAGATGTGCGTCTCGTAGCCGGGAAAGAAGCGAAAGAGGTTCATGGGCGCGGCTGGGATCGAACCAGCGACCCCTCGCGTGTGAAGCGAGTGCTCTCCCGCTGAGCTACGCGCCCTGAGGAGCCGGATTGTAGCCCCGCTAGCGCGCGAGGTCCGACGGCGCCAGGCCGGCAACGGTGCGGTGCCGCGCGCGCCGCACCGCCACGAGTGCCGTCCGCGCAAAAGCCCGCCGAGACGAGGAACGGGACGACGTCGCCCGTCGCGGCGGCGACCGCGCCTCCGGCGGCCGGGCCGATCAACGCTCCGGTCGCCCAGGCGGCGTTCATCAGGCCGAACGCCATTCCCTGCGGCAGCGCGCTCCGCTCGGCGCCCTCGGCGATCAGCGCGAAGGCGGGGGTGAAGAGCGCGCCGTACGCTCCGCCGGCCAGGATGATCAGCGGGACGTAGGCGAGCGGGCGCGGGCCGAGTGCGAGACCGATCGAGACGGGAACGGCGGCGGCGAGCGCGACCTGGATCGGCAGCAGCACGCCGCGCCGGTCGAGCAGCCGGCCCGAGAGCGGCGAGATCGCGGTCTCGAGCGCCGCGCTCACGAGCCAGACCGCGCCGATGGCGGCCGCTTCCCAGCCGGCAGCCGCGAGGTGGAGCGGCGCGAGCGTCGAGAGGACGCCGAAGAGAAACGACGGCAACGCCATCAGGACGAGCCCGCCGACGAAGTACGGGTTGTGCAGTGCGCGTCGCATCGCCGACCAGGACGGAGCGTCCGGCGGAATCGACTCGATCCGCAACGTCCACGCTGCGAGAACGACGGCGACGCCGGCCAGCGCCGTGAACACCACGTCGCGGCCGACGAGCGCAGCCGCCGCTCCGACGACCGGACCGAACAGCGCTCCGAAGACGGCCGCGCCCATCGCGGTCCCGATCAACTGGCCGCGGCGCTCGCGCGGGGCCGCCGCGAGCAGCCACGCGAAGGCGCCCGCCCAGGTGAAGCCGCTGCCCACTCCCTGCAGGAAGCGGGCGCCGGCGAGCGGCCAATAGCCGTGGGCGAAGGCGAAGCCGAGGCTCGCAAGGCCCATCAGCGTCAGGCCGACGAGGACGGCGCGTCGAGCGCCGAGCCGTGCTGCTGCGGCTCCTCCCGGCAACCCGCCGACCAGCGCGCCGGCCGCGTACGCGGCGACGAGGATGCCGGCTCCCGCCTTCGAGAGGTGAAGCGTGTGCGCGAAATGGGGGAGGAGCGGCGTGAGCGCCGCGTAGAGCATCGTGTCCACGCAAACGAGCGCTGAGACGAGGATCAGCAGGCGGCGCATTGCCACGCAGCGTAGGCAGGCCTACCGTTCCGGTGTGACACTTCGAGGGCTCGGCGCCGTATGAGCGACGTGAACGCACTGCCGGCAGCCGTCCGACCTCCGAGTCGGATGAGCGCACCGACCTTCGCGGACGTCGTCGCGGAAGACCTGGACGCCGTCTACCGCTATCTCGTCTATCTCACGGGCGATCGCTCGGCGGCCGAGGATCTCGCGGCCGAGACGTTCGAGCGGGCGTTCCGCAGCTGGCGCCGCTTCGACCCGCGCCGCGGCGCGCCTCGCACCTGGCTGTGCCGCATCGCCCACTCCGCCGCTGTCGACTGGTTCCGCGCCGAGGCCAGGCGGCAGCGGCGCGAGGAGACGTACAGCCGCGACGACGTGCAGATCGAGGAATCCGTTTTCGCCGAGGGTCTGTCGCCCGAACTGGAGCGAGCCCTGCGGCGGCTCACACCGGCCGAGCGCGAAGTGGTCGCGCTGCGCGTGCTGCTCGAGCTCGACGGCCCGAGTGCGGCGCGCGTTCTCGGCATCAGTGCAACAGCTTGCTCGACCCGGCTCAGCCGGGCTTTGCAACGACTCGAAGAGGAGATGAGCGATGTCCGGAATTGAGTTCGAGGGATACGAGGCGCTCGTCTCCGAGTTGCGGGCCACTGCTCCCGTCGCTCCCGAGAGCCTGCGCGAACGAGTGCTGGAAGGCGCGCCCGCGCCTCGTGTGCGGAGGTCGAGGAAGCGGAGGCTCGCGCTCGTCGTCGTGCCGCTCGCGGTCGTGCTCGCCGTGGGGGCCGCGGTCGTCCACGGCGTCGTGAAGTCGGGCTCGAACGAAGAGCGCGCTCAGCCCCGCTGCGCGTGTCCCGCCGGGCTATCTCGGGACTGTGACCACCGGCACGGCTGCGAACGGTGCGCCGCAAGGCCATCCATCGCGAGGTTCGTTCACGGGAAGCATTGCGTTCTCGGCGCACCAGAGCGCGCAACGCGACGCCCTCGCGGCCCCGACTGCCGCGACTCGGCTCCGCCCTCCAGTCGCTCCAGATCCCGCGGAACCGGCTCGTGCATGCCGCCGCTTCGCTCGAGGTGCGTGTGCCCGGCCGCTCGGAGCTCTCGAAGGCCACCAACCAGGCGACGCAGGACGTTGCGGCGCTCGGCGGCTACGCCCAGTCGGTCCGCTACCAGGCGTCGCACGACGGCGGCGGCAGCGCGGTGCTGTCGCTCCGCGTACCGGTTCAGAAAGCGCAGACGGCGATCGGCAGGCTCGGCGGCCTCGGCACGCTCCTCTCGCAGCAGGTCTCGACCCAGGACCTGCAGGCGCAGCTCACCAGCCAGACGAGCCAGATCGGCTCGCTGAAGCGCGCGATCGCCGTCTACGTGACCGCGCTCCAGAGCCCGACGCTGCCCGCGTCCCAGCGCGCGATCCTCCAGATCCGCCTCAACAACGCGCGCCGCTCGCTCTCGCGGCTCGAGCACGCGCGCAAGGGCACCGTCGCCTCCGGCGCGACCGCCGACATCTCGCTCCTGCTCACCACGCAGAAGGGCGCGGCCGTCGTGACGCATCACAAGGAGGGCCGCCTCGGCCGCTTGCTCGGCGACGCGGCGCACTTCCTCGCGCTCGAGGGGATCATCCTCCTCTACGCGCTGATCGTGCTCGCCCCCGTCATCCTCCTCGTCGCCCTCGGCTGGTGGATCCTGCGCGAGCGGCGGCGGCGCGAGGAGCGGCTCCTGGCGAACGCCTGATCTGATGGAATAGCGGCGTGCTACTCGGCGGGGAGATTCCGGTTGGCCACGAGATCGGCCTGATCGTGGTCGCGGCGCTCTTCATCTCGTTCGCGCTCGCGTCGTCGTTTCTCATCCCGCGCTACAAGCCCGACTTCCCCGGCCCGCAGGGGATGGGCGTCTTCGTGATCGCCTCGGTCGCCTTCTTCGTGCTGATGATCGCGGCAGTGAATTTCTTCGGCTAGAGGTACCCTGTCCGGACTTCGGAGAAGTGGCCGAGTGGCTGAAGGCGGCGCCCTGCTAAGGCGTTATGGGGCTGAATGGCTCCATCGAGGGTTCGAATCCCTCCTTCTCCGCTAGCGCAGTGCCCGCCGCGGGTCTGCGCCCACCCGCGGAGGGGTGGCAGAGCGGTCGAATGCGGCGGTCTCGAAAACCGTTATCCGTCGTTAGGCGGATCGAGGGTTCAAATCCCTCCCCCTCCGCTCGAACCAACCGAAGGAGAAGCGCTCGTCATGCTCGCTCGCCGCAACGACCTACGGAACGTCGCGATCATCGCGCACGTCGACCACGGGAAGACGACGCTCGTCGACGCGATGCTCTGGCAGTCCGGCTCGTTCCGCGAGAACCAGGACGTCGCCGAGCGCGTGATGGACTCGATGGATCTCGAGCGAGAGAAGGGCATCACGATCCTCGCCAAGAACACGGCAGTGCAACACGGCGACACGAGGATCAACATCGTCGACACGCCGGGCCACGCCGACTTCGGCGGTGAGGTGGAGCGGGCTCTGACGATGGTGGACGGCGTGCTGCTGCTCGTCGACGCGTCGGAGGGGCCGCTGCCGCAGACGCGGTTCGTCCTGCGCAAGGCGTTGGAGCTGAAGCTGCCGGTCGTGCTCGTGATCAACAAGGTCGATCGCAGCGATGCGCGTCCGGCCGAGGTCGTGAACGAGGTGTACGAGCTGTTCCTCGATCTCGATGCGGACAGTTCGCAGATCGAGTTTCCGATCGTGTATGCGAATGCGCGGGCCGGTCGCGCGGGACTCGCCGCCGACGAGCTCGCGCCTGATCTGGAGCCGCTGTTCACGACGCTGCTCGACGCGATCCCGGCGCCCACCTACGACCCAGAGCATCCGCTGCAGGCGCTCGTCACGAATCTCGACGCGAGCCCGTACGTGGGCCGGCTCGCGCTGTTGCGGATTCGCCACGGGACGTTGCGCAAAGGCGCTCCGATCGCGTGGTGCCGTGCCGACGGGACGATCCAGCAGGCGCGCGTGACCGAGCTGTACATCACCGAAGCACTCGACCGCGTTCCCGCCGACGAAGCCGGACCCGGCGAGATCGTCGCGCTTGCCGGACTGCCCGACGTGACGATCGGCGAGACGATCGCCGATCCCGACGATCCGCGGCCACTGCCGGTGACCACGGTCGACGAGCCGAGCCTGTCGGTGACGATCGGGATCAACACGAGCCCGCTCGCCGGCACCGAGGGGACGCGGTTGACCGCGAGCCAGGTGAAGCAGCGTCTCGATGCGGAGCTCGTCGGCAACGTCTCGCTACGCGTGCTGCCGACGGCGCGCCCCGACGCCTGGGAAGTGCAGGGACGCGGCGAGCTGCAGCTCGCGATCCTCGTCGAGCTGATGCGCCGCGAAGGTTTCGAGCTGACGGTCGGCAAGCCGGAGGTGCTGACGAAGGAGGTCGACGGCAAGCGGCACGAGCCGGTCGAGCGCGTGGCAATCGACATCCCGGAGGAGTTCATCGGTGTCGTCACCCAGCTGCTCGCGCTGCGGAAGGGCCGGCTGCAGGAGATGGTGAACCACGGCACCGGCTGGGCGCGCATGGAGTACCTCGTCCCCGCACGCGCCTTGATCGGCTTTCGTACGGAGTTCCTCACCGAGTCGCGCGGCACCGGGATCCTGCACCACGTGTTCGAGGCGTGGGAGCCGTGGCACGGCGAGCTGCGCACGCGGCCGACCGGCAGCCTCGTCGCCGACCGGCGCGGCCAGGCGACCGGGTTCGCGATCGCCAACCTGCAGGAGCGCGGGTCGCTGTTCGTCGCGCCCGGCGAAGAGTTGTACGAAGGGATGGTCGTCGGCGAGAACTCGCGCGACAACGATCTCGACGTGAACGCGTCGAAGCCGAAGAAGCTGACGAACATGCGCGCCGCAGCGAGCGACGAGCTCGTCCGCCTGATTCCGCCACGCCCGTTGTCGCTCGAGCTGGCGCTCGAGTTCATCCGCGAGGACGAAGCGGTCGAGGTCACGCCGCAGTCGATTCGGCTCAGGAAGGTCGAGCTGTCGGCACAGAAGCGGCAAACGCTGACGTCGCGAGCCAAGCGCGAGCGCACGGCCGCGGCGCAGGGGTAAGGAGTCGCCGGCCGGGGCGGCTCCTCACCCGCTGCTAGTTCGTTCTCCCGCGCATCGCCGTCAGCCCTTGGCTCGCGCTCCAGCTGCCGCCGCCTTCAGGGCTCGTCCAGGTGCCGGACATCGACGTCCCGCTGGAACGTGCCCTTGTACTTGGCGCCGACGCTGACCGCCCCGAACTTGATCTTCCCCTTCTTCACGCTGCCGCCGATGCCGTACTTCCCGCTCGGGTTGGAGAGCTTGATGGTCCCGGCAGCGTCGTGCCGTTCTGCTTCCAGTGGATGGTGAAGTGACCCGAAACGGCGCCGCTGTAGCTGCCCGTCCACTTGCCGGCGAGCCTCGACTTGGGCTTGGGCGGGTGGTGGACGCTCGAGGCGCGAGCTGCGCCGAGCGCCGTGCCGGCGCAGGCGAGGGCGAGGACGGCGGCCACCCACAGAACGGGAAGCCGGCGGCGTAGAGGCTGGACGTTCATCGTCAAGAGCTCCTTCCCGTGCGTCGATGTCGGCTTCGTCATGAGTGCACCGCCCCGACCTCGATCGCGGCCAGCTGCCAGTTGAAGGCCTCCGAGAGGGCCGTCGTGGAGAAGCACTGGAGCGAGATCGTGTCTGAGCTGGAGAGCGTGATCACGGCCTGTACCGGGATGGTCGCCCAGTTCCCCGAGGTGTTCGCGTTGGTGTCCTCGTAGTCGTTGTTCGACGAGTCCACGAGCTGGCAGCTGTACTCGCTGGGCGTCGACAAGGTGTTGGAGGCTTCGGCCTGGGCCTGGACGAAGTAGCTCCCTGCGGGAAGCGTCGACGTCGTCGCCAGAGTCACCCACGTCGAAATCGGAAGGTTCTTCTCCGCTCCTTCGCCGTTGACCGACCAGACGTCGGAAGGCCCGGTCGGTCCGGTCGGCCCCGTCGCTCCGGTCGGCCCCGTCGCTCCCTGAGGCCCTTGGCCGCCCTGCGGCCCCTTCTGGTTGAAGTCGAGTGCCTTCTCGTCGTGCTTGCACGCCGACCCGTCCTTGTTGGTCGAGGCCGGATCGATCACCCGCAGGTTCCCCGATCCGTCGACGGTCCCCTGGGGGTTGGCGTGGTAACAGGCATGGATGACCCCGTTCGAGTCGGGGATGGTGGCGTAGGCGATGCCGCCTGCCACGAGTGCTCCGGCGATCGCAACCGTCACGACCGCGGGTCTGACCAGCTTTCCCTTCATCGCTGCGTCCTTTCCTCGGTGAACTGGACGGCGGCGGCGAGCAGGCGCTCGTACGGGACGTGAGCCCGCGTCGCAACCCGGCGGATCGCGTCGGCGGTGCCTTCGAAGTGGAAGAGGACGACCTCGTCCTCGCGAATCAGCACCGATCCGAGGTAGCGAACGTCGTCGGCGAGCGAGGCAGCGATCCGCTGATCGAGCGTGCGCACTTCCTCCTCGCGCACGTCCGGCCAGTAGCACTCGGCGACGTAGCTCGCGGCATGTTCCGCCATGGAGGCACGATGGCCCGCCGGGCGGCTCGGAGAAAGACCTGAAGACCCTACGAAATCGTTTGCGCGTCCCTACCGTCGAGGGCGCGGGCGAGCTGCGCCCGTGAGGAGATGTCGAGCTTGCGGTACGCGCGCTTCAGATTCGACTCGACCGTCTTGACGCTGACGAACACCTGCTCGGCGATCGCCTGGTTGCTCAGACCGTCGGCTGCGAGTCGCGCAATGCGAAGCTCGGTCGCGCTCAGCTCCTCGGGCGCACGCCGGACTGCGACGCGGTCGAGCTCCTCGTCGACGCGGGCGAGCCAGGTCTCGGCGCCTTGGCGCGCAAAGAGCTCACGCGCCTCTTCCAGAACGAGTCGCGCCTGGCGCTTTCGCTTCAGTCGCCGTTGCAGGCGACCCTGGACGAGAAGCGTCCGTGCGCGCTCGAACGGCATCGGACAGCGCTCGTGCTCGGCGAGCGCGTCGTTCGAGAGCCTCGCGGCTGCGTCGAGCTCGCCCTGCGCAGCCAGCACCAGACCTCGGCACCGCGCCGAGACGGCGAGACTCCACGGGATACGCGAACGGGCAGCGCGCTCTTCGAACCGTGCGAGCAGCTCCTCTGCCCGTCGAGGTCACCGACCACCAGCGCCGCTTCGATCGCGTCGCCGTCGACCCGCCAGATCGCCGGCTCGCGGAAGTCGACGCCTTCGAACACCTCGAGCGCCTCCGTCAGATGCCGGTCGGCGGAGACCGTCTCGCCGGCCGCGAGCTCGGCGAGTCCCACGCAACTGCTCCAGATCGCCGCCACCAGCGCCTCGCCCGGATTTGCCTTCGCCGCAGCTTCGCGCACGGACTCGACCCGCCCGGCGTACGCGTCCACGTAAGCGCGCCAGACGTCTCCGGCCTCCGGACCGACCCCGTGCTGACCGAAGGCGTCGAGCATGCGTTCCGCCAGCTCCGCCGCGCCGGCCAGGTCGCCCGCCCAGGTCTCTACGACCACACGATTCAGCAGGATGTTGGCGAGCGACGACTCGTCGCCCTCCTCGCGCGCCTGCTGCTCCGCGTCCCTGAGCTGCGCACGCGCGCCGTCGAGATCGTCGATGTAGCGAAGCCACTGGCCGAGCTTGAAGACGACGCGCGTGTCGACTGTCGCCGGCGGGCTGCTCTCTCCTCGAGCGCGAGCGCCCGCAACGCCGTCTGCTGATCGAAGCCGTTACCGAGGAAGAGGTCGGCACGCACGCGCACGCTCAACGCCGCCGCGAGGAGGCCGGGATCAGCGTCCGGAACGCCCTCGAGCAGCGCCAGCGCCTCCCGCGCGGATGCCGCCGCCTTCGGCAGGTCGACCGTGCCTGCATAGCCGGCGACGACGGTGTGGCACCGCGCCTTGAGAATGGGATCGCGGGCGTTCGCAAGCGCCTCCTCTGCGAGTACCGTCGCCGCGGACTCTCCGCTTCCCCAGTACTCGATCTCGACGAGCTCAGGAGCGCTCGGCGCGCAGGTCACCAGGTGGGAGCGTCGTGCGCAACTCCTCGAGTAGCGCCTTCGCAGCCGGGAAATCGCTCGCGAGATGGAGTTGCTCGGCCAGCTCGATCTGCAGCTCCAGCCTGCCGGATCGTTCGCCGGAAGCAGCCGGAGCGCGAGCCTGGTCAGTTCTGCCGCCGAGTCCGGGGAGCCGCGCATGCGCGCGTGCCGGGCAGCCGCCTGGAGCTCCTGCACGACCCCGGCGTCCGGCCCGGCGCCGCGAGCGCGAGATGCCGTGCCCGCTCCTCCGGTCGCGCGCGAGGCCGGCGGCGGCGCGATGCGCTTCGCGGAGCCGCGCGGCAGGAGCGGCCGAGTAGACCGCCGACGCGAAGAGCGGGTGGACGAACTCGATGCGCCCGTCCGCTTCCACGCGAACGAGCCCCGCCTCCTCCGCAGGAGCGAGCTCGACCGCATCGACCGTCTCCGTGTCGGGTCGTGCCATGTCGCGGCGCGCAGCAGCGCATCGCGCGCTGTCGCCGGGAGGCGCGCACGCGTGCGCGCACGAGTGCGTCGAGATCCTGTGGGACCGGAACGCGGCCCGAGAGGTCGTGCTCGCCCTGGCGGTTGAGCTCGCGCGCGATCTCGATCGCGTAGAGCGCGTTGCCGCCCGCCGCCGCCGCGATCCGCACAAGGTAGGTCGCGGAAACGCACTCCCCAGCTCCTGTGTGAGCACGCGGTGCAGGCGGCGACCGATAGCGGTCCAAGCTCGAGGAGCTCGACCTGGTGGTCGCGTTCGAGCGCGGGAAGCGGCGCTCGCGCAAGCTCCGTCGCGCGCACCGAGACGATGCCCCGGACGGGCTCCTCGCCGAGCCGACGTAGCGCGAACTCGACCACGGCCGCCGACGAAGCATCGAGCCACTGGAGGTCGTCGATGCGCACACGACTTTCGATTCGCCGGCCAGCGCGCGCAAGAGCGTGAGAAATCCGGCCCCGACGACACGACGCTCGGGCGGCCGTTCCGAAGCGGCGCGGAGGAGCGCGGCGTCTAGACCCACCCGCTGCGGCTCGGCAGTCGTGCGAAGAGCTCGTCCGGCGCGTCGGCGAGCAGATCCGCGAGCCCCGCGAAGGCGAGCCGCGCTTCCGACTCGGTCGGCCGTGCGACCAACACGCGGGCGCCGTCCGCACGAGCACGCTCGACCGCCGCCTGCCACAACGTCGTCTTGCCGATTCCCGGCTCGCCGCTGATGGCGAGGCGCGGGCCGCTCGGGGCCAGGAGTCCGGCCCCCAGCTCCATCGCGCCCGACCAGGCTCGACACGATCGAGGTTATGTGCTCTCGGCCCGCGACGCCTCCGGCCGCGCCGAGTTCTGTTCGCGTGCAGACTGCGTGTGGGCGGGGGAGGGCAACCACACAGGAGGAAGCAGGAAATGTCGACGCAGGCCTATGCCAACACTGTCAACAAGACCTCGGGCTGGACGGGCTTCGCCGCAGTCGTGTTGTACGCGGTCGGGTTCTTCCGGATCATCGAGGCGATCTCGTACTTCGCCAACAGCCACAAGATCAACAACCTCACGGGCGGCCTGTTCGGGGGGCAGAACTGGGCCTGGGGGCTGTGGGATCTCCTGATCGCCGTCGTCGCGATCATGGCCGCCTCCTCGGTGCTCAAAGGCGGCGTGTTCGGACGACTGATCGGCTATTTCTGGGGAGCTCTCGTGATCGTCCAGTCGCTCGTGATCGTCGGCTATGCGCCGTGGTTCGCCGCGCTTTCGATCGCACTGGCGATCGCGGTCATCTACGGGCTCGGGGTCGCACCGCTGGAGGAGTCCTGACCCGGACGTGAGCGACGGCGTCGGGGGCCGCCGTTCGCATCGCCCTGTACTTCCCTACGCCGGAGTACCGGTGCGCGCCGCGAGTGCGCGCTTGAGGAGCTCGAGGGCCAGTTCGGCCTCGCCCCGCTCCTCGTAGATCTCGGCCATCGCCGCCAGAGCAGCGGCCACGTGCCTGTTGGCAACCGGAGCCTGCTCGACCGCGAGCTCGTACAGCTCGAGTGCGCGAGCGGAGTCGCCTTGCCGGCGGAAGATGTCGGCGGCGGCGGCGTAGGCACGGGCCGCGTCGCCGGGGGACGCCGAAGTAAGCCGGGGCGCGACGCCGAGCAGGAGTGCCACGGCTTCATCGCCCTCGCCCAGGCCGCAGAGGGCGCGGGCTCGCTCGATCGCGAACATTGCGCCATCCGTGGCCTCTCCGGCTGCGGTCACGATCGGCTCACCTTCGTCGACCAGTTCGAGGGCAGCCCCGGAATTGCCTCGGTCGTTCTCGATGAACGCAAGGAGCAGCAGCGCGCGCGCCGCCTCCAGCGTCTGTTCGCTCGCCCGCAGGGTGGCGAGCGCGAGATGGGCGTATTCGGCCGCGCGATCGGGGTCTCCCTGCGAAAGGTGGACTTGTGACTGCGACCAGTAGACGCTCGCGCGCAGCATCGGATCGACCAGCTGGCGCGCGAGGTCGAGAATCTCGCCCAGGGTCGCCTGCGCGCGGCCGTAGTCGCCCTGGTCGACGTAGACGTTGGCGAGCAGCATCCCGAATCGGACCTGGTCGAAACGGTCTCCGCGGGCGCGTGCTTCGTCGAGATAGCGCTCGAAGATGGCAAACGCTTCGTCGTAGCGACCATGGCTTGCGTAGCCACGGCCGAGGGCGTTGGCAGCTGTAGCCGCGTCAGCTTCACCGAGCGCTCCGGAATCGAGAGCCTGCTCGAGGAGCCCGATCGCCTCCGAAACGTTGGCGCGGTGCAGAGCGACTCGGCCGAGACCGAGCTGTGCCCGGGCAAGTCCGGCAGGCGAGTCCGCAGCCCGGCGAGCCGCTTCATAGAGCCGGGCCGCCTGCTCCTCGTCTCCGAGCCGTAGGGAAACTTCCGCCTCGAGGAGCTCCGAGCTCAGGTCGGCGTCTTCGGGGCCTCCCGTGGCCAGGAAGTCTGCGCTGACGCCAAGTCGTTTTCCGAATTCGCGGAGGATCTGCAGCGATGGAACGCGGGCCCCCGCCTCGATGCGCGACACGTAGGCCGCCGTGCATCCCTCGAACGACAGGTCCCGTTGCGTCAGTCCTGCCGCCTTGCGCGCTCGGCGTAGGCGCTGACCGACCGCTACGGGGTCGTCGACGTGGTGTGAGGGGCGACGGGGCACAGCCCGCTCAGATTAAAGGCAGATTTACCGGAATACCAGCGGGTATGTGCCGCACCTCCCTGCGGCTAGCCGAGCCGCTCCAGACAGGCGCGGAGCCCTTCGCGCCAGTGCGGTAGCTCCAGCGCGCCGGGCCGCTCGCTCTGCAGCACCGAGTACGCCGGACGAGGCGCCGGCCGCCCGAGCTCGGCGCTCGAGATCCGCCGGACTCGGCAATCGAGGCCCGCGTCCTCGAAGATCGCCTCCGCGAATTCGGCCCACGTGCAGTCGCCGCCGCCCGAGAGGTGCCAGAGGCCGCGCGGCAGGTCGAGGAGCTCGCGCACCGCTGCCGCCAGGTGACCCACGTAGGTCGGCGAGCCGCGCTGGTCGTCGACGATCGCGACCTCGTCTCGCGCAGCCCCCAGCCTCAGCATCGTGCGCACGAAGTTCGTGCCCGCCCAGCCGTGGAGCCAGGAGGTGCGGACGATCCAGGCCTCGTCTCCGGCGACCGCCTCGGACTGGAGCTTCGTGCGGCCGTAGACCGAGAGCGGACCCGGCGCGTCGGACTCGAGATACGGCTCCCGCTTGTGCCCGTCGAAGACGTAGTCCGTCGAGAAGAGCACCAGCGGCGCGCCGAGCTCCCGCACGTGCTGCGTCCCGCCGACGTTCACAGCCGCCGCGTCCTGGGGAGACGCCTCGGCGCCGTCGACGTCCGTCCAGGCCGCGGCGTGCAACACGAGGTCGATCTGCGGGAGCCCGGCCGGCGGCGGCAGCGTCACGTCCCACTCGGCGCGGGTCAGGGGAACGACCGTCGTAACCGCGCCGAACTCCTCGCACAGCGCTGCACCGAGCTGGCCGTTCGCACCGGTGACGAGGACGCCGCGACTCAGTTCCACGCTCCTATCGTGACGGTTACGCTGGGCTGCCCACGCTGGGCGACCTCGGGAGAGGTGTCCGAGCGGTCTAAGGAGCGCGACTGGAAATCGCGTACGTGCCGAAAGGTGCGTCGCGGGTTCAAATCCCGCCCTCTCCGTCTCAAGGCTGCAAACGCCGGCGGCAAAGCCGCCGGCGCGCGGCCGAACACCTTGCGGACGTGTCCGGTGTCTGACACCGGGCATGTCCGTTTCAGTCGTGGATGCGAGCGATCACCTCGCCGCGGCGCAGCACCTTCTGGGCCATGCCGGCGAGGCGGACGTCGTAGCCCGAATCCTTCGGAAACAGCACCTTGTCGCCGGGCGTCAGACCGTCGGCTGCCGGTCCTGCCGCGATCACGATGCCGCTGCGGCACTGCGCCTCGAGGTTCGCGGGGAGGATGAGCCCGGCGCGGGTCTCCGCCTCCTCGTCGGCGTACTCGACGACGACGTAGTCGTCGAGAGGCTCCAGAGCGAGTGTCGCGGGATGCGAATCCTCGAGCACGTCGTCCACGATACTCCCCGGAAATGCCGGAATCGCCGTTCGTGGAGCTCGAGGTCGGGTCGCGCACCGTCAAGGTGACGAACCCGGACAAGGTCTTCTTCCGCACGCGCGGCGAGACGAAGCTCGACCTCGTCCAGTACTACCTCACGGTCGGCGAAGGGATCGTGCGCGTGCTCTACGAGCGGCCGACGCAGCTGAAGCGGCATCCGGACGGCGCCGAGGGCGAGGCGATCTACCAGAAGCGCGTGCCGAAGCACCGGCCCGACTGGATCGAGACGGCGACGGTCACGTTCCCCTCGGGTCGCACCGCCGACGAGCTCTGCGTCACCGAGCTCGCGCAGGTCGCCTGGGCCGCGAATCTCGCGACGATCGATTTTCATCCCTGGCCGTCGCGGCGCCGGGACGTCGAGCACCCCGACGAGCTCCGCATCGACGTCGATCCGCAGCCCGGAACCGGCTTCGCGGAGGCAAAGCAGGTTGCAGCGCTCGTCAGGGAGACGCTCGACGAGCTCGGCTTCGTCGGCTGGCCGAAGACGTCGGGCAACCGCGGCATCCACGTCGCGTGCCGGATCGAGCCCAAGTGGGGCTTCCGCGAGGTGCGGCGCGGCGCGCTCGCGTTCGCCCGCGAGGTCGAGCGACGGGCGCCGAAGCTCGTCACGACCGCCTGGTGGAAGGAGGAGCGAGGCGAGCGCGTCTTCATCGACTACAACCAGAACGCGCGCGACCGGACGATCGCCTCGGCCTACTCGGTTCGCGCCCGCCCCGACGCGACCGTCTCGGCGCCGTTCCGCTGGGACGAGCTGGACGAGCTCGAGACCGAGGACTTCACCATGGCCACGATGCCGGCGCGCTTCGCCGAGCTCGGCGACGTCCAGGCCGGCATCGACGACGCCGTCTGCGACCTGCGCAAGCTGCTCGAGTGGGTCGAGCGCGAGGAGGCCGAGGGAACCGGCGAGGCGCCGTATCCACCGAACTTCCCGAAGATGCCCGGCGAGCCGAAGCGCGTGCAGCCCTCGCGCGCGAAGAAGTCGTGACTATCGCGTTGCCGTTACGTGACGGTGTCTGACACCGTCACGGAAGCGTGACGTCCCGCCTCAGCGGAGCAAGTCCTCCACCGCGAGGTCGTCGGGCCGGCGCGCCGGACGCACCTCGCGCCACGTGCAGTCCTGCGGATCCTTGTCCGGACGGAAGCGGAGGAGGCGCGTGCCGTGGCGGAAGCGATGCTTCTCGAGCTTGTCGAAGCGCACCTCGACGACGAGCTTCGGCTCGAGCGCGGTTTCCTCGAGCTCGCCCGAGCCCCAGCGGTTCGGCTCGCTGAAGCGCCGGTCGTTCTTCTGGTCGACGAGCGGCAGCACCTTCGCGGCGATCTCGGCCTGGTTCTTCGCGCCCACCGCGGCTGAGCCGACGTAGTCGAGGTGGCCGTCGTCGCCGTAGAGGCCGAGCAGCAGCGTGGCGATCGTCTCGCGGCCGCCCTTCTTCCAGCGGATGCCGGCGACGACGCAGTCCGCCGTCTTGTGCGGCTTGACCTTGACGACGCCGTCGCGCGAGCCGGGGAGATACGCGAGGCCGAGCCGCTTCGCGACGACGCCGTCGAAGCCCGCGGCCTGCAACGTCTGGAGCCACTCGTTCCCCTGCTCGACGTCGTCCGAGACGGGAGAGAGCTCGAAAGCGCGGCCGATCTTCTCCAGCTCGGCGCGCCGCTTCTCGATCGGGCGCTCGTGCACGGGCTTGCCCTTCCAGAGCAGGAGGTCGAAGGCGACGAAGGTGGCCGGGATCTCGGCGGCGAGCTTGCGGACGCGGCTTTCGGCCGGGTGGAGGCGCATCTGCATCGCGTCGAAGTCGAGCGCGCCGTCGCGCGCGATCACGATCTCGCCGTCGAGCGCAGAGTGCGGCGGCATCAGCTCGCCGAGCGGCCGCAGCTCGGGGAAGTAGCGCAGTAGCGGCCGGCCGTTGCGCGACCAGAGCGCGAGCTCGCCGCCGTCGTTCTCGAGCACGCCGCGGAAGCCGTCCCACTTCGGCTCGTAGCGCCAGCCGCCGCCGGCCGGAAGCTCCGAGACGAGCTCCGCCTCCATCGGCGGGAACGGGACGTTCGGCCCGGGCGCGTCAGCCATCCCGTCCAAACTAGACGAGTCGTTCCGAGAGCGCGATACTCGGGGCAGTGGCGCGCAACAATGCGGAGAAGGTCCAGAGCGCGCTCTTCCGCATCGCGGAGCTGGCGAGCGCCGCGCAGGACATGGAGGAGTTCTACCGAGCGATCCACGAGGTCGTCGGCGAGCTCATGGACGCGAAGAACTTCTTCATCGCGCTGTACGACGAGGAGCGCGGGCTCATCAGCTGGCCGTACTTCGGCGACGAGGACGACCCCGACGTGCCGGACCCGCACCATTGGTTCGAGTTCGGCAAGGGCGAGGCGCGCGGGCTCACGGCACACATTCTCCGAACCGGCAAGCCGCTGCATCTTCCGGCCGCAGGGCTCCTGGAGCTTGTGGGGCAAGGAGAAGTCGACCTGGTCGGGGATGTGACCGAGGATTGGCTCGGCGTCCCGCTGCGGTCGGCCGAGGGCCGTGCCGTCGGCGTACTCACCGTGGCGTCCTACGCGAAAGACCTCCTCTATACCGAGCAGGACGAGGAGTTGCTTGCCTATGTCGGACAGCACGTCGGCGTTGCCCTCTCGCGGGCGCGCGCGATCGAGGAGACCCGGCAGCGGAACGCCGAGCTGGCGCTGATCAACAGCGTGCAGGCGGCGCTCGCCGGCGAGCTCGAGATGCAGGCGATCTACGAGGTCGTCGGCGACAAGATCCAGGAGATCTTCGACGCTCAGGGAACCGCGATCGCGGTCGTCGACGAATCGACCGGGCTCGTCAGCTTCCCGTACCTGCTCGAGCGCGGCGAGCGCCTCAATACCGAGCCGCAGTCGCTCGGCAGCGGGTTCACTCGCCACGTCATCGAGACCCACGAGCCGTTGATGATCAACGAGGACGTCGCCACCGAAGTCGAGCGGCTGGGCAGCTACCTCGTCGCCGGAGAAGAGCCGAAGTCGCTCCTCTTCGTGCCGCTCGTGACGGGAGGGCGTGCGACCGGGGTGATCTCGCTCGAGAACTTCGACCGCGAGCACGCGTACGACGATGCGGACCAGCGCCTGCTGACCACGCTCGCGAGCAGTCTGAGCGCGGCGCTCGAGAACGCGCGGCTGGTGCACGAGACGCGGCAGCGGAACGCGGAGCTCGCGCTGATCAACAGCGTCCAGGATGCGCTCGCGGGCGAGCTCGAGCTGCAGGCGATCTACGACGCGGTAGGCGACAGGATCCGGGACGTCTTCGACGCGGAGGTCGTGGACATCGCCATGTACGACGAGGCGTCCGGGCTCATCCACTTCCCCTACGCGATCGAGCGCGGCGAGCGGTCGCCGGACGAGCCGATCGAGCTCATGGGCTTCCGCAAGCACGTTATCGAGGGCCGCGAGTCGCTCCGGATCGACGAGGATCTCGCCGGCGTCGCCGAGCAGTACGGCAACCCGGTGCTGTCGGGCGAGATGCCGAAGTCGGTGCTCTACGTGCCGCTCGTGATCAGCGGCAAGGCGACCGGCGTGATCTCCCTTCAGAGCATCGAGCGGGAACACGCCTTCAGCGAGTCGGACCAGCAGCTTCTGGAGACGCTGGCGGCGAGTCTCAGCGTGGCGCTCGAGAACGCGCGGCTGGTGCACGAGACGCGGCAGCGGAATGCCGAGCTCGCGTTGATCAACGGCGTGCAGGACGCCCTGGCCGGCGAGCTCGAGATGCAGGCGATCTACGACGCCGTCGGCGACCGGATTCGGGAGGTCTTCGACGCGCAGCTCGTCGACATTGCCGTCTACGACCAGTCGGACGGTCTGGTGCACTTCCCGTACGGGGTCGAGCACGGTGTGCGTCTCCCGGACAGTCCACTGCCGTTGGTCGGGTTCCGCCGGCTTCTCCTCGAGTCCCAGGAGCCGCTGCTGATCAACGAGAACATGGCGGCCGAGGGGAAGAAGCGCGGCATGGAAACGGTCGGGATCCCGCCGAAGTCCGGGCTGTACGTGCCGCTCGTCGCCGGAGGCATAGGCAGAGGGTGGATCTCGCTCCAAAACGCCGACCGCGAGCACGCCTTCAGCGAGTCCGACCAGCAGCTCCTCGAGACGCTGGCCGGCAGCCTGAGCGTGGCGCTGGAGAACGCGCGGCTCGTGCACGAGACGCGGCAGCGGAATGCCGAGCTCGCGCTGATCAACAGCGTCCAGGACGCGATCGCGGGAGAGCTCGATCAGCAGGCCATCTACGACGTAGTCGGCGAGAAGCTGAGGGAGGTCTTCCAGGCGCAGGCGATCGACATCGCCGTGCACGACGAAACGGCGCACATCCTCCGCTTCGTCTATCAGATCGAGCGTGGCGTCCACTTCCCGAACGTGACGCTGCCGATCGTCGGCTTCCGGAAGCACGTGATGGAGACGCGTCAACCGCTCGCGATCCTGGAAGACATGGACGCGGCGCTCGCCGAGTACGGCAACCCGGTGGCTGTCACCGGCGAGCCGTCGCACGGTTCGGCGATCTTCCAGCCGCTGCTCGTCGGCGGCCGCGTCACCGGAGTCATCTCGATCCACAACCTTGACCAGGAGCACGCGTTCGGCGACTCCGACCAGCGACTCCTTGCGACGATCGCCGGCAGCCTGGGCGTGGCGCTCGAGAACGCACAGCTCGTGCACGAGACGCGGCAGCGGAACGCAGAGCTCGCGCTGATCAACGGCGTTCAGGAGGCGATCGCCGGCGAGCTCGACCCGCAGGCGATCTACGACGCGGTGGGCGACCGGATCCAGGCGATCTTCGACGCCCAGGTCGTCTCGATCCGCACGCTCGACGCAGCGACCGGGCTACAGCACTTCCCCTACATCATCGAACGCGGGCAGCGGCTGCAGGTGGAGGCGGCCCCGCCGACCGGTTTCTCGAAGCATGTCCTGACGACGCGGGAATCGCTGCTGATCGGGGAGAACCTCGACGTGGTGTCCGAGCAATACGGAAGCACGATTCCGGTCGGCGAGGACACGAAGTCGCTCCTCTTCGTCCCGCTTGTGACCGGCGGGAAGGCGATCGGCGTGATCGGGCTGGAGAACATCGATCGCGAGCATGCCTTCGGCGCGTCCGACCAGCAGCTGCTCGAGACGCTGGCGGGCAGCCTGAGCGTGGCGCTCGAGAACGCGCGGCTGGTGCACGAGACGCGGCAGCGGAACGCCGAGCTCGCGCTGATCAACGGGGTGCAGGACGCGATTGCCGGTGAGCTCGAGCCGCAGGCGATCTACGACGCGGCGGGGGACCGGATCCGGGACGTCTTCGACGCGCACACGATGACGATCGGGACACTCGACGAGGCGACGGGGTTGATGGAGTTCCCGTACATCATCGAGCGGGGAGAGCGGCTCGAGGCCGAGCCGGCACCGGCGGCGGGCTTTTCGAGGCACGTGCTGGAGACGCGCCGGGCGCTGCTGGTCGCCGAGAACATGGAGGCCGAAGCGGAGCGGTACGGCAGCACGATCCTGGCCGGCGAGTGGCCGAGGTCGGCGCTCTTCGTCCCGCTCGTCGCCGGCCGGAAGGCGACGGGCGTGATCTCGCTCCAGAACGTCGACCGGGAGCACGCCTTCGGCGAGTCCGACCAGCAGCTCCTGACGACGCTGGCGGGGAGCCTCAGCGTGGCGCTCGAGAACGCGCGGCTCGTGCACGAGACGAGGCAGCGGGTGGGCGAGCTCGCGACGGTGAACAGCGTCGGCCAGGCGCTCTCGTCGCAGCTCGACCTCGACGCGCTGATCGAGCTCGTCGGCGAGCAGGTTCGCCTGACCTTCGACGCCGACATCGCCTACGTCGCCCTCCACGACGAAGCCGCCGCGACGATCGAGTTCGCCTACTACTACGAGAGCGGCGAGCGCCGGTCGGAAGCTCCGATGGTCTACGGCGAAGGGCTGACGTCGCAGATCATCGAGTCCCGCGAGCCGCTGCTCCTGAACCGGAAGGAGCAGCTCGAGGGGCAGGCCAGCATCGGAACGCCTTCGCTCTCGTATCTCGGAGTCCCGATCCTCGCCGGCAACAGCGCGATCGGCGCGATCAGCGTCCAGAGCATCGCGGAGGAGGGCCGTTTCGGCGAGGCCGACTCGCGGCTCCTCGCGACGCTCGCCGCCAACGTCGGGGTCGCGATCCAGAACGCGCGCCTGTTCTCCGAGGTAGACCGCCAGAAGCAGTACCTCGAGATGCTCGTCGAGGTCAGCCCGGCAGCGGTCGTCGTGATGGACGCCGACGAGCGTGTGACGGGCTGGAACCCCGCCGCTGCGCGGCTTTTCGGCTACGCCGCGGACGAAGCGGTGGGGCAAACCATCGACGAGCTGGTCGTCCCGGCGGAGCTCCGGAGCGAGAGCCGCGAGGTCACAGTGGAGGCGCTGGGGCAGGGTCGGACTCGTCGCATCACTCGTCGTGCGGCCAAGGATGGCACGCTCCTGGATGTCGAGATGGAGCTCGTCCCGCTGCGGTTCGACCGGGACGGCGTCGGCTTCTACGCGATCTACCACGACATCACCGAGCTCCAGCGCGCGCGACAGGAGGCCGAGGCCGCGACGCAGGCGAAGAGCGCCTTCCTCGCGACGATGAGCCACGAGATCAGGACGCCGATGAACGCCGTGATCGGCATGACCGACCTTCTGCTCGGCACGGATCTGACCGGCGAGCAGCGCGAGTTCGCCGAGGTCGTCCACTCGAGCGGCGACGCGCTGCTGCACGTGATCGACGACATCCTCGACTACTCGAAGATCGAGGCCGGCAAGCTCGACCTCGAGCAGGAGCCGTTCAACCTGCGCGACTGCGTCGAGGGCGCACTCGACATCGTCGCGCCGCGCGCGTGGGAGAAGGAGCTCGAGCTCGGCTGCCTGATCGACGAGGCCGCTCCGGTCGGGATCGTCGGCGACGAGGCGCGGCTGCGGCAGGTGCTGCTCAACCTGCTCTCGAACGCCGTCAAGTTCACGGATCGCGGCGAGGTCGTCGTGCTCGTCGACGCGGTCGAGACCGGCGGCGGCTCCTACCGGGTCGAGCTCGCCGTCCGCGACACCGGCATCGGGATTCCGCCGGACGGGGCTCGAGCGGCTCTTCACCTCGTTCAGCCAGGTGGACGCCTCGACGACGCGCCGGTTCGGCGGCACCGGCCTCGGCCTCGCGATCTCGAAGCGCCTCGTCGAGCTGATGGGCGGCACGATCGCGGTCGAGAGCGAGCAGCGGAAGGGCTCGACGTTCCGCATCACGCTGCCCGTGACGGCGGCCGAGGTGCCGGCGCGGATCGCGCTCGACGACGGTCTTGCGCACCTCGCCGGCAAGCGGATCCTCGTCGTCGACGACAACGCGACGAACCGCGAGATCGTGACGCGGCACGCGCGCTCGTGGGAGATGGAGCCGGTGGCCGTCGAGCTGCCGGCCGCCGCGCTCGAGCTGATCGAGCAGGGCGAGCGGTTCGACGTCGCCGTGCTCGACATGATGATGCCGGAGATCGACGGCATCACCCTCGCCCGCGAGATCCGGCAGCACCGCAGCGAGGCCGAGCTCCCCCTGCTGCTGCTGACCTCGCTCGGCCGGCTGCCGCAGGTGCAGGTGGAAGGCGTGTTCTCGGCGCAGCTCTCGAAGCCGCTCAAAGCGTCGCAGCTCTACAACACGCTTCTGCAGCTGCTGACGAGGGGCCGGGCCGGCGACGACGGCGAGGCCGAGACCGTGACCGACGGAAAGCGCGAGCGATCGGCGTTGCGGATCCTGCTCGCCGAGGACAACGCGATGAACCAGAAGGTCGCGCTCCGCCTGCTCGAGCGGCTCGGCTACCGCGCCGACGTGGCGACGAACGGGCTCGAGGCGATCGAGGCGCTCGAGCGGCAGCCGTACGACGTCGTCCTGATGGACGTGCAGATGCCCGAGCTCGACGGCCTCGACGCTACGCGCCGGATCTGCGAGCGCTGGCCGGAGGAGACGCGCCCGCACATCATCGCGATGACCGCGAACGCGCTGCCGGAGGATCGCGAAGCGTGCTTCGCCGCCGGCATGGACGACTACGTGGCGAAGCCGATCCGTCCCGAGGAGCTGGTCGCGGCGCTCAAGCGGGCCAAGCCGCTCGGGAACGGCGACGGCGGCGCAGAACTGGTCGACTACGTCAGCCTCGACGACGGCGCGCTGCAGAATCTCCGCGACCTCGGCGGCGACGACTTCCTCGGCGAGGTGATCGACGCGTTCCTCACCGACGCGCCCGAGCTGCTGGCAACGCTGCGTCGCTCGCTCGACGAGGAGAACAGCGAGGAGCTGCGCCGCGCGGCGCACACGCTGAAGTCGAATGGCGCGACGCTCGGCGCCGAGGGGTTCGCCGAGCTGTGCCGGACCCTCGAGCAGCGCGCCAAGGCCGGCGAGCTCGACGGCGCCGCGCAGCTCGTCGACCAGATCGAGCAGCAGTACCGATCGCTCCAGGAGGCGCTCACGGCGCTCCGCTCGGAATCGCCGGCGTGAGCGTCTCGGTTCCCGCCGCCGGCAGGATCCTCATTGCCGACGACAACCGCGTGAACCGGCTCCTGCTCGCCCGCGGCCTCGAGCACGAGGGACACACCGTCGCCTTCGCCGAGCACGGCGCCGAGGCGCTCGACCTGCTGCGGCAGGAGCCGTTCGACCTCATGCTGCTCGACGTCCTCATGCCCGAGCTCGACGGCTTCGAGGTGCTCGCGAAGCTGAAGGACGACCCGCATCTCCGCGACATCCCGGTGATCGTGACGTCGTCGCTCGACGAGCTCGACAGCGTCGTCCGCTGCCTCGAGATGGGCGCCGAGGACTACCTGGCGAAGCCGGTCAACCCGGTGCTGCTGAACGCCCGGATCAACGCCAGTCTCGAGAAGAAGCGCCTTCGCGACCAGCAGCGCGAGCTGATCAGCAAGTTCGCAACGAAGGAAGTGGCGGAGGATCTGCTCATCTCGGGTTTCTCGCTCGGCGGCAAGCACGTCGACGCGTCGGCGATGTTCTGCGACATCCGCTCGTTCACGACGATCGCGGAGGCGCGAGAGCCGGCCGAGACGATCGAGCTGCTCAACGACTACTACATGCTGATGATGGACGCGATCAAGGGCGAGCGCGGGATCGTCAACCAGATGGTCGGCGACGGCCTGATGGCGATCTTCGGAGCTCCGGTGCCGCGGGAGGACCACCGCCAGGCGGCCGTCCTTGCGGCTCGCCAGATGATCGAGCTGATCCGCCTCTTCAACGAGGAGCAGGCGGCGCGGGACAAGGTGCAGATCGAGATCGGCGTCGGGATCGCCTCGGGTCGCGTCGTCGCCGGCTACACCGGGACGCAGAACCGGGCGACGTACACCTGCGTCGGCGACACGGTCAACGTCGCCGCGCGGCTGGAGGCGCATACGAAGGAGTTGGGGCAGCCGATCCTGATCGACGAGAACACGCGGAGCGGCATCGCGGACGGGATCGCCGTCGAGGCTCAGGGCGAGTTGCTCATGAAGGGAAAGACCGAGCCCACGAAGGTGTTCGCGGTTCTCGTCGACGCCCCGGTCGCGAAGACCGCGTAAGCAGGCGCAACTCGTGCGCGGAGCGCGCGTCTAACCTCGCGGGATGAGGAGGGTGGTCGTGACCGGGCTCGGCGCTGTGACGCCCATCGGCGCCGACGCGCCGTCGACGTGGCGCGCGGCCGTGGCGGGCGAGAGCGGCATCGACTTCATCCGCGCCTTCGACGCGAGCGAGTACCCGGTGCGGATCGCCGCGGAGGTGAAGGACTTCGACCCGAGCCAGGTCGCCGGGCCCAAGGACGCGCGGAGGCTCGATCGGAACGTCCTCCTCTCGCTCGGCGCCGCGCGGGAGGCGGTGGCCGACGCGGGCCTCGACGGCGTGTACTCGCCGGATCGCGTCGGGATCCTCTTCGGCACCGCGATCGGCGGCTTCATCAGCCTCATGCACGAGGCCGACGTGCTGCGCGACCGCGGGCCGAGCCGCGTGTCGCCGCTGTTCCTCCCGAACGTCCTCGTCGACACGGCGAGCGGCCAGCTGGCGATCGCGCTCGGCTTTCGCGGCCCGAACTACGCGCCGGTCTCGGCCTGCGCGACCGGCTCGACCGCGATCGGCGAAGCGGCGGAGGTGATCAAGCGCGGCGACGCCGACGCCGTGCTCGCGGGCGGTGCCGAGGCATGCATCCATCCGCTCGTGCTCGCCGGCTTCTGCGCCATGCGCGGGCTCGCGCCCGAGGACGAGCACCCGCCGCGGGCGTCGCGTCCGTTCGACGCGACCCGGGCCGGCTTCGTGATGGGCGAGGGCGCCTGCGCGCTCGTGCTCGAGGAGCTCGAGGCGGCCGAGCGGCGCGGCGCGACGGTGTACGCCGAGATCCTCGGCTACGGGATGTCGAACGACGCGCACCATCTCGCACAGCCGGACCCGGAGTCCGTCGGCGTTGGCGAGATGATGCGACGCGCGCTCGCCCGCGCCGGCCTCGAGCCCGAGCAGGTCGGCTACATCAACGCGCACGGCACCTCGACGCCGCTCGGCGACGCGGCCGAGACGCGGGCGATCAAGGAGGTCTTCGGCAAGCACGCGTACGAGCTCGCCGTCTCCTCGACGAAGTCCGTGACGGGCCACTGCTTCGGAGCGGCCGGCGCCGTCGAGGCGATGATGTGCGTCCTCGCGCTGCGCGACGGAGTCCTGCCGCCGACGATGAACTACGTGCACCCGGATCCCGAGTGCGATCTCGACTACGTGCCCGAACGAGGCCCGGCGGACGCAGGTCGACGTCGCCCTGTCGAACGCGATGGGCCTCGGCGGGCACAACGGCTGCGTGCTGGTCGGGCGCATCCCGTGAGCTGGGAAGGCCCGCCTGCTCCGTACCGGATCGAGACGGAGCGGCTCGTCATCCGCTGCTGGGAGCCGGCCGATGCGCCGCTGCTCAAGGACGCGCTCGACTCGAGCCTCGAGCATCTGCAGCCCTTCATGGACTGGGCGCACGACGAGCCGCAGGCGGTCGAGGCGAAGGCCGAGCTCCTGCGCGGCTTCCGCGCGGCCTTCGATACGGGTGCGTCGTTCGTGATGGGCATCTTCGACGCGCTCGGAGAGTGAGGTGCTCGGTGGCACGGGCCTCCATCCGCGCATCGGGCCGGGCGGGCTCGAGATCGGCTACTGGGTGCGCGCGAGCGCGACGCGGCAGGGCATCGCGACGGAGGTGTCGGCAGCGCTCACGCGCGTCGGCTTCGAGGTCTGCGAGGCCGACCGAATCGAGATCCGGATCGAGCCGCGGAACAAGGCGAGCTTCGGCGTGCCGCGCAAGCTCGGCTTCGTCGAGGAGGCGACGCTGCGCCGGCGGCTGCCCGGGCACCGCGGCGGCCCCCTCCGCGACCTCACGATCTTCACCATGTTCCGCGAGGACTTCGACCCCGCGATCGCTCCGGCGCTACACGCCTTCGATGCGCTCGGGAGTCAGCTCCTCTAACGAGGCGAGGGTCTCGTCGGCGAGGGCGAGCGTCTCCTCGTCGGGTGGATAGCTCGGATTCGGGAATCGCGAGCACGCGCATCCCGGCGGCTTTCGCCGAGCGAATCCCGGCGTGCGAGTCCTCGACCGCCGCGCACCGTTCCGGCGCGACACCGAGCCGCCGGGCCGCCTCGAGGTACACGTCCGGCGCCGGCTTCCCGCGCGCGACCTCTTCGGAGGAGACGGTCGCCTGGAAGCAGTCCGTGAGCCCGGCGAGCTCGAGCACCGCCTCGAAGATCTCGCGGTTCGAGGATGACGCGAGCGCGAGCGGAAACGCCTCGGCAGTCCGCCGCACCGCCTCCTGCGCGCCCGGCAACAGCGGCAACTCGCGCCGGTACGCCTCGAGCATCAACTCGACGACGTCGCGGTTGATGTCCGCCGGCGCTTCCGGGACTCCCGCTTCCTCGTGGAGGTATCGAGACCACTCGGGCGCGGACATTCCCATCATCGCCCGCTGCACCTCGTCGTCGTAGCGACCGCCGCGCTCGACGACGTACCGCTCGCGCACCTCGTCCCAGATCTCCTCCGACTGGATCAGGACGCCGTCGAGGTCGAAAACGACTGCAGCGATCACAGCTGCGAACTGTAATTTCCGCCGCGTGCCGGCCATCTCTCCATCGATGGCGGACGACAGAGCGACGGTTCGAGCAGATCTACCGCGAGAACTTCCGGGCCGTGCTGCGGTTCGCCGCGCTACGGATCGATCCCGAGCGCGCCAAGGACGTCGCCGCGGAGACCTTTCTCGTCGCCTGGCGCCGGCTCGACGACGTTCCGGCCGAGCCGCGGCCCTGGCTCTTCGGCGTCGCACGCCGGGTGATCGCAGGACAGTTCCGCTCGGAGTCGAGGCGCGAGGCGCTTGCGCTCCGCCTGCGTACGGCGCGAGGTGGAGGTGCCGAGCCGGCCGATCTCTCGGGGCCGGTCGCGGCGCGCGACGAGGTGCTCACGGCCTTCGCGACCTTGGGTGAGCGCGATCGCGAGGTGCTCCGGCTCGTGACTTGGGACGGGCTCGACGCCGAGGAGGCCGCGGAGGCACTCGGCATCACGAAGCTCGCCTTCGCTGTCCGGCTGCATCGCGCGCGACGACGGCTGCGCGAGCAGCTGGAGCGCACGGACGCACAACAGGAGATCCCATCGCTGATCCCGAGGAGGCACGCAGATGCGCACCGGTAACGAGCTCGACCGTCTCGCCGCCGCCGAGCCGGCGATGCTCGGAGAGACCGAGTCCTTGGTCGACCCGAGCGAGCAGGAGCTGATCCTCGAACGGATCCTCGCGGCCGGCCGCCCTCGTGTCGCTCGCCGAGGCGGCAGGACCCGGCGCCGGCGCGCCGCACTCGTGCTTGTCGGCGTTGTGCTCGCAGCGGCGGTTTTCGCCGTGGCCTCGATCGGTCACGACAGCCGACCGGCGAGCGTGTCGCCTGGACCGCACCGGTTCCGTCTGAGCGGCGCGACGATCCAGCTCGCCGGCTACCGCTTCCGCACTCCGGCCGGCTTCAAGCGATCCACGACCGCGTGCGCGTCGTCACCCTCCGCCGCCGGGAAGCCGACGACCGTTCTCAACGGGTTCGCCTCGGCCGCCTCCGCGGACGGAGGCTGCGTCGAGGCCGCCTACCTGATCGCGCCGAGCACGCTGCAAGGCGGGGTGATTCCCACGGACGCTCAGCCCGTCGACGTAGGCCGGTACCACGGCTACTACCTGGCTCAGAGTGTCGAAGGCCGGAGCGCTCTCTACGTCGGGCTCCCCAAGGCCGGTGGAACGCAGAACACCGTCTATCTCGTGCTCCTGGCCCGCGGACTGACGGAGGATCAGCTGATCGCAGTCGCCATCTCGGGTCTGCCGGCCTAGACCGAGTGGTACGTGCTCTCGCGGTAGACGAGCGCGTGGTGCGACGGGCCGTGCTCGATCGAGAGGACGTCGGCGATGAAGAACGTGTGGTCGCCGGCGTCGGCTTCCGAGAGCGTCGTGGCCTCGATCCAGCCGAGCGCTCCCTCGATCAGCGGTGCGACCTGGCCTTCGCGCGTCGGAACGCCCTGCCAGTGGACGATCGGCGGGTAGCCGGCGGCGAAGCGGCGGGCGAGCTCTTCCTGCTCGGCGCCCAGCAGGCTGACGGCGAAGCGCCCGGCGCTGCGCAGGAGCTCGTAGCAGGACGCGTCCTTGCCGATCGAGACGCCGACGAGCGGCGGCTCGAGCGAGAGCGAGACGAGGGACGAGACGGTCACGCCCATCCGGTCGCCCTCCACGTCGACGCTGAGGATCGAGACGCCGTGCGGCCAGAGCCGCATCAGGCCGCGAAGATCCTCTCCCGTCGTCATGGCTGCTAACGCTACAGAGCAGGCGCGCGACAGCGGCGCACCGGCACAATCACGCAAAAACCTGCTATAAGCCGCAGAGATGCTGGTCGCGGAACGTCGAGACGAAATCCTTGCTCGACTCCGACGCGACGGCCGAGTCGTGGTCGCCGAGCTCGTGGCGGGCCTGGACGTTTCGGAGGACACGGTCCGGCGCGATCTCCACGAACTGGCGGGGCTGGGGCTGCTCAAGCGGGTTCATGGCGGCGCGCTGCCCGCCGCTCCGGAGGTTCTGCCGTTCGAGCGCCGCCTGGAGGTTGAGCCGCAGGCGAAGGTTGCGCTGGCCGAGGCGGCCGTCCCGCTGGTGGAACCGGCCCGAACGCTCGTGATCGACGGCGGAACGACGGCCGTCGAGGTCGCGCGCCGACTCCCGCCGGCCTGGGGCGGAGTGGTCGTCACCAACGCGCCACCGGTCGCGGCAGCGTTGGCGGGCCACCCGAGGGCCGAGGTCGTGCTCGTCGGCGGCCGGCTGCTGAAAGACGAGCAGGTCGCGGTCGGGCCGGTCGCTGTCGATGCCTTCCGCGCTCTGCACGCCGACGTCTGCCTCCTCGGAATCTGCGCCTTTGATCCGGCGGTGGGCGCGACGGCGGCGAGCAGCGAGGAGGCTCAGGTGAAGCGCGAGATGGTCGCCTGCTCGACGACCGTTCTCGCGCTTGCGACCCAGGACAAGCTGCACACGTCGTATCCCTGGGTGGTGGCTCCGATCCAGGAGATCGACCGTCTGATCACCGACGGTCGCGAGGACGTGACGAACGCGTTTGCCGCGGCCGGCGTCGATGTGATGACGGTTTGAGCCCGCGTCTCGCGACGTTTCTCGTCTTTTCGGTCAACGGGGCGATGGTCGGAACCTGGGTGGCCCATATTCCGTGGCTCCAGGATCACCTCGGGATCTCGAAGGCGACCCTCGGGCTATGTCTCTTGTGCATGGCGGCCGGCGCGCTCGTCTCGATGCCGCTGACGGGGCACATCCTCGATCGGCTCCCCAGCGCGTCGGTCGTGCGGTGGACGGCGCTCGCGTTCTGTCTGATGTTGCCGCTCCCGCTGCTCGCGACGAGCCCGTACATGCTGGCGGCGATCCTGTTCGTGTTCGGAGCGAGCAACGGCGCGATGGACGTCGCGATGAACGCGCACGGCGTGGGGATCCAGGAGTCGCTCGGCCGGCCTGTCATGTCCTCACTTCACGGCGGCTGGAGCGTAGGCGGGTTCACAGCCGCGGGGCTCGCGGCACTCGCAGCCGCCGCCGCACTCGACCCCCGTGTCGAAGGCCTGATCGTCGGCCTGGGCTTGTTCGGAGTCAGCCTCTGGATCACTCGGCGGCTGGGAGCGTCGTTCACGCATTCCTCGGAAGGACACGTCCTGTCGCTCCCCACCCGTCCGGTGATTCTCATCGGCGGCCTTTGCTTTCTCGTGATGCTGGCCGAGGGCGCCATCGGCGACTGGAGCGGGATCTACCTCAGGCACAACACCGGAGCAAGCCCCGCGGGATCCGCGCTGGCCTTCACCGGGTTCTCGCTCGGGATGGCGATCGCGCGGCTCGGCGGCGACGTCGTCAACGAGCGAATCGGCGCGAGCCGGCTGCTTCGGTTCGGCTCGGCGCTCGTTGCGATCGCGCTCGGTGCGGTGCTCCTAGTCGGTCAGACCGTTCCGTCCGTGGTCGGCTTCGTCTTCTGCGGGCTCGGGATCGCCAACGCGGTTCCTCTGCTCTTCAGTGCTGCCGGCCGAGTCGACCCGCCAGGCCCGTCGCTCGCGGCAGCCTTCACCCTCGGCTATACGGGCTTCATCGTCGGGCCGCCCGTAATCGGTCTCCTCTCCGACCAGGTCGGACTACCTCGAACGCTTGCCCTGCTCGTCGTGGCTCTGGTGGCCGTGGCCGTGCTCGGAGGTAGAGCACTGGCCAAGCCTGCGCGGGACAGTCAGGCGGCGGGGGTGAGATTCGAACTCACGGAGCCGTGAGGCTCAACGGTTTTCAAGACCGCCCCGTTCGACCGCTCCGGCACCCCGCCGCGCGCATCAGTGTCGCAGCCGGGAGACAGTCGGAGCTTGTCGACTCGACCGACAACATGACGAACATGGGTCAGCCGGTGCGCGCGGAACAGCCATACCGTCCGGGAGCGATGAGGTTTTACGAACCCCGCTGCTGCCGGGCCTGCGGCAAGAAGGTGCACGTGACGCTCTACGGCACGTACCGGCGCCACTTCGCGGACGGCCCTGCCGGCGACCGTCGGCTCTGCACGGCTTCCGGCACCGATGCTTTGACGCCGGCCGAAGCCGACGCTGCGCTTCGCCGTCGAGTCACCTGAGGTCATTTGCTGCCCGTAGTCTCGGGGCGTGGCCACGATGAAGGATCTCGACGAGCTCGCGCTCGCGCTGCCCGAGGCGACGAAGGAGGTCGAGGACGGTCGTCCCACCTACCTCGTGCACGGGAAGATGTTCTGCTTCCACCGCAGCCGACGGCGGGATGCGGTCGATCAGGAGACAGGCGAGCGGCTCGACGACGTGCTCGCTTTCCGCGTCGCCGATCTCGGCGTGAAGGAGCTGCTGCTCTCGGACGCGCGTGGCATCTACTTCACGACGCCGCATTGGAAGGGCTACGCGGCCGTGCTCATGCGCATTCCCGACCTCGACCGGCTCGACCGCGAAGAGCTGAGCGACCTCGTCGAAGAGGCGTGGCTCACCCGGGCGCAGAAACGGCTCGCGAAGCAGTGGCTGGCGCGCGGCGCTACGGACTGACGCGCTCGGGTGCGCCGTACTCGCGCAGGACGTCCGGCACCTCGCCCTGGAAGTTCTCCAGAACGGCCAGTGCCATGCGGTCGACGACCGCGGTGCCGTTGAGCATGTGCAGCGGCTCCGGGCTCTTGCCGTCGCGGTAGCGAATGCCGAGCCGCCGAGCCTGGAAGTCGGTCGTGTTCGAGATCGACGCTGTCTCGCGATAGCGGTCCTGGCTCGGGAACCAGATCTCGACGTCGTACGTCTTCGCCGCTGCGGCCGACATGTCTCCCGCCGGCAGCACCACCACGCGGTAGGGGACGCCCAGGTCGCGCACGAGCTCCTCGGTGTTCGCGAGCAGGTGCTCGTGCTCGTCCCACGAGCGCTCCGGCAGCGTGAGCGCGAACTGCTCGACCTTGTTGAACTGGTGGACGCGGATCATCCCGCGTGTGTCCTTCCCGGCCGCTCCCGCCTCGCGGCGGAAGCACGGGGAGAAGGCGACGTAACGAAGCGGCAGGGCCGCCGCCTCGAGGATCTCGCCGGCGTGCAGGCTCGCGAGCGGGATCTCGGCGGTGGCCGACAGATAGAGGCCGTCCGCCGGGATCTCGTAGACGTTCTGCTCGTCGGACGGGAAGGCGCCCGTGCCGATCAGTGCCTCCTCGCGCACGAGGACCGGCGGCAGGACGGTGACGAAGCCCTTGTCGGCGAGGCGGTCGAGCGCATACCGGTAGAGCGCGAGCGCCAGCCGGCCCGTGTCGCCGATCCAGTAGCCGAAGCGGGCGCCGCTCATGCGGGCCGCGCGCTCCATGTCGAAGCGGCCGAGCTCGAGGCTCTCCTTCGGGTCGGCAAGCTGCGGCGGGTCGCCGACGACTCGCTCCACGCGGACGTCGTCCTCCGTCGCGCCGTCGGGAACGTCGTCGGCCGGCGGGTTTGGGATGCGCAGCCCGACCTCGTCTCGCACGAGCCTCCGCCTGGGCCAGCTCCTGCTCGACGTGCTGCAGCTCCTCCTTCACGCCGCGCAGCTCCTCGAGCTGCTCCGGCGTCGGCTTGCCCTTCAGCTTCGTGCGGGCTCGGAGCTCGTCGACGCGCGGCACGAGCTCGCGCCACCGCTCGTCGGCGGCGAGCCAGGAATCGAACGCCTCCGCCGCGCCTTTGCGCGCGAGGCGGCGCCGGTACTCGTCCGGCTCGTTGCGGGCTGCGCGCGCGTCGATCACGCGAGGGAGTCTAGGTATGCCTCGAGCAACGCAGCGATGCCTTCCTCCTGCACCGGGGGAACGACGAGATCGGCGCGCGCGAGCACGTCGGGATGCGCGTTCGCGACGGCGACTCCGAAGCCGGCCCAGTCGAGCAGCTCGCGGTCGTTCTCGCCGTCGCCGCCGGCGACCGTCTCCTCGGGGCCGAAGCCGAGGCGGTCGGCGACGAACGCGAGCCCGCTCCCCTTGCTCACGTCCGGGTGCGCGAACTCGAGGAAGTACGGGAGCGACTTCGAGATGAAGAGGCGTCCGGCGAAGCGCGGCGCGAGCTCCCGCTGAAGCTCGTCGAGCGCGTCGGGATCGCCCACCGCCACGAGCTTCGTGGGCTCGCGCTCGAGCCACGCGCGCAAATCGCCGACCGCGTGGATCTCCAGGTGTTGGAAGTCGGCGTAGCGCCGCGCCTCCGGCGTCACCTCGGCGACGTAAAGCAGGTCGTCGAGGTAGCAGTTGAGATGGAAGCCGGCCTCGACCACGGCATCCATCGCCTCGCGGGCCTCGGCCAGCGGGATCGGGACGTGGAGGAGGAACTCGCCCGTCGCCGGATCGGCGACCGACGGCTCCCTGGTAGCAGACGACGAGATCGTCGAGACCCGCCTGTTCGAGATACGGATGCACCGCCCTGAACATCCGTCCCGTCACGACGACGACGTGAGTGCCGGTGGCGCGCGTCCGTGCGAGAGCCTCCCGGGTCCGGGGCCGCAGCACGCCGTCCTCGGCGATGAGCGTGCGGTCGAGGTCGAGCGCGAAAGCGGCGACGGGCGCCGGAAACGCGGGAGGGAGGTCTACGGCGCCGTGCCGCCGGTCGAGTCGACGACGTAGGCGGAAACGTCGGCGATCTGCTGCGGGGTGAGCCGGCTCTTGAACGCCGGCATCGCGCCGCCGCCGTTCGTGACCTGCGAGGTGACGGTGCGGTAGTCGGGCTTGAGCTGGTCGAGATTCGGCCCGATCGTGCCGCTCGAATGCGCGGCCGCGAGCGTGTGGCAGCCTCCGCAGCCGGCGCTCGCGTAGATGCCCTTCCCCTTCGCCGGATCGCCCTTGAGACCGGTGGCCGGAACGATCGGAAGCTGGTTCGCGGTGGTGGACACCGTGCCGATGACGGTCTCCGGCGTCGGCGACGCCACGCCCTGCGAGCCGCAACCCGCGAGCGCGAAGGCGCCGAGCACGGCGGCAGCTGCGATGAGTGCACGGCGAGGCACCGCGCAGGACTCTAATGAAGCCGTAAGACCACCGGCGCGGGAACCGGTGGAGATGCTCCCCCGGAGTACCATTCGCGACATGAAACGCAAAAACTTTGGCCGGGACCGCGGGCTCTCGCTACGGATGCTCTTCACGACCGGGTTGCTCGGTCTGCTCTACGTCGTCTTCGCGGTCGTCCTCTTCAGCGTCCTCAAGGTCGGCCTCGCGCCGATGCTCCTGATCGTCCTCGGTCTCGCCTTCTTCCAGTACTACACGTCGGACAAGATCGCGCTGCGCGCATCGGGGGCCAGGATCGTCACGGCCGAAGAGGAGCCCGATCTGCACGCCATGGTCGAGCGGCTCTGCGCGCTGGCGAACCTGCCGAAGCCGCGCATCGCGATCGTGGACTCGAACGTCCCGAACGCGTTCGCAACAGGCCGGAACCCGAAGCACGCCGCAGTCGCGGTGACGAGCGGGCTCTGGCAGCGGCTCGACGAGCAGGAGGTCGAGGCGGTGCTCGGGCACGAGCTCTCGCACATCGCGAACCGGGACGTGCTCGTCATGACGGTCGCGAGCTTCTTCGCCATGCTCGCCGCGCTGCTGACCCGCTTCGGTCTCTACGCCGGCATGTTCGGCGGCTTCGGCGGCGGCAACCGGAGCAGCAACAACAACCAGACGCCGGTCTGGCTGATCGTCCTGCTCGTCTCGATCGTCGTGTACGCGATCAGCTTCATCCTGATCCGCACCATCTCGCGCTACCGCGAGTACGCGGCCGACCGCGGCTCCGCGATCATGACAGGCGCGCCGGAGAATCTGATGAGCGCGCTCCAGAAGATCTCGAGCGGCATCACTCAGATCCCACAGCAGGATCTGCGCGAGGTGCAGGGGATGAACGCGTTCTTCATCATCCCGACCAACTGGAAGTCGAACATGAGCGAGTGGATGATGGATCACCCGCCGCTCGAGAAGCGCCTCGCGGCTCTCGCCGAGATCGCCCGCGAGATGGGCAAGCCCGTCCAGTAGCTCGGAAACGCTGCGCGTTTCCTCGCTGGGATAAGGAACTCCGCGGGCCGGAAAGCGCGGTTTCCGGCTCGCTCCGTGCTGTTCTTGTTTTCGATGCTCTCGATGGGATGGCTACCTCGTGCGCCCGCGCGCGGCGGAGGCCGGCGCGAGCGCAGTCCGGCCTGCGGCTAAGTCCCGCTGGCGCGGAGTCTTAGCCTCCGGCCCTCAGCCGAGATTTCGATCGAGGAGATTCTGACTAGATCGGTGCGCCGAACAGTGCGAGCCACTTGCTCAGGTCGGGCTCGATCGGGAGCTCCTTTTCGAGCTTCGCCTTCAGCTCGAGCTCCCGGGCGTTGTCTCGCTCGTGCTCCTTGCCGGTCGGGACGAACGGCCACCACGTGCCCGTCTTGAAGCCGTAGATCCAGTACACCGGCTCGTCGGGAGCGAACGTCCCGCCGTCGAAGCGGAACGCCGCCGCGAGCAGCTGGCCGCCGAAGCCGTTCTGCTCGAGCTCCGAGGCGAGCGTGTGGACGCCCGCGACCTGGTCTTCGAGCTGCGCGTCGTGGACGATCACCCACTCGAAGCCGAACGAGTCGGTCTTGCGGTCGATCGTGGAGCCGGAGTCCTTCGCGACCCCGCGCAGCAGCTCTTCCGCGTCGCTCTCGCTCGAGCTGAACTCGCCCGCCGAGAGCGGCTTGAAGATGAGTGCGGCGTCGCCGGCCGTCTTGAGCGAGCACTCGGTGTCGAGTGTCACAGCCGCGGTCGAGAGCGCGAACAGCTTCTCGGCCGCCGGCTCCTGCAGCTTCTTGCGGCCGAAGAGGATGTTGCCGAGCTTGGTCAGGACTCGGTGGTTTCCTCGGCCGGCTGCGCCGGCTGCGGCGGCTGCCTGCCGGTTGCGCTTCGGGCGCGGCCGGCGCAGGCTCGGCTGTCGCCCGCGGGAATCTCCTTCTGCGGCTCGCCCGAGCCGACCTGCGCCTTGAGCTTCGCGAGCTCGTCGTCCACCTGCGAGGCGGAGGAGATCTGGGCGAGCTCGCGGTCGAGCTGCGTCTGGTCGCCCGCGGTGAAGTCCTCGAGCGCGCCGGTGGAGGTGAGCTCGTCGATCGCCGAAGCGCGCGCCTGCATCTCCTCGGTCTTGTCCTTCGCGCGCTGGATGGCGAGCCCGGTGTCCTGCATGTGCTCGCCGATCCCGGTCGCGGCCTCGCCGACCTTGACCTGGGCCTCGGCGGCCGAGTACTGCGCCTTGAGGATCTCCTTCTGCGACCGGAACGACTCGATCTTGGTCTCGAGCTGCTGTTGGGCCGCGACGAGCTTCTCCTGCTGGTCGGCGAGCTGCTTGACCTGCCCGTCCATGTCCTGGAGCTGCTGCTGCGCGACCACCTTCCGCTCGAGCGCCTGCTTGGCGAGGTCCTCGCGGTTCGCCGCAACCGCCTGGCGGGCCTGCGTGTCGAGCTTGACCACGTTCTGCTCGAGCTTCTGCTGCTGCAGCTCGATCCGCTTCTTCGAGGTGACGACATCGGCGACGCCGCGCTTGACGTTCTGCAGCTGCTGGAGCATCTGCTCGTAGGAGTAGTCGAGCGTCTCGGTCGGGTTCTCGGCCTTGTTCAGGAGCTTCGAGTACTTCGCCTTGACGACCGTCGTCGTGCGTGACCACAGGCCTGCCATCAATCCTCCTCGTCGATACCGAGCGGTTAGCCTAGCGCCATGCTTGTGGAGAGGAGCATGCATCCCAGCTGGCTGAGCAACTCCTATCTGCTCGCCGTCGAAGGCGGGCCGGCGCTCTTTGTCGACTCCGGCGCCGACGTCGCGCCGCTCGTCGAGGCGGCGGAGCGGTGGGGCGCGACTCCGGTCGCGCTCCTGCGAACGCACTCGCATCCCGACCACGTCGAGAACGAGGACGAGCTCGTGCAGCGGTACTCGATCCCGGTCATTGCCGAGCCGGGCGAGTGGGAATGGGACGGGCTGCGCGTGCGGGGCCTCGCGACTCCGGGACACTCCGACGACGGGCTTGCGTTCGTCGTCAACGACGAACTGGTCGCCACCGGCGACACGCTGTTCCTCGACGCGGTCGGCGGCGGCGACCTCGCGACGGTGCGGCATTCCGTGATGGACGTTCTCCTCGCGCTGCCCGACGAGATGCGCGTCCTGCCGGGTCACACCGAGGAGACGACGATCGGCCGGGAGCGGCAGTCGAATCCGTTCGTCCGCGTGTGGAGCGGAGCGGAGCCGGAAGGCAGCGAGCGCGTCCGGGTCGGTGGTCGCGACGCGACCCTGATCGTCTGGTCGCCCGACTACGACGGCAACGGCAAAGCCTGGGTGCGCTACGACGACGGCAGCGACGCCATCGTCGGCGGCTCGCGCGTCGAACGCACCTGAAGACGCGTCCGAACCGAACATGTCAGGTGTCTGACACCTAGACATGGCCTGAGGAGGCGCGTCGTCCGCGGCCGGTGTTCGGGCTTTGCGCTCGACTCGGGTGTTGTGGTGGCTCAAACTGGCCGCAGCAGACACGTCGGGTGTCTGACACCTAGACATGTCCGAAAGGGACAGTAGGTTCCGCGGCGTGCGTCTCATCGTCGCCCGCTGCGAAGTCACGTACTCCGGTCGCGTCTCGGCCGTGCTGCCCGAGGCCGTGCGGCTCCTCATCCTGAAGGGCGACGGCTCGGTGCTCGTGCACGACGACGCGGGCGGCTACAAGCCGCTCAACTGGATGACCGCGCCCACCTTCCTCGCGGACGAGGGCGACGGCTCGTCGTGACGAAGCCGAAGTCGGACGACGCGCTCGAGATCCGCCTGCTCGAGGTGCTCAGCGACGTCGAGCACGACATGGGGGAGTCGGTCGCGCTGCAGAAGGACGGCGTCGAGCGCGACCTGCAGGAGGCGCTCGCGGCGGCGCCCGAGGCGCTCGGCGAGCCGCTGAGCCTCGTGCGGCGCGAGTGGCAGACCGAGATCGGCCCGGTCGACCTGATGTGCCGGGACGAGGCCGGCGAGTGGGTCGCGGTCGAGGTGAAGCGCGTCGGGACGATCGAGGCGGTCGAGCAGCTCACGCGCTACCTCGACTTCATCCGCCGCGATCCGGCGAAGGCCGCTGCCGCGGCATCCTCGTCGCCGAGCGGCTGAAGCCGCAGGCCGTGGCGCTCGCCGAGTCGCGCGGAATCCGTTCCGTCGCGGTCGAGCTCGCGGTGCTGCGCGGCGAGCGCGAGCCCGACCTGACGCTCTTCGCCGCCTAGCCGGATCGGCGTCGACCGCGGCCGCGACCCCGGCGCGCACGCCGTCGGGATGCGCGTACGCGGCCGAGCCGAGCAGGAGCATCACGCCGTCGCGCGTTCCGGCTCGCTCGAGCTGCTCGCGGACGTTCTCTGCTCCGACGCCGCCGCCGATCACCGCCGTCGCCGGCCGGGCAGCCGCGATCTGCTCCCGCACCTCGTCGTCGGTGTCGAACGTGCGCGGCGAGAACGACCCGACCTGGACGTAGTCGGCGCCGAGCAGCCGCGTCAGCTCCGCGAGCACGCGCGCCGAGACCGAGACGGGGCCGCCCCGGCGCAGGAAGGCCGAGCCGACGCGATGGACGAAGATCGGCAGGCCGTACTCCCGCAGCTGCGCGATCGAGCCGAGCCCGGCGAGGAACGCGTTCACCATCAGCGCCCGCGCTCCGGCCTCGACGATCGCGCCGGCGTCGCCGCCGGTCACGTTGGCGGCGTAGAGGACGTGCTCCGGGAATCGCGTCGTTGATCGCACGCACGCGTTCCGGAGAAGACCGCTGCAGCTCGTCGTCCTTGACGAGGACGGCGCCGCCCGCGGCGAGCTCCGCCGCGACCGCGGCCGCCTCCCCGGGAGTCAACCCGAGCGCGGGCTTGACGATCGCGCCGATCGAGACGCCGGCCGCAGCGGGAAACGCAGGCCCGGGCAGCCCGTCCGGCCACTCCACCTCGACGAGCCGGCACGACTCGACGTCGCCGCGATCGGCCCACTCGCCCGCGACGCACGTCGCGAGCAGCTGCTCGGCGCTCGTCTCGCCGTCGAGCGCGGGGAAGTCGACGGTCACGCGCTCTCCCTCGACGTCGACCACGCGCGCCCGCACGCGCTCCGGCCCGTCGGGCAGGCTCACCGACTGGAGGACCGCCAGCGTCTCGCCCCAGGCCGGCGGCCGGATTTCGTAGATCGCGCGCATGGTCGTATCGTAGGACCCTGATGGCGGTGAAGTTGCATCGCTGCAGCTGGCAGTGGGTGAAGCTCGATGGGCACCCGTGCTGGCGCGTCGAGAAGGCGCTCATGGAGACGGGGATCGACTACGAGCGAGTCCCGGGCCCGCACTCCCGCGGCAAGCGGGACGACATCCTCGAGGGGACCGGCCAGAACAAGTACCCGGCGATCGAGTTCGAGGACGGGAGCTGGTACCGCGAGGAGTCGAAGGAGATGGCCGAGACGATCCGGGCCGGAAAGCTCGACGAGAAGCGGCGGAGCGGCCGAGCTACACTGAGCCGCCGCGGGGCTATAGCTCAGTTGGGAGAGCGCCTGGATCGCACCCAGGAGGTCGCCGGTTCGAGCCCGGCTAGCTCCATTGCTCAGCGATGTGACTCCAATCGGCGGGGCTCAGAACGACGTCTGGTCGTGAGTGAGGCGATGTGTTGGAGGATGGTGTCCAGTGCCGCCTCGAGTGGGTCGACGTCACGGTGGACCTGTGAAAGCACTAGCCCGCCTTGAACGGCGGCGAGCAAAGCCGTGGCCAAGCGGTCGGGATCGGCGCTCGGACGCAGATCACCCCGTTTATGCATGGCCTGCAACCCATCTCGAATTGCGCCCTCCCACGGTCAAATCCGTCGACCAGATCCTCGCGACACTCCGGGTGTGCCTCGAACAGTTCGCCGGCGAGGCTTCCCAGGGGCAGCCGCCTTGGCATTGGTGCGTCGGCCCTCAACCAAGAGATCACGCCATGCGCGCAGGGCTTCCAAGCTGTCCAGGCTTGCGAGCGGCGGTTGTTGGCTCTCGAGGATCGCCCGGGTCTGGTGTGCGATCACGGCACGGACCAGCCCCTGCTTGTCACCGAAGTAGTGGTGGAGCTGCGAGGCGCTTACTCCGGCCGCATTCTCACGTCCTCCCAGCTGGTGCCTGCCACGCCGCCCGAATACATCAGCATCGCCGCGGCTTCGACGATCCGTTCGCGGGTGGCTAGCCCCTTGGCTGTGAACGTTCGCTCATCAGAGCTCTCTGCATCGCTACCGGTCACGGGTATCCGCACGCCCTACAATTGGAGTTGACACTTCATTATAGTATTCCATACTGGAGTGAACACTTCAAAATTTAGGAGATCCGAACTCCATGAGCGCACTCCCAGGAAAGACGGTACTCATCACGGGCGCCAACGCCGGGATCGGCAAGGATGTGGCCCGGCAGCTGGCATTACGGCCCGAGTTGGCCCGGATCTACCTGGCGTGCCGGAACCAAGATCGGGCGACAACGGCAAAGGCCGAGCTCGAAGCGGCGACCGGCCGGCGCATCTTCGACATCGTTCTCATGGACGTTGCCGATCTGGGTTCGGTCCGCGCCGGCCTGGCGGCCATCGACGGATCGGTCGACGCGCTGGTCATGAACGCCGGTGTCATTGGCCCGCAGTCGATGGACTTGACCGCTGACGGGGTCACCACCGTGTTCGCGACGAACGTCCTTGGCCACGTCGTCCTCCTCGAAGGGCTCCTGGCCGATGGCCGGCTTGGCGAGGTTGCGGTCCTCGCCGGAAGTGAAGCAGTCAGGGGAGTCCCGAAGTTGCGGATGAAAGGACCATCCTTCGTCTCAACCTCAGCCGATGAACTCGCCACCGTCATCGACGGCAGCTACTTCGCCGACAGAAAACCTGACTTCAACCTAGCGTTCGGGCAGGCCAAGTACATCGGGGCCCTCTGGATGGCCTACCTGGCCCGCCAACACCCCGACCGCCGCTTCATCACCGTGAGCCCCGGCAACACCACCGGCACCCAGCAGCCAGTGGCCTCCCCTTCCGATGCGGGTAGCGGCCAAGTACGTCATGCCCGCCCTGGGTCTCGCCCACAAACTCGACGTGGGCGCGAAGCGACTCGTCGACGGCGTCACCGACCCGAACCTGTCGAGCGGCATGTTCTACGCCAGCGCGGCCAACAGCTCAATGGTCCCATGGTCAACCAAGCGGACTTCCTCCCCGACCTGGCCAACCCGTCGTTTCAGGACAACGCCAACGAAGCCATCCACCGCTTTATCACTTAGACAATCGCGAGGTTCGGGCGGGTTCAAAAGCTGTCCGGTTAGGTCCATCAGTGACTAACGAGAACGGCGCCCCGCGAAGGCGCCGTTCTCGGAGGTTAGGCCAACCTGCAGTTCGCGAGTGTGGCCTCCTTCGGATGAGACGGCCATCAGTCGGACCGCTCGATGATTCAGCACACCGACCGCGGTAAGCCGGACGCCGATCTACCCTCTGAGGCGCGGTGAAACGCCTCCTGACCCTCATCGGCCTCGCTCTCGCTGCGCTGGGCCTGCTCGGCGTGAGCTCGGCAGCGACCATCCCGCTCGCCGGCACCCTCGATCCGTCCTTCGGCAGCGGCGGGTTCGTCACGCAAACTCACGGCTTCGTCGGAGCGATCGCCGTCCAGCCGGACGGCAAAATCGTCGCCGCCGGTGACGACGCAGGAAGCTCGCTCATCGCGCGATACCTGACGAACGGCTCTCTGGACTCGAGCTTCGGCCAGGGCGGTTACGTCAAGAACAACCTTCCCCCGCCGACGAACTTCGCCAGCGCAGCGGCCGTGGCGGTGCAGCCCGACGGCAAGATCGTCGTCGCCGGAACGAGCACGCCGCCTCGGACCGGCAACGTGGGGCCGAGTTCACGCTCCTGCGCTACGACGCGAACGGCTCTCTGGACACGAGCTTCGGGACCGGCGGCATCACCACCACGGTCATTCCCGAGCCGGGGCACAAGTACTGGGACGCCGTCGCGGCCGCGCTCGCCATCCTTCCCGGACGGGGACATCCTGGTCGCGGGCTCGGCGTCGTGGAGCGACGGGGCCAACCTTCTCGTCGTCCTTTGCCCTGGCCCGGTACACGCCCGCGGGCGCGCTCGATTCGACGTTCGGCAAGGGCGGGATCGCGCAAACAGCGTTTGGCAAGGCAAACGCCCAGCTCGCCGGGATCGCCGTCCAGCCGGACGGCAAGATCGTCGCCAGCGGATCGGGCTTCGGCTCCGGTCACGGGAACGACTTCAACACGATCGCGCTCGCGCGCTACAAGCCGAACGGTTCGCTCGATTCCACCTTCGGAACCGCGGGGAAGGTGACGACCGCACACGCGCTCGACTACGAAGGTGGACCGCCCGCTATTCAGAGCGGCAAGATCGTCGTCGCAGGCGACGACGACACGGAGCTGCCGGTGCTCGCCCGCTACGGGACGAACGGTCGCCTCGACGCGACCTTCGGCGATCACGGCTTCGCGACCATCTCGGGGCCGCTCGTCGCGTCGACGCCGCCTGCCGTTTTCGCGCAGAAGGACGGGGCGGATCCTCCTCGACCTGCCGGGCTCGACAGGGGGGACCGAGGCGCTGGATGCGCTCGTTCGCTTCACGCCCAGCGGACGCGTCGACCCGAGCTTCGGCACGGCAGGGGTCGCGTTGCTGCCGAGCTCCGGCTCGACCTCACTCGACGTGGAGTCGGACGGAAATGTGCTCGTCGGCGGCGGAATCGACGGGTCGATGCTCGTGCGGGTGCTCGGCGGCAACAACTGTGTCGTCCCGGGACTTCTCGGCAAGACGGTCTCGAATGCACGCGCCGCGCTCCGCGACGTCGTACTGCGGCACCGGCAGCATCTCCAGGCTGTTCTCGAACAAGGTCGCACGTGGCCGTGTGATCTCGACCGCGCCGCTACGCGGCGGCCGGCTTCCCGCGCGGCACCAAGGTCGCGCTCGTCGTCAGTCGCGGCCGGCGCGGCTGACGTCAGGCGCGCCGCGACCGAGCGGCTGCCGGCGGCTTGACCTTGCGCACGGGCCTTCGCCTCGGGGCGATCGCGTCGTCGAGCAGCTGCAGCATCGCGTCGATGTCGAACGGGTCGCCGCCGGCGACGCGCAGAGCGAGGCCGTTGAGGAGCGCGGTCGTGAACCGCGATGATCGCGACCCACGAGACGTCGTCGCGGAACTTCCCCGCTGCCTGCTGCTGCTCGAACCACTCGCGGATGCGCGGGCCGACGTCGGCCTCCTTCGCCTCGAACCGCCGGACGAAGTCCTCGTCGTGGCGCATCCGGCCCTCGGTCTCGATCAGGACGGCCAGCCACTCCGGGCTCTCCGCCGCCAGGGCGCGGAACGCCTCGTCGAGTCCGCCCTCGAGGAGGATGTCGCCGAAGCGGGAGTTCATTTCCATCGCGACCTCCACGAACAGGTCGGCCTTGTTCTCGAAGTAGTGGAAGATCGCGCCGCGCGAGCAGCCGGTCGCTTCCTCGAGCCTGGCGACCGTCGCGCCCTCGTAGCCGTACTCGGCGAACGCCCGGCGTGCGCCGTCGAGGATCTCGGCTCGGCGAGCCTCGACATGCTCCTGCGTCACCTTCGGCACGGTCGGGAATCCTAACGACTTGACAAAACCGTACGTACGTTTTATTTTACTGCGCGGATGTTCAGGAACCGCTCTCTGATCGGACTGGTCACCGCCGAGCTCGTCTCGTTGACGGGCTCGGCGATGACCTTCGTCGCGCTCCCGTGGTTCGTGCTCGCCACGACGGGCTCGACCGCGAAGATGGGCTGGGTCCTCGCCGCGGAGATGCTGCCGATCGCCATCTTCGGCATTCCGGCGGGCACGGTGATCTCGAAGCTCGGCGGCAAGAAGACGATGCTGATCTCGGACGCCGCGCGCGGGCCGCTGATGCTCGTGATCCCGATCCTGCACAGCACGGGCCACCTCTCGTTCGCGGCGCTGCTGGTGACGACGTTCGCCATCGGCACCTTCGCGGCGCCGTACATGGCCTCGTCGCGGCTCATCATCCCGGAGGTCGCGGGGAGGACGAGCAGGCGGTCGCGAGCGTCAGCGCCGTCCTCTCGGGCGCGAACCAGCTGACGCAGCTCGCCGGGCCGGTGCTCGCCGGGCTCCTGATCGCCGCCACGACCCCGTCGACGGTGCTCGTCGTCGACGGCTGCACGTACCTCTTCTCCTTCCTCGTGATCGCGACGGTCGTGCGCGCCGGCAAGCGCGTCGAGGCGGCCGCGCGGCAGAAGGGCGTGTTCTCGGGCGTGAAGTTCCTGCTCGCCGACTCGCTGCTCGGCCCGATCGTGATCGCGGCCTGCGTCGCTCAACTTCGTTGCCCAGGGGATCGTGCTCGGCGTCCAGGGCATCGCGTTCTTCCGTTACGACGCCAACGCGTACGTGCTCGGCTTCCTCTTCGCCGGCTTCGGCGTCGGAGCGCTGGCGGGCGCGATCGTCGCGCAGCAGGCGACGCAGAAGGTGCCGCTGCTGAAGCTCGCGGCATTCGGGATCGTCGCGTTGCCGCTGCCGCTGTTCCTGCTCTCGCCGACGACGTCGTGGCCGGTCGCGGTGCTCATCCTCGCCGCGTTCGCGTTCTTCGTGCCGCTCGTCAACGCGCCGGTCGTCGGCATCCTCACCATCCGCACGCCGGCCGAGCTCCGGCCGAAGGTGATGACGGCCTTCATGACCGTCGCGACGATGGCCGGCCCGTTCGGCTTCATCGCCGCCGGCTACGCGCTGCGGCACGAGAGCATCGGCTCGTTCTTCGTCGTGTTGCCGGCTCTGCTCCTGCTCGGCGGCCTCGCCTTCGCCGCCGTGCTGCTGCGGCACCGGAGCGAAGCGGCCGGCGACGTCGCGGTGGCGAGCGAGAGGCTTGATCTGAAATTGGCGCCCGCAGGGGCCGTTCGAGGCCAAGCCAGGGTGGCTCGGCGGCCGCAGCGCAGGCCGGCGGCCTGGGCAAGGCCGACGAGACGGCCTCGCGCCGCGCCTGGGACGGCATCCGGCGCCGCGAGCTATTTCAGATCAGGCCTCTAGCTCCAGCTGCTCACCGCGACGGTCACGGCGAGCGTCAGCGGCACGAGGACGAGTGCCGAGCCTGGTGTACGTCGCGATCGAGGGACGCGCGCCGACGGAGCGCGCGGCCTGCAGCCAGAGAACGGCCGAAAGCGAGCCGGTCACCGCGAGGTTGGGGCCGAGGTCGAGCCCGAGCAGCAGCGCGAACGGGTGCGCGGGCGCCCGGCCCGTGAGCAGAACGGTCGCCGGGCAGGTTGTTCACGAGGACCGAGGCGGCGGCGCCGATCCCCGCGGCCGTCCAGACGCCGCTCGAGTCGAGCAGCTTCGCCGGCCCGTGCCAGAGACGCGCCAGTGTCCCGAGTACTGACGGCGACCACGAACAGCAGCGTGAGCACGCGGGCGTCAAGACGCGGCCGCAGGCCGCTGCAGCACCGATCGCGGCGAGACCGACGACGAGAACCGGGACCGCCGGATTCGGTAGCGACGACGACGAGCACGGCGGCGACGAGCGTCGCGGCGGCTCCGACGCCGCAGGCGCAGCGGGGAGCGGGCCGACTCGGGCGCCGACTCGCTCCGCCGAGAGCGAAGCCGACGCACACGAAGGCCGCGGTGATCGCGCAGGCCGCGAGCCACGCCGGGAGCATCCTCGCCGCGAACGAGATTCCCCGCCTGCGGGTCGCTGCGCAGCACGAGCAGGTTCGTCAGGTTCGAGCCCGGCAGCAGCAAGGACGCGGCGTTCGCCATGAAGACTGCGCCGTAGAGGAACGGGCGCTCGTCGAGGTCCGCGCCGGCGCGCCGCGTGCACGAGCACCGGCGTGAGGAACAGCACCGCCGTGTCCAGATTGAGCACGGCAGTCACCGCCGCGACGAGCGCGAGCAGCCGACGCAGCAGGCCGCGAGGGCCGAGCCGCGAGCGGGCGAGGCGGGCCCCGGTCGCCTCGAACAGGCCGTCGTCGGCCGCCACGGCTCCGATCAGGAGCAGTCCGGCGACGAGCACGAAGGGTGGCCAGGCCTGGTTCGCCGCAGCTAGGATCGCGTGCGTAAGCATGCTAAACAGTAAAGCAAACTAAATTATTGCCCCGCCCTCGTCACCACCCGCCGATCGTCAAGCCGCGGAGGCGCTCGTCCGCACCGCGCCGCTCGTGAGCCGCTGGATCGAGCGGCTGCTCGCCGCGCACGAGCCGCCACTGACGGTCGCCCAGTATCTGGCGCTGCAGGCGATCGGCGACGGCGAGGTCGTGGGCGCCGAGCTCGCGCGCCGCGCGGCCGTCTCGCCCGCGGCGATCTCCCAGCTTCTCGCCGGGCTCGAAGACGCCGGCCTGCTGACCCGGGACCGCCTCGGCGACGACCGCCGGCGGCAGGCGCTCGCCCTCACCGATCAGGGACGCTGGGTGCTGGAGTCGGCACAGACGGCGCTGCGTGAGCGCCTGGCGGGGCTTCTCGCCGACATCCCGCCGCGAGAGACCGACGCGCTCGCGCGTCTCCTCGAACGTCTCGAAGCCTCGCTGAGCGGAACGCCGCCGCCGCCGCGGCTGGCGCCGACCGAAGCGGCCCAAGCATCGCTACCGTCGGGCCGAACGACGCGGGCCCGGCAACCTCCAGGCCCGCGTCGCGCGGCGAAGTCAGTTGACCCAACTGGTTGGCGGTGGCGGACCGCCGTGGCCGCCGCTGGGCGGCCCCATGACGTCGAACGTGCTGTCAAGGTGGATCTCGACCTTGCTGCCGTCCGACTTCGTCACGGTCACCTCGTAGCCGTTCCCGAAGTAGTCGGTCGTGACATCGCCTGCGGTGCCTCCGCCGACCGCCTTGACTGCAGCCGCCTTCGCCTTCGTCCGCCGCTTCGCCGGTGACCGTCTTCTCGTGAGCTCTCGTGCGCGGCGGTGCCCGGCGCCGGCATGCCCCGCAGAGCTGGCGGCGGCTTGCCGGAGGGTCGACCGGCGCCGTCGGTCGTCGCGCCGAGTGGGAGGTTGCGGCGCCCGCCGACCGCGGCTCCGCCGACGGCGGCTCCGCCAGAGGGCGGCGACGCCGAGTCCGACCTGCTTGACCTTGCTGAGCATCGCTGCTCCTTTCGCTCGTCCGGGCTTGTCCCGGGTTCGAGAACCACGATGCAGTCGCCGCCTTGGAGCGTCCTTCGGCGCGGCTAGGAAGATGCTGAGGATGCGGATTCGCGGCGCGTTTCCCAGGCGATTCACAGCGAAGGCCGTGCGAAGGTGCGAGGCGATGAGCGACGCGAACGGCGCCGGCGGATCCTCGTCGTCGACGACGAGCCGTCGATCGTCGACGCCGTCGCCACCGCGCTGCGCTACGAGGGCTTCGACGTGCACGAGGCGGGCACGGGCCGCGGCGCGCTCGCCGCCGTCGCCGATTCGAGCCCGATCTCATCGTGCTCGACTGGATGCTCCCGGACCTCGACGGGATCGAGGTCGGCCGGCGCCTGCGCGAGCAGGGCTTCAAGACGGCGATCCTCTTCCTCACCGCGAAGGACGCGGTCGAGAACAAGGTCGAGGCGCTGCGCGCCGGCGGCGACGACTACGTGACGAAGCCGTTCAGCCTCGCCGAGGTCGTCGCGCGCGTGCAGGCGATCCTGCGGCGCACGGCCGGCGACCTGCCGGGCGACGTCCTCCGCTTCGCCGACCTGACGCTCGACGAGGCGCGCCACGAGGTCTTCCGCGGCGAGACGCCGTCGACCTGACCGCGACCGAGTTCGCGCTGCTCCGCTTCTTCCTGCTCAACCCGCGCCGCGTGCTCTCGAAGGGGCAGATCCTGCAGAACGTCTGGCGCTACGACTTCGGCGGCAACTCGAACGTCGTCGAGACGTACGTCAGCTACCTGCGCAAGAAGCTCGACGCGCTCGGGCCGCCGCTGATCCGGACGGTCCGGCAGGCCGGCTACATGCTCGACGACGGAGGACGTAGTGCGCGCGGCTCTCGCTGCGGGCCCGGCTCCTGCTCGGCGTCGTCGCTGCTCGCGGCGGTCGGCCTCGTGGCGGCCGACGTCGCGACCTACACGCTCGCTCCGCTCGTTCCTCGTCCACCGCGTCGACACCAGCTCGACGGCCGGGCACGCGGCAGTCGGAGCGGCGCCTGCTCCCGGACCGGCGATCGGCACGGGCTGCCGGCCGCCGCAGGCGGATCGACTGGGCCGAGCTCGCGACGCCGGCTCGCGGGCGACGTCCGGCTCCAGCGGCGCCGCGTCGTACGCCGGCGCTCGGGTCGCCGCCGACAGCTGCCGAGCCGATCACGTCCCCGCGCGGCCGACCGACGAGCCGCGCGACCGCGTCGCCTACTTCACCGTCCCGGTCGCGCGACGGCGGCGAGCAGCTACCGCGTCCGCGCCTCGATCGAGCCGGAGCTCGCCGGAACGCATGCTCGATCGTCGCGAGCTCGCTCACGGCGTCGACAGCACGCTCCACCGGCTGCTCCTGATCGAGCTGCTCGTGACCGCGGCCGTCCTCGCCGCGCTCGCGGCGCTCGGCGCTCTGGGTCGTCCGGCTCGGGCTGCGGCCGCTGCGCGCGATCGAGGCGACCGCGGCCGCGATCGCCGCCGGCGACCTCTCGCGGCGCGTCGAGCGCGCCGACCCGCAGACCGAGGTCGGCCGGCTCGGCAGCGCGCTCAACGCGATGCTCGACCAGATCGAGGCCTCCGACCGGCGCGCTGCGCCGCTTCGTCGCCGACGCGTCGCACGAGCTGCGGACGCCGCTCGCCGCCGTGCGCGCCTACGCGGAGCTCTTCGAGCGCGGCGCCGCCGCCGTCCCGACGATCTCGAGCGCGTCGATGACGCGGGATCACGCGCGAGGCCGAGCGGATGAGCCTGCTCGTCGAGGACCTGCTCCTGCTCGCCCGGCTCGACGAGGGGCGTCCGCTCGAGCAGAAGCCGGTCGACCTCGACGGGTCGTCGGCGAGGCGGTCGAGGCCGCGCGCGCCGTCGAGCCCGACCGGCCGATCGAGGTCTCGGTCGAGCCGGCGACGGTGACCGGGCGACCGCGACCGGCTGCGCCAGGTGGTCGACAACCTGCTCGCGAACGTGCGCGCGCACACGCCGGCCGGGACGCCCGTCTCGGTCGAGCTCCGGCGCGTCGACGGCGAGCGCGCGGCTGAGCGTCGCCGACCACGGGCCCGGGCTCGACGCGAGGAGCAGGCCGCGCACGTCTTCGAGCGCTTCTACCGCGCCGACGCTCGCGCGCGCGCGCGAGCGGCGGCGTCGGGCCTCGGCCTCTCGATCGTCGCGGCCGTCACCGAGGCCCACGGCGGCACGGCCGAGGCGCAAGCCGACGCCCGGCGGCGGCGCGACGTTCGTGATCGCGCTGCCGCTGGGCGCCGGCTGAGGAGAGGGCGCCTCGCCGCGCTAGGCGGCGAGGTCTTCGGGGAGGGGCGATGCGAACGCGTAGACCGTGGCCTCGCTCCTTGCGGCGGTCGAGCGTGAAGGGGACGAGCATCGTCAGCGGCGACGGCGAGAACGATTCCGAGGTCGAGGATCAGCCGTTGATGAGGATCGCGGTGTGGAGGATCATGGTCGCTCGCTAGCGGTTCGTTTTCCGGTGCTCTTCAGACTACGCGGGCGCGTCTGTGGCACACCTGCACGCGACCTGGGAGAACGCTGCGAATGTGGAGGAGCCGCTCGCGCGGCCCCTCGATGTCAGCGGCAGCGTCAGCCGCTCGGACCGCGGAGGGTGAGGAAGATCGTCCCGCCGACCGTCTCGTAGATCGACGTGCAGTGAAGGGAGTTGTCGGTGACGGCGTTCAGCTCGTACGTCCGTCGCCGACTCCGAGAGACCGAGACCGCCGCGGCCGCACCGCGCACCGACGCAATCGGCGGCCGGCAACGACACGCACGCTCTTCGTGAGCGGCTGGAGCTTGCCGGCGAGCGCCTCGAACATCGTCTCGGCGGTCCCGTTCTGAACGGCTCGCGGAATCAGCGTGACCGACTGCGTCGTCGGGGTCGACGATCGTCGCCGGCGACACACATCATCGTGCCCGGTCGTGGACGCGCTTCGGCGCCGCCTGCGGCCACCGGGATTGACCTGCCGGCGTCGGGAGGGTCGTCGACGACTGCCGACTGAGCTGCGCAGGGCCGACCGTCCAGCCCGTGAAGCCGAACTGCGCGAGCCTCGCACTCCGGCCAGGCTCGTCGCGGCGGCGCTACCGAGGCAGCTCGAGTTGAGTCCGTTCACGTAGTCGTCCAGAGAGTCTCTGGAGCTGGATCAAATCGACGTCCTGCCCGGAGACGAGCCGCTTCCAGCCGGCCTGGGGCTTCGCGCTGCGAGGGATCGACCGTCGACGCCGCCGAGGCCGTTGTCGTAGGCGGCGAAGTCGCGGGGCGCCGCGCTCCCGAGCTCGCGCTGGTAGTCGACGGCGCAGTCGTGCGCGGGATCGCCGGAGGTCGAGGGGATGACTGCGTCGCTCTTGCCGATCAGACACTGCGACGCTCGTGCGTCTCGCGCGCCGGAGAGCCGCGCAGATCACCCACGCCGTCGCGGCGGTAGCGATCGCGACCAGCGCGACGCGCCACGGCGGCGAGCACGAACCGGCGACGACGACGGCCAAGGCGCGGCGTGCGCTCCGGCGGCCGAACGGCATGCTGCGTCACTCCAGCCAGCAACTCCTCCTGGCCGGCGGCGCCGAAGACCGCGGCCGCGTCCGAGTCGGAGACCGGCGCCAGGCGGCGGAGGGAGTCGATCGAGCTACGTCCACTCATGTTCTTGTCCTCCGCTGAATTGGATTCGGTGTCGGTGGAGCGCGTCGCGCAGGCGCTTGCGGGCGCGATGCAGGCGCAGTCGGACGGCGGCTCGACTCGTGCCGAGCGCGACCGCGAGCTCTTCTCTCGTCAGGCCCTCCCAGGCGACGAGTGAAAGCAGCTCGCGGTCGGGCTCGCTCAGGGTCGCGAACGCGCGGGCGAGCTCGCTCGTCGTTTCCTCCGGTGGACAGCTTCGAGCGCGGCGGGGTCGACATTCGCCGCCATCCGCTCGCCGAGCGCGCTGCGCCGGCGCTCGCCGCGGCGTTGATTCGCGATCACGCGCCGCGCCACTCCGAAGAGCCACGGCCGCAGCTCCTCGTCGTGCGGGCAGCGGTCGAAGCGCCGCCACAACGTTGCGAAGGTCTCGGCGATCGCCTCCGCGGCGTCCTCGCGATCCTCGGCACCCGGCGCGAGCGTGTAGCCGCAGATCGGCGCGTACAGCTCCCGATAGACAGCTTCGAAGCGCTCGCGGCGCTCGCCGACCCCCTGATCCATCACGCCATCGTGCACACCCGGAACATGTCCGGCTTGCACCGCAGCGTTTCAGGTGGAGGGGGCCGCTGCGCGGCCCGCTCCTTGTCAGCTGATCCGCTGGTCCGGCTGGTCGGGGTGGAACTCGAACCGGGCGATGATCCCCGGATCGTCCCCGGGCGGCAGCTCGGGAACCCGCGTGGCCACCCATGCGTAGCCGTCCTCGGGATAGGCGACGACGTCGGGGTAGCTGCCCGCGCTCATGGCGAGGATCCGGGCAGGCGAGTCGTGTGGGTTGCTGAAGGCGTGCACGCCCGCTCGCCCCTCGGGACAGAAGACGAAGTCGCCGGTAGCGAGCTGTTCCTCACCCTCCAGATTGCGGAGAATGGCCAGTCCGTCGAGGACGAAGAACATCTCCTCCCTACCGTAGTGCATGTGGACCCTGTCGCCCTGATAGCCGGGACCGAACTCGTAGAGCGTCGCGCCCATCCGGGCGTGATCCGGCCGCCAGAAGACGCGGCGCGGCACGCCGGCAGGGTCCTCGCCGTCCCAGCGGACGTCGACGAACAGATTCTGGCGATGCACGCGAGGTACCTCCGTTGCGCTAGCCGTTCGGCAAGACGGTCCGCCGCCGTCGGCGGCCGGAAGCCCTGCCCGAGACCGAGACCGCTAGTACGTCGCCGGAGTCACGGCGCGATCCTAGTCGGACCAGGCGGGAAGGTGCCCTGGGTGTCGCGGCCGACCGCACACGTGCTCGTATTCGTTTCGTCGTTGCCGGTATTCGTGATGCAGCCGCTCGTGCCCGCCTTCTGCGTGAGCAAGCCGGTCGTCGGGTTCCGGTCGAAGACCGAGATGCCGTAGTCGTACTGGCCGGCGTAGGCGTGCAGGCCGTCGGGCGTGAGCGCGATGAACTCCGAGTCGCCGACGACGCGGCCGGTGCTGCAACCGGAGGGAGCGGGCGCCTGTGCAATGCATTCGATCTGGGTGAGCGCACCGGTCGTGGTGTCACGCGAGAAGACCTCGATCTGCCCCGAGCCGCCGGTTCCCGTCACGTAGAGGAACTTGTCGTCCGAGCTGAGCGTGAGGCCGCTGGCGTCGAGGAGGTGCGAGTCTGTCTGGCAGGTCCCTGCGCCGTCCTGGCTCGATCCGTCGGTCGTGATGCAGCCCGCGGTTCCCGGGAGCTGGGTCAGCGCCCCCGTGGACGTGTCGCGCTGGAAGATCAGGAGCGAGGCGGGAGTGTCGTCGGCCGCTGCATAGGCCCACTTCCCATCGGAGCTGAACACCATGTCGTGGCCGTCGCCGGCGCGTCCCAGCAAGCCGCGCGCCTCGGTGCACGTCCCCGCGCCGGCGCTGCTCGACCCGTCCGTGGTCAGACAGCCGGGCTTTCCCGCCAGCTGCGTGAGCGCGCCGCTGGAGGCGTTGCGGGAGAAGATCGCATAGCCGGCACCCAGCGTCGTGGAGTTGCTCGGGTAGCTCCCGACGTACACGTTGGCGCCGTCGGGGCTGACGACCGCACTCTCGCCGTCGGCGAGCCCCCGGGCCGTCGAGCAGGTGCCCGCTCCGTCCTCGCTCGCGCCGTTGTGCGTGAAGCAGCCCGCAGTGCCCGACAGCTGCGTCAGCTCTCCCAGCGGTTGCGCTCCATATGCAGTCGAGCTCGTCAGCAGCGTGGCGAACAGCACCACCACAGCCACGGCGCCGGCCCGCCGTAGTACGCGCCCGTCAACGACCATGTCGCTCTCCTCTCAGTCCCCTCGCAGCAATGACCCGGACGTCGGCGGCCGACCTTACATTCGCGATCGGCCGTTCGAGGGAGCGTTGCGCCGCTGCGCGAGCGCCGGCGCGAGGCTGGCCGCTCCGACGATGACGAAGGAGTAGAACGCGATCCAGAAGTAGATCGCCAGCACGACTCCGAGGCCGCCGTAGTCGTCGGCGTAGAGGTTGATCCAGGCCTCCATCACGAACCGCGAGACGACGGTGATGACGACCAGCCCCACGGCGGTCAGCACGGCTCCGGGCAGCAGATCTCTCTGGCTGATCTGCCCATGGAGCAGAAACGAGGGAGCCCAGGTGAAGAACAGGACGAGCAGGGCCAGCCAGCCGAGGGCAAGCACCCGGCCGGCCCACGCGTTTCCGCTGAGCTCGTTCAGCTGGAACAGGAACAGGACGATCAGGCCGTAGAGCGCGAGCAGGACAGCGGCATAGAGGCCCTGATCGGTCGCCCGGGTCGGCACCGACACCCGCCAGGCGCGCAGGTGGACGAGTTGCAGCACTCGTCCGAAGCCGAGGCCGAAGAACAGCGCTCCCGCGATCGCGAAGAGCGCCGAGCCGAGCTCGTGCACGCGGTTGTCTGCGAGGACGCTGCGCAACGCGGTCGCGGTCGCCGCGTTGAGCCCGTAGTTGCTGACCAGTCGGTTTGCGAGCGCGGCGGGGTGGGAGTCGAAGTACTCCTCGATCACCAGCAGCGCCGGCAGCACCGCGACGAGCATGTAGAGCGACAGCAGCGCGGACTGCAGCGGACCCTCCACCGTTCGATAGCGCCGCCAGGCGTCGATCGCGACACCTTTCCGCGAAGCGGGGTCCTGCACGTCGACCCACGTCTGCGCGCGGTCGGACATTGCGGTGACGCGCTCGCGCACGCGGGCCATCGGGCCAGCATCGCAGGCCGCGGAGCGGCAACCTCACCCCGGGTGGGTGAAACGCCCTTGGCCCGGCGATCACTACCATCTGACACTGCACTGCCCAGCGAAGAGGAGGACCGCGTGACGATCACCGACCGGCCGGAAGACAGCCTCGCCGCTCACGGACTGCGCGCCGGGGGGCGCGTGCTCCGCAACCCGTCGACGTCACAGCTCTACACGGCTGCGCTCGACCGCGGCGAAGCAGTCCTCGCCGAGGACGGGCCGCTCGTCGTCGACACGGGACGCTTCACCGGCCGCTCGCCCAAGGACAAGTTCATCGTGCGCGAACCGGGCTCCGAGGATCGGATCTGGTGGAGCGACACGAACGCCGAGATCTCCGAGGAGCACTTCGACGGGCTGCGCGGGAGAGTCGTCGCGCGCCTCGAGAAGAGCGACCTCTACGTGATCGACGCCTTCTGCGGCGCCGACCCCAAGCACCGCCTCGCGGTGCGCGTCCTCACGACGCACCCGTACCACGCGCTCTTCGCGAAGACGATGTTCATCGATCCCACCGAGGCGGAGCTCGCCGGCTTCGAGCCGGACGTGCTCGTCCTGCACGAGCCCGAGGTCGAGGCCGACCCGGCGCAGGACGGGACGCGCACCGAGGTCTTCATCTGTCTCCATCCCTCGCGTGGCGAGATCCTGATCGGCGGAACCTTCTACGGCGGCGAGATCAAGAAGTCCGTCTTCACGCTGATGAACGACCGGCTGCCGCTCGAGGGCGTCATGCCGATGCACTGCTCGGCGAACGTCTCGCAGGACGGGCAGGACGTCGCGGTCTTCTTCGGCCTCTCCGGCACGGGCAAGACGACCCTCTCGGCCGATCCCGAGCGGCTCCTGATCGGAGACGACGAGCACGGCTGGGGTGACGACGGCGTCTTCAACTTCGAGGGCGGCTGCTACGCCAAGACGATCCGGCTCTCGGCCGAGGCCGAGCCCGAGATCTGGAACGCGGTGCACAGCTTCGGCACGGTGCTCGAGAACGTTGCCGTCGACGAACGCGGCGTCCTCGACCTCGACGACGACTCCAAGACCGAGAACACTCGCGCGGCGTACAAGCTCGAGCGAATCGCGAACACGCTGCCGACGAAACGCGCCGGCCATCCGGCCAACGTGATCTTCCTCGCCGCCGACGCCTTCGGGATCCTGCCGCCGATCGCCCGGCTCAGTCGCGAGCAGGCGCTCTTCTTCTTCCTCTCGGGCTACACGTCGAAGCTCGCCGGCACGGAGCTCGGCGTGACCGAGCCGCAGCCGACCTTCTCGACGTGCTTCGGCGCGCCGTTCTGGCCGCAGTCTCCGACGGTGTACGCGAAGCTCCTCGGCTCCAAGCTCGACCGCCACGACGCGACGGTCTGGCTGATCAACACCGGGTGGACGGGCGGCCCGTTCGGCGAGGGTCACCGCATGCCGATCGAGGCGACGCGGGCGCTGCTCGCGGCGGTGCTTTCGGGCGAGCTCGCGAATGTCGAGCTCCGGACGGATCCGGTCTTCGGCTTCGAGGTTCCCGTGACCGCGCCGGGCGTCGACGTATCGCTGCTCGAGCCGCGCTCCACGTGGGCTGACCCCGACGCGTACGACCGGAAGGCGCGCGAGCTCGCGCAGATGTTCGCCGACAACTTCGCGCGGCAGCACGCGGACGCGCCGCCCGAGGTCGCGGCGGCCGCACCGAAGCCGTAGCTCGCGACTAGCGCGGCCGCGCCCGCGCGCGGCCCTCCCGCGCTCGCAACCTCCACTTGCGGGCCTCTTCCTTCCGCAGCAGCACGTCCTGGCGCATCGCGATCGCGAGCAGCTCGCGCTGCAGCTTCCGCCAGCTGTGCAGACGGTCGGCCGATAGCTCCCCGGACTCGACCGCGGCGAGCACCGCGCAGTCCGGCTCGTGCACGTGCTTGCAGTCGGCAAAGCGACAGCTGCCGGCGAGCTCCTCGACGTCCGCGAACGTCGCGTCGAACGCCGCGGCGCCGGCGTCCCAGAGCTGCAGCTCGCGCAGGCCGGGCGTGTCGATCACCATCCCGCCTCCGGGCAGGATCAGCAGCTGCCGGTGCGTCGTCGTGTGGCGCCCCTCGTCGTCGTCCTCGCGGGTCTCGGTGGTGGCCATCGTCTCCGAGCCGATCCAGCGGTTCACGAGCGTCGACTTGCCGACTCCGGAGGAGCCGATCAGGACGGCCGTCGCGGCAGCGTGGACGCGCGTGCGCAGCGCCTCGCAGCCCTGGCCGGTCAGCGCAGAGACGACGTGCACGGGAACGCCGAGCGCGACGGCCTCGACCTCGGCGACCAGCGCCCACGGATCCTCGAGCCGGTCGGCTTTCGTCAGCACGATCTCGGGCGACGCGCCGCTCTCCCAGATGGTGACGAGATAGCGCTCGATGCGACGCGGCTCGAGGTCGGGCCCGAGCGACGAGACGACGAAAGCGAGGTCGACGTTGGCGGCGAGTGTCTGCGCGGTCGTGGCCAGGCCGGCGGCATTGCGCACGAGCGCGCTGCGGCGGGGCAGCACACTTCGCACCAGTCCGTCGCCGAGGCCGACCCAGTCGCCGACCGCGACGTCGAGGCCGTCGTGCATCTGCCGGCCGGGCAGGCGGGACCGGACGGCGGCGTCGGCCGTCCAGACGTCGTAGGCGCCGCGATGAACGGCCGCGACGCGGCCCGGTATGAGGCCGGGCTCCAGGTTTTCGGCGAGCTCGTCGTTCCAGCCGAGCTCGTGCAGATCGAATCCAAGCAACGCAAAGCTCCTTCACCAGAATTGGGACGCCGCACGCGTCCCGAGGAGGAGCGTCCGGCGCTTTAGGTCAGGAAGACCGAGGAGGCGACAAACGCAAGCATCATTTGTTTCGAACCTCCTCTCGCCGGGGACGGACGAACCCAGGTTAGGGCCCTGATGCTCGCGCGTCAACTCACTCCGAATCTCATCCAGCTCACGAGGCTGCGCTTCGTGAATGCCTATCTCGCGCGCGAGGACGACGGATTCACGCTCGTCGACACGACTCTGCCGCGCGGTGCGGGCGCACTCCTCGAGGCGGCGACCGAGGCGGGCGCGCCGATCCGGCGCATCGCGCTCACCCACGGACACGGCGACCACGTCGGCTCGCTCGACGAGCTACACGCGCGGCTGGACGGCCGGGTGGAGGTCTCGATGCCGGAACTCGACGCGCGCATCCACGCCGGCGAGAAGGTCGTGGAGGGCAAGCTCCCAGGCTCCTGGCCGACGGTCGAGACGCGTCCCGACGTGCTGCTCGAGCCCGGCGATCGCGTCGGCTGCCTCGAGGTCGTCGCCGCGCCCGGCCACACACCGGTCACGTGGCGTTCCTTGATCACCGCGATCGCAGCCTGATCGCGGGCGACGTCTTCACGACGATCGGAGGGGCGCCGTGACGAGCCACTTCACGTTCCCGTTCCCGCTCGCGGCGATGGCCACCTGGAACAAGCAGCTCAACCTCGAGTCGGCCCGCTCGCTGCAGGCGCTCGAGCCGCGCCTGCTCGCGGTCGGGCACGGTTCTGCTCTGCCGGATCCCGAGGCGGCGACGTCTCGCGCCATCGCCCGCGCGCACCGCGCGCTCTGCCGAAGAACCGCGCGAAGCGGGGCGATATCGCGCTTCGACTGGCGAAATGCGCGGCAGAGTGGTAGGAATCCCGCGCGATGCGCAGTGAGGACGTCCAGCCGCTCCGACTCCACACCAGCGGCTCGGCGCGTGGCCCCGTCGCCCCGGCGCGCCGCACGGACGCGCTCGACCGCAGCATCATCGAGGCGCTGCAGGCGAACGGGCGCGAGTCGTTCCGCGCCATCGCCGCGCGCGTGGGCGTCTCGGAGGCGACGGTTCGCGCGCGCTACGGACGGCTGACGGCGGAGGGGATCCTGCAGGTCGTCGCCGTCACGAATCCGCTCGGGCTCGGCTATGAGCAGGCGCTGGTGGGCGTCAAGACGTCGGGCTCGCCGGAGCACGCGGCCGACGAGATCGCGCGCTGGCCGGAGGCCGACTACGTCGTCGCGACGGCAGGGCAGTTCGACCTCGTCGTCGAACTCCTGGCCGTCGACCGACGCCATCTGCTCGAGCTGACGAGCCGGCTGCGCGCGCTGCCGGACGTTGTCTCGACCGAGACCTTCGTGTACCTGGAGATGTGGAAACAGCTCTACGACTGGGGGAGTGGAATGCCCAAGGAGGACACGACGAGATGAGCACCACGCAGGGCGCGACATCCGCCGACGGGCTCAGGCAACTGGCCGACGACCATCTCTGGCTCCACTTCACGAAGATGGGGAGTGGCCAGGAGACGCCGATCATCGTGCGCGGCGATGGCTGCTATCTCGAGGACTCCAACGGCAAGCGCTACCTCGACGCGCTCGCCGGGCTGTTCTCGGTCAACCTCGGCTACGGCTACGGCGAGGAGATCGGGCAAGCGGCGCTCGAGCAGATGCGCGAGCTGCCCTTCTACACCAACTGGACGTACGCGCACCCGCGCGCGATCGAGCTCGCGGCTGAGGTCGCTTCCCTCGCCCCCGGCGACCTCAACCGCGTCTTCTTCGTCTCTGGAGGCGGAGAGGCGGTCGAGTCGGCGTGGAAGCTCGCTCGCCAGTACTACCAGGCGCGGGACGGCCTCCCGCCGGGCCGCAAGTACAAGGCGATCGCCCGCAACATCGCCTACCACGGCACGACGTTCGGGGCTCTCTCCATCAACGGAGTCGAAGCCCTCAGAGCGCCGTTCGAGCCGCTCGTGCCCGAGGTGCGGCACGTCAGCAACACGAACCGCTATCACCGGCCGCCGGAGGAGACGGAAGAGGAGTTCACGGCCTTCCTGCTCGACGAGCTCGAGCAGACGATCCTCGAGATGGATCCCGAGACGGTCTGTCTCGTCCACATGGAGCCGATCCAGAACGCGGGCGGCTCGTTCATCGCGCCCGCCGGCTACTGGAAGGGCGTCCGCGAGCTCTGCGACCGCTACGACATCCTCCTCTCGGCCGACGAGGTGATCACCGGCTTCGGGCGCGTGGGTCACTGGTTCGCGTCGGAGCGCTACGACATCCGGCCGGACATCGTCACCTGCGCGAAGGGGCTCTCCTCGTCGTACGCGGCGATCGGCGCCGTCGTCGCCACCGATCGCGTGATGCAGCCGTTCCTCGAGGCCACCTCCATGTACACGCACGGGATCACGTTCGGCGGCCATCCCGTGATGAGCGCCATCGCGCTCAAGAACATCGAGATCATGAAGCGGGAGCGGATCATGGAGCACGTCCTCGCCAACGAGGACGCGTTCCGCTCGACGCTCGGGCAGCTGCTCGACCTGCCGATCGTGGGCGACCTGCGCGGGACGGGCTTCTTCTACGCGATCGAGCTCGTGAAGGACAAGGAGACCCGCGCCACGTTCTCGGACGAGGAGTGCGACACGCTCCTGCGCGGGTTCCTCTCGCCGCAGCTCTTCGAGCGAGGGCTCATCTGCCGGGCCGACGACCGCGGCGACCCGGTGGTGCAGATCTCGCCGCCGCTCATCGCGACGCAGGCGGAGTTCGACGAGATGACCGGGATTCTCGGCGACGTGCTCGCCGAAGCGTGGGAACAAGTCCAATGACAATGACCGAGAGGAGCAGACGATGACGTCCGACGCCCAGGCGGCGCCGCTCGTAGAGGGGCACATCGCGACGGGGGACAAGGGTCTCAAGGCCGACGCGCTCGGCTACATGTCGAACCTCGTCATCGGGGTCGCCTCGACGGCACCCGCGTACTCGCTCGCGGCGACGCTCGGCTTCATCGTCGTGATCCACGGAATCGGCGTGAAAGCGCCTGCCGTGCTGATCGTCTCGTTCGTGCCGATCCTCTTCGTCTCGCTCGGCTACCGCTACCTGAACAAGGCCGACCCCGACGCCGGGACGACGTTCGCCTGGACGACGCGCGCGTTCGGCCCGTGGCTCGGCTGGATGAACGGCTGGGCGATCTTCGTCGCGGACGTGATCGTGATGGCGTCGCTGTCGGTCATCGCCTCGCAGTACACGTACCTGCTCTTCGGCTGGACCCACGGATCACAGCTCGGCGTTCTGGCTCATCGTCGGCTCGGTCGTCTGGATCGCCCTGATGACCTGGATCTGCTACCGCGGGATCGAGCTCTCGGCCGAGACGCAGGTGTTCCTGCTCAGCGCCGAGATCGCCATCCTCGCGGCGTTCTCGATCGTCGCGCTCGTCAAGACCTACCACGGCAACGCGCTGCCCGGGTCGATGCACGTGAGCGCCTCGTGGTTCAACCCGTTCGACCTCTCCTTCAGCTCGCTCATCCTCGGTGTGCTGCTGGGGATCTTCATCTACTGGGGCTGGGATTCGGGCGTGGCCGTCAACGAGGAGTCGCGCGACTCGGCGGAAGGGCCTGGCAAGGCGGCCGTGCTCTCGACGATCCTGCTCGTCCTCATCTACGTCGTCGTCTCGACGGCGGCCATCGCGTTCGCCGGCCCGAAGTTCCTCGGGGCCAACTCGGCCGACGTCCTCAACCCGCTGGGCAAGGCGGTCTTCGGCTCGCCCTGGAACAAGCTGCTGATCATCGCGGTGCTCACCTCGGCGTCCGCGTCGACCCAGACCACGATCCTGCCCACCGCCCGGACGACGCTGTCGATGGCGAAATGGGGCGCGATCCCCGAGGTCTTCGGCCGGATTCACCCGCGCTACCTGACCCCGACCGTCTCGACGCTCGGAATGGGTGCGCTGTCGATCGTGTGGACGGCCCTCATCGTCGGATTCGACTCGAGCCAGAACGTCCTCAACGACTCGATCACGGCGCTCGGCTTCGCCGTCTGCTTCTACTACGGCTTCACGGGGCTCGCCTGTGGCTGGTACTACCGGCGGGAGCTGTTCAAGAGCGTGCGCGGGTTCGTGCTCGCGGGCCTGATACCCGTGCTCGGCGGCCTGATGATGGGCTTCATCTTCGTCAAGGCGTGGATCGTCGAGAGCGACCCGAACTACAACTACTCGGCGCCGCTCTTCGGCATCCAGGTGCCGATCGTGATCGGGATCGGCTCGTTGCTGCTCGGCGTCCCGATCATGCTGCTCACGGCGGCCAAGCTGCGGCCGTTCTTCCGCCGCAAGACGGAGGTGGCCCCGCCGGGGCTCATTTGACGGTCGAGCCGCGGCTCCCATCCTGGTGGCTCGAGCAGGCGCTGGCGGCGGAGGGGAATCCGCTGCCGGCGCCCGCTCTGTCCGCAGATGCGACCGCGGACGTGGCGATCGTCGGCGGCGGCTACACGGGTCTGTGGACGGCGCTCGCGCTGCGCGAGCGGGCACCCGAGCTGCGCGTCACGCTGCTCGAGGCGGAGATCTGCGGCGATGGGCCGAGCGGCCGGAACGGCGGCTTCGTCCACGGCTACTGGGCGGTGCTCGCGTCTCTGCTGCCGCTGCTCGGTGAGGAGAAGGCGCTCGAGCTGGCGCACGCGGGCGAGCGGATCGTGCCGGGCATCCGGGCCTGGGCCGAGTCGCGCGGCGAGGACGTCTGGCTGCGCGAGGCGGGGATGCTCGAGGTGTCCGCCGCGCCCGCGCAGGACTCCGCCGTCGAGCAGGCCGTCGAGGCTGCGGTCCGGGTGAGCCGCGAGGATCAAGCGGTCTCGCTCACGCCGGAGGAGGTCGCGCGCCGGCTCAGCTCGCCGGTCTTCCGCGCCGGCGTCTTCTTCCCAGACGGCGCAACCGTCCAGCCGGGATTGCTCGTCCGGGCGCTGCGGCGCGCTGCGCTCGACGCCGGCGTTACGCTGCACGAGGGGACGCCGGTCACGGCTGTGCGCGCCGGCTGGCCGAACGAGCTCGTCACGCCGGGCGGGATCCTCCGCGCGCCGGACGTCGTGCTCGCGACCAACGTCGCGCTGACCGGCTGGGAGCCGGCCTCGCGCAATCTCACGAACTTCGGCTCGTACGTCGTCCTCACGGAGCCGGCACCCGAGCGGCTCGCCGAGATCGGCTGGACGGGCGGCGAAGCCGTCGTCGACGGGCGCATGTTCCTCCACTACTTCCGCACGACCCAGGACGGCCGCGTCCTCATGGGCAGCGGAACCGGGCCGATCGGGTTCGGCGGGCGCATCGACGATCGCTTCTCGCGGGACGTCCCGACTGCCGAGCGCGCCGAGGCCGGGTTGCGGCGGCTGCTGCCGGGGTTGCGCGACGTGCGCGTCGAGCGGGCGTGGGGTGGGCCGATCGACGTCTCGGCCGACCACCTCCCGTTCTTCCGCACCAAGCCGGGGACCCGGATCCACTACGGCGCCGGCTACTCGGGTAACGGAGCCGGGCCGAGCTGGCTCGGCGGCCAGATCCTCGCCTCGCTCGTGCTCGGCGCCGACGACGAGTGGACGAGGCTGCCGCTCGCCGCGCGCGACGTGCCGCGCCTGCCGCCGGAGCCGTTCCGCCGGGTCGGCGGCGGGCTCTTCCGCTGGGCGATCATGGCTTGTGAGGCGGCCGAGGAGGAGGGGCGCCGCCCACCGGTCGCCGCTCGTGTCGCGGCCGCGCTCCCCGGGCTGCTCGGAATGGAGCTCGGCACCCGCTAACCCCGGCTCCCCGTCGGACCCGTCCAACCTTGTAACAGACTGTTACTAGGTGCTCGGGAAACAGCTTGATCCCATAGCCCCCCACGGCCGAGCGGGACCTGTCAAACGCTTGTAACAGTCTGTTACAAGCGGTCGTTGGCGCAGAGAGTACGCTCGCTCGGTGACGGAGGTGCTGCTCTGCGATGTCGGGCCGCGCGACGGCCTCCAGAACGAGCCCGAGGTGCTGCCCGCCGAGACGCGGGCGGAGCTCGTCGACCGGCTTGCGGCGGCGGGGCTGCGCCGGATCGAGGCCGTGAGCTTCGTTCGCGGCGACCGCGTGCCGCAGATGGCCGACGCCGAGGACGTGATCGCGCGGGTGCAACGCCGCGAGGGCGTCGAGCTCTCGGGCCTCGTTCTCAACGAGCGCGGCTGGGAGCGCTTCGCCGCCGCCGGGCTCGACCGCGTCAACGTGACCTTCGCGGCCACCGAGAGCTTCAATCAGCGCAACGGGAACGCGACGCTCGCCGAGGCCGTCGAGCGAACCGAGGCGATCCTCGCGGCAGCCGGGGAGACGCCGGCGACCGTGACGATCTCCTGCTCCTTCGGCTGTCCGTTCGAGGGGCGCGTCGATCCGGGTGTCGTGGCGGATCTCGCGTCACGGTTCGCCGGCGCGACGGAGGTCGTCCTCGCCGACACGATCGGCGTCGCCACGCCGTCTGCGGTGCGCTCCCTCGTCGAGCGGGCCCGCGCGGCCGGGTTTCACGGCCACAACACGCGCAACACCGGCTACGCGAACTGTCTCGCCGCGGTCGAGGCGGGGGCACGCGTCCTCGACGCCTCCGTCGGCGGCCTCGGCGGCTGTCCCTTCTCGCCGCGCGCGACGGGCAACGTCGCGACCGAGGATCTCGTCTACCTCCTCGAGGGTGAAGGCCTCGACACGGGCGTCGATCTCGACACGCTCGTCGGCGTCTCGCAGTGGCTCGAAGGCGTTCTCGGCCGCACGCTCGAGGGCTACGTCTACCGCGCAGGGACGTGGCCGCCGACGACGACGGCCTCGGGTGGCACGCCGCCGGGCACCTCGTCCGGGAGGTCGTAGGTCCGGAAGACCAGGTACGCGGCCAGCAGGATCAGCCCGGCGAGCGGTCCGACGAGGCGAACACCGAGCGTGTGTGCTCGGGTGTCTCCGAGCAGCCGCAGCAGTACGACGAGCAGAGGCGCAACCGCGAGGGCAGCTCGCTGCGCAAAGCTGGAGGCGCCGAGATACGTCGCTTCGCGCCGCGCATGGGTCGCGGCACTGTCGTCGTCGATCACGTCCGCGGTGAGAGGCACCGGAAAGAGGAAGTGCGCGCCGATCGGTGCGCCCACGAGCGCTGCCGCGACCAGGAGTTGCACCGTCGCGGGAACGCCCGGCAGGAGCCCGGCGACTCCGAGCAGCGGAAAGGTCGCAGCGGCCGCGAGCATCGAGACGCGGTAGGCGTGCCGCTTGGAGGTCCTCCGGCCGAGGCGGGCGAACAGCGGCACGCACACAACAGCCGCCGCGATTGCGACCACGAGCAGCAGCGTCGCCCCGACCCAGCTGTGCTTGCCGACGACGGCGTGAACGTAGAAGGGGATGTCCGTCTGCAGCAGCTGGAAGGCAAGCCCGAACAGGACCACGGTGGGCAGGAGAACGCGGAACGCTCTGTGTCGGAAGGTCGTCGACAGCGCGGCGCGGAAGCCGATCTCGGCGGGAATCCGCGACAGCTTGGCTCGTTCCCAGACCCCGCCGATCGCGACGTACTGGCAGACCAGCGCGAGGGCCGCGATGGAGACGGCCATCGTCCTGAATCCGATCCTGTGCACGAGCACGGTGCTCAGGACCAGTCCGATCGCGGTCCCGGCGACGCCGAGATAGACCTTGATCGCCTCCAGGCTCATCCGCTCGCGACTCGAGGCCGCCATCTCGGGCAGAAGCGCCTCGTACGGAGTGACCACGACCGAGCTGAACAGGGAGACCGCCTCGAAGACGAGCAGGAGGTAGACGGCCGTCGTCGCGTTGCCCGCGTCGGGCGGCGGTGTGAACAGGAGCACGAAGAAGATCGACCACAGCGGAGCGCCGAGCACGATGTAGGGAATGCGGCGACCGAGACGCGAACGGGTGCGGTCGCTGAAATAGCCGACGATCGCGTCGTCGAGAGCCGCGACGAGGCCGCCGGCGAAGAGCAGCACGCCGACCGCGAGCGACGGCAAGAGCGTCGGCAGGTGCGCGTCACTCGGCGGCGCGTAGTAGTAGAGAAGCCACAGGCCGCTGCTCTTGCCGAGCGCCTCGCTGCCGACCCTGCTCGTCCCGTAGAGGAGCTTCGTCCGGAGCGGGATCATCAGCCGAGGCGGACGACGCCGGCTGCAGCGAGCCCGGCGATCTCGTCCTCGGAATAGCCGAGCTCGCGGAGGATCTCCTGCGTGTGCGCGCCGAGCGCCGGCGGCGGTGCGTGGTGGCGAACTCGCTCGCCATCGGCCGAGAGCGGCGCCGCAACGGTGACGAGGTCGCCGAGCGACTGCAGGATCCCGAGCGCCTCGGTCTGAGGATGGCGAGCCGCCTCGGCGACGTCGTACACCGGCGAGGCCGGCACGCCCGCGGCGACGAGCGCCTCGAGCAGCTCGGCCGACTCGCGCTCCCGCGTTCGCTCCTCGAGCAGCGCCACCAGCTCGCCGCGGTTCGCGACGCGGTCGGGATTCGTGCGGAAGCGCGGCTCGTCAGCGAGCTCCGGTACGCCGAGGGCTCCACAGAATGCGGCGAAGAGCTTGTCGTTGCCGGCGACGATCATGAGGTCTTCATCCCGGGTCGGAAACGCCTGGTACGGCACGATCTGCGGGAACGCGCTCCCCTCGCGACCCGGCACGAAGCCGCTGCCGAGATAGCCGACGAGCTGGGACGAGAGCAGCGAGAGCGCCGTTTCGTAGAGGGAGAGCTCCAGGGTGCGCCCGGTGCCGGTTCGCTCGCGGTCGAACAGGGCGGCGAGCACACCGAGCGCCGCCCAGACGCCGGTGCCGAGATCGATCAGCGAGACGCCGACGCGTACCGACGCTCCGCCCGGTTCGCCCGTCACGCTCATGATCCCCGACGCGGCTTGCAGCAGCGGGTCGTAGCCCGGCTGGTCGCTCAGCGGGCCGCGCGCTCCGAACGCGCCGATCGAGCAGTGGACGAGCCGCGGGTTGCGCCCTCGGAGCGCAGCGGCGTCCAGGCCGTGCTTCTCGGCGGCTCCCGGCCGGAGGCTCTGGACGAACACGTCGGCCCGGTCGGCGAGGCGAAGCACGATGTCGCGACCCCGGTCGTCGCCGAGGTCGAGCGCGAGCGAGCGCTTGCCGGCGTTCGAGGCGAGGAAGAGCGCGCCCTCACCCTCCAGAAACGGCGGTCCCCAGGCGCGGGCATGGTCGCCGGCGAGCGGCTCGACTTTCACGACGTCGGCACCGAGTGCCGCCAGGAGCTGGGACGCCGAAGGGCCGGCGACCGACGCCGTGAGGTCGACGACGCGGATACCTCTGCAGCGGCACCAGCTCGCTCATCGTTCGAGTGCGTAGAGCCAGGTCGGCAGACCGCGAACCTCCACGTCGCGCTCGAGGCGTTCGCCGAGTTTCTCCGCCACCCGGACCGAGGCCAGGTTGCCGTGCTGGATGAGTGAGATCAGCCGCCTCAGCCCGCGTTCTGCGAACGCCCAGTCGCGCAGTGCGCAAGCCGCCTCCGGGGCGTAGCCCTGGCCCCAGTGCTCGCGCGCGAGCCCCCACCCGATCTCGGTCTCGGAGCCGCCGATCTCCCAGGTCTCGGGATTCCAGCGCAGGAAGCCCACCCGGCCGAGCACGCGTCCGTCCTCCTTGCGCTCCACGATGAACATGCCGATCTCCCAGTTCTGCCAGCGCTCGAGCCAGCGCTCGACGGCCTGCTCGGCACCCGCGAGGTCGGTGGTCGAGCCGTCGCCGATGTACCGCATCGCCTCGGGGTCGGCGAACGCCTCGAGCAGCCCGGGCGCATCCTCCCGGCGTGGCTTGCGGAGCAGCAGCCGCTCGGTTTCGATCACCGCGGATGCTCCCAGACGACGTGCGGCCCGTAGCCGGGCAGCTCGACCGTCTCGCCGGGAGCTGCGCCGAGCCGCTCTGCGACGCCCCGCGAGCGGACGTTGCCGGACGCGATGAGCGAGATGATGCGCGGCGCGTTCAGCCACTCGCGGACGGCGAGTGCCGCTTCGGTCGCGTAGCCGTGTCCCCACTGCTCGCGCGCGAGCGCCCAGCCCAGCTCGGGCACGCCGGCCGCCGACCGCTGCCAGGTCTGCACGTCGTAGTAATTCGCGCCGACACGGCCGACGACGGCACCGTCGGAGCGCTGCTCGACGAGGAACTTGCCCGACGGGAAGCGCTCCCATTGCCCGAGCCACAGCCGGACGAGCTCCGCGGGCGCCTCGGCTACTCCGCCCAGCCAGTCCATCACCTCAGGATCGGAGAGCCACGCCGGCGGCGACTCGACGTCCTCCTCGGTCGGCCGCCGCAACAACAGCCGCTCGGTCTCGATCACCGTCGCGATCACCGGGGCAGCATGATCGAGCGCTCGAACGAGATCACGACCTCGTCACGCTGGTTGAGCCCGCGCGTCCGCACCCGCACGATCCCGGACTCGGGCCGCGACTGCGACATGCGCTTGGAGAGCACCTCGGTCTCGGCTCGGATCGTGTCGCCGGCGAAGACGGGCCTGAGCAGGCGCACCTCGTCCCAGCCGAGGTTGACTCCGCGCTCGGACACGTCCGCGACCGACAGGCCCGTGACGAGCGCGAGCGTGAAGGTCGAGTCGACGAGCGGCCGCTCCCATTCCGTCGTCGCGGCGTACTCGGCGTCGAAGTGGATCGGATTCGTGTTGAGCGTGAGCAGCGTGAACCAGACGTTGTCGGCCTCCAGTACGGTGCGGCCGAAGCGACTCGTGTAGACGGCCCCGACCTCCAGCTCCTCATACGTGCGACTCACGCCCGAGATCATCGCAGCGATGCACGAGCTCGCTCTCGAGCAGCGGCGCGAGCTGGGCGTGCGCGCTCCCTGGCATCTCGGCGACGTGACCTGGGGCCTTCGCCAGCACGAGGGGCGCGAGGACGAGTGGACGTTCCGGGTCTGGAAGGACGGGAAGAGCACCGTCGCCTGGTCGTGGCTGAAGGGTGCGAAGGGCTGGCTCGAGTTCGACGTTCGGCGCGACAGGCTGGATCTTCTCGAGGAGATCCTCGACGAGCCGCGGGCCGAAATAGCCGTTTGCTTCGCAGACGATGTCGAGACGCGCGCAGCCTTGGAGCGGCGCGACTTCGTCCGGCCCGAGTGGTCGATCCACCTCAACGCGCGCGACCTCGAAAAGCCGCCGGCACAGGCTCCGCTGCCCGAGGGTTTCCGCCTCCGCACGGTTGAGCCGGCCGACCTCGCGGAGCGCGTCGCTGTTCACCGCGACGTGTGGGCGCCTTCGCGCGTCACCGAGAGCAGCTACTCCAACGTCATGGCCGGTTGGCCTTACCGCAGCTCGCTCGACTGCGTCGCCGAGGCTCCCGACGGCCGCTTCGCTGCTTACGTGCTCGTCTGGCCAGACGACGAAAACCGGGTCGGCCTCTTCGAGCCCGTCGGAACGCGCGAGGAGTTTCGACGGCAGGGCCTGGGAGCCGCCGTCTGCACCTTTGCTCTCCGGCGCCTTTACGAAGAGGGTTTGCGCCAGGCTGTCGTCGGCTGCATGACCGAGCCGGCGTGCGCGCTCTACGAGTCGATCGGCTTCCGCCGCCACGCGACGCTCGTCGGCTACTCGCGCTGACGCTTCTTGTCGAGCAGGCCGTCGAGTGCCGACTCGAGCCGACTCTCGACGAAGGCGTTGATCTTCTGCTCGAACCGCTTCGACATGTCCTCCTCGGGCGAGCTCGGTGTCTCCGTCTTCAGCGGCTTGTCGCCCAGCGAGCGCCCGTCGATCGTCAGCTCGTAGATGTGCTCGTGCTGCACGTCCTTGAGGTGCTGCTGGCCCAGGTCGTGGACGGCGACGCCGTCGGGGAGCTGGTTGCCGATCAGCGCGCGGGTCGTCTCCGAGACGAGGATCTGGCCGCCGTGCCCGGCCGCCGAGATGCGCGCCGCCCGCACGACGTCGAGGCCGAGATAGCCCTCATCGCCGATGTGCGGCTCCCCCGTGTGGATCCCCATGCGCACGAGCACCTCCGGACCGCCCGGCCACTCGTGCTCGTGGAGGGCGCGCTGCGCGTCGACGGCAGCCGCGACCGCGTCGCGCGCACGCGGGAACGAGAAGAAGAACGCGTCGCCCTGCGTGTCGATCTCCGTTCCGCCGTGTGCCCCGAACGTCTCGCGCACGAGCCGCCGGTGGTCGGCGGAGACGCGCCCGTAGCTCTCGTCGCCAAGCTCCTGCAAGAGGCGCGTCGAGCCTTCGATGTCGGTGAAGACGAATGTGACGGTGCCGCCGGGCAGCTGTGACATCGGCCCTACGCTACCCCGATGAACCGGCTTGCGCAGGAGACGAGCCCCTACCTCCTCCAGCACGCCGGGAACCCGGTCGACTGGCAGCCGTGGGGAGAGGAGGCGCTCGGTCGCGCCCGCGCGGAGGGCAAGCCGCTGCTCGTCTCGATCGGCTACTCCGCCTGTCACTGGTGTCACGTGATGGAGCACGAGTCGTTCGCCGACGAGGCAACCGCGGCGGTGATGAACGAGCTCTTCGTCAACGTCAAGGTCGACCGCGAGGAGCGGCCCGACGTCGACGCCGTCTACATGGACGCCGTCGTCGCTCTCACCGGGCAGGGCGGCTGGCCGCTCACCGTCTTTCTCACGCCCGACGGCGAGCCGTTCTACGGCGGCACGTACTTCCCGCCCGAGCCGCGGCACGGGCTGCCCGCGTTTCGTCAGGTGCTGCGCGCGGTCGCCGACGCGTATCGGGAGCGGCCCGAGGACGTCGCCGCGCAGGCCGAGGCGCTCGTGGGCGAGCTGCGGCGGTCGGCGGAAGCCGCGCCTTCAGGCGAGCCGCTCACCGAAGCGCTGCTCGCCGAGGCCGAGCGCGGCCTGGTCTCGCAGCTCGATCCACGCTGGGGCGGCTTCGGGTACGCGCCGAAGTTCCCGCCCGCGTCCGCGCTCGAGTTCCTGCTCCGGCGCGGAGTCGCTCGAGCCGGTTCGGCTCACGCTCGACGGGATGGCGGCCGGCGGGATGTACGACCTCGTCGGCGGCGGCTTCCACCGCTACTCGGTCGACGCGCAGTGGCTCGTGCCGCACTTCGAGAAGATGCTCTACGACAACGCCCTCCTCGTCCCGCCGTATCTGCACGCGTGGCTGCTCACCGGCGAGGAGCGGTACCGGGTCGTCGCCGAGCAGACGCTCGACTACCTGGTGCGTGAGCTCCGCCTCGAGAACGGCGGCTTCGCCTCCTCGCAGGACGCGGACACGGACGGCGTCGAGGGGCTGACCTACACATGGACGGCGGAGGAGGGAGCGCCTGCGGAGCTGCTGCAGCCGTTCGAGCACGGGCGCTCGATTCTGCGTGGCGAGCTCGACGACGCAACCCGGGAGCGGCTGCTCGAGATCCGCGGTCGCCGGCTGCAGCCCGCCCTCGACGACAAGGTGATCGCGGCCTGGAACGGCCTGGCACTCGCGGCGCTCGCCGAAGGCGCGCGCCGGCTCGAGCGCGCGGACCTCCTCGGCGCGGCGGTCGAGCTCGGCACGCTGCTGGCGGCCGATCCGCTGTGGCGGACGCTCCGCGACGGCGAGGCCAAGTACCCGGCGTTCCTCGACGACTACGCGAACGTCGCGCACGGCCTCTACGAGCTGCACGTCGCGACCGGCGAGCTGCGCTGGCTGCACGAGGCGCGGCGGCTCGCGCTGACCGCGGTCGAGCGGTTCGGCGACCCCGAGCGCGGCGGCTTCTTCCTCACCTCGGCTGACGGCGAGCAACTCGTCGCGAGGCAGAAGGCGCTCGACGACAACCCGACGCCGGCGGGGAGCTCGATGCTCGCCTTCGTCCTCCTACGACTGGCGAGGATCTGGGGCGACGACGAGCTCGAGCGGCAGGCCGTGGGCGCGCTGCGCCTCGTGCGAGACCTCCTGCCGCGGGCACCGAGCGCCTTCGGCTGGGCGCTCTGCGCGCTCGACCTCCACCTCTCGCCGCCGCGCGAGCTCGCGATCGTCGGCGGCGCCGACTCGGAGGTGGCCCGCGCTGCTCTGCGCGGCTTCGACCCGAACGCCGTCGTCGCTTTCGGCCCGGGCGAGGACGTCCCGCTGCTCGAGGGCAAGACGCTCGTCGAAGGCGAGCCGGCGGTCTACGCCTGCGAGCGCTTCGCCTGCCGAGCGCCGGTCACCGACGCGTCGAAGCTCGGCTGAGACGACGAGGGGGAGCCGGAGCTCCCCCTCGCATGCTCGGATTCGGTTCTGGCCCCTCTAGTGGATGCCGGTGTAGAGCTTGCCGAACGAGTGCCAGTCGCCGGCGTTTCCGCCCTTCCACTTGATGAGCTTGAGCTGCTCCATCGGGAAGGCGCGGCTCTTCGACGTCTGCACCGTCATCCCCGGGTAGATGAACGGGTTCTTGTTCTTGCCCGTCTCCTTGAGGTTGCGCAGTGCGTTCATGAGGCTCGCGCGCGTCGGGTTCTTGCCCGCGTGCTTGAGCGCATCGACGAACGTCCAGGCGACCCCGAGCCCGTAGATGATGTTCCCGTCGCCCTCGGCGAAGTCCTGATTCAGGGCAGGTGCGTACTTCGTGATGATCGACTTGGCGAGCTGCATCCCCTTCAAGTTCGCCTGCACGGTCTGGCTCGCCGTGTAGGTCGAGGAGATGATGCCGTTCAGGCTGGCTCCGTTCTGTCCGGCCGCCAGCGCGAAGAGACGGTTCGCGGACACGTTGTTGACGAGCGTCAGCGGGCTCCAGCCGATCAGCGTCCGCGCGACGAGCGCCTGGATCGTCGGCGCCGGCGTCGCGAAGATCACGAACGTGTCGGCTCCGTGCGCCTTCAGGACCGCGACGTGCGTCCCGATCACCTGCGCGGAGTCGGTCACGTTGTACGACTCGGCGTCGACGATCTCGTTCGCGTGCGAGCCGAGGCCGTTCTTCAGGCCGTTGAGGTAGTTCTTGCCGTAGGCGTCGTTCTGGTAGAGCACGCCGATCTTCGCCCCCGGCTTGTTCTTGAGGATGTACTTGGCGTAGACCTTCGCCTCACCCGGATAGTCGGGCTGCCAGCCCTCCGTCCACGGCCTGGCGGTCGTCGCACCCGCACCGGGGCATGCCTTGTGGACGCACTGGCCCCAGTAGGCATCGCCCGTGGCGACGAGCACCTGCGGGACCTTCTTCTGGTTGAGGTACTTCCAGGTGGAGAGGATCGGTGCCGTCCCGAGGCTCCCCACGATGGCGAAGACGTGATCCTGCTCGACGAGCTTCTTGGTCTGCGGGACCGTCTGCGACGGGTCGTAGGCGTCGTCGAGCGTGATGTCCTTGATCGTGCGGTGGAACACGCCGCCGTGCGCGTTCGCGTAGTCGTAGTACGCCTGCTCGGCCGTCGGGATCGTCTTGTAGAGCGACGCGGGGCCGGTGTACGGGAACGTGCCGCCGATCGTGATCTGGCTCTTCGACACTCCCGGTGTGGTTGTGTGTGACGCAGCTGCCGCGCTTGCGACTGCTGCTGTGGCGAGGAGAGCGCAGACGAGCGCTCCCAGAGTTCTACGGTTGACACCCATGGGCGCCCCCTCCGATTTCGGTTGTTTCCGTTGAGACGAATTCAGGGGCAGTTTGATGGAGATTGACTCGCGGTTCAAGCATCGGCCGGATTCCGCAGCCGAGCGATGAGCCCGGCGGCGCCGCCCGGAAGCACGAGCATGACCAGGATGACGGCCGCGCCGAAGACGACGTCCTGGCCGTGGGCGGAGCCGATGACAGGGACGCTGCTCGAGACGTTCGGCAGAAGTCCGACGAACGCGGCGCCGACGAGGATCCCCCAGAGCGAGCCGAGGCCGGCGACCGCGACGCCGATGAGGAGCTCGAGCGAGAGCAGGATCCCGAACTCGCTCGGCTCGGCGAAGCCGTTGGTGGCGAGCACGAACAGCGAGCCGGCGACGCCGGCAAACGCGGCGGAGATGCCGAAGGCGAGCGTCTTGTAGACGGGGAGCTCGACCCCCGACGCAACTGCGGCGATCTCGCTGTCGCGGACGGCGCGGAAGGCGCGGCCGATCCGGCCGCGCAGGATCAGCCAGGCAAGCACGAGCAGGATCGCCGACGCCGCCCAGGAGACGCCGTAGAGCCACCTGTCGGTCACGGTCTGCGAGGTCTCGACGCCGTCCCTTCCGCCGAGGAACGTCGACCACTCCAGCGGCAGCTGCGGCACCGAGACCGCGAACGCGAACGTCGCCAGCGCGAGATAGACGCCCGAGAGCCGCAGGGCCGGCAGGCCGAGGAGAACGCCCACCACGAAGCAGAGCGCGAAGGCCAGCACCATCGTCAGGATGAGGTTGGTGTGGTGGTCGCGCGACATGACGGCCGTCGTGTAGCCGCCGATCATCATGAACGCGCCGTGCCCGATCGAGATCTGGCCCGTGTAGCCGGTCAGGATGTTGAGGCCGAGCACCGCGATGAAGAAGATCCCGACCTGGGCGACGAGCCCGAGGTTGTAGTCACTCAGGACGAACGGCAGGAAGCAGAGCACCGCCACGACGACCGCGATCGAGACGACGGTGAAGAGTCGGCGCGTCAAACCCGCCTCACCTCGCGCCGGCCGAAGAGCCCCGACGGCTTGAACAGAAGCACGCCGAGGATGACCGCGAACGCGAACGGCAGCTGGAGCTCGGTGCTGATCGCCGGCACGTACTCGACGACGAGGTTGAGTGCGACGCCGATGATCAGCCCGCCGACGATCGCTCCGCCCGGGCTCTCGAGGCCGCCGAGCGCGGCCGCGGCGAACGCGTAGACGAGAATCGGCTGCATCAGGGTGGGCTCGAGGAAGAACTGGGACGGCTCGGCCATCAACCCCGCCACCGCACCGAGCACCGCGGCGAGCCCCCAGCCGATCGCCAGCATCCGGTCGACGCGCACGCCGACGAGCGCCGACGCGGCCGGGCGGAACGCCGCCGCGCGCATCGCGAGCCCGAGCTTCGTGAAGCGGAAGAGCGCCCAGACGAGCACCACCGAGATGAGCACGACGACGAACATCCCCGGGTACAGCCGCGAGATCGAAACCTCGCCGACGCGGTAGACCTTCGTCCCGAACGGCGACGGCATGTACCGGAAGCTGCCTCCCCAGATCCAGTTGACGACGCCGTCGATCAGGATGAAGAGGCCGACCGTGACGATGACGGCGGCGATCGCCGAGCGGTGCAGGACGGGCCGGATGAGGGTCACCTCGAGCACGGTTCCGAGCACGAACGCGATGGCGAGGGTCGCGAAGAACGCCTCCCAGTACGAAAGGCCCCACTGGATGAGCTGATACGCGATGAACGTCGTCAGCATCGCGAGCTCGCCCTGGGCGAAATTGACGATGTGGGTGGCGCGGTAGACGAGCACGAGCGCCAGGGCGAGGCTTCCGTAGACGGAGCCGAGTGCGAGCCCCTGGACGGTCAGCTGGGCGAAGAGCGAGCTGCGTAGGCATCCGATGAGGAGGCCGATCGCACAGAGGATGAGAACCAGAACGACGGGTGAGACGACGCCGCCGAGCGCTGCGCCGCGGCCGCGCAGCCCGCCGAGCCGGGATGTCTCCGCCGTCGCCATCAGTAGCCGAGATAGCTGCGGCGGACCGAGTCGTCGGCCCTGAGCTCGTCGCTCGTCCCCGAGAGCGCGACGCGGCCGGCCTCGAGCACGTAGCCGGCCTCGGCGGCCTGCAGCGCGAGGTGCGCGTTCTGCTCCACGACGAGCACCGTCAGGCCCTCCCGCTCGTTGAGCTCGCGGACGATCCGGAAGAGCTCCGCGACGAGTACGGGCGCGAGGCCGAGCGACGGCTCGTCCAGGAGCAGGAGCCGCGGTCGCAGGACGAACGCGCGTGCGAGCGCGAGCATCTGCTGCTCGCCGCCGCTCAGCGTCCCCGCTTGCTGCCGGCGCCGCTCCGAGAGCCAGGGGAAGTAGGAGAAGACGCGCTCGAGCTCGGGTTGGATCGAGCCGCGGCGTGTGTAGGCGCCGAGCTTGAGGTTCTCCCAGACGGTGAGCTCCGAGAAGGTGCCTCGGCCTTCGGGCACGTGCGCCACGCCCAGCCGGGCGACGCCGTCGGGGCCGACCCGGCCGAGCGGCCGCCCCGCGAGCCGGATGCTGCCCGACCGCCGCACCATGCCCGAGATCGCGCGCAGCGTCGTCGTCTTGCCCGCGCCGTTCGGCCCGAGCACGGCGACGATCGATCCTTCCTCGACGACGAGCGAGATTCCGTGCAGCACGTGGACGGGGCCGTAGCGTGCTTCGACGTCCTCGAGCTCGAGCAGGGCGGTCACGCGGCTGCGATCTCTCCGCCGAGATACGCCTCGATCACCGCGGGATCGCGCTGCACCTCGGCGGGAGGGCCGGTGGCGATCGTGCGCCCGAAGTCGAGGACGTGCACGTGCTCGCAGAGCTCCATCACGAGGCGCATATGGTGCTCGACGAGGAGCACCGTGAGCTCGCGCTCGTCGCGCAGGCGGCGGATGAGGCCGACGAGCGCGTCGACCTCCTCGTGGTTGAGCCCGCCGGCCGGCTCGTCGAGCAGCAGCAGCCGCGGTCGGCTCGCGAGTGCGCGTGCGAGCTCGACCCGCTTCAAGGTTCCATACGGCAGGCCCGCTGCCGGACGCCCCGCATGCTCGGCGATCCCGACGTCGGCGAGCGTCTCGAGCGCCTGGCGCTTCTGCTCGCGTTCCCGTCTCAGCCGCGTTGCGGGGTGCGCGCCGACGAGGACGTTCTCGAGCACGGTCATGTTCGGGAAGAGCTCGAGGTTCTGGAAGGTGCGAGCGATCCCGAGCCGGATCACGCGGCTCGGCCGGACGCGCCGGAGCGAACGGCCGTCGAAGACGACGTTTCCGGAGTCGAGCTTGTAGAGGCGTGTGATCGCGTTGAAGGCGGTCGTCTTGCCGGCGCCGTTCGGGCCGATCAGTCCGGCGATTGAGTGGTCTTCGACCTCGAGCGAGACGTCGTCGAGCGCGACGATCCCGCCGAATCGCAGCCGCGCGTGGTCGAGCGAGAGGAGCGGCACGCTCAGTCCGCCGCCCGGAGCGAGCGGCCGCCTGCCGACTGCATCCCGGCGAGCATTCCCGGCGGAGACGCGCCGTCCGGGAAGCGCGCGAGCAGCTGGCCCAGCAGCGCATCCGGCTCCCAGCCGTCCGGCGCGTCGAACAGCTCGTTCGCGCTCCAGCCGCGCAGGACGTTGACCGCGCCGCCCCAGACGTGGATCACCTGCCCGGTGATCGCCTGCGCTTCGTCGGCGCAGAGCGCGACCACCACGGCCGAGACGTTCGCCGGGTCGAGCGGGTCGAAGCCCTCGGGCGGCGCGTCCATCTGGAACGTGTCCTCGGTCATGCGCGTCCGCGCGTTCGGGGCCAGGCAGTTGACGGTGACGCCGTAGCGCTGCAGCTCCTGCGCGACGATGACCGTGAAGCCGGCAATCCCGGCCTTGGCCGCGCCGTAGTTCGCCTGGCCGACGTTGCCGAAGACGCCCGACGGGCTCGACGTGTTGACGACCCGCCCGCGCACCTCCTCGCCGGCCTTCGACTGCTCGCGCCAGTACGCCGCCGCAGCGCGGGTCGGCGCGAAGTGGCCCTTCAGATGGACGGCGATCACGGCATCCCACTCGTCTTCGGTCATGTTCACGAGCATCCGGTCGCGGAGGATTCCCGCGTTGTTGACGAGGATGTCGAGCCGCCCGAACTCGTCGATCGCCTGCTGCACGAGCCGCTCGGCTCCGGCGAAGTCTGCGACGTTCTCGCCGTCGGTCGACGCCTCGCCGCCGGCAGCGCGGATCTCCGCGACGACCTGCTCGGCCGGGCCGGGGTCGGCTCCCTCGCCGGCGACGCCTGCGCCGAGGTCGTTGACGACGACGGTCGCTCCGGCCTGCGCGAGGGCGAGCGCGTGCGAGCGGCCGATCCCGCGCCCCGCACCTGTGACGATCGCGACCTTGCCGCTCAGATCCGGCATTCGCGGAGCTTATTCGTCTGAGTCGTAGCGGTCGAGGTAGTGCGGACTCGCAATCCGCAATCGCCCGGCGACATCGGCCTTGACGCGCGCCAGCGTCCCGGCGGGGACGTCGCCGGCCCGGATCTGTGCGGCAAGGTCGCGAAGCTCGGCGTCGTCGGCGCTCGGCAGCTTCTCGAGCTCGCGCCGCACGATGCCGAGCGCGTTCAGCGCCACGAGCATCCGGAAACGCGCGCGGTGGTCGGTGAGCGTGGGGAGAACCTCGCCGGTGAGGAACTCCTCGATCGCCTCGGCGAGCTCGTGCGCGGTCGGCCGGTCGCTCACGTCACGCCCTGCCGTTCGAGCAGGTGGCAGATCTCGTATTCGACCTCGGCACCGAGCCGGCCGAGGATCGCGAGCTCGACGCTCCGGTCCTGTCCGGTCAGGTGCCGTTGCGCCTGGGTGAGGCAGCCGATCGCCCAGCCGACGTTGCCGGCGAGTTCCCAGTAGTCGAGCTCCTCGGGCCGGACGTCGAAGCCGGTCAGCTCGTTGTAGCGGTCGAGGTACGGCTCGACCTGGCCGATCCCGCCGAGGCGCAAGTCGTCGGCGCCGAACCGCCACGCGCGGACGAGCGAGAACGCGAGGTCGCGCGCCGGATCGTCGAGGTGCGCGAACTCCCAGTCGAGCACGCCGACGAGGCCGCCTTCGTCGACGGCGAGATTGCCGATCCGGAAGTCCCCGTGGACGACGACGGGCTCGCGCGGCGGCGGCCGGTGCTCGCGGAGCCACCAGAGCCCGAGCTCGATCGCGGGATGCGGCTCGCCGACCTCGTCGAGCTCGACCACGAGGCGGTCGACCGTCGCCTCCTCGAGGAACGGCAGCTCTGCCGCCGGGAGGGCGTGGATCTTGGCCAGCTCCTCCGCCATCTGCAGCGGCAGCTGCTCGGGGACATTCGTGCGCACGATGCGGCGGCCGATCGTCTCGCCGGGGATCCGCTCCATCACGAACGCCTCCCGCCCGTCGAGCTCGGCGATGTAGAGAACAGGTTCGGGCACCTTGACGCCCGCAGCGTGCGCGACCTGCAGCACCTCGAACTCGTGCCGCAGGGACAGCGTGTGACGGTGGATGACGCCGCCGCCCGCGCGCCGGACGAGCAGGCGCCGTTCGCCTGCGTCCACGGCCCAAGCCTCCTTCGACGCGCCGCCCGGCAAGAGCACCGGTTCGGAGATCGGTCCGAGTACCGCTTCGAGTGCCTCGCGCATGTCTGCGATCATCGCGGCTGTGGAGGACAAGCGCGAGCGCGTGCGTGCGTTCATGGAGGAGCACGTCTATCCGAATGAGCCGGCGCTGATCCGGGAGGACGATGCGGCCGACGCGCTCGTCCGCGACCTGCAGCAGAAGGCGCGCGACGCGGGCCTCTGGGCCCCGCACCTGCCGCCGGAGGCGGGCGGCTCGGGCGGCGGCTTCCTCGAGTACGCGCACCTCAACGAGGAGATCGGCCGCAGCTTCGTCGCGCAGCTGATCTTCGGCTGCCAGGCGCCGGACGCGGGCAACGGCGAGATCCTCCACCTCTACGGCACCGACGAGCAGAAGGAGCGGTTTCTGCAGCCGCTGGTCGCGGGCGAGGTCAGGTCCTTCTTCGGCATGACCGAACCGGAGGTGGCCGGATCCGACCCGACGCTGCTGCGCGGGCGCGCCGTGCGTGACGGCGACGAGTGGGTGATCGACGCGCACAAGTGGTTCTCGTCGGGAGCCGACGGCGCCGCGTTCGGCGTCGTCATGGTGGTGACGGAGCCCGACGCCGAGCCGCATCGGCGCGCCTCGATGATCCTCGTCCCGAACGACACGCCCGGGTACGAGCTCGTGCGCCGCATCCCGGTCATGGGCCACGAGGGGCGCGGCTGGGGCACGCATTGCGAGACGCGCTTCACCGGCGTCCGCGTGCCGGTGGCGAACACGCTCGGAGAGCCCGGCGACGGCTTCCGGATCGCGCAGAAGCGGCTCGGGCCGGGCCGGATCCACCACGTCATGCGCTGGCTCGGACAGATGCAGCGCGCCTTCGAGCTCATGTGCACCCGGGCGCTCGAGCGGGAGGCGTTCGGCGGCCCGCTCGCCGAGAAGCAGACGATCCAGAACTGGATCGCCGAGTCGGCCGCCGACATCCAGGCCTGCCGGCTGATGACGCTGCAGGCGGCGGAACGGCTCGATGCCGGAGACGAAGCGCGCGTCGAGATCTCCCTGATCAAGTTCTTCGCGGCGCGGGTGCTCGGAGAGGTGATCGACCGCGCGATCCAGGTGCACGGCGGCCTCGGCCTCACCGAAGACACGCCGCTCGCGCTCATGTGGCGGATGGCGCGCGGCGGGCGGATCTACGACGGCCCCGACGAGGTGCACAAGTCGGTCGTCGCGCGCCGCATCCTGCGCTCGTTCGCGGAGGGGGACGGCTGGCGCTTCACGTGACGCTCGAGGGCCGGCGCGTCCGGCTCGAACCACTCGAGCCGCGGCACGAGGAGGCGCTGTGGGAAGTCGCGCAGGATCCGCGTACCTGGCGGTGGATGCGCGTGTGGGGCAACGAGAGCCGCGAGCGCTTCCACGAGTGGTGGGAGAGCGTCGAGCTCGGCTTCGCCCACTACCTCGACGACGTGCTCGTCGGACACACGAGCTTCCTCAACGACCGGCCCGGCGACCGCGTCGTGGAGGTCGGCAACACGTGGCTCCATCCCGACGCCTGGGGGACCGACGCCAACACCGAGGCGAAGTACCTCCTCCTGCGGCACGCGTTCGAGGACGAGGGCTATCTGCGGGTCGAGTTCAAGACCGACGCGGCGAACGAGCGGTCGCGGCCGGCGCTCGAGAAGGTCGGCGCCACCTTCGAGGGAGTCGCCCGCAAGCACATGCTCGTGCGCGGAGGCGAGCGGCGCGACTCGGCGTGGTACGCGGTGATCGACGACGACTGGCCCGAGGTGAAGGCGAGCCTCGAACGGCGGCTGGCCGGCTAGCCCAGCAGCCGCGTCTGCAGTATGCGATCGAGCTTAGGGAAGTGCTTCTTGAGGAACGCCTCGCCGTGCTGGGTGATCTGCGCCTGCGCGTTGCTGGGCTGCTCGCCGTACCCGTGGTAGAGATGCTGGAGCGTCGCGAAGCCGCTCGTGACCGTCCCGAATGGGGCGAAGCCGTCCTTGTCCAGGTTCGAGTTCGCGCCGAGGTTGACGAAGACCTGGGTCGTTCGTGTGTTCGGCCCGCCGTCGGCGAAGACGATCGTCCCGCGCTTGTTCGAGTGCTTCACTGGATCGTCGCGGATGGTCGCGTTCTCCCACGCCTTAGCGATCTTCGGCGTCCCGCTGATTCCCCACTGGACGACGAACCCGGGGATGACGCGGAACAGGCGCTGGCCGTTGTAGAAGCCGGCGTGCACGAGGTTGTAGAAGCGGTCCGCGCCGCGCGGCGCCCAGTTGCGGTGGACGGTGACGACGAAGGGTCCCTTGGTCGTCGTGAAGCGCACGCGGTAGACCGCGGGCGCCTTGGCGTGGAGCGATGCCGGATGCAGCAGCGAGGGACCTGAAGCCGCCGCGGCGCCGGTAACGACGGCTGCGGCGACGGCGGCTGCGAGGAGCGTCCTCTTCACGCGCCGCAGGGTAGCGCCGCGCTGCGCTGTCGCTGCGCCCTTATCCGCCGGCGGCGAAGCCGTCGACGCGCTCCGGCTGGATCTTGATGATCACGCGTCTTTCGCCCGGGCCGAGATAGGGATATTTGTCCTCGCCCAGATACTTCTTCGCGAGCATGTTGATGTGTTCGAGCGCGCCCTCCTCGACGAGCGTGGCCGGGCCGCTCACCATCACGTAGCCGCCCTGCTGGTCGTCGGCGGGGAGGACGGTGACGGTGGCTCGCGGATCGCGCTCGATGTTCTTGACCTTCGTCCGCCCGTAGGCGCTGTTGACGAGCACGCTCTCGCCGTCGTAGTCGATCCAGACGGGTGTGGCCTGAGGCGATCCGTCGGCGCGGATGGTCGCGATCACGCCCCAGTTGCGGTCGGTGAAGAGCGCCGCCTGCTTGTCGTTCAGTGTCGCCATCGATATAGCCCCTCCCTCGCGAATCGCGCCTGGCTGGGTTCCAGTCGCCTCGTTCACGCTAGCCGGAGAGGATCAGGGCGCGCGTCAGACGGTAGGACGGTCGCCGGGGCGAGCGTCCTCTCACCTGAACCTGCCGCCGCGGATCAGCTGGAGCCGAGCGCTGTGCGGATGTGCTCGATTGCCTGGTTCTCCTGCTCGGAGACGCCCTTGGCCGCCTCCGCGACCGACTGGGCGACGTCGAGCACGAGCTGCTTGTAGGCAGGGAGATCCTCCGGCGATTTCGCCTCGAGCAACGAGACGGCCTGCTGGAGTGTCGCGACAGTGCTCTGCTCGACCACCTCGGGCGAGGCAGTCGCGCCGAACGGCCGCTCGTGCCCGGTCGCGAGATCGCGGATCAGCACGCTGTCGTTGTGCTCGTGCGCGTCACGCAGGTGATGGGCGAGCGCGTTCGCCTCCTTGAAGCTGTCGAAGAACCCGCGGTCGACGAGCGCGACATACAGCCCGGCGCCGGCGAGGCCCTCCTGCAGCGTCTTCCATTCCTCTTCGGTGAAGTCGGCTTTGGTGGCCATGCGGAGAGTATGGCGGAAGGCACGTCGCCCGTTTCGGACGATGTGGCGCCGGTCGCCGCGGCGGAGAGTGCTTCGGTGCAGTCGTTGATCCCGACGATGTTCGGACTCGGGCTCGCGATAGCCCTCTGCAGTCCGGTCTCCGTCGTGACGGTCATCGTCCTGTTGACGATGCCGTCGGGCAGGCGCCGCGGCATTGCCTTCCTCGTCGGCTGGCTCCTGGCGATCGCGGTCATCGCGGCCGTCGTGGTGGGCTTCGCACACGGCCAGGACTTCGGCTCGGACCAGACGACGCCGTCGCGCGCAGCGTCGATCGCAGAAATCGTGGTGGGAGTGATTGCCGTGCTCGCGTCTCTCCGAGGCCTGCGGCGGCGAGGGCAGCGGGCGGCGAGCGGCGGAACACCGAAGTGGCTCGCCCGGCTCGACGACACGCACTGGGTGATCGCCGCCGTCGTGGGCGCCTTCATGCTCACGTACTCGCTGACGATCGCCGCAGCGGCCGAGGTCCTGAAGGCGAACGTCTCCGCCGAGGACGACATCCTGGCTTTCGCGGTCTTCGCGTTCGCCTCGATCGTCACGATCCTCGCGCCGATCTTGGTCGTCGTCGTTGCGCCGGATCGCTCGACGCGGGTGCTCGCCGCCTGGCGCGGTTGGCTACTCGGCAACTCGCGCCTGATCGGTCTGATCGCGCTGGTGGTGATCGGTGCCGCCCTGATCGCGAGGGGCGTGCACGACCTGATCGCCTGACCCGCTCAGGTCTCCGGCAGGGAGGGGGTCGGCGGCTCGGTCGCGGCCGTCGCCTCGGCCGGCTCCGCTTCGACCAGCTCTCCGGTCCAGAGCACGTGCCAGATCCTCCCGGGAACGGCGCGGTACCCGGTGTGACGCACGATCTTGGCTGCCTGCCGTCCGGCAAGCAGTGCCCCGATCAGACCGATGACCGTTTGCACGATCGCGATCGTGACCGTGACCGAGCCGACCGGCTGGCCGGCGAGTTTGGCGACGAGCGGAGCGAGGAGCCAGATCGGGATCCACCAGATGCCGATCAGCGCGATGCCGAGCCGCAACCGGAAGACCGATACCTGCTCTACGCCGTCGCTATGCGCCATGGTCTCGCCGCACGATCTGGGTGCAGCGGGCGCTCGCGATCAGCTGCTCGTCCTGGAACAGCTCGGCGGCGCAGAAGACGACGCGGCGGTTGCGTTGCACGACTCGTCCCTCGGCGCGCAGGGTTCCGGGCCGCGCCGAGCGGTGGAACTCGGTACGCAGGTCCGCCGTGAGGAAGTCCTCGTCCTCCGCCATCAATGTCCAGCAGGCGCCGCCCATCGCGGTGTCGAGGAGCGCGGCGACCATGCCGCCGTGCACGATCGGTCCGCTCGGGGCGTGGAAGCTGTACTCGGGCGTCGCGTCCCACTCGATCACGGCGTGGCCGTCTGCCTGCTCGACGCTGCGATAGCGAAGCGTGTTCCACACGTGCGGGTCCGGCGGCGCCTCCTCCCACAGCTTTCGCGTGCGAGGGCTCATCGCGGGCCGGGCACACCCGGGAAGCGGAACGGCACGACGTTGTTCGGCTGCACGACCCAGGCGCGGCCCGTCTCCCCATCTGCGGCGATCCGCAGCGCCGCCGCGGCGACGAACGCCGGTTCCATCAGCGGCGCGATCGGGTTGTCGCGCAATTCGTCCCGGACGATCGGCGTGTCGGTGAAGCCGGGGCAGAGCGCGTTGAGCCGGATGCCGCGGGCCGCCAGCCCCGGCGCGGCCGCGCGGACCCAGCCGACGACGGCGTGCTTCGTCGCGGTGTACGCGGGATCGAACGGCATTCCGGTGAGCCCGGCGAGCGAGGCGGTGGCGACGATCGAGCCGCCGTTCGGCATCAGCCGCGCCGCGAGCTCGCGCGTGCCGTAGACCACGCCGTCGAGATTGGCGCCGACGATCCGCCGGTATTCGGCGTCGGGGAGCTCGGCGACGTCGGGGTGGCCGATCCCGATCCCGGCGTTGAGGAACGCTGCGTCGAACTCTCCCTCGAGCGACCGCCACGCTTCGGGCTCCCCGACGTCGAACTCCGGCAGGTCGAGCACGAGCGGATCGTCGAGCAGCGCGCAGATCGCCGCACCGATCCCGCCGCGGCCGCCCGTGACGAGCGCGCTCACGGAACGAGCACGACCTTGCCGACGCTGCGGCGCGACTCCACGAGCGCGTGCGCGTCCTCGACGTCCGCGAGCGGGAACTCCGCGCCGACGACCGGCCGGATCCTGCGTCCGCTCCAGAGCTCGAGCAGCTCGCGCGTCGCGGCGGCGATCACGTCAGGCGCGTGGCGCAAGAGTCGGCCGATGTAGACGCCCTGGACGCCGACGTTGCGCCCGACGAGCTGTGCCGGTTGCAGCTCGGGCCAGAGGCCTCCGGCGAAGCCGATCGCCACCAGCTGGCCGAGCGGGCGGAGCCGCCCGACCGCGGCCTCGAACAGCTCGCCGCCGACGGGATCGACGACCACGTCGACGCGCAGGTCGTCGGGGATCTCGTCGTAGACGTACGCCTCCTCGGCGCCGAGCTTGCGGCATAGGTCGAGCTTCTCGGGCGACCCGACAGCCGCGATCACGCGGGCGTTGAGCGCCCGGGCCACCTGGATCGCGGCGGTACCGACACCGCCGGCCGCGGCGTGCACGAGCACCGACCGCTCCTCCTCGAAGCGCACCTGCCGCGTCAGCGGGACGTACGCGGTCAGGAAGGTGAGGAGAAAAGCCGCGCCCTCGGCGAACGTCGCGTCGTCGGGCAGCGCAACGAGCGAGGCGCGCGGCACGGCGGCGAGCTCTGCGTACGCGCCCGCCGGAACCATCGCCATCACGCGCGTCCCGTCCTCCAGCTCGCCCGCGAGCTCGACCCCGAGCACCGCGGGCAGCTCCGGCATCTGCGGATAGCGGCCGCGCCGGATCAGGACGTCGAGGAAGTTGATCCCGGCCGCCCGCACGCGCACGAGCGCCTCGCCGTCGGCAGGAACCGGGTCGGGAACGTCGCGCAGCTCGAACCGCCCGTCGACCTCGCTGAGGACGGCAGCCTTCAAGCGGTCGGCGTCCGGGCGGGCTGGGCTTGCTCGGGATGGGGCGCGAACTGCTCGCGGAGCGCGATCTTGCGGAACTTGCCGACGCTCGTCTTCGGGATCTCGGCCACGAACTCCACGCGCTCGGGAATCCACCACTTCGCGAACTGCGGCGCGAGGAATTCGCGCAGCTCGTCGCCGGTCGCCGAACCGCCGTCGCGCAGCACGCACCGCCGCCAGCGGCCGCTCGCCCCACTTGTCGTCGGGCACCGCGATCACGGCGGCCTCGGCGACCGCGGGATGCGCCATCAGCGCGTTCTCGAGCTCGACCGACGAGATCCACTCGCCGCCCGACTTGATCACGTCCTTCGAGCGGTCCTTGATCTGGATGAAGCCGCGCGGATGGATCGAGACGATGTCGCCGGTGCGGAACCAGCCGTCCTCGCTCCAGCGGTCGGCCGTGTCAGGCGCGTCGAAGTAGCTCGCCGCGACCCACGGCCCGCGCACCTCGAGCTCGCCCATCGCCTCGCCGTCCCACGGCACCTCCGCGTCACCGGCGCGCGCGCGAACCTCGACGAACGGCAAGCGGGAAGCCGACCATCGCCTGGTAGTCCCAACGCGTCTCCTCGTCGGCTGCGGCGAGGTCGGGCGGCAGCGCGACCGTGGAGGCGACCGGCGACGTCTCGGTCATGCCCCAGCCCTGGCAGATGCGCAGGCCGTGGCGCCCCTCGAAGGCCGCGATCATCGCGCGCGGGACCGCCGAGCCGCCCACGAGCATGGCCTTCATCGCGGAGAGGTCCCAGCGGCCGGGCTCGGCGTCGAGCCGCGCGAGGATCCCCATCCAGATCGTGGGCACGCCCGCCGCCCACGTGACGCGTTCGGCCTCCATGTTCTCGAGCAGGCTGTCGGGGTCGAGATGCGGGCCGGGGTAGACGAGCTTCGCGCCCTGCATCGTCGCGAGATACGGGTAGCCCCACGCGTTTGCGTGGAACATCGGGACGACCGGCATCACGGCGTCGTCGATGCCGAAGCCGAGCCCGAGCGGGTTGTTCGCCCCGACCCCGAGCGCATGAAGAACAGAGGAGCGATGCGAGTAGACGACGCCGCGCGGCCGGCCGGTCGTGCCGCTCGTGTAACACATGGCCGCGGCCTCGTTCTCGTCGAGCTCCGGGTCTTGCCACTCGTCCGGATCGGCGGTCGCGAGCAGCTCCTCGTACGAGTCCTCGACCACGAAGACGTGCTCGATCGGCGTCCCTTCCCGGAACTGCTCGAGCAGCGGCAGGAGCGCACGGTCGACGATCACGGCGCGGTCGCCGGCATGAGTCGCGATGTAGTTCAGGTCGTTCGGGTGGAGCCGGAGGTTGAGCGTGTGCAGGACGAAGCCGCCGCACGGGACGCCGAAGTACGCCTCGTGGTGCTGGTAGTGGTTCCAGCACAGCGTCGCGACGCGGTCGCCGCGCTCGAGCCCGAGCTGCTGCAGCGCGACGGCGAGCTGTCGCGAGCGGCGCAGCGTCTCGCCGTGGCTCGTGCGGTGGAAGCTCTTGTCGGGGAGGCGCGTGACGATCTCGGCGTCGCCGAAGAACGACTCCCCCCGGCGCATCAGATGCGTCAGCGTGAGGGGGAAGTCCATCATCAGGCCTTCCATCCGGCTCATTCTCCTACGCGAGAAGGGCGTCGGCGACTTCGAGCCGCAGCTCGGCCGGACGCGCGCCGAAGCCCTCGAGCCAGATGGCGCGCTTGTAGAAGCGGTGCAGCGGGTGCTCCCAGGTGAAGCCGATGCCGCCGTGCACCTGGATCGAGCGCTCGCATGCGGCAACCGCGGCCTCGGTCGCGAACGCTTTCGCAGCCGCGGCCGCGAGCGGCGCGCGCTCGTCGTCCTCCGCCACGCACCACGCGGCCCAGTAGACGAGGGAGCGCGCGAGCTCGACGTCGGTGTAGCTCTGCGCGAGCGGGTGCGAGACGGCCTGGTACGTGCCGATCGGCTTGCCGAACTGCATGCGGGTCTTGGCGTGCTCGATGCCGAGGTCGAGTGCGCGCTGCGCGACGCCGAGCGCCTCGGCCGCAGCCGCGGCTCGGAAGCGCGGAGTCTCGTGCTCGACGCGCTGGAGCGGCCGCGTCGAGTCGACGGTCGCGCCGTCGCCGTCGCCCGGTACCGACGCGACGTGGCCCAGGTAGAAGCCGGGATAGCAGGCGTAGCCCATCTCCTCGAGCAGCAGGGCCTCCTCGACGAAGCCGAGCCCGGCCTCCGCGACGTCCAGCCAGCCGAGCTCGGAGAGCTCCGCCCAGCGGTCGTCCTGGTTATCCCAGTCGCGGTCGAGCGGGAAGCGGTCCGTGAGCCACGCGTGTGCCGCCTCCTTCAGCTCGATCTGCTCCGCGGACAGCGTGAAGTCCATCAGCGCGACCTCGGGAGTCCGAGCACGCGCTCGGCGATGATGTTGCGCAGGACCTCCGACGTGCCGGCCTCGATCGTGTTGCCGCGGCTGCGGAGCTGCTGATGGTTCCACCAACCGTCGTCGAGGATTCCCTCCGGGCCGCGCAGGTCGCGCGCGAGCTTCGTCAGCCGCTGGTTCGACTCCGACCAGCGCAGCTTCACGCCCGAGCCCTCCGGGCCTGGGATGCCGGTGCGCTCGTAGGCCCCGAGCGCGCGGTAGTTCGTGAAGCGGAGCGCCTGGAGCTCGATCCACTCGCGGCCGAGCGCCTCGCGGACGTGCGGCGCAGGATCCCGCTCGCGCGCCTCTTCGAGGAGCCGCCCGAAGAGCGTGTCGAGCGCGGCGGTGAGTGCGAAGCCGAGTGTCGCGCGCTCGTGCAGGAGCGTGGTCATCGCCACCTGCCAGCCGTCGCCCTCGTCGCCCAGGCGGTTCTCGACCGGCACCTCGACGTCGCTGAAGAAGATCTCGTTGAACTCCGCCTCGCCGGTGATCTGGCGCAGTGGGCGGACTTCGACCCCGGGCGCGTGCATGTCGACGAGCAGGTATGTGAGGTTCCGGTAGCGCGGTGCGTCGGGGTCGCTCTGCGTGACGAGGATGCAGAAGTCGGCGATGTGCGCGAACGACGACCACACCTTCTGCCCGTTGACGACGTAGACGTCGCCGCGCCGCTCGGCGCGCGTGCGCGCGGCGGCGAGGTCGGAGCCAGCGTCCGGCTCCGAGAAGCCCTGGCACCAGATCTCGTCGGCCGAGAGGATCGGCTCGAGGTAACGCGCCTTCTGCTCCTCCGTCCCGTGCGCGACGATCGTCGGCCCCGCCATGCCGAGGCCGATCACGCCGATGTGGGCGGGAGCCTGAGCCGCAGCGAGCTCCTCGTAGAGCATCGCCTGGAAGCTCGGCGGCGCGCCCTCGCCGCCGTACTCCTTCGGCCAGGTCAGCCCCGCGTAGCCCGCCTCGTACAGCTTGCGGCTCCACTCGCGCATGAACGGGTCGTCGAACCGCTGCGCGCCGCCGCGGCCGCCGCGCTTGTCCTCGGGGAGGTTCGCGTCGATCCACGCGCGCAGCTCCGCCCGGAACTGTGCTTCCTCGGTCGTGTCGCGGAGATCCACGGGCGCGAGCTTACGCGGATGCGGTCGCCGGAACCAGTTCGCTCTGCCGAACGTGGGGCGGCTCGGCGACGACGCGCCGTCGCTGCAGCGGCAGCAGCGTCACGGATCCGATGATCAGCGCGACGCCGAACCACTGCGTCCAGCTCAGCTGCTGGCCGTACGCGTAGATGCCGGCGACGATCGCCACGGCGGGATACGTGAGCTCGGCCACCGACGCGACCATCGCCGGAGTCCGCTGCAGCCCGTAGTAGTAGAGCCCGAGCGCGAGCAGCCCGGTCACGAGCGCGAGATAGAGGATCAGCGACGCGTCGTGGCCGTTCGAATACGCCGGCGAGTGCATGACGAGCAGCGCGAGGGAGCTGGCGAGCAGCCCGAAGAAGAAGCGAAGCGACAGGACGTGCTGAAACTCGAGCTCGCGCGAGAGATACCGGCCGAGCACGGTTCCCAGGCCCCAGAGCACCGCTGCGCCCGTTGCCTCCGCGACGACGACGAGGCCCTTCGCCGACGGGTCGAGCGGATGCGCCTGGTTGACGAGCCAGAAGCCGGCGACGGCGGGAAGGAAGAACCACCAGAAGCCCGGTCGCGGACGCTCGCCGAGCAGGAGCGCCGCAGCGCCGATGGCGATGAACGGCTGAATCTTCTGGATCACGACCGGGGTGATGTAGTCCGAATGGCCGATCAACGCGTCGGTGAAGAGGATCGTCGCAACCGCCGACGCGCCCGCACCGACGACGACGGCGGCCGTCACGTAGCGCCAGCCCGCGCGGAAGACGGCGCGCAGCGCCGGCAGCAGGAACGGCAGCGTGCAGAGCACGAGGATCACGTGCTCGCCGAAGACGATCGTCGTCGCCGACGTGGTCGGCGTCATCGTCTTGCGGATGATCGGATCGGTGCCCCACAGCGCCGCGGCGACCGCGATCAAGAGAACTCCCGGGATAGCGGCCATCCGACGGCTCATGCGCGTTCGAAGCGTAGAAGATCGTCCACGGTCTCCCGAGCGCGGATGAGGCGCGCTTCGCCGTCCGCCACGAGCACGACCGCCGGCCGCGGGACGCCGTTGTACGTCGAGCCGAGCGCGAGCGTGTACGCGCCGGTCGCCGGCACGGCGAGCACGTCGCCCGGCCGCGGCTCCGGCAGCTCGGCCGCCTCGATCAGGACGTCGCCCGACTCGCAGTGCTTGCCGGCGATCCGGTAGACGCCGCTCGGCGGCTCGTCGGCGCGGTTCGCGAGCAGCGCCTCGTAGCGGGCGCCGTAGAGCTGCGGGCGCGGGTTGTCGGACATGCCGCCGTCGATCGCCGCGTACGTGACGCCGCCCGATTCCTTGACCGAGCCGACGCGGTAGAGCGTCACGCCGGCGCGGCCGACGAGCGAGCGGCCGGGCTCGAGGATCAGCGAGACGCCGTCGGGCACGAGCTCGGCGAGCGGCGCGGACGAACTCGGCGACCGTCGGCAGCTGCTCGTCGCGGTTGTGCCGGACGCCGAGCCCGCCGCCGAGGTCGAGCACGCGCGGCCTCCAGGCGAGCCGCTCGAGAAACGCGAGCACGCGCTCGAGCGCGAGGACGCTCTCGTCGACGCGGCCGAGCTGCGAGCCGACGTGGACGTGGAGGCCCTCGACCTCGAGCCCGAGCTCCCGGGCGCGTTCGATCTCGCGCTCGGCGAGGTCGGGAGCCAGGCCGAACTTCGACTCCTCGTGCGCGGTCTGGATCGAGCGGTGCGTCACCGCCTCGACGCCCGGCGTCAAGCGCACGAGCACGCGCCGCACGCCGGCGGTCGCAGCCGCCTCCGCCTCACCGGGCGCGTCGAGGACGACGAGCGCATCCGCCTCCGCAGCCGCCCGCAGCTCCTGCTCCGACTTGTTGTTGCCGTGGAACACGATCCGCTCGCCCGGAACTCCCGCCGCCCGCGCGAACGCGAGCTCGCCGAGCGTCGAGACGTCGGCGCCGACGCCCTCCTCGCCGAGCAGCCGCAGCAGCGCGACGTTCGCGAACGCCTTCGTCCCGTAGACGACGAGCGCGCCCGGCGCCGCCTCCCGATAGGCCCGAACCTGCGAGCGGATCGTCTGCTCGCAGTAGACGAGGAGCGGCGTGCCGTGCTCCTCGGCGAGCTCGCTCGCGGGTACGCCGCCGAGCGTCAGCTCGCCGGCGGAGACCAGTGCGGTTTCGGGAAGGAGCTCGAGCACCTTGCTAGTATCGGGATCCCAATGCAGGAGCTGCTTCTTACCTAGTTCAGGGAGACACGCGCGGCGGCGCTGCGCCGGCTCTCCTCGACCTCTCCTCGGAGAGGTTTTTTCGTTCTAGAGAACGTTTGCGATGACACCGAGATACGAGCCCCACGAGATCGAGCCGAAATGGCAGCGCGTCTGGGAGGACGAGCGAGCCTTCAACGTCCCGAATCCGGTCGAGGGCGAGCCGACCGCCGAGAACCACTGGTACCAGCTCGAGATGCTGCCCTACCCGTCGGGCCCGAGCCTCCACATGGGCCACGTCCTCAACTACACGATGGGCGACGTCCAGACGCACGTGCGCCGCCGCAGCGGCTGGCACGTCGTGCGGCCGATGGGCTGGGATGCGTTCGGGCTCCCGGCCGAGAATGCCGCGATTCGCGAGGGCCGCCATCCGCGCGAGACCATCGAGCGGAACATCGAGACGATGCGCGGCCAGATGAAGCGCCTCGGCTGGGCGATCGACTGGGAGCGCGAGGTGTCGTCGCACCAGCCGACCTTCTACCGCTGGACGCAATGGCTCTTCCAGCAGTTCGTGCAGCACGGACTCGGCTACCGCAAGGAAGGGCCGGTCAACTGGTGCCCCAACGACCAGACCGTGATCGCCAACGAGTACATCGTCGACGGCCACTGCGAGCGCTGCGGCGCCGAGGTCGAGCTGCGGAACATGACCCAGTGGTACTTCAAGACGACCGCGTACGCGGACGAGCTGCTCGAGTATCCGGGCGCCGACTGGCCGGAGCGGACGAAGACGATCCAGCGGAACTGGATCGGCCGCTCCGAGGGAGCCGAGATCCTGTTCCGGGTCGACGAGACCGGGGAGGACGTCGCCGTCTTCACGACGCGCGCCGACACGCTGTTCGGCGCCACCTTCTTCGTCGTCGCGCCCGAGCATCCGTTCGTCCAGGCCCACGCGAGCGAAGAGGCGAAGGCGTACGCGCGGCACGCAGGCGCCCGCCCGGTCGAGGAGCGCGCGGCCGACACGAAGAAGACCGGCGTCTTCACCGGGCTGCACGCCGTCAACCCGATCAACGGCGAGAAGCTGCCGATCTGGGTCGCCGACTACGTCCTGATGGACTACGGCACCGGCGCGATCATGGCCGTCCCCGCCCACGACGAGCGCGATGCCGAGTTCGCCGAGACGTTCGGGCTGCCCGCGATCGAGGTGATCGACGAAGACGGCAAGCTCGTCAACTCCGGCCGCTTCGACGGGCTGCCGGCGGAGGAGGGCGCACGCGAGATCGTCGCCGCGCTCGAGCAGGAGGGACGCGGCAAGGCGACCGTCCACTACCGCCTGCGCGACTGGAGCGTCTCGCGGCAGCGCTACTGGGGCTGCCCGATCCCGTTCATCCACTGCGAGAGCTGCGGCGTCGTGCCGGTGCCCGAGGACGAGCTGCCGGTGATCCTCCCCGACATCGAGGACTACGCGCCGAAGGGCAGGCCGCCGCTCGCCGCCAACGAGGAGTACATGGCGGTCGACTGCCCGCAGTGCGGCGGCCCGGCGCGGCGCGATCCCGACACGATGGACACGTTCGTCGACTCGTCCTGGTACTTCCTGCGCTACATCGACTCGCACAACGACGAGGCGCCGTTCGACCGCTTCGTCGTCGACTACTGGCTGCCCGTCTCGCAGTACATCGGTGGGATCGACCACTCCACCGGCCACCTCCTCTATTCGCGCTTCTTCGTCAAGGCGATGAACGACTGGGGCCTGGTCGGCTTCCGCGAGCCGTTCGCACGCCTCTTCCACCAGGGCTGGGTCACGCTCGGGGGCACGAAGATGTCGAAGACGAAGGGCAACGTCGAAGGGCCGGACGCGGTGGTCGACGAGTACGGCGCCGACGCCGTGCGGCTCTACATCCTCTTCATGGGCCCCGCCGACCAGGACATGGAGTGGACGGACAAGGGCGTCGAGGGCATGGTCCGCTTCCTGCGCCGGCTCTGGCGCGTCGTGCACGAGGTGGCGGAGCAGGCGCCGTCGCCCGGCGTGCGCGAGGGCGAGCTGGCGCGGAAGGCGAACGAGACGATCGCGCGCGTGACCGACGACGTGCTGCGGCGGTTCCAGTTCCACACGCCGATCGCCGCACTGATGGAGCTGGTCAACGAGCTCGGCGGCTCGGTCGACGCTCCCGACGCGCGCTTCGCCGCCGAGACGGCCGTCTCGCTGATCCAGCCCTATGCGCCCCATCTGGGGGAGGAGCTGTGGACGGTGCTCGGGCACGAGCGGCTCTGGGAGGCGCCGTGGCCGGAGGCCGACGAGGCGCAGCTCGTACGCGAGACGTTCGAGCTCGTCGTCCAGGTCAACGGCAAGGTGCGCGACCGCTTCGAGGTCGACGCCGGCCTGGGCGAGGACGAGCTCGTCGCTCGGGCGCGCTCCAGCGAGCGCGTGCGGAGCTACCTCGACGGCGGCGAGCCGCGCAAGACGATCGTCGTCCCGCGCAAGCTCGTCAATTTCGTGGTCTAGGAGCGGCTCGCGCGGATCGGGCCGGTCGACGTTCCAGTGGCGGCCCACCGACGCGCGCCAACGCAACCCGTCCTCGGACTCCTGCGGCGTGAGCAGGAAGCGGGTGATGACGCGCTGGCCGCCCTCGAAGTCGCCGTAGAGGATGTCGACGGTCATGCGCTGAGGCGCCTCGACTGCGCGGCGACCTTCGCGGTAGGACTCGCTCGACGGATCGCGGAACGCGCCTTGCCAGAAGCCGACGTCGTCGGGCGCGATGTAGAGGTCGCGCGTGAGCATCGTGAAATCCTCGAGCGGAGTGTGGGTCATGTCCGCGCCGAGCTGGATCTCCGGGTAGAGGTGCCAGCCGTGGAGCACGGCGATCCCGGTGCCGACGTTGCGGAGAGCGATCGCGAAGTAGACGGCCTCGTCCGTAGCCTGCGCGTCGCCCTGCCCGCCACGAGCGACGAGCCAGACGTCGTCCGAGAAGCCGACCTTTTGCAGCGGATCGTCCACGCGCGACTGCACGAGTAGCGGGCGCTGCGCGGCGAGCAGCGACTGCTCGGCGACGCGTGCGGCTCGGTTCGCGGAGCGCACCGACGTCACCGTCACTCCGGCGAGCACGAGCGTCCCGCCCGCGGAGGCAAGTGCGGAGATGGTCACCCAGTCGGTCACGGCCCGAGTTTACGGAGCCGCCGCGAAGCCGACACACCCCCGTCTCGTTCCCGTTGTCACGATGGACGACATGGAGGTCCGGATCCCGACCCTCTCGCGTCGGCAGCTCTGCGGAGCCGCGGCTGCGGGTGCCGTGTTACTGCTGCTCGCGATCCGCCATCTCGGCGGCGGCGGAAGCGCGGGGCCGGCCGTGACGCCGGTGCAGCCGGTGGCGAAGCCGAAAGCCGTCGCGCCGAAGCTGCTCGTGATCGACGTCGCCGGGGCGGTGCGGCATCCGGGCCTCTACCGGCTGCGTTCGGGCTCGCGGATCGACGACGCGATCGCGCTGGCCGGCGGAGCGACGCCGAAGGCGCAGCTGGATACGGTCAACCTCGCCGCGCCGGTCGCAGACGGAGAGCAGATCGTCGTTCCCGGGCGAGGTGTGGGCGGCGTTGCGGCGGCGAGCGCGCCGGCCGCCGGCTCCTCGCCGTCAGCCCCGCTCGACCTGAACTCCGCGACGCTCGAAGAGCTCGAGAACCTGCCCGGAATCGGGCCGGTGACCGCGCAGAAGATCCTCGACTACAGGCAGCAGCACGGCGCATTCCATTCGGTTGCCGAACTGCAGGGCGTCCCCGGAATCGGGCCTGCGCACATGGCGCAGCTGAAGGGTCTCGTGATCCCGTGAGGTGAGCGTCCGCCTCCCGCACGCGGCCGTCGGCAGCCTCTGCGTCGGTTTCGCGCTGGCAAATCTCGGCCGGCTGACGCCGTTGCACGCACTCGTTGGTTCCGTCCTCCTCGGCGCCCTCGGCCTCGCCGCCGCGACGACGCGTGTTCGTTGGGCTCTGCTCGCCTTGGCGCTCGTGACTCTTGCCTGGGGCTGGGGCAGCCTCCGGCTCTCTCACCTCGACCAGAGTGTGCTCGCGTCTCGGATCGGTACGGCCGAACGGGCGGTCGTCGAGGTGCAGGAGCCGCCGCGCGCAGGGAGCTTCGGCCAACGGATGAAGGCGCTGGTGCTCCGCTGGGGGACCTTGCGCCCCCATGAGCCCGTCTATCTCGAGTTGCCGCTCGGCCGAGCACCGCCCCAGGGCGCGATCCTGGCGCTGGTCGGTCAGCTGCGGGCTCCGCCCGGACCGTCGAACGGCTTCGACGAGGCGAAGTGGCTCCGTCGGCAGGGGATTCACGCCGTCCTGAGCGGCCAGTCGTGGCGCGTCGTCGGGCGCCGTGGCGGAGTGTCCGGCGTCGGCGACCGCGTCGGCAGGTGGCTCGAGGGCGACAGTGCGCCGGGCCTGCAAGGTGAGCGGCACGAGGTGATCGAGGCGATCGTGCTGGGCCGCTCGTCCGAGGTGGACGAGGGGTTGCTCGACGACTTTCGTGCCACGGGTCTGTACCACTGCCTGGCGGTCGACGGGCTGAAGGTCGCGGCCGTTGGCGGCGGGGCTGCAGCGGTGGTTCTGTTCCTCGGCTTCGGGAGCTACCTCGCTCAGATCGCGGCGCTCTTGACGGTCTCGGGATACGCGCTCGCAGTGGGGCTCCATCCGTCGGTCGTGCGGGCCGCGCTCGCCGCCGGGCTCGGCTCGCTCGCCTGGCTTGCCGGACGCGAGCGCGACCGGTGGCAGGCGCTCCTCGTCGGCGCCGCGGTCCTGCTCGGCTGGAACCCGTATCTGCTCTTCGACGCCGGCTTCCAGCTCTCATTTGCCGCAGTCGCCTCGATCTTCGTCGTCACGCCTCGCGTCGTGCGAGCACTCGAGGGTTATCCGGTGCCGCGCGAGCTCGCGCAACTGATCGGAGTCTCGACCGCCTGCGGCCTTGCGACGGCGCCTGTCACCTGGTTCCAGTTCCACCAGATCTCGCTCGTCACGGTCCCGGCGAACGTCCTCGTGGTTCCGGTCGTCGTCGAGGTGCTCGGCCTCGCTCTTCTCACCGCACTTGTCGCGCCGGTCGCTCCGTCCCTTGCGGCGGCGATGGCGCAGCTCAACGGCTGGGGAGCGTGGTTCGTGGCCGCGTCCGCGCGGGGGTTCGCGAGCGTGCCCGGTGCGCAGATCACCTCACCACGGATGGCCGCGGTGCTCGGTCTGAGTGCCGTCGGGGCAGCCGCTTATGCTTGGCAGCGTGGCGAGCGAGCAAGAGCTGAAGCCCGTCTACCTCTTGACGGGAACGGACCGGCCGAAGATCGCGGTCGCGCTCCGGCGGCTGCGAAAGCGGATCGGTGAGGACGCGACCGAGCAGCTTCACGCCGACGAGGCCGCAGCCGCGGACGCGGTCGCCGCCTGCAACGCCCTCGGTCTCTTCGGGGGTGAGGCCAGACTCGTCGTGGTCGACGGCGTCGAGTCCTGGAAGGCGGCCGACGTGAAGGAGCTCGAGGCGTATCTCGCAGCTCCCGCACCGGCCACCGTCCTCGCGCTCGTGGGCAACGGGGTCAAGCGCGACTCCGCGCTCGCGAAGGCGGTTGCCAAGAAGGGCCAGGTCCTTGCGTACGAGGTAACGAAGAAGCAGCTTCCGGAGTGGGTCGCCGAGCAGTTCGCACGGCTTGGGGCGTCGGCGGATCGCGAGGCCTGCCGCGCGCTCGTGGAGGCTGTCGGAGATAACGTCGGCGACCTTGCCTCCGAGATCCAGAAGCTCGCGACGTGGGCAGGCGGTGAGCAGATCACACGCGCGAGCCGTCGAGGAACTCGCGGTGGGACGCGCCGAGACGCCGATCTTCGCGGTCACGGATGCCTGGGGGCGTCGAGACGTCGCCGCGACGTTACGCGCGTCCGAGTCGCTGCTCGATCGCTCGCATCGGCCACGGTCGGGTGAGCTGATCCGCCTCGTCGCCTCGCTGGTGGGACACGTCGGTCGGGTACGGAAGGCTGCGCGCCTCGCCGACGAGGGTTTCCGTTCCAGCGAGATCGCGAGCCGCTTGAAGATGCATCCGTTCGTGGCCGAGAAGGCGACGAGGCAAGCAGCCAACTTCTCGCCGGAGGAGCTCGCCCAGGCGACTGTGCGCCTCGCCGAGCTCGACGCGGGCGCGAAGGGCGGCTCCCGCCTGCCACCCGAGGTTCAGCTCGAGCGGACGCTCGTGGCGATCACCCGGCGAGCCGAGTAGAGGAGTTACTTCGCCGCGTTCGCGCCGGCGGCGAGCTTGGCCGCCTGCGACTTGCGCCTGGCGACCGTGTTGCGATGAAGAGCGCCGTTCGCCGCCGCGCGGTCGAGCCATTGAACGAGCTCGCGGTGGCGCGCCTCGATCTCCGTCGCGTCGTCGTCGGCGACCGCCTCGCTCAGGCGGCGCATCAGCGTCTTCGCGGTCGAGCGCCAGCGGAGGTTTTCCTGCCGCTGCCGTGTGGCCTGGCGGACGCGCTTCTCTTGCTGCTTGATATTCGGCATCTTCGGAAAAAGACCCGCGGCTCGCGGGCCGGGCGATGGTAGCAACCCCGCTCCCTATGCTGCCCTCGTGGACGACGCCGAGCGGCAGCGGCACGAGCGGCGGTTGGCGCGCGACCGCCGTCGACTCGAGCAGGGCAAGCCGACGTACTTCGAGAGCGACGCGCCGCTCGAGCCCCGGCCGGTCTCGCAGGATCCGTCCGAGCGGTCGACCGCCATCATCCGGACATACCGAGACCGTGGCGAGCTGACCGAGCTCGAGGCGCAGGCGTTCGACGCGGAGGGGCAGGCGGCGCAAGCGGGCGCGTTTGCTCCTCCGGCCGTCGTCGAGGAGCCGCAGCCGGAAGCCGAGGCGGCGACCGGCCGCGGCCTCGCGCGTTCGGGAGTGATCTTCGCGATCGCGACCGCGGCCTCGCGGGTCGTCGGGCTGGTGCGCGAGATCGCACAGGCCGCGATCTTCGGGATCAGCGGCCCGATCAACGCCTTCGAGATCGCGTTCCTCATTCCGAACACGGTCGGGCGCTCGTGGCCGACTCGGCGCTGTCGGCGGCGTTCGTTCCCGTCTTCAGCGACCTGCTCGTGAAGGGAGAGCGCCAGCGCGCGTGGCGGGTCGCCTCGTCGCTCTTCTGGCTGATGCTTCTCGGCCTCGGCGGGCTGACGGCCTTCTTCATCCTGATCGCGCCGTGGGTCATGCAGATCTTCGGGTACGGCCCGAACAACTTCGGGACGCTCGCGACCAACCTCGCGCGGATCCTCTTCCCGCTCGTGCTCGTCCTAGGGCTGACCGGGATCGTGGTCGGGATCCTCAACAGCTACGACCACTTCACCGTTCCCGCTCTGAGCCCGATCCTCTGGAACCTGATCATCCTGCTCGGCCTCGCTCTGGGCGTGCAGAGCGGCGGGTCGGACTCGAAGAAGCTCTACATCTACGCGACCGCGATCCTCGTGGCGACCATCGCGCAGTTTCTGCTGCCGTTGCCCTGGCTGCGCGGGCTCGACGGACGCCTGCACATGGTGATCGACATCCGCGATCCGGCCGTGGGGCGCATATTCAAGCTCATGGTCCCGGTCACGATCGGACTCGGTCTGATCAACATCAACGCGCTGATCGACCAGTTGTTCGCGACGCACTTCCTGAACCCGAACGAGGCGCCGGCCGCCATCGTGCGGGCCTTTCGGCTGTACATGCTCCCGCAGGGAGTGTTCTCGGTGGCGGTTGCGACTGTTCTCTTCCCGCTCCTGTCGCGGCATGCGTCGCGCCAGGACTGGAGTGCGTTCCAGAGCACGGTCGGCACCGGCCTCCGGCTCATCTCGTTCCTGCTCATCCCGGCGAGCGTGACGGCGGCGGTGCTCGCGACGCCGATCGTGCGGCTTCTCTACCAGCATCGGAACTTCACGGCGCACGACACGAGGATCGTCGCGCCGTGCCTCGCCGCGTTCGCGCTCGGGCTCACGTTCAACGGGACGATGCTGATGCTGAACCGCGGCTTCTTCTCGCTTCAGCTGCCGTGGATTCCCAGCATCGTCGCCGTCTTGAATCTCGTGGTGAACGCCGGGCTCGACGCAGTGTTCTACCGGTTCGGGATCTGGGGGATCCCGTTCTCCACCTCGCTCGTGAACATTGCGGGTACCGCGGCTCTTCTGTTCTTCTTCCGCCGCCGGATGCCCGGCTTCGAGCTGGGGGAGACGGCTCGGAGCTTCGGTCTCGTCGTGGTGGCGTCGGCCTTGCTCGCAGGCGTGGGGTGGGGGGTTTGGCACCTGCTCGATTCGGTGCTCGGCCAATCGCTGCCGGCGCAGATCGTCTCGCTCGGAGCCGGGCTCGCGCTCGGCTACGCGGGCTTCTTCGGTGCCTGTCGGCTCCTCAACGTGCGCGAGCTCGAGACCTTGATGCGACTCCGCCGCAGCCGAGCTTGACCTGGCGAGCCGAGGGGCCGCACCCCGTCTTCTGGAGGAAGCTCGACTGGCACGACGAGTACGGCTGGGGCGCGCGTAGCAGCGAGTCGTCGCAGTCCGCGATTCCACGGCCGGTCGAGCTGGCGCGCAATTGCGACGGAGCCGTTACCCCGGCGGCACGATCCGGCCGGTAGCCTCGATCGCGAGGGCGGAGGGAACGCGAACCCCACCCATGGGTGGGGAGCGCTTGCGGCCGCGGCCGAAACGGCCAGGGCCGCGGCGGAGGTGCGTGAGTACCATCGCCGCTCGTGGACCAGAGCCGCATCCGCAACTTTTCGATCATCGCCCACATCGACCATGGGAAGTCGACGCTCGCCGACCGGATCCTCGAGCTGACCGACGCCGTCTCCGCGCGAGAGATGCGCGCCCAGGTTCTCGACTCGATGGATCTCGAGCGGGAACGGGGCATCACGATCAAGGCCCAGGCCGTCCGCGTCAGCTGGAAGGGACACGAGCTCAACCTCATCGACACGCCCGGGCACGTCGATTTCACGTACGAAGTCTCGCGCTCGCTTCAGGCCTGCGAAGGCGCGCTTCTCGTCGTGGACGCTGCGCAGGGAATAGAGGCGCAGACGCTCGCCAACGCATACCTCGCGATCGAGAGCGGGCTCGAGATCGTCCCCGTCGCCAACAAGATCGACCTCCCCGCAGCCGATCCCGACGGGACGGCGCTCGAGGTGGCCGAGCTGCTCGGTGACGACCCGGCCCGGGTGCTCCGTATCTCTGCCAAGACGGGAGACGGCGTCGCCGACGTCCTCGACGCGATCGTCGAGCGTGTGCCGGCCCCGGATGGCGACCCTGACGCCGCGGCGCGTGCGCTCGTCTTCGACTCCGCCTACGACCAATATCGGGGAGTCGTCGCCTTCGTACGCGTCGTCGACGGCGTCTTCTCGACGCGCGAGCCGCTGCGAACGATGGCCACCGACACGCGTTTCGATGCGGAGGAGCTCGGCGTCTTCTCGCCCGCCATGACCCCCGTCGAGCAGCTGACAGCCGGCGAGGTCGGGTATGTCGTCACCGGCTTGAAGGACGTCTCGCGGCTGCGGGTCGGCGACACGCTCACGTCCGTCCGCCGGCCGGCCGACGCCGCGTTGCCCGGCTACAAGGACGTCAAGCCGATGGTCTTCGCCGGGCTCTTCCCAACCGACTCGGACGACTACCCGGAGCTCCGTGACGCGCTCGAGCGGCTCAAGCTCAACGACGCAGCGCTCGTCTACGAGCCCGAGACCTCGAACGCGCTCGGCTTCGGCTTCCGCTGCGGCTTCCTCGGTCTCCTGCACATGGAGATCGTCCGCGAGCGCCTCGAGCGCGAGTTCGACCTCGACCTCCTCGTCACCGCGCCGAACGTCGCGTACCGCGTGAAGGAGAAGAACGGAGATTGGGTCGAGGTGCACAACCCCTCCGAGTTCCCGCGCGAGGTCGAGGAAGTCGAGGAGCCGTATGTCGCCGCGTCCATCATCGTCCCGAAAGAGCACGTCGGAGCTGTGATGGAGTTGAACAACGATCGGCGCGGCACCTTCGGGAAGCTCGAGTACCTCTCGCCGGAACGCGTCCACCTGACATACCAGCTCCCGCTCGCCGAGATCGTCCTCGACTACTACGACCAGCTGAAGTCGCGCACGCGCGGCTATGCCTCCTTCGACTATGACCTCGCCGGCTTCAAGCCGGGCCAGCTCGTCCGGGTGGACGTGCTCGTCGGTAACGAGCCGGTCGATGCCCTGTCCCTCATCGTCCACCGCGACTTCGCGTACGACCGCGGTCGCCTGCTCGTCGACAAGCTACGAGAGGAGATCCCGCGCCAGATGTTCGACATCCCGATCCAGGCCGCAGTCGGCTCTCGGGTCATCGCGCGCGAGACCGTGAAGGCGAAGCGGAAAGACGTGCTCGCGAAGTGCTACGGCGGCGATATCTCGCGCAAGCGAAAGCTGCTCGAGAAGCAGAAGGCCGGGAAGAAGCGGATGAAGCAGGTCGGAGCCGTCGAGGTACCGCAGGAGGCGTTCCTCGCCGTCCTCAACATCGGGCAGGGCCAGAAGAGCTGATGGCGCTCGAGATGCGCACGGAGTGCGAGCGCTGCGGGGCGCAGCTGCCCGAGGCCTCCGACGCGACGATCTGCTCGTTCGAGTGCACGTTTTGCCGCGCGTGCGCGCAGGCGCTCGACTACGTCTGCCCGAACTGCACGGGCGAGCTCGTGACGCGGCCGAAGCGGGTGAGCGCATGACGAGCGGGGTGCGTCACGTCTACGTCCACCTCCCGTTCTGTGCGCACCGCTGCGGATATTGCGACTTCGTCACGGTGGTCGGCCGCGGTGGCCGGCACGCGGCCTACGTGGATGCGCTGTTGCGGGAGCTCGAGCTCGAGCGGGACGTGCTCGCCGACGAGGTCGAGACTGTCTTCCTCGGCGGCGGGACACCCACCTTCACGGCGCTGCCGGATCTCGTGCGTCTGCTCGAAGCGCTGCCGACCGCCGCAGATGTGACGGTCGAGGCGAATCCGGAAACGGTCACGGCCGAGCTCGCCCGCGCGCTTCGAGGAGCGGGCGCGACCCGCATCTCCCTCGGCGCCCAGACGTTCAGCCCCGAGCTCCTCCGCGTGCTCGAACGCGTTGCCCAACCTGACGACGTCCGACGCGCGGTGCATCATCTTCGTGATGCCGGATTCGACAACATCTCGCTCGACCTCATCTACGGGATTCCCGGCCAGAGCGCCTCCGATCTCGAGGCCGACCTCGACGACGCCCTCGCGCTCGAGCCGGAGCATCTCTCCTGCTACGAGCTCGAGGCGAAGCCGGGGACGCGCTTCACCCACGCCTGGGGAGCAGAGCTCGGGCGCCAGGCCGACGCGATGGAGGACTACTTCGAGCGCGTCGTCGAGAGGCTGACGAGCGCCGGCTACCGGTGGTACGAGACGGCGAACTTCTGCCGCGTCGACGCGGACGGGCGGGACCTCCGCGCGCGGCACAACCTCGCCTACTGGCTCGGCCGGGACTACCTCGGGCTTGGGATAGGCGCGGTCAGCACAATCGAGAACCGGCGTTGGCGGAACGCGCCTCGGCTCGGGCGCTACCTGGAGGCGCTCGCGGCCGGCGTGCGCCCCGAGCGTGAGCTCGAGCAGCTCGACGCCGACATCCGTGCGCGGGAGCGCCTGATGCTCGGGCTTCGGCTCGACGAGCCCGTGGCGGTCGGCGGCCTGCGCTACGCGCTCGACCTCGCGGGGCTGGCGCGCGTCGAGGAGCTCGGCCTCGCGGTCGACAGCGGCGAGACCCTCGCGCTCACCCGGCGCGGACGCTTTCTCGGCGGCGGCGTGACGGCCGAGATCCTCGCCTGACTCGGCCAGTCGAGCACGAGCAGACCGGCTAAAATCTCCTGCAAATGCCGGAAACAGTGCAGCTGAGCGAACGGCAGCGGGCCGTTTTGCGCCGCGTGGTCGAGGAGTTCGTCGGTACCGGAGAGCCCGTCGGGTCGAAGACGCTCGTCGAGCGTTCGGACCTTCGCGTCTCGCCGTCGACCGTCCGGGCAGAGCTCGCGGAGCTCGAGCAGCTGGGGCTCCTCACGCATCCGCACACCTCGGCCGGCCGCGTGCCGACCGAGCGTGGCTACCGCTACTACGCGGACGAGCTGCTCGGGCGACTCGAGCCGCAGCCGGCGGCCTTCCCGCTCGATCTGACGACCACCAGCACCGAGGTCGAGTCGGCGCTGCAGGCGACGACCGAGATGCTCTCGCAGGTCACGCGCCTGCTCGCGCTCGTCTCGGCGCCTCCGCTCGAGGCGACGCACGTGCGACACGTGGAAGTGCTCCTGCTGCAGCCTCAGCTCGTGATGGTCGTCGTCATCACGTCGGCGGGCGGCGTCTCGAAGCGGCTCTTCCACTTCGAGGAGCCGGTCGACGCGGGCCTCGCGCAGTGGGCGAACGACTACCTCAACGAGTCCGTGGCCGGACTGCAGCTCGGTACCGGGCTGCTCCGCAGGCGCTTCGAGGAGGCGGGCCTCAGCTCCGGCGAGCGCGCGTTCCTGGCCGCGCTCTGGCCGGCGTTCACGGAGCTCGTCTCCGCCGAGCAGCGCCTCTACGTGGGCGGCGCCGCCGACCTGCTCGGCGAGGTTCGCGCCGACGAGCTGGACGCATATCGCAGCCTGTTCGAGCTCGTCGAACGCCGGGCCGACTTGATCGACGTGCTCGGAGAACCGAGCGCCTCGCGGCGACCTTTTGTCCGCCTCGGGCACGAGCTCGAGCACCCGGCTCTCGCGGAGATCGCGCTCGTCGGAGCCTGTTACGGGCTCGTCCATCGCGCGCTCGGCGCCGTCAGCCTCGTCGGCCCCGTTCGGATGGACTACGAGAAGGCGCTCGGCGCCGTTCGCTCGGCCGCGCTCGAGCTGTCGCGCTTCGTCGAGTCGATCTACGACGAAGCCTGAGGCTGAGACCGCGGACGCCGCCGCTACATTCCGGCGATGGCGACCACCGACCGCGACTACTACGAGCTCCTCGGAGTCGGGCGGAACGCGAGCGAGGCCGACATCAAGCGAGCGTTCCGGCAGCTCGCGCGCGAGCTTCACCCGGACGTCTCCGACGCGCCGGACGCGCAGGAGCGCTTCCGCGAGGTGGTCGAGGCGTACGAGGTGCTGTCGAAGAGCGAGACACGCGACCTCTACGACCGCTTCGGCCACGCCGGGCTGAGGAGCGGCGGCTTCCAAACGGGACACGTCGACTTCGGCAACCTCGCCGATCTCTTCTCGGCCTTTTTCGGGGAGGACGTTCTCTTCGGCGGTCGAGCCGGGAGTGGGCGGGTGCACGGCGCCGACATCGGCGCGGTGGTCGAGATCGACCTGGTCGAGGCCGCTCACGGCGTCAGCCGGGAGGTGCCCTACGAGGTCGCCGTGACGTGCGCCCACTGCGACGGGGAAGGGGCGGAGCCGGGCAGCGCGATCACGACGTGCGCGACCTGCGGTGGCGCCGGACGGCTCCAGCAGGTGACCCGAAGCGTCTTCGGCGAGTTCGTACGCACCCAGATGTGCCCGACCTGCTCGGGCTCCGGCCGGCAGATCGAGCAGCCGTGCGTCGAGTGCCGCGGTGCCGGTCGCGTCGTCGAGACTCGGACGCTCGCCGTCGAGATCCCGCCCGGAATCCATCACGACCAGCAGATCCGGCACAGCGGAGAGGGACACGCCGGCGTAGTCGGCGGGCGTGCGGGCGACGTCTACGTCGAGGTGCACATCCGGCCCGACGAGCGGTTCGTGCGCGAGGGGGACGACATCTACTCGACCGTCGCCGTCACGTTCACGCAGGCTGCGCTCGGCACGACCGTCGCGATCCCGACTCTCGACGGAGACGAGGAGCTCGAGCTCTCCGCGGGGACGCAGCCGGGCGAGATCGTCGTCCTGCGCGGGCGCGGCATGCCCGTGCTCCAGGGCCGTGGCCGCGGCGACCAGCGAGTCCTGGTCAACGTCCTCGTGCCGCGACGGCTGAGCGACGAGCAGCGGCGGCTCCTGCGGGAGTTCGACGACCACGCCGACGGGGACACGTACGGCAAGGGCGACGGCGGGCTCTTCGACAAGCTCAAGAGCGCGTTCCGCTAGTGCTCAAGCGCTACGTCGTGGTGGGCGGCGAACCGGAGCTCGCGCTTCTGCTCCACATCTTCCCGGAGGGCGTCGAGGAGCTGGACGGCGCGTTTGCCGTCTACGCCGACGAGCCGCCGCTCGGCTTCGACGTCGTCACGGTGGACGAGGTCGACGAAGGCTGGCCGGACAGGTGGCGTGACTTCCACCGCGGCGTCCGGATCGGCCGGCTCTGGGTCGGCCCACCGTGGGAGGAGCCTCCGGCGGACGCGCGCGCGGTCGTGATCGATCCCGGCCGCGCCTTCGGCACCGGCGCCCACGCGACGACGCGGCTCTGCCTCGAGCTCCTGCAGGAGGTCGAGCCCGCGAGCCTGCTCGACGTCGGCTGCGGTTCGGGCGTCCTCTCGATCGCGGCGGCGAAGCTCGGCTTCGCGCCGATCAGGGCGGTCGACGTCGACGACGTGGCGCTCGAGATGACCCGCGCGAACGCGGCCGCGAACGAGGTCGGGATCGAGGTGGGAGTAAAGCTCGAGCCCGCACAGCTCGCGGTGCTGAACATCGCGCTCGACGTGGTCGAGGCGATGCTCCCGCAGCTGGCGGTCGAGCGCGCGATCACGTCCGGTTATCTCGAGCGCGACGAGCCGCGCGCCGAAGGCTGGCAGCGGTTGGAGCGGCGCGTCCGCGACGGCTGGGCGGCGGACCTGCTCGAATTCCGGCCGTGACGACGTTCTCCGTCCGGTTCCTGGGCTGCAAGGTCTCGCACGTCGACGCGCACGCGGTGCGCGAGCAGCTGCTCGCGGACGGCCACGACGAGCGCGACGGCGGCGCCGACGTGGCCGTCGTGAACACCTGCTGCGTGACCCACGAAGCGGTGGCGAAGTCGCGCAAGGAGGCGGCACGCGCGGCGCGGACGCACCGCCGCGTCTACGTCACGGGCTGCGCGGCGAACATCGCAGGCGAGGCCTTCACCGGCCTGCCCGACAACGTCGTCGTCGTCGCGCGCCGCAGCGAGGAGACTCCCGCCTTCGTCGCCGGCGACGTCGGCGCGATCGGCTGCGTCCAGGCCGAGGCGCGACTCGATCGCGTCCGCGCGTTCGTCAAGGTGCAGGACGGCTGCTCGTTCTCGTGCCGGTTCTGCGTGATCCCGCTCGTCCGCGGAGCCTCGCGGAGCCGCCCCGCCGAGGCGGTGCTGGCCGAGATCCGGCGGCGGGTCGCGCAGGGGCACCGCGAGGTCGTCCTGACCGGGATCAACCTCGGCTGCTATCGGGACCGCTCTGCGGGCTACCGCTTCGCGCGCCTGGTCAGGGAGGCGGGCGCGACGCCCGGCCTCGAGCGGCTGCGCCTCTCCTCGATCGAGATCAACCACGTCGACGACGAGCTCGTCCGCGCACTGCGCGAGACGCCGAACGCGAGCCGCCATCTTCACGTGCCGCTGCAATCCGGCGACGACGCCGTCCTGCGCGCGATGGGGCGCCGCTACTCGGTCGGCACCTACCTACGCCGGCTCGAGCCGCTGCGCGACGACTTCAATCTCACGAGCGACGTCATCGTCGGCTTCCCGACCGAGGACGCGCGCGCGTTCGAGAACACGCTGCGCGCCGTCGGCGAAGCCGGCCTGACGAAGGTGCACGTCTTCCCGTATTCGCCGCGCCCGGGAACCGGCACCGCAACCGAGGATCCGGTTCCGCCGCGCGCGAAGAAAGAGCGGAGCGCGCGCCTGCGGGCGGCGTCCCACGAAGCCTGCCTCGCCCACTGGCGCTCCAAGATCGGCCGCGACGACGTCGTGCTCGTCGACCGCCGAGGCCGCGGCTACGGCGACGACTACTCCCCGTGGCTCGTTCCGGAGGCGACGCCGGTCGGCGAGCTCGTCGATGTACGCGGCGGCGCGGTCTCGGAGGAGGGGATCCTCGCGGCGTGAACGAGGACTGTCTCTTCTGCACGCTCTACCGGGAGGGCGACCATGTGGCCGCGACCGACGGCTTCGTCGCCATCCGCGACATCAACCCGCAGGCGCCCGTCCATCTGCTCGTCCTGCCCGAACGCCACGTCGACTCGTTCCGCGAGATCTCGGAGTTTCCGGCCGAGGAGGCGAAGCGGATGCTCGAGTTCGTCGCCGAGGTCGCAGCACGCGAGGGGTTGACGGATTACCGTGTCACAGTCAATGTCGGCCCCAGCGCGGGCCAGACGGTTTTCCATCTGCACTGGCACATCAAAGGCGGCTGGGCTTGAGCTTGATCGAGGAGATCGACGACGAGTTGAAAGATGCGATGCGCGCCCGCGACGCGGAGCGCCGCGACACGCTGCGCCTGATCCTGAACGCGCTCAAGAACTCCGAGAAGGAGCTGCAGCGCCCGCTCAGCGAGGAGGAGGAGCTGCAGGTGCTGCAGCGCGAGCGGAAGCGGCGGGTCGAGGCGGCCGACGCGTTCCGAAACGGCGGCCGCGAGGAGCAGGCCGCTGCCGAGGAGCGCGAGCTCGAGGTGCTCGAGGAGTTCATGCCCGAGCCGCTCTCAGAGGACGAGGTCGAGGAGATCGTCGATGACGTCATCGCCGAGGTGGGGGCGACGAGCATGGCCGACCTCGGCCGCGTGATGGCCGACGTGATGCCCCAGATCGCCGGCCGTGCCGACGGCTCCCAGGTGAGCCAGCTCGTCCGCGAAAAACTCGCCTGAGCCGGACGAAGAGCTTCGCTCTTCGTCCGGGGGCTAAGGAACTGCGCCAACGGGAGAGCGCGGTCTCCCGTTGGCTCCGTGCAGTAGGGCACATTCGGCTGCGCGTCTACACCACGACGGCGCCAAGGGCCGGAGGCTAAGACAGCCGCGAAGCGGCGACTTAGCCGGAGGCCGGACTGCGCTCGCGTCGGCCTTCGCCGCGCGCGAGCGCACGAGGTAGGCGCCTCGTCCAGAGCATCGACAAACAAAACAGCACGGAGCGCGCCGGAAACCGCGCTTTCCGGCGCGCGGAGTTCCGTTATCCCAGCGAGCGAGTGCGACGCACTCGCGAGCTAAGGAACGCGGCGGGCGCCGTCGTAGCCGCCGAAGCTCGAGAGGCTGTCGATGCGGACGACCGAGCCGGTGTGCGGGGCGTCGACGAACTGGCCGCCGCCGATGTAGATCCCGACATGGCCGAGGCCGTTGAAGAAGACGAGGTCGCCGGGCGCCGGTGACGCGACGGGCTCGGTCGCGTTCCACTGGGCGACGGTGTAGTGGGGAAGCGAGATCCCGAGCTGCTCGTAGACGAACATCACGAGACCCGAGCAGTCGAACCCGCTCGGGCTCGCGCCGCCCCAGCGGTACGGGACGCCGAGATAGTGGAGCGCGATCGAGGCCGCCGAGGGATGGCCCGCGCCTCCGTTGCCCACCGGCACGCTGATCGGCGGCGGAACGACCGAGGTCGTGGAGGACTGGACCGGCGGTGCTTGCTGCGCCTGCGCCGCCGCCGTACGCGCTGCCCGAGCGCTGGCAGCCTCTTCCGCGCGCACGCGCGTCTCCGCTGCGAGCCGTACCGCCCGCTCGCGCGCTGCCTCCTGCGCCTGCAGATGCGCAATCGTCGTGTGGATCGACGCGAGTAACTGCTTCTCGCGTCCGAGCTCCGACGCCTTTTGCTGCTTTTCGGCGTTGAGCTCCCTCGCGGCGGCTGCGCGCTTCGCCTCGAGCGACTTCAGCTGCCGCTCCCGCGTCTGCACCGCGTGCTCGAACCGGAGCGCCTGCTCTCCGAGCGCCGTGTCCTGGTTCGAGAGCACCTGCGCCGCCTCGGTGCGGCTGATGATCTGCCCGAGGGTCCTCGCGCCCGCGATGGCCTCGATCGCGCTTGGCGATCCGTTCACGTAGAGCGAGTAGAGGCGCGACTCGAGCCGCTTCTGCGAGTCGTGGAGGTTGCCCTTGGCGACGTGCAGCCGGTACTGATTCTCGCGCAGGCTCTGCTTCACCTGATTGAGGCGCTGCTGCGCGCTCCAGGCCCTGTCTTCGGCGACTTGAAGCTGGTTTCCGATCTGGTTCACCTCGGCGAGGACCGAGCGCTCGTGGGCCTGCTGGGCGCGGATCTCAGGCGTCGAGCCGCCGCGCGCCACGGTTGCAGCGACGGCTGCCGCGAGTGCGGCGAGGGAAAGCGTGCAGAGGAGGGCGAGACCGTGACGTCGCATAGGAACGGCACTGCAAAGGGGACCCGAGCCCGGGACGGTAGCGCATGGAGACGACGGAGTCATGTTCGTGATCCACGCAACGAACCCTTGTTCGCTCCTTCGCGGGGGCGGGGAGCCGCCCGCAGAGCCACCTACACTGCCGCTTGTGCAAACGGTTCTCGACGTTTCGAACGAGGTTGCGGCAGAGCTCGCGGGCATCGGCGATCCGGTGCTCGAGGCCCTCCGTGACCGGCTCGGCTGCACCGTCAACCTGCGCGGGAATCGGCTCACGCTGGCGGGTGACGACGTGAAGGTCGCCGAGGCGCAGGCGGTGGTGGAGGAGCTCGTCGAGCTCGTCGAGGGCGGCCAGGAGGTCAACGCCGGCACGGTCGACGGCATCCTCGGCGCGATCGACCAGGCGGAGGACGTGCACGAGATCTTCTCCGACGTCGTCTGGTCTCATCGCGGCAAGCGGATCACGCCGAAGACCGTCACGCAGAAGCGCTACGTCGACGCGATCCGCGAGTGCACCGTCACGTTCGGCATCGGCCCGGCGGGGACGGGCAAGACCTACCTTGCGATTGCGCTCGCCGTCGCTGCGCTCTCGGAACGCCAGGTCGGGCGGATCATCCTGACGCGGCCCGCCGTCGAGGCGGGTGAGCGGCTCGGCTTCCTGCCCGGCGACGTGCTGGCGAAGGTCGACCCGTATATGCGGCCGTTGTTCGACGCGCTCTACGACACGATGGACCCGGAGAAGCTGAACGCCTTCATGGAGCGCGGCACGATCGAGGTCGCGCCGCTCGCGTTCATGCGCGGCCGCACGCTGAACGACAGCTTCGTCATCCTCGACGAGGCGCAGAACACGTCTCCCGAGCAGATGCAGATGTTCCTGACGCGGCTCGGCTTCGGCTCGAAGATGGTCGTGACCGGAGACGTGACCCAGGTCGACCTGCCGCGGGAGCAGGCGTCCGGGTTGATCCAGGTCCGCGACATCCTCAGCTCGGTCGATGGGATCGCCTTCGTCGAGTTCAGCCACCAGGACGTCGTCCGTCACAAGCTCGTGCAGCGGATCGTCGAGGCGTACAAGGCGCACGCCGAGCAGACCGGAACCCAGCGGAGCCGGTGATCGAGGTAGACGTCGTCAACCGCTCGGGCGAGGAGGTGGACGAAGCGGCCGCAGTCGAGCTCGCGCGTGCCGTCCTCGCCGGTGAAGGCGTGGGCGCGGGAGAGCTCGGGCTCGCCTTCGTGGGGCCTGACGAGAGCCGCTCCTTGAAGCGGGAGCACCTCGGCATCGACGAGGCGACCGACGCGCTCGCCTTCCCGATCGACGGTCTTGCCGCGCTGCCGGACGGCGTCCCACGCCAGCTCGGCGACGTCGTGCTGTGCCCCGACGTGGTGGGGGAGGAGTGGCGCGGCCCGCTCGTCCACGCGCTTCTGCACCTCGTCGGCTACGACCATGGCCCCGAGATGGAGGCGCGTGAGGCGGTGTACGCGGCGTGACCGTCACGCCGCTTCCGCGCGGCCCCGAGGACGGCGAACGCGACCGGCCGCAGCGTCAGCCGGCCCAGCCGGCCCCGGGTCGCGCACCGTCCCTGCTCGACAGTTTCAACTACGCCCTCGAAGGAATCATCCACGTCCTCCGCACGCAGCGGAACCTTCGCATCCACTTCGTCGCGGCGGTGCTCGTGTTCGCCGCCGCGGTCGCCGTCGGTGTCACCCGGCTCCAGCTGATCGCGCTCGTGCTCGCCATCGCGTTCGTCCTCGTCGCCGAGATGCTGAACACTGCGATCGAGGGCGTGATCGACCTCTCGACGACGTCGTTCGACCCGAACGCGAAGCTCGCGAAGGACATCGCGGCCGGCGCGGTTCTGATCGCGTCGATCACGGCGGTGGCGGTCGGCTTTCTCGTCTTCCAGAACGCGATCGGACAGCGCGGGACGCACGTGCTCAACCGGGTTCGCGACGCGCCTGCCGACCTCACGCTCGTCGCGCTCGTCCTCGTCGTTCTCCTGGTCATCGCGTCGAAGGCCTGGACGGGTCGCGGCACGCCGCTCCGCGGGGGCCTGCCCTCGGGACACGCCGCGATCGCGTTTGCCGCCTGGGTCGCGGTGACCTATCTCGTCGGCGACGCGCACCGTTTCGTCGTCTCGGCGCTGGCGCTGATCATGGCGGTGCTCGTTGCGCAGACACGCGTCGAGTCGGGCGTCCACTCGACGCTCGAGGTCGTCTACGGGGGCGCCCTCGGGGCGATCGTCACTCTCGTCCTCTTCCAGCTGGTCGGCTGACGTGACCGGGATGCGGCTCGCGATCTGGGACTTCGACGGAACGCTCGGGCACCGGCGCGGCGAGACGGGCTGGAGCATCCTGCTCGCGGAGACCCTCGATGCCGAGGAGCCGGGGCATGCCCACTCGGCGGAGACCTTCCGGCCGCACCTTCGCGAGGGCTTTCCCTGGCACAGCCCCGAGGTCGCGCACCCGGAGCTGTGCGAGCCCGAGGCCTGGTGGGCGTCGGTGGGTCCCGTGCTCGCCCGGGCGTACGAAGCCGCCGGCTACCCGCCCGAGCGGGCGCTCGAGCTCGCGGACGCGGCGCGGCGGCTCTACGTCGACCCGGGCGTGGCCTGGGAGCTCTTCGCGGACACGCTTCCGGCGCTCTCGCTGCTCACGCAGGCGGGTTGGACGCACGCGATCCTCTCGAACCACGTTCCGGAGCTGCGGCAGATCGTCGCTGCGCTCGGTCTCGACGAGCGCGTCGAGCTCGTCTCGTGCTCGGCCGAGACCGGCTACGAGAAGCCGCACGCACAGGCCTACGCCTCGGTGCTCGACCGGCTGCAGCCGGCTCAGGCCTGGATGATCGGCGACAACATCCTCGCCGACGTCCTCGGTGCCGAGGAGCTGGGCATCCCGGCGGTGCTCGTGCGGCGGCCGGATCCGCGCGCCGCGCGCTACGCGGACTCGCTCGCGGGCGTGCCGGCGTTCCTCGAGGAGGAGGCGGCGGCAGCGTGAGCGACCGGGTGGCCGAGCAGAAGCGTTACTACGCCGAGCGGGCGCCGGAGTACGACGACTGGTGGTACCGGCGCGGCCGCTACGAGCTGGAGCCGGACCGGCTCGCGCGCTGGCGTGACGACGCGGCCGAGGCGGAGGACGCGCTCGGCACACTTGCTCCCGTGGGCAGCGTTCTCGAGCTCGCCGCGGGCACCGGGATCTGGACGCGCAAGCTCGTAGAGCTCGCGGAGCGCGTCGTCGCCGTCGACGCGAACGCCGAGACGCTCGCGCTCAATACCTCCGAAGCGGAGCTCGTGCAGGCCGACGTCTTCGGCTGGCGGCCGACCGAGAGCTTCGACCTCGTCTTCTTCTCCTTCTGGCTCTCGCACGTTCCCGGAGGCGCGGTTCGACGAGTTCTGGAGCCTCGTGCGGTCGGCGCTTGCGCCGGGTGGTCGCGTGTTCCTCGTCGACAGCGGAGCCGGCGATTCCGCCCACACGGGCACCGACCAGGCCGAGTGGGAGGAGACGCGCTCGCTGGCGGACGGGCGCACGTTCCGCATCGTCAAGCGGCGCTGGGCCGCCGAGGAGCTGGCGGCGCGTGTGCGGCCGCTCGGTTTCGAGCTCGATCTTCGCGAGACGGCAAACGGACATTTCCTCTACGGAGGAGGCACGCTCGCGTGACCCCCGAGGAACTGCTCGCCCGCGCGGACGCGGCTGCGGCGAACGCCTACGCCCCGTACTCGGCGTACCAGGTCGGAGCCGCCGTCCTCACGCGCGACGGCCGTGTCTTCGCGGCGGCGAACGTCGAGAACGCGGCGTATCCGCTCGGCGTCTGCGCCGAGAAGGCGGCCATCGCCAAGGCCGCGAGCGAGGGCGTGCGGCCGGGTGAGGTGGAGGCGATCGCGATCACTGCCTCGCCGTGCGGCGGCTGCCGCCAGTGGCTGTACGAATGGCGGTTCGACCGCGTCCATTTCCGCCGTGCCGACGGCACGGTCGCGACGTACGGTGCCGACGAGCTGCTGCCCGAGACCTGGGATCTGCCGGACGCATGAAATCGGGCATCGTCGCCGTCGCCGGCCGGCCCAACGTCGGCAAGTCCACTCTCGTCAACGCGCTCTGCGGTGGCAAGGTCGCGATCGTCTCGGACAAGCCGCAGACGACGCGCCGCCGCATCTTCGGAATCGCGAACGGCGACGGCTACCAGCTCGTCCTCGCCGATCTGCCGGGCTTCCAGCGGCCCCTCGACGCGCTCACCGAGCGCATGCAGAAGACGGTCGACGCTGCCTTCGAGGAAGTGGAGGCCGTCCTCTTCGTCCTGTCGGCGCGGGAGCGGATCGGCGCCGGCGACCGCTTCATCGCCTCGCGCGTCTACGCGCTGGGCGTTCCGGTCGTGGTTGCGCTCAACAAGGTCGACCGGCTCAAGGCAGGGCACATCGCGCAGCAGATGAACGCCGCGGCGAGGCTCGGCCCCTTCCACGCGCTCCATCCCGTGAGCGCGAAGACCGGCGACGGCATCGAGGCGCTGCGCGACGAGCTCGTCGCCTTGCTGCCCGAGGGCCCGCTCTACTTCCCGCCGGAGCAGCGCACCGACCTGTCGGTCGAGCAGCAGCTGGCCGAGCTCGTACGCGAGAAGGCGCTGTGGCTGACCCGCGACGAGGTGCCGCACTCGATCTCCGTCGAGGTGGAGGAGATCGAGGAGAAGGTCGTGCGGGCCTCGATTCTCGTCGAGACCGAGTCGCAGAAGCAGATCGTGGTGGGGAAGGGCGGCTCGGTCGTGAAGGACATCGGGACGCGCGCGCGGCCGGAGATCGAGGCGCTGCTCGGCCATCCGGTCTTCCTCGAGCTCAAGGTCAAGGTGCGGCCGACGGTGGCGCCGCGACGCGGCCACGCTCGAGCGGCTCGGGCTCTAGTCACTACGGCTTACTACGGCGTGCAGGTGGCGCCGCCATGGACGGCCAGCCACTCCTTGAGCGCTCGGATCCGCGCGGCCGCCTGGGTGAGGCGGTTCTGGAGCCGCGAGGAGCCGGCTTCGTCGGCGAGGAGGGTCGAGTAGCCCAGCTCGCTTGCGCTCTCTGCGCCGAAGATGAGCAGGTCGGAGCCGGCGAGCATCGCGTGCGTCGCGGTGTGCGGGATCCTCTCGGCGGCCGGCGCGGTGAGCGTGTCGGTCACCGTGACGCCCGTAAAGCCGAGCTTCTTCCGCAGCAGGCCGTTGATGATCGTGCTCGAGAACGCTGCGGGCTTCTTCGACCCGTCGAGCTTCGGGTAGATCGCAGTCGAGATCATCACGAGCTTCGTCCCGGCTTTGACCGCGCTCTGGAACGGGAGCAGACCCTGGTGGAGTTTCCAGGCGGCGGCCTTGATCACGATCCGGCCGTCGTCGGTGTTGCCTCCTGCGAGACCGAGACCGGGGAAGTGCTTCGCGGTCGCCGCGATCCCGTTCGTCTGCAGTCCGTCGACGAAGGCGCGGGCCATCTGTGCGTTCCAGGTGCGCGAGTGCGAGAAGGCGCGCGAGCCGAGGAAGTTCTCGGCCGAGCCGGGCGTGTCGACAACCGGCGCGAAGTCGACGTCGATTCCCACCGAGCGGAGCGCCTCTGCCGCGCCGGCGGCTTGCGACTGCGCAACCGCAGGGCTCGTCATCTGGTCGGGCGCCTCGGTCGGCGGCGCCCAGGCGAGACGCCTGACGAGGCCGCCTTCCTGGTCGACGGCGATGAGGAGCGGCTCGCCACGCGTGCACGCGGCGTGCTGCAGTTCTGCCGTGACCTTGGCCGCCGTGCTGCGCGTGAGCCAGCCGTTGCCGAGGAGCACGACGCCACCCATCTTCCCGTTGCGGATGCGCGTGAGGAACTTCGCGTTGGGTGGCCCGACGAGCGTCCCCATCACGGTCTCGGCGGCGTCGGAGAAGCCCGTGGTTGACCGGGTCGATGTGGCCGGCTTTGCCGTCCCCGAGACGAGGGAGATCGCCGCCACTGTGACGAGACCCGCAATCGTCCTCAGCATGCGATCAGGGTAGCCCCCGTTTCGGCGGCAGATTGTGAGGACTTTGACGGGGACTACACTCAAACCCATGGCTCAGGCGCCTGCATTGCCGGCGGGGTTCGAGCTACCGCTCGAAGCGCCGCTGCCGCGGATCGGGGCAGTCGACGCGGTTGCGCTCGAGGAGCGCGCCGCCTCGCTCGCGAAGCGCTCGATCAAGCGTGAGGCGAAGGTCTGGGCGCTGCAGCTGGCAATCCGGACGACCGACCTGACCACGCTCGAGGGTGCGGACACGCCCGGCAAGGCGGCGGCGATCGCCTCGAAGGCGCTCCGGCCGGACCCTTCGGATCCCAGCGTTCCTGCGGTAGCAGCGGTGTGCGTCTACCCGAACCTCGTTCCCGCGGTGCGCGAGCGGCTCGGCGACAGCAGCGGCGTGAAGATCGCGGCGGTCGCGACCGGGTTCCCGTCGGGCCAGTACCCGACCGCGCTGAAGGTCGCGGACGTGCGCGCGGCGATCGAGCTGGGAGCCGACGAGATCGACATGGTGATCGACCGCGGCGCGTTTCTCTCCGGCCGTTACGCGAAGGTCTACGACGAGATCGTCCAGGTGAAGGAGGTCTGCGGCGATCGCCATCTGAAGGTGATCCTCGAGACCGGCGAGCTCGGCACGTACGACAACGTGCGGCGGGCGACGCTGCTCGCCATCGCCGCCGGCGCGGATTTCGTCAAGACGTCGACGGGGAAGATCTCGCCGGCCGCGACGCTGCCGGTCGCGCTCTGCATGCTCGAAGCGATCCGCGACGTGTACGGCGAAACCGGCCGGCGCGTCGGCTTCAAGGCAGCGGGCGGGATTCGCCAGGCGAAGCAGGCGGTGCAGCACCTCGTGCTCGTCCACGAGACCCTCGGGCCGGAGTGGCTGACGCCGGACCTGTACCGGCTCGGCGCGTCCTCGCTGCTCAACGACATCCTGATGCAGCTGCGCAAGGAACGAACCGGCACCTATCAGAGCGGCGACTACTTCACCAAGGATTGAAGAGACACCGTTTCGTGACCAAGGCAGCACACTTACACGGCTCTTTCGGGCCTAACGTTTTCCCCTCCCATGAGGGTGGGGGGTGGGTTCGTGGGTGAGCTGGACAAGCCCAGCAGCGAGGTAGGCGTCCAGGCCGACTGGACGTATGCGAGTGCGCCCGAGTCGCGCGACATCGTCCAGATCCGCGAGCGCTACGGGCAGTTCATCGGCGGCGAGTGGCTCGAGCCCGCCGAGACGTACGAGACGATCGCCCCCCGCGACGAGGAGCCGCTCGCGGCCGTGGGGCAGGGCACGCCCGAGGAGGTCGGCCGCGCCGTCGCCGCCGCGCGCGCCGCCTTCGCCGACGGCTGGTCGTCGCTGCCGGGCTCCGAGCGCGCGAAGTACCTCTTCCGGATCGCGCGCCTCCTCCAGGAGCGCTCGCGCGAGTTCGCCGTCCTCGAGTCGCTGAACGGCGGCAAGCCGATCAAGGAATCGCGCGACGTCGACCTCCCGCTCGCCGCGGCCCACTTCTTCTACTACGCGGGCTGGGCGGACAAGCTCGAGTACGCCTTCCCGAACCGGCGCCCGCGGCCGGTCGGCGTGGCGGGCCAGATCATCCCCTGGAACTTCCCGCTCCTCATGCTCGCGTGGAAGGTGGCGCCCGCGCTCGCGTGCGGCAACACGGTCGTGCTCAAGCCGGCTGAGACGACCCCGCTCACCGCGCTCCTCTTCTGCGACATCCTCCGCCAGGCCGAGCTACCCGCGGGCGTCGTCAACATCGTCACGGGCGACGGCCGCACCGGCGCCGCGCTCGTCGAGAGCGACGACGTCGACAAGATCGCGTTCACGGGCTCGACCGAGGTGGGGAAGGAGATCCAGCGGCGGCTCGCCGGCACCGGCAAGAAGCTGACGCTCGAGCTCGGCGGCAAGGCCGCGAACATCGTCTTCGACGACGCGGCGCTCGACCAGGCGGTCGAGGGGATCGTCAACGGCATCTACTTCAACCAGGGACACGTCTGCTGCGCCGGCTCGCGCCTCTTCGTGCAGGAGTCGATCTACGAGCCGCTCGTCGCCAAGCTCGAGCGCCGGCTCTCGACGCTTCGCGTCGGCGATCCGCTCGACAAGAACACCGACGTCGGCGCGATCAACTCGGCGGCGCAGCTCGAGAGGATCCAGGAGCTCGTCGCCTCCGGAGTCGAGGAGGGCGCCCAGATCTACCAGCCGCCGTGCGTGCTGCCCGAGCAGGGCTACTGGTTCGCGCCGACCGTGTTCACGAACGTGGCGCAGAGCTACCGGATCGCGCAGGAGGAGATCTTCGGCCCCGTCCTTTCCGTCCTTACGTTCCGCACGCCGGAGGAGGCGCTGGAGAAGGCGAACAACACGCCGTACGGTCTCAGCGCCGGCGTCTGGACCGAGAAGGGCTCGCGCATCCTCTGGATGGCGCAGCGCCTGCGCGCCGGCGTGGTGTGGGCGAACACGTTCAACCGCTTCGACCCGACGCTCGCCGTTCGGCGGCTACAAGGAGTCCGGCTTCGGCCGCGAAGGCGGGCTGCACGGGCTCGAGCCGTATCTGAGGTTCGACGAATGAGCGAGCGTTTGCCGGTCAAGAAGACGTACAAGCTCTTCATCGGTGGCGCGTTCCCGCGCAGCGAGTCCGGCCGCACCTACGACGCCGAGGATCAGAACGTCGCCCGTGCCTCGCGCAAGGACGTGCGCGACGCGGTCCGCGTTGCGCGCGGCGCGCAGCCGGGTTGGGCGAAGGCCACCGCATACAACCGCGGCCAGGTCCTCTACCGGCTCGCCGAGATGGTCGAGGCGCGCGTCCCGGAGTTCGCCGAGCTGTGCAGCGGACGCGACGAGGTCGAGCAGGCGATCGACCGCGTCGTCTGGTACGCCGGCTGGGCCGACAAGCTGCCGCAGGTGCTCGGCGGATCGAACCCCGTCGCCGGCCCGTACTTCAACTTCACCGTCCCCGAGCCGACCGGCGTCGTCGCCGTGCTCGCGCCCGACGAACCGCCGCTGCTCGGCCTCGTCACGCGCCTGCTGCCGCCGCTCGTCGGTGGGAACGCCGTCGTCGCAGTCGCGTCGGAGACGCGGCCCCTCGCCGCGATCGAGCTCGCCGAGGCGCTCGCGACGAGCGACGTGCCCGCCGGCGTCGTCAACCTCCTCACCGGTCGTCACGCGGAGCTCGGCCCGGTGCTCGCCTCGCACATGGACGTCAACGCGATCGACCTCTGCGGCGCCGACGGCGACGGCCCCGAGCTCGAACGTCTCGCCGCCGACAACGTGAAGCGCGTGGTGCACGGTCGCGCCGACGTCCAAAGCCCGTGGGAGATCGCGTCCTTCCTCGAGTTGAAGACCGTCTGGCACCCGATGGGGCAGTGACCTGGAAGAATCGGCGCTCGTGAACGAGAGCCGCCGCTTCAGCCACGCGATCGCCGAGGGCGACGGTATCTCCGTCGTCGCTGCCGTCGCCGACGCCGACGCTGCTCGAGCCGCCGAGGCGCAGCGGGCCGAGGCGCTCGTCGTCGACGGCGACCCGACGCACTTACGCGACGCGACGCGCCTGCCGATCCTCTGGCGCACCGACGCCACGCTCGACCGCGCTGCGGAGATCGCAGACGCCGTGACCCTCACGCTCCCCGCTGAGGACGACGACCACGAGCCGATCCAGCGCAGGCACGAGAACGCGCTTGCGGTCGGCCTCGACTGCGCCGTGGAAGTGGGAACCGAGGAAGAGCTCGAGCGGGCGCTCGAGGTGCTCGACCCCGAGATCTTCCTGCTCGCGCCACCGCAGGACGCCGAGGAGCGTCTCGAGTCGGTGCTCGAGCTGCTCGCCGCGGTGCCTGCCGGGAAGCTTGCGATCGCCGATCTCGCGATCACGACCGAGGACGAGGTGCAGGAGCTCGAGCGCGCCGGTGTCGACGCCGTCATCGTCCACGCCGTCGACCTCTCACCGCTCGTCGGTGACGCCCCTCCCGAAGTGTGATCGTCCGGCTCTAGCCGAAGAAGGCGCGCGCGACGTCGTACCACTCGCGCGGCACGACTTTCAGCTGCGCGGTGGCCTCCACGAGGGGAACGGCAACCACGTCGTCCCCCCGCAGGGCCGCCATCTGGCCGAACTCGCCGGACAGGGCCAGATCGGCTGCCTTGAGGCCGAATCGGGTCGCGAGGACGCGGTCGCGAGGCGTCGGCGTGCCGCCGCGCTGCACGTGGCCGAGCACGGTGACGCGCGTCTCGAAGCCGGTTCGCTCCTCGATCTCCCGCCCGAGCGCCTCGCCGACGCCGCGCTTCGAGAGGATCACGTGCCCGAACTGATCCTGCTCGCCGGCGTCCGCCAGGCCCGGCAGTTCGCAGCCCTCGCTGACGACGACGATGGAGAAGTTCTTGCCGCGCGCGTGGCGCTTGCGGATCGTCTCCGCCACCTCGTCGAAGTCGACCGGGACCTCCGGGACGAGGATCACGTCGGCGCCGCCCGCGATGCCGCTCATCACGGCGATCCAGCCGGTCTGGCGGCCCATCACCTCGACGACCATCACGCGGTTGTGCGACTCCGCCGTCGTGTGGAGCCGGTCGATCGCCTCGGTCGCGATGAACACCGCCGTGTCGAAACCGAACGTGTAGTCGGTGCCCGAGAGGTCGTTGTCGATCGTCTTCGGGACGCCGACGACCGGGAACTGACGCTCGTCGTGAAGGCGCGCCGCGACGCCGAGAGTGTCCTCGCCGCCGATCGCGACGAGCGCGTCGAGCCCGCGATCGGAGAAGTTCTGTACGACTCGCTCGACTGCGCCCTCGACGTTGAACGGGTTCGTGCGGCTCGTGCCGATGATGGTGCCGCCACGCGGCAGGATCCCCGACACCTGCGACGGGCCGAGGTCCTCGAAGATCGGCTCCACGAGCCCGCGCCAGCCCTCGCGCACCGCGACCACGTCCCAGCCGGCCGAATCGGCCCGGCGCACGACCGCGCGGATGACCGCGTTGAGGCCGGGGCAGTCGCCGCCGCCGGTGAGGATGCCGAGGCTTTTCGCCATGCAGCCGAGCCTAGATGGTTCGGAGGGGCGGACGTACACTTCAGTCGTGGCCGTGGAGCCCCACGTCGCGAGGCCGGAGTCCCGCCTCGGTGGGTGGCCGGGCTTCTGGCTATGGGCGCTCGTCGGCGCAGCGCTCGTTCTCGGGTTCGTGAGTCTCGTGCTCCCGCTGCTGATTCCGGCCGTCGTCCTCGCCGTCGTGGTGGCACGGCTTTCCACCTGGAACGAGCGCACGGTCGTGCTCGGAATCGTCTCCGGTGTCGGCCTGCCTCTGTTGGCTGTGGCCGCGCTGCAGTGGGACAGCTGGCAGCACCGACTCGTCGGCGACGGCACGCCCAACCCGTACTACTGGGGTGGGGTTGGGCTGTTGCTACTCGTGGCGGGAGTCGTCACGTTCGCGGCGCTTCGCTCGCGCAGCAGTTAGCGCGCGAACGAGTGCCGAAGGTGGGAATCGAACCCACACGGCCCGAAGGCCACCGGATTTTGAGTCCGGCGCGTCTGCCAATTCCGCCACTTCGGCCTGCCGACGCATGATACGCGACCGTTCGGCGCAACACATTTTGTTGCGCAACAGAAAGTGTTGCGCTAGCCTACGGGGATGGCCGTCGCAATCGCAACGAAGGTGGACGCACTGCGAGCGGACTTCGGTTCGGCGGCACGGCTCGCCGACATGCTCGGTGTCAGCCGCGCCCAGGTGACGCGCTGGCTTCGCGGCTCGGGCATCGATCCGCTGAACGCCGAGAAGGTCGACTTGCTCGAGCTCGTCTGGGGGAATCTCCTCCGTCTCTACGAACGGGAGGCCGCTCTCGCCTGGCTGTTCGGCCTCAATCCGTTGCTGGGCGACCGGCGGCCGATCGACCTCATCCGCGCGGGCCGCACCGAGGAGCTGATGCGCGCGATCCGGGCCGAGCGCTCCGACGCGTTCGCGTGATCCTGTACCGCTGCTTCGCCTGGAACGCCCGCGTCCGTCCCGATCGGCCCGACGGCGCGCTCTGGTTCCCGCGCCCGTACCAGGGCGACGGGCGCCACGACAACGCCGACCTCTACGGCTGCCTGTATCTCTCCGAGCGACCGCTGTCATGCGTCGTCGAGCAGCTCGCGCGCTTTCGGGGCCAGCGGCTGCAACCGGCGCTGCTCGTGCGGCGCGGCCTCCCGCTCGCGCTCGCCGAGCTGGAGCTGCCCGACGACGCGGAGCTCGTCGATCTCGACGATCCCACGGTGCTGCGGCGCGAACGGCTGCGGCCGTCGAAGGTTGCGACCCGTTCGCGCGAGGTGACGCAACCGCAGGTGCGCGCGCTCTACGAGCGGCACCCCGCCGCCGCCGGCGTTCGCTGGTGGTCGACCTTCGAGTCGCAGTGGCTGAACGTGACGCTGTTCGATCGCGCGGGATCTGCGCTGCGGCTCGCCTCGGTGCGGGCGCTCGACGTCGCCGACGAGGAGATCGTCGCGGCTGCGGACGTCCTCGGTCTACGCGTCCCCTGAGCCGACGCGAAGCGGGAAGTACGGCGGCGAGAGGAGAAAGCCGACGCGCGCGTCGGGGCCGCGGTGGCCTCGAGCCATCTGGAGAGCGGCGCCGATGCTGCCGATCGGGACGAAGCCGAGCTGCCGCACTGCGGAGGCGTCGCGCGCTCCCGCGACGTAGACGGCGCCGAGCCGCTCGAGCGCGGGCCGGCACGCGTCCCAGTCGCGGAACGGCAGCAGCGGGTGCACCGTGCGGCCGCCGCGGTACTCCTCGACGGCGCGCGCATCCGCGGCAACGGCATCTTCCGCGGCGGCGAGCAGATCCGGGTCGCGGGCGATCGGGTCCGAGCGGAAGAAGACGTGGTACGGCTGCTGCGTCGGCCGGGCGAAGATGCGGCGGAAGCCGTGGACGAGGATCACGATCCCGCCGTCGCGGACCGGAAAGCCGTCGCGCCAGAGCCCGAGCGCGTGCGCGAGCCCGAGGTAGGCAGCGAGTAGCGGGTTCGGCCTCTCGCGCGGCAGGAACGGGGTGGTTCCGGGGACCCCGATCACGAGCGCGTCGAGCGGCTCGTCGAGGGTCGCTCTCCGCAGCTCGATCGCCCGGAGCAGAGCCTCGGCGTGCGCGACCGACGGAGGGCCGGCGAGCACCGCAGCCGTCGTCCTCGTTCCCCGCAGCGTCCGCAGGACGCGGCGGCGCACGGAATCCGGCGCGGCCGAGAACGCGAGCCTCAGGCGCGAGCGCGCGATCCGGTCGGCCGCCTCCGGCTCGTAGGGATAACCGCGCAGCAGCCCTGCGAAGACAGGGTGGTTGAGGACGAGCGAGACGCCGAAGAGCGGGACGCGGGCGGCCAGCGAGCGTTCGACGAGCGTCGCGAGGCGCCACCCTTCGGACCCTCGGGTCTCGAGCAGCGACTCGGCGGTCGCGCGACGCTGCGTCTCGGCGTCTGCGGCGGCGAGCAGCGTCGAAGGGCCGCCGTGCAGGACGGTCTCGGCAGCGGTGACCGAGACGACGAGATCCGTCTCGACCAGCTCACGGGCGACCCGGACCCGCGGCGCGTCGGCCGGAAGTCCGGCGAGGTCGGGGTCGGCTGCGTCGTGCACCGTCACCCGGCCGTGGAAGCGGCGCCGGAGCTCCGGCGTCACGAGTGCTGCGATCTCCGCGTGGCTCGCGCGGCGCCCGAGTCCGCAGGCCGCGAGCAGCGTCTGGTTGGCGGTCGGGATGCCGAGCTCCTCGAGCGCGTCGATCACCGCCCCGGTTGCCAGTGCGCGCTGGTTTCCCCGCACGCTCCCGATCGGCAGAGCCGGCGGCTCGACCACGATCGTCGCGCGCTTCGCACCCGCGGCGAGCGTCTCGAGCGGCGGTCCGTCGAGCGGGAAACGCAGCGCCTCGAGCGTCGCCGCCACCACGTCCGTGGCGCGCCCGGGTGGCGGCGGCCGCAGCACGCGAGCGTCGTCGGGCGCAGACGCCACGACGAGGCGGCTGCCGGAGAGGAGAGGGACGCGTGGCATCGCGGGATTCAAGCAGCGCGGTTCGCGGTTAAGTACGGATTGCCGACGGCGACCGGAGGCAGAGAATGGGGCCATGGCGGACGAGAGGTCCCGGCGGGAGGTCCGGATCCTGCCTGCTGCGATCGGCGCGGGGATCGCGCTCGTGATCGCAATCGGCGCGGTCGCGTACGCAGCCGGCCATTACGGCGAGCGGACGAAGACGGTCACCTCGCAGGCGGCCGGGTCGGGTACGACGGCGATCATCGGGCGGACGCAGGTCTCTCCGTCCGTCGCTGCCGGCGCGCACACGTTCGTCCAGTTCGGGTGCGTCGACTGCCACGGCATGCAGGGCCGCGGCGGCGTTGATCCGGCCGTGCCGGCACTGAAGACGGTTGGCGCGAGTCTCACCGCTGCGCAGTTGAGACACATCATCGACCACGGCCTTGGCGAGTCGGCGAACCCGAAGCAGCCGTACATGCCGGTCTGGGGCGAGGTCATCTCGAAGACGCAGGTGGCGAACCTCGTCTCCTACCTCCGCGCAGGACTTGCCCGCCGTTCCCGACACACAGCCCGTTGTCGTGCCGCGGGGCCAGGGAGCCGCCGTCGCGGGCGCTGCGCTCTACGTTCGCTACGGCTGCGTCAACTGCCACGGGCCGAACGGCCTCGGCGGCGTGCCGAATCCGCTTTCGCCGGACAAGACGATCCCCGTCCTCTCCGGCCAGGGCTTCCGCCAGGAGTTCAACACGGACGCGAAGATCGCCGCCGTGATCCGCAGCGGCAGCGTCATCGGACGGGCGCCGATCGTGAGCATGCCGCACTGGGGCGGGATCCTGTCCGACGCGCAGATCGCGCAGCTGATCGCGTACCTGAAGACGCTCAAGTAGCGCCCAATAGACTCGGAGCGATGTCTCCGAAGACGCTCACGGGAGCCGAGCTCGACCTCAGCGACGGGCCCGCGCGCGACTCGGAGCTCTTCCTCGTCGACGGCAACAACCTCGCCTATCGAGCGTTCTTCGCGCTGCCCGAGGAGCTCGCGACGAGCGAGGGCTTCCCTACCAACGCGCTGCTCGGCTTCACGAACATGCTCTTCAAGCTCCTCTCCGACTACCGGCCGAAGGGCGTCGCGGTCGCCTGGGACACACGGCCGGTGCACCGCGCGGCGCAGGCCGAGGCCGCGGACGTCGTCTACAAGGAGGGCCGCCGGCCGATGCCGGACCTCCTGCGCGAGCAGTTCCCGCACCTGCGGCCGATCGTGCAGGCGTTCGGCTACCGCAACCTCGAGTTCGAGGGCTGGGAGGCGGACGACGTGATCGCGACGCTCGCGACGCGCGCGGACGAAGCCGGGATCAAGACGTGCGTCGTCTCGACCGACCGTGACGCGTTCCAGCTCGTCTCGGAGAACGTCTGCCTCATGATGACGCCGCGCGGCGTGAGCGACGTCAATGTCTACACGCCCGAGCGGGTCGAGGCGCGCTACGGGATCCGACCCGAGCAGATTCCCGATTTCATCGGGCTCAAGGGCGACACCTCCGACAACATTCCCGGCGTCCCGGGCATCGGGGACAAGACCGCCGGCCAGCTCATCGCGCAGTACGGCTCGCTCGAGGAGGTGCTCGAGCACGTCGAGGAGCTGTCGCCGGCGCGCAAGAAGAACCTGACGGAGTTCGCCGACCAGGCGCGCGCGGCGAAGGTGCTCGCCACGATGCGGCGAGACCTCGACCTCGACGCCGACCCGGCCGAGCTCGTGCTCGCGCCGCCCGACCGTGCGCAGCTGCGCGAGACGTTCCGGCAGTTCGAGTTCCGGGCGCTGCTCGCGCGTGTCGACGAGCTCGACGAGGCGGTGCCTGCGCGCGAGCGCATCTCGGCCGGCACGGCCGTCGCCTGGCGCGAAGGGGAGCCGCCGAACGTGGGCGGAGTTGCCGCAGACGAGGGGCGCATTGCAGTCGCCAACGGCGACGAGGTCGTCGTCGCGCCGCGGCCGGAGCGGCTCGAGGGGACGTTCGTCGCGCACGACTCGAAAGCGCTGCGCGTCGAGGCGGCTGACGACACGATGATCCTCGCCTACCTGATCGACCCGGCGCGCAGCGAGTATCTCCTCGACGACCTCGCGGCCGAGTACGCCGTCGAGGCCGTCGCCGAGCCGGAGGCCGAGGAGGAGACCGCCCGTCTCGTCCGGCACGCCGCCGTCACGCTGCGCCTGCGCGACCCGCTGCTCGACCGGGTGCGCGAGCGCGGAGCCGAACCGCTCTACCGCGACGTCGAGATGCCGCTCGTCGGGGTGCTCGGCCGGATGGAGAAGGCCGGAGTCCGCATCGACACGTACCGGATGGGCGAGATCACCGCTCGCCTCGCCGATCGGGTGGAGGAGCTCGAGGCGCTCGCGTACGAGCTCGCGGGCGAGGAGTTCGTCCTCGGCTCGCCGCAGCAGCTCGGGCGCATCCTGTTCGAGAAGCTCGAGCTGACGCCGGGCCGCAAGGGCAAGACCGGCTACTCGACCGACACGAAGGTGCTGCGCTCGATCCGCGCCGAGCACGAGATCGTGGCCGTGATCGAGGAATGGCGCGAGCTGTCGAAGCTCCTCAACACCTACCTCCGTCCGCTCCCGTCCCTGATCGGGGAGGACGGGCGCCTGCATACGACCTTCAACCAGACCGTGGCCGCGACCGGCCGCCTCTCGACGACGAACCCGAACCTCCAGTCGATCCCGATCCGCACGGAGCTCGGCCGCGAGATCCGCTCCGCGTTCGTGGCCGAGCAGGGCGCGCGGCTCATCTCCGCCGACTACTCGCAGATCGAGCTGCGGATCCTCGCGCACGTCTCGGGCGAGCCGAAGCTGCGCGAGGCGTTCGAGCGCGGGGAGGACATCCACACCGCGACGGCCGCCGAGGTGCTCGGTGTCGATCCCGCCAAGCTGACGTCGGCCGAGCGCTCCATCGCGAAGATGATCAACTTCGGGATCGTCTACGGAATCTCGGCCTTTGGCCTCTCCGAGAACCTCGAGATCCCGCGCGAGCAGGCGCAGGAGTACATCGACGCGTACCTCGCGCGGTTCCCGCTCGTGCAGGACTTCATCCAGCGGACGATCGAGCAGGCCGAGCGCGACGGTTACGTGACGAGCCTGCTCGGCCGGCGGCGCCCGGTGCCGGAACTACGGGTGCGGAACCGCGCGACGCGCGGGTTCGGCGAGCGCGTGGCCGTCAACTTCGTGATGCAGGGCTCGAACGCGGACATCATCAAGGTGGCGATGGTCGCGATCGAGCGGCGGCTGCGAGCGGAGGGGAGAAGCGCGCGGCTCGTCCTCCAGGTGCACGACGAGCTGCTGCTCGAGACGCCCGATGCGGAGACCTCGATCGTGAAGGAGCTCGTGCGCGAGGAGATGTGCCGCGCGTACCCGCTCGACCCGCCGCTCGCGGTCGACGTGGGCGCGGGCGACTCCTGGGCCGACGCGAAGAGCTAGCGCCGACGCCGTCAGGCGTAAGGACGCTGGCCCAGGCGAGTGTTCGTGTATGTCTCCCTGAGTGGCTACGGCTCTGGCGCTGGCTCCGGTGTCGGGCGGCGATCTATGCCCGGATCTCGTCCGATCGGGAGGGCGATCAGCTTGGCGTGCAGGCGGCAGATCGCGGACTGTGAGCGCGTTGGCGCTAGTTGCGCGGTTGGCGCGGTTGTCGAGCAGTACGTCGACGACGATCGTGAGCGCCTGGAGTGGCACGCTGGCGTCCGGAGTACGAGCGGATGTGTGCGGCGATCTGCAGGTCGGGCCGCGATCGACGCCGTGTTCTGGTCTACGACCTCGACCGCCTGACCCGGCAGCCGCGCGAGCTGGAAGCGTTCATCGACCTCTGTCGACGAGCTGCAGCGCTCGAGCTACGTCGGCTACGGTGAGCGGGGACCGTCGACCTTGCCGACGCACGATGGCCAGTTGTTCGCTCGTAGTGCTCGGGGCGTATGGCGCGACTACGAGAGCGACCACAAGAGCCGACGCGGATCTCGCGCAAGCACTTGGAGATCGCCGAGAGCGGACGGGTCTCGGGTGGCGGCAGCTCGCCCCTACGGCTACGAGGACGGACAAAGTGACCGTGCGGCCTGCGGAGGCGGCCGTGGTCGCGAGTGCGCGCAGCGGCTGCTGGCGGGCGAACCGGTGCGCTCGATCGTCGCAACGACCTGAACAGCCGCGATGATACCGGCAGCCAAGCGGCGGGCCGTGGTCGCCGCAGAGCTTGCGCCGGATGCTGGCCTCGCCGTCGGATCAGCGGCCAGCGCGCCCACCACGGCGAGATCGTGGCGACCGCGGAGTGGCCCGCGATCATCAGCCCGCCGAGGACGGAGCGCAGATCCGGGCGCTGCTGGCCGACCCGGAGCGGCGCACCAACAAGGCAGCCCGCCGCTACCTGCTCGGCGGCCTGCTCGTCTGTAGCCACTGCGGCGCAGCGGCTGGTCGCCCGCCCGCGCACCGGCGGCAAGCGCCGCTACGCCTGCGCCAAAGGCGAGGGATTCTCCGGTTGCGGCAAGACGTACATCAACGCCGACGAGGTCGAGCAGTTCGTCACCGAGGCCGTCCTCCACCGGGTCGATTCGCGCGACTTGCAGCGAGCCACGGAGCGGCGACAGCAGCGCAGCGCCCAGACACCGCACGGTGGTCGCAGGAAGCCGAAGCAGCCCAGGCAGCAGCTCGAGGAGCTCGCTGCGGCCTACGGGCAACGGGCAGATCACGATGCGGCGAGTGGAAAGCAGCCCGCAAGCCGATCGAGCAGCGCCTCGAGCGCGGCCCGCAAGCAGCTGGCCAAGGTCACCCACGGCGGCCTGCTCGAGTCCTACGTCGGCCACAGCGACCGCCTGCGCGCCGATTGGGAAGGACTGGACCTGAGCCAGCAGCACGCGATCGTCGCCAGCGTCGTCGATTCCGTCCGGGTCGGCCCTGCTCGCCCCGGCTACAACCGCTTTGACGGGTCGCGGCTAGAGCCGGTCTTGCGGCCCTGAGCCAGTAGCTCCGCGATCCGCGCCAGGGCGAGCGGGTCGGACAGCTTGACCGGGACGCCCTGCGCCGCGCAATGTGCCTCCACCCAGGCCACCGCGCGAGCCTGGAGGTCCTCAGTCCCACTGCGCCCAGCAGGCTGGCGGCCCATGCCTCACCTCCATCGACGAGGAGAACCAGACCCGCTCCGGCGTGGCCCGCATGAGGCCGGAGGCGCGCTCGATCACGTCCTCGGCCGAGACGCCGTAGACGAGGATCTTCTCCGGCTGGAAGCCCTGCGCGACCTCGTAGCGGTGCAGACCGGCCAACCGGCGCTCGTCGCCGAGATCGCGGCCTGCGTACCCGGCCAGATAGCGAGCCGCCATCCGCGCCTCAGCCCGCTCGCCGGAGCCGACCGGCAGCCCGTCGAGCAGCTTGATATGCACGAAGCCGTGCCCCCAACAGCGCTCGATCAGGCCGCGCGGCACGAAGCGGCCGACCGCGAAGTGCGCATGCAGCCCGTGCCCGCCTGGATGCCACTGCGGCACCCACACATACGCGAACGCCCCCACCGCCAGCCGCTCGCGCAGCCCGCGAAAGAACCCGGCCAGGTCCGCCCGCAGCCTGAGCGGATCGTGGCAGCCCTCACCCCGATAGGTGAGCGTGCCGAGCCGGTTCAGCCTGTTCGCGGCCCCGTAGCGGCGGATCTTGGTCCGCGCCCTGCGCGCCGCCTCCTCCCGCGCCCGCACCACGTTCGGCGGCCGATCCGACACAGCCACCACCGACCGCCGCACCGCCAAGCAACCGCCACCCTCACCCGCCTCCGGGTAGAGCGAGAACGACCACAAGCTGTCCACCACGCACCTCCACCAGTCCGATAACCGGAACCCCGCGCAGCGGTTGCGCGGCTGGTGAGTGCAGTGGCCTCACGAACCCGGCAGAGGAACCCCTAAGCCGAACCCGTCACGCCGACCCCGGGAGCCCCACTCACTCCTGGACTAACCCGGACCTATGGGCGCAGGCCGCAGGGTAGCGGCGCGAACGGATGCTCAGCTCGAAACGGCCAAGACCCGGCTTTGACTGGGCGATACAGAACAACCCCTAACAGCCGCCTTTTCTCTGTTGTCTGAAGTGCAAATATGCACCTTTTGCAGGGATTTTGCACTCCTACAGCCCCCGATTGCACTTCAGCCAACATCCCCCCAACCCACCCGAGTTTCGTTGCATATTCAAGTGAAGAAAACCAACCCACAACAGAAGCGCAGCGCGGCCGCGCGGGGGCACCCTGCCGGGTGCCTCCCTGCGCCAGCCGCGACCACCCCACCCAAGCGCCAGGCGTCAGAGCGCACACTGGCCCAGCCGAGCGCAATCGTCCGGGCTACTTCAAGCGGTGCAGCGCTGCCCAGACAACCGCGCGGTCCCTTGGGCGCCACCCGACTCGGACGTTCCGATATTGGGTATTCGTTGACCCGACGGCAGAAGGCTGGTCGGTGACGCGCTTATAGATGCCGGTGAGGGGTCCACGTCGGACGTTCACGTGGATGGCGTGAGGCCACTTCCCGATCAGAGTCACCCACTTAGCACACACCCGCTTACCACCAGAACACGGGAAGGGGCGAAGACCGACACCCTCCGCCTTGAACGCAGCCTTCACGGCCGCGACGGAATAAGGACGACGCGCTCCCGAGCCGGACGCCGTGCCAAGTGACACGACAGCCACAGTCGACGATACGACCAGCACGAACAACGCCAAGCGTCTCATCACGCACAAGATACGTCGCCGCGCCGCAAACCGTCACATCGTCGGGCGTCATTCCGGAACACTGGCCCAGCCGAGCGTCCTACGGCTCGAGCAGTACGGCAAGCTCGGAACCTGGTCAAAGTGCGGCATATTCGCGTCCGCGAGCCGGACGGTATTTCCGCGGGTCAGGATTGCAGGAACTCCAAGAGGTCAGCGTTGATCGTGTCGGCCTCGGTGGTCGGCATGCCGTGCGGGAAACCGTGGTAGGTCTTCAGGGTCCCCTTCGGCAGAAGCGCGGCCGAGCGGGGCCCGGCGGCGACGTAGGGAACTATCTGGTCGTCTTCTGAGTGCATCACGAGAACGGGGATGTCGATCTTTTTGAGGTCTTCGGTGAAGTCGGTTTGCGAGAACGCGACGATGCCGTCGTAGCCGGCCTTTGCGCCGCCCATCATTCCCTGGCGCCACCAGTTCTCGATGATGGCCTCGGAGGATTTTTCGGGTTCGCGGTCGTAGTTGTAGAAAGGCCCCGAGGCGATCGCGCGGTAGAACTCCGAGCGGTTCGTGGCCAACTCCGACATGAAACCATCGAAGACGCTCTTCGGCAGCCCGTCGGGATTGGCGTCGGTCTTCACCATCAGCGGCGGGACGGCGCTGATGATCGCGGCCTTCGCCACCTTGTCGGTCGCCGTGTCGGGCGAGGTAGTGGATGACCTCTCCACCCCCGGTGCTGTGTCCGATGTGGATCGCATCCCGCAGTTCGAGGTGTCCCGTGAGCGCAGCGAGGTCGTCCGCGTAGTGGTCCATGTCGTGCCCGTCGCCGACCTGGGTGGAGCGACCATGGCCGCGACGGTCGTGCGCGATGACGCGATAGCCCTTGCCTAGAAAGAACAGCATCTGGTTGTCCCAGTCGTCGGCCGATAGCGGCCAACCGTGACTGAAGACGATCGGCTGCCCGGTTCCCCAATCCTTGTAGTAGATCTCGACTCCGTCTGCGGTCGTGATCGAGGGCATGCGAGTTCCTCTCGTTTGAGTTATGGCCGAGCTCGGGAGCGCCGTCTTAACCGGGTCCTCGTAGTAGATCTCGATCGGCGTCGAGTTCTCCTGGCCAGCGGTGATAAGGGTCATGCGACTCCTCATTTCCCCGCGCGATCGACCCCAGCTGTACGACCCTACACCCTGAGGTCGTGCAACTCCCAGGTGGGCCCGATCGTTACCGGAAAGATCACCGTCCTGACTCGCCCTCCAGGGGTGTTTTGTCGGGTGACATTCCGAAATACTGGCCCAGGCGAGCGTGCTCGCGGCCGAGCGGCGCCGCTTGGCGTCACCGCCGGGCGGCGCGTGCTGCGCTATGCGCCTGTGAACCGATACTCGGTCTGCCAGGCGTCCTGCGAGTCGGTGTGGGCGGTCCAGAAGAGCTCCGCGATCTTGTCCGGATCGAAGTCCGTGCCCGGCTTGACGGCGCCGACGATCGTGACGGTCGCGGCGTGGATACCGTCGTCCCGGACGCCGGCGGCAACCAGCGTCTGCGCCGAGCGCAAAGCGGCCTTCCCCATCGAGAGGCTCGCCAGTCCGGGGACCGGAGTGTCGGCGAAGCCGCCGCTCGTGACCAGCAAGGTGCCACCGCCGGCTGCTCGCAGCACGGGGACGGCCACCTGGGCGGCAACGACGGCGCCGAGTACGTCGACGTCGTGGGCGGTTCGAAGCCGCTCGACGGTCGTGTCGAGAATCTCGCCCGGATCCGGGAGAGCGGCGTTGTAGACGACGACACCGGGGGCTCCCGGCGCGCTGAAGATCCGTTCGAGCGTCTCGCGGTAGCCGTCCAGATCCTCGATATCCGCAGCGATCGCCTCGATCTCGAGACCGCCGCTGCGTAGCTCAGCGGCGAGTTGGTCAAGCGTTCCGCCACGGGAGATGAGCGTGCTGCGGAAGCCCTCGCGCCCGAAGCGCCGAACCACCGCGGCGCCGACTCCTGGCCCGGCTCCGATCAGCAGAAGATGTTGCGGGTCAACAAGCTCGGGCATCTGTCACCTCCGGGTCGAATCACGAGCCTAACTTCACCAAGGCCCGTGCGCCTCGGCGGTCACTCCTGAACACGGACCCGGCGAGAGCTTGACGGGCCTCACCCCGCGCACGGATCATCCGGTCCTTGCTCTTCTTCAGGCTCACCAGCTGGGAGCTCGCGCTCTTTCTCTTTGCCGTGGTGGTCGGAGGAACGGCCCTGGGCGCCGGGATCGGCCGCTATTTGCGGAAGCATTCCGAGGTTCTGCGCGAGCCGTTTGGCGTTCTGCAGGCCGCGCTCCTCGGGCTCGTGGGTCTCATTCTGGCCTTCGGGCTGAGCCTGGCGGTCGGTCGCTACGAAGATCGGCGCGCTGCGGTGGTCGACGAGGCGAACGCGATCGGGACGACCTACCTGCGCGCCGAGACCCTGGCCGAGCCGATGCGGAGCCGCTCTCTCGTCTTGCTGAAGCACTACACCGACACGAGCATCCTGCTGTCGAAGGCGATCCCGGGCAGCCCGAAAGCAAAGGCCATTCTCGCGGCGAGCAGCGCACAGCAGCGGCAGCTGTGGAAGCTCGCCGGCCAGGCGCTCACGCGGGCACCCGCTGCGAGCGCACCTCGCCTGTACGTGGACAGCCTGAACGAGATGTTCGACGCGCAGACCAGTCGTGTTGCGGCCCTCAGCAACAGAGTGCCGAACGCCGTGCTCGTACTCGAGATAGGAGCGGCCACGGTTGCGCTGGCGCTGCTCGCCGTCTACCTGTCGATGGTCGGGCGGGGCGTGATCACGGTCCTCCTGGCATCTGTCCTCGTGACGTCGCTTCTGCTCGTCACCTTCGACCTCGACCGCCCCACGCGCGGGTTCATCACCATCCCCGACACGGCCCTCACGAACGTGCGCCTGATGATGGTGCCGGCACCGGCAGCCACAGGGCCATCCTCGCCGTGAGCACCGTTCTCGAGATCGTGATCACGGCCGTCAGCGTGCTCACGCTCGTGGGCGTCGTCTGGCTATTCGTCTGGGCGGCGAAGAAGGACGGCGAGGAAGACCGGGCCGTCCAGAAGCGCCTCGGCATCCGCCGACGCACGCGGCTCGGGCCATAGCCACGGGCACCGCTGTGGCACGTGCGGAGATCGAGATCCGACCGTTCCGGCCGGATGACCTCGACGCGGTGGTCGAACTGTCGCTCCGTGCGTGGGCTCCCGTCTTCGCGTCCTTACGGGAAGTGCTGGGGGACGAGATCTTCCTGCGCCTGCAGCCGGACTGGCGAGCCGGCCAGAGCGAAGTCGTCCGGTCGAGCTGCCTGGGCGAGGACAGCACCTTCGTGGCCGTTGTCGACGGGCGTCCGGTCGGCTTCGCCACGGTCTCGCTCGACGCGTTTCACGACCGCATGGGCGCGATCGACATCATCGGAGTGGATCCCGACTATCAGCGCCGCGGCGTCAGCTCGCAGCTGACCAAGTTCGCGCTCGACTATCTGCGAGAGCAGGGCATGGACATCGCGATCGTCGAGACCGGCGGCGACCCGGGCCATGCGCCCGCGCGGGCCGCGTACGAGGCGGCGGGCTTCACGCTCTTGCCGGTCGCGCGGTACTTCCGGCTGCTCCGCTAGCGGTCCCTTGACTTTCCTGGTGGGAAAGTCTACTCTGGCTTTCCGACTAGGAAAGTAAAGGGGGGAACGGGATGAACTATCCAACGGAAGCTGAGGCACGGCTCGCGCTCGAGTCGGTTCGCAAGGGGCGCCAGCAGGTGGTCGACGAGATCGGGATGCCGTGGTGGTACTGGTGGGGGCTCGCCGCTGCGTGGATCGTGCTCGGGCTGCTCGCCAACTTCGACGCGCCGTGGTGGGTCGTCACCATCGCGACGGTCGCGGTCGGCGCCGGACACGCGACCGTGTCGCAACGAGTGCTGGCCGGCCGCCAGCGCACCGGCGACGTACGAGTGCGCGGCGACGTCGCGAGAGAGCGCGGGATGCTGCTCGTGATCGCCTTTCTGCTCGCGCTCGTCGGCGTGACGATCGCCGTAGCGGTGGGTCTGTCGGCCGACGGTGCCGGTCACCCGTCGATCTGGGCGAGCTGCTTTGCCGCGGTGCTGGTCGTGCTCGGCGGGCCGCGTCTGATGACTGCGATCCGGGACGACGCGACTCGCCGAGCCGCCGCATGAACGATGGCGCCCGATTCGACGAGCTGATCCACCCGGCGACGAGGCTGTCGGTCGTGGCGCTCCTCGCCGCGGCCGACTGGGCCGACTTCGCGTTCATCCGCGATCGCATCGGCCTCTCGGACTCGGCTCTGTCGAAGCAGCTCGCGACCCTCGAGGAGGCCGGCTACGTCGTGATCGAGAGGCCGGTGAGCGAGCGGCGCCGCCGGGTGCGGGCGCGCCTCACGCCGCTGGGCCGGGAGCGGTTCGCCGCCCACGTGGCCGCGCTGCAGGAGATCATCGCCACCCCCGCCGGCTAGACGCGTCTGGGGATGCTCTGCGGGAAGTGGAAGAAATTGCCCGGGTCGTGCTTCCGCTTCACCTCGACGAGGCGGCGTAGGTTCGAGCCGTAGTACGCGTGCTCCCAGGACCTGAGATCCGGATCGATGTAGTTCTGATACGCGAATCCGGAGACGTACGGCCGCATCGCTGCATAGAGCCTCCGGAGCCAGCGGAGATCGCCGGAGCCGTCGCCTGCCCAGCTCGAGAAATACTGGATCGAGAACAGCGTGTGGCGGTGGACGAAGGCTGTCTCGGCCGGCTGGACACGGTTGATCGCGCCGCCGTACGCGTCGCAGATCAGGGCGGCGCCGCCAAGGGACGTACTTGCCTGGGTCGCCTCGAGGCCTGCGAGCAACGTCCGGATTCCGGCGCGCGTGAGCGGCGCCTTGATGTAGTCCGACTTGCCCTTGAACCGTTGACGCCCCACGATCCGGCACTGCTCGAGCGGGTGACAGCCCGCCCAGCGTTCGATGGCGTCGATGTACGAGAGCGTGCCGACCGTCACGCTGCGCGGCGTTCCCGCGGCGACGAGCGGGGCGAGCAGCGACCGCAGCTCGCCCTCGGTGCCGAAGAACTGGCCGCCCGAGCTGATGAATGGCTCGGTTCCCGGGCCACGGGGCGCGTCCGTCGCCAGGTAGAGCGACGCGTACAGGGCGTCGGGAGCATGCGGTGCGAAGTGCTGCCACGCCTCGACGGCGCGTGCGGCGTCGGACCAGGGCCAGACGACCTGGTAGTACGAGACGTCTCGGACCCGGTGCGTCCGAAACTCGAAGCTCGTGACGACCCCGAAGTTCCCGCCGCCTCCTCCGCGGCACGCCCAGAAGAGATCCGCGTGCTCGTGCTCGCTGCACTCGAGGAGCTTTCCGGCGGCGGTGACGAGCGAGAGGCCGACGACGTTGTCGCACGTCAAGCCGAGCTTGCGCCCTGCGTAGCCGACCCCGCCTCCTTGCGCGTGGCCGGCGATCCCGACCGTCGGGCAAGAGCCGGCGGGGATCGTGTGGCCGTGTGCCGCGAGCGGCGCGTAGACGTCGATCAGGCGGGCGCCCGCATCGACCGTGGCGACGCCGTCGCGCAGGTGGACACGGTGCATCCGCGAGACGTCGACGACGACTCCCTTGCTCGTGGTCGAGTAACCCGCGTAGGAGTGGCCACCGCAACGGGGGACGAGGTGGATTGCGTGTTTTCGCGCCCAGCGGACCGTCTTCTCGACATCGGTGGCCGACTCGCAGTACACGATCGCCCGCGGGTGCGTCCCGTCGAAGCGGCTGTCGACCAGCAACTTGTCGCGTCGGTAGGCGGGGCTCGCCGGAGTCACCACAGTCCCCTCCAGCTCGCGCGCGAGCTCGCGGAATGGACCAGTCGGCGTATCCAGCCGAAAGCCGGAGAGGATCCCGAGGGCGCCGGCTCCCAGCGCGACACCCGCTGCCCGCTCAACGAATTCGCGTCGGTCGATGGCGCGACTCTACGACGCGCGTTTCGCGGAGCGCCTAGGTGTAGCCGAGCTCGGCGAGCAGCGGGCCCGCCTCCGCCTCGACGTCGGCGACCTGTTCGGGCGTCAGTTCCCGGCGCCAGCGGCCGATCGACGAGTCGCGGAAGCTGTCGAGCGCCTTGTGCGTCGAGGCGACGTTCGCGCCGAGAAACCCGGCGAGCCGGTCTGCCGCGCCCGCGAGCCCCTCGTAGCGGATCTCGAGCAGGCGGTCGCCGGCGTCGGCCGCCCGCACGGCTTCGACGTAGCGCCGCCACGCCCACGCGCAGCGGCGGGCGTCGCTGACGTGCGCGAACTCGTCGCGCCGCTCGGGCTCGACCCAGAAGCGCGGCTCGGCCCCGTAGGGGAGGCCCGCGTCGTCCTTGCCGGTCCTGGTCCGCGTTCAGCCAGCCGCGTTCGAGCAGCGAGCAGACGACGTCGCGGCCGTCGCGCACCGCGTGCACGGCGAGCGCCTGCGGATAGGCCTCGAGGGCGGCGGCGAGCACGTGCGCCGTCTCGGGAGTCTGCTCGACGCCGCGCAGGCCCCAGGCGAGACCGAGACGCCGGATGCGCTCGAGGATCCGCCGCAGGTCGGCCGCCGAAGGATCGGTGCGGCAGCGCCGCCTTCCACGGCGTCACCTCCCCGAAGTCGACGAAGCCCGGCAGCCCGCCGATCGCGCGGCCGACGAACGTCGTCCCCGAGCGGGGGCAGCCGACGACGAAGACGAGCCGCTCCTCGCGTCCCAGCCGCGGCCGCTGCACGAGCGCGCGCTCCGCGACCCGGGCGCCCGCCGTGGCGTAGTCGAGCAACGCGCTCACAGTCATCTCCGGCAGCGAGTCCGGCACCAGCCCGAGTCCCTGGCGCAGCGTCTCGATCAGATGCTGTGCGTCGGCGAGCAGCGACGCGAGCAGCTCGACCTCGTCTCGCGGCACCTCGAGCGTCACGCGCACCGGCGAGCGGGCCGTGGAGGAGAGCGCAAGCGTCTCGACCTCGTCTGTTGCGAGTGCGGTCACGTCGAGATATTCGTCTCTCGCGAGCCGCTGCCCGGGACGAACCGCTCCACCGCCGCGCCGAGCCGCTCCGCGAGGACGCCCGCGTAGTGGCCGGGCACGCGGATCGTCGCCTCGCCGCTGCGGAGGCCGATCGTCGCCGACCAGCTCCCGTAGGCGGCTTCCGGGCCGTCGTGGCGCACGACGTGCACCGCGCACGTGGGCGTGACGCCGATCGGATAGCGCTCCTCCATCCGGGGCAGCGTAGCCCCGAGGCCCGGATAGCCCAGCTATATTGACCCGCCGCATGGCGAACGAGACCATCAACGATCCGCGGCTCGAGGAAGGCGTCTGGACGACCGACCCCGAGAGCGGCGAGCTAGTCCCCGACTACGAGTCCACCTTCCCCACGATCGAGGAGGGGCAGGTCGTGAACGGCACCGTCGTCCGCGTCGACAAGGACGAGGTGCTCGTCGACATCGGCTACAAGTCGGAGGGCGTCATCCCGGTCTCGGAGCTCTCGATCCGGCGCTCGATCAACCCGGCCGACGAGGTCTCGCTCGGCGACGACATCGCGGCGCTCGTCTTGACGAAGGAGGACGCCGAAGGCCGGCTGATCCTCTCCAAGAAGCGCGCGCGGTTCGAGATCGCGTGGAAGGCGATCGAGAGCGCCCACGAGAAGGGCGAGCCGGTCACCGGCCGCGTGATCGAGGTCGTCAAGGGCGGCCTGATCCTCGACCTCGGCGTGCGCGGCTTCCTGCCCGCGTCGCTCGTCGACATCCGCCGCGTCCAGGACCTCGACGAGTTCCTCGGCCAGGAGCTCGAGTGCAAGGTCATCGAGCTCAACCGCTCGCGCAACAACGTCGTCCTCTCGCGCCGCGCCGTCCTCGAAGAGGAGCGCAAGGAGCAGCGGCAGCGGATCCTCGACCGCCTCAACCCGGGCGACGTGGTCGAGGGGACGATCTCCAACATCGTCGACTTCGGCGCCTTCGTCGACCTCGACGGGATGGACGGCCTCATCCACATCTCCGAGCTTTCGTGGAGCCACGTCAACCATCCGTCCGAGGTGCTCGAGATCGGCCAGACGGTCAAGCGTTCAGGTGCTCGACATCGACCGCGAGCGGCAGCGGATCTCGCTCGGCCTCAAGCAGACGCAGACCGACCCGTGGCAGCAGGTGCTCGAGAGCTACCAGGAGGGCGACGTCGTGCAGGGCACGGTGACGAAGGTCGTCACGTTCGGCGCCTTCGTCGAGATCCTGCCGGGCGTCGAGGGCCTCGTCCACATCTCCGAGCTCGCGCAGCACCACGTCGAGAACCCGCGCGAGATCGTCTCGCAGGGCGACCAGGTCAATGTCCGCATCCTCGAGGTCGACGCCGACCGGCGGCGCCTCTCGCTCTCGCTCAAGCGGGTCGAGGAGGGGCAGCCGGTGCAGCCGTTGCCCGGCGAGGAGGGCGAACCGCCCGCGCTCGGGCTCTCCGACGAAGTCTTCGCCGACGAGGTTCCCGCCGCCGAGGCGCTCGAGGTTCCGGCCGCGGAAGAGCCCGCGTCGAGACCGAAGTCGAGCTCGTCGGGGAAGAGCCTGCCGGCGAAGCCGAGATCATCGAGGCCGAGGTCGTCGAGGAAGAGCCGGCCGCCGAGGAAGAGCCGGCGGCCGAGGAAGAGCCTGCCGGCGAGGCCGAGGTCATCGAGGCCGAGGTCGTCGAGGAAGAGCCTGCGACCGAAGAAGAGCCTGCTGCGGAGGCCGAGCCCGAGGCAGAGGTCGAGGTGAGGAGCCGGCCGCCGAGGCCGAGGCGCCCGAAGCCGACGCCTCCGACGAGGCCGAGCCGACCGAGTAGTGAAGCGGCCGCTCGCGGTCGCGCTCACGGGCGGAATCGCGGCCGGAAAAAGCGAGGCCCTGCGCGCGTTCGCGCGGCACGGCGCAGCGGTGATCTCGACCGACGACGTCGTCCACCGCCTCTACCGCGAGGACGAAGGCCTGCAGGCGGCGATGCGCGAGCGCTGGGGCGACCGCGTCTTCAGCGACGGCGAGGTCGACCGGTCCGAGATCGGCCGCATCGTGTTCGCCGACCGAGCCGAGCTCGCCTGGCTCGAGTCCGAGCTGCATCCGCGCGTCCGGGCCGCGACCGACGCCTGGCTCGACGAGCAGACCGCCGACGTCGCAGTCGCCGAGATCCCGCTGCTTTTCGAGACCGGCGGCGAGAAGCGGTTCGACCGCGTCGTCGTCGTGACGGCGCCGCCCGAGGTGCGGGAGGCGCGCCGCGAGGGCGTGGCCGAGAGAGAGGGCCGACTCGTGCCCGAGAATGAGAAGGTGCGGCGCGCGGACTTCTCCTACGTGAACGACGGGTCGCTCGAGGAGATCGACGCCTGGGTCGCCGGGCTGCTGGAGGAGCTGCGCTCCTGAGGCGCTGGGTCATCGCGGCCGCGGTCCTCGCTGGCGGCGCTCGGGGCGTTCGTGTACCTCCAGCGGACCGAGCCGCCCTGGTACGCGCGGCTCTGGTATCCGCTTCGCTACTCGACGAATGTCCGCGTCTACGCGTCGCAGGACCACCTCGACCCGGCGCTGCTCGCGGCCGTGATCGAGACCGAGAGCAAGTTCGACGCCACCGCCCGCTCGGATGCCGGTGCCGTGGGCCTCATGCAGCTGACGCCGAACACCGCCAAGGGCATCGCGCAGTACACCGGCGGCAGCCGTTTTCGCGTCACCGATCTGACGAACCCGGACATCAACATGCGCTACGGCGCGTGGTACCTCGGCCACCTCCTCAAGCGGTACGACGGCAACGAGCGGCTTGCGCTCGCCGCGTACAACGCCGGCGAGGACAACGTCGACCGCTGGCAGCGAGAGCACGTCGGCATCCAGTTCGAAGAGACGCGCGACTACGTCGACAAGGTCGAGCGGCTGAAGAAGATCTACCGCCGCACGTACCCTTCCCAACTCGGGTACTGATTCCGTCATGAAGATTCGCGCTGCGGTACTCGAGGAGTTCGGCAAGCCGCTCGAGGTGCAGGAGGTCGACCTGGCCGAGCCGAGGACGGGTGAGGTTCTCGTGCGCCTCGTCGCCTGCGGCGTGTGTCACACGGACCTGTACACGGCGTCGGGTGCCGATCCGTCCGGCTACTCCCCGACGGTGCTCGGCCACGAGGGTGCGGGCGTGGTGGAGAAGGTCGGTGACGGCGTCGCCTCGCTGGCCCCGGGCGACCACGTCGTGACGCTCTTCTCGCCGCAGTGCCGCGAATGCATCCATTGCCGCGACCCCCGCACGAACCTCTGCCTGGCGATCCGCGAGCAGCAGAACCAGGGCTTTCTCCCCGACGGCACGACACGTCTTTCGCGCGACGGCGAGCCGATCCGGCACTTCATGGGCACCTCGACGTTCGCCGAGTACACGGTGATGCCGGAGATCGCGCTCGCGAAGATCTCGCCGGAGGCTCCGCTCGACCGCGCGTGTGTCTTCGCCTGCGGGCTCTCGACCGGGCTGGGCGCTGCCGTGAACACCGCGAAGGTCGAGCCCGGGTCGACCTGCGTCGTCTTCGGTGCGGGGCTGGTGGGGCTCGGAGCCGTCGCGGGCTGCCGGCTCGCAGGGGCGGAGCGAATCGTCTGTGTCGATCCGGCCGAGCAGCGGCTCCAGCTGGCCCGCGGCCAGGGCGCGACCGACACGTTCACCGGCGGGCCGGAGGTCGTGGAGCAGATCCTCGAGCTGACCGGCGGTTTCGGCGCGGACTACACGTTCGAGGCGACGGGCATCGTCGCCGTCATGCGCCAGGCCGTGGAGTCGGCGCGCATGGGCTGGGGCCTCGCGACGGTCTGCGGCGTCGCGGGAAAGGGGGAGACGCTCGACGTCGTGCCGCGATTCCTCATCACCGGCCGCCGCGTCGCCGGCTCGTCGTTCGGGGGCGTGAAGGGACGCGACCAGGTGCCGCAGTTCGTGGAGCGCTATCTCGCCGGCGACATCGACGTCGATCCGCTCATCTCCCACACGATCTCACTTGACGAGGTCAACCGCGGCTTCGACCTGATGCACGCGCAGGACGGGATCCGCAGCGTGATCTCGTTCGGCAGCTGAGCACAGGATCGACCGCAGGAATCACCGTCGGACCGTAGGACTCTCGCGTGGGCAGGTGTTCCGGAATGACCCCTGAGCGGTAGCTAACGGCGGCGCAGGACGAGAGCAGCCGCGCCGACGGCGGCGACTCCTACAAGCGCCGCGATCGGAGTCGTCCAGGCGGGCGAGGTAAAGGGGTGGTAGTGAAACCTGGCCGTGTTCTCCGCTGGCCCGTTCCAGGGATTCGACTGGCGATACGTAGCGATCCAGACCGCAGCAACCGTCGCCACGGCAATAACAGCTGCCGCGATCGCGAGCCGAAGTGGAGTGAGGGCGAGCCGTGTCACCTGTATCAAGTACGGCACGGAACGGCGGACTGTCACAGCCGGGTGGGAGGACGGAGACCTGGGCCAGCGTCCTCGCGTCTGACGACGCTCGCCGGCCGGCGCGGCCCGGTGCGGCCGCTGGCCGGAGATACCCTGTCGCCAATGGCCGAGCTACGCACGACCTCCGACTACAGCCCGACCGGCGACCAGCCGCGGGCGATCGACAAGCTCGCCGACGGGATCCTCGCCGGCGAGAAGTTCCAGACGCTCGTCGGCGCGACCGGCACCGGCAAGACGGCGACCATGGCCTGGACGATCGAGAAGACCGGCCGGCCGGCGCTCGTGATCGCCCACAACAAGACGCTCGCGGCGCAGCTCTGCAATGAGTTCCGGGAGTTCTTCCCGCACAACGCCGTCGAGTACTTCGTCTCCTACTACGACTACTACCAGCCCGAGGCGTATGTGCCTCAGGCCGACCTCTACATCGAAAAGGACTCGTCGCGAAACGACGACATCGCGCGGCTGCGGCTCGCGGCGACCTCGTCGCTCTTCACCCGCCGCGACGTGGTCGTGGTCGCGTCGGTCTCCTGCATCTACGGGCTCGGCTCGCCCGAGGAATGGCGCGAGCGGATGATCTACGTCGAGGTCGGCGCCGAGCACGACCGCGACCTCATGCTGCGCAAGCTCATCGACTCGCAGTACGTCCGCAACGACACCATGCTCGGGCGCGGGCGCTTCCGCGTGAAAGGCGACGTCGTCGAGGTGCAGCCGGCGAACCAGGAGACCGCGTACCGCATTTCCTTCTTCGGCGACGAGGTGGAGGGGATGACGCACTTCGATCCCCTCACCGGCGAGGTGCTCGCGAAGCTCGACAACCTCTCGATCTGGCCCGCGACCGAGTACGTCACCTCGCAACCGACCGTCGAGCGGGCCGTCGACGAGATCCGCGCCGAGATGAACGCACAGGTCGCTCGCTTCGAAGAGGAGGGGAAGCTGCTCGAGGCGCACCGGATCAGGCAGCGCACCGAGTACGACCTCGAGATGCTCAAGGAGCTCGGCTTCTGCAACGGGATCGAGAACTACTCGCGCATCCTGGAAGGCCGTGCCGCGGGGACGCACCCGTTCACGCTGCTCGACTACTTCGCGGACGATTTCGTGGTCTTCGTCGACGAGTCTCACCAGACCGTGCCTCAGCTGGGCGGCATGCACGAGGGCGACCGGTCGCGGAAGCAGACGCTCGTCGACTTCGGCTTCCGACTGCCCTCGGCGCTCGACAACCGGCCGCTGCGCTTCGACGAGTTCCTGCGCAAGGTGCCGCAGCTCGTCTTCGTCTCGGCGACGCCGGGGCCGTTCGAGCTGCGCAACTCGACGGTGGTGGCCGAGCAGCTGATTCGCCCCACCGGCATCGTCGATCCCGACGTCGACCTGCGCGCGACCAAGAACCAGATCGACGACCTGCTCGGCGAGATCCGCACGCGCGAGGCGGCCGGCGAGCGCGTCCTCGTCACGACGCTGACCAAGAAGATGGCGGAGGACCTCACCGACTACCTGCTGGAGTCGGGCGTCAAGGCGCGCTATCTCCACTCCGAGATCGACACGATCGAGCGGATCCAGATCATTCGCGACCTGCGGCTCGGCGAGTTCGACGTCCTGGTGGGCGTCAACCTCCTGCGCGAAGGGCTCGACCTGCCCGAGGTGTCGCTCGTCGCGATCCTCGACGCCGACAAGGAGGGTTTCCTGCGCGGGCGGACGAGCCTGATCCAGACGATCGGCCGCGCGGCGCGGAACGTCAACGGCAAGGTGCTGATGTACGCCGACAAGCAGACCGAGGCGATCAAGGAGGCGCTCGACGAGACGAACCGCCGTCGCGCCGTCCAGCTCGCGTACAACGAAGAGCACGGGATCGTGCCGGAGACGATCGCGAAGGGTGTCTCCGACATTGCCGAGCTGCTGCAGCTCGAGTCGCCGACGGTGCCGTCATCGCGGCGTCGTCGCGGCGCGACGAAGGTGGAGGGAATGTCGCGCGAGGACCTCGAGAAGCTCGTCGTAACGCTCGAGGAGGAGATGTACCTCGCCGCCGAGGAGCTGCGGTTCGAGTACGCGGCGAAGCTCCGCGACGAGGTCAAGGACCTGCGCCGAGACCTGCAGGCGCTGGAGCAGACCGCGGCGTAGGTGTCCGTTCAGCTCGTCGCGCTACGCTCCGCGCATGGTCGGGCAGTTGATCGGGGCGCTCTTCATCGCGTTCGTCACCGGGGCGCTCGCGCGCTGGGCGCTGCCGGGCCCGGATCCGATGCCGCCGTGGCTCACCCTGACGATCGGCCTCGTGGGCTTCGTGGCCGGAACCGGGATCGTGCTCGCGATCGGCGGCCGGAGTGCCGCTTCCTGGTCGGGCCTCGCGAGCTTCTGCGTCGCGGTCGGGCTGGTGGTGATCTACCGGCGCTTCGTCCAGAAGCGGCCCCTGTGGGGGAAAGGCGCCTACCGCTTTCCCGAGCGCGGTTTCGGCGTCGAGCAGTACCGCGAGCGGCTGAAACGCGCCGGCATCGATCCGGACCAGATCGGGAGCCAGCCGTTCGGCCTTCAGCCTCGGCCCTCGCTGCCGGTGTCGCCGGTCGGCATCCAACCGCCCTCGCGCGACGATCCGACCGAGAACCCGGCGCACTATCTCGGCCTGCTCGAGGAGCTGCACGACACGGGTGTCCTCGACGACGACGAGTACAGCGAAGCGAAGACGCGGCTCCTCGAGAGCCTTCGCTAACGCGCGAAGCGGCGCTCGGCCGCGAGCAGCCAGTCACCGCGTGACCAGAGGAAGGTGCGCACGACGATCGAGTCGGCGTCCGCCTCGTGTAACTGGAGCCCGCGAGCCTCGCCGGAGCGCCGCGGCCGCGGTTGTCCGAGCCCGGGCGCGATGGCGACCACAGCCGTGCCCGACCCGCCGTCCACCACCTCGAACTCGCGGCGCTCGCTCACGGCGGCCTGGTGGATGTGACCCCCGAGGATCAGCTCCGCGCCGGCCTCCACGAGCGTCGCCAGCACCCGGCCTCGCTGCGAGACCGGTCGCTTGCGCGCTGCGCGCCACGGCGCGCCGATCAGGTGATGGTGGAGGACTGCCACCCGGAGCGCACCTGCTTCGGCAGCGGCGAGCCGCTCGGAGGCCCGCTCGAGCTGCGCTCGGCTCAGCGCCCCGCCCTGGTGGCGAAAGGGGCGCGCCGAGTTGAGACCGACCACTTGCAGCCCGGGAAGCGACACGGTCGGCTCGGTCGTCTCCCAGACCCGCTCGAACTCGGCCCAGGGGCGGACGAACCGCGCGGGCGTGTGGGGGATGTCGTGGTTACCCGGCACAGCGAGCACCGGCGGTCCGAGCGAGCGCAGCAGCTCCGCCGCACGCTCGAGCTCCCGGCCGCGGCCGCGGTGGGCAAGATCGCCGGACGCAACGACGAGCTGAGGCTCCAACCGCTCGACGAGGCGCCCGAGAGCCTGCCCGACCTCCGGCTCCTCATGTGTACCGGTGTGCAGATCGGAAACATGGAGGAGCCGTGCGTTCACAATCGAACGAGGCTATAGATTGGAAGCCGTGACAGAAGACTCCTCCGAGATTTTCGACGACCTCTATCTCGGCGTGCGGGCCGGCGGCGCGCTGCGCAAGCAGCGCCGGGGTGAGGAGCTGACCGACGAGGAGCGCGAGGCGCTCACCGGCTGGCAGCGGCTCTCGACCGCTCGGAAGGCCGCGGCGATCGGCGCGTTTGCCTTCGGCACGTTCGGCCTCGGGTTCACGCTCGGCGGCCTGGTCTTCGGGCGCTGGCGCAGGGCCTGAAGACGAGCTAGCGCTTGCCCTCGGCTGTGCTGGCGAACAGCACGGCCGGCGCATCCTCCTCGGCCGGATCGCGTCCTCGGACGACGACGTCCACGAGGGTGGCGGCGACCGCAGCCAGCGGCGTGGCGATGAGCACGTAGATCGGTCCGAGCAGGTAGCCCACGGAGACGACCGAGATCAGCACGACGAGCGGCGACAGTCCGACCGCGTGGCCCATGACGCGCGGCGCGATGGCGTAGTCCTGCAGCTGCCGCAGGATGAGCACCGCGACGCCGGCGCCGACCGCGACCGTCCACCCGGCGGTCAGCCCGGCACCGATCGCGACTGCTCCTGCGGCCAGCGGCCCGACGATCGGGATGAGCTCGACGATCCCGGCGCCGACGCCGATCAGCAGCCAGTACGGCTCTCCGTCGAGCCAGAAGGCGAAAGAGAGCAGGCAGGCCACGATCGTGACGAGCAGGAACTGCCCGCGGACGAACGCGCCCAGCTTCATGTCGATCAGGACCCACGTGTCGCGCGTCACGCGCCGGTGCTTGCGCGGCACGAGCGACTGGATGAGCCCGATCGTCGCGTCGCGCTCGAAGATCCAGTAGGCGCCCACGGCAAACATGAACAGGATCCCGACCAGGACCTCGAGCGCCTTCGCCCCGAGCGAGATGGCGGGGTGGAGGAGGCTGGCGCCCGACGGCAGCTGCCGCAGCCGCTTGTCGATCGCGCTGAGGATCTCGTGGCGGATCCCGTGCGAGTGGACGGCGGCGTGGTGCAGCTGGGATGTCGAGGTGGGCACCTGGCCGATCGCGTTGTCGATCTGGGTGATCGCGACCGGCACGACGAGATAGAGGAAGAGCGCGATCGCCGCGAGGAAGCCGACGTAGTGGAGGACGACGCCGACGGGCCGCGGGACGCGCGCCCGCCGATGGAGCCACTCGATGCTCGGCCGCATCGCCGACGCGATCACGAAGCCGAGAAAGAGCAGCGCAATCACCACGCGGATCTTCCAGAGCGCGAGTGCCGCGATCAGGATCGCGAGGACGACGATGGTCGTCGTCGCCGCCCGGCGTGCTGTTCCACCGATTTCCACAGGGATTCGTTGTTGCAACTAGAACGAAGCGGCCGTGGATACGCCCGTCTTTGCAGCGCACCGGCACGGGATCGCGCTCGCGCGCCCGCTTCTGCGCGCGCTCGTTCTCGCTCTCGCGGGTGCCGCGTGCTTTCTCGCCCCGTGGCCGTTGGTGGGAGTCGCGGGCGCGCTCCTGCTCGGTCTCGCCGCTCTGATCGCCGTCGCCGCAGTGGGTCGCTGGGAGCGAACGCACCTCTTCGTGACCGAGAACGCACTCGTCGTCGAGCACGGGTTCCTGCGCCGGAGCAGCGCCACGGTCTCGCTCAACGGGACGGTGTTCGAGGTCGAGCGGCCCCTGCTCGGCCGCATCCTCGGCTACGGCACCGTGGTCGCCGGAGAGCTCGAGATCGACTGCGTGCCGCGGCGGCTGACGCGTCTCCTGCAGCAGCGCAGATAACCCTTTCCGAACACACGTTCGGCGGATAGAATGGCCTCACATGGCTGCCGACGAACTTGTGGTCCACGGCGCCCGCGAGCACAACCTGAAGGACATCACCGTCCGCCTGCCGCGGAACCGCCTGATCTGCATCACCGGGCTCTCGGGCTCCGGCAAGTCCTCGCTTGCCTTCGACACGATCTACGCCGAGGGGCAGCGGCGCTACGTCGAGTCGCTCTCGGCCTACGCGCGCCAGTTCCTGCAGATGATGGAGAAGCCCGACGTCGACCACATCGACGGCCTCAGCCCGGCGATCTCGATCGACCAGAAGACGACCTCCAGAAACCCGCGCTCGACGGTCGGCACGGTGACCGAGATCTACGACTATCTGCGCCTGCTCTACGCGCGGGTCGGGCGGCCGCACTGCCCGATCTGCGGCAAGCCGATCGCGGGGCAGTCGCTCGACGCGATCGTCGACCAGGTGCTGAGGCTCGAGGAGGGGACGCGCTTCACGGTCAACGCGCCGGTCGTCCGCGACCGCAAGGGCGAGTACAAGGACGTCTTCGAGGACCTGACCCGCGAGGGCTTCACGCGCGTCAAGGTCGACGGCGAGCAGTACGTCCTCGAGGAGGGCGTGCCCGAGCTCGACAAGAAGTACAAGCACACGATCGAGGTCGTCGTCGACCGGCTCGTCATGCGGGCCGACCTGCGGCTGCGCCTCACGCAGTCGATCGAGACCGCGGCCGGGCTTTCCGACGGGCTCGTTGCGGTCGATCTCGTCGAGACGGGAGAGCAGCTCCTCTTCTCCGAGAACTTCGCCTGTCCCGACCACGGCGTCTCGCTGCCCGAGCTGCAGCCGCGGATCTTCTCGTTCAACGCGCCGCACGGCGCGTGCCCGCGGTGCACCGGTCTCGGCTCGCAGCAGGAGATCGACCCGGATCTCCTCGTGCCCGATCCGTCGCTCTCGATCGACGACGGTGCGCTCGTGCCGTGGTCGGTGGGCGGCTCGTCGGGCTTCTACGAGGCCGTGATCCAGGCGATCGCCGACCGCTACGAGATCGACACCTCGAAGCCGTGGGCCGAGCTGACGGACGCCGAGCGGGATCGCTTCCTCAACGGCACCGACGGCGAGAAGATCTACGTCCAGTACCGCAACCGCATGGGTCGCCGGCGTCAGTACATGCTCGCGTTCGACGGCATCGTCGCGAGCCTCCAGCGCCGGTACAGGGAGACGGACTCGTCGACAGCGCGCGAGCGAATCGAGGAGTACATGTCGCTGCGCCCGTGCCCGGTCTGCAAGGGCGCGCGCCTGAAGCCCGAGGTGCTCGCGGTCACGGTCGGCGACCACTCGATCCACGCGTTCACGCAGATGTCGGTGGCGCGGGCGCTCGGCTTCCTCGACGAGCTCGGGCTGACGGCTACCGAGGAGCTGATCGGGCACCGGATCGTGAAGGAGATCCGCGAGCGGCTGACCTTCCTCGACGACGTCGGAGTCGGCTACCTGACGCTCGATCGCGCGGCCGCGACGCTGTCGGGCGGCGAGGCGCAGCGGCTGCGGCTCGCGACGCAGATCGGCTCGCAGCTCGTCGGCGTCCTCTACATCCTCGACGAGCCGTCGATCGGGCTCCACCAGCGCGACAACGCGCGCCTCATCGACACGCTCGAGCGGCTTCGCGACATCGGTAACACCGTCGTGGTCGTCGAGCACGACGAGGAGATGATGCGCCGCTCCGACTGGCTCGTCGACATGGGGCCCGGCGCGGGCCTGCACGGCGGCGAGATCGTGGCGGAGGGGCCGGCGCGGAAGGTCGAGCGGACGGCGAAGTCGGTGACGGGCCAGTTCCTCGCAGGCAAGCGGTCGATCGCGGTCCCCGAGCGGCGTGACGAGGATCGCGGCTCGTTCCTCGTCCGTGGTGCCGCACAGCACAACCTCAAGGACATCGACGTCGAGTTCCCGGTCGGCAAGTTCATCTGCGTGACCGGCGTCTCGGGCTCCGGCAAGTCGACGCTCGTCAACGACATCGTCTTCAAGGCGCTCGCCAACCGGCTCAACCGCGCGCGGGTGAAGCCCGGCGCGCACGCCGGCGTGGAGGGGATCGACGTCTTCGACAAGGTGATCGAGATCGACCAGAAGCCGATCGGCCGCACGCCGCGCTCGAACCCCGCGACGTACACCGACCTGTTCACGCACATCCGCGAGCTCTACTCGCTGACGCCCGAGGCGAAGGTGCGCGGCTACAAGCCCGGGCGGTTCTCGTTCAACGTGCGCGGCGGACGGTGCGAGACGTGCAAGGGCGACGGGCAGATCAAGATCGAGATGCACTTCCTGCCCGACGTCTACGTGCCGTGCGAGACGTGCAAGGGCGCGCGCTACAACCGCGAGACGCTCGAGGTGCGGTTCAAGGGCCGGTCGATCGCCGACGTGCTCGAGATGTCGGTCGAAGAGGCGCTGGACTTCTTCGCCAAGATCCCGAAGATTCGCCGCCGCCTGCAGACGCTCCACGACGTCGGGCTCGACTACATCAAGCTCGGCCAGCCGGCGACGACGCTGTCGGGCGGCGAGGCGCAGCGCGTCAAGCTCGCCTCGGAGCTGTCGAAGGTCGCGACGGGGAAGACGCTCTACATCCTCGACGAGCCGACCACGGGGCTCCACTTCGCGGACATCGAGAAGCTGCTCGAGACGCTGCAGCGTCTCGTCGACGGCGGCAACACGATGCTCGTGATCGAGCACAACCTCGACGTGATCAAGCAGGCCGACTGGGTGATCGACCTCGGGCCGGAGGGCGGCGACGCAGGCGGCGAGTTGATCGCGGTCGGCACGCCCGAGGACGTGATGCGGGTCGAAGACAGCTTCACGGGCAGGTTCCTGCGCCACGTCCTGCCCGAGGCCGCCGTCGCGGCGGCCTAAAGGGAAGACACGTCCGAAACGGACACTTGTCCGGCGCGCGGCTCGGCGTCAGACTCCACCGCATGGAGGCAGGCGCCCCAGCGGAAGCTGGCTACACCGGTGCAGCCGTTGCAGGCGCCGTGCTCGCGACGCTGTTCTTCCCCTTCATCGCGCTGATAGCGGCGCTGCTGCTGCAGGGCGGCCAGCAGGATCCGCGCAAGAAGTCGCAGCTGCGCACCTGGGCCTGGGTCTCGGGCGGCTGATGCTGCTCGACCGTGCTGCTCGTCGTGCTCGCCGTGTCACCTCTGACCGGCTACGGCTCCTCATCGCGATGGCGGCAAGGGCCGAGACCGCGCGCAGCTCGGCGCTTCGAGCGGAGCTGGTGGCTACGCGCGCCGGCCGTGCTCGTTGCGCCGCGCGCCGTCTTCGTCTCGCTGCGCGACGACTCGGAGGAGGCGGTCGAGGCGCGGCAGGAGCCGATCACCGCGATTGCGGCTCTGGCGGGAATCGCCGGGGTGCTCGCGACCCCCGTCGCACGCACCCTGCTCAACGACGGGTCGATCTCGGTCTCCGTGATCCCGGTCTGGGCCTTTTTCGGCGGCATCGTCTACGCCGTCGCCGTCTACTGGCTCGGAGGCGGCCTCCTCTTCGGCGCGGCCCGCCGCTTCGGCAGCCTCGGCAGCTACCGCCGCGCGCGGCACCTGCTCGTGCTCTCGGCGACGCCGATTGCGCTCACGCTCTTCACGGTCTGGCCGATCCGGATCGCGATCTACGGCGAGAACCTCTTCCGCACCGGCGGACCCGACTGGGGGCCGGGCGACCGGGTCTTCGGGGGAATCATCTTCGCCGCGTTCGCGTGGAGCGCCGTGCTGCTCGTGATCGGCGTCCGCAGCGTGCACGGGTGGAGCTGGAGCCGCTCGCTGGCGACCGTGGGGCTGGCGGCGGTCGCTACCGGCTCTACTCGTGCTCTCGGCTCACCTCGGGTAGACCTCGCTCGACTGAGTCGCTTTCGAACGCAGCCTGCTCCTCCTCGGGCATCGCGTACATGTGCCGCTCGTCGGGGAAGGCGCCCGTCCGCACCTCCTCGGCGTACTGCGACAGCGCTTCGACGATCGCGTCGCCGAGCTCGGCGTAGCGCTTGACGAACCGCGGCGCGCGGCCCTCGTAGAAGCCGAGCATGTCGTGCCAGACGAGCACCTGGCCGTCGGTGTCTGCGCCGGCGCCGATGCCGATCGTCGGCACCGTGAGCGCCTTCGTCGCAGCGCGTCCCACAGCCGGTGGAACGGCCTCGAGCACGATGGCGAAGCAGCCCGCCGCCTCCAGCGCGAGCGCATCGTCGACCAGCTGCCGCGCGCGCTCTGCCGTTCGTCCCTGCGCCTTGAAACCGCCCAGCACGGTCGCAGTCTGCGGCGTCAGGCCGACGTGTCCCATCACGGGGATCCCTGCCCCGACGATCGCCCGCGCGCGCGCGACCGAGGTTCCGCCGCGCTCGAGCTTGACCGCGTCCGCGCCGCCTTCCTTCACGAGGCGCACCGCGTTCCGCACGGCTTGCTCGTCCGACTCCTCGTACGAGCCGAACGGCATGTCCGCGATCACGAGCGGCCGCTTCGCGCCGCGCGTCACCCACTGCGTCATGAACACGATCTCGTCGAGCGACACCGGCACCGTCGACTCCCGGCCGTGGACGACCATCCCCGACGAGTCGCCCACCAGGATCAGGTCGACGCCGGCCGCGTCGGCGAGCCGCCCGCTCGGAGCGTCGTATGCCGTGACCATCACGATCTTGTCGCCGCGACCCTTCAGCTCGGCGAGCTCGGGGAGCGGGAGCTTGCCGGTCGTCCAGGAGGCGTAGCGCGCGGGCTTCGGGTTGTCGCTCATGTGAGCTCTCCTTCCAGGAGGACGTTGTCGATCAGGCGGGTGGAGCCGACGCGGACTGCGGCGGCGAGGATCTTCGCGCCGCCGAGGTCGAGCACCTCGACGTACTCCGGCTCGAGGCCGTTCAGCGACGCGCGCACGGCGGCGACCGGGTCAGGGCTCGTAACCGGCACCGCGCAGTGCCCGAGGCAGCGCGAGCGCCTGCTCGCGCTCGTCGGGCGAGAGGTGAACGTTGCGAGAGGACAGGGCGAGCCCGTCCGGATCGCGAACGGTCGACACCACGCGAATCGCCACCGGCACGTTCAGGTCCCGGACGAGGCGGCGGATGACCGAGATCTGCTCCGCGTCCTTCTGGCCGAAGTACGCGCGCTCGGGCGCGACGAGGTTGAACAGCTTCAGGCAGACCGTCGCAACGCCGCGGAAGTGCCCCGGTCGCGCCGCACCCTCGGCTCCCGTGTCGTCCGGTTCGACCCACGTGGCGAACCCCGGCGGATAGAGCTCGTCGAGCCCGGGCGCGAAGACGGCGTCGACGCCTTCAGCGTCCGCGAGCTCGAGATCGCGCTCCTCGTCGCGTGGATAGGCAGCGAGATCGGACTGCTCGTCGAACTGGGCCGGGTTGACGAACAGCGATGCGACGACCGCGGCTGTTCTCTCCGCGCGCCGCGCGGAACAGCGCACGGTGGCCGTCGTGCAGCGCTCCCATGGTCGGCACGAGCCCGGTGTCCGGCGCCGTCTCGAGCTCTGCGATCGTGCGGAAGACCTTCATGCGAGCTGCGCAGTCGCTTCGGCGAGCGTCTCGTAGAGCTGCTCGAGCTCGGGATGGCTTTCCCGGATCGCCTGCTCGTGCGCCTCGACCGTCGCCCAGTCGCCGCGCGCGATCGGGCCGGTCAGCTCGAACCCGTGCGCGATCGTCCCCTGCATCAACGGAACGAGCCCCTCGGCCGGGACGCCGAGCCGCACGGCGGCCCGCTGCAGCGTCACGACGTAGTTCGAGGCGAAGACGGCGCCGGCGTGGTAGAGCGTCCGGTCGCCGTCGGCCAGCTCGAACGGCCGCAGCCCGAGCGTCTCGGCGAGCTCTCGCGCGACCGCGAGCGCTTCGGCGGTCTCCCCGCTGATCGCGGCCCAGGCGCCGTCGAGCTGCGACGGATCGCCGCTGCGGTCGAACGTCTGGAGCGGATGGAGCGAGAAGCGGCGCTCGTGCGGAGCGAGCGCGGCGAGCGGCGTCGCACCCGAGACGTGTCCCACCCAGGCACGTCCAGGTGTCAGACACCTGGACGCGTCGGAAATGGCCGTGTCGGGAACGCAGAGGAGGACGACGTCGGGGTCCTCGCCGCCCACGCCGAGGCCGCGCTCGCGCAGGCGGGCGCCGACGGCGGAACCGACGCGGCCCGAACCGATGACATCGACTCTCTCGATCACGATCTCGCTCCAGCTCCGAACCGGATGCCGGGCACCGCGGATTGTACTCGCCCACCGCCGAACAACCGGGATTCCTGCGAGAATTCCTCTGCCCGGATGAGCTCTGCCGCCGCAAGTCTTTCCGATCTTCAGCGCCTCTCGCCCCGCCGCGAGCTGGTGCTTGGTGCTGCGCTCACGGCCGGGTTCGGTCTGCTCGTGCACTTCGTCGGGCCCGCGCCGGGAGACGCTCCCGTCCATCTCTACCGCACGTTCCTCGTCCGCGACGGCGCGCTCGTCTGGGACAACTTCTGGTACGCGGGCACGTACCCGCTCGCGTCGTACAGCCTCCTCTACTACCTCCCGGCCGCCCTCGTCGGGAACCTGCCGCTCGTCTTCGTCTCGGCTGTCGCATCGACCGTCCTCTTCGCCTCGATCGTGTGGCGGGAGTGGGGCAGGGCGGCGCTCTGGCCGGCGCGCGTCTTCGGCGTGCTCGCCGCGGCGCCGATGTTCACCGGCCTCTACGCGTACTCGCTCGGCTTCACGGCGATGCTCGCCACGCTCAAGCTGCTGCAGCTGCGGCGGCTCCGTCTCGCGGCGGTCGTCGCTGCGCTCACCGTCGGCTTCAGCCCGCTTGCGTTCGCGTTCCTCTGCCTGATCGTCGGCGCGTACGCGATCTCACAGCGCCGGATCGCGCGCCGTCACGTCTGGTTCGGCGTCGGCCTCGGCGTCGCGGCCGGGATCGAGTTGCTCGCGCTCGTGGTCTTCCCGGCCTCCACCGGCTTCTACCCGTTCCACTGGGTCGACTTCATGTCGGTTCTCCTCGTCAGCGCGCTCGGGCTCCTCGTCGCCCGCGAAGCCCGCGGAGCCGGGCCGCTCGTGGCCTTCTACGCGCTCTGGGGCCTCGGCAGCGTCGTCGTCTACATCGTCCCGTCGCCGCTCGGGGACAACTGGACCCGGCTCAGCGCCTTCGTCTTCCCGATCATGCTCCTCACCGCGAGCCTCGCAGGCTTCCGTCCGCGCCGCCTCGTCGTGCTCGCGCTCGCCGCGGCGTTCGCCTACAACCTCGTCCCGTACGCGCTGCTCCTCCCCTTCGCGCCTCGACAACAACACGCAGAAGGCGAGCTTCTGGCGGCCGGCGATCCGTTTCCTGCGTGCGCACGACCAGCCCGGGTTCCGCGTCGAGGTCGTGCCGACGGCGGAGCACTGGGAGTCGTACTGGATCCCGAAAGCCGGCTTCCCGCTCGCGCGCGGCTGGTACCGGCAGCTCGACGTCGCCGACAACCCGACTCTGTACAGGAACAATCTCGACGCCGACGCCTATCGCAGCTGGCTCCGCTCGAACGCCGTCCGCTACGTCCTCCTCAGCACGACGACGCCGCTCGACTGGGACGGCGGTCCGCAGGAGGAGCGTGTAGTGCGCGGCCGCACTCCGGGCTGCAGCTCGTCTTCCGCAGCCGGAACTGGACGGTCTACGAGCTGCCGCATGCGACGCCGCTGCTCACCGGCCCGGCGAATCCGGTCGTGACCTCCTTCGGGCACACCACGATCGGCGGGACGGTCTTCGCGTCCGGCCGCTACCTGCTCCGCGACCACTACAGCTCGTACCTGCACCTGCAGGGAAGCGGCTGCGTCTCGCCCGGCCCCGGCGGCATGACGTTCCTCGACCTCACCCAGCCGGGCCGGTTCGTGCTCAGCGTGCCGGGCACGCCCGACGGGCTCGTGCGGGAGCTCTTCGGCGGCACCGAGGCGACCTGCGACTCCGGCTAGCGGGGCACAGCCCGAGAGCTTGACCTGCTCGACGTGTACGGGAGCGATCCGCTCTGAAGGACGAGCGCCGTCCGCTTTGCCACGCTCGTGCTCGGCTCCGTGATCTGCGCGTTGCCGACGATGCCCTGGGAGAGGGCCGGGTCGGTGTAGTCGATGTACGGCGTCTCTTTGAGCCGCCCGTCGAGGACGAACGCGTTGTGGCCTGCGTACGTCGCGATCATGTCCTGGTTGGTCGTCTGCAGCTGACCAGCCTGGCCGGCGTTGACGCGGCCGCGGTCGTATTCCGCCTTCGTGATCCGCCTGAACCCCTGCGAGCCGTTCCCCGTGAACTGAATCGTCACGATCGGCTCGCCGGTGTTCGTGTCGACGTTCGCATTGATGCCCGACTCGACGAGATCCTTCCCGGTCAGGCCGGCGGCGGGGGGAAGTCCTTGAGCAGGTACCAGTACTTGCCGCTCGTCGAGGTCCCGCCCGACTCGACGCCCGGACAGACCGACGCCCGGCGCACCACACCGGCTCGGTGTTCGCGGGCACCTTCAGCACCACCGTGTGCGCGGGCTGTTTCCGGCTCTTGTAGGGCGACAGCAGCTGCTCGACCGTGGCAGCCGGCCCCTGCACGACCGCGTGAGAGGGCGTCGCTGAACAGGTAGTACGCCCTGCGGCGAGGCCCTCGTCCGCTCGGCTCTGCACCGCCTCGAGCAGCTTGTACAGCGACGGCAGCGGGAGTCGGCTGCTGGTTCGCGCTCACGCTCGGCGGCTCGAGGCTCGGCTCGAAGTCGAACATCTCGAGCCGGCCGGTCATGGCGATGGTCTTCGCGACGTCGGCGGGCGCGTGGGTGCCCCCGAACTCGATCACGAGCTCGTCCCCATGGACAGCGACGCTCGGCGAGGCGACGCCGATCTTGTTGACGCGGTTCTCGACGACCTGCTGCGCAATGTGCATGCCGGCGGCGGTGACCGGCTGGCCCTTCGTCGGAACGGCTCGGATAGACGACAGAGCACTCCCGCCGAGAAGAACCGCCACAACCGACGAGGAGGAGCGCCACGAACGCGAGCAGCAGCAGCGCTCGCGCCGGACGAGTCAATGCCGGCTCGTTACCGGAAGGCGAACCGGGTTCGACCCGATGGCCGGTGCTGCTGCGACCGCGATCTGGGCCGCGCTCGTCATGGCCAGCAGCGCCACTGCGTCACTCCGTGCTGTGCGGTGTTGTCCGGACACTCCGCTGCACACGAGGGCAGCCCGAGCGCGAGCATCGCGAGGAGGGACAGCCACGCTCCGGCGATGTGTCCGCGTGCCGCACGCAGCGCGCGGCGCGCCAGCGGCTCGGGGCTGCGTTCGTGCGATGCGGCGACGAGTGCATCGCGACGCAGCTCGAGCTGGCCGGGTGGGAGGTCTCGCTCCGCGGGGATGGGGAGCAACTCGAGGATCTCGTTCATCTGGCCACCACGTCTCTTCTCAGTTCATGTCCGTTCGCCTCGACGAGTTCCCGGAGGTGGGCGCGGGCGCGGGAGAGTCGCGAGCGAACCGTCCCGACCGGCACAGCGAGCGCAATCGCCGCCTCCTCGTAGTCGAGCCCGGCCCAGGCGCAGAGCGCCAGAACGTCGCGCTCGTGTCCGGGGAGCTGCTCGACGACGGCCTGGACCTCGGCCATCTGCGCCTCGTCGGCGATGCGGCCGACCGTCTCGTCGCTGTGGTCGGGCTGGACCTCCTGCGCGTTCAGCCGCCCGAGCGCGGCAGAGGCCCGACGCCCGCTCCGTCGCCGGTTCCGCAGCTGGTTGGCCGCAACTCCGAGGAGCCAGGGCAGGACGCTCCCCGACTCGGTCGTGAAGACGACCTCGCCGCGACGTCGCCAGGCGGTCAGGAACACGTCGGACGCGGCATCCTCCGCCGTCGCCCAGTTCGCCGTCGAGCGGAACGCGAAGTTGTAGACGGCGCGGGAGTGGCGTTCGAAGAGAGCGCCGAACGCCTCGGCGTCGCCGTCGACGGCCGCAGTCCAGAGCTCCCGATCGGTGGCAGCCACTACTTCGTTCATGTCCGGACCCACCCATCGGTTCCCGATCGACATGACGGCGCTGAAGATACTCCGGCAGACGCGGAATCGCCGCCCGCGCCCTGCTACGGTCTGTCGCGCCGATGCCGATCTACGAATACGTCTGCATGGAGTGCGAGTCGCATTTCGAGGAGCTCGTGCGCGGCGAGCAGCAGGTTGCCTGCCCCGACTGCGCCGCGACGAACGTCTCGCGCCAGTTCTCCTCCTTCGCCGTGCACGGCGTCGCGAAGCCGGTCACGACCGGCGGCGGCGGCGGTGGCTGCTGCGGCGGCTCCTGCGGCTGCGGCCACTAGCCCGGCCGTGGCGCGGGGGGACGACGACGGCGAGCTGCTGACGCCCGCGGCGCACGAGCAGCTCCAGGCCGAGCTCGCCGAGCTCGAGGGCCCGAAGCGGCAGGAGGTCGTCGAGGCGATCGCGACCGCGCGCGGCGCACGGCGACCTCTCCGAGAACTTCGAGTACCACGCGGCGAAGAACGAGCAGGGGCTGCTCGAGCCGCGGATCCGGGTCCTCCGCCACCGGCTCCAGCACGCGACCGATCATCGACGAGGAGGCTGCCGCCGCGAGCGGCGTCGTCACCGTCGGCTCGAACGTCGAGCTCGAGCGCGACGACGGCGAGCGCATGGAGATCGAGATCTCGAGCGTCGGCGGCGTCTCGCCGGAGTCGCCCGTCGGCGGGCGCTGCTCGGCAAGGCGCCCGGCGACGAGATCGAGGTCGAGGCGCCGCGCGGCCGCTGGCGGGCGCGGGTCGTGTCCGTCGGACGCGCCTCGTAGACTCGCCTGCGTGAGTGCAGTGCCGGTCGCGGTGGAGGGGCTCGAGGCTTACGCGAGCGGCGACCGCAGCCTGCACGCGCTGCCGGCTCGCGCAGGGGCGCACGCAGGTCGTCTTCGGCGCCGGCAACCCGCGCGCCGACTGATGTTCGTCGGCGAGGCGCCCGGCTTCCACGAGGACAAGCAGGGCGTCCCGTTCGTCGGCCAGGCCGGCAAGCTGCTCGAGAAGCTCCTCGCGGGCGTCGGCTGCGCCGCGAGGACGTCTACATCGCGAACGTCCTCGAAGTGCCGCCCGCCCGGGAACCGCGACCCGCAGCCGACGAGATCGAGGCGTGCGAGCCGCACCTCTTCCGCCAGATCGAGCTGATCGAGCCGAAGGTGATCGCGACGCTCGGCAACTTCGCCACGAAGCTCCTCTCCGGCCGGCCGCTCGGGATCACGCGCGTCCACGGCCAGGAGCAGCAGCTGACGATCGCCGGCCGCAGCGTCCTCCTCTACCCGCTCTACCACCCGGCGGCGGCGCTCTACACGCCGGCGATGCTGAAGGTGCTCGAGTCCGACTTCGCCCGCCTGCCCGGGCTGCTCGGCGCGGCTGAGCCGGCCTCCGCTCGGCCGTGCCCGAGCCGGAGCCGGCGGTCGCCGGCGCCGGCCGAGCAGCTCGGTCTCTTCTAGTGCGCTCTCCTTCGTGAATCTGTTGTCCGCGTTCTGGGTGAAAACCCGATGGCGATGGCAAGGCTACGCAGCGGCTCCCGTCATCGGCGACACAAAGCACCTCTCGGGCTACTCGCTCCTCCTCACAAACGACCCGTCAGTCAACCACCTCACCGACATCAACCTCCAACAGCGCCCGGTTTCCGTTCGTCTCGGCCTGCACCGTGCGCCGTCGAGTTGACCTGTCGAGACGAGCATCTGCGGCGCATCAACTACGAAATCCTTAACAACTCGCTACCCGTCCTGCACACACACATTCACACACGCTACACTACAGCCGCCCAGAAGCTCATCGCCGCTCTGGCGTACTCGGACAAGCCCCGTCGCGCCGAGTCGCTACAGCGACGCCGACACGGAAGTTGCGGGCGGCCTCACCGCCCGCTGTCCCAGCGAGCGCCTATAGCTTAGAGCGGCTCGTCCAGCCCTGCACGGCGACCATGCGGAGGTTCGCGGCGCCCTCGCGCAGCCGCTTCGCCTCCTCGTACTCCGGCGAGTCGTACCAGCGCTTCGCGGCCTCGAGGTCGGGGAACTCGAGCACGACGAGCCGCGACGGATCCCAGTCGCCCTCGAGCACCGCGAGCTCGCCGCCGCGCACGACGAAGCGGCCGCCGCCGGCTGACGGCGCCCGGCGACGCGGCCTTGTAGTGCTCGTACTGCTCGGGGTCGTGGATGTCGGTCTCGACGATCACGTATGCAGGCATGCTTGGATCGTACGCGTGGAGCACGAGAGCAACTCGCCCGACGAGACCGAGGCGCTCGCCGCCGAGCTCGCGCGGCGGCTCGGCCGGGCGACGTCGTCACCGTCGCGGGCGAGCTCGGCTCCGGCAAGACGACGTTCGTCCGCGGCGCGTGCGCCGCGCTCGGCGTGCGCGAGCGCGTGACGAGCCCGACGTACACGATCGGCCACCGCTACCACGGCGACGGCGTCGAGGTCTCGCACCTCGACCTCTACCGCTTCGAGGGCGTCTCGCCGGCGGAGTGGGGAGACCTCGAGCCGTACTTCGAGGACGCGATCGCGTTCGTCGAGTGGCCCGAGGCGGGGAAGGGCGTGCTGCCCGTCGCCTCGCTTCGCGGTCCGTTTGCGGCATGCTGGCGCCGGGAGAGCGGTGGAGATCGAGGAGTGCTGACGCTGGCTTTCGACACGGCGACCGCCGTCGCGACGAGCGCGCTCGTGGACGGCCGGACTTCGAGGTGCTCGGCGAGCGTGCTCGCGGGCGCAGACGCTGCTCGAGGACGTCGACGCGCTGCTGCGCCAGGCCGGCGCGCACCCGTCCGACCTCGACCGGCTCGCGGTCGGGCTCGGCCCGGGCAGCTTCACCGGCGTCCGCATCGGCCTCGCGGTCGCGCGCGGGCTCGCGCTCTCGCTCGAGCTTCCCGGCTCCGGCGTCTCGACGCTCGCCGCGCTCGCGGCCGGCGCTCCGGAGCGCTGCCCGTGATCGACGCGAAGCGGCGCGAGGTCTTCACGCTCGTCGACGGCGAGCCGCGCGTGCTCGCGCCGCAGGAGTTGCCGCTCGACGAAGCCACCGTCTGCGTCGGCGACGGCGCGTTGCGCTACCGGCGGCTGCTCGAGGAGCGCGGCGCGGTCGTGCCGCCCGACGGCGACGAGCGCCACCTGCCGCGCGCCCGCTTCCACGCTGCGCTCGCCGGCGAGCCCGGCCCGTCGACGGATCTCGAGCCGCTCTACCTCCGCGTCCCCGACGCCGACAGGAGCGTCCGATGACGACGATCGAGCTCCGCCGGCTCGGGCTCGGCGACCTGCAGCGCGATCGAGGAGATCGAGCGCCGCTCCTACCCGACGCCGTGGTCGCGCTCGATGTTCGCGGGCGAGCTGGCGAAGCCGAGCTCGATCTGCCTCGGCGCGTTCGAGGCGGACGACGAGGAGGGCGCGCTCGTCGGCTACCTGATCGTCTCGCGCTACGTCGACGCGTGGCACGTGATGAACGTCGCCGTCGATCCCGACCACCGCAGTCGCGGCGTCGCGACGATGCTGCTCGAGCGGCTCTTCGATCTCACGGCCGACGACGCCCGCCGCGGCTACACGCTCGAGGTGCGCGTCTCGAACGCGAAGGCGATCGACCTCTACGAGCGCCTCGGCTTCCGCTCGCGCGGCCTGCGGCGCGGCTACTACACGGACAACCGCGAGGACGCGCTCATCATGTGGAAGGACCCGGTCGCTCGCGCCGTGATCCTCGGGATCGAGACGTCGTGCGACGAGACCGCGGCGGCGCTCGTCACCGACGAGGGCGAGATCCGCTCGAGCGTCGTCTCCTCGCAGGCCGAGCTGCACGCGCGCTACGGCGGCGTCGTGCCCGAGGTCGCGTCGCGCCGGCATCTCGAGCTCGTGACGCCCGTGATCCGCGAGGCGCTCGCCGAGGCCGGCGTGACGCTCGACGACGTCGACCGCGTCGCCGTGACCCAGGGGCCGGGGCTGATCGGCGCGCTGCTCGTCGGCCTCGCCGCCGCGAAGGCGGTCGCCTGGTCGCGGCGGCTGCCGCTCGTGCCGGTCGACCACCTCGACGGCCACGTCGCCTCGCTCTACCTCCAGCCGGATCCGCTCGAGCCGCCGTTCCTCTGCCTGCTCGCGAGCGGCGGCCACACGATGCTGCTCGACGTCCGCTCGCACACCGAGCGGCAGCTGCTCGGGACGACGCTCGACGACGCCGCCGGCGAGGCGTTCGACAAGGGCGCGCGCCTGCTCGGGCTCGGCTACCCGGGCGGCCGCGAGATCGACCGGCTCGCGCGCGACGGCGACCCAGAGGCGTACGACTTCCCGGTCGCGCGCGTCCCCGGCCTCGACTTCTCGTTCTCGGGCCTGAAGACGGCGCTCCTCTACGCCGTCCGCGACCTCGGCGAGCAGGAGCTCGAGCGCGCCGCGCCGACCTCGCCGCCTCGTACCAGCACGCGATCGTGCGGGCGCTCGTCGAGCGCGTGCGCGAGGCGGCGGAGCAGACGGACGGGAGCGGATCGCGATCGTCGGCGGCGTCGCGGCGAACTCGGAGCTGCGCGCCGCGCTCCCGGACGCGGCCGCTGCGCCGCTCGCGCTCTGCACCGACAACGCCGCGATGATCGCCTCGGCCGCGCGCTGGACCGAGGCCGTTCCGTACCCGCGGTACCTGGCGCTCGACGCGTACGCCTCGCGCTAAGCTCGCCGGGGCGTCAGGTTTTTCCGGCCCATTTGCAGCGACAAAGGAGAGGAACCTTGGCAGTCGCAATGACCTCCCACCTGCGCGAGAACCCGTTCGAGCTGGCGCGCGAGCAGCTGCGGCGCGTGGGCACCACCTTCGAGATCGACCAGAACCTCGTCGCGGTGCTCGGCGAGTGCAAGAAGGCGGTCGAGGTCTCGATCCCCGTCGAGCATGGACGACGGGACGACGCAGGTCTTCAAGGGCTACCGCGTCACGCACAACATCGCGCGCGGGCCGTCGAAGGGCGGCATCCGCTACCACCCCGACGTCACCGCTCGACGAGGTCAAGGCGCTCGCGATGTGGATGACGTGGAAGTGCGCGCTGATGGGGATCCCGTTCGGCGGCGCGAAGGGCGGCGTCGTCTGCGACCCGAAGAAGATGTCGCGCGGCGAGCTCGAGCGGATGACCCGCCGCTTCACGAGCGAGATCATCAACGAGATCGGGCCGGAGAAGGACATCCCGGCGCCGGACGTCGGCACCGACGGCTCGACGATGGCCTGGATCTTCGACACGTACTCGATGAACAAGGGCCACTCGGTGCTCGGCGTCGTCACCGGCAAGCCGCTCACGATCGGCGGCTCGCTCGGCCGCGACGAGGCGACCTCGCGCGGCGCGCTCTTCTGCATCCGCGACGCCGTGGCGAAGCTCGACCAGCGCATCGCCGGGATGAAGGTCGTCGTGCAGGGCTTCGGCAACGTCGGCAGCTACCTCGCGCAGTTCCTCCACCAGGAGGGCGCGACCGTCGTCGCGATCTCCGACTCGACGACGGCGCTCTACAACCCGAAGGGCATCGACGTCCCGGCCGCGTTCGCCTACAAGGCGGAGAACCGCACGCTCGCCGGGCTCAAGGACGCCGAGACGATCACGAACGAGGAGCTCGTGCTGCTCGACTGCGACATCCTCGCGCCGTGCGCGCTCGAGCAGGTGATCACCGAGGAGAACGCCGACCAGGTCAAGGCGTCGATCATCTGCGAGGGCGCGAACGGCCCGGTCACGCCGGCCGCCGACGCGATCCTCGAGGACAAGGGCGTCCTGATCCTGCCGGACGTGCTCGCGAACGCGGGCGGCGTCGTCGTCTCCTACTTCGAGTGGGTGCAGGGCCTCCAGGAGTACTTCTGGAAGGAGGTCGAGGTGAACGCGAAGCTGAACGACATCGTGAGCCGCGCGTTCGACGAGACCTGGGAGACGGCGCAGAGCCGGAAGCTCCCGATGCGCGTCGCCGCCTACGGGCTCGCGGTGCAGCGCGTCGCCGAGGCGACCGTCACGCGCGGGCATCTACCCGTAGCCGAGGTCGTCCTCTACACCGGCGCCGGCTGCCACCTCTGCGCGCGGCTCGGCGCGGGTGGGCGCTGCGCCGACGAGCTCGGCTTCGAGCTGCGCGAGGTCGCGATCGACGGCGATCCCGAGCTCGAGGCCGCGTACCGCGAGTGGATCCCGGTCGTGGAGATCGACGGCCGGCGCCGCTTCGTGTACCACGTCGCAGCCCGACGCGCTCCGGCGCGCGGTTGCACAAGCGGGTTCGTAGGAGGCTGGTACAACAGAGTCGCTGTCACGAAGTCGAGCGACAGAGGGGGTCCTGTGGCCGATCGCCTGACCGTCGGCGTCGCCGCCCGCCTGTCGCGGTACCTCCAGGTGCTGACGCAGGCGCGGAAGATGGGGAAGACGCGGATCTCCTCGCAGGAGATCGCCGAGTACACGAACATCAACGCGACCCAGATCCGCCGCGACCTGTCCAACTTCGGCAAGTTCGGCAAGCGCGGGGTCGGCTACTCGATCGACTCCTGCTCGACGCGATCCGCAAGATCCTGCGCACCCAGGGCCAGCACAACGTCGCGCTCGTCGGCGCCGGCCGGCTCGGCCAGGCGATCGCGTCGTCCGATCTTCGCCGAGCACGGGATCAACATCGCCGCGGTCGTTCGACATCGACCAGCGAAGATCGGGCAGCCGATCGGGCACGTCTCCGTCGAGCCCTACGACGGCTGCGGACGCTCGTCCGCGACCAGAACATCGTCGTCGGCGTGCTCGCGGTGCCGGCGGAGGCGCGCAGCAGCGCGGCGAACGATCTCGTCTCGGCCGGCGTGAAGATCATCTTCAACTACTCCGAGGCGCTGCTCGAGACGCCGGCCGACGTGACGGTGTACACGTCGAACCCGGCCGTCGAGCTGCTCTACGCCCTGTACTTCCATCTGACGTAGCCGCGCATGAGCTCCTCTGGCACGGCTACCTGCTCGGCGGCACCGGCTCGAACGTCTACACGCGCGCGCTCGCGCGGGAGTGGAGCCGCGCCGGGCACGACGTCACGGTCGTCTGCCAGGAGCGCCACCCGGAGCGCTACGACCTCGGCGGCGCGCGCGTCGTCGTGCCGGAGCTGCCGGACGGCCTGCTGCCCGTGTTCGTGCTCGACCGCTACGAGGGGCTCGAGGCGCGGCTGCTCGCAGGACCTGACCGCGGCCGAGCGCGAGCGCGTACGTCGAGGCGAACGCGGCGGCGCTGCGCGAGCTCGCTCCCGGCCGACCTCGTCTTCGCGAACCACGTCCTGCTCGGCGCGCCGGTCGGCGCCGCGAGCGGCGTGCGCTTCCGCGTCAAGGCGCACGGCTCGGAGCTCGAGTACTCGATGCGCGGCCGGCCCGAGCTCGAGCGCTGGGGCGCCGAGGCGCTCGCCGCCGCCGAGGTCGTCTTTACGTCGGCTCCGAGCACATCCGCGAGCGTGCTCGAGGAGGTCGTCGGCCACGTCGACCGCGTCCACGAGGTGCCGCCGGGCGTCGACGTGGACGAGTTCCGGCCCGAGCCGCGCGTGGAGGCGCTCGCCGGGCTGCTCGAGGAGGCGCGCCTCGACCCGCCGAACCCCGGCAACCGCGAGGAGCGGCTCCCCGACGAGGGCAACGCCGCCCGCTTCGCCGCGTTCTTCGCGCGCGACGGCCGACCGTCGTCTACTTCGGGAAGCTGATCGAGAACAAGGGCGTCCACGTCCTGCTCGAGGCGATCGCGGGCCTCGACGCGCGCGCCGTCGTCGTCGGCTTCGGCGACTACCGCGCGCAGCTCGAGGCGCTGGCGCCGCCGGGCACGCTCTTCACCGGGCCGCTCGAGCACCGCCACCTCCGGCACCTGCTGCCGCTCTGCGACGTCGCCGTCGTGCCCTCGATCTTCCCCGAGGCGTTCGGGATGGTCGCGGCCGAGGCGGCCGCCGCCGGCTGCTGCCGCTCGTCTCGCGCGCACTCGGGCCTCGCCGAGGTCGCGGCCGGCATCGGCGAGGAGTCGGCCCGGAGCGGCTCCGCTCCTCTCCTTCCCCGCCGGCGACGCCGCGGCCCTGCGCGAGCGCCTCGCAGAGTGCTCGCGCTCCCGCCGAGCGCCGACGGAGCTCGGCCTCGCCGCCCGCCGCGCCGTCGAGCGGCTGGAGCTGGAGCGTGGGCGCCGGCGTCGCGGAGCGCGCTGCTCGAACGGCGCCGTGAGCTGCCGCTTCTCCGCGCCGAATTCGCTAGTAGGCTTTCCGCGTGGGCGAGGAGCAGCGGCTCGGCTACGAGGAGATGCTCGCGCTCTCGCGCGAGGCGTTCGACGCGGTCCCCGACTTCACGGTCGCCGTCGAGGAGGAGTTCGCGCTCCTCGACCCGGCGACGCTCGGCCTCGTCAACCGCTTCGAGGAGTTGCAGGAGGCCGCGCCGGCACGGAGCTCGAGCCGCACCTCGTCGGCGAGCTGATCGCCTCCGAGATCGAGGTCCGCACCGGCCGCTGCGACACGTTCGCCGACGCGGCCGCGCTGCTCGGCGAGCGCCGCGCAGCAGCTTCGGGAGCTCGCGGAGCCGCGCGGCGTCGCGCTCGGCGCCACCGGCACGCATCCCTGGAGCCCGTGGCAGGAGCAGCGGATCATCGACACGCCGCACTACCGGCGCAACGACGAGGTGCTGCGCTACGTCGTCTGGCGCAACAACTCGTTCGGCCAGCACGTCCACGTCGGGATCAACGGAGCCGACCGCGCGATCCGCGTCTGCTCCGCGCTCCGCAACTACCTGCCGGAGCTGCTCGCGCTCTCGGCGAGCTCGCCGTTCGTCGAGGACGTCTTCTCGGGCCTCCACTCGGCGCGCACGCAGATCTTCACGCGCATGTTCCCGCGCTGCGGGATCCCCGACGCGCTCGGCAGCTGGGACGAGTGGGAGACGTACGTCCGCTTCCTCTACGAGAGCGGCTCGATCGTCGAGCACACCCAGATCTGGTGGAGCGTGCGCCCGCACCTCGCGTTCCCGACCGTCGAGATCCGGATCTGCGACGCCCAGCCCGATCTCGGCGAGTCGCGCTCGCTCGCCGCGCTCTGCTACGCGCTCACCGCGCGGATCGCCCGCGCGCTCGACGAGGGCGAGCCGCTGCCGGACCTGCCGAACCGCCTGCTCGAGGAGAACCTCTGGCGCGCGATCCGCTACGGGCTGTCGGGCGAGCTGATCGACTTCGCGCGCTGGAGCCGATGCCCGCGCGCGCCCGGCTCGAGGCGCTCGTCGAGTGGGTGCGGCCGGTCGCGGAGGAGCTCGGCGCCGCGCCGAGTGGCTCGCGATCCCGGAGCAAAACGCCGCGGAGCGCCAGATCGCCCGCCACGACGAGGGCGCCGGCATGAGGGAGATCTTCGAGGAACAGGTGCGCTGGCACCTCCGCACGCCCACTTCGTGAGACGGTCGATCCGGCCCGTGTGGTAAAAACCAGGCCGCGCCGGGGTCTCTCGGCGTTGACTTTGTAACGCCCCGGAGGGAGCCCTACCTGATGAGTTGGTTCATGGATCACGCCGTGCTGTTCGCGCTGCTTTGCGCGGGCGCGGCCGTCGCTCTACGGCATCTACCTCACGGTCTGGCTGCTGCGGCAGCCGGCCGGCAACGAGCGGATGCAGGAGATCGCGCACGCCGTGCAGGAAGGCGCCGCCGCGTACCTGCGCCGCCAGTACCAGACGATCGCGATCGTCGCGATCGTGCCGTTCCTGCTGCTCGGCTTCTACCACTCGCTCGGCTGGGGGACGGCGATCGGCTTCCTCATCGGCGCGGTCCTGTCGGCCGCGGCCGGCTTCATCGGGATGAACGTCGCCGTGCGCTCGAACGTGCGGACCGCAGAGGCTGCGCGGCACGGGCTGCCGCCGGCGCTCAACGTCGCGTTCCGCGCCGGCTCGGTGACGGGCCTCCTCGTCGTCGGCCTCGGGCTCTTCGGCGTCGCGGGCTACTACGGGATCCTCACCGGCTGGATCGGCGACAGCCCGCAGCAGGCGATCAATCATCTCGTCGGGCTCGCATTCGGCGGCTCGCTCATCTCCGTCTTCGCCCGGCTCGGCGGCGGCATCTACACGAAGGCCGCGGACGTCGGCGCCGACCTCGTCGGCAAGATCGAGGCCGGCATCCCGGAGGACGACCCGCGCAACCCGGCCGTGATCGCGGACAACGTCGGCGACAACGTCGGCGACTGCGCCGGCATGGCCGCCGACCTGTTCGAGACCTACGCGGTGACCGCGGTCGCCGTGATGCTGCTCGGCGTCACCACCGCCTCGCATGTCGGCAAGAGCCTCTGGCTCTACCCGCTCGCGATCGGCGGCGTCTCGATCATCGCCTCGATCATCGGCGTCCAGTTCGCGCGCGTCCGCGAGGGCGGCAACATCATGAACGCGCTCTACCGCGCGGTCTCGTCGCGACGCTCATCTCGGCGCTCCTCTTCATCCCGGTCACGAAGGCGTTCGTCGGCACGCCGAGCGCCCACACCTCGGCAACCGCTGCTCGTTCATCTCAGACTACTCCTTCGGCGACCTCTACGGCTCGGCGCTGGTCGGCCTCGCGATCACCGCGCTGCTGGTCGGGATCACCGAGTACTACACCGGCACGCGCTGGAACCCGGTCAAGTCGATCGCGCGCGCGTCGCAGACCGGCCACGCCACGAACATCATCGAGGGCCTCGCCATCGGCATGCAGGCGACGGCGCTGCCGGTCATCGTGATCGCGATCGGGATCCTGCTCGCCAACCACTTCGCGGGCCTGTTCGGGATCGGCGTCGCCGTGATGGCGCAGCTCTCGATGACCGGCCTCATCGTGGCGCTCGACGCCTACGGCCCGGTCACCGACAACGCCGGCGGCATCGCCGAGATGGCCGACCTCCCGCCGGAGGTGCGCGCCATCACCGACCCGCTCGACGCGGTCGGCAACACGACGAAGGCCGTGACGAAGGGTTACGCGATCGGCTCCGCCGCGCTCGCCGCCCTCGTCCTTTTCGGCTCCTACTCCGACGGACTGGCGCAGCATGGCCTGCCGACGATCTTCCAGCTCAACGACGCCTGGGTGATCGCCGGCCTGCTGATCGGCGGCCTGATGCCGTTCCTGTTCGCCTCGCTCGCCATGCAGGCCGTCGGCCGCGTCGGCGGCGAGGTCGTCGAGGAGGTGCGCCGCCAGTTCCGCGAGCACCCCGGGATCATGGAGGGCACCGAGCGGCCGGAGTACGGCCCGGCGATCGACATCGTCACGGGCTCGGCGATCCGCTCGATGATCGCGCCGGCGATCGTGCCGATCCTGTTCCCGATCGTGGTGGGCATTATCAGCGTGAAGATGCTCGGCGGCCTGCTGATCGGGACGATCGTGACGGGCCTCTTCCTCGCGATCGCGATGACGGCGGGCGGCGGGGCCTGGGACAACGCGAAGAAGCTGATCGAGGACGGCCTCTACGGCGGCAAGGGCTCCGAGGCCCACGCGGCCGCGGTCACGGGCGACACGGTCGGCGACCCGTACAAGGACACGGCCGGTCCTGCGATCAACCCGATGATCAAGATCACGAACATCGTCGCGATCCTGCTCATCCCGCTCCTCGTCTCGATTCACGGCTAGCCGCCCGTTCGGGCCAGGGAGTACCGTTGCCCGGGTGAGAACGCTCACCCGGGTCGCGGCCTCGGCCGCCGCGCTCGCGCTCGTCACGGGCGCAATCGAGTTGCTGAAGGGCCACGTGCCCGTCCTCAGCCTCGCCGTGCTCTACCTGCTCGCGATCATCCCGGTCGCCGTCGCGTGGGGACTCGCATACGGCATCGGGACGTCGCTCGGGAGCATGCTCGCCTTCAACTTCTTCTTCCTGCCGCCGCTCTACACGCTGACCCTGCAGGACACGCGCAACTGGTTCGCGCTGCTCGTCTTCCTCGTCACGGCCGTCGTGGTCAGCGAGCTCGCAACCCGCTCGCGGCGGCGCGCCGAAGAGGCCGAGGCGGCTCTCCAGGCGCTGCGAGAGGTGACCGCCGAGCGGGAGCGGCTCGCGGAGGAGGCGCTCGAGGCCGAGGCGCTGCGGCGCAGCGACGCGATGAAGACGGCGGTGCTGCGCGCGGTCAGCCATGACTTGCGCTCGCCGCTGATGGCGATCCTCACGTCGGCCGGCGCTCTCGCCCACGGCGAGCTCTCGCTCGCGGCCGAGGACCGCCGCGAGCTCGCCGAGACGATCCTCGGCGAGGCCGAGCGGCTCGACCGCATCGTCCGCAACCTGCTCGACCTCTCGCGCCTGCAGGCGGGGGCGGCTGCTCCGGAGCCGGGCGACTGGCCGGTCGACGACCTCGTCCTGCAGGTGCTCGACGGCGTCGAGGCGGGCAGCCGCGTCGAGGTGGTCCTGCCCGACGAAGACCTGCCGCTCGTGCATGCCGATCTCCACCAGGCCGGTTCCGTCCTCGCAAACCTCGTCGAGAACGCGCTGCGCTACTCGCCTCCCGAGGAGTCGGTCCGCGTCCAGGTGCGGCAGATCGGATCGGAGGTGCTCGTGCGCGTCGTCGACCACGGGCCGGGAATTCCGTCCGACGAGGCGGCGCGGATCTTCGAGCCGTTCCAGCGCGGCTCGGGCACGGCGACGCGGCCCGCGGGGCCGGGCTGGGCCTCGCGATCGCGCGCGGCTTCGCGGAGGCGAACGGCGGCCGCGTCTGGGTCGAGTCGCATGCCGGGCAGGGCGCCACGTTTGTCCTCGCGCTGCCCGTGGCATCGCCGGTGGAGGTTCCGGCGTGACCGGGCCGCGCGTCCTCGTCGTCGACGACGAGCAGCAGATCCTGCGCGCGCTGCGCACCAGCCTCCGTGGCGCCGGCTACGAGGTCGACACCGCCGAGACGGCGGAAGGCGCGCTCGCCGCGGCTGCGCTGCGTCCGCCCGAAGCGGTCGTCCTCGACCTCGTGCTCCCCGACGGCACCGGCACCGACGTCGCGCGTGAGCTCCGCGGCTGGAGCAGCGCGCCGATCATCGTGCTCTCGGCCGTCGGCGAGGAGCGCGAGAAGGTGGCCGCGCTCGATGCCGGAGCCGACGACTACGTGACGAAGCCGGTCGGGATCGACGAGCTGCTCGCGCGCCTGCGCGCCGTCCTCCGCCGCACCGCGCCGAGCGGCGAGCCGGTGATCGAGGTGGGGGAGCTGGTCGTCGACCTGCAGAAGCGCGAGGTGCGGATGGCCGGGAAGCCCGTCCACCTGACGCCGCACCAGTTCGACCTCCTGCGGGTCCTCGCGCTCAACGTCGGCAAGCTGCTGACGCAGCGTCAGCTCCTGCAGGAGGTCTGGGGGCCGGGCTACTCCGACGCGGCCAATCTGCTGCAGGTGAACGTCTCCCAGCTGCGCCGCAAGATCGAGCCGGACCGCGCGCACCCGCGCTACCTCCTGACGGAGACCGGCGCCGGTTACCGCCTCGTAGCGCCTTAGAAGACCTTTAGGAAATCGTCAGGCCGCCGCCGCGAATCGTCAGGCGGCATTCAGGCGCGTGGTCCTACCGTCGAAGGCGTGGACGACGTCTATGCGCTGCTGATCGTCGCGGGCTGCTTCGCGGTGATCCTCATCCTCCGCTGGGGCCTGGAGCGGATCTAGTGAGCGCCGGCGACGCGTTCGGGCTCGCGATCTCGCTCGCCGTCCTCGTCTACCTCCTCTACGCGCTCTTCCGCGGGGAGAAACTCTGATGGGCCAGGGGATCGGCCAGATCCTCGTCTACGCGGCCCTCCTGGTCGCGCTGAGCTATCCGCTCGGCATCTGGATGGCGCGCGTCTACACCCGCGAGAAGGGCGACGTCGTCGAGCGCGCGTTCCTGCGCTTGCTCGGCCGCGACGCGGCGACCGACCAGGACTGGAAGCAGTACGGCCTCTCGGTGATCGTCTTCACGGTCGGCTTCAGCGTCTTCCTCTACGGGCTGCTGCGCCTGCAGGGGCACCTCTTCCTCAACCCCGGCCATCTGCCGGCCGTTCCGTGGACGGTCGCGCTGAACACGACCGCGAGCTTCGTCACCAACACGAACTGGCAGTACTACGCGGGCGAGGCGACGATGTCGTACCTCAGCCAGATGGCCGGGCTCGCGGTGCAGCAGTTCGTCTCGGCCGGGGCCGGGCTCGCGGTGCTCGCGGCGGTGGCGCGCGGAGTTGCGCGCCGCGGCGGTGGAGTGGGGCTCGGCAACTTCTGGCGCGACCTCTACCGCTCGATCGTCTACATCCTGCTGCCCCTCTCGATCGTGCTGGCGATCGTCCTGATCTCGCAAGGCGTTCCGCAGACCTTCCACGGCCCCGTCACGGCGACGACGCTGCAAGGCGCGCACCAGACGATCGCGCGCGGCCCGGTCGCCTCGATGATCTCGATCAAGCAGCTCGGGACGAACGGCGGCGGCTACTACGACTCGAACTCGGCCGTCCCCTTCGAGAACCCGACGCCGGTCTCGAACTTCCTCGAGATGCTCGCGATCCTGCTGATCCCGTTCGCGCAGGTCGTGATGTTCGGGCGGATGGTCTTCGCGCGGCGGCACGCGTGGGTGCTCTACGCGGTCTGCTTCTCGATCTTCGCGATCGGCGTCTCGGTCGCCTTCCCGTCGGAGCAGCACGGCTCGGCGGTGCTGCGGCAGTCCGGCGTGAACATCACGACAGAGCGCGAGCCAGTCGGGCGGGAACATGACCGACAAGGAGGTCCGCTTCGGGATCGCCAACACCGCCCTCTGGGCGACGGCGACGACCGACGTCTCCAACGGCTCGGTCAACGGCGGACACGACGCCTTCACGCCCGCCGGCGGAGCTGTGCCCTTGATCAACATGTTCCTCGGCGAGGTGGAGCCGGGCGGCGTCGGCTCGGGCATCTACGGGCTCATCTTCTACGTGCTCATCGCGGTGTTCGTGGCGGGGCTGATGGTCGGCCGCACGCCCGAATGGCTGGGCAAGAAGATCGAGGCGCGCGAGATGAAGCTGGCAGCCGTCGGCGCGCTCGCGGTCCCGACGATGGCGCTCGTGATGGCGGCGGTGGCGATCGTGACGCCTGCCGGCCTCGCCTCGATCTTCAATCCGGGCGCGCACGGGTTCACCGAGACGCTCTACGCCTACACGTCGCAGTCGAACAACAACGGGAGCGCCTTCGCCGGTTATGGCGCGACGACGTTCTCGACCACGTTCGGCACGATCGCGCTCTACTTCGGCCGGTTCTTCCCGCTGCTCGCCGGGCTCGCGATCGGAGGCTCGCTCGCGTCGAAGAAGGTCGTCCCTGCCTCGGCCGGGACGTTCCGCACCGACGGCGGGACGTTCGGCGTCATGCTCCTCGGCGTCATCGCGCTCACGGCCGGGCTGATGATCCTGCCGGCCCTGACGCTCGGGCCGATCGTGGAAGGGCTGATGCACTGATGCTGCGCGCCCTCTTCGCCTCGGTGGTCGCGATCGTCGTGCTGACCGTCGTCCTCGGCTTCGGCTACCCGGCGCTCATGACCGGCGTCGCGCAGCTCACGATGTCGCACCAGGCGAACGGGAGCCTGGTCGAGCGCGGCGGGACCGTCATCGGTTCCAGCCTCGCCGCGCAGTCGTTCTCGTTCCCCGGCTACTTCCACGAGCGGCCTTCGGCCACCTCGCCGCCCTACAACCCCGCCTTCACGACCTTCTCGAACCTCGGGCCGACGAACCCCGCGCTCGCGAAGCTCGTGAAGCAGAACGCCGCGGCGATCCTCAAGCTCGAAGGCCCGTACAACCCCGGGCTCACGATCCACCAGATCCCGGTCGACGCCGTGGTGCCGTCCGGCTCGGGGATCGATCCCGGAGATCTCGATCGCCTACGCGAACCTGCAGGCGCGACGGGTCGCGGCCGTGCGCCGTCTGCCGCTTGCAACCGTCGACCAGCTGATCCAGCGGAACACCGAACAGCGAACGCTCGGCTTCTTCGGCGAGCCCGGCGTCAACGTCCTGAATCTCAACCTCGCTCTCGACCGGCAGGCGAGCAGCTGATGGCGCGCCGCTCGACGAGCATGTTCTCGCGCGACCTCGTCCTCGCGGCGATCCGCGACTCGTTCCCGAAGCTCGACCCGCGCCTCCAGCTGAAGAACCCGGTCATGTTCATCGTCGAGCTCGGCAGCGTGATCACGACCGTCATCTTCTTCAAGGATCTCGCGCAGGGGAACGACGGCGCAGCTCTGGTTCGTCGGCGTGATCGCGATCTGGCTGTGGCTGACCGTGCTGTTCGCGAACTTCGCCGAGGCGATCGCCGAGGGCCGCGGCAAGGCGCAGGCGAACGCACTTCGCGCGACGAGGACGACGACGACCGCACTTCGCCGTCTGCATGACGGCCATGTCGAGGAGGTCGCCGCTCCCGACCTCCAGAAGGGCGACGTGATCGTCGTCGAGGCGGGGATGACGATCGCCGCCGACGGTGACGTGATCGAGGGCGCAGGCTCCGTCGACGAATCGGCGATCACCGGCGAGTCGGCTCCCGTCATCCGCGAGGCGGGCGGCGACCGCTCGGCCGTCACGGGCGGCACGAAGCTCCTCTCCGACCGGCTCGTGATCGAAGTCACCCAGGAGCCGGGGCAGTCGTTCCTCGACCGGATGATCGCGCTCGTCGAGGGTGCAGCGCGGCGCAAGACGCCCAACGAGATCGCCTTGAACATCCTCCTCGCCGGCCTGACGATCACCTTCGTCGCCGCCGTCGTGACTCTGCGGCCGTACGCGATCTACGCGCACACGCAGCTCTCGGAGACGGTCCTGATCGCGCTCCTCGTCGCGCTGATCCCGACCACGATCGGTGCGCTGCTGTCGGCGATCGGCATCGCCGGGATGGACCGGCTGGTGCAGCGCAACGTGCTCGCGATGTCGGGTCGCGCCGTGGAGGCATCGGGAGACGTGGACGTGCTCCTGCTCGACAAGACGGGCACGATCACGCTGGGCAACCGGCAGGCGACCGAGTTCATCCCCGCGCCGGGCGTCGACGAGCGTGAGCTGGCCGAGGTCGCCCAGCTCGCGTCGCTCGCCGACGAGACGCCGGAGGGCCGCTCGATCGTCGTGCTGGCGAAGGAGAAGTTCGACCTGCGCGAGCGCGTCCTCGGCGAGCACGAGTTCGTCCCCTTCAGCGCCACGACCCGGATGAGCGGCGTCAACCTGAACGGGACGATGATCCGCAAGGGCGCTGCCGACGCCGTCAAGGCGTTCATCGCCGAGAACGGTGGCCGTGCTCCCGCCGAGATCGACACGGCCGTCCAGCACGTCGCCGAGCAGGGTGGCACTCCGCTCGTCGTCGCCCGCGACAACTTCGCCCTCGGCGTCGTCCACCTCAAGGACATCGTCAAAGGCGGGATGAACGAGCGCTTCGACGAGCTTCGCCGCATGGGCATCCGCACGGTGATGATCACCGGCGACAACCGCGTCACCGCCGCCGTGATTGCGCAGGAGGCGGGCGTCGACGACTTCCTCGCGGAGGCGACGCCGGAGGCGAAGCTGGCGCTGATCAAGGACGAGCAGACCGAGGGGCGCATGGTCGCGATGACCGGCGACGGCACGAACGACGCGCCGGCGCTCGCCCAGGCCGACGTCGGGGTCGCGATGAACACCGGCACGTCGGCCGCGAAGGAGGCCGGCAACATGGTCGACCTCGACTCGAACCCCACCAAGCTGATCGAGATCGTCGAGGTCGGCAAGCAGCTCCTGATCACCCGCGGCGCGCTGACGACGTTCTCGATCGCGAACGACGTCGCGAAGTACTTCGCCATCCTGCCCGCGATGTTCGCCACCACCTACGCGACCAGGCCGGGGCAAACCGGGCCGCTCGGCGCGCTCAACGTCATGCACCTGGGCGACCCGCAGAGCGCGATCGTCTCGGCGATCATCTTCAACGCGCTGATCATCCCGGCGCTCGTGCCGCTTGCGCTGCGGGGCGTCAAGTACCGCGCGATCGGCGCGACCGCGCTGCTGCGCCGCAACCTCCTGATCTACGGGCTCGGCGGCATGATCCTGCCCTTCATCGGGATCAAGCTCATCGACCTGCTCGTCCACAATGTCTTCGGAGCGTGAGGTGGAGTGGCACGAGGTCACTACCGGATCCTGCTCGGGATGGCCGCGGGCGTCGGCAAGACGTACCGGATGCTGCTCGAAGGCCGGCAGGCTCAGGAGGAGGGGCGGGACGTCGTGATCGGCTACCTCGAGCCGCACGATCGGCCGGAGACGACGGCACTCGCCGAGGGGCTCGAAGTCGTGCCGCGGCTGCGCGCGCAGCACGGGGTCCTCGAGCTCGACGAGATGGACGTCGACGCGCTCCTCGCGCGACGTCCCGCGCTCGCTCTGATCGACGAGCTCGCGCACACGAACGCCGCCGGGATGCGCAACGAGAAGCGCTGGCAGGACATCCAGGAGGTGCTCGAGGCGGGAATCGACGTCATCTCGACCGTCAACGTCCAGCATCTCGAGAGCCTCAACGACGCGATCTTCGAACTGACCGAGATCCGCGTGCGCGAGACGTTCCCCGACCACGTCCTCGACGACGCCGACGAGGTGATCCTCGTCGACCTCTCGCCCGAGGAGCTCCAGGAGCGCCTGCGGGTGGGGAAGGTCTACCCGCAAGGAACGGGCGCAGGTCGCTCTCGACAACTTCTTCCGCGCCGACAAGCTCGCCGTGCTGCGGGAGCTCGCGCTGCGGGAGGTCGCCGAAGACGTGGAGGCCCGTCGCGCAGCCAGGCCGCTCGAGCCGCTCAGCCGGCAGGCGGTGGGCGAGCGAGTGCTCGCCCTCGTCGAGCCGCAGCCGAAATCGCAGCGCATCCTGCGGCGCGCGTGGCGCTCCGCACAGCGGCTCGGCACGGAAATGGATGTGGTCTGGGTCAAGCCGCCCGGCCGGCCTCCGACCGAGGAGGAAGTCGACTCAACTCGCCGCCCTGCGCCGGCTCGCCGGCGTCCTCGGCGCCCACTTCCTCGAGGAAGAGGGGGACGACCTCGTCGCCACGGTGCGCCGGGTCGCCGCCGAGCGCGGCTCGACCTACATCTTCGTCGGCACGCCCGACGAGTCGCGCCGCCGCGAGATCTTCGGCGGCTCGCTCCTTTCCCGCATGGTGCGCGAGCTGCCGGGCCTCGACATCCGCGTCGTTGCGAACCGCGCCGACCGGGACCGGTTGCCCGGATGATCGCCGCCGTCATCGCGCTCGCCGCTCTTGCGGCCGGGCTCGGTGCGGCGCTCGTCGTCCGCAGCGGCTTCCGGCTCCGCAAGCCGCACGCCGGCGTTCGCCGGATCCTCGTTCCCTTCACCGGCGGCACGCTCGACCCGACCGTGCTCGACGCCGCCATCCGCCTCGCGCACGCCGAGAACGCGACGCTCGTGCCGGCCTATCTCCTGCTCGTGCCGCTTCGCTACTCCGAGGACTCGCCGCTGCGCGACGAGGTCGCGGTCGCGCTGCCGCTGCTCGAGGCGGTCGAACACGCGGCGCTGCGGGCCGACGTTCCGGTCGACGCACGGATCGAGAAGGGCCGCAGCCCGACGCATGCGCTGCAGCGCCTCTGGGACGAGGAGCAGTTCGACCGGATCGTCGCCCCGGCGCCGAACGGCCGCGGCGGAGGCTTCACCGCCAAGGACGTGACCTGGATCCTCGCGCACGCGCCCGCCGAGACGATCGTGCTCAAGCCGAGCCCGAACGGCCGCGCGAACGGCGTCCAGGCACGCCGCCTGAGTACCGTTTCCACGCATGAGAACGCGGGCCGAGCTCCTCGTGGGCGTGCTGGCGAGCGCCGGGCTCGTCGTGCTCGTGAGCGCCGTCGTTGCACTGCTCAAGCCGCACGTGCCGGTGCTCAGCCTCGGCGCGCTCTACGTGCTCGCCGTCCTGCCCGTCGCGATCTTCTGGGGGACGGCCCTCGCCGCGATCGTCTCGGTCGTGAGCATGCTCGTCTTCAACTGGTTCTTCCTGCCGCCGTATCACTCGTTCAATCTCCAGGAGGGCCAGAACTGGCTCGCGCTCGCGGTCTATCTCGCCATCGCCTTCGCTGTCGGCGCGCTGGCCGCGCGGGCTCGCGCGCGGCGGGACGACGCCGAGCAGCGGCGCGCCGAGGCGCACGCGCTGGCCGAGGCGGCGCTCGACCTGCTGCGGGGCCGGAGCCTCGACGAGGAGCTCGGGCGCCTCGCCGCCCTCACCGCCGGCGTGCTCGGCGTGGAGGGCGCGCGGCTCGAGCTCGGCGAGCGGCCGCCGGGCGACGGAGAGCAATCGTTGCCCGTCGAGGCCGGGCTGCGCTGCGTGGCGACGCTCTTCCTCGACGAGGAGGCGACGGTCGACGAAGCCGTCAGGCGCCGCTTCCTGCCGTCGCTTGCGGCCTTGCTCGCGGTCGTCGCCGAGCGGAGCCGCCTCGAGTCCGAAGCGCTCGAGGCCGAGGCCTTGCGGCGGAGCGACGCGCTCAAGACGGCTCTGCTGCGCGCGGTCTCGCACGACCTTCGCTCGCCGCTGACGGCGATCCTGGCCTCCGCCGACGCGCTCGCCAGCCCAGGGCTGTCGCTGGAGGCCGACGATCGGCTCGCGCTCGCCGAGACGATCCGCAGCGAGGCCGCGCGGCTCGATCGCGTCGTGGGTCAGCTCCTCGATCTCTCGCGGCTCGAGGCCGGCGCCGTCGAGCCGCACCGCGAGCTCTGGCACGTGGACGAGCTCGTGGGGCAGGCGCTCGCGGGGCTCGGCGACGACGCCGCTCGCGTGCGTCTCGACGTGAGGCCCGAGACGCCGCCGGTGGAGGTCGACGCCGCGCAGGTCGAGCGGGTGCTGGCGAACCTCATCGACAACGCGCTCCACTACTCGCCGCCGGGGTCCAGCGTCCTCGTCCGCGCGGAGTCGGGTGCAACCGAGCTGCGCCTTCACGTGGTCGACCGCGGGCCAGGCCTGCCGGCCGAGGAGCGGGACGCGCTCTTCCAGCCTTTCCGGCGCGGCACCGCGGGACAACTCGGTTCGGGTCTGGGTCTCTCGATCGCGCGCGGCTTCGCCGAGGCGAACGGCGGCCGGCTCTGGGCGCAGGACGACCCTGCGGGCGGCCATCTCGTCCTCTCGCTGCCGCTCGCCGAGCGTCCGGCTGCGGTGCGGGCATGAGCGGCCTGCGCGTTCTCGTGGTCGACGACGAGCCGCAGATCCTGCGCGCGCTGCGGACGAGCCTGCGCGGGGCCGGCTACGACGTCGAGACCGCCGAGACGGCCGAGCAGGCGCTGACCGCCCTCGCCGCGAACCCGCCCGACGCCGTCGTGCTCGACCTCGTGCTGCCCGACGGCAGCGGCACCGAGGTCACGCGCGAGCTGCGCACGTGGAGCAGCGCGCCCGTGATCGTCCTCTCCGTCGTCGGCGACGAGGCGGAGAAAGTGGCGGCGCTCGACGCCGGCGCCGACGACTACGTGACCAAGCCGTTCAGCATCGACGAGCTGCTCGCGCGTCTGCGTGCGGCGCTGCGCCGCGCCGACGCTCCCGCGGAGCCGGTCGTCGAGCTCGGCGACCTGCGGATCGATCTCGAGAAGCGAGCCGTCTCGGTCGGCGGCGAGCCCGTCCAGCTCACGCCGCACGAGTTCGCGCTGCTCCGCGTTCTCGCCCGCAACCCCGGCAAGCTCCTCACCCACGCGGCGCTGCTGCGCGAGGTGTGGGGGAGGGGCTACGGCGACGAGTCGCACTACCTCCACGTCTACGTCTCGCAGCTGCGCCGCAAGCTCGAGGCGGATCCCGCTCGGCCGCGCTACATCCTCACGGAACCCGGCGCCGGATACCGGCTCGCCGAGCAGGCTTGAGATCTTCCTGAGACGCGCGCCGAAACCCTGAGCCTCGCTTGACACCGGCGGGCCTACCGTCGGAGCATGGCGAGCCATGCCCAGTCCTTCGGCGGTATGGATCTTCCGCGGCCCGGGCGGGCCGCTCTGCCGCTGCTTGCGATCGCCCTCGTTGCGCTCGTGCTCGAAGCCGCTCCGCAGCTCCGGCTCGCCGGCGTGGGCGCCGCGGCCTGCTTCGCCCTCGCCGCCGCGGTTCGCGCCGAGCGCGCCCGCGCCGAGCTGCGTGCGATCCGCCGCAGCGCCGACCGACTGATCCTCGCTTCGGCGGTGGGCGTGGAGGGATCGGACGTCGTCCGGTGGCGGACGCTCGAGCTCGTCGACCCCGCGACCCGCCACGGTCTCGCGCGCGAGCTCGACCGGACGCTGCGCCGGATCGACCCGGCTCGGCTGCCGTCGGCCTCGCCGTTGCGGCGGGGTGTGGCGCGCCGGCACGGGGAGATGCTGGGCCGACTCGAGCAACGGATGCTCGACGGCCGGCCCGTCACCGCGCGCGGAGTGCTGCAGCTCCGCCGTCTGCTGCGCGACCCCGCCAGTCCGCTCTACGACGACCACGCCGGCGATCTCAGCCGTGCGCTCGCGCGCGTGCTCGTGGAGCTCGAGCCGTGAGCACCGCCACGCGGCAGGAGGACACGCTGGAGCCGAAGCGCCTGCGTCGCGTGCTCGTCGGCCGGCCGATGCAGACCGGCCAGATGCACGAGACCTTGCTGCCGAAGTGGCTCGCGCTCCCGATCTTCGCCTCCGACCCGCTCTCGTCCGTCGCCTACGCCACCGAGTCGGCTCTCGTCGTCCTCGTCGCCGCCTCGGCGGCCTCGGCGCACCTCGTCTTCCCGATCTCGATCGCGATCGCGGTTCTGCTCGGGATCGTCGTCCTCTCGTACCGGCAGACCGTGCGCGTGTACGAGACGAGCGGCGGCGCGTACGTCGTCGCGCGGGAGAACCTTGGCACGGCTCCGAGCCTGGTCGCGGCAGCAGCGCTCTTGACGGACTACGTGCTCACGGTCGCGGTCTCGATCTCGGCCGGCATCTATGCGATCACCTCGTTTGCGCCGGCGCTGAGCTCGCACAAGGTCGGACTCTCGCTCGCGTGTCTCGCCCTGATCGTCCTCGCGAACCTGCGCGGGGTGCGGGAGTCGGGGCTCCTGTTCGCGCTGCCGACGTACGCGTTCGTGGCCTCGATCTTCGTGCTCGTCGGCGTCGGGCTCGTCGACGACCTGACGGGAAACCTGCACCGAGCGGTGGTCCCGAACCCGCTGCCGGCCGGCGTCGGAGCGGTCACCGTCTTCGTCCTGCTGCGCGCGTTCTCGTCGGGCTCGACCGCCCTGACCGGCGTGGAGGCGATTGCGAACGGCGTCAACGCATTCCGGCATCCGCAGGGCAAGAACGCGGCCAAGACGCTCGCCGTGCTGGGGACGCTCGCGATCGCGATGTTCCTCGGCGTCTCATATCTCGCGGTCCAGGTCCACGCGCTGCCCAGCTCGACGGACTCGGTCGTCTCGCAGATCGCGCGCACCGTCTTCCCCGCCGGCTCGTTCGGCGGCTTCATGTACTACGCCGTCCAGGCGACGACGCTGCTCATCCTCGTGCTCGCCGCGAACACGTCGTTCCAGGGTTTTCCCCGGCTGTCGGCCCTGCTCGCCCGCGATCGCTTCGCGCCGCGGCAGTTCTCGAACCTCGGCGACCGGCTCGTCTTCTCGAACGGGATGCTCGTGCTCGCGGCGGCGGCGGCCGGTCTGCTCGTGATCTACAAGGCCAACACCAACAGCCTGATCCACCTCTACGTGATCGGCGTCTTCACCGCCTTCACGCTCTCGCAGCTGGGAATGGTGCGCTACTGGTTCCGCACACGTACGCCCGGCTGGCGTGGGCGCGCGCTCGTGAACGGCGTCGGGGCTACCGCCACGGGGCTCGTGGCCGCGATCGTGATCTGGACGAAGTTCGCCGAAGGCGCCTGGCTCGTCACCGTCGCGATTCCGCTGCTCGTCCTCGCAATGCTCGGTGTGCGGCGGCACTACCGCCGGGTCGGGCGACGCCTGAGCGCCGGTGCGGCTGCGGTGGTGGCGGCACCGGAGGCCCGCAACCGGACGCTGCTGGTCGTCGAGGAGCTCGACCCGGCGGCCGAGCGCGCGCTCGCCTTCGCACGCACGATCGCTCCCGACGGGTTCCGTGCGATCCACGTCCCGCGCCGGGGCAGTGATCCGGGAATCGGCCCGCGCTGGTTCCACGCCTCCGGCGGCGCGCCGCTGCTCGAGACGCTCGACCCGCAGGGCGGCACGGTCGACGCGGTGCTCGAGCAGGTCTGGCGGCTGCCGCGCGGCGAGTCCGACTTCGTCACGGTCGTCGTCCCGGAGCAGTTCCGCCGCCGCTCGCTCGTCGAGCAGGCGCGGCATCCGTTCGAGTTCGCGCTCAAGTTGCGGCTCCTGACCGAGCCAGGCGTAGTCGTCGCGGATGTGCCGACGGTGGACGAGAGTGCGGGCGGACGGCCGCTGGCTGTACGGATCTTCGTCTCCGGCGCCAACGCCGCCTCGATGCGCGCGGTGAACTGGGCCGAGGCGATCGGACTGCCGGACACGCGTGCAGTCAACTTCGCGTTCGACGAGATCGAGGCGGCCGCGATCCGGCGCAAGTGGCTCGCCCAGGACGCCCGCATGCAGCTCGAGGTGCTCGCGGCGCCGTACCGCGACATCGGCGATCCGCTACTCGCCTACCTGCGGGAGCTCACCGACGAAGGCTCTGACGTCCTCGTCGTCCTCCCGGAGCTGATCCTCCGCGGCTGGGCCCGCCTCCTGCACAACCAGCGCGCCCTCTACGTGAAGCGACGGCTGCTCGTCGAGCCCAACGTGATCCTCGCGTCCGTCCCGTACCAGCTCATCCGATGAGGGTGCCGGATCTCAGGGTCTTCCATCGGCGGGCGCGTCACTTCGCGCGCTGGACCGGCTCGATCGCCTACCGCAGCATCGTCGTGCCGTTGCTCGACCGGGAGGAGACCGAGCATGCCCTCGATCTCGCCTGCCGCCTCGCGGCCGACCGCGGCGCGCGCGTGCTGCTCGTCGCGCCGCTCATAGTCGAGCGCGAGCTGCCGCTGAACGCTCACATGGACGGTCGGCTCACCGACCTGAAGGAGCGGCTCGAGTCGGCGACTACGGTCGCGGCGTCGTACGGCGTCGGCGTCCGCCGGGTGCTCGTGCGGACGCGGCCGGGAAGCCTCGGCGAGGACGTCGCGCGCGTCGCTGCCGAGCATCGGGCCGAGCTCGTCGTCGTCGGCGCACCGGTCGCGTCGCGGCGAGGCTTCCACCGCGCCTTCGCCCGCGACGTCCTCCTGCTCGTCCGCGACGCGCCGTGCCGCGTGATGATCGCGACCGGCCCGGTTGCCGGAGCAGGTTCAACCGCGCAGAGCACTACAGTCACGCCGTGGCACGACGGCGCCGCCAGGCCCAGCAGCTCGAGCGCGTCCTCGGAACGAACGCGCTCTTCGCGACCGCCTACGGCAACGTCGGCTCGTCGATCTATTACGCGCTCGGCCTCGTAGCGGTCTACGCGCTCGGCCTGACGCCGATCGTCTTCATCATCGCCGGCCTGATCTTCGCGTGCACGGCCGCGACGTACGCCGAGGGAACGGTGCGCTACCCGGAGGCGGGCGGCTCGTCGAGCTTCGCGCGTCACGCCTTCAACGAGACCGTCTCGTTCGAGGCGGCGTGGGCGCAGATGCTCAACTACGTCGCGACGATCGCCGTCTCGGCGTTCTTCGTCCCGCACTACCTGTCCGTCTTCTGGCCTCCGCTGCGCCAGAACCCGTGGGACATCGTGGGCGGGGTCGTCGTGATCGCGGCGCTGGTGGTCGTGAACATCATCGGCGTCCAGGAGTCCGCCAAGCTGAACGTCGTCCTGGCGGTGACGGACTTCGCGACGCAGCTGCTGCTCGTGCTGCTCGGCTTCATCCTCGTCTTCTCGCCGCATGTGCTCGTCACGAACATCCACCTCGGTGCTGCACCGACCTGGAACAACTTCTTCCTCTCGATCCCGATCGCGATGCTCGCCTACACCGGCATCGAGACCGTCTCGAACATGTCGGAGGAGGCACGCGACCCCCTGCGGACCGTGCCTCGCGCGGTGCTGTTCGTCGCGATCGCCGTCTTCGCGATCTACTTCACGCTGCCCTGGGTGGCGCTCTCGGCGATGCCCGTCGTCCACACCGCCGACCACGGCTACACGTCGCTCCTTGCGCTGACGCCGAAGCAGACCCTCAACGGCCAGCACGGCTACCAGAACGACCCGGTGCTCGGCCTCGTCAACAACCTCGGGATCACCTCGGCGACCATCACGCACTCCCTGCGCATCTATCTCGGGATCCTCGCCTCGACGATCCTCTTCATCGGAGCGAACGCCGGCGTCATCGGCGCCTCGAGGATCACGTACGCCATGTCCGGCTACCGGCAGCTGCCGCTCATGTTCCGCAAGATCCACCCGAAGTTCAAGACGCCCTGGCTGGCGCTGATGTTCTTCGCCGGAGCGATCCCGATCCTGCTCACCCTCACCGGCAAGACGGCGTTCCTCGGCGCGGTCTACTCCTTCGGCGCGACCTTCTCGTTCACGGTCGCCCACGCCTCGGTGGTCCGGCTCCGGATGAAGGACCGCGACCACGACGAGGTCTCGTTCAAGCCGAAGCCCAACGTGCGGATGCGCGGAGTCAACTGGCCGATCTTCGCGATCGTCGGCGGCCTCGGCACAGGGCTCTCGTGGCTCGTGATCGTGATCACGACGCCGACCGTCCGCTACGCCGGGCTCGCCTGGCTCGTGATCGGCTTCGGCTTCTACGTCTTCTATCGGCGGCGCATCGTGAAGGCGCCGCTCGCCGAGACGGTCCGCGCGCCCGTCGAGTTCGGGCCGGCCGCGGTGCTCGAGTTCCGCAGCATCCTCGTGCCGATCGCGCCCGGCTACGCCTCCGACGAGGCGATGGACTTCGCGTGCCGGCTCGCCGCGGAGCGCCGTGCGTCGATCGTGGCGTTCACGGCGATCGAGGTGCCGCTCGACCTGCCGCTCGATGCGGAGCTGCCGGACGACGTGCGCGAGGCCAACGAGCAGCTCGACGAGGCCCGCGCGATCGGAGACTCGTACGGCGTGACCGTGATCGGCCGCATCGCGCGCACCCGGAAGATCGGTCGCGCGATCGTCGACGAGGCGATCCGCCGCAACGCCGAGATCATCGTCATGGCCGGTCCGCGACGCATGCAGCTGCAGCACGGCCGGCGCCAGATCTTCGGCGACGCCGTCGACTTCGTGCTCCGCCACGCGCCGTGCCGCGTCATGGTCGCGACCCCGCGCGAGCGGGCAGCGTGACCTTGCGCCGGCGCGCGATCCTGATCCTCGGCGTGGTGGCGATCGTGCTCGGGAGTCGCGCTCCTCGTCGAGACGGCCGCGCTGGGGGGAGGCGTCGTCGGCTTCGCCCTGGGTCTGCTGTTCATCGGGCTGGGAGCCGGGCGCCTCTACCTCCTCCGGCAGAACGTTAGGCTCACCGGCGAATGGCCCGCAAGCTGCCGCGGCTGCAACGCGTGCTGGACGCACCGGATCTCGCCTCGGTCGCGTACGGCGAGGTCGCGTCGTCTCTCTATTTCGCCCTCGGGATCGTCGCGCTCCATGCGCTCGGCTTCACGCCTGTCGTGCTGGCCATCGTCGGCGTCCTCTTCCTCGTCGTGACGATGTCGTACGCGGAGGGGACGACGTCGATCGGCGAGACGGGAGGGGCCGCGACCTTCGTCCGGGTCGCCTTCAACGACCTCGCGGGATTCGTCACGGGCTGGGCGCTCTTCCTCGACTACCTGATCGTGATCGCGCTCTCGGCCCTCTTCTTCCCGCACTACCTGGGGCTTGCGATCGGCGTCCCGTCGATCGCCCGCCACCCGGGCGACCTGATCGTGGGTTGCCTCGTGATCGCCGGAATCGCGGTCGTGCGCCTGTTCCGCCCGACGAGGCTCTACTCCTTCAGCGTGGTCGTGCCGCTGCTGGATCTCGTCACCCAGCTGCTGCTGGTGCTCCTGGGCTTCGCCTTTCTCTTCTCACCGAGCGCGCTGACGCGCGGGCTCCACCTCGGCACGCAGCCCTCGTGGCACGAGATCGCCTTCGCGTTCCCGCTCGCGCTGCTCGCGTACACGGGTCTCGAGACCGTGGCGAACCTCGCCGAGCAGGTGCGCCAGCCGGGCCGCGACCTGCCGCGGAGTCTCTTCACCGGCATCGGCGCGGTCGTCCTCGTCACGGTGCTGATCGCGCTCGTCGCACTCTCTGCCTTCCCGGCGCCGAACGGGACGACGGAGCTCGGCACGACCTGGCTGAAGGCGCCGCTGATGGGCGTCGTCTACGCGCTCGGCCCGCACATCGCGTACTGGCTCGAGCGGGTGCTGCGGGTGTACGTCGGACTTGACCGGCGCGCTCATCCTGCTCGTGGCGGCGATCACGTCGAACTCCGGCTTCGGGAAGCTCGCGTTCTCGCTCGCGGAGCACGGTCAGCTGCCGCGCCGCTTCGGCCGGCTCAGCCGCCGCAGCCTCCACTCGCCCGAGACCGTGATCTCGGCCGCGACGATCTCGATCGTCCTCCTGATCGCGTCGGACTTCACGTCGAACTCGGTCGGCTTCCTCGCGAGCCTCTTCAGCTTCGGCGTGCTCGTCGCGTTCACGGCTGCGCAGCTTGCGGTGATCAAGCTCCGCTTCTCGAAGCCGGATCTCGAGCGTCCCTTCCGCGTGCCGCTCTCGATTCGCTTCCGCGGCGCCGATGTCCCGCTGCCCACCGTGGTCGGAGCGCTTGCGACGACGGCGATCTTCGTCGCCGCGATGGCGACGCACATCGGCGCCCGCTACGCCGGCCCGATCTGGCTCGCCTGCGGGATCGTCGTCTATCTCCTCGTCCGGCGCGGTCGGGGCACCGGACTGCTCGAGCACGTCGAGCCCGTCGAGGAGGAGGCGCTGCCCCAGGTCGAGTTCTCGAAGATCCTGGTGCCGATGAAGCTCGGCGAGATCGGAGAGGAAATGGTCGCCACGGCGGTCAAGCTCGCGCAGGAGCGTGGGGCCGCGGTCGTGGCGCTCCACGTGATCAAGGTGCCGCTCGACCAGCCGCTCGACTCTGCGCTCGACAAGCAGGAGGAAGCGGCCGCGGAGTCGCTCGCGGAGGCGGCCGCGCTCGGCGCGGACCACGGCGTCGTGGTCGAGGGTCGCTCGATCCGCGCGCGGTCGATCGGCGAGGCGATCGTCAAGGCGACCGAGGAGACGGGCGCAGATCTCATCGTCCTCGGTTCGTCGCCGCGCTGGCGGCGCCAGTCGCGCTTCTTCTCGCCGACGGTCGACTACGTCCTGCGCAAGGCTCCGGCCGAGGTCCTCGTCGTCGCGTTCCCGCAGGGCGTGCTCGAAGAGGCATAGCGAGAGGTTCCGTCGGATCCTCCGAGCGAGCTACGCTCCGCTCGTCATGGAGGGGGAACTGAAGGCACTCGTGATCGGGTGCGGTCGCGTCGGCTCCGCGATCGCGCTCCAGCTGCACCAGGAGGGCTGGGAGGTGACCGTCGTCGACGAGAACGAGGACGCGCTCTCGCGGCTCGGTGAGAACTGGCCCGACACGTTCATCGTCGGTCACGGCATGGACGCCGATCTGCTGCGTAGGGCGGGCATCGAGGAAGCCGACGCCGTCATCGTCGCGACCGACGGCGACAACACGAACATCATCATCGGCCAGGTCGCGCAGAAGCGGTTCGACGTCCGCTGCGTCGTCGTGCGCGTGCTCGATCCGGCCCGCGCGAAGTTCTACAAGGAGCGCGGCCTCGCGACGGTCAATCCCACGAGTGTCGCGATCGACGAGCTGATGAACGCGGCGCGGACGTGCGCGATCCCGGCCCCGTCGCCCGCCGAGCCGGAAGAAGTGGTGAGCTGATGTACGTCATCGTCGCCGGCGGCGGCAAGATCGGCGCGAACGTCACGCGCTCTCTCCTCCGGCTCGGCAACGAGGTGACGTTGATCGAGCAGAAGCGCGACCGCTTCGAGTCGCTCGAGGACGAGTTCGAGCACCAGGTGCAGCGCGGTGACGCGACCGAGCTCTACGTCCTCGAACGGGCGGGAATCGCGCGGCCGCCCGACGTCGTGCTCGCCCTCACCGGCGACGACGAGGACAACATGATCATCGGCCAGCTCGCGCGCGAGAAGTACGGCGTGCCGAAGGTGATCGCGCGCGTCAACGACCCGCGCAACCAGCCGCATTTCGACCTGTTGGGGATCGCGCCGACCATCTGCGCGACCTCGAGCGTGATGGCGCTCGTCGAGCACGAGGTGCCCGAGCACGACCTCATCCACCTGCTCGAGCTGCGCGGCGAGAACCTCGAGATCGTCGAGGTGCAGATCGACGGGGACTCGCCGTCGGCGGGGCGCAGCATCGAGGCACTCTCGCTGCCCGAAGGCTCGCGGCTCATCTCCGTCATGCGCGGCGGCCGCGCCGAGATCGCCGTCGGATCGACCGTCCTCGAAGCGGGCGACCAGGTGCTCGCCATCCTCGAGCCGGGCAAGGAGGACGAGCTACGTCGCGTTCTGCTTCGTCCCTAGCTCTGCTCCTCGTCGCCGCGGCGCTGCTGGCCGCCTGCGGTAGCGGGGCGACCGGTGGGGTCGCCGGCGCGCAGAAAACGCTCGCCGGTTCGAGCCACGACTGGACGCGCTTCGGCTGGGACGCGCGGCGCTCGAGCGACGACCCGAACGCGACCGGGATCACGGCCGCGAACGTCGGCTCGCTCGTTCGCCAGCAGGTCCATCTGCCCGGCACGGTCGACTCCTCGGCGATCTACCTGCACGGCGTCTCGATCGGCGGCGCGACCCACGACGCGTTCTTCGTCACGACGACGTACGGGATCACGCTCGCGATCGACGCGGCGGACGGGAAGATTCTCTGGCGCTGGACGCCGTCGAGCTACTCCCACGTGGCGGGCACGGCGCAGATCACCACGGCGACGCCGGTTGCCGACCCCGGCCGCAAGTGGATCTACGCCGCGTCGCCGGACGGGAAGATCCAGAAGCTCTCGGTCGCGACCGGGCACGTCGCCTGGCGCCGCTCGATCACGGTGCTGCCGTCGTTCGAGAAGATCGCGTCGTCGCTCAACTTCGACCGGGGCCACGTCATCGCCACGACGGGCGGCTACATCGGCGACACGCCGCCGTACCAGGGGCATGTCGTCGTCATCGCCGCCGGGAACGGCCGGATCCTGCATGTCTGGAACTCGCTCTGCTCGGCCCGTCACCGCATCCAGAACCCGCCGACCTGTGGGGCAAGCGACTCCGCGATCTGGGGACGCGCGGGCGCCGTCGTCGTTCCGGGCAGCGGCAACCTTCTCGTGGCGACGGGCAACGCGCCCTGGAACGGCCACTCGAACTGGGGCGACGCGGTGCTCGTCCTGTCCCCGGAGGCGAAGCTCATCGGCAACTACACGCCGACGAACACGGCGAAGCTGAACACCGAAGATCTCGATCTGGGCTCGACCTCACCCGTCTACCTCACGTCGAAGCTCATCGCGGAGGGAGGCAAGGACGGGAAGATCCGGCTCCTCTCGCTCGCGCGGATCCGCGGCACCAGGCCGCACAAGGGGCATGAGCTCCAGATCGTCTCGACGCCTTCGGGCACGGATCTCTTCACGGCGCCCGCGGTCTGGCGGAGCGGGAAGCGCATCTGGCTGATCGCCGCCGACGGCGGCGGCGACGCAGGCCTGGGCGCTGCGCGGCGGCCGGCTGCACTCGGTCTGGCGCGTCGAGCAGGGGCGGAACCAGCCCGGTGATCGCGGGCGGCCTGCTCTATGTCTACGACCTGAACGGCGGGCTGAACGTCTACGACCCGGCGAGCGGGAAGCTCGTCACGACGCTCTCCGCAGGCCCCGGCCACTGGAACAGCCCGATCGCGATCGACGGCCGCGTCGCGCTGCCGGAGGGCAACGCGAACGACCACGCCACGAGCGGCGTGCTCGATATCTGGCGCAGCTCCTAGGCCGAGCGCCGGCGGCGGACCTGAGGCGCCTGCTGGCCGAGGGCCGCGTAGGCGAGCGCCTGCAGCGACTCGTTCAGCGTTGCGAGCTCGCGAGAGATCCGCAGGAAGTTCTCGTCGTTGTCGAGCCGCTTGTTCGTCTTCGCGAGCTCGTCGGCGATGCGGTCGAGCCGCTCGAGGATCAGGTCGAAGCGCCGGTCGGAGAGGTCGTGCTCCACTCGCTCATCGTAGTCGGACCGCGGCCAGCTCCTCCCGCGACCGCACCACGACCGTCGCGTCGCCGAGAGCCGCCTCCACCTCGGGCAGCGTGCCCACGACCTCCACCTGACGCGCCGCGCCGGCGTGCGCGAGGGCGAGCTCGACCAGCTCCCGCGGCGCGTCGCTGAAGACCCCGATCCGCGCACCCGCCGCCTTCAGGCGCCGCAGCGCGGCGTTCGTGTCGGGACGGGGACGGATCCAGAGCGGCGCCCGGTCGGCCGCGAATCGCGTCAGGAGAGGACGCCAGTCGCCGAGAGCCTCGTCGAGCACGACGGCGGCCGCCTCCCGATCCGCCGGCACGTCGAGCTCGACCCGCGTCCGCCGCGCCGCGTCCTCGAGCCACGCGTCCCACAGCGGCCGCGTGTCGGCGAGGACGCCGTCGAGGTCGAGCGCGATCGCCAGTCGGCCGGTCACCGAAGGCGATGCTAGATTCCCGCCACATACCGGCGAGCGGTGAGGGAACTCCGGTGCAAGTCCGGGACGGTCCCGCCGCTGTGAGGGGAGATGCTCTTCCGCCACGACGTCACTGGGTCGCGAGACCCGGGAAGGCGGCGGAGGAGGGAGCCCCGAGTCAGAAGACCTGCTGCCCGCCGCAAACCCCGAACCCCTCGCGGACAGGAGGATTCGTGTTCACCGTCTCACCATTGCTGTCGTCGCGGCTCTCGCGGCCTCGCTCGTCGTCGTCTCCCTCTCGGCGGCGGCCCACCAGCGGGCGCACGCGAAGAGCACGTTCCCGCACCGGATCGTCTCGCTCTCGCCGACCGTGACCGAGGATCTGTTCGCGATCGGCGCCGGCAAGCAGGTCGTCGCCGTCGACTCAGGACTCGGACTATCCGCAGCGCGCGCCGCACACCAGCCTCTCCGGGTTCACGCCGAACGTCGAGGCCATCGCGAACTACCACCCCGATCTCGTCGTCATCTCCTACGACCCCGGCAACTTCGCGTCGCAGCTCCGGAAGCTCGGGATCAAGGTCGTCGAACGAGGCGGCCGCGGACAACCTCGGGCAGGCGTACAAGGAGATCCTCGGGCTCGGCCGCCTCACGGGTCACAGCCGCGGCGCGAAGGCCGTCGTGCACTCGATGAAGGCGAACCTGGCGGCGATCGTGAAGAGCGTGCCGAAGTCGCACCGCCACCTGCGCCTCTACCACGAGCTCGACCCGACGTACTACTCGGCGACGTCGTCGACGTTCATCGGCAGCATCTACAAGCTGTTCGGCTTCCGGGACATCGCCGACGCGGCGGGCGGGACGTCCGGCGGCTACCCGCAGCTCTCGGGCGAGTACATCGTCGCGAAGAACCCGCAGATCATCGTCCTCGCCGACACGAAGTGCTGCCAGCAGGACTATGCGACGGTCGCCGCGCGTCCCGGCTGGAGCACGATCTCGGCGGTTCAGCACCATCGCGTGGTCGAGGCCGACGACGACGTCGCCTCGCGCTGGGGGCCGCGGATCGTGCAGTTCGCGCGGACGGTGGCGCGCATCGCGAAGCGGAGCTGATGGCCTCCGCGGCCGGAAGAGTCGAGGTTGCACCGGTACCGACACCCCGCGTCGAGGCGCGGGGTGTCAGCCTCCGTGCCGGTCTGATCACAGGCGCGTTTCTCGTCGCGTCGGTAGCCGTCGGCCTCGCGGTCGGGCCGGTGCACATCGGCCTCGGCGAGATCGTCCGCTCGGCGCTCTCGTACGTCCCGTTCCTCCACGTCCACCAGCCGCTCGGCGCGGTCGACCGGGCCGTGCTCTGGCAGCTGCGCGCCCCGCGCGTGGTGCTCGCGGCGCTGGTGGGCGGGATGCTGGCCGTCGCAGGCGCGTCGTATCAGGGCGTGTTCCGCAACCCGCTCTGCGACCCGTATCTGCTCGGGGTCGCCGGCGGAGCCGGGCTCGGCGCGACGCTCGCGATCGTCTACGCGACCGCGGCGGCGACCGGAAGCAACTACACGGTGCCGCTCGCCGCGTTCGCCGGCGCCATCCTCGCGGTCGTCGTCACCTACGCGCTCGGCCGCTCGGCCGGAGCCACGCAGATGACCGGCGCCCTCATCCTCGCGGGCGTCACGATGGCGACCTTCACGGCGGCCGTGCAGACGTTCGTGCAGCAGCAGCACACGCAGCAGTTGCAGAACGTCTACGCGTGGCTGCTCGGCGGCTTCTCGACCGCGACGTGGCACGACGTCGCGATCTGCGCCCCGTACATCGCGGTGAGCTCGCTCGTGCTCGTGCTGCACCGGCGGGTGCTCGACGTCCTCAGCCTCGGCGACGACGAGGCGGCGAGCCTCGGGATCGACGTCGGGCGGGCGCGGCTGACGATCGTCGTCGCAGCCACGCTCGGCACGGCCGCGGCCGTCTCGGTGAGCGGGCTGATCGCCTTCGTCGGGATCATCGTCCCGCACACGATCCGGCTGCTCCTGTCGACGAGCTACCGCGCGGTCGTGCCGCTCTCGCTCGTCGCCGGTGCGGGGTTCCTCGTGCTGACGGACGTCGTCGCGCGGACGATCGTGTCGCCGGCCGAGCTGCCGATCGGCGTCGTCACCGCGTTCCTCGGCGCGCCGTTCTTCGCCGTCGTCCTGCGCACGTCTCGGGGTCACCGTTGATCGAGACGCGCGACCTGTGGGTGCGCTTCGGGCCGGTCGCGGCGGTCCGTGAGCTCTCGCTGCGCGCGGAGAGCGGAGGCTGGACGGCGCTGATCGGGCCGAACGGCGCGGGCAAGACGTCCGCGCTGCGTGCGCTCGCCGGCCTCGCGGACTACGACGGAGAGGTCCTCATCGACGGCCGGGACGCGCGCGGGCTCGGCCGCCGCGCCGTCGCGCGGCTCGTCGCGTTCGTCCCGCAGAAGCCCGAGACGCCGGCGGCGCTCACGGTCGCCGAGTACGTCCTCCTCGGCCGCACGCCTCACATCTCGTATCTCGGCGGCGAGGGGCGGCGCGACCGCGAGGCGGCTGCGGACGCGCTGAGGCGGCTCGAGCTCGAGAGCTTCGCGCAGCGTCCGCTCGGCTCGCTCAGCGGCGGTGAGCTGCAGCGCGCGGTGCTCGCCCGCGCGCTCGCGCAGGAGGCGCCGGTGCTGCTGCTCGACGAGCCGACCACGGCGCTCGACCTCGGCCGCCAGCAGCTCGTGCTCGAGCTCGTCGACGAGCTGCGCCGCGACGGGTTGACGGTCGTGACGACGATGCACGACCTCACGCTCGCGGGCCAGTACGCCGAGCGGCTCGTCCTGCTCAACGAAGGTTCCGTTGTCGCCGAGGGAACCGCGACGGAGGTGCTCTCGGCGCCGACGGTCGCGGCCCATTACGGCGCCAACGTCCGCATCGTCGAGGACGGGGACGGCGTCTTCGTGCTTCCAATTCGCCGCTAGACGCGTCTCATCCGAACATGTACTTCCTTGTAACAGACTGTTACAAGCGATCTCGCTAGAGTGGCCAGCGGCGCTTGGCGCCGCCTTATGCGCGACTGACCCGCTTCAGACCGGCCCTGTCTTTCCAAGTAACAGTCTGTTACTTGGGCTCGTCGTTGGAGGTCGTTGCGCATGTCTCGCCTTGCCGGCTCGCTCGTTGTGGCCGGCGTCTCGAAGTCGTACGGAGCCGAGGTCGTTCTCGAGGACGTCAGCGTCGTCGTGCCGCCGCGCGCCCGGATCGGGCTCGTCGGTCCGAACGGGGCCGGCAAGTCGACGCTCCTCCGCCTGCTCGCGGGGCTCGAGGAGCCCGACGCCGGGCGCATCCGGCGCACGCCGCCGTCGCTCGCCGTCGGTTACCTCGCGCAGGAGCGCGACGGCAACGGCAAGCGGTCCGGTGGCCAGGAGACGCGAGCCGCGCTCTCTGCCGTCCTGCGCGGCAGCTTCGACGTCCTCCTGCTCGACGAGCCGACCAACGACCTCGACTTCGCCGGGCTCGCGTGGCTCGAGCGCTCGCTCGCGTCGCATCCCGGCGCGGTCGTCGTCGTCTCGCACGACCGCGCCTTCCTCGACCGCACCGTCACGCGCATCGTCGAGCTCGACGAGTGGACGCGCGGCACGACCGAGTACAGCGGCGGCTGGAGCGAGTACGAAGCCGAGCGCGAGCGGCGGCGCGAGCGCCACTACCGCCGCTGGGAGTCCTCGGTCGCCGAGCGCCGCCGCATCGAGGAGCAGCAGCGGCGCATGGCGGAGTGGGAGCGCCGCGGTTACGGCCAGGGCCGCAAGAAGAAGAAGTCGAAGGACGTGAAGCGGACCTACGGCGCGAAGCTCGCGCGCGTCGAGACCGTGGAGAAGCCGTACGAGCCGTGGGAGCTCCAGCTTTCGTTGGCACCGCCCGCGCGCAGTGGCGAGACCACCGTTCGTCTCGAGGACGCCGTCGTCGAGCGCGGCGCGTTCCGCCTCGGCCCGCTCGACCTCGCGGTCGGCTGGGGCGACCGGGTCGCGATCGCCGGGCCGAACGGCAGCGGCAAGACGACGCTGCTCGACGCGCTGCTCGGCCGGCTGCCGCTCGCGGCCGGCACGCGCTGGATCGGCCCGGGCGTCGTCGTGGGCGAGCTCGAGCAGGACCGCGCCACGCTGAGCGGACCGCAGACGCTGCTGGACATCTTCCGCGACTTCGAGGAGGGAACCGCGCGCACCCTGCTCGCGAAGTTCGGCCTCGGCGCGGACGACGTCCTGCGTCCGGCGTCGTCGCTCTCGCCGGGCGAGCGCACTCGCGCCGGGCTCGCGCTGCTGACGGCCCGGGGCGTCAACTGCCTCGTCCTCGACGAGCCCACGAACCATCTCGACGTCGACGCGATCGAGGAGCTCGAGCGCGGGCTCGCCGGCTATGACGGAACCGTGATCCTCGTCACGCACGACCGCCGCTTCCTGGAGGCCTTCGCGCCCGGCCGTACCATCGAGTTGTGAGCGGAACTGCGGCGATCCTCACGATCGGGAACGAGCTCGTCTCGGGTGACGTGCCGAACACGAACGCGTCGTGGCTCGCGCGACGGCTGGCTCCGCTCGGGGTCGAGGTACGCCTCACGGCGGCGGTGCCGGACGAGATCGACGCGATCGGAGCCTTCGTTCGCGCCGAGGCGCCGCGCGTCGACTTCCTTCTCCTCACGGGCGGCCTCGGCGGCACGCCCGACGACCTGACCCGCGAGGCGATCGCCGCTGCGTTCGGCGTCGCACAGGAACAGGTGGCGGAGGTAGCCGCCGACCTGCGCGCCCGGTTCACGCGCGATCCCGAGTACGCGGCGCGCTGGGCGAACCTGCCGCAGGGCAGCCGGCCGCTCGCGAACCCGCTCGGCGGTGCGCCGGGCTTCGTGATCGAGAACGTCTACGTCCTGCCCGGCCTCCCGTCGGAGATGGAGGCGATGTTCTCGTCGATCGAGGAGGAGTTCCGTCGCGGCAGCCCGATCGAGTCCTGGCGCCGCGTCTACCGGACGTACGAGAGCGTGATCGCCTCGACGCTCGCCGAGACTGTCGAGCGCTGGCCGGGTGTCCTCGTCGGCTCCTATCCGAGCTTCGGCTCCGGCGGCTTCACGGTCGAGATCGTCCTCAAGTCGCGGGACGTCGCTGCGCTGGCGGAAGCGTCCGCCTGGGTCGAGTCAGCGATCGAAGAGCGCGGCTGACGGCAGGTAGAAGGCCGCGATCGCGAACGTCATGAGGACGGCTGCGAATGGGCTGAAGAAGGCAACGACGAAAACTGCCGTGTACATCGGCACACCGGGGTCGAAGGCGCGCGAGACGGCACGCAACTCCGAATCGGACACGCTCTCGGCGATCAGTCGCCGGCCCCCGGAGGCATACCTCCACCAGGCGTTGTAGATCACCGACATGAGGACGAACGTCGCGGCGTACGTCAGTGCGGCAGCCTCCTCGTGCAGGTGCTGGGCGACGAGCTTGGTCGGAAAGGGCAGAAACGCGACCGTCAGTAGGAGCAGGTTGTTGAGGAAGAGCATGGTGCGGTCGGTGCGCGCCATCAGCGAGACCGTGTGATGGTGGTTCATCCAGATGATTCCGATCGTGAGGAAGCTCGTCACGTAGGCGAGATATGACGGCCAGAGGTGGAGAAGCTGGCGGCCGAGATCTCCGCCGGAGGTGACCGAGAACTCCAGCACGAGCAACGTCGCGGCGATCGCGAACACTCCGTCGCTGAACGCCTCCATGCGGCCGGTGTCGGGCTCCACGGCCCGGATCGTCCCGAACGCGCCGGACGGCTAGGCGAGCGCGGGTGCGAGCTCGCGGCCGAGCAGCCGCACCGGCTCGAGATCCGTGTGGAGGAGGTGCTGGAGCATTACGCGGTCGCAGCCGGCGTGCTCGTAGCCGCGCAGCCGTTCGGCCACCTCCTCGAGCGAGCCGACGACGCAGCGCTCGGAGTAGGCGGCGAGCCAGTCGTCGAAGGACTGCTCGCGGGTGCGGCGCGAATAGAGCTCGTGGGCACGCTCCCGCATGTCCTCGTGCGTCTCCCCGACGAGGAAGCCGGTCATGACGCTGAAGCGCAGCGGCCGCGTCTTCTCGCGGACCGCCGCCGCCTCTTTGGGCGAGACGAACGGCGTGTTGTACTCGTCGGCGAACCGCAGCGCCGGCTCGACGGTGCCGCGCCCTCCGCTGCCGCCGACGAGCAGCGGCGGCCTCGGCTGCTGCACGGGCTTCGGCTGCGCGGGCGCGTCCTCGAGCGTGTAGTGCCGGCCGCGGAAGTCGACGCGCTCCTCCGACCAGAGCCGGTGGACGATCTCGACCTGCTCGGCGAGCATCTCGACCCGCGCCGACGTCTCGGGGAACGGGAAGCCGTACGCGCGGTGCTCGCGCTCCATCCAACCGGCGCCGAGCCCGAGCTCGATCCGCCCGCCCGAGACGTGGTCGGCGGTCGCGGCCGCGTTCGCAAGTAGCGCAGGCGCGCGGAACGTGGCGGGGGAGACGAGCGTGCCGAAGCGCAGCGTCGAGGTTCTCGCGGCGAGCGCGGCGATCGTCGTCCACGCGTCGTGCGCGACGTTGTGGGCCTCGTCGCCTTGCGAGATGTAGTGATCCGAGCGGAAGAGGGTCTCGACGCCGTGCTCCTCGCAGGAGTCCGCGAGCGCGCACCAGTCCTGCCAGGTCACGCCCTCCTGTCCCTCGATCATGAGCGCGAGCTGCATGTCCCGAGCGTAAAGCGTTCCTACCCAGGCCGGCGAGGACGAAGATAGACATGCCTCGGTGTCAGACACCGGCCGTGGCCGTACGAGACATGCGTTCCTGCGCGCGAGCCTCCACCGCTCTACGCAGGGCTTCGGTCGATCCACCTGCCTCCGCGACCGCCAGCGACGCGTCGACGAACGAAAAGTCCTCCGAGATCCGGAGCGCTGTGCCGTAGCTGCTCCACCGCCAGTCTTCCGGCCGAGGGCACAGACCGGCAACGACCGGATTGAGAACGACATATGTGTATGCCGCAACGAGGTCGCGCCCGTCGACGATGCGCCGGCACCCGTAGCGGCAACGGACGAAATGCCCGACGCGGTCGTGGCGTGCATTGAAATGCTTGCTGTACGCCATATTCAGTTGCTTCATCCCAAGCGGGAGTGAGGTGTCGGGTACAGAGACGATGAGGTGGACGTGCGTGCTCAGCTGGCAGAACGCGACGCAGTCCCAATCGAAGCGGTCTACGACCATCGCGAGCAAGCGAACCCAGGCAATTCGGTCGTCATTGTCGACGTAGTACCGCTCGCCCCCCGTCGCGTTCACCCAAACATGCCGTAGCCCCGGGGCTGTGTCACGAGGCGGCGACGGCATCGGGTCGAGCGTGCCTGCCTCGCAGCCGCGTCGCAAGGCGCTCTCGTGGCCACGGCCGTTTCCCACCTGTCCCGGTGTCAGACACCTAGCCATGTCTAGTTCGGCGGGCGGAACCTGGCGAGAGCCGCCGCTACGATCGAGCGATGGCCGCGACGACGCCGGAGACCTACCTCGCCGACCTGAATCCGGCGCAGCGTGAGGCCGTCCTCCACACCGAGGGCCCGGTTCTCGTCGTCGCCGGCGCCGGCTCGGGCAAGACCCGCGTCCTCACGCGCCGCATCGCCCACCTGCTCGGCGCGGTCGGGGTCAAGCCGCCCGAGATCCTCGCGATCACGTTCACGAACAAGGCGGCGGGGGAGATGCGCGAGCGCGTCGGCGACCTCGTCGGCCCGCCCGCGCGCGCAGCCTGGGTGATGACGTTCCACTCGGCGTGCGGCCGGATCCTGCGCCGCGAGGCGCAGCGGCTCGGCTACCGCTCGAACTTCACGATCTACGACGGCGCCGACCAGATCCGGCTCGTCAAGCGGTGCCTGGAGGAGCTCGAGCGCGACCCGAAGCGCTTCACGCCACGCGGGATCCACTCGCAGATCTCGAACGCGAAGAACACGCTCGTCAGCCCCGAGGAGTACACGGACCGCGTCGCGAGCTTCTACGACCAGACGGTCGCCGAGGTCTACGACCTCTACCAGAAGCGCCTCTTCGCCTCGAACGCCGTCGACTTCGACGACATGCTCTTCCTCACCGTCGACGTGCTCGAGCGCTTCCCCGAGGCACGCACCAAGTGGCAGGACGCGTTTCGCTACGTCCTCGTCGACGAGTACCAGGACACGAACCACGCGCAGTACCGTCTGCTGCAGTTGCTGGCCCAGCAGCATCAGAACGTCTTCGCCGTCGGCGACCCGGACCAGTCGATCTACGGGTTCCGCGGAGCCGACATCCGCAACGTCCTCGAGTTCGAGCACGACTTCCCGGGCTCGTACTCGATCGCGCTCGAGCAGAACTACCGCTCGACCCAGCACATCCTCGACGCGGCGAACGGCGTGATCAGCCACAACCGCGAACGCAAGGAGAAGAACCTCTGGTCGGAGCTCGGCGACGGCGATCCGGTGCGGGTGGTGGAGGTGGAGGACGAGCACGCCGAGGCGCGCTACGTCGCAGCCGAGATCGCGCTGCTCGTCGAGGAAGGCTTCTCGGGGAGCGAGGTCGCGGTCTTCTACCGCACCAACGCGCAGAGCCGCGTGCTCGAGGACGTCCTCGTGCGGCAGGGCATCGCGTATCAGGTGATCGGCGGCCCGCGCTTCTACGAGCGCGCCGAGATCAAGGACCTCGTCGCCTACCTTCAGGTGCTCGACAACCCCTATGACGGCGTCTCGCTGCTGCGCGCCGCGAACCGGCCGCGTCGCGGCATCGGCGACACGAGTCTCGCGCGGCTCCAGACCTGGGCCGACCAGCGGGAGATCTCCCTCTGGGAGGCGACGGCCGAGGCCGCGAACGCAGGGGTCGGCGCGGCGCCGCAGAAGGCGCTGAAGGCGTTCCGCAGCACGATCGAGTCGCTGATGTCGGCGGCGCAGGAGTTCGAGGTGCCGGAGCTGATCGAGGAGGTCCTCGCGCGCAGCGGCTACCGCGAGTCGCTCGAGGCCGAGCGCACGATCGAGGCACAGGGTCGCCTCGAGAACCTCGAGGAGCTCGTCTCGGTCGCGCGCGAGTGGCGCGAGCAGGCGGAAGACACGACGCTGTCGGCCTTTCTCCAGGAGATCTCCCTCTACGCCGACCAGGACGCGATGCGCGGCGACACCTCGCTCGTCACGCTCATGACCATCCACAACGCGAAGGGCCTCGAGTTCCGCGCCGTCTACCTGATCGGGATGGAGGAGGGGATCTTCCCGCACTCGCGCTCGATCGAGGAGCAGGGCGTCGAGGAGGAGCGCCGGCTCTGCTACGTCGGCATGACCCGGGCGCGGGAGCGGCTGACCCTGCTGCATGCCTCGTCGCGGATGCTCCGGGGCATGCGCGACCACAACCTGCCGTCGCGCTTTCTCGACGAGCTGCCCGACGGGCACGTCGAGCGCGAGCGGCTGCGGCCCGCGTCGTGGTCGGGCTACAACGCGCCGCGAAGGAGCCAGATCACACCGCTCGAGGACGTGCCGGATCTCTCGACAGGCGACTCCGTGCGCCACTCGACGCTCGGCGAGGGCGTCGTGGTGCAGATCGAGTCGGGCGGCCTCATCACCGTGCGCTTCGCGGACGACGGCAGCGAGCGAAAGCTCATGCTCGACTACGCGCCGCTCGAGAAGCTCTAGGCTCGCGGTCGTGTTCGAGGTTCGTCCCACTGCCGACCAGGACGAGTACGGCCGCGCGGTCGGCGCGATCGGCCAGTACTTCAATCCTCCGCCGAGCGAGGAGCTGCTCGAGCTCTTCACTCGGACGCTGCCGCATGAGCGCATGCACGCGGCCTTCGAGGACGGCGAAATCGTCGGCGGCGCCGGCGCGTTCCCGTTCGAGCTCTCGGTGCCCGGCGGTTCGCTGCCGTGTGCGGGCGTGACCGCCGTCGGCGTCCACCCGACGCATCGGCGCCGCGGCGTCCTGCGCTCGATGATGGACGCTCAGCTGCGCGACATCCACGAACGAGGCGAGCCGATCGCGGCGCTGTGGGCCTCCGAGGAAACCATCTACGGCCGCTTCGGCTACGGCATTGCCTCCTGGGCGGGCGAGCTGCAGGTTCCGCACGAGTGGGACGCGTTCGCCGAGCCGGTCGAGGCGAAGGGAACGACGCGTTTCGTCACGCTCGACGAGGCGCACGAGCTCTTCCCGCCGATCTACGACGCCGTGCGGCGCGACCGGCCGGGGATGCCGTCGCGCAGCGAGGCGTGGTGGAGCGACCGCCAGCTGCGTCTGCCCGAATACGAGACCGATGCGCCGCGCCGCTTCGTCGTGCTCGAGCTCGACGGCAAGCCGCAGGGTTACGCGATCTACCGGACGCATTTCTCGTTCGAAGGCGGCCTGCCGGCGTCGAGGCTCGTCGTGCGCGAGGCGCTCGGCGTCACGCCGCAGGCGACGGCTGCGATCTGGCGGTTCCTGCTCGACGTCGACTGGATGGCGGTCGCCGAGGTGCCGTTCGCGCCGCCGGATCATCCACTCTTCCTGCTCCTCGGCCTCCCGCGACGGGCGCGCTACCGGATGGGTGACGGCTTGTGGGTGCGGCTCGTCGACCTCCCGGCCGCGCTCTCCGGCCGCGCGTACGGCGAGGGCGGGCCGCTCGTGTTCGAGGTTCGCGACGCGGTGTGCGAGTGGAACGACGGACGCTGGAAGCTCGAGCGCGGCGTCTGCGAGCGCACCGACGAGGAGCCCGATCTCGCCCTCGACGTCTCGGCGCTCGGCTCCGCCTACCTCGGAGCGGTCTCGTTCACGCAGCTCCGTGAGGGGCTGCGCGTGCACGAGTTGCGCGACGGAGCTGTCGCGCGGGCGGACGCGCTGTTCGCCTGGCGCCCGCTGCCCTGGTGCCTCGAGATCTTCTGACTCGCTCGTTCGGGGCACGAAGAATTCCCTTAACTGAGTGAATCTGCGGTCCTACCGCTTCTGAGGGACGCAGGAGCCAAGGGACGCTCCTACGGTGCGCACTCCCCATGCGGCTACTGCGGCTTCCCCCTCCCCCGAAGAGTCGGCGCCTTCTCCCGGTGCTTTTCGGCACCGCTTGCGCCGCCCTTCTTGTCGCGTCCGCCATGGGGAACTCTTCAACGCACGCAGCGTCTGGTGCGTTCGTCTCACCCCGGCTGCTTGCAGCTGCGCACACGAGCCCGAACCGTGTCTTCCACGTCATCGTCCAGGGCTCGGGAGTGCGCGGCGAGGCGCAGGCGGTCTCGGCCGTGCACGCGGCCGCCTGGGGCTCGGCGGCGTGGGGCTGGGCGGCCTCCGCCGACGTCGCGGCCGACAGCCCATGAGTACCGCCGCCATCTGGGCCTCCCGGCGTGCGTTGCGGTTGCGCGAGACGCACATCGGTGGGCTTACTCCGGCCGCCTGGTTGTATTGGGCGGCCGTCGTCGTCCCTGCGGCGATCGGGATCTTCGTCGCCGCCGACCACGTGCACGCGATCGACTGGCGCCGCTTCGCGACCCTCGCGCTGTTGGCGTCGCTGTCGCAGCTCCTCTCGTTCCACCTCAACCGCCGGCGCGTCTTCCATCCGGCGATCGTGTTCATCGTCGCCGGCGCGTTGCTGCTGCCGCCCGAGCTGATGATCCTGCTCGTCGTCATCACCTGCGTGCCCGACTGGGTCAAGCAGCGCTACAAGTGGTACGCCCAGACGTTCAACATCGCGAACTACGTGCTGTCGGGGCTTGCCGCGTGGGCCGTCGGCAACGCGATCGGCTTCCCGGCGGCTCCCGGCCGTGAGGCGGCTGCCGGCGCGTGCGCGGCGGTCGTTTTCGTGTTCGTGAACCGCGTCCTGCTGCTGCCGATGCTTGTATCTCGGCCCCGGCCTGACACCGCGCATGACCGGCCTCTTCGACGGGGAGGACGTGACGATCGAGCTCGTCCTCGCGCTGATGGCGGTGCCGGTCGCCGTCCTCTGGACGCACAGCGTGGGCCTCGTCGGGCTCGCTCTCGCGCCGCTCTTCCTGATTCATTTCACGCAGCGCGCCGTGCTGCGTCTGGAGGAGGCGGGCGAGGTGATCGGCCGCCAGAACGTCGCGCTCGAGGAGGCCCATCGCGCCGTGATCGAGCGCTCGACCGCCGCCCTCGAGGCGCTCTCGGCCACGGTCGACGCGCGCGACACGTACACGGCCGGCCATTCGCGGCGCGTCGCCGCCTCGGCGACGATCATCGCGCAGGAGCTCGGGCTCACGGGCGCCGAGCTGCTGGTCGTCGAGCAGGCGGCGCTGCTGCACGACATCGGCAAGATCGGAGTGCCTGACGCCGTCCTGCTCAAGGAAGGCCCCCTCACGTCGGCCGAGTGGGTCGTCATGCGCAGCCACCCGGAAGAGGGCGCGCGGATCATCGAGCGGCTCGGCTATCTCGACGAGGTCGTCCCGGGCATTCGCTTCCACCACGAGCGGATGGACGGCCGCGGCTATCCCGAGGGGCTGATCGGCGAGGAGATCCCGCTCTCCGCGAGGATCATTCACGTCGCCGACTCGCTCGACGCGATGACGACGAAGCGTCTGTACCGTGACGGCCGCAGCTTCGCGGAGGCACTCGAGGAGATCCGGGCCGGTCGTGACACCGACTTTTGTGGGATGTGCGTCGACGCGCTCGAGCGCGCGGTCGCCACGAGGAAGCTCGGTCGGCTGACGCTTGTGCCGGAGGTGGCGGCGTGAGCGCCGTCTCCTACACCGAGCGTCTCAGGCGAGCGCCGGCTGTCGGACTGCCGGCGCGCGGCGCGCAGCTTCCTCTACGTCTCGCTTGCCGCGGCCGTCGGAGCGGCGGCCGTCACGACCACCGCGCCGCTGGGAGACGTCCGCTGGGGGCTCTTCGCCGCGGTGCTCGTGGGGGGCTCCGTCGCGCAGCTCTTTGCGTCGCGCACGCCGGGAAACCAGGTGTTCCATACGGGAACCGCCTTCTCGGTCGCGGCCGCGCTCGTGCTGCCACCGGAGCTCGTGGTCGTCGTCTGCGCGGCCCAGCACGTGCCGGAATGGCTGCGCCAGCGCTATCCGTGGTTCGTTCAGAGCTTCAACATCGCGAACGTCGTACTGAGCGCGCTCGCCGCATGGTCGATGCGGGCGGTGTTCGCCCGGAACGGCGTGCACGTGACCGCTGCGGCGACGACGTCGGCCGTGCTCGTCGCGTTGGCCTGCGCCCTGACCTTCGTGCTCGTCAACCACGCGATGCTCGCGCGGATGCTGCGGCTGGCCCGCGGCCACAACGTCGCGGCGAGCGGACTCTTCACGGTCGACAGCCTGATCCAGGACGGCGTAGTCGGCGCGCTGGGCGTCGCGATCGCCTTCATGCTCCTGCATTCGTGGGCGCTCGCAGTCGTCGTCGCGCTGCCGCTCGTCCTGATCCAGAGAGCGCTTGCGCTGCCGACACTACGCGAGCAGGCGCTGACCGACCACAAGACAGGGCTCCTCAACTCTCGTGGCATCGACCAGCCGGCGCGCAACGAGTTCGCCCGCGCGCGACGTCTCGGCCAGACGCTGTCCGTGCTCCTGTGCGACATCGACGACCTCCGGGAGATCAACAACACGCTCGGCCACCTCGTTGGCGACGCCGCGATCGCGGCCGTCGCGGCGGCCTTCGGCGCCGAGCTGCGCGCGTACGACCTCTGCGCCCGCTTCGGCGGCGACGAGTTCCTCGTCGTGCTGCCTGAGACGGACGAGAAGGGAGCGGTTGCGGTCGCCGTCCGGATCCAGGCCTGGCTCGTCAACCATCCGCTTGCGACGAGCGACGGGCCGCTCGAGGTCGGGATCTCGATCGGAGTGGGTTCGCTGCAGGAGGGCGAGACGGAGATCGGAACGCTGCTCGCGCGAGCGGACGCCGCGATGTACGTGGAGAAGCACGCCGGCCGCAACGGATTCCTGACGGTCGGCTGAGAACTCGCTTCGGAATGTCCGCGCGCTGACCGGGTGCGCTGGTCGGGCGGCCCGTACTTCGTTCCGAAGCGAGTTCTACACGGGCTACAATCGGTGCGACCTGGGCGGTTAGCTCAGTTGGGAGAGCACCAGCTCGACAAGCTGGGGGTCACTGGTTCGAGCCCAGTACCGCCCATTTCCCTCGCGTTTCCCTGAGTGCCCGATAAACGGCTTGATCAAGCCGTTTGCGGCGCCTCATTCTCCAGTCGCCATAGAGGTTCCACTGGGGGCAGCCCCGAACTGAGCCGCCGAGGCTGGCTGCCGGCCACGAGGGAAGACGTGTACTAGGCCACGCGACGCAGATCCTCTGCGACGTGACGCGCGCCTGCTTCGGCGAGATGGTCTAGACACTCTCTCGATAGGGGTCTAGCCTCAAACAGGATGGCCCGGGCACTGCACCGGCTGGGGCTCTTTGCCGCCCGCCGGAAGTGGGTGGTGCTCGGCGTCTGGATCGTCGGAGCCGCCTCGCTCGTCGCCCTCGCGCACGGGTTCGGCAGTAACACGAGCAACAACCTGCAGCTGCCAGGGACCGACAGCCAGGCCGCGACCAACCTCCTCGCCGCGCGCTTTCCGCCGCAGCAGAACGGCAGCAGCCCGCTCGTCTTCCACACGACGACCGGGAAGGTCACCGATGCCCACGACAAACAGGCGATTGATGCTGCGTACAAGCAGCTGAAGACGCTTCCCCATGTGGCGGGCGTGGTCGATCCCTTCTCGCAGCAAGGTGCTGCGCAGATCAGTAGGGACAAGAAGACGGCGTTCATCCCGGTCTTGCTCGACGTGGGGGGTGCCGAGCTCACGCAGCAGATTGCCCAGAGTGTTCTTGCTGCCGGCAATCCCGGCGTGAAGGCGGGCATGAAGGTGGCAGTCGGGGGCTCGGTGGGAGGCGAGCTGTCCGAGCCCGCGACCGAAAGCAGTGAGGTCGTCGGCTTGGTCGCCGCGATGATCATCCTCGCGTTCACGTTCGGGACGCTCGTCGCGATGGGACTGCCGATCGTCTCGGCAGTGCTCGGGCTGGTTGTGGGGCTGTCGCTCATCACGCTCCTCGGCCACGGCGTGACCGTCCCGACGATCGCTCCGACGGTCGCGACGATGATCGGCCTCGGCGTAGGCATCGACTACGCGCTCTTCCTGGTTTCGCGCCATCGCGACAACCGCAAGCGGGGGATGGAGCTCCACGAGGCGATCGCGATGGCGGTCGCAACCTCGGGCAGCGCAATCGTCTTCGCCGGAACGACCGTCGTGATCGCACTCCTCGCGCTCCTCGTCGCAGGGATTCCGCTCGTGACGGCGCTTGGATACTCGGCGGCGGTCGCGGTCGTGACTGCGGTGCTCGCCGCCCTCACGCTGCTGCCGGCGGTACTGGCCGTCGTCGGGCAGCACATCGAGTCGGTCCGCGTACCCGCGTTCTTGCGACCCTCACCAAAGGATCTCGAGGGCGGTTTCTGGGGCGGTTGGGCGCGCGCCCTGACGACGCGGCCGTGGTGGGCGATCCTCGGCGTGTTCGCCCTGTTGATCCCTCTCATCGTCCCGTTTCTGTCGCTCAACCTTGGCCAGGAGGACATTGGCGCCACCCCGAAGTCGACCACCGAGCGCCAGGCCTACGATCTGATGGCGGCGGGCTTCGGCGTCGGCTACAACGGCCCGCTCCTCGTCGCGGTGAAGCTCGGGAGCTCGGCAACGCAGAGCAGCGAGTACACGAGCCAGTACCAGCAGGCGCAGAGCCTGCAGCACCAACTCGAGCAGGAGCAGAAGCAGGGGAAGACCCAGCAGCAGCAGCTCATGGCGCAGGCCAACTCGCTCAACGCCAAGAGCAAGCAACTGACGGCGCAGCAGAAGCAGCTCGAACAGCAGGAGGGCAGCCTGAAGGCGCAGCAGGCGGCGCTCAAGCGGCAGGCCACGGCGGACACGCAGGAGCAGGCGCAGCTGCAGGCATCCGCGAACAAGCTGGAGGCCGAGCAGGTGGCGCTGAACAAGCAGATCGCAGACACGGGCTCGCAGGCAAAGAAGGTCGTCAGGGAAGGCGCAAAGACGACCAAGCAGCTGAGCTCGGTGCTGCGCCGGCTGACGAAGAACCAGGCCGAACAGCGGGAGGTCGAAGCGCAGATCGAGCACACGACCAACCCGACCGAGAAGAAAAAGCTCGAGGCGAAGCTTCACGCGCTCCAGAAGGAGGAGACAAAGCTCGAGAACCAGCTCGAGAAGCTCGTCCAGGAAGATCAGGCGAACCGTGAGGCATCCCAGGCCCTGCTCGCCCAGGCGCACGGGCTGCGCAAGCAGGAGGTCAGCGTCGCGAACCGCGCCATCGTCCTCGCCGGGCAGTCCGCCGCCCTTGCGTCCGATGCAGTCGCGCTCGTGAAGCAGAAGCAAGCGCTCGTCCACCAGGCAGCCGAGCTGCAGGTGCAGGCGGCGCAGCTCCAGACGCAGGCGGCGAACCTCCAGACGCAGGCGGCGCAGCTACAGACGCAGCAGGTGAAGCTCCAGGGCCAGCAGCAGACCGCGCAGGGCCAGCAGCAGCAGGCCGAGCAGCTGAAGGGCCAGATCACGGACGAGCTGACGAAGGCCGGCGGCGACCCCCGCGGCACCGACCTGCGACTCGTGACCCTCCAGGACGCACTCGGCGGAGCGCAGGGCGTGCAGGTGGTCTCGCCGCCGCGGATCAACAAGCCGGGCGACGCCGCGACGTTCACCGTGATCGCGACCACCGCCCCCGCGGCTCCCGCCACCGCCGACCTGGTGAAGACGCTGCGCACCTACACCATCCCCCAGGCAACTGAGGGGACTGACCTCAACGCGTACGTCGGCGGCCAGACGGCGAGCTACGTCGACCTCGCAGCCGCCATCTCGTCGCGGCTCGCGCTCGTGATCGCAGTCGTGATCGGGCTCAGCTTCTGCATCTTGCTGGCCGCTTTCCGGTCGTTCCTCTTCGCCGCGCAGGCGGCGGTTGCCAACGTGCTCTCGGTGACAGCCTCGTTCGGCGTGCTGACGGCCGTCTTCCAGAAGGGCTGGGGCCTGAGCCTCGTTGGACTCAGCACCGCGAGCGGCACCGACCCGATCGCGAGCTACGTGCCGCTGATGATGTTCGCCGTCCTCTTCGGACTCTCGATGGACTACCAGGTATTCCTGATCTCACGCATCGAGCAGCACCGCGCCGACGCGGCGACCGACCGCGAAGCGATCCGCCGCGGTCTCGCCGGCGGCGCGCGCGTGATCGTCGCGGCCGCGCTCATCATGATCTCCGTCTTCGGCAGCTTCGTGCTCAACGCGGACCCGACCGTGAAACAGTTCGGCGTCGGCCTCTCGGTCGGAGTAGCCCTCGCCGCCGTGTGCGTGCTCGTATTCACCCCGGCCGTCCTCGTCCTGGCGGGACAAGGCAGCTGGTGGCTCCCCGCCTGGCTCGACCGCGCCCTGCCCCACATGGACGTCGAAGGTGCAGGCGCACACGCAGAAGCACCCGTCGAAGCGATGCCGTCGGGCACGACCGCCTCCTAAGTTCGTTGAGCACCAGCGGTCGTAGTTGGGGGTAAGTGAGACCAAAGCCGGCGCCGGCCGCCAAGGGGGCAAGGCACCCTCTCGGGTCGGGCGCTATCGGAGCCGTTCGGCGAGCGACGAGTGGCGCGTCCGTCCCTCTGCGCGCGCGACCGCGGTCAGCAGCGCCCGTCGCTCGCCGGCGAGTACGCACAGCCGCTGTGCGCGCGTCACCGCGGTGTAGAGGAGTGGCCGCGACAGCATTACGTGGTACTGCGACGACCACGGCGCGATGACGGCCGGGAACTGCGATCCCTGCGCGCGGTGGATCGTCAGCGCCCAGGCGAGCTGATAGGTCTCGAGTGCCGATGCGGGGACGGTGACCTCCCGCTCGCCGTCGTCGAGCGAGAGCAGCGCCTCGCCCTCCTCCTCGTCCCAGGCGAGGACGAATGCGACCTCGCCGTTCATCACCTCGCGCTCGGGCGTGTAGTCGTTGCGGGTCTGGACGATGCGCGAGCCGACGCGGAGTTCGCCGACGACGGGCGTTCCACGCGGATTGAGGCGTTGCTCGAGCTCGGAGTTCAGCTCGATCAGTCCCACGATTCCACGCCGCATCGGGACGAGCGTCATCACCTCGGTGCGCGGGTCGAACCCGCGCCGCGGCAGCGCCTCGCAGGCCAGCTCGAGCACCGCCTCACGCAGGGCCTCGGGGCCGCTGCGCGCGATCCAGAAGAAGTCTTCGTCGAACTCCTGCTCTCCGAGTTCGGCGTGCGCCTCGGCGAGGGAGAGGAACGGCGGCCGGCCGCTGTTGATGCGGCGCGCGCTGCGGACGATGAGGGAGCGCGCGGCCTGGCGGTAGATCGCGGTCAGGTGGACGCGCGACGTCGCGTCGCTCTCGACGAGGTCGGCGAGCACGCGGCCCGGGCCGATCGGCGGCAGCTGGTCGGTGTCGCCCACGAGCAGGACGTGGCAGTCGCCGGCGGCGCGGAACAGCGCATCGGCGAGCTCGAGCGAGAGCATAGACGCCTCATCGACGATCACGAGCTCGACATCGTTCGAGAGCGGATCGTCCTCGTCGCGCATGAACCTGTCCTCCTTGGGCGAGTAGCCGAGCGCGCGGTGGATCGTCAGCGCGTCGTGGCCGGTCAGGTCGCGCATCCGGCGGGCCGCCTTCCCCGTCGGCGCGCAGAGGAGGACGCGAACGCCGGCCCGGCGGGCCAGCTCGACGACGACGCGCTGTGTGTGCGTCTTGCCGGCGCCTGGAAGCCCGGTGAGGAGAACGAGCGGCCGCGTGCGGACGAGCTCGGCGATCTCCCACTGTTCGTCCGATACGTCGATCCGTTCGGGGCGCGCCGGAGGTTCGAACAGTTCGTCGTCGGGCGCGGCCGCACGCTCCGCGAGCGCGGCAGCGAGGCGCGTCTCGGCCTCCCATAGCTCGGTGAGGTAGGCGCGCTCGCGCTCGACGACGATCTCGTCGTCTGAGGCGAGACGGACGAGCGCCGCCTCGAGCGGATCGGCGTCGTGCACCTCTAGCAGCCGCGCCGCCGCCGGCCACAGTTCCGGAAGCGGTAGGAAGACGTTTCCGTTGCCGGCGGCTTCGGTGAGCACGAAGAGGACGCCTGCGCGTAGCCGCTGCGGCGCGTCGAGCTCGATGCCAAGCGAGCGCGCGACGCCGTCGGCCACGCGAAAGCCGATCCGTGGCACCTCGGTCAGCCGGTACGGATCGTCCTCTAGCACGGCGATCACATCCGTCCCGTATGTGCGAACCAGCCGGGCGGCGAGGCCCGCGCCGAGCCCATGCGAGAAGAGGAACGTTTCGACCTCGCGGACGGCGGCGACCTCTCGCCACGCCTCGATTGCTCGCTCCACGGCGCGGCGTGAGATCGCGCGGCCTGCCTTCGTCCGCACCTCGCGCAGCCGATCCGGATCGCGGTCGAGCTCGGTGAAGACGTGCTCGGCGCCGAAGTGGTCGACGATCGCGCGCGCGAAGGTCGGGCCGATGCCAGGCACGCGGCGCCGCAGCCAGAGCGCGACGCCCTCCGCCGTCTGCGGGAGGACCGAGCGGAAGGACTCGACGGAGAACTGCCACCCGTAACGTGCGTGCCGCTCGACCGAGCCGGCGACAACGATGCTCTCGCCCGGGGCGACGTGGCCGAGAGAGCCGCGCAGCGTGAGCGGTCGGCCGTTCTCGAGCGAGGCCGACCAGATGGCGAATTCCCCGTCCGGCGAGACCCAGCGCGGCCCGCCCGCAGCGAGCGTCACGGCGAGCTCGCGCGACTCCGGATCGACCGGCGGCTCGTCCTCGATCGTCCGCACCCTCCGAGGCTCGGCGGCCTAGGGTTCCGAATCTCGGCCGGGGTAGGGCTCGCCGCTCGCTCCCTCGACCTGCGCGTTCGTCGATGTCTCGGTCTCGACGCCGCCTTCGAGTCTTGTCGCGGGGAGTCCGCCTTCAGCGGTCTCCTCGACCTCGGTGGTACTTCGGCGCAGCCACTGCCTGATCGCATCGAGCATCGGCACGCCGAGTCTACTCCGTCGATCATCGCGGGTCGCGACTCGCCCGGATCGGGGCTGGCTAGGGTTGGCGAGTGCTGTCGACCCTTGCTGCTCGCGGTCCGGAGACCGGCCTCATCACCCTCAGCCTCGTGAAGTTGTCAGCGGGGGAGCGCGAGACTCTGCACGACGATGCGGAGATGTGCGCGGTCGTCCTGTCGGGCGCAGTTGACGTAGCGGTCGACGGGGTGAAGCTCGGGACCGCAACGCGCGCCGGCGACGTCTTCGAGAGCGCCGCGGACGCCGCATATGTGCCGCCCAGTCAGGTGCTCGAGCTCGTTGCGCGCCGCGACGCTCTGGTCGCCGTGGCCGCGGCGCCGCTCGCCGACCGGCCCGCGGGCCGCGCGCGGCTGATCGGGTCGAGCGAGCAAAGCGTGCGCACCGCAGGAACCGGGAACTGGTCGCGAAGCATCCGCACGATTCTCGGTCCTGACGACGACGCCGGACGTCTCGTGGTCGGCGAGACGATCAACCCGCCGGGCAACTGGTCGTCATATCCACCCCACAAGCACGACCGTCACGCTCCGCCGGACGAGGTCGCCCTCGAGGAGCTGTACTACTACCGCTTCAAGCCGGAGACCGGCTTCGGCGTGCAGCTGATCTATGACGACCGCGGCGAGTCTGCCCAGATCGTGCGCGACGGCGACGTCGTCGCAATCCCGTCGGGCTACCACCCGGTCGTCGCAGCTCCCGGTTACTCGCTCTACTACCTCTGGGTGATGGCCGGCGAGGGGCGCATGCTCGCGCCGTACTTCGACCCGACGCACGCGTGGGTGCAGGAGACGTCATAAGAACGCATGGGCGCGACTTCCAACGCGGCGCTTGAAGGACGGGTCGCCGTCGTCACCGGCGCGACCGGGTCGCTCGGACGCGCGGTTGTGGATTCGCTCGCCGCTGCAGGCGCTGCCGTCGGGCTGGTCGCCCGCTCGGTCGACACGACCGAGGCGGCGGCCGCCGAGCTTCGCGGCGGCGGCTCAGACGCCCAGGCGTTCGCCGCCGACGTGCTCGACGTTGCGGGGCTGGAATCCGTGCGCGACGAGGTGCTCGAGCGGTGGGGACGCATCGACATCCTCGTGAACGCTGCGGGCGGGAACGTGGGCGCCGCGACCGTCGGCGAGAAGTCGTTCTTCGAGTTGCCGCTCGATGCGCTAGAGGGGGTGATCGCCCTGAACCTGCACGGGACGCTGTTGCCCAGTCGTGTTTTCGGTGCCGTGATGCTTGCCGATCCGTTCCCCGACGGTGGCAGGTCGATCGTCAACTTCTCCTCGATGGCGGCGCGGCGCGCGATGACACGCGTGGTCGGCTACGGCGTCGCCAAAGCCGCAGTGGACAATCTGACGCGGTGGCTCGCGGTCGAGCTCGGTCGCGAGAGCGGCGGACGCGTTCGTGTGAACGCCGTGGCGCCGGGATTCTTCCTCGGCGAGCAGAATCGGGACCTCCTACTCGAGCCCGACGGCACCACCACGGCACGCGGTGAGACGGTGCTCGCGCGCACGCCGGCCGGCCGTTTCGGGAAGCCGAGCGAGGTGGGCGACGTAGTCGTCTGGCTTTCAAGCGCTGCAGCATCGTTCGTCACCGGCGTCGTGTTGCCGGTCGACGGCGGATTCGACGCATTCAGCGGCGTCTAGCGAGGCGACAGCGCCTCCGACGTGACGGGCCAGCGGTGGTAGCTGGGGTGGCTCGTCCGAGCCGAGTAGCGCCCATTCGATTGATGCCGGCGAAGCTTCAGATAGCGGCCAGGAAGCGGTCGAAACGCGTTGCGAGACGCTCGCGGTCGGGACGCCATGCCTGCCTGTTCGGGACCTCGATCGGCCGGCCGTGGAAGCCCTTCAGCACCTCGAGCATCGGGCCGTCTTCCTCTTCGCGCAGTCGGCGTGAGACGTGGACGTCGTAGTCGGGCGAGATACCGACGAGGTCCTCGTCGAACGCGCGATGGTGGATCGAGCACAGGCTGACGCCGTTCGCGACGATGGGCTCGCCGTGTAGCTCGAGGTCGCCGACGATGTGGGCGGCATCGAGTAGACGAGGTTCCTTCAACCGGCAGATCGCACACAGGTTGCGATAAGCGGGGATGACACGACCGCGGAAGCGCGCCTGGTGCACGCGGATCCGCGTCTCCCGGAACTTGTATTGACGCTCTAGCGGGTCCTCGAGGATCGCAGGCTCCTGCTCGTCCAGCGGGCCAACCATCTTGCCCGGCGAGACGAGCACCCATCCTGCGGCCGGATCGTCGTCCATCACAAAGCACGGGTAGATCGGGCGGTAATAGTTCGGGCGCGTGGCGACGAAGTGGGCGATCGGGACCCGGAGGATGTGCGCCTGGCGCAGCGCTCGGTTGTCCGGCTGGTCGATCGAGCCGGCGCGGTACGCGTATCGGTAGCCGGTCTCGGTCTCGGCGTCGCCGTACGGCGACTTCCAGGAGGTTTGAATCGATAATGCTGCGGGTCCGCTCTGAGCGGCTGCGCGGAAGATGCCCTTCTGCGTCGAGAGGAACGGGACCTTCCGGCCTCGGAAGTTGAAGCCCTCGGCGAGTCCGCCTGGATAGGGAACCTCCTCGCCGAAGCGGGCGCAGAGGACGTCGAGCGACGCGAAGCAAGAACTCCGTACGTCGTCGTCGCGCACGACTCGATCCTACGGCCGACCTCAGGCCGCCACAACTGGGCCAACGCGGCCCGACTTGGATGGCGGAGGCCCGCGGCGTACGATCGGCGTGTGGACGCGCGCGCTGCCGGATCAGGCGAGCATGGCGCGGGGCCGCAGCCGTCGCTCCGCTACGGCCAGGCGCTCCAGAACGTCTCGGCAGTCATAGCGCCTGCCACCCTGCTGACCGGCATCGCCTTCTACTTCGGCTGGCGGCGCGTCAACGCGTTCGACGGGTACTTCGGCCTCGACTCGGGCGCGCTCGGCTACTCGACGCACGACTACATCCTCAACAGCCTCAACGCGCTGTTCCTGCCGGTGATCGTCGTCCTCCTGGTGCTGATCGCGATGGCGCTCGGCCATGCCTACATCATCGATGCCCACAGCTCGGGCCGGAGGTCGCCCGAGACGCTGCACCTGCTCAGCCAGGTCGCGCTGATCCTGGGCGGACTGCTCCTGATCGTCGGCGGTCTGGCCGCGTTCGCCCTCTTCCCGTTCAACACGCCGTACCTGGTCGCGACGCTGTTTCCCGCCGCGGGCGTGCTGCTCATCGCGCACGCCGTCCACCAGCGCGAGCGGCTCCGCGGCGATCCGCCGCTGTCGACGGCCGCACGCGTCTTCGTCGGCCTGTTCGTCGCGGTCTGCCTCTTCTGGACCGCGGGCCTCTACGCGCAGAGACTCGGGCGCGACGAGGCGGCGAGCGTCGCGAGCCACCTCGACGAGCTGCCCGGCGTGACGTTCTCGACCGGCTCCAGACTCGCGTTGCCCGGAGCCGTACCGATCTCCGCCTCGGCGTACGGCTATAGCCACCTGCGGCTGCTCGCGGTCGGCAACGGGACGATGTTCCTCTTACCGGAGGGTTGGCGGCCTGGACACGGGAGTCTCTTCCCAGTCCCCCAGTCGTCCACGACGCAGCTCGAGTTCATTCCCCCGACCAACCGTCCGTCGGGCTCGTTCGTGGCACAGGGAGCGACCGGCGAGACCCCGGTGGTATTCACGCCGCCGGTGACCGGGCCCTACTGGCGCGCGTCACTCGGATGGCTCGTCGCCACCGAGGCTGCCCCGGAGTTCGGCAAACCGACATCGCTCAGATTCTTCAATCGGAGTAGCACTCTCTCGGGCCTCTCGCTCGTGGTGAAGCTGCCGGGGCACGCGCAGCCGATAGTCGCCGGAGCCGCCGCGCGCTGCCGCGTCGAGGGAAGTCGATCGGCGTGTGCTCTGAGCGCGATCCCGCGCGGTCGAGCGGTCACGCTCCACGTCTCGTCGACGGCGCAGCACGCGGTGGCGGGACGCGTGGTGATTGGCCTTGGGAGGTTCAGGCTCAAGAAGTCGCTGACGCTGGCGGCCCGCTGAGAGCCTCGAGCAGCGCGCGACCGCGCGGCGTACCGTGGCCGGTGCACGCGTCCCAGGCCTTCTGCCGCGCGCGATAGGCGCCGTTCGAGCCCCTGGCCACGTCGTTGAAGACCGACGCGGTCGAGGCTCTCGTAGAGGAGCGGGTTGATGAAGCCGGCCGGCGAGCCGAGGTGCTGGTTCAGCTGGGCGACGAGCGCTGCCCACAGCGGAGCGACGGCGCTCGTGCCTCCGAAGGGATGGTCGGTCAGGCCGTCGCCTACGAGGTAGCCCGTCTGCGGATCGGCGTTCCCCGAGACGTCCGGCACGCCGCGACCGGGGCCTGCGCCCTGGTTGATCGAGGCGGGGACGCGCACGTTCGCCTGCCACGCCGGGACGTCGTAGTAGGCGCTCACGCCGCCGCCCGTCGAGTTGCCGTCGTGGTCGTTCCACACGACCTCGGCGATCCCGCCGTCGATCTCCTCGAGGTGCGTGCCGCCGCAGGCGAGGACGTGGGGGCTCGACGCCGGGTAGTCGACGTGGGCGACGCGACCGCCGACGCCGTCTCGCCAGCCGTTGTCACCGGCTGCGGCGCAGACGGTGACGCCGAGCGCGGCGGCGGTCCGGAACGCGTGGTCCAGCGCACGCCGGCCCTGCTCCGTCCACTGCTCCTCGGGCTGGCCCCAGCTGATCGAGAGGATGGACGGCCTGCGCGGATCGAACAGCGCGGTCGTCACGGCGTCGACGAAGCCGCGATCGCTCGCGGGCGCGAAGTAGACGAGTTGCTCGGCGCCGGGCGCGATCGCTCCGATCACCTCGATGTCGAGCACGACCTCGCCGTCGGCGGCGTGGCTGCGTCCGGGGGAGTTGCGGACGCCGTCCACCGAGACGGCGGTCAGCTTCGGCATCGGTTTGCCGAGCTTCTCGAAGTAGCGGCGGAGCTTGGAGCGGAGGAAGCCCCCGCCGAGCTCGATCACGGCGATGCGCTGGCCGCTTCCGTCGAGGTCGCGCGGGAAGTCGTAGAGCTCGGCGATCCGCGACGGCGTGAATGAGGTGTGCCGCGCCTGCTCGACGCGCTCGTTGGGAACGAGGCGGTACGAGGTCGTCGCCTGCGGCCGGTCGTCGAGGCCGAGGACGGCTTCGATCGCGGGCGCGACCGAGGCGGGGACGTGCAGGTGTCCCGAGCGGCCGCGGTAGTCGCCTTCGGGCGAGCGGTAGTGCGAGAGCCGCGTGCGGAACGCGGCTTCCATCCGTGCGGCAGGTCCCGTGAGGACGACGCTGCGGCGGCCGGCGCTCGCCTGCCGGACGCGCAGTCCGTGCTCGGTCGCGAAGTCGACGACCGCTGCGAGATCCTTCGGGGCGGCTCCGTAGCGGGCCGCGTACTCGCGGCGTGTGAGGTAACGGCGCTCGCCGAGCGGTTGCCGGCCCAGCTCTTCCGGTTCGGGCAGCAGCGCGCGCGGACGCACGAGCACGGTCACCTCGACCGGCTCGTCGGACGGAACCGCGCCGATCCGGCGCGCCCCCGGCAGCGGCTTGCGCGCGCTGCCGCCGACCCTCGTCCTACTTGTCGTCGCCGCCGGAGGGCTCCTCCTCGTCGCGCTCTTCGAGCCCGCGCTCTTCGAGTCCGCGCTCTTCGAGTCCGCGCTCTTCGAGTCCGCGTTCTTCGAGCCCGCGTTCTTCGAGACCGTGCTCGTCCGGCTTGTGCTCGTGGTCGCCGTGCGTCTCCTCGCTCATACCGGGACTCCTTCCGCAGCTTGAAGAGCGAATCTACCCCGCTACGCGAACGGCAGCAAGCTGGGCGATGCTCGCGACCGCGCCCTTCGCCTCGGCGATCCGGCGCGCCTCGGCGAGCAGCCGCTCGGCCTCGCCCGTCTCGTCCGCCGCGGTGGCGGCTTCGGCGGCGGCGAGGAGCGCGGCGATGGCGAGCTGCGGGAACTCCGAGTCGCCGAGCCGCCCGCGCGCCTCGGTTGCCAGCTTCACTGCTTCTGGCGCGGAGCCTTCGCGCGCTCGCACGCGTGCGAGCGCCGAGCGCCAGAGCACCTGCGCGATCAGGTCGTGCGAGGCCGCCTCGGCCGCGACCTGCTGGGCCAGCTCCTCTGCCTCGTCGAGGCGTCCGAGCCTCGCTGCGGCCTCGGCGAGGAGTGCCCGGTGCGTGGTGGCCGACGTGGCGGCACCGATCTCGTCGAACGCCCTGGAGGAGGCGCGCAGCTCGCGCTCGGCGGCAGCGGGATCCCCGGCGAGCAACTCGATCTGCGCCCCGACGAACGACTGGGTTGCGCGGCGGAAGCGCAGGCCGAACTCCTCGGTGGTCGCGGCGGCGTCCCTGAACATGCGGCGCGCCTCGTCGAACTCGCCGCGCATGGCGACGAGGCCCGACAGGCTCGTCTGGATCGAGCTCCGCAGCGGCCGGTCGAGGCCGAGCTCGTCCGGCAGGCCCTCGAGTCGGGAGATCGCCTCGTCGACGGGAGTCGGCCCGTGCAGCAGCGCCTGTCCGAGCAGCCCGGCGAGCGTCCCGACCGTCTCCAGGCCCGCCTGCGCCCGCCGCGCGTGCCCGAGCGCGCGCTCGATCGCCTCGCCCCTCGCCCGCCAGCGGCAGGCGGCGAGGTCGCCGCTGCTCCGCAGCCACCACGCGCGGGCGAGCGCGAGCTCGTCCCCGAGCGGCTCGAGCTCGACGATCGCCTCCTCGGCGAGGGCGACGCTCTCCTCGACCGGCGTGTCGCCGGCGAAGGCGCGTACGAACTGGAGCTCGATGCGGGCGTGCAGCTCGGTGGCTCGCTGGCCGAGCGCCACCGCGGCGTCCACGGCCTCGACGAGTGCGGACTCCGCGCCGGGGACGTCGCCTCCGTTCAGGCGCGCGGTGCCGAGGCCGGTGAGGACGGCGGGCAGCTCGGGGTCGTCGGCGGGAAGGAGGGTGCGCGCGCGCTCGAGCAGCGAGACCGTGGCCGGCGCGTCGGTGCGGCTGAGCGTCTCCTCGGCCGCGAGGCGGAGGAGTCGGCCGGCGCGGGCGGCCAGCTCGGGGTCGCGGAGGCCGAGCTCCCGGCGCAGAAGGCTCGTGCGCTCGAGGTGGTAGCCGACGACGGCCGGCTCGGCGTCCGCGCCGTCGAGTTGCGCGGCCACGGTCTCGTGCAGATCGGCGCGGACCGCCTTCGGCATCGCCTCGTACACGGCCTCGCGGATCAAGGCATGCCGGAAGCGGAAGCCGTCGTCCGGGATCGAGACGTCGGGCTGGATCAGCCCGCGCCGCACGAGCCCGAACGCGCTCGCCTGCGCCTGCTCCTGCTCCTCCGGGGGAATCAGGCGGAGGACGGCTTCCAGCGAGAAGCTCCGGCCGATCACGGAGGCACGCTCGAGCACCGCGCGCTCCTCGGAATCCAGCCGGTCGAGCCGTGCGTAGAGGACGCCGCGGATCGAGCCGCTCAGCGTGACGTCCTCGCCACCCTCGCCGGCGAACGCCGCGAGCTGCTCGATGAAGAGCGGGTTGCCCTCCGCCAACTCGGCGATGCGCTCGCGCACCGCGGCCGGCGCGTCGAGCGCGCCGAGCAGGCCGTGCGTCTCCAGGTCGGAGAGGGCCTCGAGCGTCAGCGTCGTCTCCGGCCGCGAGACCCACTGCGGCCGCCGCTCGGCGAGCTCCGGACGGGCGAGGCAGAGAAGCAGCACCGGCGCGGAGCCGAGCCGGACGGACAGGTGCTCGATCAGGTCGAGCAGGGTCTCCTCGGCCCAGTGGACGTCGTCGAAGACCGCGAGCAACGGCTGCTCGCGCGCGAGCTCCTCGAACAGGCTCCGCGTCGCGGCGAACACCTCGTAGCTCGAGCCTTCGAGCACGCTCTCGTCCCGGCCCGCCTGCTGGAACGCCGCCCGGATCGGTGAGAACGTCGTCCCCTCGCCGTACGGCGGACAGCTGGCGACGACGACGCTCGCCTCTCCTTCGAGCCCGCGGACGAGCTCGCGTGCGAGCCGGGATTTGCCGATGCCGGAGTCGCCGACGATCGTGACGAGGCGGGCGCCCGACGAGGCGGCCTCGGCGTAGGCGGCGTGCAGACGCTCGAGCTCCCGCTCCTGGCCGACGAGCGGCGTGTCGTCGCGGCGCGGGATGGCCGTCGCCGCGGGATCGACCGACTCGAGCCGGAACGCGACCGTCACGCCGGCCTTGCCCTTCAGCTCGAGCGGCTCCAGCGGCGTCGCCCGCACCGCGTGCTCGACGAGGCGGTAGGTCGACTCGCCCAGCACGATCTCCCCGGGCGCCGCCGCCTGCTCGAGCCGCTTGCCGACGTTGACCGCGTCGCCGCTGACGAAGCCGTGGCCGGCGGACGGATCACCGGTCACCACCTCGCCGGTGTTGACCCCGATCCGCACCTCGACGTGGATCTCGTCGGCGCGATCGAGCTCGGCGACGCACTCCTTGACGTCGAGCGCCGCACGCACGGCGCGCAGGGCATCGTCCTCGTGTACCACGGGCACGCCGAAGACGGCCATGACCTCGTCTCCGACGAACTTCTCGACGGTGCCGCCGTGCGCCTCGATCACGGCCGCGGCCCGCTCGAAGAAGCCGAGCATGAGATGGCGGAGGGCCTCCGGGTCGAGCCTGCCCGCGAGCTCGGTGAATGCGACGAGGTCGCAGAAGAGGACCGTGACCGTCTTGCGCCCCTCGACGGTGCGGCTCGAGAGCACGTCCATGTCCCGAACGTACACCCGCCGTCGTGTGTCGGCCAGGGACGCGTCTACCGCTACGACCGGCGGCAGCATGTGTAGTGATGCTATGATGCCGTTATGCCGAAGCTGAGGACCACAGTCACGCTCGATGAGCGGGTGCTGCGGGCCGTGAGGGTCAAGGCGGCTCGTACGGGTCGACGCGACAGCGAGGTGATCGAGGAGGCGTTGCGGCGCGATCTCGGCCTCGAGCTGCTCGAACGGATCTGGGCCAAGGCCGATCTGGGGGAGGACGAGGCATTGAGTCTCGCGGTCGAGGAGCAGCACGCCGCCCGTCCCTCGTAGTGCGAGCGCTCTTCGACGTCAACGTCCTCATCTCCGGGCTGCTGGCCCGTTCGGGAGCGCCCGCGCTTCTGCTCGGTCAGTGGCTCGAAGGTGAGTTCGAGCTCGTCGTGACGGAACACCTACTCGCAGAGCTGGAGGCCACGCTGGCGCGGCCGAAACTACGGCGCCACCTCGACGAGGCGGAGGTCAGCGGGTTCCTGGAGCTCTTACGGAGTCTCGCCGAGACGGTCGAGGATCCAGACACGTCGCCCAGAATCACCTCGAGAGACCCGAAGGACGACTATCTGATCGCGGCGGCTGCGTCCGCGCACGCCACGCTCGTGACCGGAGACGCCCATCTGCTCGAACTCGAACCCTCGATTCCCGTGCTCTCCCCGCGCGTCTTCCTCGACAGCCTCTCCTAGGGGAGACCAGGAGCCGTAACGACCCCTTCGAGTACGAAGCGGGTGTCGGTGTTCTCGGCGAGCGTGAGCAGGGCTGCATGGAGGCTCGCGCGTGTGTCGGCGTCGAGCGGCGCCAGGAACTCGTCCTCGACCTTCTGGACGATGGTGCGGAAGCGACCTAGCTGGCGCTTGCCGGCGGGGGTGAGGCTGACCAGGTGGCGGCGACGATCGGCGAGGTCGCGTCGACGCTCGATCAGCTGCTTCTCCTCGAGGGCGTCGAGGATGCCGACCAGCATGCTCCGGTCGAGCTGAAGCGCATCCGCGATGGTGGCCTGCGTCTCGCGCGCGCCTTCGTCGAGGAGCGCCAGGACGCTGTAGTGATACGGGCTGAAGCCGACCTGCTCGAACTCCTTGAAGGCGCGGGCCTTGAGCCCCACGCCGAGCCGCGCCAGCAGGAACGCCGGACTCTCGACGAGCTCGCGTGGAAAGCACGGGTTCGGGGCGACGACGCTATCGATGGACGGTGTCTCCATATCGCAACAGGCGAAGAGTAGCGCAGACCATCGTGGATGTGCTAGACCGTGGAGTAAGTCCACGATATGAGGAGAACACGAATGAGCGCACAAAGCATGGCAACTGCCTCGGACACCCGGGAAGGCGACAGGCGCCGCTGGCTGATCCTGTCCGTGCTCGTCGTGGCGCAGTTCATGGTCGTGCTCGACGTCGCGATCGTGAACGTGGCGCTGCCGACGATCAAGAACGACCTGCACTTCAGCGAAGACGGCCTGCAGTGGGTGATCACCGCCTACGCGATCGTGTTCGGTGGTGTGCTCCTGCTCGGCGGCCGGATGGCCGACCTGCTCGGTCGCCGGCGGATCTTCATGGCCGGCATGGCCATATTCACGATCTTCTCCCTGCTCGACGGATTGGCCTGGTCGTCGGCTTCGCTGATCGCTTTCCGTGGCCTGCAGGGACTCGGCGCGGCGCTGCTCGCGCCGGCGGCGCTCTCGATCCTGACCACGACGTTCAGGGAGGGACGCGACCGCAACGTGGCGCTCGGAATCTGGGGCGCTGCCTCCGGCAGCGGAGGCGCCGCGGGCGTCCTGCTCGGCGGTGCGCTGACCAGCGCATTCAGCTGGTCCTGGATCTTCTTCATCAACGTCCCCGTCGGCGTGCTCGTGCTCGCGCTCAGCCCGCTGCTTCTGCAGGAGAGCCGCGCCGATCTCGACCACCGCCACTTCGACACGGCCGGAGCGGCGTCGATCACCGGTGGCCTGATGCTCCTCGTCTACGCGCTCACGCACGCGAGCCAGCACGGCTGGGCCACGACCGAGACGGTCGGGCTCCTCGCCGCCTCCGCCGCGCTGATCCTCGGGTTCCTCGTGATCGAGATGCGCTCGCCCGCGCCGTTGCTGCCGCTCCGCATCTTCCGCCTGCGCACGCTGACGGCCTCGAACATCACCGCCCTGCTGATGGGAGCGGCGGTCTTCTCGCAGTTCTTCCTGCTCACGCTGTACATGCAGCAGGTGCTGCACTACTCCGCCCTGAAGACGGGAGTCGCCTACATCGCGCTCACGCTCTCGATCGTCGGCTTCTCGGCGGTCTCGCAGGCGCTCGTCACCCGCGTCGGCATCCGCCTCGTCCTGCCGGTGGGCATGGCCCTCTCGGCTGCCGGCCTCGTCCTCTATGCACAGCTGCCGGTCCACGGAACCTACTTCTCGAATCTGTTCCCGGCCTTCATCCTGAGCGGGATCGGGCTCGCCTTCGCCTTCGTGCCGATGTCGATCGGCGCGCTCACCGGCGTGCGACCGGATGACGCCGGCGTGGCCTCCGGGCTGTTGAACACGAACCAGCAAATCGGGGGAGCGATCGGAGTCGCCATCGCGACCACCATCGCCACCACCTACACGAGCCACTACCTCAACGGACATCCCGGAGTCGGCCCTCTCGACGGCGCCGCGCTCACGCACGGCTTCCAGATCGCCTTCTACGTCCTCGCCGCTCTTGCAGCGCTGGCGGCGGTGGTCAGCGCGATCATGATCGAGCCGGGCGCGGCCGCGACCACGTCGAGCGAGGAAACCACCGGCGAACTGACACCCGCACTCGAGGAGGCAGCCTGAGATGACGAACAGAGCCAGTACCACCGTTCGGTACGAGACCCGCACGACGATCGACAGACCCATCGGCGACGTGTTCGAGCGCTTGGCCGACCTGGACGGGTACAGGACGTGGATGCGCCACACGGGCCTGTTCCGCCGCTCCGGGCAGACCTCCGACGGCCCTCTCGGCCGGGGGACGGCCTATTTCGACGCGACGAGGATGGGCACATTCCGTGGTGAAGTGACCGACTTCGAGGCACCGGCGAGGATCGGCTTCCGCGAGACCCTCCGCTTCTTCGGCTCCGACCTGATGGAAGCGCGACCGAACTACATCCTCGAGGCGGACCGGGACAAGACGATCGTCCACCACGTCGCGGAGGGCCGGCTCTTCGGAATCATGCGATTGATGAAGCCGGTTGCGGCCCTGTTGGCGAGAAGCGAGCGGGCTCGAACCGTCGAAGCGTTGAGGCGGTCGCTGGAGTCGGAGTAGGAGGCCCCACGCGTTGACGGGGACGGGGAGACGGTGAGAGGATCGACGCCATCTCCGAGGCGTCGTCATCGCGTGGCACGCGCCGCTCCCTGCTCGTCGGAGCGGCGCTGGTCGGAGCGACGGCCGTTGGCCTCGCCTGGGTCTTCCTGGGCGGAAACGGGAGCACTTCGACGTCGAGCTTCCAGGTCTCCCCAGGGATCCCGCCCGTGGTGTTCGTGTACCTCGACAACGGCCACATCGCCTCGTATCTGGCCCAGCTTCAGGGCGGCGCGGCAACGACCGAGACCCTGTCGCAGCAGGCCACACAGGAAAGGAACGCCTCGGTCTCGGCGAACGGAGTGGGCGCCGGCGCCAGTTCGAGCCAGCAGTCCGCTGCCCAGCTCTCGCTCACGGTGAACAACCAGTCGCGCTTTGCCGACCTGCTGGGCCTTCTTCAGGCACGCGGCTACCTCCACACGATCAACATGGCTGCACGTGACAACGTGGTCAAGCGGGACTTCGCCGCCGTACCGGTCGGGGACTTCGTGAAGCTGTCCAGTTGCACGTTGACTCTTCCGAACTACGTCCAGGCAGAGCAAGCGTGGCGCGCTGCAGATGGCCATATGAGCATCGCCAGCCTGGCTCTCGGGTCCGGCCCCGAACGGATGCAGTCGTCTGCTGTGCAGAGCGCGCTGACGTCGAGGGCCAAGGCAGAACACAAGAAGCTCCCGTACTTGCCGGTACCTGACGACGGTTCCCCGAAACCCGGCGTCCTCGCGCGAGCGAAACAGCAGATCAATCACCTGGTTGCCCGGGTCGGGACCGACCCGCGTGTCCCGCTCAGTTCCTGCAGGCTCAACTACAACGCCGGATATGACCCTCGCGCGGCAGACTTGCTCATGCCGATCGGGCTCCGCGAGTTCACCTCCAACCCAGCCGCGCTCGCAGGGGGCGTCACGCTCGTCGGCAAGGTCATGCTCGCCCTTCGGCGCCCTCACAGGCCTACGTGGACCTCGCGTCGCTTCAGCAATGGTCGGGAGCGACATTCTGGACGGGGAGAGAAGAACTCGGACTCAGAGAAGGCGGACTCGACAACGACGCCACCGTCTTGTCGCCCGGCTATGTGATCCAGCCGATCGCGATCTACAAGTAGCGCGTCGCTACCACTTCGAGCGGCGCCCGCGACGGCTCGTGTACATCAGCTTCGCGCGCGCAGTCTTCATGCCGGTCGCCTCGAACTGCTCGTGATGTCCGAGCATTTTCGCCACCCTGCTGACCTCTGCCTGCTGCTCCGGGAGGACGAGCGTGATCCCTTGTCCGGAGCGTCCGGCGCGGCCGGTTCGGCCGACGCGGTGGACATAGCCCTTGCCGTCCTCCGGCGGGTCGTAGTTGATCACGTGGCTGATCGCGTCGAGGTCGAGGCCCCGGGCAGCAACGTCGGTGGCGACGAGCGTCGTCACCTTCCCGCCGCGGAAGCGCTCGAGCGCGCGCTCGCGCGCGCCCTGGGACATGTCGCCGTGCATCGCGGCCGCCTCGACTCCGCGCGCGCGCAGCTTGTCGGCGAGCCGGTCGGCGCCGCGCTTCGTGCGGACGAAGACGAGGGCGAGCCCACGCTCCTCACCGAGCACGTCGATCAGCCGATCGAGCTTGTCCGCGTTGGTCACAGCCACGAACTCGTGCTCGACAGGGCCGTCGGCATGGCGTGAGGGCAGCTCGGCCTCGAACCGCGACGGATTGATCGTGTAGGCCTGGGCGAGCGCGGCGACAGGCCCGTCGAGCGTCGCCGAGAAGAGCATCGTCTGACGCCTGGCCGGCAAGCGCCGGACGATCCGGTCGACCTGCGGCTGGAACCCCATGTCGAGCATCCGATCGGCCTCGTCGAGGATGAGGATCCTGACGGACTCGAGCGAGATCAGGCGCCGCTGGACCAGATCGTTGAGCCGGCCCGGGGTGGCGACGACGACATGCGCCCCGCGCAGGCGCTTCACCTGCGCCCCGACCGGAGCGCCGCCGTAGGCGGCGGCCGCCCGAATGCCCTTCGGCTTGCCGAGCAGCACGAGCTCCTCGGTCACCTGCAGCGCGAGCTCGCGGGTGGGCGCCAGCACGAGCGCGGCGGGGGCCGGGTCGCCGGCCGAGACGAGCTCGACGATCGGCAGCCCGAAGGCGAGCGTCTTCCCCGAGCCCGTCGGCGCCTTGCCCAGGACGTCGCGGCCCCGGAGCGCGTCCGGGACGACAAGGGACTGAATATGAAACGGCTCGACGATGCCGCGGGCGGCGAGCGCCTGCTCTACCTCCGCGCTCACGCCGAGCGCACCAAACGACTCTGACATACGGGTTCGACTCTCCTTCGATTCAGATTCGAGATGCAGACCCGAAACCATCGAAAGAGGGAACGAGAGACTGGACCTCACGGGACTGCCTGATGCCGTCCCTACGACCAAGCTAGCAGTCGCACGCCGGCGTCCCGCCGCGGCAGACGCCCGCGGCGGGACCGCAAGCCGATCTCAGACGAACTGGATCTTGATCAGCTCGTCCGTCTCGCGGGTGGGCACCGAGATCGGATGGTTGCTCGAATCGACCATCGTGATCAGGTCGCCGTCGCCGCCGTACAGCAGGTGGTCGTTCTTCGTGCCGGCGATGCACTCGTCGAAATAGACGTCGCCGTACCTCGCCAGCGCCGACTGGCCGCCGTTCACGGTCGGAGCCTCGACGATCCACTCGGCGCAGTTGCCGACGAGATGCGTTCCCTCCGGCGCCGTCTTCGTGAACGACGTCGATGCGCCGGTGGTCACGTTCGTGAGGTAGAAGCCCGCTTCCGTGTTGGAGTGGACGCAGATCGCGCAGAACATCACGTCGCCCGACGTGACGGGGAAGTTCGCGATCTGCACCTCGTAGTTCGGGTACCACTCCCACCAGACATACGTCTGCTTGGCGGTGAAGAAGCCGAACGAGACGATGTCGCACTCCGTCCCCGCCTGCAGCACGTCGCCCGAGCCGTCTCCGTCGATGCCGACCCAGCTCGCGCAGTAGTAGCTCCCGAGGCCCGGCGCGACGACGTCCGGCACCGTCCACTGCCCGATCACGTACGTCGCCGAGTCGCCCTTCGCGGCGAAGGAGACCGCTCCGGACCAATTGGTCGAGGTGTCGTTCGCGATCGTGTTGCGGATGCCGTGCTGCTTGTCCGTCCGCAGCGCGAACTGCGGCTCGATGAAGGTGAGCGGACGCGACGCCATGCGCGTCCACATCTCGTGCAGCTCCGGATGCTTGGCCTTGTCCGGCCTCGCCGGGTAGCCGTAGACGAGGAGCTCCTTGTCGTCGGCCTGCAGCGGGTCGAAGCCCTCGGGCGGCTTCTTGAACAGTCGCACTCCGAGCGCGTCGTGAATCGCCTGCGCGGCGTGGCGCTGCTCGGTCTCGATCTGTGCCATCTCGTACCTCCTATCGGATGGTCATGGTCCGACGACCGCGACCGAGACGGACGGGTCCGACTCGAGCGGCCAGGGGTTGTCGTAGTTCCAGTCGGCGGCGTAACCGCCGTCGTAGCCGGCCGGGTTGAAGGCGCGGCTCGTCGTGTCGAACGAGAACGAGTAGCAGCCCGCCGGCGCGTCGGCCGGCACCGTGTACGTCGCAATCGTGCTCCACGAGTTGTCGTTCTTGTTCTCGTACCAGTGCTGCGTCACCAGCGGATTGCCCGAGACCTCGGCCAGCGTCAGCCCGCAGCCGCCCGCGCTCAGCAGGGCCGAGCGGAGGTGGCCAGCCGCCACGGTCGCGCCGATCTGGATCTCGACGTCGGCGACGTGGTGGCGCGTGATCAGAGGGCACGGCAGGGTGAGCAGGTTCGTCCAGCCGCTCGTGCCGGCGTACCGCCACTGGAAGAGCGTCGGGAACGGCGTAGCCGTCGGCGCGAAGTTGTCGATCGTCATCGTGACCGGCGGCGCCGTGTAGATCACCGACTTCCCGGCATCGCCGAGCTCCAGCGTCAGCTGCCAGACGCCGGCCGACGCGGTCACCCAGTCGAGCAGCAGATGCTCGGGCTGCCAGTCGTCGGAGTCGGGGAGGATCTCGTACCAGCCGGCGGGATCCGGGCTCACCGTGTGCTGCTGGAAGCCGGGCGCCCAGCGCGCGAGCTTCCAGCTCGCGAACAGCGGCACCGCCGGCCCGAACGCGGCCGACCCCGGCGTCGGGATGCCGTTGCCGTTCGCGGCCGCGCCGAGGATGCGGTAGTACGCGGCGCCCTTCGCGTGGACGCAGCCGTACAGCTGCAGCTCACCGAAGAACGGCGCCGTCGAGGGTGACATCTCGCCCGAGGAGAAGAGCCCGCCCGGGCGCGGCTTGTTCGGGCGCACGCCGAAGCCGCTCGACGCGTCGAAGTACGCCGGCGCCGACTCGATCGGCATCAGGCCGGCGCGCTGGATCGCCACGTCGCCCTCGTCGCACGGCGGCGACGGGATGCAGACCGGCGAGCGAAGCGCGATCGCGATCTGCGAGGCCTCGATCGTCACGTACGGGTCGGCGCCGCCGTAGGAGATGTCGAAGTAGCTGCGGTAGATCACGTCGTCGGTGCCGTCGCCGTCGACGTCCTGCGTCACCTCGAAGCTGACGTCCGGTACCTCGAAGATCGGCTCCCACTCGCGCACCCAGATGTCGACGCAGCGCAGGAACGGGCCGACCCAGCGCGCGAGGTCGATGCCCTCGAGCGCGAGGCTCTCGCCCTTGATGTGGTCGACGAGCGCCTCGTGGCCGACCTCGGTGAACCGCTCCTTGAGCGTGTGCGGCAGCGGCGGCTCGAGCCCCTGCGGGAACGCGGCCGCCGCGAGCCGGTCGACGGTCGGCGCGGCCTGCGAGCCGAATGCCGACGCGCGGGCGGCCGAGGCGATCGCCTGTTGGGCCGGCCGGCCGATCGCCTCGGTCAGATCCCCACGCTCCGCAACTGCAGCGGCGAGCTCCCACGGATCGCCCGGGTTCGGCGGCGGGAACTTGGGGTTGATCGCGACTTCCTGTGCGAGCCGCGCGAGCAGGTCGGCGATCGACGGCTTGACGAGCAGCTCCTCGAAGCAGAGCCGCTCGCGGCGCCAGCGCAGGATCCACTCGATCTCGAAGCGCGGGATCCAGACGCAGAAGTTGCCGCACTCGTCGGTGACGACCTTCGTCAGCTCCTCGGTCCGGCAGCGAAGCGGGAAGAGCCACGAATAGAGCCAGCCCTCGGGGAAGTAGCCCCAGAAGTCGCACTCGGTGTCGAGCACGTGCACGGTCGCGTACGGCACGGGGTACGAGATCCCGCTGTCGGGGTCGGTCTGCACCACGCGGCCGCAGACGCGGCGGAAGAGCAGCCACTCCGGGTCGATCGCCCACTTCAGCTTCTCGGAGATCGACGCGATCGTCTGGCCCTGCAGCTCGTTGGTCTCGAGGCCGGCGAGCGAGGCGAGGCGCTCGGCCGCGATCGCGTTGAGCTTCGTCTGGTCGGGGGCGGGCGCCGTGCCCGGCGCGGGAAGCGGGGCGGCGCTTGACTCTGCCTTGGACTGGGGCTCCGTTCGCTTGCGTGCCATGTCTCTCCTTTCGTAAGGTCGTCGGATCAGCGGCGCGAGGCTCCACGCCGGGCAAGTGCGGAGACGAGTGCGGCTGCCCGGGCGCGCGGAGGCGGCAGCGGAGCGGCAGGCGAGCGGGCCGCGCGGCGCCGGGCCGTGACCGCCGCCCGCTTGCCGCCACAGCAGCCGCTCACGTGGACGGCTCCGGCTCCGGGTCGTCGCCGTCGGGGCAGCAGCGGTATTCCTGCGCCTTGTCGAGCAGGTCGATCTGGCGCTTCAGCAGCTCGTTCTCGAGGTGCTTGCGCTGCAGGTCGAGCTCGATCTCGCGCTCGAGCGACGGCTCGCACGTGTCGCACTCGTCGAGGCAGCCCTTGACGATGATCCCCGCCGTCGGCAGCGCGATCTCGCGCTCCCAGCCGAAGAGCTTCTGCGCCTGCGCGGAGACCTGGCCGTCCTTCGTCAGCAGCCCTTCCCGCACGAGCTCCGCGTCGACCGCTTTCAGCGCGGCGTCACGCTGCGCGGCGGAGATCCCCGGCGTGCCGGCCGCGCCGGCGAACGCCGAGCCGACGGAGAAGAGACGCAGGTTCGTCTGCTCGGCGGCGAGTGCGCTCGAGGCGTTTTGCTGGACGGCGGAACGCTTGTCGCTCGTGGCGATGATGCCGTCGGGGATGACGGTGACGCCGTTGGAGGGCGGCGGGTCGTTCAGCTGGACGTCGGTCGGAGCGGTCCGGTCGAGCACGATCCGGTCGATCCCGACGAGCTCCCAGCGCAGGATCTGGCACTTGTTGAGCTTGTAGAAGAGGTACGTGAGCGCGTGGCAGTGGTTCGGGTTCACGAACGTGCGCGACGACGACTCGTACTGATCCTCCGACGAGCCCTCGGAGTGGGCGCGCGTGCTGACCTCGCCGACGCTCGTCGAGCTCGCCGCACGCGTCGCGATCTCCATGTTCCGGCTCGACGAGTCGGCGTGCTGGGAGAGGTTGCTCGCGAACTCGTTCGTCGCCTTCGAGTCGTAGGAGCTTCCCGAGGCGGAGCCGCCGATCGAGAAGAAGCCGAGGTCGATCCCGAGCCCGCCGCCCCCGCCGACTGCGGAGCTGTGGAAGGTCGACGTCGAGCCGGCGTTCTGGTTGACGTTGACGTTCGAGACGGCGTTCGCCATCCCGGCCATGAACATCGACTCCTCGGAGGTCGTGTGCTGCCGGTACGACAGATCCGTCTCGCTGTCGAAGCTGAAGCGCGAGTGACGGTCGCTCGTGAAGAGCTTCACCGTCTCGCCCGGGAGCAGCGTCGTGCTGTAGGCGATGTCGCCGAGGGAGAGCGGCCCCGAGCAGCGGCTGAGCCTGAAGCGCAGCAGGATCAGGATGGGGAGGTTCACTTCGCCGGCGGCGTTCGTCGCCGGGCGGAACGGCAGCCTGAAGGTGAAGTCGAGGTAGTCGCAGACGTCGCACGGCTCTAGCGGCGGGCAGCAGTCGATCGCTGCGATACCGGCTGGGCTCTTGGCCATCGTGGCGCTCCTCTCGGTTCGAGTTGCGAGAGTGCTAACGCCCTCGCGTCACCGGGCCGTCACCGCGCCGTCGACGCTTCGCGCTGACGATCTGCCCAACCGGGGACGCCAGAGTCGCTCCCGTCGAGCTCCGGCGTCGCGTCTTCTTGCGCTTGCTCCCACAGCACATCGATGTCTCCCTTCTCGGTCGCGCGCTCGAGCAGGCAGGCTGCTCCCGAGAGCGCGAGCCAGGTCAGAGGCGCCTCGCGGCGGTTGCGGGCGACGGCGGCCGCGACCGGCGCCGCCGTCCAGACGCTGAGGCAGTAGAAGCAGTCCATCGCTTCCCCGATCCAGCCGTCGCCGGCTCGCCGGCGGAGGCGGACGACCACGTCGGCGGGGCCGTCCTCAGCGACGAGGAGGTGCGTGATCCGCCAGGTGGCGAGGACTCCGACGACGAAGCGGCCGGAGAAGTTGCCAGCGGAGGCGTTGTCCTGCACGGCCGCTCTCTAGCGGCCGGGCGTCACCGTCGCGTCACCGCTCGCCGAACGCGTGCAGCCAGGCTGCGACCGCGGCGAGGATCGCCTCCGTGCCTTCGGCGCCGCGCTCTTCCCAGCCCGGCTCGTCGGCGTCGAGCGTCTCGGTGAGACGCGCGCGCACGGGCTCGTCCGCCTCTCGCCAGGCGCGGATCACCAGCACCGCAGTCTGCTCATCTCTCGCCGCACTCATTTGGCCGCCACAGTAGGCGGCCATCGTCACCCGCGCATGTTCCGAGCGTCAAGTCCGGCGACGAGCTCGAGCATCCGCGGCGAGGGCTCGACGCCGAGCTGCTCGAGCAGCAGCCGGCGGCAGAGACGGAACTGGCGCAGCGCCTCCGCCGCATTGCCCTCCTCGAGATGGAGACGAACGAGCGCCCGGTGAGCGCTCTCGCGGAGCGGCTCTCCCACGACTGCGAGCAGCCCGGCTTCGAGCGCCTCGTCGAGCCTGCCCGCGGCCGTCAGGCGACCACAGCGGGATTCGAGGGCCCGCAGCCGCAGTTGCCGGAAGCGCTCGCGCTCGAGCAGGACCCAGTCGTCGTACCAGTCCGGCAAGAGATCGAGGGCGAGCGCCTCGGGTCCAACTTCCGATCGAGCCGCCTGCGAGCTCGGCACGCGCGAGCGTCTCCGCTTCGCGCAGATCGACCCGCACGTACCGCCCCAGCTGCAGCATGCGCGCATCGGCGGAGACGAGCGCCGGGGCGTGGCGCTGGATGCGCCACAGCGCCGAGCGGAGGTTGCCGGCGGCCCGCGCCTCGGGCCAGTCGAGCCAGAGCGTGCCGGCGGCATAAGGCCGAAGCACCGGCCGCTCGTGCAGCGCGACGAACGCGACGAGGCGCTGGGCGCTCCCCGGAAGCGGCACCTCCTCGCCGTCGACGTCGACGCCGAAACCCGCGAGCAGATGCAGCACGACCTCGCTCGGTGCACCGTCGTCACCCCGCGAAACTCGGGCGGTAGGCCGCAGAGGCGAGCTCGTCCGGGACACGCTGCTCCTCCTCGTGACTGTCGGCGCTCTCTGACCCTAGGACGGTGCTCCGAGGCGTGTCAACGCAGGTCCACCGCCCTGTTACACGGCGTGAGCCCACCCCTTGTGCGCCTTGCAGTAAGCGCCTATGGTCAACGCTAGGAGAGACCGCCGTCACGGATCGGAGGTTCGGGTGACCGAGCTGATCGAGCCAATGAGCGACGTCTCATCCGTGCGGCAGGTAGAGGCGCAATTTAGAGCGAAAGCGGCCCGCCCACCCACGTTCACGGAGGTCGTGTACGCCCACCACGGCTGGTGGCGATCGCGTCAGGCCGGTACGCCGGATCCCGCGGCCGAGGCCGCCTACGACTCGGTGCTCAGTGCCTTCGAGGCACGCAGCGGGCAGATCGTTCGCGCCTACTGGTGCTCCGAGATCGAGAGCGCCGTCGCGCTGACCGAGAGGAGGACGGCTCGGCGGCCTGCGCTCGCCCGTCTTCGGCTTCCATCGCGAGAGCGACTGGGCCACGAAGAGCGCGCCCGAAGTCGCTACCGAGCTGCACCGCTGCGACGAGCTCGCGGTCCGGGCGAACGCGGTGCTGACGGGAGTGCGCCTGCGGATCTGCCTCGAGCTTGTCGTCGCCTGCGCGGCGCACCTGCTCAGCCTGGTCGACTCGAGGGCAGGCGTCGGCGACGAGGCGAAGACCGCGGCGGCGGTCGAGCTCGAACGCGCCGAGATCAAGAAGGTCCGGGACTACTACTGCGAGGCGGCGAACGGCCAGGCGCAGCTCGTCTACTTCGGCGGCATGGCGACGGTGATGCTCGTCGTCGCCGCGCTCGGCTCCCTCTGGCTCTCGGTCAGCTGGGCTGCCCCGATCGCAGCCCTCATCGCCGGCGCGATCGGCGGGGTGGTGAGCGTGATCCAGCGGATCAACAGCGGCAGCTTCGAGGTCGACTACGACGTCGGCGGGCCGTACGCCTTCTTCCTGGGCGGACTACGGCCGCTGATCGGCGGCGCCTTCGCGGTTGCGATCTCGTTCGCGTTCGACGGCGGCTTGCTCCACCTTCCGGTCGCCGCGAGCGAGACCACGAACGACCGCCGCCTGGCCTTGCTCGTGATCAGCTTCCTCGCCGGGTTCAGCGAGCGCTTTGCGCAGGACACGCTGACCTCGGTCCTGCCCGATTCGAAGACCGCGCCGGCGTCGGCGCCTGCGGCTCCATCCTCAACGGAAAGGAGCACCACGTGAGCGACGCACCGGCGGGTCTCGCCGTACGGACGCAGAAGCACTACGGCTGGAGGCCGGATCACCCCGACATGCGCGACTACCTGCTCGCGGTCGAGCCCGCGAAGGCTCTGCCGCGGACGGTCAGCCTGCGCTCGAAGATGCCGTCCGTCTACGACCAGGGCCAACTGGGCTCGTGCACCGCGAACAGCATCGGCGCGATCCTCGAGTTCAACGAGCTGAAGCAGGCGGAGGCCGACGCCACGACTCCCTCGCGCCTCTTCATCTACTACAACGAGCGCGCGATGGAGGGGACGGTCAAGCAGGACTCCGGCGCCGAGATCAGGGACGGGATCAAGTCGGTCGCGCAGCTCGGAGCGCCGCCCGAGACCGACTGGCCGTACGTGATCACGAAGTTCGCCGACCAAGCCGCCGGCGAAGTCGTACCGCGACGCGCTCAAGCACGAGGCGATCCAGTACGCACGCGTCCCGCAGACGCAGATGGGCATCCAGAACGTGCTCGCCGCCGGCTATCCGATCTCGTTCGGGTTCACCGTCTACGAGTCGTTCGAGAGCGACGTGGGCTCGAACGGGATCGTCCCGATGCCCGAGCCCGACGAGAGCACGCTCGGCGGCCACGCGGTCGTGGCGGTCGGCTACAAGACGATCCGCGGCCAGCTGTATTTCGAGTGCCGCAACTCCTGGGGGCCCGACTGGGGCGACCACGGCTACTTCTGGTTGCCGGCGGCCTATGTCACGAGCAGCAGCCTCGCCAGTGACTTCTGGGTCATCGAGCAGGTCCGGTAGGGGAGGCGGATGTCGTGGCGGTAGACGAGAGACATCGTGCCGATGCCGTCTTCGAAGGCGGCGGCGTCAAGGGAATCGCGTTCGCCGGGGCGATCGCGGCGGCGGAGCGCGACGCCGGCGTGCAGGAGTGGGTCAACGTCGCCGGTACCTCGGCCGGCTCGATCGTCGCGGCGCTCCTGGTCGCGGGCTACGACGCAGCCGGGATCCAGGAGCTCCTCGCCAAGGCGATCTACTCGCGCTTCGCCGACACCGGCGTCGGGCGGGAAGTGGCTCGGCGGCCTCGGGAACGCCGTCTTCCGGCTGCGCGGGATGGCTCCCGGCCGTTACTTCCTCGAGTGGATGAGCGAGCAGCTGGCGGCCTCGCCGCTGGCGAAGGAGCTCGGCAAGACCGAGCTCACGTTCGCCGACGTCAGGCGGCGCGACCTGCCGCCGAAGCAGGACGTGCCCGACATCACCGACGAGCAGTACGAGCGGGCGAAGTACCGGCTCCACGTGATCGGGTCGGACGTCACGACCGGCCGCATGATCATCGTCCCCGACGACCTCCCCGACTACGCCGACGAGGCCGGCAAGGCGTTCGACAAGGACAGCTTCCCGCTCGTCGAGGCGGTGCGGATGAGCATGAGCTACCCGTTCCTGTTCAGCCCGGTCGCGCTGCACCGCGAGGGCAGGCCGGTCTACGTGGTCGACGGCGGCCTGCTGTCGAACTTCCCGATCTGGCTGTTCGACGGCCCGCACCCGAAGCGGCCGACCTGGGGGTTCCGGCTGCACGGAGGCACGAGCGTCGACGAGGGATTGCCGTACCGGAAGATCCCGCGCCCGTTCTGGGAGGTGCCGCTGCTGAAGGCGATGTTCTCGGCGGCCACCGAAGCGTGGGATCGCGAGCAGATGGCGCAGGTCGTCTCCGTCGCGGACGGTCTCGATCCCCACGCACCAGATCAGCACCACGGACTTCGGCCTGACGAAGGCCGAGGCCGACTCGCTCTACGCCTGGGGCCTCAACGCCGCCCACGACTTCTTCACCGCACCGGGCGAGCGGACGTACATGAACTCGTTCGGAAAGGAGCTCGAGCCGGCGACGCCCGCGACTAGGCGCCAGTGCCCGCCCCAGCTTGAGCAGCCACGAGTCGGCCGGAATGAGAAGCCCGCGACTGGCGAGCCCGACCATCCGGTCGAGCGCGAGGAGGTAATCGCCGGCGAGTGGCGGCTCGCCGGCGAGCGCCCAGAGCGCCTGCGCGTTCGTCCACGCTGCGTCGCGCGCGCGATCGACGTCCCACATCGCCACGACGTCGTCGATCCGATGCAAGCGGTGAACGAGCCGGTCGACCCAGGCGAGCCAGCCGGTCAGATACGAGCTCTTGATCCGCGTCTCGACCTGGGCGAGCAGTGTGTCCACCCGCTCGAAGTCGGCATGTTCTCGGGAGACGTGCTCGGAGGTCGAGCCCGAGCTCGCGGCAGGTCGTGTTCAGCGCGACCGGGAGGTCACGGTTGATGTGGGCGTTCATCCCCGCGAGCGCGAACTGGAGCGGCGCGATCCCTCGGCGCGCACGCTCGGCGAACAGCGGAACCCAGGCGGAAGGTGTTTTCGCCGCGGATCGCGGCCGTACGAATCGAGCGCCGAGAAGAACAAGCCCCGCGAAACGGACGTCGAGCGTCTCGAGGTAGCGGGCATCCGCGAACCCTCCTGCGTCGAGTCGGCGCCGACGTCCTCGGTCACCTCGCGGTACAGCCGGGCGAAGCAGACGACTCCGTCGGAGGGAGGCTGCCGACGCCTCGATCGTCCTGAGGCGGTCGATCACCTCCTGAATGTGCGCCGGAGGGCTCTCCGTCACCGCCTCATCTTCGCGGCCGGGGAGGACGCATTCTCGTCGCTTGAACCGCTCCCCGGGTTCGCCTAGCCTCCTCGGGGAAGTCGTCGTACGCTCCGACTACAGGGGAGATCTGCTTTGGACACGTACCACGTCGTTCTCTACATCCACCTGCTCGCGCTCTTCATCGGTATCGGCGCCGGTTCGGTGCTGCTCACCTGCCTCTTGCAGCTCCGCGCTGCGCGCACGCTCGAACAGGCCGCCCCGTGGGGAATGGTCGCGGGCAAGGTGGGGAAGCTGTTCCCGATCGCGATCGCCGGCCTCTTCCTGACCGGCGCCTACATGACGCACAAGTTCTGGAGCTGGGGGACGAGTTGGATCGTCCTCGCGATCGTCGGCCTCGTCGTGCTCGGAGCGCAGGGCGCGGGCATCGCCGAGCACACCGCGAAGAAGCTCCAGGAGGCTATGCAAGCCAACGGCCCAGGACCGCTCGGTGCGGAGGCGCGGCGCATGGCACTGCACCCCGGCCTGTGGGTGGTCGAGTTCTCCAACCTCGGTCTCGTCCTGGCGATCGTCTGGAACATGACCGAGAAGCCAGGCTGGAGCGGGGCGATTGCGGCGGTGGTCATCGGCTACGTCGTGGGCGCAGTCGTCGCGCTCCTCGTATCTCGCGCTCCGCGAGAGGAGCTGGCTGCTGCCACCGGCTGATGGCTTCGCGCGCATAGGATCCGTCCATGGATCCCGGACCGGGCACGCGAGCTCTTGCAGGCCGAGCGCAGTCGAATCGAGCGGGCGCTCGCGACGCGCGGCCACGAGGACGACGGCGAGGAGGGGGAAGACCAGGATCCCTCGAACCTCGGCGCCGACCTCTACCAGGACGAGCTCGACGAGGGGCTTCGCGAGGATCTCGGGGCGCAGCTCGCCGCCGTCGAGCGGGCCGAGGCGCGGCTCGAGGCGGGCACCTACGGCCTCTCGATCGAGAGCGGCGAGCCGATCCCCGACGCGCGCCTCGAGATCCATCCGACCGCCGAGCTGACGGTCGAAGAAGAGCGCGCTCGCTAGGGCGTCTACGCCGACCGGAGCGTGTCGGCGATCACGTGCGCGTAGATCGTTGCACGCGTACGGCCACGGGTGCGTGCCGTCCGACAGCATCTTGGTCGTCGAGCTGCCGTACCAGTCGGCAAGGTGCGCCGCCGGCCAATCGTGCAGCCACGTGGCGAGCGCGTGGTTCGACTCGTCCTGCCAGCTCGTGGAGTTGCGGACGTTGACGACGACGACGTCGGGAATCCCGTGCAGCGCGCGACGGAGCCGCACGAGGTCGTGGTACCAGAGCGGCCCGTTGTTGCCGACCTGGATCACGATCGTGTTGCGGCAAGCTTGTGGTGCCGCCGCAGCCGCTGGAGATCGCCGATCGTGTCGTCGATCTGCCGGCCGACGGTGGCGTCGATATGCACCCGGTGGTCGAGCGCCGTTCTTCAGCTCGCTCGAGCAGCCGAGCATCACCGAGTCGCCGAGCGCGAGGATCCGGCCGGGCGGCAGCGGCGCCTGGTGCTTCTTCTGCGTGCGGCCGCCGGTGTGCGACCGTGACAGGCGGGCCGACGGTGACCTTCACCACCGGCTTGATCGGCCGCCTTCACCTTCGGCGGGTTGACGTAGGTCGAGACCGGATTCAGGCTCGACGGCGTCACGAAGAGGACCGCAAACGCCGCGACGAGCGCCAGCGCGGTCGCGCCGAGGACCTCGAGCTGGAAGCGGCGCGAGTGCTGCGGACAGCCAGCGTTGCGCGCGCCCTCGCCGGATCGGCTCCTCGACGTAGCGAAACGAGAGCGCGGCGGCCGCGAGCACGATGACGGCCTCCGCGACCACGACTCCGGGGCTGCTCCGCACGTTCGCGCCGGCCACGAGCAGGATGATCGGCAGGTGCCAGAGATAGATCCCGTAGCTGCGCTCGCCGACCCAGCGCAGCGGCGCGACGCCCAGCGCTCGACCGATGCCGGTTCGCGGATGGGCGACGGCGGCGATGAGCACGACGAAGCAGAACGACGCCGCGAGGTCGCCGCCGCGGTAGAACGTCGGGTTGAAGTCCTGCATGTTCCGGAAGAGGAGGACGGTGCCGACGAGCGCGGCGACGCCGAACAGCTCGAGCAGCGGAACGGCGTCCTTGAGCCGCTCGATGTACGGCCAGACGAGCGCGAGCAGAATCCCCATCAGCAGCAGGAACGCGCGCGTGTCGGTGCCGTAGTAGACCCGTGACGGGTCACCGCCCGGGTTGTAGAGGACCCACATCAGCGTGGCCGACGCCGCGATGCCGGCGATGACGAGCATCGGCAGCCGCTTGCGGCCGACGAGCACGAGGCACGGGACGAGAATCAGCGGCCAGACGATGTAGAACTGCTCCTCCACCGCGAGCGACCAGACGTGCCCCAGCAGCGACGGGTTGCCCATCACGTTGAAGTACGAGTGGTTCGCGGCGATCAGGTGCCAGTTCATGTAGTAGAGGAGCGAGCCGGCGACGTCGCTGCGGGTGTGGGCGAGGTCCTGGCGCGCGAAGATCGAGGCCAGGATCAGCGACGCGAGCACGACGACGACGAGGGCGGGGAGGAGGCGTCTGGCACGACGCATCCAGAAGCGGAACAGGTCGATCCGGTTCCGGGCCTCCCACTCGACGAGCAAGCAGCGACGTGATCAGGTAGCCGCTGAGGACGAAGAAGAGGTCGACGCCGAGGAAGCCGCCCGGCAGCCAGTCGATGCGCGCGTGGTAGAGGAAGACGGCCACCACCGCGAGCGCGCGTAGACCGTCCAGCCCCGGGCGGTACTGGATGTGCGGCGCGTTGGCGACTGGCTTCGGCATTTTCGGCGTCAGCTTAGGGTCAGTTGCGGCGGGCCGCCAGGGCGGTTTCGACGATCTCCGCAAGGCACTTCGCCGGCTCGGCGAGCGCGCGTTCGGGACCGTAGCGCTCGACGAGCGAAACTGCGTCGATCGCGGCTCCCGGCGTCGACGTCTCCGGCCACCACGAGCGCCTCGACTCCGGCGGTGCGGGCGCTTTCGAGGACGCGGCCGACGACCTTGCCGGTGAACGAGGTCGCGTCGACCAGTCCCTCGCCGGTGACGACGAGGTCGACCTCCGCCGAGCCGTTCGAGGAACCCGAGGCGCTCGGCGACGAAGTCGAAGCCGGGGACGAGGCGCGCGCCGATCGCCGCCAGCCCGCCGGCGAGCCCTCCCGCCGCGCCCGAGCCCGGCAGGTCGGGGACGTCGAGCTTTGCGCCAGCCGCTCGCGCAGGATCCGCACCTGGCTCGGGCGTCGCTCCCTTCTGCGGAGCGAAGACGTCGGCGGCGTCGAGGAAGCGCGCGTCGACGTCGCAGGCGACCTCGAGCGGGATCGAGAGAGCGGATGCGGCAACGCCTCGACGGCGCCGACGCCGCCGTCGGTCGAAGCGACTCCGCCGACCGCGACGACGATCCGCTCGGCGCCCTCGGCGACCGCGGCGGCGATCGAGCTCGCCGACGCCGCGGCTCGTCGCGCGAAGCGGATCGTTTCCCTCCGCGCCGCCGGCGAGCGTGAGGCCGCAGGCGAGCGCCGCTTCGATCAGGGCGCGTGCCGTCGTCCTCGAGTCGCCACTCGGCCTCAACCGGCTCTCCGAGCGGACCGGTCACGACAGTCCGCCGGTTGCCGCCGCCGAGCACGTCGAGCGTCCCCTCGCCGCCGTCCGCGAGCGGCAGCTGATCGGCGGTCCAGCCGGCACGCTCGGCTCCGGCGGCGATCGCGGCCGCGGCCTCTCGCGCGGTGAGTGTGCCGCGGAACTTGTCGGGGGCTGCCAGAAGCCGCATCACCTGCTGATTGTGCGCTACCGTTCGCCCTGCACTAGCACTAGAGCGAGTACCGGTTGCGCGTCCGTTGCGCGCCTCCTGTCCGTTCAGAACTCCGCGGAGGGAGGTGTTTGTATATGGCAACTGGAACCGTCAAGTGGTTCAACGATGCGAAGGGGTACGGCTTCATCACCCCCGATGAGGGCGGCAAGGATGTGTTCGTCCACTTCAGCGCGATCAACTCCGAGGGCTTCAAGTCCCTCGCCGAAGGCGCGCGCGTCGAGTTCGAGCCCGCCGAGGGTCAGAAGGGCCCCGAGGCTCGGAACGTCGTCCCCGTCGGCTAGTCCGACTGTTGGACGGGGCGCCTCCTTGGAGGCGCCCCGCCGTTTTCTTTGCCTCAGCTGACGTTCAGCGCCGTGTCGTCGACGACGAACGACGTCTGCAGCGAGCTGTCCTCCACGCCCTTGAACGTGAGCGTGACGGTCTGGCCGGCGAAGCCGGACACGTTGAACGAGTGCTGCACGTAACCCGACGCCTTGTTCAGGTTCGAGTACGTGGCGAGGTCGTCGTGCCGAGCGTCACCGTGAGCTTGTCGTACGCCGTCGTCGTCGTCCTCTCGGCCGTGTCGATGTGCAGCCAGAACGACAGCGTGTACGTTGCTGCAGCCGCTCGGGATCGTGATCGACTGCGACAGCGTGTCGGTGTGCGACGTGCCGTAGCCGTCGAGCCAGGCATCCCAGGTGCCGGAGTGCGTGGGCTCGCCGGACGAGCCGTACTGCCCGATCACGCCCGCGGTCGCGGACCAGCCGGTCGACCCGGACTCGAAGCCCGGATTCGTGATCTTCTGGGCCGCGGTACACGTGCCCGCCGCCTTCACGGTCAGCGCGAACGACGTCGTGTGCGACGCCGACGAGCCCGTGCCGGTGATCGTGAGCGTGTAGGTGCCGGCCGCCGTCGAGCTCGAGGTCGAGATCGTCAGCGTGGACGAAGAACCGGCCGTGACCGACGAGGGCGAGAACGACGCCGTCACGCCGGTCGGCAGGCCGGTCGCACCGAGCGAGACCGTCTGCGCCGAGCCGGAGGTGACCGCGGTGGAGACCGTTGCGGTCGTCCCGGATCCGGCCGTGACCGAAGCCGACGTCGGATTGACCGCCAGCGAGAAGTCGTTCGCCGTTGCCGCCGTCACGCTGAGCGTGAGCGTCGCGGTATGCGAGCCGGTCGAGCCGGTCCCGGTGATCGTGACGCTGTAGTTGCCGGCCGCGCCGAGGACGAGGCCGTGAACGTCAAGGTCGACGACGAGCCGGAGTTGACCGACGACGGCGAGAACGACGCCGTCACGCCGCTCGGCAGGCCGCTCGCGCTCAGCGCGACCGACTCCGAGCTGCCGGAGGTGACCGCGGTCGAGACCGTGGCGGTTGCGTTCGATCCGGCGGCGACGCTGACGTTCGTCGGGTTGACCGAGACCGAGAAGTCGCTCGAGCCCGTCGATCCCGGCCCGAATGCGGCGGCGCCGTTCGGCGTCCCGAGCCCGGTCGGGCCGTCGTAGCCGACCTCGCCCGTGCAGAGGTACGCCGGCGAGCAGGTGGCCGTGTGGCCGGTCGTCACGTCGTAGAGCGCACCTCGGATCGGCGTACGGGTACGAGTTCGGGTACGCGCTCGGGCGCCGGCGAGTTGGCCAGCGCGTACATCGCGCCGATGATCGGCGACGCGACGCTCGTGCCTCCGAAGACCGTCCAGCCGCCCGAGCCGTACGAGTCGTACACCGCCACGCCGGTCGCAGGGTCGGCGACCGCGGAGACATCGGCGATCGTCCGCCGCGAACATCCGGTGTCGGTCTGGAACGACGGCTTCGCTTCGTAGGCCGAGCAGCCGCTGCCGGCGCCCTCGCTCGAGGACGTCGACCAGACCGACTCCGTCCAGCCGCGTGCGTTGCTCGTCCGCGTGAGGCTCGTTCCGCCGACGGCCGTCACGTACGGCGAGGCGGCCGGATACTCGCGCGTGTACCCGCCGTCGCCGGACGAGGCGACGATCGCGACGCCGGGGTGCTTGTAGTACGAGTTGTCGTAGCTCGACTCGCTCGAGGACTCGGAGCCGCCGTAGCTGTTCGAGACGGCGACCGCGCCCTTCGCGACGGCGGTGTTGACGGCCGTGCCGAGGTTCGCCGTGGTCGGGCTGCTGGCCTCGACGAGCAGGATGTGGCACTGCGGGCAGATCGCCGAGACCATCTCGAGGTCGAGCATGATCTCCGACGACCAGCCGGCGTTCGCCGCCGGGAGCGGGCTCGCCGCGCCGTTCTGGTTGACCTTCGTGAAGCAGCCGTTGGCGGTCGTGCAGGCGGGTAGCCCGAAGTTGCTGCGATACGTGCTCAGGTCGCTCGCGGCGTTCGGGTCGTCGTAGGCATCGACGATCGCGACGGTCTTGCCCGAGCCGAGCGTGGTGGGCACGTTGTATGCGCTGTCGAGATCAGACGGCCCGTAGCCGCTGACTGCGACCGCAGGGTTCACGCCGGACGCGACGTGCCCGACGACGCCGGTCGTGCGACGCAGCGCGAAACACCGCATCTCTCCCTTGGGAACCGCCGCGCAGGTGCGCACGAAATGAGCGGTCGTCCCGGCCGCGGACGCGGCGGCGGCCGGGCGTGCGTTCCCGCCGACCAGTGACGCGGCGAGTGCGCAGAGTGCGAGGACGATCAGGACGTACCGAGGGCGCGTAGCGCCCGTGCTGCGCCGACTGCGGCGAGAGAACCCCTTGGCCATAGCACCGACCCTTTCGTTGTTGGGCGACTACGTTCGCGCCGCAGCAGTCGAATACGTAGCACAGTCCTGAGCCGAATGCGATCCCTCGACCGGTGCGGGGTGTCAGCTCTTGCGTGCGGTGGCGCGCCCTCCCTTGCGGCCTGCGGCCTTCTTCTGCGCGGTCGTACCGCCCTGTGACGTGTCGTGGCGGCGAACGCCGGAGCCGCGACGCGCTTGCCGCCGCGGCTCGAGGCGCCCGGCGAGTTCGCGATTTTCGCGGCGCGCTCCTTCGACATCCCCTTCTCCTTCAGCTTCTCGTACTGCTTCTCGTTCTTGACGCTCGGTCGCTTCCCAGGCATGCGATCCTCCTTTGCAGTGGACGAGGGGCCTGCAGCCTCAACGGACGTAGTCGGACTCGCGATTCGGCTGCGTCCAGCCGACGCCGGCGACGTCGACCGCCTCGTCGCCTGGCACGCCGATCCCGAGGTAGCGCGCTACTGGGACGACGAGACATTCACCTACGCCGAGATGGAGGAGCGGCTCGCGCGCGGCGACGTCGAGGCGTGGATCGTCGAGGAGGCGGCGGAGCCCGTCGGCTACCTCCAGGTGCATCCGGACGGCCTGGACATGTTCCTGATCCCGCCGGCGCGCGGGCGCGGCCTCGGCCCGGACGCGGCGCGCGCGATGGCCGAGCACCTCACGCACGAACGCGGCCGGAAACGCGTGACCGTCGACCCCTACGCCTGGAACGAGGGCGCAGTCCGCGCCTGGCAGCGGGCCGGCTTCGTCGAGGTCTCACGCCACGAGGCCGACGACGAGCACACGGCCCCCTGGATCCTGATGGAGTTCCGCGGTTAGCCTTGGCTCCGCGATGAAGGTCGTACTTCCCGACAACTCCGAGCTCGAGCTCCCCGCCGGCGCGAGCGGTCTCGACGCCGCGCGCGCGATCGGACCGAAGCTCGCCGAGCAGGCCGTCCTCGTACGCGTCGACGGCCACGTCCAGGATCTGCGGCTGCCGCTCGCCGACGGCGACAAGATCCAGCTCCTGACCACGCGCGACCGCGAGGATCCGGACGCGCTCGCCGTGCTGCGCCACTCGTCGGCGCACCTGCTCGCCGAGGCCGTGCGCCGCCTCTACCCCGGCGTGAAGATCGCCATCGGGCCGCCGATCGAGAACGGCTTCTACTACGACTTCGAGTTCCCCGAGCCGGTTCGCGAGGAGGATCTCGAGCGGATCGAAGAGGAGATCCGCCGTGAGCTGAAAGAGGGCCGAGCCTGGGAGCGCGAGGAGATCTCGCGCGACGAGGCGCAGGCCCGCTTCGAGGCGGAAGGCGAGCCGTACAAGGTCGAGCTCGTGGACACGGCCGAGGGCGACATCACCCTCTACACGCAGTCGCACGACGGCGTGGCCGAGTTCACCGACCTCTGCCGCGGCCCGCACCTGCAGGACTCGAAGCCGATCAAGGCGCTCAAGCTCACCGGGCTCGCCGGCGCCTACTGGCGCGGCGACTCCGACAACCAGCAGCTGACGCGCATCTACGGCACGGCCTTCTACCGGCAGGAGGACCTCGACGCCTACCTCGAGCGCCTCGAGCTCGCGCGCCAGCGCGACCACCGCCGGCTCGGCAACGAGCTCGACCTCTTCCATCTCAGCGACCACTCGCCCGGCTCGCCGTTCTGGCACCCGAAAGGGATGGTGATCTGGAACGAGCTCGAGGATCTGCGGCGGCGCGAGAACCGCCGGCGCGGCTACGTCGAGGTCAAGACGCCGCTGCTCTACGACGTGGGGACCTACGTCACCTCGGGCCACTACGACAACTACCGCGACAACATGTTCTTCACGCGCTCGCACGGGGAGGAGCGCGAGTTCGCGCTCAAGCCGATGAACTGCCCGGGCCACATGCTCCTGTTCGGCTCGCAGCTCCGGAGCTACCGCGACCTGCCCTACCGCTACGCCGAGTCCTCGACGTTGCACCGCGACGAGCTCGGCGGCACGCTCCACGGCCTTCTGCGCGTCAAGCACATCACGCAGGACGACGCGCACATCTTCTGCAGCCCGGACCAGATCGAGGACGAGATCTTCGGCTGCCTCGACTACGCGTCGTATCTGTACGACCTCTTCGGGATGGAGGCGCGGTTCGAGCTCTCGACGCGCCCCGAGCCCAAGCTCGGCACGGACGAGGAGTGGGACTTCACCGAGGCGGCGTTGACGGCCGCGCTCGAGAAGCGCGAGATCGAGTACGCCGTCAATGCGGGCGACGGCGCCTTCTACGGGCCGAAGATCGACCTGCACATGACCGACGTCCTCGGCCGCTCCTGGCAGATGGGGACGATCCAGCTCGACTCGCAGATGCCGAAGAACTTCGGCCTCAGCTACATGGGAGCCGACAACCGCGAGCACACGCCGTACGTCATCCACCGCGCCCTGCTCGGGTCGCTGGAGCGGTTCATGGGCATCCTGATCGAGCATTACGGCGGGGCCTTCCCGTTCTGGCTCGCGCCGGTTCAGGTCCGCGTGCTGCCGGTCGGGGAAGGACACTTCGGCGCCGCCGACGACCTCGCCGCCCGTCTCCGCGAGGCGGGCTTCCGCGCCGAGGCTGCGCAGCCGACCGAGACGATCGGCAAGCGGATCCGTGCCGCCGAGCTCGAGAAGATCCCGGTCACGGTCGTCTACGGCGACCGCGAGTCGGACGAGAGCCTGGCGGTGCGCGAACGCGGCGGCGAGCAGTCGACCCTCTCGCTGCCAGAGCTCCTTGCCAGGCTTGCTAACCTCTGACGTCTGAAAAGCAGGGGCGGACCGTTCCTCACCTCCCGGGCCGGCAAGCGGACCGCGGGGGTTCAACCGAGTCGAAATTCTGACGAGGAAACGGCCGCTGCATGCAGCGGCTTTTCATGTTGCGACCACGAAACGAGGAGGAGTAAGCCCAACTTGGTGAATTCCCTTTGAGGCCTAGACGCCGGCCGTTCGACCAGACCCGCCCGACGCCACGCGACACGACGCGCATCAACGATGCGATCCGTGTCTCCCGCGTCCGGCTGATCGACGACGACGGCAGCCAGCTCGGAATCAAGACCACCGACGACGCCCGCGAGTACGCCTACGGCAAGAACCTCGACCTCGTCGAGGTCGCGGCCCAGGCCGACCCGCCCGTGGCCAAGGTCATGGATTACGGCAAGTACAAGTACGAGCAGGAGCAGAAGGCGAAGCAGGCCCGCAAGCACCAGAGCCAGATCCAGGTCAAGGAGATCAAGTTCCGGCCGAAGATCGGGGTTCACGACTACAACACCAAGAAGGGTCACGTCGAGCGATTCCTCAACCAGCGCGCGAAGGTGAAGGTCACGATCATGTTCCGGGGCCGGGAGCAAACCCACCCGGAGCGGGGCCGCGATCTGCTCCTCCGCCTCGCCGACGACGTCAAGGAGATCGGGCAGATCGAGTCCCAGCCTCTCCAGGACGGTCGCAACATGGTGATGCTGCTCGGCCCGACGAAGAACGCAGGAGTGAAACACGATGCCGAAGATGAAGACACGGAGCTCCGTGAAGAAGAAGTTCAAGGTGACGGGCACGGGCAAGATCCTGAGCCGGCCGGCGATGCGGAGCCACAACCTGGAGAAGAAGTCGTCGAAGCGTAAGCGCGGCTTCCGCAAGAACCGCGAGGTCGCGAGCGGCGACCGCGGCGCACTCAAGAAGATGCTGGGGATGGGCTGAGATGCCGAGGGTCAAGCGCGCGGTCGCCGCGCACAAGAAGCGCCGCAAGGTCCTGGAGCAGGCGAAGGGCTACTGGGGCCGCAAAAGCACCCACTACCGCTACGCGAAGGAGCAGGTCGAGCACTCGCTCGTCTACGCCTACCGCGACCGGAAGGTGCGGAAGCGCGAGTTCCGGAAGCTCTGGATCACGCGGATCAACGCCGCCGCCCGCGCGAACGGGCTCTCGTACAACCAGTTCGTGCACGGCTGCTCGAAGGCGGGGATCGAGCTCGACCGGAAGGTGCTCGCCGACCTCGCGGTCAACGACCCGGCCGCGTTCGGCGCGATCGCCGAGCAGGCGAAAGCCGCGCTCGAGGCTGGAAGCGGCGACGGCAAAGCCGACGCGGCTCGGTCGGAAGACCGCGCGGCCGTCGGCGGCGCATAGGCCTGATCACCTCGCGCGACAACGAGCGGCTCAAGCTCGTCCGCAAGCTCCACGACCGGCGCTGGCGCGACAAGCTCGGGCTGTTCGCGGTCGAGGGCGAGGACCTTGTCGAGGCGGGGCTGGACGCCGGGCTCGAGCCCGCGGACTTGCTCGTCGCGGGCGAGGACGTCGAGCCGGAGTTGCTCGCCGAGGTCTCGACGCTTGCGCATCCTCCGCGGTCGTCGCCGTGTTCCGGCGCGAAGACCTCGCGGATGGAACCCGGCCGATAACGCTTGCGCTCTGGCACGTCGGAGACCCGGGAAACGTCGGGACGCTGCTGCGGGCGGCGGACGCCTTCGGAGCCGGCATCGCGTTGTCGGAAGGCTGCGCCGACCCGACCGGGCCGAAAGCGGTACGCGCGTCGATGGGCTCGGTTTTCCGCGTGCCGCTGGGCACGTTCGACGAGGCTCCGCGGGAAGCGTGTCGCGCTCGTCCCCGACGGCGGAATCCCGCTCCCCGAGCTGGATTCCACGGGCGAGACAGTGCTCGTGCTCGGAGCGGAGCGCGACGGCCTGCCGACGGAGATCCTCGACCGTTGCGAGGCGCGAGCCTCGATCCCGCAGCCGGGAGGGGGCGACTCGCTCAACGTCGCGCTTGCGGGTGCGATTGCTCTCTACGAGCTCGCCCGTCGGCCCTAAGAGAAGCGCGGTCCTAAAAAGAAGTCCGGCCCCTTGCGGGGCCGGACCAAAAAAATTCGCCGAGCCGGTTTCGCTTTCGTCCGCCTCCTCCAACCGGCCCTTCGCTTCGGGATTGCTCCCTCTTCGTCCGACCGCTCGGGTGAGGTTTCGACCTACTTGCGCTCCGTGCTCGGCGCAAGAAGGAACCTACGCGAACGCCGTCACCGGATCAAGACCTCCGCGCAACGTTTTTGTCGCAATTTGCGAGCGGATTATTTTCGGGCGGCGATCCACACGCTGTCCTCGCCGCCGGCGAACGGGCGTCGGTCGAACCAGCCGTAGCACGCGAGCACCTCGAAGCCGGCCTCGGCGAGGAGCGAGTGCCAGCGCTCGGGCTCGACCCACCAGAGCGTCATCGTCGAGGCGCCCTGCGGGCCGCGCACGGAGAGGGTGAGCGACTGCGCCGTCAGGTCCCAGTCGGCGCGCTCGTCGATGCCGGGCTCGCGCTCGATCCAGCGGCCGTGTGTCTCCTCGATGTCCTCGCGGGACGGCGTGAAGACGTCGAAGACGAGCCGTCCGCCCGGAAGGAGCAGCTCGCGCGTCGCGCGCAACGCCTCGAGCCGCTCGTCGTCGTCGCGTAGGTGGAGATAGGCGCGGAACGGACACGTCACGAGCGGGACGCGCTCGTCGATTGGTGGTGTTCGCAAGTCGCCCAAACGGAGGTCGAGCCGCTCGGCGACGCCGGCTTCCTGCGCTCGCTCGCCGCACACCGCGAGCATCCCGGCCGAGGAGTCCACGCCGATCACGTGCGCGCCGGCCAGCGCGGTCGGAATCGCGATCCGTCCGGTTCCCACGCCGAGCTCCACGAGCCGCGCCGCCGGCCGCGAGTGCCTCGTCGACGTAGAACGAGACGTCCTCGATCACGCTCGCGCTCCAGGGGTCGTAGAGCTGTGCGATGGGGTCGTAGACGCTCAGGGCTTGCGAGCGACGTAGACGAACTCGAGCGACTCGTCGTGAACGGGCTGGCGGTCGAAACCGCCGTAGAGCGCCTCGACCTCGAGCCCGGCGACGTCGATGCAGGCCGTCCCACTCCTCCTTCGTCGCCCACCAGAGGCGGAGCGTGGCGCCGTCGTCGCGCTCGATCTCGATCCGATTGTCGGCCGGCACGTAGCGCAGCGTGTGCACGACGCCGCTCTGGTTCTGCGTCGTTCCGTCGAGCTTCGCCGCGATCGTGTGACTGAAGGCGAAGGCGTTGAATGCAAACCGACCCCCGGGACGAAGCGAGGCGGCGACCCGCTCGAACACCTGCCGCTTCTCGTGCCAGCCGTGCAGGTGCAGCAGCGAGCGGAACGGGACGTAGATCAGGGCTGCCGGCTCGTCGATCTCGAACTCCCGAACATCGCCGAGCCGCAGCTCGAGTGGCAGGCCCGCCGACCGCTCGCGCGCGATCTCGAGCATCGCCGGCGACGAGTCGATCCCGAGCACGGGCTTCCCTGTCTCGCGGACGACCTCGATCGCGACTCGTCCGCTGCCGACCATCAGCTCGACGATCGGCCCGTCCGCCTCGCGGGCGAGGCGAGACGTAGTGAGCCACGTCCTCGGTCATGTCGGAGGCCCACGCGTCGTAGACGGACGCCCAGGCGTCGTATTCGCTCATCGCTGGGTAGTATCGGCGGCGATGTCTGCTTTGCGCGTCTTCGCCTTTACGCAGCCCCGGCTCGTCGCCGGGGCGTCGGCGCGCTAGTAGGGCGTCGTCTCCTCAGAGCTCGAGCCGGGGCGCGAGTCGCCGTCGTTCCCGTGCCCGCGAAAGGAGGAGAAACCGTTGGATAAGGTCGCCATCGTGGATCCCGACGACCTCGAGCAGGAGGCACTCGCCGCCGCAGCCGAGGCAAGCTCGCTGTCGGCGCTCTCGGAGGTCCGCGTCCGCTATCTCGGTCGCCAGAGCGCGCTGAAGCTCGCGCTGCGCGAAGTGCGCGACCGCGAGAGCGGCATGACGCTCAACGCGGTGCGCGAGACCGTCGAGTCGGCGCTCTCCGCCCGGGAGGACGAGCTCGCGCGCGCCGAGCTCGAGGAGCGGCTCGCAACCGAGCGGGTCGACGTCACGCTGCCCGCCCGGCTCCTCGGGCCGCCGAAGCTGCGCGAGCGCGGCACGCTCCACCCATCGACGCTCGTGCGCCGCGACGTCGAGGACATCTTCCTCGGCCTCGGCTACGAGATCGTCGACGGCCGCGAGGTCGAGACGACGCGGTACAACTTCGACGCCCTCGGCTTCCCGGACTGGCATCCGGCGCGCTCACCGCGGGCCTCGCTGTTCCTCGACGAGCAGACCGTCCTGCGCACCGAGACGTCGCCGGCGCAGATCCACAAGATGGAGGAGCGGCGGCCGCCGATCTACATGGTCTCGATCGGCCGCGTCTACCGGCGCGACACGATCGACGCGACCCACTTCCCGATCTTCCACCAGTTCGAGGGGCTGGCGATCGACACGGGCATCTCGATGGCCGACCTGAAGGGGACGCTCCTCCACGTCATGCGCGAGCTCTACGGGCCCGAGCGCGACGTGCGCTTCCGCACGCACTACTTCCCGTTCACCGAGCCCTCGATGGAGCCGGACGTCTCGTGCATGAACTGCGGCGGCGCCGGCTGCGCGGTCTGCAAGCACTCGGGCTGGATCGAGATGGGCGGCTCGGGGATGGTCGACCCGTACCTCTACGAGTTCGTCGGCTGGGGGCCGGAGGAGTACACGGGCTTCGCGTTCGGGATGGGCATCGAGCGCACGGCCCAGCTTCGCTACGGCATCGCCGGCATCCGCCCGTTCTGGGAGAACGACCTCCGCTTCCTCAGGCAGTTCCGATGAGGATTCCGCTCAGCTGGTTGCGCGACTACGTCCGCGTCGACGCGGACGCGCAGCAGATCGCCGACGCACTGTCGATCTCGACCGCCGAGGTGAACGGGATCCACCGGGTCGGCGTGCGCGGCGACCTCTCGCTGTTCCGCGTCGGGCATGTGCTCGAGGCCGCGAAGCACCCGGATGCGGACCGCCTGCAGCTCACGTCGGTCGACGTCGGGGAGGACCGCCCGTACTCGATCGTCTGCGGCGCCTGGAACTTCGGCGCGGGCGCGAAGGTCGCGGTGGCGCTGCCGGGCGCGACACTTCCGGACGGTCTCGTCCTCGAGCGGCGCAAGCTCCGGGGGCAGCTTTCCGAGGGGATGATCCTCGCCGAGGACGAGCTCGACCTCGGCACGGATCACAGCGGGATCATCGTCCTCGACGACGCGCTCGAGGCGGGCACGCCGCTGGCGGATGTGCTGCCGCTCGTCGACGAGGTGCTCGACCTCGAGCCGACCGGGAATCGCCCCGATCTTCTCGCGATCTACGGCGTCGCGCGCGAGGTCGCCGCACTGCTCGGCGGCGAGCTGCTGCCGCTGCCGGGAGAGGATCCGCCGCGAGCCGGCGACGAGCCGGTCGGGATCCGGATCGACGATCCCGCAGGCTGCCTCCGCTTCGTCGGCCGCCTGCTGCGCGACGTCGAGATCGGCGAGTCGCCGCCGTGGCTGAAGGCGCGTCTGCGACACGCCGGCGTCCGTGCGATCTCGAACGTCGTCGACGTCACGAACTACGTGATGCTCGCGCTCGGCAGCCCGCTCCACGCGTACGACCTCGACCTCCTCCACGGCGGTCTCGTCGCGCGCCGCGCGCACCAGGGCGAGAAGCTGCGCACGCTCGACGGCGTCGAGCGCACCTTGACCGCCGACGACCTCGTGATCGCCGACGACGAGCGGGCCGTGGGGCTAGCCGGGATCATGGGCGGCGAGGAGACCGAGGTCTCCTCCTCGACGAAGAACGTCTTGCTCGAGGCGGCGAACTTCGAGCCGGTCGGGATCCTGCGCAGCTCCGAGCGGCATTCGCTGCGCACCGAGGGCTCGAATCGCTGGGAGAAGGGCGTCGACCCATACGTGGCCGGCCAGGCCGCGACATATGCGACGCAGCTGATCGTCGAGTTGAGCGGCGCACGGTGGACCGGGGCGGAGGACGTGCAAGGTGCGCTCCCGGAGCCCGCGGTGATCCCGCTGCGCCCCGAGCGCGCGAACGCGCTGATCGGGCTCGAGGTCGCCGAGGACGAGCAGACCGGGATCCTCGAACGGCTCGGTTTCGAGCGGCTCGAGGGCGGCTTCCGCGTCCCCACCTGGCGAGCGCGAGACGTCACGCGAGAGGTCGACCTGATCGAAGAAGTCGCACGCTTCAAGCTGCCCGAGATTCCGTTCACCCTGCCGCGCCGCGAGGCGATGTTCGGGCGGCTGACGCGCGAGCAGCGCCTGCGGCGACAGGTCGAGGACGTACTCGTCGGAGCCGGCTACGCCGAGGTCTACACGCCGACGCTTCGTCGCCGACGGCGACTTGCGGCTGCCCGAGCCGCTGTCCGCCGAGGCGGCCGCGCTCCGCACCGTCCTCTACGCGTCGCTCCTCGACCCTGCGCGCCGCAACGCGGACGCCGGGCAGCGAGGACGTCGCGCTGTTCGAGGTCGCGCGCGTCTACCGCGACGTCGGAGCCGAGCTGCCCGACGAGCGGTGGCACGTCGCCGGGATCGCCGACGGCGGCTTCGCCGAGGCGAAGTGGGCGGTCGAGCAGATCTACTCCGCGCTCGGCGCCGAGCCCGTTTACGAGCGCGCGACCGCCCCGCACCTTCACCCGGGGAAGGCGGCGCAGACGGCCGAGGGCTGGCTCGGCGAGCTCCACCCGGCGCTGCTCGACGGCGTCTGGGGCGCCTTCGAGCTCGACCTCGACGCGCTGGCTGCGGCGACGCCGCAGGCCGCGACCTTCGAGGAGGTGAGCCCGTACCCCGAGGTGCGGCAGGATCTCGCCTTCGTCATCGCCGACGATGTCCCCGCCGCGGACGTGGTCGCGGCGATCCGCGAAGCGGCGGGCGAGCTGCTCCGCAGAGTGGAGGTCTTCGACGAGTACCGCAATCCGGAGACGATCGGCGAGGGGAAGCGGTCGCTCGCGTTCCGGCTCGCTTTCGGCTCTCTGGACGGAACGCTGACGGACGAGGACGTCGCGCCGGTGCGCGCGTCGATCGTCGACGCGCTCGCGACGCGTTTCGACGCTGTGCTGCGCGCTTAGTCGCGGAAAAGCCTGCGGATCCGGAGGGCGGTGCGAACCGCGATCGCTGCTCCGGCGACGGCGCCGACGGCGGTTCCGATCTGCTTCGCGCGCTCGGTGGTCTTGCCGACCTCCTCCTTCAAGGAGTCGACCGCGTTCGTGAGCTCTCGCCGCTCGTCGGCGATCTCGCGCCGCAGATCAGACTCCGTCGCCATTGCGCAACGCCTCCCCTGCGAGTCGAGCTTCCTCGACCGCCTGCTCCGGCATCGGCTTCGCGCCCTTCTGCAACATCCGGTAGCCCGACGAAGGTGAGGATTGCGGTGATCAGCACGAGCGCGCCGCACACGATGAGCAGCGACGCCCAGACCGGCAGCGTGGTCGCGAGGCCCGCGGCCGCGGCGAGCAGGCCGAAGGTCAGAGCCAGGAACGCGAGAACGGCCGCTGCGACCATCAGGCCGAGGCCCGTTCCGAGTGCGGCCGCCTTCTTCTTCAGCTCGGCGGTTGCGAGCTCGACCTCGAGCCGGACGAACTCGCGTGCGTGCTCGGCGACGCGCCTGGTCGCGCCCGAAAGACCTAGTCCCTCCATCTCCGCCTCCTTTCCGCCTGGGCCGTGACCGTAACCGAACTGATCTCAGGCCGGGCGGCGGCCGACCAGGAAGGTAGCACCCTGCGTGCCCACGGGGTGCACGTCGCTGAGAGCGCGCGTGACGCGGATCCGACCGGTGATCCCGACCTCGTCGAGCCGCGCGAGGCAGCGGCCGGCCATCCCGGCGGAGGCGCCGTAGCCGTGCGCGCTCGCGCAGCGGAAACGGAAGCCCGTGCGTTCCGTCGTCTGGCTCGGGTTGATGGGAGCGCAGAGGACGGCCGCGCGGTCGATGTCGACGCTCGAGTCGAGCTCGAGCTCGGCAACGAGGTCGCTCCAGTCGGACGGGAGAGCCTCCAGCGCCTCCTGCCAGCCGAGTGCCAGCGCACGCCGCACTTCGACGGGCTCCGCGCGCTTGCCGTGGGACTCCACGAGCTCGAGACGCCCGCGGATCCCTTCCGTGTCGATCCGCCGCAGGAGCCGCCGCGCAGCTTCGGGTCCGATCCCGTCGCCCTGGGTCGAGACGCGGAAGCGAATCTCGGTTGCCGAGACCCCCGGACCCGCCGGCCCCAACAGCGCAGCGGCGCGGGATCGGGCCGTGTCGTCGTGGATCAAGAGGCTCATCGTCACCTCGGTCCACCTTGGATCCAGAGCCCCTTCGACGTGGTTCCAGCGTTCGACGAGTGGCACGGCGCGAACCGTACACTCCGGCCCGTGGCAAAGGTTGAGCAACGGCTTTCGCTCGCCAAAAGCGACCTGCCGGACGTCCTGCGGGAGATGCTCCTGATCCGCCGCTTCGAGGAGAAAGTCGAAGAGCGCTTCCGCGCCGGCGACTTGCCCGGCTTCCTTCACGTCGCGATCGGCCAGGAAGCGTGTGCCGTCGGCGTCTGCCGCGCGCTCGAGGACGGCGACGTCATCGCCTCCACCCACCGCGCGCACGGACACACGCTCGCCAAGGGCACGCACCCGAACGAGTTGATGGCCGAGTTGTACGGCAAGCAGGAGGGCTGCTCGCACGGCTACGGCGGTTCGATGCACCTCTACGACGTCGAGCGCGGAAACATGGGCGCGAACGCCGTCATCGGCGGCGGGCTGCCGCACATCACCGGTGCCGCGCTCGCCTTCCAGCTGCGGGGCGAGCCTCGCGTCGCGCTCGCGTTCTTCGGCGACGGAGCGACGAACATCGGCACGTTCCACGAGGCCCTCAACCTCGCGCAGCTCTGGAAGGTGCCGGCCGTGTTCGTGCTCGAGGACAACAAGTGGGCCGAGTCGACGCCCGAGTCGCAGCACTCGCCGATTCGAGACCTCTCCGAGCGCGCGAAGGCGTTCGGGATGAAGGCGATCAAGGCCGACGGGCAGGACGTCGAGGCGGTCTACAAGGCGACGCGACAGGCGCTCGACCATGCCCGCTCCGGCAAGGGGCCCGTGTTCCTGCACCTCGACACCGTGCGCTTCAGCGGCCACTACATCGGCGACCCGCAGGTCTATCGCGACCGTGACGAGGCGAAGAAGCTGCGCGCGACACGCGACCCAGTCGATCTCTTGCGCGCGAAGCTCGAGGTCTCCGACGACGACTTCGGCGAGCTCGACACCGAGGTGACGGAGATCGTCGAGGCTGCGGTCGAGTTCGCGAAGAACGGCACCGATCCCGCTCCCGAAGACGCACTCAAGAACGTGTACGCCTGATGCCGGAGCTGACCTACAGAGAGGCTGTCCGCGACGCGTTGTCCACGGCGATGCGCCAAGACGACGACGTCTTCATCATGGGCGAGGACATCGCCGAGATGGGCGGCTCGATGGGCGTCACGTCCGGGATGCTCGACGAGTTCGGTAAGGAACGCGTCCGCAACACGCCGATCTCGGAGATGGCGCTCGCCGGTGCGGCGATCGGCGCCGCGATGCAGGGCATGCGCCCGGTCGCGGAGATCATGTACGAGGACTTCATGACGCTCGCCGCCGAGCAGGTCGTGAACCAGGCGGCGAAGCTCCGCTACATGTCGGGCGGTCAGCTCAGCGTCCCGGTCGTCTTCCGCACGCAGGGCGGCGCCGGCTGGTCGCCCGGCGCGCAGCACGCGCAGCAACTCGAGGCGTGGTTCGTCCACATCCCCGGGCTCAAGGTGGTGTTCGCGTCGACTCCGGAAGACGTCCGTGGACTGCTGTGGTCGGCGATCTACGACGACAATCCCGTCGTCTTCTTCGAGCATCGGACGCTCTATCCGATCAAGGGCGACGTGCCGCAGGAGATCGAGGCGATCCCGATCGGCCGCGCGCGTGTCCACCGCGAAGGCGAAGACGTGACGGTGATCGCGACGGGCCGGCTCGTCCACGAGAGCCTCAAGGCGGCGGAGGAGGCCGAGCGCGACGGCATCTCCGTCGAGGTCGTCGACCCGCGCACGCTGCAGCCGCTCGACGAGGACACGCTCGTTTCGTCCGTCAAGAAGACGAACCGCGCGGTCGTCGCGCACGAGGCCGTCACGCGGATGGGCTTCGGCGCGGAGGTCGCGGCCGTGCTCCAGTACCAGGCGTTCGACTGGCTCGACGCGCCGATCGAGCGCGTCGGCGCGAAGTTCGCTCCGCTGGCCTTCGCGCCGGTGATGGAGAACTTCGTCGTGCCGCACGCCGAGGACGTGCTCGCGGCGATCAAGCGAACCGTCGGGAAGGCGTAACGGTGGCGACCGAGGTCATCCTCCCGCGGCTCGGCCAGGGGATGGAGTCGGGCACGATCGTCCGCTGGCTCAAGTCGGAGGGCGAGCCCGTGACGAAGGGCGAGCCGCTGTTCGAGCTCGACACCGACAAGGTGACGCAGGAGGTCGAGGCCGAGGCGGCCGGCGTCCTGCTCAAGATCGCCGTCGCCGAGGGCGAGGTTCCGGTCGGCCAGACGGTCGCCTTCATCGGCGCCGAGGGCGAGGACGTCCCCGAGGTCGCGGCTGCCGCGCCGGCGGCAGAGAAGGCGCCGAAGGCCGGCGAGCCGGAGCCTGCGCCGGTGGCCGACGCTGCCGCAAGAGGCAGCGGTCGCGTCCGGCAACGGCCGGATCAAGGCATCGCCGCTTGCGCGTCGCATCGCGCGCGAGCGCGGCCTCGAGCTGGCCGGGATCCGCGGCACCGGCCCCGACGGTCGCATCGTCGCCGAGGACGTCGAGCGCGCCGAGGCCGGCGAGCCGCGCGCCGCTGAGCCGCAGTCGCGCCGCGTCGCTGTCGGCTCGGCGAGGTCGAGCGCGTCCCGCTCACGAACGTCCGCAAGACGATCGCGCGGCGGCTGACCGAGGCCTGGCAGATCCCCGTCTTCCAGCTCCAGGCGTCGGCCGACATGACGCGCGTGAACGCGCTCGTCGCGAAGCTGCGCGAGCGCGACCCCGACGTCCGCGATCACCGTCACCGACGTCCTCACCAAGGTCTGCGCCCAGGCGCTCATGCGCCACCGCGAGGTGAACGCCGAGTTCACCGAGGACGCGATCCTGCTCCATCCGAGCGCCAACGTCGGCCTCGCCGTCGCCGCGCCGCAGGGGCTCGTCGTGCCCGTGATCCGCGGCGCCGAGCGGCTCTCGCTCGCCGAGATCGCCGGCGTCGCGAGCCGACCTCGTCGGCCGCGCGCGCGAGGCCAAGCTCCGAGCCGAGGATCTCGAGGGCGGCACGTTCACGATCTCGAATCTCGGCATGTACGCGGTCGAGAGCTTCACCGCCGTCCTCAACCCGCCGCAGGCCGCCATCGTCGCCGTCGGCGCGACCGAGGAGCGCGTCGTCCCCGTCGGCGGCGAGACCGTCGTGCGGCCCGATGATCACCCTGACCGCGACCTTCGATCACCGCGCCGTCGACGGCGCCCCGGCAGCTGCCTTCCTCCAGACGCTGAAGGAGAGCCTGGAGGACCCGGGGCTCGCGTTGTAGAACTGTTCCTATGGCCCCGACGGTCTGGTACCACGTCCGCAACCTCGACGAGGGCCGCCGCTTCTACCGCGAGTTGCTCGGCTTCGAGGAGCTGTCGGTCGATTTCGAGGCGCGCTGGTCGGAGTTGCGCCGCGGCGAGATGGAGATCGGGCTCGCTGAGGGAGAGCCGACCGACGACGGAGTCGCGCACGTCGACGTAGCCGATCTCAAGGCGGAGGCCGACCGGCTGCGCGAGGCGGGCATCGAGGTCGGGATCGTCCTCGAGCTGACCGGCGAGATGCGCCTCCTCGACGTCTACGACCCGGACGGCAACCGGATCCAGCTTGCCGAGGAGCTGCGCGACTGATGCTTCGTCCGGTCGACCAGCAGGACGCGCGCTTCCTCCGCGACATGCTCCGCCATGCCTACCACTGGCGCCTCGGCGATCCGGACCTGCCGGCCTTTCGCTACGTCCAGAACTGGGGACGGCGCGGCGATGCCGGCGTGGTCGCCTCCGACGGCCCGAACGAGTACGGCGCAGCGTGGTACCGGCTCTTCCCGGCCTCGGAGCCCGGCTTCGGCTTCGTCGACGAGGAGACGCCCGAGCTGACGATCGCCGTCGTCCCGAGCAAGCGCGGCCACGGCATCGGCGCCGAGCTGCTCGAGGCGCTGCTCGAGCGGGCCCGGGCGGACGGCTTCTCGCGAATCAGCCTCAGCGCCGAGCCGGGCCAGACCGGCTTCTACGAGAAGCACGGCTTCCGCGAGCACAGCCGCGAAGACGGAACCGTGACGATGGTCGCCGACCTCTGATCAGAGTGGTCGCGTCCGCGGATTCGGCTACGTGCTCCGGCGGCTGCAAACCGGCGCATGCCGGCGTCCTCAGTCTCGTCGATAGTCGAACTATCGACGCTCCCTGCGTCCTTGGCCTGCTTGGTTTTCGCGCGCCGGAACACGAACGAATCCACGAACGCAACCACTAGTCTCAGTTCAGACGATTGAGGGACAAAAGAGGAGATGAGCATGGAAGTTGACGTCGCCGTCCTCGGAGGCGGCCCCGGCGGCTACACCGCCGCCATCCGCGCCGCGCAGCTCGGCGCGAAGGTCGCCTGCATCGAGAAGGAGCCCGAGCTCGGCGGCACCTGCCTGCGCGTCGGCTGCATCCCGACCAAGGCCTGGGTGCAGACCGCGTTCGCGCTCAAGGAGGCGGAGGAGAGCTTCGCGAAGTTCGGCGTCACGGTGGGGGAGGCGAAGCTCGACTTCGCGGCCTCGAACGCGTGGAAAGCCGGCGTCGTCACGCAGATGACCTCCGGAGTCGCAAGCCTCTTCAAGGCGAACGGCGTCGAGTGGGTCAAGGGCGCGGGTGCCTTCAAGGACGCAAACACGATCGCGCGTCGAAGGCGGCGAGGACGTCACCTTCAAGTCCGCCGTCGTCGCGACTGGCTCGTTTCCGATGCGGCCGCCGATCGAGGGACTCGACTCTCCCCGCTGCGTCGACTCGACCGGCCTGCTCGCGCAGGAGGAGGTGCCGCGCCGGCTGGTCGTGCTGGGCGGCGGCATCATCGGCAGCGAGTTCGCCTCGATCTTCAACCGTTTCGGCTCGGAGGTCACCATCGTCGAGATGCTGACGCTCATCCCGCAGGAGGACGCGGACGCGGGCAAGGAGCTCGCGAAGCAGTTCGGCAAGCGCGGGATCACGCTCCATCTCGGCAAGCAGTGCACCCGCGTCGAGGACGACGGCTCTCAGCTCACCGTCCACTTCGGCGAAGGCGAGACCGTCCAGGCCGACCTGATGCTCGTCTCCGTCGGCCGGGCGCCGCTCGTCGAGGGAATCGGCCTCGAGGCGGCCGGCGTCGAGTTCGACCCGCGCGGTGGCATCGCCGCCGACGAGCAGCGCCGCACGACCGTCCCGCACATCTACGCCGTCGGCGACTGCGCCGGCTACTGGCAGCTCGCCCACACCGCATTCCGCGAGGGGGAGATCGCGGCCGAGAACGCGTGCGGCCACGATGCGGTCTTCAACAATCGCGCGATCCCGCGGCCGATCTACACCGATCCCGAGATCGCCAGCGTCGGGCTCACCGAAGACCAGGCGAGGGAGGAGTACGGCGACGACGTCGCGGTCGGCCGGTTCCCGTGGGTCGCGAACGCGCGCGCCGTGATGCAGGACGAGACGGTCGGCTGGGTGAAGTCGATCCACGAGACGCGCTACGGCGAGCTGCTCGGGCTCGTGATGGTCGGCCCGCACGTGACGGACATGGTCGAGGCCGGTGTGGTCGCGATCGACGCCGAGTCGACGGTCGAGACGGTCGCCGACGGCATCGCGCCGCATCCGACGCTCTCCGAGGCGATCAAGGAAGCAGGGCCTGGCCGCGCTCGGCCGCGCGATCCACATCCCGAACCGCAAGCCGCGAGCGGCCACTCCCGCGTAAGGCCGGATAGGAGGTACCGTATGACCATCGTGAACCGGAGAAACGCGATCGTCGGGTGGGCGATGCTGAAGGTCTGGAAGCGCAACGCGCGCCGGAAGGCGAAGCACGCGCGCGGTCACGTCGACTCCTTCCGCAAGAAGAGCGCTTGAGCCTCTTCCGCTCCTCGATCGACGGCCTCGTGCCCTACGAGCCGGGCAAGCCGGTCGAGGCGGTGCAGCGCGAGCTCGGGCTCGACCGGGTCGTCAAGCTCGCTTCGAACGAGGGGCCGTTCCCGCCGTTTCCGGCCGCGCTCGAGGCGATGGAGCGCGCCGCGCTCGAGCTCAACCGCTATCCCGACGGCGGCGCCTGGTCGCTCCGCACCGCCCTCGCCGAGCGGCACGGCGTCTCGTTCGACGAGGTGATCGTCGGGGCCGGCGCCGACGGGATCATCGACCTGCTCGCGCAGGCGACGCTCGATCCCGGGGACGACGTCGTCTGCGGCTGGCCGTCCTTCCCGAGCTACGTCCTCACGGCGCTGAAGCTCGGCGCCGAGGCGCGCCGTGTCCCGCTCCGCGACCACACCTTCGACCTCGACGGGCTGCTCGCGGCGATCGGCCCGCGGACGAAGCTCGTCTACGTCTGCCACCCGAACAACCCGACCGGAACGGCGAACGGCCGGGACGAGCTGCTGTCGTTCCTCGACCGGCTTCCCGAGCACGTGCTCTGCGTCCTCGACCAGGCGTACTTCGAGTACATCGACGACCCGGACTACGCCGACGGCCTCGACCTCTTCCGCGAAGGGCGCCGCATCGCGGTGCTGCGGACGTTCTCGAAGATCTACGGCCTCGCCGGCCTGCGCGTCGGCTGGGCGGTGGCGCCCGCGGATGTCGCCTTGGCGACGAGCAAGGTGCGCCGCGCCTTCGACGTCGCGCGCGACCGCGCAGGCGGCGGCGCTGGCGAGCCTCGACGGCGCGGACGAGCTCGCGCGGCGGCGTGGCTTGAACGCCGCCGGCCGCGACCGGCTGGAGGAGATCCTGCGCGGCCACGGCCTCGAGCCGGCGGGTCCGGCGCTCGGCAACTTCCTCTTCGTGGAGGTCGGCGGCGGCCGGGAGCTGTTCGAGCGGCTGCAGCGCGAGGGCGTCATCGTTCGCCCGCTCGACGGCTTCGGCGCGCCCGAGGCGATCCGCGTCACGGTCGGCACGCCCGAGGAGAACGAGGTCTTCGCGACCGCCTTGGGACACGTCCTTTCGGGCGTCTCGTAACCGGCCCAAAGAGGTGGTACTTTCGGGCGGACTCTCGTGAGACTGCCGTCGTCAGCTCAGTTCGCGCCGCTCCGCCTCGAGGGGTTCCGCAACCTCTTCTACGCGACGTTCGCGTCGAGCTTCGGGACGCTGCTCGCGGCGGTCGCTCTCACGATCGACGTCAAGGACCGGACGTCCTCGTCGCCGTACTCCGGCCTCTGGGTCGGCGCAGTCCTCATCGTCGAGTTCCTGCCGACGATCTTCGTCGGCCTCCTGCTCGGGCCGCTCCTCGACCGGCTCGAACGGCGCTCGCTGATGATCGCCGCCGACGCGCTGCGGATCGGCGTGTTCGCGGCGCTTCCCTTCGCCACGAGCGCCGGGATGATCGTCGCCCTCGCGTTCGTCGCCGGCCTCGCGACCGGCTTCTTCCGTCCGGCCGTGTACGCGGGCGTGCCGAACCTCGTGCCGGAAGCAGACCTGCCTGCTGCGAACGCCCTGCTGCAGGCGATCGAGAACGTGAGCTGGGCGGTAGGGCCGCTCGTCGGCGGCGCGCTCACGGCAGTCGCAGGCCCGTCTGCGGCCTACGCGATCAATGCCGTCTCGTTCGCCGTCTCGATCGTGCTCGTGATCCGCATCCCTGCCCGTCTGCTGCAGAGCGAGCGGGCGCTCTCGCGTGGCTACTGGCGCGACCTCGGCGACGGCTTTGCGGCGGCGCTCCGCTCGCCGTCGATGCGGGCAGTGCTCGTCGCCTGGGGAATCGCCTCGTTCGCGGCCGGCCTGGTGAACGTCTCCCAGGTCTTCCTCGCCAAGAACACCTTCTCGGCCGGCGACTTCGGCTTCGGGCTTCTGTACGGCGCGATGGGCACCGGGCTCGTGCTCGGCAGCCTCGTGGGCTCCACAGTCCTTGCGCGCTCGGGTGTCCCGGCGGTCTACGGCGCGAGCATCGGGGTGATGGCCGTCGGATACCTCGCGACGTCGGTGAGCCCGAACGTCTGGGTCGCGGCGGTCTGCTGTGTCGTCGCCGGGATCGGGAACGGCATGGCCATCCTGTGCAACGCCCTGCTCGTCCAGCGCGGCACGTTCGACGTGATGCGCGGGCGAGCGCTGACGTTCGTGATGAGCGCGACGTACGCGCTCGTCGGGGTCGGCGAAGCGGCCGGTGGGCTTGCGATCCACCACATCGGCCCGCGCTGGATCTGGGCCGCCGCGGGCGGAGCGTTGCTCGTCGCGGCGCTCGCCGGCTCGCTGCTGTCGCGCAAGCTGGGCGGCGAGACGGCCGCCGAGGCCGAGCACCGCACGGAGCCTGCCCGCGTCGCAGCTGCCTGACTGGAGGCTTGAAGCTAAAGCGGCGCGCGGCCGGATGCCGCCGCAGACACGGCGCCGGATCACCACGTTCGGTCGCGGGCGGTAGCGCTGCTACCGCCCGCGAGCGCCCGCGGCGCCCGGCTTGGTCTGCGACGCCCCCGACCGAACGCTGCTTTCACATCAAGCCTCTAGAGTCCCGGCGTGGCCGGGCGCCGCGACTGGACTCGTGAGGATCTGGCGGCCGGCGTCCGCGACGGCGACCGGCGTGCGCTGGCGCGCGCGATCTCGCTCGTCGAGGACGGCGACCCGCTCGCCTACGGCGTCGTGGCCGACCTCTATCCGCAAACCGGCTCGGCGTACTCGGTCGGAGTGACCGGCCCGCCGGGCGTCGGCAAGTCGAGCCTCGTCTCGGCGCTGATCCGGCACGTCCGCGAGCGGGACATCACGGTCGGCGTCGTCTCGGTGGATCCGTCGAGCCCGTTCACGCACGGCGCCCTGCTCGGCGACCGGATCCGCCTCACCGACCACTTCCTCGACCCCGACGTCTTCATCCGCTCGATGGGGACGCGCGGCCACCTCGGCGGCCTCGCCGAGGCCACGCTGCAGGCGCTGCTCATGCTCGACGCGTCCGGCAAGGACGTCGTCTTCCTCGAGACGGTCGGCGCCGGCCAGAGCGAGGTCGAGGTGATCGGGATCGCCGACACCGTCCTCCTCGTCCTGATGCCCGGCTCCGGCGACGCCGTGCAGGCGTTGAAGGCGGGGATCATGGAGATCCCGGACGTGATCGCGATCAACAAGATGGACAACCCGGCCGCGAAGACGATGCTGAACGAGGTGCGCTCGATCCTGGCGCTCGATCGCAGCGGCGACTGGAACCCGCCGATCGTCCTCACCGAGGCCGTGCGCGGCGAGCACGTGCCCGAGCTCTGGGAGAAGATCTCCGAGCACCGCGCCTTCCTCGAGGAGAGCGGGCAGCTCGAGGAGCGGCGCCGCGCCAATCTCGCCCGCGAGGTGTTCGCGGTCGCGTCGAGCCGGGCAAGCCGTCATCTCGAGCGCGCGGTCGCCGACGACCCCGAGCTGCGGCGGCTGCTCGCGGAGGTGCAGGCGCGGGAGCTCGACCCGCTGACCGCGGTTAGGGAGATACTCGAGAAGGTGTTCCGGATCGACGATGGCGACGCAGGTAACAGCACCCGGCCTGACTGAGATCGAGCGCGCGCGCGAGCGGCTCGACGGAGTCGCGCGCGTCACGCCGGTCTTTCCCTCGGAGACGCTGTCGCGGCTCGCGGGCCGGTCGGTGCGGCTCAAGGCCGAGAACCTGCAGCGCACGGGCTCGTTCAAGATTCGCGGCGCGTACGTGAAGCTCTCGAGCCTCGCGCCCGAGCGGTGCGCCGCCGGAGTGGTCGCGGCGAGCGCCGGCAACCACGGCCAGGCGGTCGCGTGGGCCGCTCGCGAGCTCGGCGCCCGCGCGCGCATCTTCATGCCGCAGGACTCGCCGATGGCGAAGGTCGACGCCACCCGCAACTACGGCGCCGAGGTCGAGCTGACCGGCCCGGCGTTCGAGGAGACGCTCGAGGCGGCGGTGGCGTACGTCGAGCAGACCGGCGCGGAGTTCATCCATCCCTACGAGGACACCCACGTCATGTCCGGCCAGGGGACGATCGGGCTGGAGCTCGCCGAGCAGGTCGAGGAGCTCGAGACGGTCGTGATCCCGATCGGCGGCGGCGGGCTCGCCTCGGGCATCTCCCTCGCGTTGCGTGCCGTGCGGCCGGGGCTGAGGCTCGTGGGCGTGCAGGCTGCGGGGACGCGGCCCGGCGGCGCGGGCTACTCGATCGCCGACGGGATCGCCGTCAAGGAACCGGGCGAGCTGACGATGGGGATCCTCGGCGAGACGCTCGACGACATCGTCGCGGTCGAGGACGAGCAGATCGCAGAGGCGATCGTCCTCCTCGCCGAGCGGACGAAGCTCGTCGTCGAGGGCGCCGGCGCCGCCAGCGCAGCCGCGATCCTCGCCGGCCTCGTCGGCGGCGGCTCCGGACCGGTGCTCGCGCTGCTCTCGGGCGGCAACATCGACGCCTCGCTGATGGTGCAGGTGATGCGGCGCGGGCTCGCGCTCCACGGCCGCTACCTCGTGCTGCGCACGCGGGTCCCCGACCGGCCGGGCGAGCTTGCGAAGCTGCTCGGGCTGCTCGCCGAGCAGCGGGTGAACGTCGTCGAGGTCGAGCACCAGCGCGAGGCGGCAAACATCCCGGTCGGCTACACCGGAGTCGAGCTGACGCTGCTCACGCGCGATCCCGAGCACTGCGAGCAGCTCGTCGCGCAGCTCGGCGAGTGGGGCTACCCCGCGAGTCCGCCTCGATTGAACCGCCGCTTCGACGAGCTGCCCGACCTGATCGAGGCGAAGCTCGACGAGCATCCGCGGGTCGTCCTCGTCTACTTCGACGCGTTCGGCTGGCGGTTCCTCGAGCGTCATGGCGAGCACCCGCTCTTCGCCGGCGCCGAGGTCGAGCGCTGGTCGGCCTGCTTCCCGTCGACGACGACCGTCCACTCGACGACGATCCACTCCGGCCTCCCGCTGGGCGAGCACGGCCTCTACGAGTGGAACGTCTTCGAGCCGCGGCTGAACCGGCTCGTGACCCCGCTGTGGTTCTGCTTCGCCGGCGACGAGCGTCCCGGCACGCTCGTCGACGCGGGTTTCACCGGTCACGATCTCTTCCCCGAGCAGACGCTCTACCGGCGGCTGCTGCCGGTTCCGAGCCACGTCGTCATGCCGAGCGGAATCGCGCGCTCCCAGACGAGCCAGGTGCTCCTCGAGCCGGCCAACGTCCATCCGTTCGACGACATCCGCGAGGGTCTCGACGTCCTCTGCGCGCGCGGTCGGCGGCCGAGGAGCGCGCCTACGGGACGATCTACTTCGGCGAGGCGGACGCGCTCATGCACATGGCCGGACCGGACGCGCCCGAGGTAGCCGCGCTGATCGAGGAGCACCTCTCGGCGATCGCTGCGGCTCCGTGGCCGGAGGGCACGCTCGTCCTGCTGACGGCCGACCACGGGATGGAGGGAATCTCGCCGGAGCGGACGACGTACGTGAACGTCGTCTGGCCCGAGCTCGCGCAGCATCTGGCCGTCGGCGCGGACGGCAAGCCGCTCGCGCCCGCCGGATCGTGCCGCGACCTCTTCCTGCACGTCCTGCCCGATCGCCTGGACGAGGTCGAGTCGCGGCTCGCCGACCTGCTCGCCGAGGTGGCGGAGGTACGGAAGGTCGAGGCGCTGCTCGCCGAAGGGCTGTTCGGGCCGAACATCACCGAGGCGCTGACCTCGCGGCTGGCGAACCTCGTCGTGCTCCCGGCAGCCGGCGAGGCCGCCTACTGGCTCGAGGAGGGCCGCTTCGAGCAGCGGTTCCTCGGCCAGCACGGCGGGCTGTCGGCCAACGAGCTGGAGATCCCGCTCGTCAGCTGGGTCGCGGGCGACTGACCGAGGCCGCTCAGCCTTCGAGGCCCGTCCATAACGTTGCGGCTATGTCGGCCGTGACCCACGCCTCGGCTCCGCACGCGAACGGCGCAGCGCCGGGATCCGTCGCGGGATGCCGTTCGGGGTCGCGGTGTTCGCGATCTCGGTCTCGTTCGGCGTGCTGGCGCGCCCGCTGATGGGGCTCGTGGCCCCGATCGTCATGTCGATCGTCGTGTTCTCGGGAGCCGCACAGTTCGGCGCGCTCGCAGTCTTGCTCGCAGGTGGAAGCGTGGGAGCCGCGATCGCCGCCGGAGTGCTGCTCAACGCCCGCTACCTCGCGATGGGGCTCGCGCTCGCTCCCTCCTTGAAGGGACGCGCGCTCTCGCGCGCGGCGTTCGCCATGCCGCTGGTCGACGCATCCTGGGCGGCGTCGAGCCTCGGCGACGGCACCTTCGACCCCTGGTACATGGTCGGGGTGAGCATCCCGCAGTACGTCGGCTGGGTGCTGGGCACCGTCGTCGGGGTCCTCATCGGACCGAGGCTCGGCGATCCGAAGGCGCTCGGTCTCGATGCGCTGTTCCCGGCCTTCTTCATCGCGTTGCTGTTCGAGGAGGCACGCGGACGGCGCCGAATCGTCGCGGCTGCCGGAGGAGCTGCGATCGCATTGGTGCTGACTCCGCTCGTGCCGGCCGGGCTGCCGATCCTCGCTGCGGCGGCAGCGGCGGTCGCGGCCTCGAGGATGCGCGCGTGACCGCGATCTGGGTCGCGATCGGGGTGCTCGCGCTCGCGACGGCAGCCCTGAAGGTGGCCGGCCCGCTGGCGCTCGGCGGCCGCCCGCTGCCGGGAGCGTGCTCAACGTCGTCGAGTTGCTCGCCTCGGCGCTGCTTGCGGCACTGGTCGTGGTCGAGACGTTCGGCGAGGGACGGTCGCTGGTGCTCGACGCGCGAGTGCTCGGAGCGGCGTTTGCCGCCGTCGCGGTGTGGAGGAGAGCGCCGATGATCGTCGTGGTGGTCGGCGCGGCAGCGGTGACCGCGATCGCCCGTCTGCTCGCCTAGAGCGCGCTAGCAGCTGCCGCCGCAGCGGCGGAACGAGGTCGTCTCGCCGCCCCGGGCGCGCCAGTCGGCGACGCCTCCGTCGAGCACGGGCCGGGCGTCGAGGCCCTCGGCCTGGAGGACGCTCGCGGCCACGGCGGCGCGAGGGCCCGGACTCGCAGATCGTCACGAGGGGCCGGCCGTTGAGCAGCCCCGCCTCGGCTGCCGAGCGCGCGGTGCGGTAGGGGAGATGACGCGAGCCCGGGATGTGTCCCTCGTCCCGCTCGTCGGCCTCGCGCACGTCGAGCAGCTCGACCTCGTCGTCGGCCAGGAGTCGCTCGAGCTCGTCGAGCGAGACCGGCTCGAGCTGCTGCGAGCCGCCGCCTTCCTGCCAGCCCGCGATCGCGAACAGCGCGACCGCGTGCAGCGCCCGCGCGGCGCACAGGGCCTCGTCCTCGTCGATCGCGTGGAGGACGAGCGGACGGTCGGGCAGGACGAACGCCGCCTTGGTCGCAAAGTGCGCTCCCGAGACCGGGATGCCCACCGCGCCCGGATGGTGGCCCGCGGCGAACACGTCCGTCGGGCGCACGTCGAGGACGATCGCCTCCTCCGGCACCGAGCTCGCGCGCCCGAGCGGCGGCTGAGCACCGAGGAACGGCCCGCGGTTCAGCTCGACGATCCGCTCCATGTTCGGCGGCCGCGGCGGCTGCGGGCCGAGCGCGGCGCCGAGGAAGTCCGCGAGCTCGCGCTTGAGCGCCGGATTGAAGCGGCGCTCGAAGCCGATCGTCGTCGACGCCTTCGAGCTCATCGCCGCGCCGCAGAGCGAGCCCGCGACGTGACCGGGGAAGACCTCGACGCCGTCCCCGAGCTCGGCGAGCCGGCGCAGGCTGTGGAACAGACCCTCGGCTCCCTCCTGCGCCTCGACCGCGAGATCCGGCCGGCCCGCGTCGCCGACGAAGAGCGAGTCGCCGGTGAGGACGAGCCACGGCTCCTCGGCGCGGGAGCGGTCGATCACCGCGAAGCTGCAGTGCTCGGGCCGGTGACCGGGTGTGTGGATCGCCCGCAGGACGACGTCGCCGACCTCGATCTCCGTCCCGTCGGCGAGCGGCTCGTGCGGGAACGTCGCTTCGGCATCGCCGTGGACGCGAATCGGGATTCCGTGCTCGAGTGCGAGGCGTCCGTGGCCGGAGACGTGATCCGCGTGCGTATGCGTCTCGAGAACGGCCACGAGCCGGACCTCGCGGCGCTCCGCCTCCGCCAGCACCGGCTCGACGTGGTACTGGGGATCGACGACGACCGCGACGCCGGCGTTCTCGTCGCCGACGAGGTACGAGGCGCAGCCCAGGTCGTCGTCCAGGAACTGCTTGAACAGCACGGCGCGACGCTACCACCGGCCTCCGCTATGTATCCGAAAGCGGCTCCGGGGGCGTGGCGGCGACCTCCTCGCGGGCGTGCTCCTCGTCGAGCAGCCGCAGCACGAACCAGCCGATCGCGAGCAGGAAGACGAGCGTCTGCTCGCCGTTCATCAGGATCCCGCCGAGGTTCTGGTCGCGGATCGGCGAGAGGCCCCAGAGCCGCGGCGCATGCTCGTAGTACGAGTAGAACGGCGCTGCTGGAGAAGATGTAGGCGAGGCCGAGAAACGACGAGCCGATGAACGCGACCGCGAGATAGGCGAGGCCGGCCGGCACCGAGAGCCGTCCGCTCACGATCGGCCACCAGAAGAGAAGGCCCACGGCGATCAGGATCGCGTGCTCGATGTTCAGGCCCCAGCCGGTGCGCAGCGCCCAGTTGTAGAACGGGGCGAGATGCGTCAGGTACCAGGCGCCGAGCCAGATGGGGAGGATCCAGCGAGCCCGGAGCCGGTCCAGCCCGCGGCGGCCGAGCGCCGCTCGCATCCCGGGCGTCAGGCCGAGCAGCACGAGCAGCGGTGCGACGTCGGCGATCAGCGCGTTCTGGAGCAGGTGGATGAGCAGGAGGTAGTGCGACGCGACCGTCTCGAGCGGCGAGTTGAGCGAGGCCGCGAGCAGGAAGACGCCGGACGCGAAGGCCACGATGCGCCAGGTCTCGGGTCGATCGGTGCGCGCGGCGCGCCAGTAGAGCACGGCAGCGGCGGCCGCGAGCACGAGGAAGAGCGGCTCGAAGCTGAAGTCGGTCGGGCTCACGTCGCCGCGGCGAGCCGCGCCGCGTTCGTGCGGCTCCAGCGAGGCCGCAGGATCAGGGCGACGCAGATTCCGAGCGTGACGAGCTGCTCGACCGTCATCACGATCCCCGCGAGCTGCTGGTCGGTGACGGCCGAGATCCCGTAGGCGCCGTGGTAGAAGGGATAGAGCGGCGTGAAGGCGAAGATCAGCACGTCGGAGAGGATCATCCCGGCCGCGAACATCGACGCCGCCAGCGCGACCCGGCCGCCGACGGTCAGCCGCTTGTGGGAGCCCGGATCGACGAGCAGCGTCCAGACGAGCAGCCCGCAGAACACCCAGCAGACGTGCTCGAAGTTGTGCAGGTTCTGGTGCTCGAGGGCGAGGTCGTAGAGGTACGGGACGTGCCAGATCGCGAGGTTCGCCGCCCAGAGCGAGATCGCGACGCGCGGCTTGAGGAGCGTCCCGAGGACGGTGCGGACTCCTGCATTGCGCGCGAGCGGCGCGAGGATCGACGCCGGGCAGGAAGAAGACGAGCAGCGGCCCGCGCAGCGCGGTCACCATCAGCGCGGGGCCGAGGTCGCCGATCAGGACGTGCTGGGCCATGTGGGCGGAGAGCAGCTTGCTGTCGGCGAGGCGGTCGAGCGGCCCGATCAGCGCGAACAGCGTGACGCCGAGGCCGGCCCCGAAGAGCACGATCGCGATCCCAGCCGGCGAGGTCGGGACGGCCGCGCCGGCGCAGCCGCACGACAGCTTGCAAGAAGAGGAGCGCCGCGACCGCGGCCGCGATGACCGGAATCACGCCTCCGATTGTGCCTCCGCTGCGCGGGAGTCGGTCGCTAGAACCCGAGGTGCTTGGCGATGACCATGCGCTGCACCTCGTTCGTGCCCTCGCCGATCTCGAGGATCTTCTGGTCGCGGAAGAGGCGCGCGATCGCGAACTCCTCCATGAATCCGTAGCCGCCGTGGATCTGGAGCGCGGAGTTCACGACCCGATTCGAAAGGAGTCCGGTGTAGAGCTTCGCCTGTGCCGCGGCGAGGGCGAACGGCTTCCCCGCGTCTTTGAGCCACGCGGCGCGGTAGACGAGCTGGCGTCCGGCCTCGATCTCGGTCGCCATGTCGGCGAGCTGGAACTGAATCGCCTGGAAGCGCGAGATCGGCTTGCCGAACTGGTGTCGCTCCTTCGCGTAGGCCGCCGCGAGGTCGTACGCGCCCTGCGCGAGCCCGACGCCCATCGACGCGACCGAGATCCGCCCGCCGTCGAGGATCTCCATGAACTGCCCGAAACCGCGTCCGCGCTCGCCGAGCAGGTTCCCCTCGGGAACAGCGCACGAGCGGAAGGACAGCTCGCGCGTGTCCGACGCGTGCCAGCCCAGCTTGTGCATGGGAGCGGAGATTTCATAGCCGGCAGCGCCGTTCGGGACGATGATGTTCGAGATCTCGTCCTCGCCGGTGCGGGCGGTGATGGTGACGCACGCGCTGATGTCGGTGCCCGCGTTGGTGATGAAGATCTTCGAGCCGTCGATCACCCACTCGCCGTCGCGCAGCTCGGCCTTCGTCCGCGTCGCGCCGGCATCCGAGCCCGCGTCCGGCTCCGTCAGCCCGAACGCGGCGAGGCCCTGGCCCGAGGCCAGACGAGGCAGCCACTCCTGCTTCTGCTCGTCGTTGCCGAAGAGGAGGATCGGCATCGTCCCGAGCGAGGTGTGCGCCGCCACGGTGATCGCGACGGAGGAGTCGATGCGCGTGAGCTCCTCGATCGCGATCGCGTACGAGACGGTGTCGCCGCCGGCGCCGCCGTACTCCTCCGGAATCGGCAGGCCCATCAGCCCCAGCTCGGCGAGCTCGGCGACGAGCTCGTAGGGGAACCGCGCCTCGCGGTCGAGCTCCTCCGCGACGGGCGCGACCTTCGTCTCGGCGAAGTCGCGGACCGTGCGGCGGATGAGCTCCTGCTCGTCCGTCAGCTCGAAATTCACGCGCGTCCCTCGGCGCCGTTGGCTCCCGGCCGGCGGAGCCGGCCTCCGCCGACGGCTGACGTCGCTCGCGGCAGGATGCGGCGCTCGCCTAGCTTGGCCGTACCCCATGTACTGTCCGGCGCTCGGCTCGCTTGCCTCCTTTGCGAGCGACGCCCGAGGAACGCGCTCAAGTGAGCATCCTGCCGAGCTCGGCGATGAGTCGGACGCCGTAGCCGGTTCCCCCGGGGACGCGCAGGTAGTCGCCGCGGCTGCGTTCCAGGAAGGCCGGCCCCGCCATGTCGACATGGCACCAGGGGCCGTCGCCGGCGAACTCGTGCAGAAACTCGGCCGCGAGGGCCGGGGAGCCCTGCCGCAGCGTCGAGGCGTTCTTCAGGTCCGCGAACGTCGAGTCGATGTAGCGGCGGTAGCGCGGATGGAGCGGGAACGGCCAGACGAGGTCGCCGCTGCGCCGGCCGGCCTCGACGATCGTCTCGCCCCAGGCGTCGTCGTTCGCGAAGCCGCCGCCGTAGAGGTCGCCGAGCGCAAGCTCCATCGCGCCGGTCAGCGTCGCCAGGTCGAGGACATGCGTCGCTCCCTCACGGCGGATGTACCAGAGCGCGTCGGCGAGGACGAGTCGTCCTTCGGCGTCGGTGTTGATGATCTCGATCGTCTTGCCGTTCGCGGCGCGGAGGATGTCGCCGGGCCGGAACGCGTCGCCGCCGGGCAGGTTCTCGGCCGCGGCGAGAACGGCGATCGCGCGCACCGGAGTGCCGAGCGCGGCGAGCGCGCCGATGCCGTGCAGCGTGCCCGAGCCGCCCGACATGTCGCCCTTCATGTCCTGCATCCCGCCGGCCGGCTTGATCGAGATGCCGCCCGCGTCGAAGGTGATCGATTTGCCCACCAGCCCGAGCACGAGATCGTCCTTCGCGTCCGGCGGGTCGTAGCGCAGGACGATCAGGCGTGGCTCGTTGCGGCTGCCACGGCCGACGGCAGTAAGAGCTCCCATGCCCAGGTCGTCGAGCTCCTTGGTGGCCAGCACCTCGCACGTCAGGTGCTCGTACTCGGCGGCGAGCTCCTTGGCCTTCTCGCCGAGCGTGTGCGGGGTGAGCTCGTTGGGCGGCATGTTCGAGAGGTCGCGCGCTCTGTTCGCCTGGTCGGCGACGATCGCCGCGCGCTCGACAGCCGTCCGGAGCTCGGGATCGTCGGCGTGGCCGACCACGATCCGCTCCGGCGCGCGCGTCTCGTGCTCCGCCTTCCAGCGGCCCGGCGAGTACGCGCCGAGAATCGTCCCCTCGACCAGCGCCGCGGCCTGTTCCGGCAGGGGCACGGGGAGGGACTCGTCGAGCAGCCAGACGAGCGTTCCGCCGACGCGGGCGAGCGCGTGCGCCGCGGCGGCAGCAGCCGTGCGCAGAGCCTCCGCGTCGACGTCGTCGAGCTTCCCGACACCGGCCGTGACGAGACGGGGCGCGTCGAGCTGACCGTCGAGGTGGAGCAGGACCGCCTCGCCAAGCTCGCCTCGCAGGTCGCCGCTCTCGCGAAGCTTCCCGAGCAGGCCGCCGAGCTTGTCGTCGAGGATCGTCGCGCCGTCTCCGCCCGGCTGCTGAGCGACGGGAAGCGCGAGCGCATCCGCGCCCGCCTGCCCCGGAAGGGCGATCTCGACCGTCGTCACGGAGCGCGATGGTATCGCTGCCGCAAAGACGGCGAGGCATAGACTCGCCAGACCGACGTCGAGATCCCGAAAAGGAGCGATAGATGCCAGGCACCGTGCAGGAGTTCTTCGAGCTGCTTCCGTCCCGCGCGGACACGTCCAAGACCGCAGGCATGAACAACTCGTACGGCTTCGACATCGAGGGCGCCGGGCAGTGGACAGTCAAGGTGACCGACGGCGCCGTGACCGTGGACGACGGCCTCGAGGACGGCGTCGACTGCACCATCAGCGCCTCCCAGGAGATCTTCGAGAAGATCATCGCGGGCCAGCAGAACCCGACGAGCGCCTACATGACGGGCAAGCTCAAGCTCAAGGGCGACATGGGCGCCGCCATGAAGCTCCAGAAGCTCTTTCCGGACAACTAGCTACTCGTCGAGCTCCACGAGCACCGCGCCGCCGGCGACGCGATCGCCCTCGCCGACATGCACGGCCCGCACCGTCGCCTCGTAGGGGGAGACGAGCGGCGTCTCCATCTTCATCGCCTCGAGCACCACAAGCGGCTGCCGCGCACCGACCCTCGCGCCCGGCTCGACGAGCACGCGGATGACCGTGCCGGGCATCGGCGCGACGACTTCCGACTGCTCACGGCCGCCGGCGCCGTGTCCACCTGACGATTCGTCGACGTCGGGCGCGGGCCGCGACGGCGGCGACGGAAGGTTCAGCCGCCACGGCTCGCTCCAGACCTCGGCCGGCGCGGCCGTCGGCCACTCCGACAGGGGCAGGTTCTCGGTCAGGAACGCAGTCGTCACACGCCCCGCGCGGACCAGTGGATGCCCGACGAGCCAGCGCAGAAACGGGAGGTTCGTCGTGACGCCGCAGATCTCCGTCTCTCTCAGCGCTTGCGCGAGCCGGTCGAACGCCTCCTCGCGGGTGTCGCCGGCTGCGATCAGCTTCGCGATCAGCGGGTCGTAGGCGGTGCCGATCTCGTCGCCTTCGCGCACGCCCGAGTCGACGCGGATTCCGTCGGGCAGCCGCAGCCGCTCGAGCCGCCCAGCCTGAGGCAGGAACGAGCGCGGGTCCTCCGCGTAGAGCCGCACCTCCACCGCGTGCCCGCGCAAGTAACAGTCTGTTACAAGGTTGGACAGGGCCTCTCCGGACGCGATGCGAAGCTGCTCGCGCACGATGTCGACGCCTGTCACGAGCTCGGTCACCGGATGCTCGACCTGGATCCGGGCGTTGAGCTCGAGGAACCAGAAGTCGCGGCCGTCGAGCACGAACTCGGCCGTGCCCGCGCTCTCGTAGCCGATCGCGCGCGCGAACGCGATCGCCGCGTCGCTCATCCGCAGGCGGAGCTCGGGGTCGAGTGCGGGGGAGGGGGCTTCCTCGAGCACCTTCTGGTGGCGCCGCTGGATCGAGCAGTCACGCTCGCCGAGCGAGACGACGTTGCCGTGCTGGTCGGCGAGGAGCTGGATCTCGACGTGGCGCGGCCGCTCGAGGAAGCGCTCGCAGAAGACGGAGTCGTCGCCGAAGGCGGTTGCCGCCTCGCGCCGCGCCGCGGCGAGCGCCTCCTCGAGTTCCTCGGGCGAGCGCACGACGCGCATGCCGCGCCCGCCGCCGCCCGCCGCCGCCTTCACGAGCAGCGGGAAGCCGATCTCCTCCGGGGTCCCGCTCGGCAGGACCGGGACGCCCGCCGCGCGCGCAGCCTCCTTCGCGGCGAGCTTGTCGCCGCCCGCGCGCAGCGCCGCGGGCGGCGGGCCGACCCAGGTCAGCCCCGCGTCGAGCACAGCCTCGGCGAGCTCGGCGCTCTCGGAGAGGAAGCCGTAGCCGGGATGGACGGCGTCCGCGCCGGACTCTCGCGCCGCGCGCACGTGCTCTGCGGCGTCGAGATACGAGGAGATCTCGACGAGCGCGTCGGCGGAGGAGGCATGCAGTGCGCCGCGATCGTCCGGCGCCGCGACCGCGACCGTCTCGACGCCCTCGGCGCGGCAGGCGCGGAAGATCCGCAGCGCGATCTCTCCCCGGTTGGCAACCAGCAGGCGGCGCATGAAGGCGAGTCTAGGCTCCGCCCCGCCGAAAGATCCGGGCGACTCGGCGGAGTCGGCTCTACTCTTCCCCGATTGACGCGACGCGAAGGTGGTATTGCGGTTTGCGGGTGAGGCTGGGGATTGCGGTCGTGGTGGTCTCGGCGGTCGCGGCAGCGAGCGCCGCGACGGCGCGCGCGGGAACGGCGCTCATCGTGACCGGTCACGGTTGGGGTCACGGCGTCGGCCTGAGCCAGTGGGGTGCCTACGGCTACGCGCTGCACGGCTGGAAGTACCGCCGGATCCTGTCGCACTACTACCCCGGGACGAAGATGGGGCACGTCGGCGAGCTCCGGGTGCGTGTCCTCCTCGCCCAAGGCGCTTCCTCGGTGACCGTGGGCTGCGCCACGCCGCTCACCGTCACCGACGGCCGGCGTCTGACCCGCACGCTTCCCGCCGGGACGTACGGCGTCGGGCCGCGGCTCGTGCTGCCGGTGCGCAAGAAGGGGCAGGGACTCTCCTTTGGACACTTCGCCGTCTTCAACTGCGCTCGCGCCCCGCTCACGTACGACGGGCGCGAGTACCACGGCACGCTCGTCCTCCGAGGCCAGGGCGGCAGCGTCTCGGTGGTCAACGGACTTTCTCTGGACACGTACCTGCGCGGCGTCGTCCCGTCGGAGTCGCCGTCGCACTGGCCCGTCGCCGCCCTCGAGGCGCAGGCTGTCGCAGCCCGCTCGTATGCCGTCGCGCAACTCAAGCCGGCCTCGTGGTACGACCTCGTGCCGACGACGGCCGATCAGGTCTACGGCGGCGTCATGGCTGAGAGGCCGCGTTCGGATCACGCCGTCTACGCGACGCTCGGGCAGGTGCTGACCTGGGACGGCCAGGTCGCACGGACGTACTACTCCTCGAGCTCCGGCGGCCGCACCGAGTCCGTGCAGGACGCGTGGCCCGGCGCGGCACCGATCCCGTACCTCCGCTCGGTGGCCGATCCGTACGACGGCTACTCGCCGCATCATGATTGGGGCCCGTACAACCTCTCGGCGTCGCAGCTGGCCGCGCGGCTCGGTCTCGGGAGCGCGGTCGAGTCGTTCCACGTGGAGCGAAACGGCAGCGCGCGCGCCGAGTCGGTGGTTCTCCGGCTCACGTCGGGCGCCGAGGTGACGCGCAGCGGAGCTGCCGTCGCTCGCGCGCTGCACCTCCTGTCGGACTGGTTCTCGATCGGCGAGCTGCAGCTCTCGACGAGCAGCAGCCACGTGCTCTACGGCAGCCACGTCACCGTTTCGGCGCGCGCCGCCGGCGTGACGGGTGCGCAGTTGGAGCAGCAGACCGCGAACGGCGTTTGGCAGATCGTCCGCCAGGTTTCCGGGCCGGCGCAGGTACAGCTCCAGCCGCACGCGAGCACCGCCTTCCGCCTTGTCGCTCCCGGGACGAACGGGGCCTCGGCCTCGGTTGCGGTCGCGCCACGCGTGCAGGTGCAGGCGCTGAGCCCACGGGTGATCTCCGGCGAGATCTCGCCGAGCCCTGACGCCGCCGTCACGGTCTCGCGCCTCGTGCGCGGCGAGTGGCAGGTGGTCGCGCATCCGATCCTCGATTCGAGCGGCAAGTTCAGGACGCCGCTGCCGCTGCGGCCGGTCGACTACCGAGTCACCGTCGCGGCCGGCAAGCTGGCGGGCGCGCAGACGTCGCTCCACGTCACGCGGCGGCTGCTCCAGAGCCTGCGCAGTCAGTGACGCGCCGGAGCTTCGGCCTCTGCGCCCTGGTCGCCTTGGCTCTCGTGCTCGCCGGCTGCGGTGCGGGCAAGCAGACGGTGACCGTGACAACGACGGTGGCGCAGCCGTCCGCGAACGCGGCTCCCGGGCCGCAGAACGCGTCCTACTTCGGCGAGCCGGTCTCGGTCAGCAAGGTCGACGCGAGTCGCTACCTCTTCGTGCTGAAGCCGGAGTCGTACCTCGTCGGCGTCACGGCCAACGTCGCCTTCGCGCAGCAACAGGGCAAGGCGTGCGCGCCGCTCTCCTGCCCGGGTGTCGACGACGACCGCCTGGTCGTGCCGGCGGGGACACACCCGCTCACGTTCGTCCTCCCTGCGAACGCAATGGGCACCGTGTTGACCGGTGGGAATGCGCCCACGAACATCTCGGGCGCCCAGCTTGCGGCTCTCGTCGACGGCGCCAAGACGCCGAAGCTCGTCGAGCCGCTCGTCTCAGGCGTGTGGCTCGCGGTCGACGTCGACAAGGTGACGTCGTTCGCGCAGCAGTTCCAGCCCTAGGACCAACTAGGCCGGCGCTTCTCGAGGAAGGCGCGCAGGCCCTCCTGTCCCTCTTCGCTCGTGCGCCGCTCGGCGATCCAGCGCGCCGTCTCGGGGCCGTCCGGGCGCTCGCGCACGAGTCGCTTCGCCCAGCGCGCGGCCTGAGGGCCGGCCGAGAGGAGCTCGCCGACGACGCGCTCGACCGCCCCGTCGAGATCGTCTGCCACCTCGTGCACGAGACCGATCCGCAGCGCGGTCTCGGCGTCGAAGCGCTCACCCGTCACGAAGTAGCGCCGCGCTGCGCCGGGCCCGATTCGCGCGAGCGCGAACGGGGAGATGACGGCGGGGATGATCCCGAGCTTCACCTCCGAGAAGGCGAACACCGCATCAGGCGCGGCGATCGCGATGTCGGTGGCCGCGACGAGACCGGCTCCGCCGCCGAGGGCGTGTCCCTGCACGCGGGCGACGACCGGCGCCGGGCAACCGTCTATCGCCTCGAGCATCGCCCGCAGCGCGTTCGCGTCGGCGACGTTCTCCTCGTACGAGAGATCGACCGAGGAGCGCATCCAGTCGACGTCGGCGCCCGCTGAGAAGCTCGGCCCGTCACCGGCCAGGACGACTGCGCGGGCCCGGCCGACGCCCACGAACGCCTCCGCAAGCTCGGCGATCAGCGCCGCGTCGAACGCGTTGCGCCGGTCGGCGCGCGTGAACGTGATGCGCAGGACGTCGCCGTCGCGCTCGGTGCGAAGGTTCGAGGGCACGAGGCGAGAGCTTAGAGTCCGAGCCATGCTGAAAGGAGCGCTCGCCGCGGTCTTGACGCCGCTCAAGGACGGCGTGTTCGACGGCGCCGCGGTTCCGCCGTACGTCGACTTCCTCGCCGGGCACGGCCTCGACGGCGTGCTTGCGCTCGGGACGACCGGGGAGGGAGTGCTGTTCTCGCCGGCCGAGCGGCGCGAGATTGCGGGCGCGTTCCTCGCCGCCGCGAACGGCCGGCTCCAGGTTGCCGTGCACGTCGGTGCGCAAACGACCCGGGACACGGTCGCTCTCGCCGAGCACGCAGCCGCGGCCGGCGCCGACGCGGTGGCCGTTATCGCGCCGCCCTACTTCGCGCTCGACGGCGCGGAGCTGCTCGCGCACTTTGAGGCGGCCGCGCGCGCCTGCGCGCCGGTGCCCTTCTACCTCTACGAATTCGTGGCGAGGAGCGGCTACGCGATTCCGCTGCCGGTGATCGAGCAGTTGCGCGAGCGCGCGCCCAACTTCGCCGGCCTGAAGGTCTCGGACAGCCCGTGGGAGCGGCTCGAGCCGTATCTCATCGAGGGTCTCGACGTCTTCGTCGGTCCGGAAGCGCTGGTCGTTCGCGGGCTCGCCGCCGGAGCTGCCGGTGCGGTTTCCGGGCTTGCAGCGAGCTTCCCCGACGCGGTCGTCCCGCTCGTCCGCGAGCCGACGTCCGAGGCAGCACAGCAGGCCGGGGCGCTGCGGGCGGAGCTCGAGCGCTTCCCGTTCCACGCGGCATCGAAGACGGCGCTCGGCCTGCGCGGCGTTCCGGTCGGTCCGGAGGTGCGTGTGCCGCTCCGCGGCTTGACCGACACCGAGCGGGCCGAGGTCGAGCGGATCGTCGCCGCCTGGGACCGGTGAGCGCGCTCCGCAGCCTGATCCTGGCGGCGGCCGACAGCTCGCGCCTGCAGCGCTTCGTCCAGCGGTACGGGTTCCGGCTCGGCGCGGCGCGCTTCGTCGCAGGCGAGAGCCTCGACGCAGCCGTCCCGGTCCTGCGGCGGCTCAACGACGACGGCCTTCTCACCAACACGACCCTGCTCGGCGAAGGCGTACGCGACGAGGCCGAGACGCGCGCGGTCGTCGACGCATACCGCGAGCTGCTCGACCGCATCCGGGCCGAAGGGCTGCAAACGAACCTGGCGCTCAAGCTCACGCACCTCGGCCTCTCGATCGACGAGGAGCTCGCGCGGAGCAACCTCGCCGAGCTGGTCGGGCACGCGGCGCGCGTCGGCAACTTCATCCGCATCGACATGGAGGAGTCGGCACACGTCGAGGCCACGCTCCGCATCTACCGTCGCCTCCGCGACGACGGGCACGACAACGTCGGCGCCGTCCTTCAGGCGTACCTGTTCCGCAGCGAGGCCGATCTCGCGGCGCTGTCGCCGCTCGCGCCGAACCTGCGGCTCGTCAAGGGCGCATACCTCGAGCCGCCCGAGGTCGCGTATCCGAAGAAGAGCGACGTCGACGCGGCGTACGTCCGCCTGCTCGAGGCCTCGCTCGGCGGTAGCGGCTTCACCGCGGTCGCGACGCACGACGAGGCGCTGATCGAGCATGCGATCGCGTTCGCACGCGAGCGCGGGATCCCGAGCGACCGCTTCCAGTTTCAGATGCTCTACGGGATCCGGCCGCAGCTGCAGCTCGATCTCGTCCGGCGCGGCTTCGACGTGCTCGTGGCCGCTCCGTACGGGCCGGAGTGGTACCGCTATCTCATGCGGCGGCTTGCGGAACGGCCGGCGAACCTGCTCTTTCTGCTCCGGAATCTCGTGCGACGCTGAGCACGAGGACGGCCGCGAGCGCGACGAGCGCCAGGTCGCGGGCGAGCAGATACCACGACCACGGCGCGGCGTGATCGAGCGCGAGCGACCAGTAGTGCGAGGGGAACCAGGTCTGCGTCAGGCCGAGCGCAAGCAGGAGCAGGCCGACGGCGACGACCCCGCGCGCCCCGCGCACGAGCACGACGAACGGCACGAGCCAGATCAGGTACTGCGGCGAGAGCACGCGGTCGAATGCGACGACGACAGCGAGCACCGCCGCAGCCGCGATCAGGGTCGCCTCGCCGTCCGCGCTGCGACGCCGCGCAAAGAAGATCCAGACCGCGAGGGCCGCGACCACCTCGAACACCGTCGAAAGATTGGCCGCGAGCCCGGCGCCGGGTCCGCTCAGCGCCTGGGCGCCGTGCGAGTCGATGGTCGCCAGCGGGTGCAATCCCAGGTGCTCGGCCGCCATCAACACGGCTGCGCCGAGACTCTCCACCTGCAAAGGACGGTCGAGCTGGTCGGAGAACATCGCGCGCAGGCCGTGCGGTGCCAACACCGCGAACGGCAGGAAGCACACGGCCGCCACGACGGCGAAGGCGACGACGTGGGCGAGGGCCGCTCGCCGGCCTCTTCGTCGCCAGAGGTGGACGACCGCGATCGGCACGAGAACCGCCGGCCAGAGCTTGGCGCAGAAGGCGAGCCCCAGCAGCGCTCCGCTCACGACCGGGCGGTCCCGGACGAGGGCGGCGAGCGCGACGATCGCGAGCAGCGTCGGCCAGAGATCGAAGCGGGTGTCGAAGAGCGAGCCGAGGACGAGCGGCGAGATTCCGATCGCCAGCAGCGAGGCCCAGGAACGCGCCGCACCGGCGCCCACCGCGCGCAGGGCCGAGGCGACCGCGAAGATGCAGCCCGCGCCGCAGAGCCCCATGAGCACCGCGAACGACGTCGCGTAGCTCCAGCTCATGTATTCCGCGAGGAGCATGGGCGGCAGCGCCGCCGGCGGATACTCGAACGCGAAGTCGCGGTACGGCACGGCCCCGCCGCGCACGAGCCCGGCGTAGTGCAGGTAGAGCGGCACGTCCGACAGCTGGCCCTGCTCGAGCCAGTTGACGAGGACGTAGAACGAGACCCCGAACAGGACCGCGGCCACGGCGGCCGCCGTCCACGTCCCCCCGATCCGCCTCACTCGAGGATGTCGAACTCTTCGACGATTGCCGGCTCGTCGCCGATCAGCTCCGGCACGCCTCCGAGGTCCGGCAGCTGCTCGTCGAAGGAGATGATCCCGAACCGGTCCTGCGCCTCGTTCGCGATCCAGACGTCGCCCTCCGGCAGCAGCGGCAGATGCTCGAGAACCTCCTCGAGCGTCGTCTTCGAGTCGAACAGGTTCCAGATCAGGATCCGCGCGGTCACGCTCTACATCCGGAAGACGCCGAACGTCGTGTCGGGGATGGGGGCATTGCGTGCGGCCGCGAGCCCGAGCGCGAGCACGCGGCGCGTGTCGAGCGGGTCGATGATCCCGTCGTCCCACAGCCGCGCGGTCGAGTAGTACGGGTTCCCCTCTGCCTCGTAGGTCGCGCGGATCTCGTCCTGGTCGACGTCGCCGACCATGGAGAGCACGGTCGCGGCCTGTTCGCCGCCCATCACCGAGATGCGTGCGTTCGGCCACATCCACAGCTGGCGCGGCCCGTACGCGCGGCCGCACATCGCGTAGTTGCCGGCGCCGAACGAGCCGCCCGTCACGACCGTGAACTTCGGCACCTGCGCGTTCGCCACGGCCATCACGAGCTTCGCGCCGTCGCGCGCGATCCCGCCGGTCTCGTACTCGGCGCCGACCATGAAGCCGGTGATGTTCTGCAGGAAGACGAGCGGGATCCGCCGCTTGCAGCAGAGCTCGATGAAGTGCGCGCCCTTCTGCGCCGACTCCGCGAAGAGGACGCCGTTGTTGGCGAGGATCCCGACGTGGACGCCTTCGATCCGTGCGAAGCCGGTGACGAGCGTCTCCCCGTAGAGCTGCTTGAACTCCTGGAAGCGTGAGCCGTCGACGATGCGCGCGATCAGCTCGCGCGGGTCGACCTGGTGGCGGAAGTCCTCGGGGATGAGGCCGTAGAGATCCGAGGGGTCGAGTGCCGGCGGCTCCGGCTCGGCGACGTCCCAGGCCGCGTCGGGCCGCCGGGCGTCGAGGTTCCGGACGATGCCGCGGGCGATCGCGAGCGCGTGCTCGTCGGAGGTCGCGTAGTGGTCGGCGACACCCGAGCGGCGCGTGTGGACGTCGGCTCCGCCGAGCTCCTCGGCGGTCACGTCCTGGCCGGTCGCAGCCTTCACGAGCGGCGGCCCGCCGATGAAGATCGTCCCCGTCCCGCGCACGATCACGGTCTCGTCCGACATCGCCGGCACGTACGCGCCGCCGGCGGTGCAGGAGCCCATCACGACCGCGATCTGCGGGATGCCCTTGGCTGACATCTGCGCCTGGTTGTAGAAGATCCGGCCGAAGTGCTCGCGGTCGGGGAAGACCTCGGCCTGGAGCGGCAGGAACGCGCCTCCCGAGTCGACGAGGTAGAGACACGGGAGCCGGTTCTGCTCGGCCACCTCCTGCGCGCGCAGGTGCTTCTTCACGGTGAGCGGGAAGTAGGAGCCGCCCTTGACGGTCGCGTCGTTCGCGACGATCACGCACTCGCGGCCCTCGACGACGCCGATGCCCGTCACGATCCCGGCGCCCGGCGCGTCGCCGTCGTACATCTCCCACGCCGCGAGCGCGTTCAGCTCGAGGAAGGCCGTGCCCGGATCGACGAGGCGGTCGACCCGCTCCCGCGCGGGCAGCTTGCCGCGCGAACGGTGACGCTCGGTCGCCTTCTCGCCGCCGCCGCGCGCGATCTGCGCCGAGCGCTCGCGCAGCTCCGCGACGAGCTCTGCCATCCGCTCAGCGCGGCGCGCGAACTCCTCGGCGTCGCGGTCGAGCTGCGAGGTCAGGACCGCCATCGGAGGCAGAGCCTAGCTCCGGGGCAGGCGGGCCTCCGTCACCGGCGCCCCGTACATTTGTTCGTGTGATCGTCGCGCACCTCGATCTCGACGCCTTCTACGCGGCGGTCGAGGAGCTCGAGAACCCGGAGCTCCGCACGCAGCCGCTCGTGGTCGGCGGCGACCCGCAGGGGCGAGGCGTCGTCGCGACCGCGAACTACGTCGCGCGCCAGTTCGGAATCCACTCGGCCATGAGCGCGGCAGAGGCGTTGCGTCGCTGTCCTCACGCCGTCTTCGTCCGGCCAAGGCACTCGCTGTACCGCGAGCACTCGCGCGGCGTCTGGGAGACGGTTCGCGGCGTCGTCCCCACGGTCGAGCAGACGGGAATCGACGAGGGCTACCTGGATGTCGGCGAAGTCGCCGGTGACTTCCTCGCGGCTCGCGTCGTGGCCGAGGCCGTGCAGACGGCGGTGCGGGCGGCGACGAGCCTCACGTGCTCGCTCGGCGTCGCGCCGTGCAAGGTCGTGGCCAAGGTCGCGAGCGACGCGCGCAAGCCGGGCGGGCTCGTCGTCGTGCCGGCCGGACGCGAGGCCGCGTTCCTCGCGCCGCTCGCGGTGCGACGGCTCCCGGGCGTCGGACCGAAGGCCGAGGAACGGCTGCGGGCCGCAGGCGTGGAGACGATCGGCGACCTCGCCGCCGTCACCGACGAGGAGCTACGTCGCCTGCTCCCCGGCAGCGTCGGCACGATGCTCCGCGACCGCGCGAGAGGCATCGACCCGCGCGAGCTCGAACTCGACACGGAGCGGATCTCGCTCAGCGTCGAGAACACGTTCGAGCGGGACATCTCCGACCGCGAGCGGCTGCACGACGAGCTGCGCGGGATGGCGACCGAGGTGGCCGAGGCGCTGCAACGGAGAGGCCAGGTGGCGCGGACCGTGACCACGAAGCTCCGCTACGCCGACTTCTCGATCCGGAGCCGCTCCGCGTCGCTGTCCTCGGGAATCGACACCGCTGAGACGATCGGCGACCTCGCCTGCCGGCAGCTCGACCGGGGGCTGAACGACCGGCCGGGCGCGCTCCGCCTCGTCGGCGTCGGTGTCTCCGGTCTGGCGGACTTCCGCCAGCTAGCGCTCGAAACAGGCTGAGGCGCCAGGCTCACGTTGACCCAGCTGCGCCATACGGTTCGGCGGAGGTGGTAGGCACCGTTCTCCGTGAGGGCGGCGGACGGGAAGGACAGGAGGGGCCTTCCGCTGGGGGCAGCCGCCGCCCCTTAGCGCCACCGAGTGGCAGCTGGTGAGACGGCTGATGGGGTCAGCAGGGGCGGAGGGACTCGAACCCCCGACCTACGGTTTTGGAGACCGCCGCTCTACCAACTGAGCTACGCCCCTGTGCCGGGGAGCCAGTGTACCCCGCGAATTTCGGGCTCATGGATACGCTCGGCGTATGCAACAGCGGCGCGCGATGGGGATGCTCTTTGCCGTTCTCGCGGCCGCGCTGGCGGCGGTTGCGATCTTCGCCTTCTCGGGCGGCCACAGCGCTCGGCACCTCGTGATCGGCGTCGCGGCGGCCGCCGTCGCGGCGTGGCTCGCAACCGTCTCGTTGAGCGCGTTCCGGGCCGGGAAGCGCTGAGACCGAGGAGTCGGCCGGAGAACGCCGTATCCTCTCGGACGTGGCGCGCTCCGACGAGACCCAGCAGCTCTGGCTGGACTTCCGACGGACGGGCGATCAGAAGATCCGCGACCGCCTGATCCTCACCTACGCACCGCTCGTGAAGTACGTCGCCGGCCGGCTCGGCTCCGGCCTGCCCGCCCACGTCGACGAGGGCGACCTCGTCTCGTACGGCCTCCTCGGCCTGATCGGCGCGATCGAGCGCTACGACCCCGGGCGCGACGTCAAGTTCGAGACGTACGCGATGGCCCGAATCAAGGGCCAGATCATCGACGAGCTGCGCTCCATGGACTGGGTGCCGCGCTCGGTTCGTGCGCGCGCCCGCAATATCGAGCGCGCGATCGGCGAGCTCGAGGCTCGCCTCGGCCGGGCGCCGACCGACGAGGAGATCGCGAAGAAGCTCGGGATCACCGAAGAGGAGCTCGGCGAGAGCCTCAGCGAGATCGCCCGTTCCTCGATCGCCGCTCTCGACGAGCTCTGGACCGTGTCCGGCTCGGGCGGCGGCGGCGACCAGGTGGCGTTGATCGACACGATCGAGGACGAGGACGCTCCCGACCCGCAGGGCACTCTCTCGGTGACGGAGCAGAAGGAGGCGGTCGCGGACGCGATCGCGCGGCTCCCCGAGCGCGAGAAGCTCGTCATCACGCTCTACTACTACGAGGAGCTGACCCTGCGCGAGATCGGCGAGGTGCTCGGCGTCACCGAGTCCCGTGTCTCCCAGCTCCACACGAAGGCGGTCCTCCGGCTCAAGGCGCACATCGCGTCGGTCGGCGCCCACGCGGCGCTGTAGGACGAGAACGCCGCGAAACGCGGCGATACGATGCGGCTCGAACTCGACCGAGGAGGACACGTCGCCGATGCCTGCCACCGAGCCAACGAAGATCCGCAACATCGCCGTCGCCGGACACCGCGGCGTCGGGAAGACGTCGCTCGTCGAGGGGCTGCTCTTCGAGGCGGGCAAGACGAACCGGCTCGGCACCGTCGAGCAGGGCACGACAGTCTCGGACTGGGACGAGCACGAGCAGAGGCGCGGGATGTCCCTCTCGGGCTCGCTCTGTCACCTCGAATGGAAAGACCGCAAGATCAACCTCGTCGACACGCCGGGCGACACGGGCTTTCAGGCCGACACGTACGCGGCGCTGCGCGTCGTCGAGGGAGTCGTCGTCGTCCTCAGCGGCGTCATGGGAGTCGAGGTCAACACGGCGCGCGTCTGGCAGCGCGCCGACGAGCAGGAGCTCTCGCGCGTCGTCTTCGTCAACATGCTCGACCGCGAACGCGCCGACTTCTACCGCGTGCTCGAGGCCGCGCGGCAGCAGCTCTCGGACCGCTGCGTCGCGATCCAGCTTCCGATTGGCAGCGAGCACGAGCTGACGGGAGTCGTCGACCTCCTCCACATGTGCGCGTACCTGGATCCGTCCGGCGGTCGTGAGGGCGGCCCGCAGCCGATTCCCGACTCGATGTCCGACCTCGTGCAGGAGCACCGGGAGAAGCTGCTCGACGCGGTGGTCGAGACCGACGAGGAGCTGATGGGGCGCTACCTCGAAGGCGAGGAGCTCGACCCGCACGCGGTCGCCGACGCGCTCAAGCAAGCAGTGACCCGCGACGAGCTCTATCCCGTCGCGTGCGGCGTTGCCTCGAAGAACCTCGGCACGACCGCGCTGCTCGACCTTCTCGTCGAGGGCGTTCCCTCGCCGGCGAAGAAGGGGACGACGATCGAGTTCGGCGACGCGAAGCAGGCCGTGTTCATCTTCAAGACGATCGCCGATCCCTTCACGGGCCGCATCAGCTGCTTCCGCGTCCTCGCCGGGCCCGTCTCGGGCGACACGACGCTCGTCGATCCGCGGACGCATGCAAAGGAGCGCCTGGGCCAGGTGCTCCTCCTGCAGGGAAAGGACTCGGAGCCCGTCGAAGCGCTCGGCATCGGCGACCTCGGCGCGGTCGCGAAGCTCAAGGACGTCGTCACGGGCGACGTGCTCGTCGACCACGAGGTAGCGGTCGAGCCGCCGCACATCGACTTCCCCGAGCCCGTGCTGAGCTTCGCGGTCACGCCGAAGGCGAAGGGCGACGAGGAGAAGATGGCGACCGGGCTCCGCCGCCTGCACGAAGAGGATCCGACCCTGATCATGCGACGCGACCCGCAGACCGGCGAGCAGCTGCTCTCGGGTCTCTCGCAGATGCAGGTCGAGGTCGCGGTCGACCGGCTGAGCACGCGCTTCCATGTCGACGTCGAGCTCCATCCGCCGCGCGTGCCGTACAAGGAGACGATTCGCAAGGAGGCTCGCGCGCGGCACCGCTACAAGAAGCAGACGGGCGGTCGCGGCCAGTTCGGCGATTGCGCAATCGTGCTCGAGCCGCTGCCCGCCGAGGACGGCGGCGAGCTCGGCTACGAGTTCGTGGACAAGATCGTCGGCGGAGTCATCTCGCAGAGCTACCGGCCCGCCGTCGACAAGGGCATCCGCGAGGCGATGGAGCACGGCGAGCTCGCCGGTGCCCCGATCCAGGGAGTGCGAGTGCTGCTCGTCGACGGGATGGAGCACAACGTCGACTCCTCCGAGATGGCGTTCAAGATCGCGGGCTCGATGGCCTTCAAGGAGGCGTATCAGAACGCGGATCCCGTGCTCCTCGAGCCGATCATGGAGGTCGAGGTCGCCGTACCAGACGACTCCGTCGGGGCGGTCAACGGCGATCTCAACTCGCGGCGCGGCCGGTTGCAGGGAATGGAGCCCACCGGCGGCATGACGACGATCAAGGCCGAGGTGCCGATGGCCGAGATCCTCACCTACTCGCAGGCCTTGACCTCGATGACCGGCGGCCGTGGCGACTACTCGATGCACTTCCTCCGCTACGAGGAAGTGCCGACCCACGTCGCGCAGAAGATCATCGAACAGACGAAGAGGGAGCGCGAAGAGGCGAACGTGTAGCGTCTGAGTCTTGGCCGAGGACGACGAAAAGCAGACGAAGCCCGACCACGAGCCGCCTGCGGGCGCGGAAACCAGCGCGCGCTGGCAGGGCGGCGAGAAGGCGCTCGACTACACCGCGACGGCGAAGTGGCTCGTACTGCGCAAGAAGGAGAAGCCCGCCGCCGAGATCTTCTCGGTCTCCTACGTCGCCGAGGGCGGCGACAAAGCCCGGCCGGTCGCCTTCGTCTTCAACGGCGGCCCGGGCGCATCGTCGGCGTACCTGCACATGGGCGCCGTCGGCCCGCAGCGCGTCGCCTTCCCGGCCGACGGAACGCTGCCGGGGCTGCCGCCCGAGCTCGTGCAGAACGAATCCTCCTGGCTCGCGTTCGCCGACCTCGTCTTCGTCGACCCGGTCGGCACCGGCTTCAGCCGCCTGATCGAGAAGGAGCCGAAAAAGGACGAGAAGCCGGGCGAGGACGAGAAGCAGGATCCCGACGAGTACTTCGGCCAGAAGCGCGACCTCGAGTCGCTTTGCGAGTTCATGGCGCGCTGGCTCTCGGAGCACGATCGCTGGGGCTCGCCCGTCTTCATCGCCGGCGAGAGCTACGGCGGCTATCGCGTCGGCCGGCTCGTGCGGATGCTGCAGGAAGAGGCCGGCATCGGTCTCAACGGCGCGATCCTGATCTCGCCTGCGCTCGAGCTGACCGACCTCGTGACCGACGACTACGGCGTCGTGCAGTGGGTCGACCTGCTGCCGACGATGGCCGCGGGCGCCGCGTTCCACGGCCGCGCGCGTGCCTTCCCGGCCGGGACGGCGCTTGCCGACGTGCTCGCGGGAGCCGAGGAGTTCGCGAGCGGCGACTACGCCTCGTTCCTCATCCGCGGCGCCTCACTCGGCGCGCCGCGAGCGGGAACGCACGCTCGCGCGGCTCGCCGACTTCCTCGGCCTGCCGCCCGAGCTCGTCACGCGGGCCGAAGGACGCGTCTCGCCGATCGTCTTCGCGCGTGAGCTCCTCCGCGACCAGCGAAAGGTGCTCGGCTACTACGACGTCTCGATCACCGCGACCGACCCCTTCCCCGACCGGACGGAGCACTCGGCGCCCGACCCGACCCTCGCCGGGATCTCTCCCGCCTACACCGCGGCGATCAACCGGCACCTTCGTTCCGAGATCGGGGTGCGCACCGACCGCGACTACCGCCTGCTGAGCCTCGAGGTGAACCAGGCCTGGAAGGAAGACACGAAGCGGCACTTCTTCGCGCCGCCCGAAGGCGCAACCGACTCGTTCCGCTACGGCATGGCGCTCAACCCGCACCTGCGCGCCTTCCTCACGCACGGGCGTTACGACATGGCGACGCCGTATTACGCGAGCGACCGCCTGCGCAACCTGATGCGCTTCGATCCGGACACCTCGGGACGCCTGACCGTTCGCCACTTCGAGGGCGGGCACATGTTCTACGCGTGGGAAGAGAGCCGCCACGCGTTCACGGCCGCGATCGCCGAGTTCTTCGCGGGCGCCCTGGCGGGCTGACGCGTCCGTCGGCCCGCCACGCGCCCCGATCAGAGATCAGTTCAGATCTGCTGGGGCCGGCCGGCCTCGTCGTGATCGCGCAGGTGCGCGATCACGTCCGTGACGTCGGCAAGCTGCTGCTCGAGATCGCGCTGATACGACTCCAGGCGATCGAGCAGCTCGCGGCGGCTCGGGAAGCTGCCGCCGCTGAAGAACGACGGCCGCGAGCTGCGGCTGCTGTGTCCATGGTGACGACTGTGCATGTTCACCTCCTCTCCTCGTAACGGGCAAGAAACTGGTCTGTGCGTAGCTGTGAGCGGCGCAGCGCCTCGGCCCAGCGGTCGAGCAGCTGCTCGCCGGCGGGCGTGATCGCGTAGCGGCGCTTCGCGGGGCCGGCCGAGGAGTCGTCCCATTCCGAGGTGACGAGGCCTTCCTCTTCGAGTCCGCGCAGGAGGCGGTAGAGGTTGCCCATCTCGACGCGTGCCTCGCCGGTCAGCTCCGGCAACCGCTCGAGCAGGTCGTAGCCGTGTGCCGGACGTTCGCGCAGGAGAAGCAGCAGCGCCGGCTCGGCGAACCGCTCGACGCGGGCGAGCACGCGCCAGCGGCCGTGGTGGTGACGGCGGGAGCGAGGCCCTCTCATCGGGCGGCTACATGTAAAACACACATGTAAGACACACTAGCGGCTGTGGAGAACTCTGCGCAATGCGGGCTAGACTCGTAAGCCGAATGAGGGTCACCAAGGTCGCAACGACACAGTCGTGCGCTGTCTGCGAGCGGACGCTGCTCATGGGTGAACGCGCCGTCAGCTTCGCTCCCTCGGAGGGCGCCGAGCTCGTCGACGTCTGTCCGCTCTGCCAGGAGCTCGCGCTCGAGGCAGGGTGGATCAAGGAGGGTGCGCCCACCACGCCGACCCTCGAGGGCGGCCGCCGCCGCCGACGCAAGCGCAACCTCGTCGAGATGCTCGGTCTCACACGCGTGACCGAGGAGGAGTCGCTCGCGCAGCAGGAGCCGATCCTCCGCCGTCTCTCCGACGGAGAGGTGTCGCTCCTCGAGGCGGCAGACCTCTTCAACGGCAGCGCCTACCGCCGCACCGTCGGCGGCATCGCGAAGAGCCTCGGTGAGCCGAACGCGAGCATCGTGCCGCTCTCGGGGACCTCCGGCGAGCTCGCAGTGACGGTCGCCTGGGAGCTCTCCTGGTACCAGTACCGCGTGAGCCCCGACTCGGGCCAGCCGGTGCGGCTCGAGCGGCGCGGGCACGAGCTCGACGAGCTCGACGAGGGTTTCAAGGACTGGAACGCGCAGGTCGAGGACGAGGGCAGGCTCGTCCCCGCAATCGCTCGTATCTAGCTAGCTAGCTTCCGGGGAACGTCCCGAGCGTGAGGTGGAGCGTCTTGTGCGTCCCGTCCTGCTTCGCGACGCTCAGCGTGACCGTCGTTCCCGGCTTGAGCTTCGACACGACGCTCGTCAGGTCGTTGACCGTCGCCGTCTGATGGCCGTTGACGGACGTGATGACGTCACCACCCTGCAGCCCGGCCTTCGCGGCCGGCCCGCCCGAGCTGACGCTCTCGACGAGCACGCCGGCACCGTTCGTGTCGGCGATCTGGACACCGAGGTAGGCGCGATGCGAGTTGGTGACATGGCCGAAGCGGATGATCTGCGTCGCGATGTTCCGAACCAGGTTGCTCGGGATCGCAAAGCCGATGCCGGGCGCCGCCCCTGAGCCGAGCTGCGGATCGGTCGCGGCGAGCGTCGGAATCCCGATCACGCGGCCCTCGATGTCGGAAAGCGCTCCGCCCGAGTTCCCCGGGTTGATCGCTGCACTCGTCTGAACCACCGTGGGCAACGCGACGCCGTTTCCTTCCGAGACGCCCTGGCGGAAGGCGCTGACGATGCCCTCCGTCACGCTCGAGCGAAGCCCGAGCGGGTTCCCGATTGCGATCGCCAGGTCGCCGACGTCGAGCTTGCTCGAGTCGGCAAAGGTGGCCGGCCCGAGATGCGCACCCGAGATGTGGACGATGGCGAGGTCGTCGGGTGCGAAGCGGCCGACGAGCGTGGCGCCGTAGGAGTGTGGCCCGGCCGTGACGGTGTATGGGCCGCCACCCTCCACGACGTGGTTGTTGGTGACGATGTCGCCGGTCGTGTCGAACACGACGCCGGAGCCGAGTCCCTGCGAGTTCTGGATCTGGACGACCGAAGGCGAGAGCTCGTGCACGACCGAGGTGATCGCCTTCTGGAAGGCGAGCGCGGCCGCCGCGGGCTTGAGGCTGGCATGGCCTGTCTGCGGCGGTTTCGACGCAGAGCTGCCGCCGAAGGAGACCGCCGCGACGATCGCTCCGGCGGCGGCGGCACCCGCGAGTGGCAGGAGCCACCAGATATGCCGGCGGAACATGACCTCCTTATACCCGCGTCCGGGCTTCTCTCCTCCGATTTCCGTCCTACAATCAGCTGGCGATGATCTATTGCGTCATCCCCCGGAACCTCGCCGACTCTCTGTACGACAAGATGGTCGACTACTACAAGGACAATCCCAACGTGACGGTGATCGTCGACCGCCGCGACGGACCCGACCGTCGCAACACGTCGGAGGAGCGGTCAGAGGTACGCGAGCAGCGGACGGTGCGCGACCGTCGCCGTGCCCATCCGGGCACCTTCCCCGACACCGACGCCCCGCCGGAGTAGCTCGCGCTAGGCTCGCCGCATGGCGACCACGGCGAGCGACACGTTCAAGAACTTCATCGGAGGCGAGTGGGTGGACGCCGCCTCCGGCGAGACCTTCGAGAGCACGAGCCCCGCGAACGGCGAGACGGTCGGCAACTTCCCGAGCTCGGGGGCCGAGGACGTCGACCGCGCCGTGGCGGCCGCGAAGGAGGCGTTCGTGGAGTGGCGGCTCGTGCCGGCACCGAAGCGCGGCGAGATCCTCTTCCGGCTCGCGCGGCTGCTCGAGGACGAGAAGTCGGCGCTCACCGACCTGATGACGCGCGAGATGGGGAAGGTGAAGGCCGAGGCGGGCGGCGACGTCCAGGAGGCGATCGACATCACCTACTACATGGCCGGCGAGGGCAGGCGCCTCTCCGGCCAGACCACCCCCTCGGAGCTCCAGAACAAGTGGAACATGAGCATCCGCGTGCCGATCGGGGTCGTGGGCGCGATCACGCCGTGGAACTTTCCGGTCGCGATTCCGTCCTGGAAGCTCGTGCCGGCGCTGATCTGCGGCAACACCGTCGTCCTCAAACCGGCCGAGGACACGCCGGCACTCGCCGAGCGCTTCGTGGCGCTGCTCTCGGAAGCCGGCATCCCGGACGGAGTCGTCAACATCGTCCACGGCTACGGCGAAAGCGCAGGCGAGGCGCTGGTGCGCCATCCCGACGTCCCGGTGATCACGTTCACGGGCTCCCGCGAGACGGGGATCCTCGTCGCGAAGGGCGCTGCCGAGCGGCTCAAGCACCTCCACGTCGAGCTCGGCGGCAAGAACGCGATCATCGTCCTCGACGACGCCGACCTCGACCTCGCGGTCGACGGAATCGTCTGGTCCGCGTTCGGCACCTCGGGTCAGCGCTGCACCGCAGCCTCGCGCGTGATCGTGCAGCGCGGCGCGTACGACGAGCTGCAGAAGCGGCTGGTGGCGCGCGCCGAGGCGATGCGGCTCGGGCCGGGCTGGGAGGACAGCACCGACATCGGCCCGGTCATCAACCGGGCTGCGCTCGACAAGATCCACTCCTACACCGGGATCGGCAAGGACGAGGGCGCCACGCTGCTCACGGGCGGCGAGCCCGCGACCGACGGCGACCTCGGCCAGGGCTTCTACTACCACCCGACCGTCTTCGGAGACGTCGAGGCGGGGATGCGGATCGCGAACGAGGAGATCTTCGGCCCGACGACCGCCCTGATCCCCGTCGGCGACTTCGACGAGGCGATTCGCGTCGCCAACGGCGTCGGCTACGGGTTGTCGTCCTCGATCTTCACCCGCGACGTGAACAAGGCGTTCCGCGCGATGCGCGATCTCGAGGCGGGCATCACGTACGTCAACGCGGGCACGATCGGCGCCGAGGTGCACCTCCCGTTCGGCGGCACGAAGGACACCGGCAACGGCCACCGCGAGGCGGGCCAGGCGGCGCTCGACGTGTTCACCGAGTGGAAGTCGATCTACGTCGACTACTCCGGGCGCCTCCAGCGCGCCCAGATCGACACCGAGCAGTAGTGGAGTACCGCCGCCTCGGCGACAGCGACCTCCGCGTCTCGGAGATCTGTCTGGGCACGTGGACGACCTTCGGCGGGAGCCTCGACGACGAAGCCGCCGTCGTTCTCGTGGACGCCGCTTTCGAGCTCGGCATCAACTTCTTCGACACCGCGAACCTCTACAGCGGGGGCCGCTCCGAGGAGGTGCTCGGCCGCGCGCTCGAGGGACGCCCGCGCGACTCGTACGTCCTGGCGACGAAGCTGCGGGGGAACGCGCCGGACGGCGGCAGCGGCCTCTCGCGGGAACAGGTGCTCCGTCAGATCGACCAGTCGCTGGAACGCCTCGGTGCGGAGTTCGTCGACCTCTACCAGTGTCACGCCTGGGATCCCGACGTGCCGCTCGCCGAAACGCTCGAGGCGATGACGCGAGCTCGTCGAAGCCGGCAAGGTGCGGTACGTCGGCTGTTCGAACTTCACCGGCGAGCAGATCGAGCAGGCAGTCGAGCTCGCGCGCGAGCACGGGTACGTGAAGATCGTCTCGTCGCAGCCGGAGTATTCGTTGCTCCAGCGCGAGCCCGAGGCAGATGTGATCCCCGCCAGTGCGGCGAACGGCATCTCGCAGGTCGTCTACTCGCCGCTCGCGCAGGGTGTGCTCAGCGGCAAGTACGCGCCGGGCGAGGCGGCGGGCGAGGGAACGCGCGCGTCGGCCCGCGCGGAATGGATGGAGCACTTGGACGACGCGGTGCTCGAGCGTGTGCAGCGGCTGCGTCCGATCGCGGACGGGCTCGGGCTGACGATGGCGCAGCTCGCCCTGGCGTGGGTCCTCCGGGAGCCCAACGTCGCGAGTGCGATCGTCGGCGCGTCGCGGCCCGAGCAGCTGCGCGACAACGCGGCCGCGTCCGGTGTCTCGCTCGACGAGGCGACGCTCGGGGCGATCGAAGACGTGTTCGCATGAACCGCAAGCTCGTCGTCTTCGTCCCGCGGGAGGCGCTCGACGAGGTGCGCGGGGCGCTCTTCGCTGCCGGCGCGGGGCGGATCGGCGACTACGAGCGCTGCTCCTTCTACACCGAGGGGACCGGCACGTTCCTCGGCGGCGAGGGGACGTCGCCGAGCGTCGGGCGGGCAGGCCGCGAGGAGCGGGTTGCCGAGCTGCGGCTCGAGACCGTCTTCCCGGCCGAGCGGCAGGACGAGGTGCTCGAGGCGCTCCGTCGCGCGCATCCCTACGAGGAGCCGGCGTTCGACATCTACGAGCTCCTGTCTTGAAGGCGCGGCTCTTCACGGACGGCGGCGCACGCGGCAACCCCGGCCCGGCCGCATACGGCTACGTGCTCGAAGCGGAGGACGGGACGGTGCTGGCCGCCCACGGCGAGGCGATCGGCGTCGCCACGAACAACGTGGCGGAGTATCGCGGGCTCGTCGCCGGCCTCGAGCGGGCGGCCGAGCTGCAGCTCGGCGAGGTCGAGGTCGTCTCCGACTCGGAGCTGCTCGTGAAGCAGATGAACGGCGTGTACCGCGTCAAGAACGAGGCGCTCCGCGAGCTCTCGCTCAAGGCCGCCAGGCTCGCGCGGCAGGTCGGGAAGGTGCAGTACACGGCCGTCCGGCGGGAGCACAACGAGCTCGCCGACCGGCTCGTGAACGAGGCTCTGGACGCCGCCGGATCCGGGGCCGGACCCGGGGCCGACCTCGGCTAGAGTGTGCGTCCCACGCGGATGTAGCTCAGTTGGCTAGAGCGTCTGCTTGCCATGCAGAAGGTCGTGGGTTCGAGTCCCATCATCCGCTCTTGAAACCCCCGTAAAGCGGGGGTTTTTGTTTTGCGATAAGGCAACGTGAGTCCCAAATGAGTCCCAGATCCTGATCTCGAAGTCCTGTCCATAAGCGGGCACCAATGACGCGCCTGGCCCGTTCGACCTCGCCGAGCAGTCAGAGCGCGGGACCAAAGTGGCGTCCGGGCTGTTGCCGATGTCCAGCCGGCAGGCGCAGTGAGCTTGATCAGGACGCCACAAACGCGGCGAGCCGTCTGGTCTCGCGAGTCGCTATCTTGTAACGCTGGTTTTCGGGCGCCTGCTCGTTCGGCCTGGCTGGCCGATGCCGGACGCCCGCGCGACGCGCGACAGTCGGCCTCCGTGACAAGCTCGACGAGTCCGGGGGCGACGGCATGCGTCCGGCTGGATCCCGCTGGGTTCCGCCTGGATTCGAACCTTCCTGTAAATAGGCTTGCTTTCCGAGGCTGTGGGGGCACCGGTGGGGGCACGCTTTGTGCGCGTATGGGCACACGCATTTGGACACGCGGTTGGTCGGCACGAGCCAATGGCCGGTGGCGCCTCACGTACCGATGACGAGCTCCGGCGGCTCGCATCGACGCCGTCGCGCCTCGCGGGTGTGGGCCGTTGGACGTACGAACTGGCGACGTTGACAAACGGTCAGGCACGGACGTAGGATTGTTTTGCTTCAAAAGCTTCATCGGGGGATTGGTGTTGGCTGGCAGGTATGCGCATCCTGCGGAGATAGCTGCTGAACGGGCAGCTAGAGAGTTGGCGCGCCTGGACGTTAGGCCCCCGCCATGCCGGTCGTCGTGTGCAGGGCAAGCAGGCGGCCATTCATGAGCATTCCGGATATCCGCGGTCCCAGTCGGGATGCCGGACCGGACGTGCACCCATCGTCACGGCAGGAAGCTCGCGAGTTGAACCGACCTTCTGCGGCCTCTCCGGCCTTCTGTCTCGTGACGAGGATCGACGTTCAGCGCCTGTGGCACCTCTTGCTGGTGTTCGTTTCCTTTCGGCGCATGCGCCGCGAAGCGCGAATGGTGAGGGGGCTGCTCGATGCATCAATCAGGCTGCGGCGTCCCCGGACAGCGTTACTGATCTCGCTCTGGACGGGCCGACAAGCGATGGACGATTTTGAGTCGGCCGTTCTCGAGCACCCGCACCAAGTACGGTGGCTTCGGCAGCATCGCGCCACTATATGGTCCGGGCTTTTCGAGCTGATCGAACTCAGCCGCGCGAGTGTGCACGAGCAATGGCGGGGCTCGGACGCTCTCAAGAACGATTCGAGCTGATGCAGTACGTCGCGTTCATTAGTCGCTTAGCTCTGGCCGCAACGTTTGTCGCCGCCTCAATCGCCAAAGCGGCGAACTTTGCAGGCTTCACGCTGACCGTTCGAACGCTGCTAGGTCTCGTTTCGCCTCGCTTGACCAGACGCCGGCTTGGTGCCTCCACAGCGGTAGCGGTGGTTCTTGCCGAAGGATGTATCGGCGTCCTCGTCGCATCCGGCTTCGCTCCGATTGAAGCCGCCACCGCCTCCATCGCCCTAATAGGAATATTTGCGTTGGCAGCCGTCGTCGTAGTCTCGCGCGGTGCGCGACTCGAGTGCAACTGCTTCGGAGGACGCGAATCAGTCCTCGGCCACGCGACGCTCGCACGAGCGCTGCTCTTGGTCGCCGCCGTGGCGATGTATGTGGTAGCCGCGGAGCGCACTAGCCCGGCGTGGTGGCCCGCGGGGCCTATGTCCGGCGCGACCGCATTCGGGCTCACGTGCGCGGCCATCCTCGGTGCGAGATGGCTACTCGCCGCGCCGGCGCTCTATCGGCTGCGCCGGACGAGACTCGAAGGGTTTGGTTCTAGTCAGGTTGCACGACCGCACGCGATTCGCGTTGTACCGCATTCCACGCCGAGGTAGGTGGATTTAATGTCGACTCTGTTCTGGATCAGTTTTGGAATCCTCTGGCTCGTTGTCCTAGTCCAGGGCTTTGCTTTTCTCGAGGTGCTGCGTCAGATCGGTCTGATCCGCCAGCAACTGGAGCCGACGCAGGGCGCTGCGGTGATCGGCGGGGCGGTCACGGAGGGCGCGCCCGTACCTCAACTTGTGGGCATGCGCGCTACCGACGGGTCGTCAGCAAATTGGGATCAATACCTATCGACCGAGCACGGACTCGTCGTCTTCCTTACTGCTCATTGCGCGACCTGCCGGGACGTCGCCGAGAAGCTGTCCGGCTACAGCCTCGATGCGCCTGACGACGTGAGCGTTGTCGCGGTGATCCAGGCGCAGTCGATGAAGTGAGTTCGTTTATCGACAGCACGAAGCTAGATCGCCGGATCACGGTCATCGATCCACAAGCAAAGACCTCAAGGAGCATCGGAATCTCATGGAATCCGGCGGCGCTTACGATCCACCGCCGCAAACTCGGCCAGGCAGCGATAACCAACAACATATTTCAAATCGACGCATTCATTCAGAACGCTCTAGAACGAAGGCCGTCTCATGACACGGAGGAGATGCAATTCGCCTAAACCCTAAACCACCAGATCCCACTCGATTAGCCCGATGGAAGGAGCCTTACGTGAGCCTAATCGAAAGACTAGAAGACGTTGCGGCCACGCCTGGAAAGCTTTCGCGCAGAACGTTCGTCGGTCGAATCGCGAAGCTCTCGGCCGCCGCAGCGGCCGTCAGCGCTGGTGCTGCTGCGTTCGCGGGAAAGGCCTACGCCGGTAACTATTTGTGCTGCAACCTTGCGTACCCCGACAACTGGTGCACATCTGACTACTGCCACGGAATCTGCCCGTGCGGCTACGCGCCATACCAGTGGACGTGCAGCCACAACGGCCAGCAGGTTGTCTGCGGCGAGTGTTACGAGTGCGAATGCTCTTACGCATATACCTACCCGTGTGCGGAGCTTCGAGAGTCGCAGCCGACGCCCACGGTTTGACACCGAGACGAAGGAGGTGAACCTCGTGATGACCGAAACGTCAATCGCTGTTGCGGCGCTAGCGGCCGCAGCCGGGATCGCGCAGGTTGGCAGCCTCTGAGGCGGATCTGTGATCGCGATGATCAGCACCTTCCTCGTGAAGGAAGGCAGGGTTAGAGCGTCCCAAGTCGTGGCCGCGTTCGCCATCGGCGCAGTGCTTACGTCCGCTGTCGTCGGAGCCGCCGTCGCCGCTTTGGGGACAGCGGCAGACATCCCTCATGGTCGAGTTGCTCTTATCGGCCTTGGTGTCCTTGCTGGTGCTCTCGCAATCGCGGACGCTACAGGACGAACGCCCACGGTTCGACGTCAGACGAAGTCCCATTGGTGGGTGTCGACTGGACCGCGACGAGCGGCGTTCATTTGGGGAGCGGATCTGGGGTTCGGGTTTACCACGATCCGGATTGCATCGATGTATTGGATTGCCATCGCGGCCGCTTGTATATTCGAACCTCCGGCGAGCGCGGCGATCTCGCTTTGTTTCTATGGCGTCGGCCTCACCGTCAACCTCATCTTCGGCGTCACGATGCTACGGCGCCGCTTTGGCAATATGGTCGTTCTCGGCGCGACACGTTTTGCAACGCCCATCTCGCACGCTGCGGCCATCTGTCTAGCGGGCACCGCATTTGCCCTGATAACCGCAGGGGTCCTCGGTGCCTAGGCCATACGACGTGCAGAGGATCTTGGGCATCGCTGTGGCTGCGGCCCTTCCCCTAGCATCGTGTGCAGCACTCGCGCACGGAGCCCTTCGACCACATTCGGTCTCTGAAGCGAGTGACACTAAGGCATGTTCCGCGTCCCGAGTCCGTTACGACACCGGCGGTGCCGGGGTACTAGCGAACATCCCATGGGTAAAGCTCGGCAAAGCAGGGAATGCGTATCTGTTCTTCTACCGCACGGAACTTGCGGACGGCAGAGTCAACCGGTCCAGCGGCGTCGTCATGTACACCGGTGGAGCCACGGCGAGTGCCTCGATAAAGGTTCTTTGGGCTCCAACTCATCCAAAACGCGTTGCATTACTAAAAGGGACGCAACTCGATGGGGATGGCGAATTCACTGAGCGGTTAAGCGCGAGTGGGAGCACGTTCCCTTCGATCATCAACGTGCCGATCGCAGGCTGTTGGAAGCTCACCCTGCGTACCGGGACGAGGCGGGCGACAATGGTCGTACACGCCGTTGACCCCCCGACCACGCCTGTGTGCGAACCAACACGCCTTCAAACCACCGGGTCGAACCCGACTGGTACAAAACTCCCGTGGCTGGCCGCGACCCCGGCCGCCGCCGGTGTAACGGCGACACTCTTCTACCAGCTCCCTGCGGGCGCGGCCAATGCGGTGATCTATCCAAACGAACAAGCCCCAGGTAACGGCACGACGAAAGTTCTCTGAAAGTGCCGAAACGAACCGCAGGAGTGAAGCTCGTTATTCTCTAACGCGTTTGGATGCCACTGGGGTCGCCCCACCGCAGAGTTTCCGCCTTGCACACGACAGCTCTCCGGGGGTTTCGTTCCCATCGGATATCGACCTGCCTGCGACCGGATGCTGGCTGGTCAGAATCCGCACTGGAAGGCAGCCGCAATCGCCGTGTTCAACAGCATTCCCGTCGGCTAGAAATAGGCTGGGTCTAGATTTGGAGCTCGCGATGGAGCTTCCGCCAGTCCACGGGGTTGTCTGTTTGACCAACAACCCCGCCTCGTCAACGATCATGTCGACAGCGACGGAGAACCGAGGATCGTGCTTGCTTTGCACGTTTTCGTTGCTGCGGCAGCCGCCCCAGACCCTATGCACGGGTCGGAGGAGCACGGCTGCGCGAATCCGATAAGCCGGACCATCCGTGGGCGAGGCAGCGCGAGCGGTCTGATTCGTCGTGGCTCACCTTCGGTCCCGTGCACGATCTGCCGTGGTGCAGCGGCGGTCTTCTAATCTGCGGGCGTCAATTAGGTCGGCAGCATGAGTGGACGAGCGCGTACTCCACCGTCATCTGGACCGTTGATGGCTGAGTGGTGCCCTGGTATGGCCCGAAGAGTTCGCCCTCTCCGGTTTGAGCGAAACGACCCACATGGACGATTCGCCCAAGCGACTAGCTCACTCGTAGGCTGGGGGTCATCGAACAGGTGCGAGCACAGTCTCAAGGATCGGACCTCCATGTCCGCAATTCCGTGAGCCTCGACAGCTTGATCCGCCTGAGCCGGCGAGACCGCTGCCGTTGCCGGCGCGGGCGCAAAGTACAGGTGCATCCACTGGAGTTGGTACGAAGTGATTGTCTGTAGTGGATCGTTCGTTGCCGATGAGTCACTGGCGGCTGTCGCATCTGTTCGGCTCCGCTGTGCCCCAGCTTGACCCGTCAGCGCGAGCACAGCCACCACGGCCGCGAGAGCTACCGACAGTCCCCCAACCCCTACGAGGAATAGACGTCGCTTCATGATCCGCAATCTCCGTCCCACAGATCCATGTGGATGAGTTCACGATCTGTTTGCCAATCCAAATGTAGTTCAGTCCGTTGGAGTATACCCAGGATCCTCCGTGAAGAAGTTTTGAGACCCGCTGGTGGGATCGATGGCTACCCCATTCGAAAAGGTATCGTGGTTCGGACAGTCCCCGGCAACTGCGTCTTTTGGTCCGTGATCTCCGTGCCACCTTGCGCGTTGACTGGTGAAGGTGAATGGATTCGAGCCGCCTCCGCCGCACCAGTCCCAGATGGTTCCACCTATGAGCTCGATCTAGTTACCACTTTGAAGAAGGGGATCAGTCCCATAATCGATAGCGTCCAAGTTGGTCCCGACACTTTCCAGTCGGAAAGTCATCGTAAGTGCCACTGGCCCCATGACACTGAACAAAGCTGTCCCGGCATCGTTGGGTAGCCATCGACGTATCCCTCGATTGCATACCACTGCGCCCACGTCGTCTGCGCGCTGCTGAGCATCATCTCCCACGCGTACGATGAGCAATCATAAGTAGAACAAGTCGGCGCTAGAACAGGATCCCTTTGGATATTCGACTTGAGATAGTTGAAGTATCCGCTGCCTCCGCCGTCGTGAATCGCATACTGGCCCCATAATGGTTTGAGTCCGAAGTTCGCCCGCTCATATCGCAAGTTGCAGCCGCGATAGCGGCAACGCGAGAGCCAAGCAAGAGCCACAGCAAGAGTCGAGACTCTGTGGCTAGAGGCAAACCGCGCATACCAACCCCAAACTTTACTCTACTTGGCCGTCAGCGCAAGCTCCCTCAGGTACCACCCTTGCGGCGGTGCTCGCTTCGCTCCGCCGCTCAGGTCTCGGCACGTCTGGCAGAAACTTGAGCTGACACGGCAGTAACCAGGCGAGACGCAGAGATGCATCCGTGATGCTTGACGCCTCGGCGTCGCCCTGTGGAGGCGAACGCAATAGTTGCCCCTAACCGCTCGAATCGTTCCGTCGGCGCTCCTCGGAGGCCGACACGTCTCGTTTTCGAGCGCCTGCTCGTTTGGCTTGGCCAGACCATGCCAGGCGCCCGCGCGACAAGACGCGCGACAGTCGGCCTCCGCGACGCCTCGACGCGCCGTAGGCAGCAGACGTCCGACTGGATCCGCAGGTTCGCTTAGCCTCCGTCACGCAGGCCAAGTCGCGTCCTTTTTCAAGCTAAAGCACGGTTCGAATCCCGAATGCGCCTTTCTGAGTCACAAAGTAACCCGCGTTTGCTCAACCATGCGGACGTTTGTGACAGACTGCCGTCGAAACGCGTCGCGTGCAGACCCCGTGGAGACGTCGCCGAGTTGCCAGCCGCGTCGACGGCGAGCGATGCGCTGAGTCAGGCGACAGGACGCTAGCCCCGGCGAGCGTCCACTCGTACGCCAATTGACATCGACCGTGCCGAGTGTTAGGACACACTCGCTGCAAGAGGTACGTGACGCATGCCCGGTGATCCTTGCTGCGGCCATAGCCACGGAGCCAAGCGTCCCCGGCAAGGTAGAGGCGTCCGGACTCGCGCCCCAGCCTGTCAGCCGTTTCCTCGGTGTCCGACGCGGCCCGAATCTTGCGTCAGATGTCCAGGCTACGCCGATGGATTCGTGGCACGTCGGCCTATGCTCGTGCCTGGCTTGGCGTAGAGAGTGGCTTCGGAAAGGAGGTGAGCCGGCGGCCCTAAGAGTCTGCGGAGTCCTACGCAGCGATTTTTGTTTCGCGTCGCTGTCTGATGGAGTCAATCCCCTCGCTGTGAGGAGCGAAAGTGAGACGCTTAACGTAATTACGTCTCTTATCTTCATCATGATCGGCGTCTACGGGGTAACCGGGCCTTCTGCCGCCCGAACAACGCCCTCTACTTCAGCGAACAGCCCGTCCTATTACCTCATCACTTGGACTAGTGGTCAGGCGCCAACGATCACGCAGTCTCAGGGCACCCCACCCGCAACGGCCACGGTACCGGCGTCAGAGTCATCATACGTTTGGAATCTGCTGCCGCCATCGAAAGAGAACAGCACGACAATCGACGAAGTCGCCACCGCTAGTTGCTCGGCGGACGTCTACTTCGTGTCTGGTACCGATCAATTATGGCGCGGTGTATCCAAGGGGCCATATCTGATCAGTTCCGACTGCGCGAACTCGGACAACGGCTTTATCGCCTCGCTCGTCGAAGGTGCCTGTCCGAAGAACCAAACATGGGCATACTGGGCGAACATTCCCACGATCCATGCTTGCTCAGACGAGAACGGCTGCGTCAATCCCGGGGACTTCTCTTCGCCGATCCACTATTGGTCGTGCTGATTGATCTACCCGAAGACCTAACGGTGAGTACCGAATTAGTAGTGGGGCTGGCTAACCGGACAACTCGGGTAGCCAGCCCCACAAATACCCCTGACCATCGGGCAATCTAGGAGCCCCAGTTGATCGAGCCGCTGTTGGAGCCCGCGGTCCCCTGGCCGGACGACGTAGGCGGCCGCACGGCCGTGATCGTCTCAAGCGCATTGCCACTACTGTCCTGTGCCACCAGAGACTTCACGGTGTCGCCGAGTGGTAGCTCGGCCGCGAAGAAGCGAATCGGGACGCCCAGCTGTCCTGGGGCCTGCAACGTCTGCGCCACGATCGGAGGGCCGCCTGAGTGGTCAATCTCGACGCTCGCCACGTCAGCCGCTGCAGGACCCGCAACCGCGTCGAACTTACTCCCATCGGTGGCAGCGCTGCCAGAACTGATGAAGGCGAACTCGTGCGTGGTCTGTCTGTACTCGAGATTGGGGATCCCCCGAACGTCTGCACCACAGCCGATCATAAGCGTCGACGCGGCAGAAGGGGGACCCTGCGGAGGCGCACCTGAATCAGCGCCGGCAGGCGGATTCGGGGTGAAGCCGATGCAGAGGCCGTCGCTAGCGGTTCGGTAAGCAGTAAGCGCCCATGGGACGCCCTGCCAGTTACCACTGTCTACAACCACAACCCCGCCAACCGGTGAAGGCAAGGTCGACGACACCGAGTCGCTGAAGAACCACCAACCATTGCTTGCCGCGACCGCGGTGAGGGGGATTATCACCGCAAGCACCGCCCCTACAAGCGCCAGCGCCAGCCGAGCTCGGCGGGACGAACGCCAACGGTGACGTCTCGCATCGGAGAGCACTCGCTCCCAGTCTCCGTGATCCCCGCTCGAGCCAGAATCTGGTCCAGGCGATCGCAAGTCCTGCGTCATATTCGGCCTCACTCATCGGTGCGACACCTCCTCCAGGCGGCGGCGAACCGACCGATGCGCGGCACTAAGCTGCGCTCCGACGGGTCCAATCCGCACGCCCGTTGCTTCAGAAATTGTTCGGTCGTCGAGATCGCCGTAGTAGCGAAGAAACAGGACGAGCCGTTGCTTCTCGGGAAGAGACGCGACAGCTGCGCGAACCGCCGCTTCCGGCTCGCCTTCCGGCTCGACCCCGCTGTCGGGCGAAAAGATCAGCTCGGACCCTAGCGGCTGCAACCGATCGCTTCTTCGGAGCTTCAGTGCGCTGCGGATAACCATCCTCCACAGCCACGCTTCGATCGAACCTTCTCCTCGATAGCTGCCCCGAGCACGCAAAGCGGAGACAAAGGCGTCATGCACGGCGTCCCGCCCGGCCTCTCGGCTATTAGCGATTGCCGAGGCTGTGCGTAGAATGCCTCATGACGCTCTCGGTAAACCTGCTCGACCGCGCTGATCGATGCCATAGACGACCTCACACCTGTTTGAGCCGCCACGGACGGATTTTCTTTAGTCTCGCTCCCGGATCTGCCTCCCGTGCTACGGGGAGCCTCACCGTTTCTGATAGCACCAGCGCCTCAATGCCTCTTCGGAGAGCGGTTGTGCTGATGGAGAAAGCTGGGGTGAGATGACGAAATGCTTCGTGGAGTTCACGGGTCGCTTCCCGTACCAACTCGATCACGCTCCCAATCCTAGGCTCGCGCCCAGGGGTCATTCGGAACTCACTGTCATCCTCGCGCGGGGAGAGGACTGGTAGCAAGAGAGCCGCTCCCCGCTTCTGTCTAGTTCAGGCTGCCCGCTGGAGAACGGCGCGCACGGTCGATGGCCACCACTTCTCACCGCCGTGGGCTGTCGGAATGCGGCTCGGCGTTGAGGTTGGCGGCGATCTGGCGGAGGCTCTCGCCTGCGGAGCGCTCCTGGTGGATGCGCTTCGCGACCTCGGGTGGGACGGCCTGCTTGCGTCCCCGCGTCGCCGGCTCGAGTCGCGGCCGTGCCGTCCGTCGCCGCTCGACAGCGACTCGCTCGAGTTCGTCGACGGGGATCAGGCTGGCGCCCCAGGGCATCTCGATCGTCTCGATGTACGGCAGCAGGCGCCGGAGAGTGGAGCGGCTGATGCCGAGCGCCTGCGCAGCCTGGCTGCGGGTGTAGGCGAGCCGTTCCACGTGGTCCGCTTCGCGCACCGACGACTGCGCGGCGGCGCACCGCTGGCGACTGCGACTCGAGTGGCCTGTTCGACCCGTGGGTCGGCGGGAGGTGGCGACGCGTCTTTTCTTCGCGTCGTTGCTGGCGGCGATGCGACATGGTGTACAAACGTACACGAACGATAGGCCGGTTTTGCACCTGGGTGCATCTGTGTCACACCTGCTATTCCTGTACGGAGTAGAGCGTACTCAGTGCGCGGCCGAGGCGTTAGAGGTCGATCGCCGGAGCTCGGCCGAGGCCGTACTCCAGCTCGATCAGCCGCTGCAGGACAGCAAGAGGCTGGTGGTCCTGTTCGCGGTCGAGAGCGGCCAGCATCCGCGCGTGATCGTCGAGCGAGGCGACCGCCGGTCGCAGCCCTTGCCCCAGAGGTGGCCGCTCGGCGCGGCGCCGCAGGTCGTCGTATCCGTGTGTGCCGGCCGGCTCGGGCACGACCTTCAGTTCACCCGCGCCGGTCTCGAGCTCGAGGACGCCGCGGCCGACCAGGTCACGCTCCAGGATCGGCGGCTTTCCGTCCGGCCGGCGCGCGTCCAGCTCCTCCAGGGCGAGCCCGAGCCGGCGCAGGTTCTCCTCTCGCGTCGAGGGAACGATGTCCAGCCCGTTCGTGACCTCGCCCGATCCGTGCAGCACCCGACCGAGGCCTCCGATGACGACGTAGGTCACTCGCTGCCGCTCGAGCGCCTGTAGCAGGGCGTACGGGTCGAACTCGTCGGCCATTAGCGCCGACGCGCCTTTAGCATCGTCTGTAACCGCTCCTGCGGCGTTCGCTCCAACGCTTTCGCCAGCCGCGCTTCCAGCTGCGCGTCCGTGCCCCGGTAGGGCACGAGCGACAGGTCGAGGTCGAAGCCGCAGGCGTGCAACAGCTCGCGCAATGTCTCCAGGCTCGGCGTCACCGTGTCCCGCTCCCAACGCGCGATCTGCGCTCGATCCTTGCCGCAGCGTTGGGATAGGTCCCCCTGCGAGAGTCCCGCGCGCATCCGCGCTTGCCGAATCAACGTTCCACTCGTCACGCACCAATCGTACGCGCCTGGTGCGTTCCGCGCATGAGTGACATATTTGTTACGCTCGCACTTATGCCGCGGAAGGTGGCCGCACAACAACTCCGGCTCGAATCGAACGCAAGTCCAAATCCGCAGCCACCCGAGCGAGACAGACCCGCCCGGTCGCCTGGCCATCATCGACCCGCCAAGGGGCTTCTCAGCACACCCGCAGCGCTGCGAGCTGGCGGTAAAGGACCAAATCAGCGGAGTGGAGTCCTGAACGCGACGACGGATGTAAGAGTTGTGGCGTCATGGGATGGCTCCGATGACGAGCTGCTTGACGCTCGGCAGGCCGCAGCTCTGCTGACGGTCAAGGCCTCGACCCTTCTCGCGTGGGCCCGCGAGGAGCGCGTGCCTTGCATCCGGCTCGGGCCGCGTCACCTCCGTTGGACGAGACCGCTATTGCGCCAGGTGCGCGACGAATCGCTTGATCCGGGGAGGCGCTTGTGAGCTGCATCAGATCGGCAGGAAGAGGGCTTCCGCGCGCAGCGGAGAGGCTCCTGGGCTATTCGTCCCCGAACGGGTCCCCAAGGACGCCTGCGAGACGGTCCAGAGCCGCTCGAGCGCGGCGGCATGCCTCGACCGTCTGAACGATCGCGTCGCGGTCGACCTCCTCCACGCGGACGACCGCCAGCCCCGATCCGGCTCCGAGGCCACCGCGCGTGGAGAAGACGAGCTCCCGTGCCTGGATCAGCGTCGCGAGCTCCGCCTCGGCGGCGTCGACCATGTCCCACTCGTCCTTCGTCGCGAAGGTTGCCAGAAGCTTCCGGTCCTCGAGCGGCGGCGCCGGCTCGATCGCCGTTGGCAGCCAGTAGCCCCCCTTGAAGCTGGCCTCGATCGCCTCGGCGAGCCACTCGTATCGAGTACGCAGGACGCGCGCGACGGCGGCGGTGGCGGTCGCCGCGTCTTCTCGCTCCCGGTCCGTGTCTCGCTGCTCGCGCTCGAAGCGCTGCCGCTTACCCTCGAGTAGGTACGTCGCGGCGCCGGTCACGAGTCCGCCGACCAGGGCGCCGCCGAGCGCTGCGAGCGCGGCCCAACCGGGCGTCGAGAGTCCGAGCAGCAGGGTCACGAGCGCGGCTCTCGCGGCGAGTACCACTTCGGCACGACGTCGTACAGGGCGCGGTGCATCTCGGCCGCGGTGGCGAGCATCGTCGCGGCCTCGGCGGGATCGAGCCCGAGGTCCTTCTTGAGGTAGCGGGCGGCGGGGCGCAGCTCGGCGAGCCTGTTGAGGAGTGCGGCGAAGGGGTCGTGGACTCGGCCTTCCTTTCGCTCCAGGTTGAACGGCCGGTGGACTGCGGAGTGGCTGCGGGCGGAGCCGCTCCCGCTGGCCGGGACCGTGAGGAGGTACGCCTTCGCCATCAGTTCGGTAGCGGCGAAGAGGTTCTCGACGAAGGGGTGGAGGTCGCCTCGCTGGAGGCTCGCGGCGGCACTGTCGAGGAACTCGCGAGCCACCTCGCCGTGCTCGGCGGCGTTGCGAGCGTTCGGGCGGAAGTCGTGGCACGTCAGCACCCGTCGTCGGTCGCGATCGCCGTGTAGTGGCCGGCGTTCGGGTCGTGGTCGGTGAGCAGGATCTCGAAGGGGACGTCGACGCCCTCGTCTCCGAGGACGACGTCGTCTCGGGCCAGCTCGCGGGGGTGCGGACGCGGACGGCGGCGCGGACTTCGTCGTTCAGCCGGATCTCCTTGACGCGGGTGTCGTCGTCGAGGATGAGCTGGTAGGCGCGAAGTTTGAAGCCGTTCGGGAGTCTTCCGGCGGCGTGACGTCGCGCGATCTCCGGCAGGACCCAGGTCGCGAAGATCGCCTCGTTCACGCGGTTTATGCCTGCCTCGTCCAGGGGCTGGCTCACTCGCGTATGTCTGCGGTCGCGGCGTCCGGCTCGGGGGCTTCGATCCGGAACGCTTCCCCGAGGCGGCGGGCCTCGCCCTTCCGCGGCTTGTAGTGGACGTAGCGGGCCGTGGTCCGGGCGTCGGCGTGGCCCATCCAGTCCTGGAGCTCGCGGACGCTCTCGGCCTGCGTGATCGCCAGCGACCCGAAGGTGTGCCGGAGGTCGTGGAACCGGATCGGGTCGAGCTCGGCCCGCTTCTGCGCGGCGCGGTAGCGGCGGCGCAGGGCGGACGAGTCGAGGTAGCGGCCGTCCGCGCCGACGAAGACGTGGTCGTCGGGGCCGGTGAAGCGCTCGCGCTGTAGGAGGCGGGCGATCGCGCGGGCGAGGTCCTCGACCATCGGGACGGTGCGTCCTCTCCCGGACTTCGGGGTTCCGACGCCGACGGTGATATCGACGCTGCCGAAGACGCGGATGCTCTCGGCGTCGAAGTCGACGTCGCGGATGCGGAGGGCGAGCAGCTCGCCGAGTCGCAGCCCCGTGAAGGCGGCGGTCAGGAAGAGGGCGGCGTCCTGTCGGGCGGCTGCAGCGGCCGCCTTCTCCTGCTCGGGCGTCGCCGGCGTCTCCCTCTTCGGCCGGTACTGCTCGGCGGCGCGGGCGAGCGCGAGGATCTCCTCCGGCTGGTAGAAGACGAACCGCTCGGGGTTGTAGGCGAGCTTGATGCGCTCGACGTCGCGGGCGGGGTTCGGGGTCGTCAGCTTGTACGTCTTGCGGGCCTGCTCGTAGACGCCGCCGATGATCGTGACGAGCTTCGCCGCGGTCCGGGTCGGGATCGTCTTGTCGGCGATTCCGGCGTCGCGCCACTCCTGGATCACGTCGGTGGTTACGTCCTCGAGCGGGCGGTCGCCGAAGGCGGGGAGAAGGTGCCGGTCGAGGGCGGACCTGTAGTCGCGTCTCGTACTCGGCTTCCAGCCCTGCTGGGCGGCGCGGTGGACGTACCAGTGCTCGGCCGCGTCGCGGAACGTCGCGCCGACGCGCGCCGCTGGGATGCCGACGCCGCGGCGGAGGTCGGTCAGGCGCGCATCGAGCGTCTGCTGGGCGGTCCGTCGCGTGTAGTAGCCGTCAGGGGTTCGGCCGCTGCCTGTCCACGCCGGCCCGATCGGCCGTCGCTCCTCCCGCTTCGGCCGTCCGTCGTCGTGGATGAAGCCGTCGGGGAGCCGGATCCGCCAGTACCAGACGGTTCCTCTCTCGCCCCGCTTGAGGTAGACGTGGCCGCTGACTTTGCGGCGTTTCCGGTGGTTACCCTCGTCCTGCAAGGGAGCTACTCCTTCCGTGTCGAGCCCCCGGGCGTTCGTGAGTCGCGGGGGCGCTTTTCGTCTCCCAGTGACCGTACCTCTGCAAGCAGAAGGTTCGGGTTTAAGTCCCCATTTATGTCCCCAACGAGGTCGATTCAGACCAATCGAAACCGATCCAGCCCGACGAGATTCCGCTCAACCAAGCGAAACCGCTTTAGACTCGTCCGGAGGTGCCGCCTTGCCATGCAGAAGGTCGTGGGTTCGAGTCCCATCATCCGCTCTCCGGAAAGCCCCGCTCCAGGCGGGGTTTTTGTTGATTTGGTAACAAAGCGATGAGCAGTTGGCGTGTCGCGCTTGGAGTTCGCGCCTCTGCGTGGGAGAATCCGGCGACATCTACCAAAGGAGCTGGGACAGTGGCTGTTGGGATGCTTTTGGCGGGCGAGGGAGTTACCGGGGAGAGCTACAGGCAGTTGACAGAGGCGATGTTCGGGACCTTTCCGATGCCTGAGGACGGCGCTCCGGAAGGTTTGATCCTGCACACAGCCGGCCAATCGGACCAGGGGTGGTACGTGTACGACGTCTGGGAGTCGAAAGAGCACTTCCAGCGTTTCGTCGAGACCAAGCTCGGCCCGGCCATGGAGGCGTCCGGAGCAGGAGAAGGCGGCGCCCGGCCCGAGCCACAGTTCTTCCCGATCGAGACACTCGTCAAGGGGCCGGCGCTGTAGGGCATCGCGCACGAAAGACCGATGACCAGCCGCCGATCTGCCCGACCTGCGGCGTGACGATGGTGCCGGCCGCTCTCAGCGCCGACGAAAACCGCGAGGGTGACTGGGTTTGCCTCGAATGCGAGGAGCTCGGCGAGGACGAGTGACCGGCGCTACGAGCTCTTGAGGTGGAAGTACGCCTCGTAGATCTTCTTCGCAGCCGGCGCGGCGGCCTGCGCGCCGAAGCCGCCGTTCTCGATGTTCACGACGACGACGAGCTTCGGGGAGTTGTACGGCGCCCACGAGGCGTACCAGGAGTGGCGGGGCAGGTCACGCCGCACGTCTCGGCGGTTCCCGTCTTGCCGGCGACCTTGTCGGGAACCCTGCGAAGACCGACTGCGACGTGCCGCCGGGGTCGTTCGCCGCCGCGTACAGACCCTGCCTGATCGCCCACGTGTACGGAGAGAGCTTCAGCGTTCGGACCGGCTTGTAGTGGAGCTTGTGCTTCCTGCCGTTCTTGATCACGGCCTCGCCGACGTGCGGCCGGACGACCTTGCCGCCGTTGATCAGCGCCGAGTACGCGACCGCGAGCTGGAGCGGGCTCACCTGGAGCGCGCCCTGGCCGATCGCGAGGTTGATCGTCTGGCCCTCCGTCCACGGGAAGCCGAAGCGCCTGTCGAACGGTCTTGCCGGGCCGCGGGAGGTATCCGGGCATGGCGCCCGGTGATGTCGACCGGGCGGCGTCGTGCCGAGCCCGAGCTTGCGCGCCCAGTTCTGGATCAGCGTCCCCTGCGCCTTGGGATCGTGTCGCGTAGACCAGGTCGCCCAGCCGGTAGAACCACGTGTCGCACGACTCCTCGAGCGCCGTCCGGCAGAGCCATCGACGCGTCGACGCCGGGGTCGACGTTGTGGAAGATCGTTCCGCCGAGGTCGAAAGAGCCGGTGCAGGCCAGCGGCGTGAACGGTGTGATGATCCCGGCGCTGAGCGCAGCCTCGGCGATGATCGGCTTGAAGGTCGAGCCGGTCGGATACGCGCCGGCGATCGCTCGGTTCAAGAGGGGCGAGGTCTTGTTGTTGAGCAGCCGTGAGAAGTAGCTCGGCTTCTCCGCGGCGGCCTTCTGGTTGAAGGTCGGGTAGCTGGCGATCGCCTTGATCGCGCCCGTCCACGGGTCGATCGCGACCGCGGACGCTCCCGTCGGGGAGGAGCCGTTGGCGCGCGCCTGCTCCATCCCGTACTGAAGCGCGCTCTCCGTCGCGCGCTGGAGCCGCGAGTCGATGGAAAGCTGCAGCGAGGGCGGCTGCTTCTGGAGCGGAATACGGATCGGCCCGACGATGCGGCCGAGGGAGTCCACGGGAACCTTCGCCCGCACGAAGCCCTTGTTCAGGAGCCAGTCGTACGCCGCCTCGACGCCGCTCTGGCCGACGACCTCGCCCGCCTTTGCGCCCTTGTAGGTGCGGGCGTGGAGCTCTCGCAGGTTGATCTGTCCGAGCAGGCCGAGGAACTCGCTGCCGAACGCGCCCTGCGGATAGCTCCGGGTGTCCTCGACGCCGACCTTGAAGCCCGGGAACTCGGTGCTCCGCTCCTGCAGGTAGTTCGTGAGCGCGGCGGACGGATGCTGGATCACGACCGCCGGCGCGAACGGCGAGCGATAGATCCCCGCGCGGATGCGCGCGGCGAGGACGCCGCGGTTCTTGCCCGTGAGCCTGGCGAGCCGGCCGAGCTCCTGCAGGCCCTCCGCACTCGGGTTCCAGCGTCCGTGCACGCCGCGGCTCCCGAGCGAGGTTGCGTCGGCGTCGACCACCGCGTGTCCCGTGGTGCCGGCGATCAACTTGCCCTTGTCGTCGAAGATTGCGCCGCGCGAGCCCAGCAGGTCGACGGTGCGGAACGCCTGACTGTGCGCGGCCTGCGCGTACTGCTTTCCGTGCAGCACCTGGATCGACCAGGCGCGCAGCAGCAGCAGCGCGAGCCCGACGGCGACGACGGCCGCGAGCCCGCCGATCCGCACGTAGAAGCCGGGGCTGCGGAAGTACGGCGCGTCGGCGCGCGAGTACGGCTGGGGTTGCCGCCCGCCCGGACAGGTTGCGCGGGAGCTTCAACCGCCGGCGAGGTTCGGGTCTCGAGATCGCCACGGAGCGATCCAGAGTAGTCGCTTTTGCGGCGGGTTATGTGTCGTCGTCTGCGAGCTCGTCGGCGAGCAGCGAGAGCGCGAACGACCGCCAGGCGAGCTCGGGATCCGTGCGGAGCGACTCCACCGCTGCAGTGACCGCCGGGAGGTCGTGGGCCGGGAGCCCTTCGAGCGCCGACGCGAGCTGCGCGCGTCGTCCCGGCGTGTCGAGCTCGGCGGCCAGGCGCTCGGCCGCCACCGAGTCGAGGTCGACGTCCCGGTGCGGGTCTCCGCCCGCTGCGAGGACGAACATCGCGCGGCGGCGGGCGCCGTTGAGCTCGTCCTCGTCGATCGTCAGCTCGTCTTGCACGAGCCAGCAGAGAACGACGAGCAACTCGCTCGAGCGCGGGTCGAGCGCGGATGCTTCGAGCTCCTCGAGCCTAGCCCGGGTCCCGGCAGTCACCCGTCTCTCCCTCGCAGCAGCCGATCTTCAGGCGGCACTTGGGGCACTGGAACGTCCCGTGGCGCCACTCCATCTCGGCGCTGCAGCGCGGACAGATCTCCTTCACGGCCCGAGAGTACGTCCCGGCTCGGACACGTCGTTACGCTACTCGGCATGACCGAGACCGTCGACGCGCCCGCCGTCACCCGCATCCCGCACTGGATCGGCGGACGCCGGGTCGAGGGCGGCTCCGGCCGCAGCGGCCCCGTCTACAACCCCGCGACCGGTCGTCAGACCGGTGCCGTCGACTTCGCGAGCGTCGAGGAGGTGGACGCGGCCGTCCAGTCGGCCCGCGGCGCCTTCCCAGCCTGGCGCGAGACGTCGCTCGCGAAGCGGGCCGAGCTCTTCTTCGGCATCCGCGAGCTCCTGCACGCGCGGCGCGAGGAGGTGGCCGAGATCCTCGTGCGCGAGCACGGGAAGGTCCTCTCGGACGCGATCGGCGAGGTGACGCGCGGGCTCGAGGTCGTCGAGCACTGCTGCGGCCTGCCGACTCTGCTCAAGGGCGAGCACTCCGAGCAGGCCTCGACCGGAATCGACGTCTACTCGATCCGGCAGCCGCTCGGCGTGGTCGCCGGCATCACGCCGTTCAACTTCCCGGCGATGGTGCCCATGTGGATGTGGGCGCCGGCGATCGCCTGCGGCAACTGCTTCGTGCTGAAGCCGTCGGAGAAGGATCCGTCGGCCTCGCTCTGGGTCGCCGAGCTACTGCACGAAGCGGGCCTGCCCGACGGTGTTTTCAACGTCGTGATGGGAGACCGCGTGGCCGTCGATGCGCTGCTCGAGCACCCGGACGTCGCCGCGATCTCGTTCGTCGGCTCGACGCCGATCGCCCGCTACGTCTACGAGAAGGCGACCGCGGCCGGCAAGCGCTGCCAGGCGCTCGGCGGAGCCAAGAACCACATGATCGTCCTGCCCGACGCCGACGTCGACGCGGCCGCCGACGCAGCCGTCTCGGCCGGCTACGGCTCCGCCGGCGAGCGCTGCATGGCCGTCTCGGCCGTCGTCGCGGTCGGGGACGTCGCGCAGCCGCTCGTCGACGCCATCCGCGACCGGATCCCCAAGGTGAAGGTCGGCGACGGGATGGACCCGGCTTCCGAGATGGGGCCGCTCGTGACGAGCGAGCATCGCGACCGCGTCGCGTCGTATGTCGAGAACGCGCCCGGCGAGGGCGCGACCGTCGTGGTCGACGGCCGGGAGGGCGTGCCCGAGGAGGGCTTCTTCCTCAATCCGAGCCTGCTCGACGACGTGACGCCGCAGATGAAGGCGTACGTCGACGAGATCTTCGGCCCCGTGCTCGGCGTGACGCGCGTCGCGACGTACGAGGAGGCCGTGCGGCTCGTCAACGAGAACCCGTACGGCAACGGCGTCGCGATCTTCACGCGCGACGGCGGCGCGGCACGCCGGTTCCAGTTCGACGTGCAGGCAGGGATGGTCGGGATCAACGTCCCGATTCCGGTGCCGGTCGCCTACTACTCCTTCGGCGGCTGGAAGGCGTCGCTCTTCGGCGACCGCCACGTCTACGGGCCCGAGGCGATCGACTTCTACACGCGCGGCAAGGTCGTCACCTCAGCGCTGGCCCGATCCCGCCACCTCGACGATCGACCTCGGCTTCCCGCAGACGCGGTAGCGCGACCGCGTCTGAGGCCGTGCCTCAACCGGTCGCGAGGCGACGCGTTCCGCGGACGACCCACCCGCCGAGAGCGAGCATCAGAAGCCCAAGCGCGAGGATCAGGATCACATGCAGCTTCATGCCCTCATGACGTGCTGGCCGGTGGCAATCTTCCTCGTCCGCGTGGAACACTCGTAACGAGGTCGCAAGACGTGTCCGTTTCGGCCACGGCCGGTGTCTGACACCTAGACGTGTCCGTTCCAGGCGTGGCGAGGTGCCGTGGCCGGTTGCTTGGTACCGCGACGTGTCCGTTTCGGCCACGGCCGGTGTCTGACACCGGGCATATCCAGAGGAGACTCGTCGGGGGCGGCTGTGCGAGGCTTACGGACGTGGCGGATCCGCACCACCGGCCGCTCGACGCGAAGGAGATCCCGCGCTTCGCGGGCATCCGGACGTTCATGCGCGCGCCGCATACGACCGACCTCGCCGGAGTCGACGCGGCCGTCTACGGCATCCCGTTCGACACGGCCACGAGTTTCCGCACGGGCACGCGTTTCGGGCCCGAGGCGATCCGCTCAGCCTCGGCGCTTTTGCGGCCGTACAACCCGGCGCTCGGGGTCAATGTCGTCGAGACGCTCTCCGTCGTCGACTACGGCGACGTGCCCGTCTCCCCGGGCGACACCGAGCGCACGTACGCCCAGATCGAGGAGGCTCTCGCAGCGCTCGTCGAGGCCGGCGTCTTCCCGCTTGCGCTCGGCGGCGACCATTCGGTCACGCTCGCGGAGCTCCGTGTCCTCGCGCGCAAGCATGGGCCGCTCGCGCTCGTCCAGCTCGACGCGCACGGCGACACGTGGGACGAGTACTTCGGCCAGCGCTTCTTCCACGGCACGACCTTCCTGCGCGCGTTCGAAGAGAAGCTGATCGATCCGGCGGCGTCCGTGCAGGCGGGCCTGCGCGGCTCGCTGTACGGGCCGGACGACCTCGAATCGGCGCGCGCGCTGGGGTTCGCCGTTCTCCCCTGCGACCAGCTGCGGAAACTCGAGCCCGGCGGCTACGCCAGCATCGTCCGCGAGCGCGTCGGTCGTCGGCCCGTCTTCGTCTCCTTCGATATCGACGTACTCGACCCGGCGTTCGCGCCCGGAACAGGGACGCCCGAGGTGGGTGGCCTCTCGACGGCGGAGGCGCTCGCGTTCGTCCGCGCGCTGGCCGGCATCGATCTCGTCGGCGCCGACGTGGTCGAGGTCTCGCCGCCGTACGACGGCCCGGGACAGCAGACCGCGCTCGCCGCTGCAAACGTCGCCTACGAGCTGCTCAGCCTGCGGGCGCTGGCTACGGGACGCGGAAGCGCAGCGTAAGGCCGCGGTGTCGGCCCCACGGGTCGAGGGCGACGACGCGGAGGCTGTACGAGCCGGCCCGAAGCGTGCGCGCGTTGAGCCGTAGGCGAAGCTGCAGCGAGCCCGGCTTCCTCTTATAGGACTGGGCCGTGGTGAAGCTCCCCGCCCTGAGGGGGGCGCCGAGACGGCTGCCCTTGCCGAGGATCGCGACGGACGTGTGGTGCGGCCCGGTCACGGTCGCCGAGATGCGCGCCTGCGCGCGCTCGGCCAGTCGCGTCGTGAGGAGAATCGTGTGGTCGGCCGGATGCGGCGATGCCTGGAAGGACGTCTGTCTCGTCAGCGTCGGCCCGCTGGGCGCGGTGTAGGTGGGATCGCCCCAGGCGCCCTGCTTGAAGAGCGAGATCTGGAACGGGGTGCGCGTCAGCACGTGGGTCAGGTTGGTCGAGTCGACGTACCAGCCCACCGCCGTTCCGGCGGGGAGCTGCGCCGGCTGGAGCGCGGGAACGGCCTGATAGACCTTTCCGTTCGTCGAGTAGCCCAGCACCGTCCGGCTTGTCTGAGGCGACGAGTAGCTGAGGTCCAGCGGCCACTTGAAGCCGGCCGACGACAGTCCCGGCACCGACAGCGCGACCTCGCTTCCCGGCAGGCCGAGGGTGCTGCTGAACGTCGTCAGCGAAACGGTCTTGCCGACGGGCACGGCTCCCGGCTGCCACGTCACGGTGGCGCGGCCGTCGTCGGTCTGCAGATTCCCGGCGACGCCGCGACGTACCGTCTGGCTGCCGAGGGAGACGGCCGGCAGCGGCGCCGCCACGACGATGGCGGTCGGCGCGGTGGTCGCCGACGTGGCTCCTCCCTTGCCGGTCGCGGTCACGACGAGCGAGAGCGTCGACCCGATGTCGTCGGGCGTCAGCATCCGGCGCGAGGTCGTGGCATGAGGAATCGCGATGCACGAGGCGCCGCTTGCGTTGCACCGGCGCCAGCGGTACGTGAACTTGGTGGGCGAGCCGGTCCAGCTGCCGACCGAGGCCGTCAGGATCTGTCCGTCGGAGATCGAGCCGAGGATCTGCGGCGCCTTGACGTTCGTCGGGCGTGCCGACGGCGGCGTGCCGGCGGAAGAGACGGTCGCGGACGCGACGGTGGTGGCGGTCGCGGCTCCGGTCGCGGAGGTGGCGGTCACGACGACCTTGAGCGAGTGGCCGACGTCGGTGGCGGCCGGTTTGTACGTCTCGCCGGTCGCGCCCGAGATGGACGCGCACGTGACGCCGGCCGCGTCGCAGAGTCGCCATTGATACGCGAACGTGAGCGGCTTGCCGCCTTCCCAGGTCCCGGGCACCGCGGCGAGCGACTGCCCGGCCTGAGGAGCCCCGACGATCGTCGGTGGGGTCGAGAGGACCGGCAGCCCGGCTGGATACGGGGCGATGGCGACGGACGTGAGATTGGTGCCGTTCAGCCGGTCGCCGTCGCTGCAGTGCTTGATCCCCGGAACCGTGACGCAGTCCGTCCACTGCCAGAACTTCCAGCCGCTTCCGTCCCAGTTCTGGGCAGGCACCGTCGGCTTGCTGTTGGACGTCCAGTGCGCGATCCAGAGGCGCGTGCCGGCGGTCGCGGCGGCGGTCGAGTCGTCGAGCTGGTTCTTCCAGAAGAGGGGCGAGGTGTAGAGGAACGGCTCGACTCCGGTGCGGGCAGTAGATCTGGTCGAGCCAGGCCAGCGTCCAGACGAGCAGGCGCGACGTGGGCAGGCCGCCGGTCACCTCGAGATCGAGGACCGGCGGTAGCTCGCCCGGCTGCGGCGCCGCGATGGTGAGGAAGTGGTTGGCCTGCTTGATCGCGCTCGCGGTCGCGGCTGCCGCGGTCGCGCCTGTGGGTCGCGCGAAGTGATACCCGCCGAAGACGAGGCCGGCTGCTTCGCTGCCGTTCCGGTTCGCCGTGTACGTCTTGTCGACGTAGCCCGCACCCTCCGTCGCCTTGCCGAATGCGAAGCGATACCCCGCCTGCGCGACCTTGCTCCAGACGATCGAGCCCTGGTAGTTCGAGACGTCGAGGCCTTTGGCGCGCGCGGTCGACGCGTCCGACGCGCTCGCAAAGAGAAGCGCCGTAAGCGCGATGGCGAGACCCGCGAGCAATGCACATTGCCCGCGCCGCGCTCCGATGACGAACCCCACGACTCGCAAGAGGCTAGCGCAGCTTTTGTTCGTCGGAGGTAAAACCCCTGCTAGGAGCGAGGAAGGCCGGCGGCGGCGCTTGTCTCGAGCGGCTCGCCGAATCGGGCGCGGCGCACGAAGCGGCCGCTGCCGGGGGCGGCGACGAGCTCGCCGTCCTCGACGAGAACAGAGCCACGGAGCAGCACGAGCTCAGGAGCCCCGACGACCTCGGTGCCTTCGTAGAGGTTGTAGTCGCAGCGCGAGTGGTGGGTCGTCGCCGAGATCGTCTCCCGCCGTTCCGGGTCGAAGACGACGAGGTCGGCGTCGCCTCCGACCGCGATCGTCCCCTTGCGCGGGTAGAGACCGAACAGCTTCGCCGGCTGCGTCGCGAGGAGGTCGACCATCCGATTGATGCTGATCCGGCCCTCGCGCACCCCGAAGTGGTGGATCATCTTGAGGCGGTCCTCGAGCCCCGGCCCGCCGTTCGGGATCTTCGTGAAGTCGTCCGAGCCGAGCGTCTTCTGCGTCTCGAACAGGAACGCGCAGTGATCGGTCGAGATCGCCGACAGCGCATCCGTGCGCACCGCGTCCCAGAGCACGTCGTGGTTTTCGGCGTCGCGCGCCGGCGGCGAGTAGACGTACTTCGCGCCTTCGAAGCCGGGTCGGGCGAGATCGTCGATCGAGCGGAAGAAGTACTGCGTGCAGGACTCGCCCCAGACGTTCCAGCCCTGCTCGCGCGCGCGGCGGATCGGCTCGACCGCCTCCCGGCAGGTGACGTGGACGACGTAGAGCGGGCTGCCGGCGATGCGCGCGAGCTGGATGGCGCGGTTCGTCGCCTCGCCTTCGAGCTCGGGCGGGCGCGTGAGCGCATGGTTGATCGGGGCGGTGTCGCCGCGCGCGAGCGCCTGGCGGACGAGGACGTCGATCGCGTCGCCGTTCTCCGCGTGCACCATCACGAGCGCGCCGCTCGCCGCGGCGACCTCCATCGCGCGGAAGAGCGTCTCGTCGTCGACCTGCAGGACGTTCTTGTACGCCATGAAGAGCTTGTACGACGTGATTCCCTGCTCGGGCAAAGTCGCGAGCTCGGCGAGCCGCTCCTCGTCCGCGAGATCGGTGACGGCGATGTGGAAGCCGTAGTCGATCAGGGCCTTGCCGTTCGCCTTCGCGTGCCAGCCCTCGAGCGCCTCGGCGAACGTCTGGCCCGGCGCCTGGATGCAGAAGTCGACGTGGCAGGTCGTGCCACCGCAGGCCGCGGATCCCTGGCCCGACTCGAAGTCGTCGATTGTGACCGTGCCGCCGAACGGCATGTCGAGATGCGTGTGCGGGTCGATGCAGCCCGGCAGGATGTACTTGCCGGAGGCGTCGATCGTCCGCTCGGCCGCGACGTCGAGGTCGGAGCCGATCAGCGCCACGCGCTCGCCCTCCACGAGAACGTCGGCGACGTAGTCGTCGGCCGCCGTGACGATGCGTCCTCCGCGGATCAGGATCGACATCGCCTCCGAGTTTAAGCTCGTGGCGTGAGCCTGTCACCGGAACGCACCGTTGCCGAGCTCCGCGAGCTGCAGGAGTTGACCGGTGACGAGAACGGCGCGCAGCGCGTCGCGTGGACCGAGACGTGGGAGCAGGCGCGTCAGTGGCTGCGCGAGAAAGTGGTCTCGATCGGGGTCGAGGAAGAGCTCGACGAGGCCGGGAACCAGTGGTTCACGCTACCGGGCGCCTCGGAGCGGGCGCTCCTCCTCGGCGGCCACATCGACTCGGTGCCGAACGGGGGCTGGCTCGACGGTTCCCTCAACCTGGTGGCGGCGGTCGAGGTATTGCGCAGGATCGCCGCCGACGGGACGCCGCCGCTGACCGTGCGGCTCGTCAACTGGGCGGACGAGGAGGGCGCGCGCTTCGGCCGCTCGCTCTTCGGCTCGTCCGCGGCGGCGGGGTCGATGGCGGATCAGGACGATCTGCGCGAGCGGCGCGACGCCGACGGGATCGCGCTCCCCGACGCGCTCGCCCAGCACGGCGTCGAGCTCGACCGCGCGCTCGAGGCACGGAGGCAGCTCGAAGGGGCGGCCGCGTACCTCGAGCTCCACATCGAGCAAGGCCCGGTGCTCGAGTCGCTCGACCTGCCGCTCGGAGTCGTGCTCGGCACCTTCGGGGTCGAGCGTCATCTCGTCACGTTCCGCGGTCAGGCTGCGCACGCCGGCTCGACGCCGATGGAGCAGCGCCGCGACGCGCTCGCCGGTGCGGCCAAGCTCGAGCTCGAGCTCCGCGAGATCGCGGCGCGAGTGGGCGGCGGCGCGGTCTGCACGATGGGCGGGGTCGTGACGAAGCCGGGGATCGTCACGTCCGTGGTCGAAACCGCAGAGTGCCTCCTCGACCAACGCCATCTCGACGCGACGTGGCTCGCCGAGCTGCTGAGCAACGCAGAGGCGGCCTCGCGCAAATTCGCCCACGAGGAGAACATCGAGGTCGAGTGGCGGAAGATCTGGTCGATCGAGCCGATCCCATTCGACGACCGGCTGCTCGAGCTCGCCGACGAAGCCGTGAACGAGGTTGCGGGATCGTCGCACCGGCTCCCGTCCGGTCCACTGCACGACGCCGCCGAGGTCGCGCGGGCGGGAATCCCGACGGTGATGCTCTTCGTTCAGTCTCTACGGGGGCTTTCGCACACGAAGCTCGAGGACACATCCGAAGAGCACCTCGAGCTCTCGGTGCAGGCGCTCGACCGGCTGACCACGAAGACATTGGAGGCATTCGCGTGACCGAGTATCCGTTCGGCGAGGAACACGTCCGGCTCTACCGCGAGACCGACGGCGAGACGGGCCACGACTGGCGGGAGGGCTCGACCATCCTCCTGCTCACGACGACCGGCCGCCGCAGCGGCAACGAGACCACGACGCCCCTCATCTACGACCTCGACGGCGACAAGCCCGTCATCGTCGCGTCGAAGGGTGGCGCGCCCGACGACCCGGGCTGGTTCAAGAACCTCGCCAAGAACCCGGAGGTCGGCGTGCAGATCAAGGACGACCGCTTCCGCGCGCACGCCCGCGTGGCCGAGGGCGAGGAGCGCTCCCGGCTCTGGAAGCTGATGAACGGGATGTGGCCGCACTACGACGAGTACGCGACCAAGACCGATCGCGAGATCCCGGTCGTCGTGCTCGAGCGGGACTCCTAGACGCGCGCTTCGCGCTCGTAGTCGCTTGCGAGTAGCGGGCTCGAGAGCAGAAAGTCGGCGGTCGAGCGGTTGCACGCGATGGGCACGTTGTAGACGACGGCGATCCGCAGCAGCGCCTTCACGTCGACGTCGTGCGAGTGCGGCTCGAGCGGGTCCCAGAAGAAGATGACGACGTCGATGCGGCCTTCGGCGATCGCGGCGCCGATCTGCTGGTCGCCGCCGAGCGGCCCGCTCAGGAACACGTGCACCGGCAGCCCGAGCTCCTCGACGAGCAGCGCGCCCGTCGTCCCGGTGGCGACGAGCTCATGCCCGGCGAGGGTGCCCTGGTTGTAGCGCGCCCATTCGAGCATCGCCCGTTTGAGGTTGTCGTGCGCGATCAGCGCGATGCGCTTCCGGCCTGGCGACGGGGTGGACATGGGCACACAGCGTAGGCTCGCGCGCCGGCCGGTGCCAGGCTAGATTCCCGGCGGATGGACTTCGGCGTCACTGTTCTCCCGGATCCGCCGTTCTCGCGCTGGCTCGAGCTGATCCAGCTCGCCGAGCGCCACGGCTTCGGCTACGCGTGGACGTACGACTCGCACGTCCTCTGGCAGGAGTCGGTGCCGATGCTCGCCGTCGCGGCGCGCGAGACCTCCACGATCAGGCTCGGCCACTTCGTGACCAATCCCGCGACCCGCGACCCGACCGTGCTCGCGAGCGCGTATGCGACGCTCCAGGACCTGTCGGACGGGCGGATGGCGATGGGCATCGGGCGCGGCGACTCGGCCGTCCGCTACGTCGGCCGGCAGCCGATGAAGGTTGCGGACTTCGAGCGCGCGTGCGCGATGGTGCGCGGCTTCATGAACGGCGACGAGGTCGAGTGGAACGACAAGCAGCTCCAGCTCAAGTGGGTTCGGCCGGAGCTGCCGCGGATCCCGATGTGGATCGCCGGCTACGGGCCGAGGGCGCTCGCCGTCGCGGGCCGCGTCGGCGACGGCGTGATCATCCAGCTCGCCGACCCCGAGATCATCCAGTGGATCATGGACACCGCGCGCCGCGCGGCCGAAGAGGCGGGACGCGATCCGAGCGAGCTCAAGTGCATCGTCGGCGCCCCGGCTCACATCACGGACGATCTCGCCGACGCGCGCGAGCAGGTGCGCTGGTTCCCGGCCATGGTCTCGAACCACGTGCATGGACCTGATCGACCGCTACGGCGCCGACGGGAGCTCCGTGCCGAAGGCGCTCACCGACTACGTCCAGGCGCGCAAGTTCTACGACTACGACGAGCACTCGCGCGTCGGTGCGAAGCACGGCGAGTTCGTGACGGACGAGATCTGCGACCGCTTCTGCGTCCTGGGCACCGCGGAGCAGGCGAAGGCGAAGCTGCAGGAGCTCGAGTCGATCGGCGTCGACCAGTTCAACATCTACCTGATGACGCACGGGCAGGAGCAAACCCTGCAAGCTTTCGGAGACGAGGTCATCCCCGAGCTCTCCGACATCCCCGCCTAGAACACTGCCCAGCCTCCGCCAACTCCTCGAGCTCCGCCAGGCGTTCCCGCTGTCGTGGTCGGCCGACGGCTCCACGCTCCTCGTTGCCTCGGACCTGCCGGGGACGCGGCAGCTCTTCACGCTTTCGCCGGACGGCGGCGAGCTCGACCAGATCACCGACTTCCCGGAACCGGTCGACGGAATGTTCCTCCCCGAAGGCGGCGTGCTCGTCCTCATCGACGAAGGCGGGAACGAGCGGACGCAGTTCTACGTGCTCGGCGACCAGCGCCCTGAAGCCGCTCGTGGTCGATCCGCGCTTCAACCACTGGACGCCGGTCTTCTCGCTCGACGGCTCGCTGCTCGCGTACTCGACGAATCGGCGCAACGGCCGCGACTTCGACGTGGTCGTGCGCGAGGTTGCGAGTGGAGAGGAGCGGGCGTTCGAGCTGGGGGGCTATGTCGGGGTCGACTCGATCTCACCGGACGGTAGGTGGGTCGTCGCGGTGCGGGGCAACGAGCGCGCCGGCGACTCGGACCTCTTCCTCATCGACCTCGAGACCGGCTCCGTCGAGCATGTGACGCCGCACGAGGAGGCGGCGGAGTACGGGGCGACGGTCTGGCTCGCCGACTCGTCCGGCTTCCACGCCTCGACGAACGAGGGCCGCGACACCTTCGCGATCTCTCGCTACACGCTCGGCGGCGGCTGGGAGGTCGTCCGCGAGGCGAACTGGGATCTCGAGTGTCACGGAGACGACGCAGGCCGGCGCCTCCTCGTCGTCGAGAACGCGGACGGCTATTCGCGTTGTGCCGAGCTGCCGCTGCCGGGGGAGGGCGTCGCCGGGCACTTCGTATTCTCACCCGACGCGTCGCGCGTCGCCTTCGGTTTCTCGACGACGACCGAGCCGCAGCAGGTCTGGGTGCACGACTTCGCCTCGGGCGAGTCGACCAAGCTCACCGACCTCGGGCGGGTCGAGGGAGGAGTCGAGCCGTCGCTGCACCGCTTCGAGAGCTTCGACGGCGAGTCCATCCCCGTCTTCCTCTTCGTTCCGGAGGGCACCGGGCCGTTCCCGGTCGTCGTCACGGTGCACGGCGGGCCGGAGTCGCAGTGGCAGCCGTGGTACTCGAGCGGCTTCGGCGCGTTCACGCAGTTCCTCGTGTCGCGCGGCTATGCGGTCGCCGCGCCGAACGTGCGCGGCTCGACCGGTTACGGGAAACGGTTCGAGCATCTGGACGATGTGGAGAAGCGCCTCGACTCGGTGGCCGATCTCGCGTCGCTGCACGGGTGGCTGGTGACGCGGCCGGACATCGACGGCTCGCGCGCGGTCGTGTACGGGCGCTCCTACGGCGGGTACATGGTCCTGGCCGCGCTCGCGTTCCAGCCCGAGCTCTGGGCGGCGGGAATCGAGTTCGTCGGCATCTCCAACCTCCGCACCTTCCTCGAGAACACATCGGAATACCGGCGTGCCGTCCGCGAGCGCGAGTACGGGCCGCTCTCCGATCCGGAGCTGCTGGAGCGCCTGTCCCCGTGGAGCCGCCTCGACGCGATCAAGGCGCCGCTCTTCATCGAGCACGGCCGCAACGACCCGCGCGTGCCGGTGGGCGAGTCGGAGGCGATCCACGCCGAGCTCGTCGAGCGCGGCGTGCGCTGCGAGCTCGTGATCTACGAGGACGAGGGCCACATGGTCGAGAAGCTCGCCAACCGCATCGACTCCTTCGAGCGTGCGGTCGCGTTCCTCGACGAGGTGCTCGGGCCGGTGGAGTCGACGCCGATACGATGACCGCCGCGCGGCGCCTTGGCCGAGTGGTTAGGCATGGGTCTGCAAAACCCAGTACACCAGTTCGATTCTGGTAGGCGCCTCTCAAGAAGCCCCGGAAAAGAGGCCGCCGCACCAACCTGCTGACCCGGCAGGGCCGCAAGCGCGGCACGCCCTCGGGGAGGGCTATGGGACCCGGTCGTCTCTGCTCTCCCTCAGTCGATTCCACGGCCACACGCCGTCGATCTCGACGTCGAGCGAGAAGCTGAGCAGGATTCGGATCAGGACGATGATTCCGAGCACGGTCACGCTCTGGAACGTCTGATCTACGACCACGGTGCGGACGATGTCCGCGACGATGAGCACTTCGAGCCCGAGCAGGATGCATCGGCCGAGATCACGGCGAAGCCGTTCGTACGAGCCGGCCCTTCGCGTGTCTGTGGCTGCGTCGCGGAGAAACGCGAGGAACGCGCCCAGCCCGCCGAGGACCATGATGCCGGTGCCGACCGTCTCGACGACCTTGACGACCTCGGTAATCCACTCGTCGTAGGTCACCGGCGAGAGGCTACTCCCATCAAGCTGAGATGCCCCTTGCCTCTGTGCTGCGGCCTACGCCGGTTGGGGGCGTCCGCCGCGGGAGCTGCGCTCGTAGAGGGTGGCGTTGACGACGGCGGCGCCGACGATCACGCGTCCGATCAGGAAGAGGTCGAGGAGGACGGCGCCGGCGATCCCGAGCGCGCCGTAGGTGGTCGACTTTTCCTTGATCATCTGGCCGAGGATGAGAACGTTGAAGATCTCGACGGCGACGAAGCCGATCGCGTAGAACAGCGATCCGGGGATCAGGTCGGTCCAGCGTGCGTCGGCGTGGGGCAGCTGCAGGGAGACGGCGAGCCAGAGCCCGGCGAGGGCGAGCACGAGGGCCACAAGTGCGACGATGCCGCCGATCGCCGTCTGGTGGTGGACGGCGCCGACGCCGGCGATGAGTAGGAGCTGGCCCGCGAGTGCTGCGGCGAAGATCTCGAGCTGGCGGGCGCTCACCTTGACCGAGGTGGCCGAGCCTTCCCAGGCTAGTGCGTGCACGATCGAGACGGCCCGGAGCAGGACTCTGGTCATGTAGGCGAGCACGAACAGCGAGGTGAGCGCGACCCACCAGCTCGAGGAACCCTTGGCCGCGCCCTGAACCTCCTTGGTGACGGTCCCGGCGATGCCGACCGAGTTCACGACGACGTGCGGCTGCACACCCAGGGCACTCGCCAGCAGCCCGAGGCCGGAGACGAGGAAGAATGCGAGCGGCAGCAAGAACACGAACAGCCGGTAGGAGAGCGCGCCGGCGAGTATGCCACCGCCGATGTGGGAATCCCGCTCGATCGTCTCGAACGTGGCATCGAGCGCCGGGGAGCGTCCGCGCGCCTCCTGCACCCAGCCTTTCAGCGCCCGCGCGTGCTCGACCCAGTGCGCCAGCCGCCCCAGCAGCGTCCGCTTCGGCCGCGGCAGCTCGATCTGCTCGGGACCGTCGTTGTGGTCGGGGCCGGCTGTCATCGCGTGTCGCCGCTTTGTTTCTCCGTCTCGCGCCAGTTCGCCCACACAGGCGAGAAGACCCCGCAGACGAGCGACATGGTGATCAGCACGAACACGGCGCCGATGAACGTGATCACAACCCCGAACGCGCCGAACGTCTTGCCGTTCGCGTTCAATGGAGCTGCCAGGAAGAACGGCGAGGTGGCGGCCGTCCCGCCGAGCACGACGGAGGCGAGCAGCGCGCCGGGCAGCAGTGCGCGCAATCCGATCTTCCGGTGCAGCAGGAACCGCGGCACCCAGAGCCAGAACACCGTCGAGCCGACGAGCCAGACGGGTACGAGCACGAGCCAGCCCGTGTCGTGCAACCGGACGCCGGCGAGGACTGCGAGCGCGAGGACGCCGGTGAGGACGAAGAAGAAGATCGCGAACAGTCCCTGGTCGGCCAGCGATCCGACCTTGATGCCCCAGGCGCGCGCGTAGACGTCCTGGTAGATCTGGCCGATGCCGATGCCCCACAGAAGAAAGCTGACGAACACCGTGAGGCTCGCCGCCAGCGCGTTCGACGAGGCGCTGCCGAACGTGCCCTGGACGAGGCTGGCGGTGGCCCCGTGCAGTTTCAGGTGGGAGATCAGACGCTGGGCGAAGACGTTGGCGTCCCCGCTCGACGGGTGGAGGACGGCGGCCACCACGAGCACCGCCGGCAGCACCGACAGCGCCGAGTACACGGTCACCGCGCAGCCCGAGCTTCGGCTAGCCGCGAAGTAGGCGCGGAACCACTGGAGCGCCAGCCGGCCGACAGGCGTGTTGGCGCGGCGTCCCAGCCAATCGCGCACCGCCTTGGTACGACCGTGATCGGGAGTTTTCTCGACGCTGTTCATGGCTAGGTCGGAAGCCGAGCTCGGTTTGGGTTGGGTTGGGTGTCGGGTCGCCCCTGACCTCCTCCCTCCGTCAGATTCCTCGCCGATCGCGCCTCCGCTCGCGCCTCCGCATGCCGCACACCGACACGGGCGAGAGCGGCCGGCCGAACGGGTCTATGAACAGGGTGACCGGCCCGGCCTTCGCCGGAACCGTCCCGTCGAGGACCTCGATCGAGTACGAGAGCTCACCCTCGACGAGAATCGGCTCCTGGATCACCACCACCGCGTCCTCGGGCACCTTGTCGCCTGGCTCGAGGAACGCGAGCACCGCGTTCGGCGGGTCGGCTTTGAAGCTGTTGTCGCCTTCGTCCCACAGGTCGACGAAGTCCCCCGTGCCCATGTGCCCGACGACCCGCTGGGGTCGGTCGGAGAAATAGAGCGTCGAGGGCGATGTCCCGTGCAGGGTGAGTGTGCCGCCGTCGCTCGTGATGCCTTGTGCCGTTTGCACGAACATCGATTCCTCGGCTTCGAGCTGTGCGATCTGCTTCTCATCCATCGTGCTCACCTCCGTTTCGTGTTTTCCACCTGGTCTGGGCTCGTTGACCCCATGGCTATGTCGATGCTGCGCTCGGTTTGGGGTGGGCGCCCGGTTGGACTGTCGGGATGCCCCCGGTGAACAGCAGGGCGATGAGCGCGAAGAGCGCGAGGATCGAGACGGCGACGCGCAGCCCGTCGATCCGGCTCTGCTCGTTCGTCTGCACGATCGCGTCGGCGGTCCGCGGGGGGACGTGCGCGTCGGAGAGCGCGGTCTTCAGGTCGGCGTCGGAGATGAACGGAACTCCGCCCGCGAGCTTGGTTTGGGCCTGGGCGGCGACGCGGTTGGGGACGGCCGGGTTGTTCTGGACGCCGGTGACGAACGATGCGGTCAGCGCCGAGATGAGCACGGCGCCCGCCAGCGCGGTGCCGATCGACGCGCCGAGCTGCGTGCCGGTGTTCTGGATTCCGCCGACCTCGCCGCTCTGCTCGTCGGGCACCGACGACACGGTCACAGCCCCCAGCTGGGAGGCGATCGAGCCGATCCCGGCACCCGCCAACAGCAGCGGCCAGGTGACGATCTCCGCGCCGGCGCCGTAGTCGAGCAAGGCGAGCAGGAGTACGAGCCCGCCGAACATAGCGATGAAGCCGAGCCGGATGACCAGCCGCGGGTTCGCGTGCGGAAACACCTTGGGGACTCCGGCCGCGAAGAGCAGCAACATCAGCGAGAGCGGCAGCAAATGCATGCCCGTCGCGACCGCCGACAGCCCGAGCGCAACCGAGAGGAACAGCGGCACGACGAAGAAGATCCCGGCCTGCACGAGGAACAGGAAGAAGAACGAGGTCACGCCGTCGCGCAGCTGGATCTTCTGCAGCATCTTCGGGTCGATCAGCGCAGCCTGGCCGTGCGCGATACGGCGGTTCTCCCACATCGCGAACAGGCCGACCACCACGCAGCCCGCGAGCACGAGCCAGATCACCGGCGAGAGCCCGAGCCACTCGGGAGCACCCTGCTTGGCCCGCACGAACCCCCACGCACCCGACTTCAAGGTGCCGATCACGATCAGGCCGAGGCCGGCGGCCGACAGCGCCGTGCCGACGAGGTCGAGCCTGGCGCCCTTCTCGGGCGGTGTGTCGTTCACCCGCCGTGCCAGGGCGAGGATCACGATCACGATCAGCACCTCGCTGACGAACACCCACCGCCACGAGGCATAGCTCGTGAAGAAGCCGCCGACCACCGGCCCCACCGCGGCGGCCATCGCGCCGGCAGCCGCCACGAGCCCGTACGCGCGCGGCCGGTCCGGCTTCCCGAAGTTCGAGGCGACGAGCGCCACGATCGCCGGAAAGATCAGCACCGCGCCGAAACCCTCCAGGAACGACCAGCCGATGATCAGCACCGTCAGGCTGTGAGACAGCGCCGTCGTCAGCGACCCGCACGCGTAGACGACGCACCCGACTGTGAACGCACGCTTCCGGCCGATGATCTCCCCGACCCTGCCACCGGTAATCATGAACGACGCCATTACCAGCGTGTACAGCGTGATCGCCAGCTGGATCCCGGTCACATCGGTCCCGACGTCCTTGGCGACCGTTGCGATCGCCGTGTTCATCACCGTCATGTCCAGGGCCATTACGAACTGCGCCGACGCCAAGGTGAGAAGCACCAGACCGGTGGCCTTGGCGGCAGCAGAAGACGCGATCGGCGCGGCTGTCAAAACGGCGAACCCATCGGCGGCATCGCCCCGGAGGCTTTCACCTCGAGCAGGGTGAGCCCGAGATCGGACACGCGCTGCAGCAGACCCTGCAGCTGCGCCTGGTCGCGGATGTGCCCACTCAACGTCGTCGTCCCGTCGGCGCGCGTGAGGGTCATTCCCTCGAAGACGGTCCCCACCTGGTCGCTGAGCTCACCTGCGACGATCAGCCGATACGTCCTGCCGGGCACATCTCCGAGGATGGCACCTCCCGCGGGGCGCTCACGAGAGGTGCGGGCCGATCACCCTGATGATTCCGATTGCCCGGCAGACCGACGCCTAGCCGCCGAGGTTCTGGCAGGAGTCGGCGCTCTTGAACGCCGAGGACAGAGAGCCCTTTGCACTCTGCAGCGACTTGACCGTCGTCTGTGCAGTGGTCACGAGGTCCTTGATCTGCGGCGCGAGCGGTACCAGCGCCGAGGCGATGGCGGTGACCGAGGCGTTGGCCGGGATGGAGGCGACCGCGGTTTGCGCGGTACTCACCGTGCTCGCCGCATCGCTCGAGAACTGATCGACCTGCGCTTTCGCGGCCTGCCCGTCCGAAGTATTGGGACGGGGGACAGCCTTGACCTGCTTCGCGAGCGTCTTGGTGGCGGTCTGCGCCTGGGCGATCTTCGACTGCAGCGATGCCTTGGAGATGCCGCTGGTAAGGCCGCTCGACGTGACGCTCTTGATCTGCTGCACCCAGGTGCCGATTGCGGTGCAAACGCCGCTCGCGTAGGCGTCGTTCGCCTGCGTGTCGGAGCTGCTGCTGCCGCCGCAGCCCGCCGCAACGAGAGCAATGACGGCGAGCAGCGCCAGCATCGGCACGGCGGCGGCGCGACTGCCGGCGGGACGACCACCTTTTCCTGTGCGGTCAATGGTCATGGTGAAACCTCCTCGGCTGATTCCGGGCATTGCGTCGAGGATGGCATCTTCCGGCGCGCGTTCCCGAGGAACACGGGTCGATCACCCTGGTGATTCCGATCGCCTCGGCACGCCTTCAAATCGCGTTCACCCGAGTGAAATCCGGCGCGCGTCTCCGCAGATCCTGCTTCGGGTCATACGGTGGTCGAGCTGTCCCGATGAAGAGGCGATCTCTTGCTCGCTGCCCTGAATGTCTGGATCTGGACGACACCCCTGGTCATCGTCTGGGTGCTGCTTGCCTTCTGGCCTGCGCATGTCGCCCGTCGCAAGGGGCACAGCTTTATCGGCTACTTCATCTTCAGCCTCGTCGCCTTCCCAGGAGCGCTGATCGTCGCCTACCTGGTCGGCGACTGCACGCCGGACAGGAGCGCAGCTGCCACCTGAGCCAGGCCCGAGTCGGCATTCGGCCGAAGCAATCCACGACGCGCAGGCACTACGGCTTCAGCCAGGCCCGCCTACCTGCCGATGGCCGTCACTAAGCAATAATCGTCGCAATGGCGGTGGATTCAAGTGAGCTAGCGAAGGGTCGGAGTAACCGTCGCGAAGCAGATCACCCTCCACCACTGGTCGAGGCCAAGCTCCAGCCTCCGGGAGCGGGTGGTGACCACGTCAAGCGGCCGCGCATTCTGCAGGCGCTCGACGCCGGCGAAGGCGGGGCGCTGACGCTCGTTGCGGCGCCCGCGGGCTACGGCAAGACGACCGCAGTGCGTGCCTGGTGCGAGAGCCGGGAGGGGGCGCTCGCGTGGGTCACGCTCGACGACGGTGACAACGACCCGGTTCGGTTGTGGACGTATGTTGCGACCGCCGTCGATCGGGTCAGGCAGGGGCTCGGGCGGGGTGCACTGCAAAGCCTGAGCGTCCCGGGGAGTTCCCTCGAACATGGCGTCGATGAGCTGATGAACGCGATCGCCTCGTACGGCACCGAGATGGCTCTGGTGCTCGACGACCTTCAGACGGTTACGGATCGAGAGTGTCTTGCCTCGATCGGGTTCGCGGTCAAGCATCTGCCGCCGAGCGCACGCCTGATCGTGATCACGCGGGCGGATCCCGCGCTCGGGTTGGCGCGGCTGCGTGCTCGGGGCGCACTCGTGGAACTGCGTGCCGACGAGCTGGCCTTCACCGCCGCGGAGGCGCACGAGCTGCTCGTCGAGCGAGGGCAGGTCGCGCTCCGGGCCGAGGAGATCGAGCTGCTTGTCCAGAACACCGAGGGCTGGCCCGCCGCACTCGTCCTCGCCGGGCTCTGGCTTCGGGACGTCGACGACCCGGTCCGGGCCGTGTCCACGTTCGGAGGGGACCAGCGCTACGTGGTCGAGTACCTGAGCCAGGAGGTGCTCGCGTCGCTCGACAACGAGGCTCGCTCGTTCCTGCAAGGGGCCTCGGTTCTGGGCCGATTCACCGCCGCGCTCTGCGACGCTGTGCTCGACCGCACCGATTCGGCGTCCGTCCTGGCCGGGTTGGAGCGCTCGAACCTGTTCATCCGCCGGCTGGAGCGAGGGGGCTGGTTCCGTGCCCACGCATTGTTCGCCGAGTTCGCCGTTGCTCAACTCTCAGCGCAGAAGCCGGGCGAGGCGGCACGGATCCATCAGCGCGCCGCCGAGTGGCTGTTGTCGCAAGGGCTACCGGTAGAGGCGGTCGAGCACGCCGCTGCTGCGGGTGACCACGAGCTCGTTGCGCGGTTGCTCGCCGAGTACCACATGCCGCTGATCAGGAGCGGACTCACCCGGACGTTGCTGCGATGGGTTCGGCCGCTCCCGGACGAGAACGTCCTCGAGCATCCCGAGCTCGCCGTAGCCGCCGCGGCGGCCGCGGTGATGCCCGGTCAGGGCACCATCGAGCACCGCCGGTATCTCCAGCTCGTCGCGCGGGCGCAGGCAGAGCGCCCCGAGCGTGTTACGCCGTACGTCGAGGCGTTCGCCCTGGTGGAACGCGCGATCACGATCGACGGTGGCGTCGCACAGGCGGTAGAGAACGGCCGTCGCGCGGTCGAGCTCGCGCGGGCCGGGTTAGACGAGCTCCTTACGGGCGCCCTTGCCGGGTATGCGCTCGCTCTCTACTTCGCCGACAACCTCGACGAAGCGTGGGAGGTCGCTCTCAGCGTCATCGAGCATCCGAGCATCGAGCGTCGCCCTCCCAGCCATGTGCTCGCCCGGACGACGCTGGCGCTCGTGGCGGTCGAGCGCGGGTGGTTCGAGTCCGCACGGGGCCATGCCGAGAAGGCGAAGGAGGTCGTCGGCCGGATCGGCAACAGCCGCAGCTGGCTCGGCGCAAACGCGTCAGCCGCACTCGGCGCGGTGCTCGCAAGCGACGGAAAGCTCGCGGAGGCCGAGCACGAACTCGCCTACGCGGAGCGCTACTTCAGGGACGAGATCGCCACCGTCCACCACACGTGGCTGCTCGTGCTTCTGGCCAGGGTGCAAACCCAACGCGGCCGCCTCGACCAGGCGGATGCCACCTTCCAGGCGGCACGCAAAGCACTCGAGGAGCTCGTAGACGGCGGCCGACTAGCCTTGTTGGTCGACGACGTCGAACACGAGCTCGGGACGGCAACGGCTCACGCCAGCAGCGGAGAGATGCTCGAACGACCGAGCAAGGCAGAACTCGCTGTCCTCCGGCTGCTGGCCGGCGATCTGTCGGCACGTGAGATCGGGGAGCACCTCTTCGTCTCCCCCAACACGATCCGGTCGCACACGCGAGCGCTCTACCGCAAGCTCGGCGCCAACTCCCGCTCGAATGCTGTCGCGCGGGCGACCGCACTCGGCCTGCTGGGGCCAGCCGACGCCGGCCGTTCGCGTTCACCTGAGTGAATCCCGTCGGCCTCCCGGCGGTCGGAGGGCCGACGGCGTAACGTCAAACGTGCCCCAAGCAGACGGTCCTTCAGGCCGTGTAGCGGCGTCGACGACCGCACAGCTCGTCGAGACAAGGAGATCCTCATGTCGGAACTGACCGAGACACCGGTTCTCGATCTGCTCGCCAGCATGACCGCCGACTCGGTCGAGGCATCGAGCCTCGATGCCGAGAAGGTCATGCTCGTACGCATCGCCGCCCTCGTGGCGATGGACGCCCCGCCGGTCTCATATCTGTACAACCTCGGCACGGCCGCCGACTTCGACGTCGACGCCGACGACGTTCGCGGCGTCCTCGCTGCGATCGCGCCCATCGTCGGAACGGCGCGCGTCGCGTCCGCGACGAGCAAGATCGTGCACGCGCTCGGCATCGCTATCGATCTCGCCGAGTTCGAGGCCGACGAGGCGCAGGAGGCCTAGCCTTCAGCGCCCCTCGAGGGCAGGGTCAGGACCCGCCACGTGGCGGTCCTGACGCTGCCCTCCGCACACGACCGCGAAACGAGAACGGAGCCGTCATGCCCGAGGGCCTATCTGCAACTGAGGTCGGCAAGGAGATCGGCGAGCACGCCAAGCACGCCAATGGACACATGGAGACGAGCCGCCACGACCGGCTGATCTCGCTTGCCGGGGCAGTGCTGCTCTCGATCGTGACCATCACCGCGGCATGGTCCGGCTACTCGGCCGCGAAGTGGGGCACCGAGTCGTCGCTCAACCTCGCCAAGGCGTCGGCGACGCGGACCAAGGCCAACCGCTACTTCCAGGAGGGGCTGAGCTACCGCACCGCGGACGCGCTCCTCTTCAACGCCTGGTTCGGCGCCTACATCACCGGCAACAAGAACGGCATGCGCGTGGCCGAGAAGCGCTTCCGACCTCAGTTCGAGGTCGCCTTCGTCGCCTGGCTTGCGACCCATCCGTTCACGAACCCGAACGCGCCGCCGGGACCGCAGTCGATGCCGCAGTACAAACCGGTCGGGGAGGCCCTTTCGCGTTCGCTCGACGCGCAGGCCGACGCGTACTACGCGCAGGGCCAAAATGCGGCAGGAACGGGCGACGACTACGTGCGCGTCACCCTGGTCCTCGCGAGCGTGCTCTTCCTCCTCGGCATCAGCACCCAGTTCGCGTCACGCGGTGTGCGGTACGGGCTGCTCTCAACAGGCGCATTGCTGCTGCTCCTGGCGGCCGAACAGATCCTCTCGCTGCCCGGGCCGCCCTGACGCTAGTGGCACACGCGCCTGTGGCCAGAAACACACGCCGGTGGCCGCGCGGGCTCGGACCGCATTCGACGGTCAGCTGATCGTCGGCGCGGCGAGCAATCGCAAGCCCGGAACTCACCGCTTACCGATCGGGGCGGAGGTTTGGCAACTCACGCGGGTGCCGGCACGGCCTTTGCCGAACGCTCCTGCATGCGGTCCGCAATGAACATGACCACCACCGCGATCCCCACGCCGATGAACGTGAAGAGCACTCGGCGACCCTCGGCCGCATAGTTGGCTGGGTGTGGCAGGTCTGCGGCGATGAGGGCCGCACTGGCGATCGCAGCCGTGTAGTAGGCGTAGTTCACGCCGTGGATGGAAGCCCCGATCGCGGCCAGGAGGATGATGGTCACGACCAAAGCGTCCTTGTCGTGGACTGCCAGCAAGATCGGTATGGCCACGACCGCGCCCATGCCTGCACCGATGACGCGTTGCAGGCCCACCAGCCTTGACTGCTCGATGCTCGGCTTCATGGCGATCAGCGTGGCGATCACCATCCAATCCGCATTGGGCTCGTGGAACCCGTAGGCGATGGCGGCCGATGCTGCGAGGGCCAGAGCCCGGATGAGGGCGAAGAGCACGACCGGTCGGGTGAGCTTGACCGCGGCGAAGGGCTCACCGGGGAGGTCGATGACCGGACGCGGCCGCCATTTGCGCCGGCTCACCAACCAGACGATGCCGATCAACGCGATCCACAACGCCGATCCGATCAGCCACGCCAGCGCCTGGTCTCCTCCCGTGGTCTTGATCCGAGCGGCGCGGTAACTGATCGGCAGGACGAGAGCGACGACGAACCAGATGTTGAGCATCAGCCCCACGCTGAAACGATGCAGTCCGAATTTCACTGCCAAACCGGCCGACAACGTGACCATGAAGATGGCGAGGACGACGAATCCCCAGGGCTGGGTTCCGACGAAGAAAGCCAGGGCGGTCACCGCCGCACCGCCGAGGCCGAAGGCGCCCATGCTCCACGCCCGCTTCCGGTATTCACCGCCCGGGTCGCTCAGGGCAGTGCTCAAGACGGCGAAGATGACGCTGACGACGTACTTCTGCTGGTCGAGCTGGGCGATGGCGAACCAGATCACCAGCAGGATCCCGCCAATTGCCACGCCGGCGGGCGGACTGAATCCTTTCTGATTGATCGAAAACACTCTGGTGAGTTGGCTCATGAGTCGGATCAAAGCCTCTCACAGGACCGCGGTCCAGCACCGCAGGGCAATCGGAATCACCAGGGTGATTGAGCCTCGTTCCCGCAAACCACCGGCCCAGAAGGTGCAACGTTTCGAGGAGAGGAATCACAACCGGAAGGAGATCCCATGGGATCCGACAGCGACACCCCCGTCTTTCTCTACGTCGCCGCCTACGCCGACCCGGACGCCGCCCAGGCTGACTGGGACGACATCAAGGAACTGGCGAAGGACAACACGATCGCGGTCGACGGCCTCGTGCTCGTCAGCCGCGACACCGACGGGAAAATCCACGAGAAGGACACCGCGCACACGGTCGGCGTCGGCACGGCTATCGGCGCGGCCGGCGGCCTGCTCGTCGGTCTGATCTTCCCGCCGGCGTTCCTCGCAGCGGGAGCCGTGGGCGCCGGCATCGGCGCCGCCACCGGCGGTCTCGTCTCGCATCACGAGAAGAAGGAGATCAAGGCCGAAGTCGCGGACGACGTTCCGCCCGGAAGTTCCGCGATCGTGGCGTTGTTCGAGGAGGGCTCGGCCGCCGACATCGAGAAGGCGCTGCCGAAGGCCGACAAGGTCTCGAAGCACGAGGTCGACAAGGACAGCGTCAAGCAGGCCGAGGCCGCAGCACCGGCGCCCGTTGCGAGCTAGGAATCACCGCTCCCTGTCCCCGTCGACGGGAGACGATCCCCGTCGACGGGAGACGAGCGCAACTGACATCCATCCGAGAAAAAGAGAGGCTCGACTATGACTCTTCTTGCCAGCAGCTATCCGTTCCTGAACATCATGTGGTCGATGTTCATCTTCGCCCTCCTGGTGATCTGGGTTGGCTTCGTGATCTCGATCTTGATCGACAACTTCAGGCGCCAAGACCACAGTGGCTGGGCGAAAACCGGCTGGCTGCTTTTCATCATGTTCGTGCCGCTGATCGGTGCGATCGTTTACATGGTCACGCGGCCGGCGATGCCCGACGCGGCGACGGTCTGAGTTGGCTGATCGTCCTTCTGAGACAGGCGATTCGAGCGAACAAAGCGAGCGAGGTTTTGGGAGGTAACTGAATGAGCTCCGATGGCAGTACTGCAACTGATGAGGTGAGCGAGTCGTCGAGGAAGGCTGGGCGGGTCGAGCATCTCACGGTGGAGGAGCGGGTCGCGCGAGGGAAGGCTGCGCGGGCCGAGGTTCCGCGTTCGGCGCATGGGGCGTGGGAGCCGTCGCCGGATCGTGTAGGCCCCGTCGAGTTGTTGGAGGAGCAGGCAAAGACGCGGGTGCCGGAGCTCGTGCCGATTCGCTATGGGCGGATGTTGGTGTCCCCGTTTACGTTCTATCGAGGCGCGGCGCTCCTGATGGCGGCGGATCTCGCGGAGTCGGCGAAGACGGGGCTGCAAACGCAGTTGTGCGGTGACGCGCATCTGTCGAACTTCGGTGCATTCGCGGCGCCGGACCGTCGACTGGTGTTCAGCGTCAACGACTTCGACGAGACGCTGCCGGGCCCGTTCGAGTGGGACGTGAAGCGTCTCGCCGCGAGTTTCGCCGTCGCCGGACGCGACCGTGGGTTCGATGACAAACAGCGGGAAAAGGTCAACCTGGCGGTCGGAAAGGCGTACCGGGAGGCGATGAGCGGCTATGCCGCGAGGGGCAACCTCGACCTCTGGTACACGCGCGTCAATGTCGACGATCTGATGGCCGAGGCGCAGCGGGTCGCGACGTCAAAGGAGCGCAAGCGGGCCGAGCAGAACTTGGCCAAGACGCGGACGAAAGACAGTCTCAAGGCGTTTGCGAAGCTGACCGAGATCGTCGACGGCGAGCCGCGCATCACCGGTGACCCTCCCACCGTGACTCCGATCGAGGACCTCTTCCCAGCTGACCGCGCGCAGGAGTTCGACGCCTTCCTGCACGACCTCTTCCGTTCCTACCGGCGCACACTCCCGGGCGACCGCGGCAAGCTCCTCGAGCGTTACCGCTTCGTGGACGCCGCGCGCAAGGTCGTTGGCGTCGGCAGCGTCGGCACCCGGGCGTACATCGTGCTCCTGCTCGGCCGCGACGGCAACGATCCGCTCTTCCTCCAGTTCAAGGAGGCAGAGGCCTCAGTGCTCGAGCGGTTCCTCGGCAAGAGCGAGTTCGCAAACCACGGCCAACGCGTCGTCGAAGGCCAGCGCCTCACCCAGGCAGCGAGTGACATCATGCTCGGCTTCGTCAGGCTCAAGGGTCTCGACGGCGTCAAACGCGACTTCTACATCCGTCAGCTCTGGGATGAGAAAGGCAGCGCGCTTGTCGAGCTGATGGAGCCCACGATCATGTCCTTCTACGCGAAGGCATGCGCCTCCGAGCTCGCACGGGCCCACGCCCGCGCTGGAGATGCGATCGCGATCGCAAGCTACCTCGGCACCAACGAAACCTTCGACCGTGCCCTCGCCCTCTTCGCCGAGTCCTACGCGGACCAGAACGAGCGCGATTACGACACGTTCAGCACGGCCGTCAAGAACGGGAAGATCACCGCCGAGACGGGCGTCTAGCAGCGTGCGGGAATGAGCGGCGCGCCGACTGAGCCGGCACTGGGAGGCGGCGGGCCGCCCCGTCCCTCGCGCGTCCCGGCTCGGGCGCAGCAGGCGGCCGCGAAGGGTGCTGCGGTCGCCGAGCGGGGCCGTCTCTGGATCGAGAACCAGCCGCCTGATTCACGCAAGGGCGCCACGATCGGCTGGGTGCGCCGCTACCAGGCTTCGAACGGGCAGCTGTTCGCCGTCCTCCTGAGCGCGTACCTGCTTCTGACGCTCCTGCCGGTGTTCCTCGTCACTGCGAGCTACGCGTACAAGGATCCGACTGCGCTTGCCGGCCGGATCGAGCACCGCCTCGGGCTGAAGGGAACGACCGCCCAGCTGTTCTCGTCGGTGATGGTCGGTGCGGGAGAACACAAGTTCTCCGCCGTCCTGATTGCGATCGTCGACCTCTTCTTCTTCGGGCTCGGGTTCCCCCGTGTGTTGCAGATCGCTCACGCCCGCTCCTGGGGGATCGACCTGAGCAAGTCGGTGCTCGCCGACCAGGCCCGGTATGTCGAGGTCCTCACGGCCCTCGTCCTTGGTGCGGCGCTCTACATAGTCGCGGGAAGGGCTCTCCGAGGGGAGCCGTCCTGGATCGGCTGGGTCCTCGACCTCGGCTGGCTGGCGGTGCTGTTCGGCTTTTTCGTCTGGGCGCCGCGGATCTTGCTCCATCACCGCATCTCGACACGCAACCTCGTCCCCGGAGCCGTCTTCACCGTGCTCTGCCTCGTGGCCCTGCGGCTGATCTCCGTGCTCTTGCTCACCCACTGGCTGAACTGGTACTCGACGACCTACGGCGCGTTCGGGATCGTCATCGCCATTTTCTTCTGGATCATCCTGATCGGCACGGTCCTGATCCTTGCTGCGGCGCTCTCTCCGGCCCTCGCACAGCGGCGCGACCTCCTCGAGGCCCAAGCCAAGGGTGCGGTCTGAGATGACGCGCATCGTCCTCGTCGAACGGCAGATGGCGCGATTCCTCCGAAAGCCGGTCAGCGTGCGGAGCGCGGCAGCCGCGATCGTCAGCTCGACGGCGGTGATCGTCCTCGCGAGCGGTCTGCTGATGCGGGTGCTCGACCATCGCGAGTACCCGAACATCTTCATCGGGATGTGGTGGGCGATTCAGACCGTGACCACCGTCGGCTACGGCGACGTCACGCCAAGAAACGTCGCCGGGCGGGTTGTCGCAGCGGCTGTCATGCTCGAAGGGATCGCCTTCGTCGCGATCGTCACCGCCGCCGTCACCTCCACATTCGTCGCCCGCGCCACCGAACAGCACGACGCCGCCACAACCGACGCCGACAAGAAACGCGACGAGCAGATCGAGTCGAGCCTCAACGAAATCAACCAGCGCCTCGATCAGGTCGAGACGCTGCTCCTTAGCCTCACAAAGAACTGACCAGCTGATTAGCCTCTATGGGGGCTACGCATAGTGCAACACCGGCCGAACCGGACATGGCGCGTGGTTCGTGCGAGCGCCTGGCCGGAGTGGCGTCTCGGGTCTCGAGGTGCGCGCCAAATGCGCGCCAGTCCCACCCCATAACAGCGGGAGTCTGCGGGGCTAGGCGGCACGAGCCACGAGCCGTTTTTCGCTGCACGCGAGAGGGTTTCCCTCAACCATGCGGTCCCCGGTATCGGGCCGCCGAGTCTGCAAGACCCAGTACACCAGTTCGATTCTGGTAGGCGCCTTCTTCTCGACGTTCCGGTCAGAAGTTCCGGCGGTAGAGCAGGAACGCGAGCGGGATCACTCCGGCGAGGACGAACCACGGCGCGAGCGCGACGCGGGCGTAGCCGAGGACGGCTGTCTCGACCGGCGAGTTGCCTGCCTCCGTGCGGATCTCCCGGGTGAGCGTCTGAATGTCGTTCTCCCCGTAGACGCGACCGCTCGAGGCGGCGGCGAACTTGCTCAACTCGGTGGCGCTCGTCGGGTCCGGGCGATAGCGCGGATCGACCTTGCCGTGCATGTAGATCCGCTCCGTCGGCGCCCACACGTGCACGAACAGCGGGTGGATCGTCATCGCGCGGGCCAGGTCGTAGCCGATCGGCGAATTGATAGGAACGAACTCGCCGTCGGTGAAGACGACGAAGATCCGATGCCGCACGCCGGGGCTATAGAGGTTGGACCTGCCGACCGGATAGAGGGCCGAGAAGGTCGTCGCGCGCCCGCGGTAGCGCTGTTCCGGCGGAGGCTGGTTGATCCCCACCGACTGCTGGAGCGTCCGCCGAAGGAGGGTGCCGTTCGTCGTCGGCATCAGGTTGGGCAGGACCCGGTCGGTCATCGACGCCAGCCCGACCGGGATGCTGCCGAGCTTCGGAAGCATCCCGTCGACGTCTCGCTTCGCGCGCTCGAGCCGCGTCTCGCCGTGCGGTCCGGTCCGCGCCGACATCGACGTCGAGGTGTCGAAGACGAAGAACACCTGCACGTCGAGCCGCTGTCCCAGCAGGTGGTGGTGCACGACGACCGGCTGAGCGGCCGCGACCCCCAAGAGCGCCGGCAGGATGACGAGCGCCGCGACGACGCCGGCCAGCTCGCGCCGGCGCGGCGACCTCAGGGAGAAGAGGCGGCGGACGCGTTCCATCCGAGTGTGGGCGAACCACAGGGCGGCGAGCGGGATCGCCGCCGCGAGCACGAACAGGGCGTCGAGCGGCGTGAGGAACGTGAAGCCCATCAGAACCCGCCGCCGACGACGCCGACGCCGTTCGCGCCGCCGTAGCCGAACCCGCCGTGGGCGTCCTGGTTGAGCTCCGACTTGCCGGGATGCGCGACTCGCAGCAGGAGCTCGAGGTTCAGTTTCGCGTCGTAGTTCCTCGAGTCGATCCTGACCGCGCGCGTGAAGTAGCTCCGGGCGGTTGCGATCTCCTCTTTCTGCGTCGAGCTGTTGGACGGGGCGGTGACGGTCATCACGCCGAGCAGGTTCGCCGCGGTCGAGCGCTCCTGGGCCGAGGCCGCGCTCGTCATGAGCGTCTGCAGCTTCGTCTCGGCATCGACTCGGGTCGCGGCCAGGTCGGCCTGGCCGCCGGTGCTCGAGCCGGCGGTGCTGAACCAGTAGAGCTGCAGGGCGCGCCGGTAGGAGAGCGCGTCGTCGAGGCCGAGCAGGGCACGCGCGGGGTCGCCTGGGAGGATCGCCGGCGAGCGCCAGAGTCCGATGTGCGAGCGCTGCGCCCGGAACTGCAGATCGCTCTGGCGTGACGGTGCCCTGCCACGCGCGGACGTCGGACGCAAGCAGCGCGAAGGCCGCCGCCAGCCCGAGTAGCACGGCTGCGGCGACGAGGGGGAGGGCGCGGCGCAGGCGTCTCATGCGGCCGACTCCGGAACGAGGCGGGAATTGAGCCGTTCGTTGGCGGCGAGCAGTCCGATGAAAACGAGGCCGACGACAACCAGCGCCCACGGGGCGGAGGCCACGATCGGCTCGACCCGTTGCTTCGACGCCTTCGTGAAGGCCTGCGCGCCGACGAAGGACCCCGAACCGAAGAGGTGGGCGAAGATCTGCACGTTCTGCGGCGAGGCGTTGATCGGCAGGATCCGGACCGGCACGTGCTCGCGATTGAGCAACTGCGCTTCGGAGACGAGCGCGTCACGGTCGTCCTCCGAGTCGTTGAGGTCGCTCAGCAGCACCAGCGACCCGTCGGTCACGTGCGCCTTGCGCAGGGCGTCCTGGCCGGCGACGAGACCGGTCGCGATCCTGGTTCCCCCGCTGAACTGGCTCCACGGGCTCTGACCGAACACCGGGGCGCCGTTGTGCACGCTCTTCGGGGCGAAGAACCGCAGGAACTGCTGGAGCGAGCTCGGCGGGGAGTTGGGGGGCAGCAGCTCGTAGCCGACGTCCGAGAACATGACCAGCCCCATCGCCTGGTTCGCCCGGACGAGCCCCCGCACGACGGCTCCGGCTCGCTCGAAGGGCGGGCCCGAGACGCTCGCGGACATGTCGAGGACGATCACGCCGGTCTTCGCGCCGACGGGCAGGACGTCGGCGCGCCCGCTGCCCGCCGTGCGCGCCAGGAGAACCGCGCCGGCAAGCGTCGCCGCCAGCGCGAGCGCGAGACCGACGCGGACGGCCGTCGTGCGCTGGGCAGGGGCCGTGAGTTGCGCGAGGTCTCCCAGGCGGGTCGCGCCGCGGCGGACGAACGTCGTTCCCCTCACAGGCGCGGCTCCCCGTTGTGCCGGCTGATCCCGGCGCGCTGGGAGATCTCCTCGACGTCCTCGGTATCCGGCGTCTCGGGCGACCAGGCGAGCGCGCGCGCGGTCTCGGAGAGCTCGTGCACGTCGAACGGGAGCTCGTCGGCGACGCGCTCGAGCGCCTTCCGTTGCAGGGTCTCGTCGTCGTGGGCCCGCGCCCAGAAGAAGAGCGTGAGCGCTCGCTCGAGGGAAGAGGACGGACGCATCGAGGCCGCTGTCCTGGACGGACGAAACTGCAGCGCCCAGCGGGCGGCGAGCGCCAGGCCGGCCGCCCCGAGCGCGATCGCGAGCGCGACTGCCGCCCAGAAGACGAGACCCGGAGCGACGCGATAGTGCGGCCGCGAGACGGGGGTGATGTGGTCCCCCCAGAGGAGCGTGTGGATCGAGAGGGCGTGGATTTCGTTCGGGCTGAGCTGGGACAGAACCTCGACCCGCTGGAAGCGCGCGTTGAGCGCGTAGCGCAACTTGCCCTGCGGCGACACGTACTCGACGTGCGCGGGATGGAAGAAGAAGACGTGGGAGAACTGGCTGGTCGGGCTCTGGGGAAGGCACTGCACGGTCAGGCAACGGACCGTCCACGTCCACGTCAGCTGCAGGAGACGGCCGCTGCTGCTTCGTGTCACAGTCGGCGGCGCGACCGGCACGTACGGCGCGAAGTGCACGAGGACGCGCACGTTGCCGGGGGCGACGTACTTCCGGTCCGCGACGACCGCGACCTTGACGGTGATCGGATCGCCGAACAGGTGCACAGGCGGACTGATCGAGCCGTAGGCCTTCAGCGGCAGGTTCCGGCCGATCACCGAGCCGCCGGGAGTGAGCGGGATGTCGGCGCTCGCGGGCGCGGCGACCGCCAGCGCTACCAGGAGGGCGGCGATGATCGCGCGTCTCACGCGACGGCTCCCCGGGCCATCATCCGCAGGTCGGCCCAGCGGAGGAACGCGCCCAGCACATCTCCCGGGTCGTGCGAGTCGATCACGACCGGCTCCGTCCCGTGCGAGCGGAACAGGCGCAGCAGCTCGTCGTAGCGCGCTTCGTGCTCCTCGCGCAGACGTTCCGCCTCGGCACGCGTCAGGTAGATCGGCACGACCGCGCCGGAGGCGGGGTCGGCGTACGGCACCGTCAACGCGCCCACCTCGGGGAACGACCGCTCCCAGACCGGATCCTGGATCAGCACGGGCACGAGCTCCCACCGCTGCTCGAGCGCGCGTCGCCATGGATACTCGGCGGGCGGGACGAGAAAGTCGGAGAGCACGAAGACGAAGCTCTGCGTCGGCAGCTCGCGCCGGTGCTGCACGATGTGCTCGAGCCCGTGCGAGACGGTGTCGGCCGGCGCCCGGAAGGGCCGTTCCTCCAACATGGCGGGCTTCGCTGTGTGCTCGCTGCGAGGCGGGCGCCAGTACGTCTCCGCCTCGGCCTCGTCGAAATAGCCGCTGAAGCTGCGTGCCACGCGCGCGCTGTCGGCGATCAGACTCAGGCACGCATGGAGCGCCGCCGGCTTGTCGAGACGCCGCATGGGTGAGGCGCCCAGCGCCATCGAGACGCTCCGGTCGGCGAGCATGACGACGTGCGGAGCCTCGTCTGCGAAGAGCTCCCGGACGATGAACTCGTCGGTGTCGCGGGCGGCGGAGAGGCGGGCCGACGCCGCCCAGTCGACCCAGGCCAGGTCGTCTCCGGGGACGTAGCGGCGCGAGCCTGCGACGTCGGAGCCGCTGCCGCGGCGGACGCTCCGGATGCCGCCGAAGGCGAGGCCGATTACGCGCCGGCGCGGGACGAGGGGGAAGACGCCGGCCGCCATCGCTAGAAGGCCACCCGCTCGGCGGTCACGGGGCGCTACACCGCCGGGGCCGGGACGTCGAGGTCGATGTCGAACCCCGGCTTCGGCGCTCGTTCGAAGCAGCGCAGCTGCACCTCGAGCGAAGCCGCCTCCCAACCGCGGTCGCGGATCTCGGCCACGAAGCTCGGCTTGAAGAGCAGGCGGTGCATCAACACGGGAACGAACAACCGCTCGACATCCTCGGGAGTCACGTACCTGCGGCCGCTCAGCATCGCCCAGGCGCGTGCCGCACGGTTGAGGGCGAGCGTGCCGCGCACGGAGCTGCCGATGGCGACCGCGTCCAGCTCGCGAGTGGCCCGGACGAGCTCGACGATCCAGCGCGCAACCGCTTCGTGCACGAAGACCTCCCGCATCGCGCCGCTCATCAGTGCGATGTCCTCGACGTCCACGATCGGCTCCAGCCGCAGCAGCGGATGGCCGCCCAGCTGCTCGTCGACGATCCGGTTCTCGTCCTCCACGTTGGGATAGCCGAGCGTCGTGCGGAGGAAGAAGCGGTCGAGCTGCGCCTCGGGCAGCGGGAAGGTGCCTTCGTACTCGATCGGGTTCTGGGTCGCCATGACGAGAAACGGCTCGGGAAGCGGGCGTGTGACGCCGTCGACGGTCACCTGCTGCTCGGCCATCGCCTCCAGCAGCGCGGACTGCGTCTTCGGCATCGCGCGGTTGATCTCGTCCACGAGGACGACGCTGGCGAACACCGGGCCGGCCCGGAACTCGAAGTCGCGCTCGCGCTGGTTGAAGATCGAGAGACCGGTCACGTCGGTCGGCTGCAGGTCGGGCGTGCACTGGATCCGGGAGGAGACCGCCCCGTCGATCGACTGCGCAATCGCCCGCGCGAGCACCGTCTTCGCCGTGCCCGGCACGTCCTCGAGCAGCACGTGACCTCCGCAGACGAGGGCTGAGACGACGAGCGCGATCTGGTCGCGCTTGCCGTGCACGACCGTCTCGATGTTGTCGAGCAGACGGCACGCAACCGTGTGCGCCTCGCCGTGCGTCTCGATTGCCAACCCAGCCTCCCTTCGAGAACCGACCCTAGCCGGAGCCTAGCCTCACCGGCTGAGACGTCGAAAGCGGTCGGAGGTTGGCGCCGCAGGCGCCTGACCGGTATGAGTTGGAGGGCTGGAGGTCGCACGTGTGCCCGCCATGAACGTCGGACGGGCCGCTCCCGGCCCGTCCGATCTTCGTTCCCTCCTTTAACCGCTGAAGGTCAGGAAGGGCGCGTTCCCGGCGCGTACTCCCCCATCGCGGCCGGCGTCAGTGGTTAGACAACGCGCCCTGCGTCGTTGCGCAAGCGACTTCCTGACCTGTCGCTGGAAATAGGTCTGACCGCTGCCCTAGTCGCCCCCAGGACGGCCGGGATGTCCAGGACGTCTGGGTCGGCTGCGACGCCGTCCCTCGAACGAGCCACAACGGTCGGGGCCGCGAAACTGGCCGACTCGCCAGGGCGCCCTCTGCGCGCGTCGCCCACGATTACCGGTACAGGACGGGTACCGAGTTCGTGCACACCGCACCCAGATGCGCAACACGACCGGCCCAATCGCTACCAATGCGGCGCCAGGCGGGCTCGATCTCGAGCCCGCCTTCGCTTTACAGGGCTCAGTCGATCTTGATCGCGACGTGTTTGAGCTGCGTGTACTCCTCCATCGAGTAGATGGACATGTCCTTGCCGTAGCCCGACTGCTTGTAGCCGCCGTGCGGCAGCTCGGACGCGAGCGGCAGCAGGTGGTCGTTGACCCAGACGCACCCGAACTGGAGCTTCCGCGCCGCGTTCATCGCCCGGCCGACGTCGCGCGTCCAGACCGAGGCCGCGAGCCCGTACCGGACGTCGTTCGCCCAGCGGATCGCCTCGTCGTCGTCCGCGAAGCGCTGCACGGTCACGACCGGGCCGAACACCTCGCGCTGGACGATCTCGTCGTCCTGCTTCACGTCGGTGACGAGCGTGGGCTGGACCCAGAAGCCGCCGTTCGACGAGCCGGTGCCGCCGCCCGTGAGGATCGTCGCGCCCTTGGCGCGCTCGAGGAAGCCGAGGATCCTCTCCTGCTGGTCGTGTGAGATGACCGATCCCATCTCGGTCTCGTCAGAGAGCGGGTCGCCGACCTTGAGCGACTCGACCTGCGGCACGAGCTCTTCGAGCAGCTGGTCGTAGATCTTCGGCCCGGCGATGACGCGCGAGCCCGCGGTGCAGTCCTGGCCGGAGTTCCAGTAGCCGGCGAGGCGGATGCCCTCGGCGACCGCCTTCGGGTCGGCGTCGTCGAAGATCACCATCGGCGCCTTGCCGCCGAGCTCGAGGTGGACGCGCTTGACCGTGTCGGCCGCCGTGCGGGCGATCGTCTTGCCGGTCTCGACGTCGCCGGTGATCGAGACCATCCCGATCCCCGGGTGCTCGACGATCCGCTGGCCGACCGGGACGCCGTCGCCCGTGACGACCTGGAGCACGCCCGGCGGGATGACCTCCTGGGCGAGCTGGACGAAGCGGAGCAGCGAGAGCGGCGTCTGCTCGGACGGCTTCAGGATCTGGAGGTTGCCGGCCGCAAGCGCGGGCCCCATCTTCCAGACGGCCATCATCAGCGGGTAGTTCCAGGGGCAGATGCCGCCGACGATCCCGATCGGCTCGCGCCGGATCATCGACGTGTAGCCCTCGATGTACTCGCCGGTCGACTTGCCCTCGAGGTTGCGGGCGGCGCCGGCGAAGAAGCGGAGGTTGTCGGCCGAGAACGGCATCTCGTCGCGCGAGGCCATGAGGGGCTTGCCGACGTTGATCGACTCGAGCTGTGCGAGCTCCTCGGCGTGCTCCTCCATCACGTCGGCGAGCGAGTGGAGGAGCTCTGAGCGCTCCTTCGGCGTCTTCTCGAGCCACTCCGGCGCCGCGGCCTGCGCCGCCTCGACGGCGCGGTCGACGTCCTCGGCGCCGCAGCGCGGCACCTGGGCGATCGTCTCGCCGGTCGCCGGCGCGATCACCTCCATCGTCTCGCCGGAAGCCGCATCCGCGAGCTCGCCGCCGATCAGGATCTTGTACTGGGTGGTCGTGGTGCTCATTGCCCTCCTTGGCTCTCGGCCGCCGTGTCAAGCGCCTCTTCCAGCAGGTTAAGCCCGCGCTCGAGCTCCTCGTCCGAAGCGGTCAGCGGCGGCAGGAGCCTGATCGCGTTCCCGTCGAGGCCGCACGAGAGGAGCAGCAGGCCCTTCTTGAACGCGGCCGCGGTCGTCGCCTTCGCCGCGTCGGGTGTCGGCTCGCGCAGCTCGAGCGCGAGCATCGCCCCGAGGCCGCGCACCTCGCCGACGAGCGGCTGCCGGGCCGCGATCTCCTCGAGCCGCGAGCGCAGCAGCGAGCCCACGTGCTCGGCTCGTTGCGCAAAGTCCGGCTTCGCGAGCTCGTCGAGGACGGCCAGCGCGGCTGCGCAGGCGACCGGATTTCCGCCGAATGTGCCGCCGAGCCCACCGACGTGGACTGCGTCCATCAGCTCCGCGCGCCCGGTCACTGCGGCGAGCGGCAGGCCGCCGCCGAGCGTCTTCCCGCCGACGAGCAGGTCCGGCTCGACGCCCAGCTGCTCGATCGCCCACATCGAGCCGGTGCGTCCGCAGCCGGCCTGTACCTCGTCGTCGACGTAGACGATCCCGTGCTCGTCGCAGATCCGGCGCAGCGCCTGCACGAATTCGGCGGGCATCGGGATGAAGCCGCCCTCGCCCTGCACCGGCTCGAGCACGATGCACGCCACCGAGCTCGGCGCGACGTCCTGCTGGAAGAGGAGGTCGAGGCTCGCGAGCGCATCCTCCGTCGAGATGCCGCGGTAGGGGTACGGTGCGGCGGCGCGGTAGACGTCGGTCGCGAGCGGGCCGAAGCCGTCCTTGTAGACGAGCTTCGCCGTCATGGCCATCGTCAGGGTCGTACGCCCGTGGAACGCACGGTCGAAGACGACGACGCCCGCCCTGCCGGTCGCGGCGCGCGCGATCTTGACGGCATTTTCGATCGCCTCGGCACCCGAGTTGAGGAGGATCGACTTCGTCGCCGTATCGCCGGGCCAAAAATCGTCGAGGCGCCGGCAGAGCTCGATGTACGGCTCGTACGTCCCGACCATGAAGCACTGGTGGAGGTAGCGGTCGACCTGCTCGTGGATCGCCGCCACCACCGCCGAAGGGCCGTGCCCGAGGTTCTGGCAGGCGATCCCGCCGGCGAAGTCGAGGAACTCGCGGCCGTCGACGTCCCAGACGCGCGCTCCTTCCGCCCGCTCGACGACGAGGGACGGCGTCGAGACGCCGCGAGCGACGTACCGCTCGCGCTCGGCGAGCAGGCTTTCGGCGGCGCTGGCGCGTTCCTCGACGGACATCGGCGTCCCGGATTATCGCTGCGCGATGCGGCTCATTCAAGCGCCGGCTGCCTCGCATTGCGAGGCAGCCGCCGGCGGTTCCTGCAGAAATGCGTGGCTGGCCTAGGCCGAGATCGTCTCGAAGGTGCCGAGGCGGAGCTCGCTGTCGTAGAGGAAGCGCGTGGCGTCGACACGCTGCATGTACTCCTCGCGCTGCTCGGCGACGAACGCGTTGTACGCGTCGGCCGACTCCCAGCGGTCGACCACGAGATAGCGGCCCGGAGCCTCGACGTCGCGAAGCACCTCGGTGCCGATATAGCCGCGACCCCGGCGAAAGAACTCGGCCCACTCGCCGTCCATTCCGTACGCGCGCTCGAACTCGCCCGCGTCGCGCACCTCGTAGCTGAAGACGAGTGCCAACACGAGACTGAGGATAAGGTCCGGCGCATGAACGCCGAAGCCGTTCCCGCCGAGCCCGACGCACGCGCCGAATACGCTGGCGTCCTCCGCTTCTACCACCTCGCCAAGCACCAGGAGTGGCACGTCGACGACGTGCCGTGGGGCGAGATCCCGTTCGTGCCGGAGGGGAAGGGGTCGCCCGAGCGGCAGGTTCGGCGCCGCGACATCTGGCGCTCGGTGATCATGCAGCAGCTGCAGGCCGACGTCTTCGCGTGCGAGATGGCCTCGCAGCTCCTCGCCGCGGCGCCCGACCCGGAGGCGCGCCTCTACTACGCGACGATGGTGCAGGACGAGTCGCGGCACACCGAGGCGTGGCTGCGGCTGATCGGCCAGGTCGGCGGGGAGGGGGAGCGCGATCCGTACCTCGACGAGCTCGCGCACATGTTCCTCGAGGCGGATCTGCTCGAGGAGAAGGTCTTCCTCATGCAGGTCTTCTTCGAGCGGCTGATCATCCCGCGCTTCCGCCTGATCGCGCGCTCGTCGCGCGGGACGGTGCTCGAGGATCTCTGCAACCGGCTCGCCGTCGACGACGGCATCCACCACGGCGCCGGGATGGCCTACGAGCGGGTGCTGCTCCAGTCGGCCGGGAAGAAGGTTCGCGGCCGGCTCGTCGACGCGGCGAACACGATGCTCCCGATCTTCGCGAACCACGTCCTCTGGCGTCCGAAGGCGCGAGAAGTGATCGGGACGCTGATGGAGTCACGCGACCGCGAGCGGCTGCGTGAGGAGCTGAACCACGGCGTACGGCTCGCGAACTCGCTGGGCCTGGACGTCTCGGACGTCCGCCTGCCCGCCGGCTGAGCTGCAGCGGCGTCGGGCGAGAGGACGCTCGCACAGGCGACGGTGATCACGCCCGTTAGGTTGACGTGCGAGATGAGCGCAGACGACAACGGGCCGGCGTCCGTCGTGAGACGGCATATCGGCGCATTCAACGCGCAGGATCTCGAAGCGCTCATAGTCTGCTTCAGCACCGACGCGAGGTGGGTCACCGGTGCCGACACCTTCCAGGGGAGCACGGCTCTTCGAGAGCTCTTCGCTGCGGCGTTCGCCGGACTCTCGCCGCAGCTGCACCTGCGGAATCTGGTCGCTCAGGATGACGTCGTGGCCTGTGAGCTGCGGGAGGACTACTCCGTCGGCGGTGTCGAGCACGCCGACCACATCGCCGGCTTCTACCGCGTCGATGCGGGTCTGATCGTCGCCGCGAAGATCTACCGCGAGGGTTCGGCCGACGTCGCGTAGCATCGAGCCATGTGCCGGAACATCCGTGTTCTCTACAACTTCGATCCACCGACCACCTCCGAGGAGGTGCAGGCGGCCGCGCTGCAGTACGTGCGCAAGGTCAGCGGCATGACGAAGCCATCGCAGGCGAACGAGGCGGTGTTCGACCGTGCCGTGCACGAGATCGCGCACCTGACGCAGCATCTGCTCGACGATCTCGTCACGACTGCGCTGCCCAAGGATCGGGAGGCCGAGGCAGAAAAGCGGCGCGCCCGCGCCGTCGCGCGGTTCGGCTAGCGCAGTCCGCCGCGCTCGAAGTGCGCGCGGAAGAAGTTCTCGCTGCCGGCGGTCGCCATCGCGGCCGACGCGCTGATCTCGAGCGCGAGCGCCGTCGCCGCCACGAGCTGGGCGAGCCGGTAGACCTTGCCCGGGCCGGCGCAGCCCATCAGCTCGAGCCAGCGCTTGGGGTCGGGCAGCGTCGTGCCGCCTCCGACCGTCCCGACCTCGATGCCTGGGAAGCGGATCGAGACATGGAGTCCGCCGTCGACGCGCTGCTCCGTTCCGTGCGCCATCGAGCTCGTGCCGACGAGGCCGAGATCCTGGCCGGTCGCGGCGAACACGGCAGCGATCGCCGACGCCGGCGTGAACGCGACCGACTGCATCCCCGAGGCGACTGCGCCGTGCGTTCCGGCCCACGCGAGCTCCTCGAGGTCGCCGACCGTGGTCCGCAGCACCCGTTCGACGGCTGCCTCGGTCAGGGTCGTCTCGGCGATCACCGTCTTGCCGTGGCCCTGCTGGAAGTACTCGTACGACGGCTTCTTGTCGCCGCCCATGTTCGCCTCGAGGATCGTGCGCTCGATTGCCACCGGCGCCTGCGGCAGCACGTACGCCATGTTCAGCGCGTAGGCGTTGCGGGTCATCATGTTCGCGCCGAAGGCGTCGCCCGTCGTGAACCGCCAGAGGACGTGGCACATCGGCCCGACGACGTGCGTCTTGGCCTCGCGCAGCACCGCGTAGCGGGAGAGCTCGGCCGAGTCGGCCTCGCGGAGAAACGCGCGCATCGCGGGCACCTCGCCCTCGACCCATCGAGCGAGCTTCAGCGCGTCGCCGGAGTCTTTGCAGACGAAACAGGATGCTCGGGTGATTCTGTCGGCAATGACGTACGTTCGGCAGCCGCCCGACTCCGCGATCGCCTTCGCGCCGCGCTGCACCGAGGCGGTCAGCCCGCCCTCCGTGTGCGCGAGCGGGACGACGACCTCCTCGTCTGCGCGTCCGGTCTCCACGACCTCGCCGTCCTCCGAGAGCTCGTACTCGCCGAGTGAGACGGCGAGCTGGGCCACGGAGACGGGGATCGAGACGAGACCGGTCACCGCCTCGGCGGCCTTGGCCCAGGGTTCGAGGTCGATCTCGGGGAGGCCGAGCGCCTCCTGGCGCTTGCGCACCGAGTCGGGGTCGTTCTTGCGCGACAGGCGTGGCATCGTGCGGAGCCTAGTGGAGCTTCGTTTCGACGACGACGCCGACCGGGACGATCCCCTCGTGCGGGCCTTTCTCGCGCGGATTCCGGAAGCGCGGCGCCTGCATGCAGCGAGCGGCCTCACCGACGAGGAGTCGTGGCAGACCCTGCAGGACCTCCCGCGACACGCGCATCTCGACCGGCTGTTGCACGGTACGCCCGGGCTGCGGAAGGGCTGGTGGGTCGAGTTGGCGTTCAGCGGTCGGCTGTTTCAGCTCGGCCGGCTCCAGTTCGAGCCGAGGGAGAGCTTCCTCGCCGTCCACATCCCGGAGGAGGGCGGGTCGCTTGCGCCGGCCGCGGTCGACGCCTCGCTTGCGCGCGCCCGAGAGGTCTTTCCCGATCACGCCGAGGCCCGTTGCTCGTCGTGGCTGCTCGACCCGCAGTTCGCGACGCTGCTGCCCGCACGCTCGAACATCGTGTCGTTCCAGGGCCGTTTCGAGCCCGTCGCCGACGAGGGCGCCGACCCGCGCGTGCTCGAGTTCGTCTTCCACACGCTCGACCCGGATCTTGCGCGACTGCCACGCGAGACGACGCTGCAACGGGCGATCGTCGACCATCTCCGAGGCGGAGGTCGCCTCCATCGCGTCACGGGTACGCTCGCCCTGTGACGGCGACGCTCATCGACGGCAAGGCTCTCGGCGCGAAGGTGCGCGAGGAGGTGGCCGCCTCGGTCGCCGAGCACGGGCACGTCGGCCTCGCCACCGTCCTCGTCGGCGACGACCCCGCCTCGCACATCTACATCGACCTGAAGCAGAAGGCCGCGCAGGAGGCGGGAATGGAGGCGCGCGACCTGAAGCTCCCCGCCGACACGTCCGAGGGGGAGCTGCTCGCCACGATCGCCGAGCTCAACGCCGACGACGACGTCGACGGCCTCCTCGTGCAGCTCCCGCTGCCGGATCACATCGACGAGAACCGCGTGATCGAGGCGATCGATCCGGCGAAGGACGTCGACGGCATCCATCCCGTCAACGCGGGGCGTCTCTACCTCGGCCGCCCGACGCTCGTCCCGGGCACGCCGCTCGGGATCATGCGGATGCTCGACGAGTACGAGATCCCGCTCGAGGGGGCGCGGGCCGTCGTGATCGGCCGCTCCGCCATCGTCGGGAAGCCGATGGCGCATCTGCTCCTCCAGCGCAACGCGACCGTGACGATCTGCCACTCGCGCACGCGGGATCTCGAGCACCACACGCTCGACGCCGACGTTCTCGTCGCGGCTGTCGGGCGCGCGCACCTCGTCTCGCCGGACATGGTCAAGGTCGGCGCCACCGTGATCGACGTCGGGATGAACCGCAACGAAGAGAGCCGCAAGTTGCTCGGCGACGTCGACCCGGGCGCGCTGGAGCGCGCCGCCTACATGACTCCGGTGCCCGGCGGCGTCGGGCCGATGACGATCGCGATGGTGCTTCAGAACGCCGTTACGGCAGCGCGTTTGCGCAAGCGGCCGGCGGCCATTGCAACCCAGAAAAACTGAGTTAGACTCCGGCCTGTTTCATCAATGTTCGGCGGCTCGGTGCCCGGGCCGTCGTTTTTCTGCAAGGAGGAAGGATTGGCTGAGGGCACCGTAAAATGGTTCTCGAACGAGAAGGGCTACGGCTTCATCGAGCGCGAGGGCGGCGACGACGTCTTCGTCCACTTCTCGGCAATCGCAGGGGACGGCTACAAGTCGCTGACCGAAGGCCAGCGCGTGGAGTTCGAAGTCGTTCAGGGCGACAAGGGCGCGCAGGCGTCCAATGTCATACCGCTCTAGGGAACCCCGTCGGACCACAAGGTTGAAGGAGGCCCCGGCAGGGGCCTCCTTCGTTTTGGGAGGATCGAAGTCAATGCCGATCGACCGCGAACAACTTCTCCACGTCGCGCACCTGGCGCGGCTCGAGCTGCGCGAGGACGAGATCGAGCGGCTCGAGGGGCAGCTGAACGACATCCTCGGAGCCGTCTCGAAGGTCTCCGAGCTCGACCTCGCGGACGTGCCTCCGACCTCGCACCCGCTCGAGGTCGTCAACGTCTGGGCCGAGGACGAACCGCGCCCGTGCCTGTCGGCAGAGGACGCGTTGGCGAACGCGCCCGAGCGCGAGGGCGACTTCTTCAAGGTGCCGCCCGGAGGAGCCGCGTGATCGACACCTTGCGGCTGACGGCCGAGGAGGCGAAGGGCCTCCTCGAGACCCGCGAGATCTCGGGCGCCGAGCTCTTCGCGGCCTACCGCGCCGCGATCGACGATCGCGACGAGGAGCTCCACTGCTACCTCCACGTCTGCGACGACCCGGGTGGCGACGGCTTGCCGATCGCGGTCAAGGACGTGATCGGGACGAAGGGGATCCCCACCACCGCCGGCTCGAAGATCCTCGAGGGCTATATCCCGGTCTACGACTCGACGGTCGTCGAGCGGCTCAAGGCGCACGGCTTGCGGATCCTCGGCAAGACGAACACCGACGAGTTTGCGATGGGCTCCTCGACCGAGAACTCGGCCTACGGCCCGACGCACAACCCCTGGGACCCGTCGCGCGTGCCGGGCGGCTCGGGCGGCGGGTCGGCCGCGGCGGTCAGCGCCGGTCTCGCGCCGTGGGCGCTCGGCTCCGACACGGGCGGCTCGATCAAGCAGCCGTCGGCGCTCTGCGGCAACGTCGGCCTCCGCCCGACCTACGGCACCGTCTCGCGCTACGGCGTCGTCGCCTTCGCGTCGAGCCTCGACCAGGTCGGCCCCGTCGCGCGCACCGTCCGCGACTGCGCCTATCTCTACTCGATCATCGCCGGCCGCGACGAGTGCGACACGACGACGGTCGAGCTGCCGCAGCCGGTCGAGCTGCCGCAGTTGGACGATGTGCGCGGCCTGCGGATCGGCGTCCCGAAGGAGCTGAACTCCGCGGAGGGAATCGAGCCCGGCGTCGCCGCGGCGGTGCAGGCCGCGATCGCGAAGCTCGAGGAGCTCGGCGCCGAGGTGGGGGAGTGCTCGCTGCCGCTCTCCGTCGAGTACGGGATGGCCTGCTACTACCTGATCACGCCGGCCGAGGCCTCCTCCAACCTCGCGCGCTACGACGGCGTCCGCTACGGCTTCCGGGCCGACGCCGACGAACGGCTCGAGATGTACGAGCGCACGCGCGACGAGGGCTTCGGCGACGAGCCGAAGCGGCGGATCATGGTCGGGACATATGCGCTCTCGGCCGGCTACTACGACGCCTATTACGGCCAGGCGCAGAAGGTGCGAACGGTGATCAAGCGCGAGCACGACGCGCTGTTCGAGACATTCGACGCGCTCGTCTCGCCGACCTCGCCGACCGTCGCGTTCCCGCTCGGCGCCCGCACCGCCGACCCGATCGCGATGTACCTCAGCGACCTGCTGACGATTCCGTCCTGCATGGCCGGCCTGCCGGGACTCAGCGTCCCGTGCGGGCTCTCGGAGGGACTGCCGGTCGGGCTGCAGCTCGTGGGGCCGCAGTTCGCCGAGAACACGCTCTTCCGGATCGGCCACGCGCTCGAGCAGGCGATCGGCTTCGACCCGGTCCCGGAGCGGCTCCGGTGACCTATCGCTTCGAGGATCCCGCGGCGGAGTTCGTGCTCGCGGTCGAGCGCATCTTCGGCGAGCAGCCGCGCGTGCTCGACGGCTCGCGCGCGGTCCTCGTCGGCGACGTGAAGCTCCAGCTCGAGGCCGGCGAGCGCGAGCTCTGGCTGATCGAGACGTATGGGCCGCTCGAGCACCGGGTCGCGATGGTCCGGGTGGAGGAGGACGTCGAGAACGCGCTCCGCGAGGCCAAGGAGAAGCTCGATGCCGCCTAGTGACTGGGAGCTCGTCTGTGGGCTGGAGGTGCATGTCCATCTCAAGACGCGCACGAAGATGTTCTGCCGCTGCGCGCTGGAGTACGGCGCCGCCGAGAACACGCACACCTGCCCCGTCTGCCTTGCCCATCCCGGCGCGCTGCCGGTCCCGAACAAGACCGCGATCGAGATGACGATCCTGCTCGGGCTCGCCCTCGATTGCGAGATCGCCGAGCGCGCGATCTTCGCCCGCAAGAACTACTTCTACCCCGACCTGCCCAAGGGCTACCAGATCAGCCAGTACGAGGCTCCTCTCTGTGGCCCCGGCCGGTTCGCGCTGCCGGACGGACGCGAGATCGGGATCGTGCGAGCCCACCTCGAGGAGGACGCGGCCAAGACCGTCCACGCCGGTGGCGCAACGGGCCGCTCGGTGGGCGCCGACTACAGCCTCGTCGACTTCAACCGCGGCGGCACACCGCTGCTCGAGATCGTCTCCGCGCCCGACCTCCGCTCGGCCGACGAGGCGATGTCGTACCTCCGCCTGTTGCGGCAGACGATCCGCGAGCTCGGGGTCTCGGACGCCGACATGGAGAAGGGCACGTTGCGCGCCGACGTGAACGTCTCGGTGCGGCCGACGGGCGAAGACGGGTTCCGGCCCCGCTGGGAGATCAAGAACATGAACTCGTTCCGGTTCATCGGGCGCGCGATCGAGGCGGCGTTCCGGCAACAGGTCGTCTTGCACGAGGCGGGAGAGACACTCGCGCAGTCGACGTACGACTACGACCCCGACACCGACCGCCTCACGGTGCACCGCTCGAAGGAGGAGGCCGACGACTACCGCTACTTCCCGGAGCCCGACCTCGTCCCGGTCGAGCCGCCGGCCGAGCTCGTCGAGCGCCTGCGCGGAGAGGTGCCCGAGCTGCCGGTCGCGCGGATCGGGCGGCTTGCGGGCGAGCTCGGCCTCGATTCGGCCACAGAGCTCGTCGCGACGGGGAACGAGTGGAAGGCGCAGGCGCTGGCGGCCGAGGGCGTCGAGTTGAAGGCGGCCGCGGCGATCGCGATGAACCGCGACGACTTCCTGGCCGAGAACGCCGCCGCGCTCGCACAGATCGTGCAGGCGAACGTCACGCGTGAAGCTCTGGACGAGGCGTTCGCTGCCGCGGCGCGCGGCCCGATCGACGCCGAGGACTACCTCTCCCGCGCGGCCGTCGCGGACGAGGACACGCTCGCGCCCGTGATCGACGCGGTTCTCGCAGCCAATCCGGACCAGGTCGAGACGTACCGCGGCGGCAAGGAGGGCGTGCTCGGCTTCTTCGTCGGCCAGGTGATGCGCGAGACGCAGGGCAAGGCCGACCCGAAGGTCGTCAACCGGCTGCTGCGGGAGAAGCTTCGAAGCTAGGCAGGTCGCGGATCGCGGGGCTGAGCGTCCCGAGGATTGCGGCGACAACGACCGGCGCAGCCAGCACGAAGATCGTCCAGCGAGGCGTCGAGTGGGTGAGCAGAAGTCCCGCCAGCAGTGGCCCGATCGGAGCGGATGCCGCGCGCAGCGTGTTCGAAGCGGCCATCGCCCGCCCGAGCAGCCGGTCCGGGATGAGCATGTACGAGTACGCCGCTATCGCCGAGTCGGTGTTCGGGAACCAGAACGCGTGCAACGAAGCCGCGACGGCGAGCACGTAGACGCTGGGGTGGATCAGGAACGCGCCGTAGACGAGCGCCATCCAGAACTCCGAGAGCAGGATCGCGCGCATCGGAAGGATCCGGCGCAGCACCGGCGAGAGAGTGGAGCCGAGCAGGAGCATCACGCCCTGCAGCGCGATGAAGCCGCCGATCGCCGCGCTCGACAGCCCCTCCTGGTGGGCGAGGATGATGACCACGATCGGAGCGCCGACGGCGATGAGATTGCTGGCGGCGATCATGCCGATCGTCGTGCGCAGGAATGGGATGCCCCAGAAGTAGGAAAGCCCCTCGCGGAACGGCGTCCGGGCACCCGGCTCGCGCTCCTCCTGGAAGCGGGTGCGCATCAGCAGCAGCGAGACGGTCGAGAAGCCGTACGAGACGGCGTCGACGAGAAACGGCAGGCCGCGCGTGAGGCCGAAGAGCACGCCGCCGATGGGCGGCGCGACGAGGCGCACAGTCGACATGCGCGCCATCTGCACGCTCGCCGCGTCGGCGAGCTGCGGCGTCGGGACTACGGCCTTCATCGCGCCGCTGGAGCCCGACCGGTAGACGACGGCGGCGGTCGTGTCGAGAAAGGCGACGACCACGATCAGCCAGAATGTCTCGTTGCCGGTCAACACCGAGACGGCAAGGACGGCGAGCGCGGTCGCGCCGACAGCGTCCGAAGCGATCATCAGGAGCCGCCGGTCGAAGCGGTCGGCAGCGACTCCCGCCGGCACGCTGAGCAGGACGAGCGGCGCGAACTCCACGGCTCCCACGTAGCCCGTCTTCGCCGCCGAGCCGGTCAGCGTGAGCGTGAGCAGCGGGTACGCGATTCCTGAGATGCCCGACCCGAAGGTCGAGAGCAGCGAGCCTGTCTGGAAGAGCAGGAAGTCGCGGTTGCGCCGCAGCGGGACGAGCTTGGTCACGCCTCCATCGTTGCAGCGGCACCGGCAGCAACCTCGCGCCTGGTGACGAGGTACCCGGCGCTGGCGAAGACCACGACCGCCATGACCACGAAGAGGATCCGGTAGTCGACGAGAGTCGAGAGGAGCGCTCCGGTCGCGATCGACGTCGTCTGGGCGACCGAGAGCGTGAGGTCGGCGGCCGCCGAGACGCGGCCCTGGATCGCGAGCGGCGTGCGCGTCTGGAGCGCCGTCGAGAAGGCGACGATCGCCCAGGCGACGCCGACGCCCGCGACCGAGGCCGCGACGAGCACCACGCCGAGCGACGGCACGATCAGGCAGAGGTCGGCGACGGCGAAGACGGCCAACCCGACCCCGACCAGCCGTACCTCGCCGAGCCGCCGCACCATCGCCGCCGCGGTGACGCCGCCCGCAATGGCGCCGATCCCCTGGAATGTGGAGAAGACGCCGAAGAACGAGGGCTTCTCGCCGATCGCCGTTAGGACCGAGAAGATCAGGGTCTCGGCGAACCCGATGACGAGGAGCGCCACGGCAATGCCGAACACGACCTGGCGGAGCGGCAGCGTCTCCCAGACGTGGCGCATCCCGGCCGTCACCTCGCGCAGGAAGTGATGCTCGGGCGGCGCGGGCTTCTCCTCCTGCACGCGCATGCGCGAGAGGAAGAAGACGGACGCCGCCGAACGTGGCGGAGTCGAGCACCGCGACCGCGCTGCCGCCGAACACTGCGTACAGGCCGGCGCCCGCGAGCGGCGCGATGATCCGCAGGCCCTCCCGCGTGGTCGTGAGCGCTCCGTTGGCGGGCGCGAGAAGCTCCTCGGGGAGCATGACCTTGAGCAGCGCCGAGCGGGCAGGGGAGAAGACGGTGCCGACCGCGCCGTAGGCGAACGCGACCGCGTAGATCAGCCACGCGTCGCTGCGATCGTGGACGAGCAGCAGCAGGAGCACGAGCGCGCCGAGCACACAGTCCGAGACGATCATCAGCGGCCGGCGCCGCACCCGGTCGGCGAGAAGCCCGCCGAGCGGCGCCAGGAGCGAGCCCGCCGCGAAGGTGAAGAACGTCAGACCGGCCAGCGCACTCGACCCGGTCAGCGTCTTCATCCAGACCGCGAGGACGATGAGCATCGCCCAGTCGCCGAACGCGGACAGGGTCTGGCCGGCGAGCAGGAGCCGGACGTCGCGGATGGCGAGGATCTCGCGCATCAGACCGCGCGGAAGACCTTCACGTCGCCGCTGACGGTGCGACCGCGAAGCACGACGGTCGGGCCGCTTTCTCCCTCGCCGACGATGGGCTCGCTCGCCAGCGGAACCTCCGACGAGAGGTCGCCGGAGGTGGAGCCGGCGTCGACGTCGACCGCCGAGCCCTCGGCGATCCCGACTTCGACGTCGCCGGAGATGCTGGTGAAGTGGACGTCGCCCGAGACGACGGCGTCGAAGCGAATGTCGCCGGACACGGTCTTTGCTTCCGCCGAGCCGGTGACCGGGCCAACGCGGACGTCGCCCGAGACGGTCTGCGCCGACACGTCGCCGTCGACTTTCTCGAGCTTGGCGTCGCCGCTGACGGTCTTGAGGTTTGCGTCTCCGGCGACGTAGCCCTCCAGGCTGACGTCGCCGGAGACGGAGTTGATGCCGAGCGGTCCGAAGTGTCCTTCGAGTTCGGTGTCCGCCGACGCGGTCTTGACCTTGACGCCCGCACCGTGGGGAACCGTGGCCCGCACGCGCAGGTCCTTGGCGCCGAAGACGATGGTGAAGGGGGAGAGCGAGAAGCCGAAGTTCCCCTTGCCGCGGTACGTGACCACGACCCGGTTTCCGTCCTGGCGGATGTCGACCTCTTCGAGGAGGCGCTCGTCGCCGTCGACGGTGATGTTCGACTCCTCGCCCTCGGTCGTCTCGACCTCGATGCCGCCGGAGGGTATGCCGACCTCGAGGTCGAGAGGCAGTGGAGTGTGGAAGGTGCGCTCGAGCATCTCAGTGCGCCACCCGGATCAGCCGCTTGACGCGGAGCCGGATCTCGCTGTCGCTCGCGGCCGGGCGCCGGTCGGGCCGAAGAGTGCTGTTGCGGAGTGCGAGGACGTCGTTGTAATCGGGATACATGCCTCTCTCCTTCCAGTTCAGTTGCGGCCGTAGCCAGTGAGGCGATTGCGGCTACCGGTCGATGGGCGGCGCGACTCGACGGCGCGCTGAAGCGCCTGGACGAGCCACGTGTTGACGGACGTGCCTTCGCGTGCCGCGGAGGACTCGACCCGCAGCTTCAGGCTCTCGGGGAGCCGGAGGCTGATGCGGGCCGAGAACGCCTCGTCGGCCGACTCCGAGGCCGTGCCGTCCTCGCGGACGAGCACGAGCTGGAGGTCGCGGCCTGCGACGCGCAACTCGACGTGCGCGGAGTCGAGCTGGTCGTTCAGCTCGAGCGCCGCTTCGGCGAGGGCGTCCTGAATTCTCCTGCCGAGGGACGCCTCGATCGCAACCGAGAGGAGGTCGGCCGCGCGCGCGGTGTTCTCGTCGCCGAGTGCCGCAACGCGGGTCAGGTCCTCTCGGAGCGCCTGGGTGAGACCGTCGATCTGCATGGCGGCACTATGACATCACAGTGATGTCATGTCAAGTCTGAATTGACGTCAAAATGACGACGGCCCGCATCAGCGGGCCGTCAAAGCGCATGGTTGAGGGAGAACGCGAGCCAAACAGGCGCTAGTACACGCCGCAGTCACGGGCCGTATTCGGCCACGGCGAGAAGCCCCGGGAGTGCGAAGCACGCACCGCGACCCAGATCTGCTCGAGCGGGCTCCAGTGATCGGCGGTGCCCTTGTGCCGCAGCAGCCAGCCGCCGTACGTCTGCTGGAACGAGAGATCCATCTGGAGGCCGCCCCAGTACGGGCTGCCGGAATCCACCCAGCTGCCCTCGTAGTGGTGGATGCACAGCCAGTCCCGGAGCTCGGGCGGATGGCTTGCGTGCCACCAAGCCTTGTGCGCTTGATGCCGCCAGCGCCGTGCGAGCTGCCGGAGCTGTGCGGCAGACGAGCGCGCCGCGAGCAAGCGTGCGCCGCCGGCGGGCGGCCGGCCGCGCATGACGGTCAGCCAGTGCAGCGTGTCTGTGCGATACCGCCGGATATGGCGCCGGGAAACGGCCGCGTCCTTCAGCTCCCAGCGCGAGGGTGCCTGGACGGCGTCGGTCGTGGCGACCGTCGCGCCCGTGCTGGTGCTGGGACTCGTACTTCTTTCGCTTGTTGTCGAGCGGGCCGCCGCCGCAGCAGTGGCCATGCCTGCGAATGCGAGCAGCAGCCCGCAGGCGAGGATAGAGCGCCGCAAATCGATGAACCTCCTGGTCGACTGCAAGTCGTAGGCCGAACGGGCGGGAAGACGCCCCAGGCTGGAAGCCTTGAGCGCGAGCACCGCTCGGCGCGGCTTATGCGATCGGTGGCGGGAGGGTAGCGATTGCCACGTTTGTGCTTTGTTAAGGCAACGCTTGTGACTCAGCGATGGGCCATTTTGGGCCAAAAAGACGCCGGAATGTGCGCAGGAGCGACGAATCCTGCGTAAAGCAGCGCCGCTCCGACCGCGATCCCGATCGAACTTCCTGCGGCCCCGAGACCCGCAAGCCCGCTGCCCGTGGCGGCTGCGGCGATGCCCGCGACGATCAGTCCGTTCCCGAGGGGGCGCCGGCGAAAGCCCCTCGCCGCGACCACTACTACCGCGAGCGTCCCGGCGATGTTCGCGACGATCGCGAGCAGGCGGGCAGGCACGAACGCGAGGTGGTCCTGCGCCGCCGGGATGCCGTGTGCCGCAAAGGTGCCGTGAACCGGTACCGCGAGCGCGATGCCCACGGCGAAGCCCGTGTAGGCGAGGACGACCGGCGCGGCGCGGCGGCGGCCGGCGAGGAGGAGCGAGCCCGCGCCCAGCAGCGGCGCAGTGAGTAGACCGCCGGCTGCGTAGTAGACGCGGAACGCGCGGTCGTCCCAGCCGGCGGCCTCGCCCCACGCGATCGCGGCGGCTGCGACCGCGTAGGCGCCGAGCCCGGCCGCCCACCAGAGCAGCTCAGGCCGCCCGCTGCTCCGGTACCGCCGCGCGAGCAGGCCGGCGAGGCGGAAGGCGAGCAGTGCCGCGGCGAACGCGACGAGTGCTTCCATGTCGCGCAGCCTAGATCGCTACGCTCGTGAGATGGCCACGAAGCGGTACCTCTTCACCCCGGGACCGACGCCGGTGCCCCCCGAGGTGCTGGCGGCAGTCGGCGCGCCGGTCATCCACCACCGGAGCCCGGAGTTCCTGCCGGTCTACGAGCGCGTGCTCACCCGCCTGCGCGACGTCTGCCGGACGGAGCACGACGTGCTGCTCTTCGGCGCTTCCGGAACCGGCGCTTTCGAGTCGGCTGTGGCGAACCTCGTCTCGCCCGGCGAGCGGCATCTCGTGGTGTCGGCGGGCAGCTTCGGCGAGCGCTGGGTCGCGATGACGACCGCGTACGGCGCCGAGGTGGACGCGCTCCGCTACGCCTGGGGAGAGACCCCCGACGCGGACGACCTTCGTGCCCGGCTCGGCGAAAAGGAGGCAAAGGCGGTCTGGTTCGTCCAGTCCGAGACCTCCACCGGTGTCGTCACCGACGTGCAGGCGCTCGCGGCGGCTGCCAAGGAGATGGGAGCACTCGTCGTGGTGGACGCCGTCTCGAGTCTCGGGGCCGTTCCGTGCGAGACCGACGCGTGGGGCCTCGACGTCGTCGTCTCGGGCTCGCAGAAGGCGCTCATGACGCCGCCCGGTCTCGGCCTCGCAGCCGTTTCCGACGCTGCACTCGCCGCGGTCGGATCGGCACCGCGCTTCTACTTCGACTGGGAGCGCACGCGGAAAGGCCAGGAGACGCTCGACGCACCCTTCACGCCGCCCGTCTCGCTCGTCGCCGGTCTCGACGTCGCGCTCACGCTCCTGCTCGAGGAAGGGCTGGAGGCCGCGTTCGACCGCCACGTTCGGCTCGGCCGGGCAGCGCGGGCCGGCGTCAAGGGGCTCGGGCTCGAGCTCTTCTCGCCGGACGAGGATCGGAGCGCCGTCGTTACCGCGGTTCGCGCTCCTTCGGGCATCGACTCCGGCGACGTCATCCGAGGCGTCCGCGACCGCTTCGGAATCACGATCGCGAACGGCCAGGGTGAGCTGAAGGGCAAGATCTTCCGCCTCGGCCACATCGGCTGGTTCGACGTCTTCGACATCACGACCCAGATCGCGGCGGTCGAGCTCGTCCTCGCCGAGCTGGGCGCCGACGTCGAGCGCGGCGTCGCGGTGACGGCAGCACTAGAGGCCTTCAGCAGCGAGCCCTCGCGCACGTGACGCAACGCGTCCTCGTTCGCGAGGAGATCTCAGATGCGGGGGTCGATCTCCTCCGCTCCCGCTTCGACGTGGACGTCGACGCCGAGAGCCCACTCGAGGAGATCATCGGCGGCTACGAGGCGATCGTGGTGCGCTCCGCGACCAAGCTGACCGCCGACCTGATCGAGCGAGCCGACCACCTGAAGGTGATCGGGCGCGCCGGCGTGGGGGTTGACAACGTCGACGTCGACGCGGCCACGCGGCGCGGGATCATCGTCGCGAATGCGCCCGAGTCGACGGTCGTGTCGGCTGCCGAGCACACGATCGGGCTTCTCGTCGCCCTTGCTCGCAACATCCCGCAGGCGCACGCGGCGCTCAAGCAAGGTCGCTGGGAGCGCAGCTCCTACGGCGGCATCGAGCTCGCCGGCAAGACGCTGGGGGTGCTCGGCTTCGGCCGGATCGGCCAACAGGTGGCGCGCCGAGCGCTCGGGCTGGGGATGCACGTCGTCGCCTACGACCCGTTCGTGGGCGCCGAGCGTTTCCGCGAGCTCGGTGCCGAGCGCGTGGAGACGCCGGAGGACGTCTACGCGGCGGCCGACTTCGTCACGCTGCATCTCCCGCTGAACGGGGAGACGCGCGGCTCGGTCGGCGCCGCCGCCTTCGAGGCGATGCGACCAGGCGTGAGGATCGTGAACGCCGCCCGCGGCCCGCTGCTCGACGAGGACGCATTGCTCGCAGCGCTGCGCTCGGGCAAGGTCGCCGGCGCGGCGCTCGACGTGTTCGTCGACGAGCCGTACTCGGGCCCGCTTCTCGAGCTCGACAACGTCGTCGTCACGCCGCACCTCGCGGCCTCGACGGGCGAGGCCCAGGACCGGGCGGGCGTCATCGTCGCGGAGCAGGTCGCCGCCGCGCTCGAGGGCGGCCTCGTCTCGAACGCCGTCAACATCCCCGTCATCGGCGCCGACGACCTCGAGGTGCTCGGCCCGTATGTGCCGCTCGCCTCCAGGCTCGGACGCATCGCGATGGAGCTCTCGGACGCCTCGGCCGAGGAGATCGTGATCACGGTGTACGGCGCTCTCGCCGATTACGACGCGCGGCTCCTGACCGTGGCGGCGCTCAACGGCGCATTCCAGGGGCGCGCCGACCGGCCGGTGAACTACGTGAACGCGCCGCTCATCGCGGCCGAGCGTGGGATCGAGGTGCGAGAGGAGCGGTCCCGGTCGGCCCGCGACTACACGAATCTCGTCCGGGTCGAGCTGCGTGGGGCCGGGTCCCGCGTGCGGGTCGCGGGGACGACGATCGGCAGCGACCACAGGCTCTGGCTCGTCAACATCCTCGGCTTCGAGATCGAGCTGGAGCTGGCGCCACTGTTCGTGCTCTGCCTCTACGACGACGTCCCCGGCGTGATCGGCCGCGTCGGGACGCTGTTCGGCGAAGCCGGCATCAACATCGGCGGCATGACCGTCTCGCGCAGCCTGCGCGGCGGCAAGGCGCTCATGGCCCTCACGGTCGACTCTGCGCCGTCGCAGGAGCTCGTCGAGCGGCTGCGCGGCGAGGGCTTCGACGACGCCCGCGTGATCGCGCTCGGGCCGGCGGCGGACTAGCCCTCCTAGCCCTCGGCCGGCGCCGAGGGCCGGCGAGGATCGAGCCGGACGACTGTCCGCCGCACCGCCGCCTGGATCTTCTCCACGATCCGGAAGCGTCCGCGGTCCGAGACGACACGCTCGATGTCGGCGTGCTCGTGGCCCGGCACGACGAGGAACGTCGCCGGATCGCCGCGCACCTCCTCGTACTCGGCGAGGCTCGCGGCGACACGGTGGGTGCAGTTCGCGTCCGCGCATTCGCAGACGAACTCGGTCTCGGTCGAGTCGAAACGCTCCGCGCTCTCCGCGATGCGCTCGTTCACGTCCCGGAAGAGCGCCTCGGTCTTCGCGCGCCGCTCGTGATCCTTCACGTCGTCTCCCTTCGAGTGTGTCGTCTCCCGGACGGACAACGGTGGAGTGCCCCGGCGGGTTGCGGGGGATACGGTGCGAGCGTGGAGCGCTGGCCCGAGCCCGTCGCACGCGTCGCCGGAGTGCTGCAGCGTTCGGGTGTGGACGCGCGGGTCGAGGAGTTCCCGGAAGGGACGCCCACCGCGAGCGCGGCGGCGAAGGCCGTCGGCGCTTCCCGAGCCCAGATCGTCAAGTCGCTCGTCTTCATCGCGGACGGCCGCCCGACGCTCGCGCTCGTTCCCGGCGACCGGCGGGCCGACGAGACGAAGGTCGCCGCGGCGGTCGGCGCCAAAGCCGCGCGCGTCGCCAGGCCGGAAGAGGTCGTCGCTGCAACCGGATTCGAGCCCGGAGGCGTCGCACCGTTCCCCCTGCCGGCCATCTCGCAGGTGCTGATCACCGAAGAGCTCCTCGCGCACGATCGCGTCTGGATCGGCGCCGGCTCCGAGCACCACATGGCCGGGCTCGCGCCGCTCGACCTCGTCCGGCTCACGCAAGCCCGCGCCGCAGACCTGACTTAGGGGATGTTCAAGCCGTCCGGGTACGATTCGACGTTCAGCACCTCGACTGAAGGGACGAGCCGCAGATGCTTGAGACGAAGAAGATCTGGATGAACGGCGAGCTGGTCGACTGGGCCGACGCGACGGTCCACGTCGGCACGCACGGCCTGCACTACGGCTCTGGAGTCTTCGAAGGCATCCGCGCCTACGAGACCGAGCGCGGCACGTCCGTCTTCCGCCTCACCGATCACCTCGAGCGGCTGCACCGGTCGGCGCAGCTCCTCTACCTGGAGGTTCCCTTCTCGGTCGAAGAGCTGCGAACCGCGACCTGGGACCTGATCGGAGCCAACGAGCTGCCGTCGTGCTACCTGCGCCCGATCGCGTTCGTCGGCTACGGCGAGCTCGGGGTCTCGGCAGTGGGTAACCCCGTCGACGTCGCGATCATGTCGTGGCCGTGGGGCGCCTACCTCGGCGAGGAGGGCCAGCAAAACGGGATCCGCGCCAAGGTGTCGAGCTGGCAGCGAGTCGGCCCGAACGTCATCCCACACGTCGCCAAGGCGACCGGCGTCTACGTCAACTCGATGCTCGCGGTCGGCGAGGCGAACCGCGCCGGTTACGACGAGGCGATCCTGCTCACCGGAGACGGCTACGTCGCCGACGGCTCCGGCGAGAGCATCTTCGTCGTCCGCGAAGGCGTCATCTACACGCCCGACCTGGCGGCCTCGATCCTCGTCGGCATCACGCGCGACTCCGTGATCCAGATCGCGCAGGATCTCGGCCATCGCGTCGTCGAGAAGCCGATCATCCGCACCGACCTCTATCTCGCCGACGAGGTGTTCATGGTCGGAACGGCTGCCGAGGTGACGCCGATCCGCGAGATCGACGACCAGGTGGTCGGCCCGCCCGGCCCGGTCACGCAGGAGATCCAGCAGGCGTACCTCGACACCGTGCACGGACGCAGCGAGCGCTGGAGCCAGTGGCTCGAGTTCGCGCCCGCCGGCGACAGGGCCGAGCACACGGCGTGAGGCAGGAGGTGCAGGCGGTCCCGCTCTCGGGGCCGTACATCGGCGAGCGGGAAGAGGAGCTCGTCCTCGAGGTGCTGCGGTCCGGGCGGCTCTCGCTCGGGCCGACCATCGACCGGTTCGAGGAGCTCCTCGCCGAGCGGGTGGGCGCGCCCTACGCGGCGGCCGTCTCGTCGGGCACGACGGGACTGCATCTGCTCTGTATCAGCGCCGGCATCGGCCCGGGCGACGAGGTCATCACCTCTCCCTACTCGTTCGCCGCGTCGGCGAACTGCTTCATGTACGAAGGGGGCGTTCCCGTCTTCGCGGACGTCGACCCGCGCACGTGGAACCTCGACCCGGCCGCAGTCGAGGCGGCTGTCACCGAGCGGACGAAGGCGATCGTCGGCGTCGACATCTACGGCTACCCGGGCGAGCTCGACGAGCTGCGTGCCATCGCCGAGCGGCACGGCCTCGCGCTGATCGACGACGCGTGCGAAGCGCTCGGCGCGGAGTATCGCGGCGCTCCGATCGGCTCCCATGGCGCCCCGTCCGTCTTCGCCTTCTATCCGAACAAGCAGATCACGACGGGCGAGGGCGGCATGGTGGTCACGCACTCCGAGGAGGAGTGGCACCTGCTCCGCTCGTTGCGCAACCAGGGCAGGCCGGAGCCGGGGGGCTGGCTCGAGCACGTTCGCCTCGGCTTCAACTACCGGCTCAGCGACATCGCGGCCGCGCTCGGCATCGGCCAGCTCGAGCGGCTCGACGAGATCCTGGCGCGCCGGGCCGACGCGGCGAACCGCTACACAGCGCTGCTGAGCTCGGCGGACGGGCTCGAGCTTCCCGCGCCTGACGACGCCGACCACCGTCGCTCCTGGTTCGTCTATGTCGTGCTCTTCCCCGACTCGGAGACACGCGAGCGCGCGATCGCGACCTTCGAGCGAGAGAGCGTCGGCTACAACCGCTATCTGCCTTCGATCCACCTCCAGCCGTACATGCGCGAGCGGTTCGGCTTCGAGGAGGGGCTCTGCCCGGTCGCCGAGGATGTGAGCTCGCGCTCGCTCGCGTTGCCGTTCTTCACCGGGATCGAGCCGGCCGCGCAGGAACGTGTGGCCGAGGTTCTCTCCTCGGCCCTGTGAAGCTGCAGAGCATCGATCGCGCGGAGCCGTTCGCGACCAAGGACGGGTCGACCATCCGCGAGCTCCACCACACGGCCGCACAGAGCCTCGCCGAGGCCACGCTCGAGCCGAGCCAGGCGACCCAGCGCCACTACCACGAGCGCACCGAGGAGATCTATCTCGTCACCAAGGGCTCCGGCTCGCTGGAAGTCGACGGCGAGACGCTCACGGTCCGTCCCGGTGACGCAATCCTGATCCCGCCCGGCGCGTGGCACACGCTCGAGAACGACGGGACGAGCGAGTTGACCATCCTCTGCATGTGTTCGCCGCCGTACTCGCACGAGGACACGTTCTTCGAGTAGCGCCTCGGCGCATGCGATGATCCGCGCATGGCGGACAGCGCCACGCGGATGGTCTTCCTCGGGTTCGGCAAGTGGGCTCGCGCCGACCGGATCTACGCGCTCGAGCCGATCACCGGAGACGACCGCGGCGGCGGCCGGCGCACGCGCGTGTGGATCGACGGCATCGCCGAGCCCATCCTCGCCGGCCGGACCGAGCGCACGATCCTCCAGGACATGGGGCAGGACCCGGCGACGATGTCTGTCGTCCTCGACGACGCGCTCGACCTCGCCGAGCGGGTTGCGAAGGCGGTCGACGAGGGCTCGTTCGACGTCCGCGATCTCGGGCGTCGCGCGCGCCGCGTGCTCGAGAAGACCGCGAAGCCGGCCGAGCCCGAGCAGCTGTTCTAAGCACGCCGGTGACCGGAGAGCGGCTGACGGGCGAGTTCTTCGCGCGCTCGGTGCACGAGGTCGCACCGGAGCTGATCGGCGCGACGCTCTCCGTCGACGGCGTGGGCGGCACGATCGTCGAGGTCGAGGCGTACGACCAGGATGACCCCGCAAGCCACGGCTTCCGCGGCCCGACCGCGCGCACGACGTCGATGTTCGGCCCGCCGGGCCACGCCTACGTCTACCGCTCGTACGGAATCCACTGGTGCCTCAACCTCGTCTGTGCGCCCGCAGGCCGGGCCGAGGCGGCGCTCGTGCGGGCGCTCGAGCCGACCCGAGGGGTCGAGGCGATGCGCGAGCGGCGCGGGCTCGACGCGGCCCGCGCGCTCTGCTCCGGACCCGGCAAGCTCTGCCAGGCGCTCGGCATTACTCACGCATGCGACGGACTGGCGCTCGACGAGCCGCCGTTCGAGCTCGTCGCGCGCGAGTCGGAGCCGACGCTCGTCGTCGGTCCACGGATCGGAATCACGCGCGCCGTCGAGCGGCCGTGGCGCTACGGCCTCGCCGGCTCGCCGTTCCTCAGTCGCCGCTTCTGATCTCCTGCGAGGATTCACGCGTGACCGTCCGCCGGTACGGGACCTGGCCCTCGCCGCTCGACGCCGACACGATCGCGAGCGTCCCACGTTTCGCGTTCGACGCGCTCTCGATCGCGGGGCCGGCGGTGCGCTGGGCGGAGGCACGCCCGGCCGACGAGGGACGACTCGCGGTCGTCGAGTGGCGCGACGGGGAGCTCCGCGACGTCACGCCGCCGGGCGCGAACGTCCGCACGCGTGTCCACGAATACGGCGGCCGCGCGGTCTGGTTCCACGGCGACACCGGCTTCTACTCCGAGTTCGCCGACGGCCGGATCTACCGGCTCGAGGACGGTGTCGCTACGGCGATCACGCCCGAGCCGCCCGAACCGAGCTCGCTGCGGTACGCCGACGGGGCCGTGACGCCCGACGGCCGGGTTGTCGTCTGCGTGCGCGAGCGGCACGAGGACGGTGAGGTTTGCAACGAGCTCGTCGCACTCCCCGCCGACGGCTCGGCGGAGCCGAGGATCGTCGCCTCCGGACACGACTTCTACGCGGCGCCGCGGATCTCGCCCGACGGCGGCCGGCTCGCCTGGGTCTGCTGGGACCACCCCCGGATGCCGTGGGACGGCACCGAGCTCCGGGTCGCCCAGCTCGAGGGCGATGGGACGCTCTCGGGCGAGCGGCTCGTCGCGGGCGGGCCGGAGGAGTCCGTCGTCCAGCCGGCGTGGTCGCCGAACGGGCGCCTCCATTTCGCCACCGACCGCAACGGCTGGTGGAACCTGCACCGGGAGGACGAAGCGCTCACCGCGCTCGAGGACGGCGAGATCGGCTTCCCCGCGTTCGTCTTCGGCGTCTCGCGCTACGCCTTCCTGGACGACGGACGAATCGTCTGCGTCGTCACCCGCTCCGCGGTCGACTCGCTGGAGCTGCTCGACCCGGAGACCGGCTCGCTGCAACCGGCCGGGCTCGGCTGGACGGCGTACGGCCCGACGATGCTCGACGCGCACGGGAGCCGCGTCGCGTTCTCCGCCGCCTCGCCGTCGGAGCCGCCGACCGTCGTGCTCTGGGACGCCGCCACCGGCGAGGAGACCGTCCTGCATCGCGTGATCGACCTCGGCCTCGATCCGGCCGCGGTCGCGCTGCCGGGAGCGATCGAGTTCCCGACAACCGACGGGGCGACGGCTCACGCCTTCTACTACCCGCCGACGAGCGCCGATTCCGAGGGACCCGAAGGCGAGCGCCCGCCGCTGCGTGTCGTCTGTCACGGCGGCCCGACGGCGCACGCGTCGCCCTTGTTCATCCCGAACTACCTGTTCTGGACGCAGCGCGGGATCGGCGTCGTCGACGTCAACTACCGCGGCAGCTCGGGCTTCGGTCGCGCGTACCGGCGCCTGCTCGACGGCCGCTGGGGAGAGATCGACTGGCAGGACTGCGTCGCCGCCGCGCGCTATCTCGCGGAGAGCGGCGAGGCCGACCCGGAGCGGACGTGGGTGGAGGGCGGCAGCGCCGGCGGCTACGTCGTCTTCTGCTCCCTGACGTTCGAGCCGGACTCCTTCGCGGCGGGCGTCAGCCTCTTCGGCGTCGCCGACGTCGAGGCGCTCGGGCTCGAGACCCACAAGTTCGAGTCGCGCTATCTCGACTCACTGGTCGGGCCGTATCCCGAGCGCGCCGACCTCTATCGCGCCCGCTCGCCGATCCACTTCGCCGACCGGCTCGAGCGTCCGCTGCTCGTGCTCCAGGGGCTCGACGACAAGGTCGTGCCGCCGTCCCAGGCCGAGGCCATGGTCGAGGCGGCCGACCGCAACGGCGTCCCTCACGCGTACATCCCCTTCGAGGGCGAGGGCCACGGCTTCCGCAAGCAGGAGAACGTCCGCCGAGCGCTCGAGGCGACGCTCTCCTTCGTCGGGCAGATCTTCGGCTTCGAGCCCGCCGACGAGCTCGAGCCGCTCGAGATCCGCCACCTCTAGGATCCGCCCGTGCCGATCGAAGATCTGACCCGGAACGCAGTCGACGTCCTCCCGGCCGGCGGCCTCGAGGCGAAGCTGAAGCTCGGCCGGCCCCTGCGCGTCAAGCTCGGGATCGACGTCACCTCGCCCGACATCCACGTCGGGCGGGGCATCCCTCTGCAGCGGATGCGCGCCTTCCAGGACGAGGGCCACAAGGCGGTCTTCATCGTCGGCGACTACACGACGCGAATCGGCGATCCGTCGGGTCGCTCGAGCGAGCGGCCGATCCTCTCGGACGAGGAGATCGACGCCAATGCGCAGCGGTACCTCGAGCAGGCGAAGACGATCCTGCGCGACGATCCCGAGCTGCTGGAAGTGCGGTACAACGGCGAGTGGCTCTCGAAGCTCTCCTACGCCGACGTCGTGCGGCTCGGCCGGATCGTCACCGTCGCGCGGATGCTCGAGCGCGACGACTTCCACAAGCGGTACCGCGCCGGCGAGCCGATCTCGGTCTCCGAGCTTCTCTACCCGCTCATGCAGGCGTACGACTCGGTGGCGATCGAGGCCGACGTCGAGCTCGGCGGCACCGACCAGCTCTACAACCTGCTCGCCGGCCGCGAGGTCATGGAGGCGTTCGGCCTCGAGCCGCAGGTCGTGCTCACGACGCCGCTCCTGCTCTCGTGGGACGGCGAGAAGATGAGCTCGTCGGTGGGGAACAACGTCCCGCTCACCGCGCCGCCCGAGGAGATGTTCGGGCGCACGATGCGGATCCCCGACTCGCAGCTCGAGGAGTGGTGGACGCTCGTCGCCGAGCGGCCCGTTCCCGAGGGCGATCCGATGCAGGCGAAGCTCGCACTCGCGCGCTTCATCGTGGAGCGCTCGCACGGGGAGGAGGCCGCCCGCGCCGCCGAGGAGCACTTCGACCGTGTCGTCCGGCACGGCGAGGCACCCGAGGAGATTCCGGAGCACCCGCTGCCGGCCGGCGATCCCGTTCATCTGCCGGCTCTCCTGGCCGACGCATTCGGTCTCTCGACGAGCGAGGCAAGGCGACTGATCGCCCAGGGAGGGGTGAAGCTCGACGGCGAGCCCGTGGGCGATCTCGACCTCCCGCGGGCCCGGCTGGCAGGGGCCGTCCTGCAGGCCGGCAAACGGCGCTTCGTTCGGCTCAACGAAGCCACTTGACGGGCGCTCGGGACCCTGCTACACTTCCCCGGCTGCCCGAGAGGGCGGTTCGGAAAAGTCCCTGCAAGCGACTGAAAACGGAGAGCCTCAGGAGGATTCCCCCGCAAGAGGAAGTCCAGCAAGTCCCGAGGCCTCTGGCGTGAGTCGAGGCCTTTTTTATGCCGTCCCGAAGGCTCGGTCCTTGAAAACTCAACAGCGTGCGTTTACGTCGAGGCCACATCCCTCGGGATGTGGTTGAGAACGAAACCTGTCTCCATCCTTCGGGATGGGACTTTGAGCACAAGCTCAAAGTGACAAAAGACTGGCCGGTTTACCGGTCACCTTTCTTCACGGAGAGTTTGATCCTGGCTCAGGACGAACGCTGGCGGCGCGCTTAATACATGCAAGTCGAGCGAGAACCAGGGCTTCGGCTCTGGGGACAGCGGCGAACGGGTGAGTAACACGTGGGTAATCAACCCCCGACACCGGGATAGCCCAGGGAAACTTGGATTAATACCGGATGCTCCGTCTGGCTTTAGGGCCGGCCGGAAAAGGGTAGCTTCGGCCTCCGGTCGGGGACGAGCCCGCGGCGGATTAGCTTGTTGGTGAGGTAAAGGCCCACCAAGGCGACGATCCGTAGCTGGTCTGAGAGGACGATCAGCCACACTGGGACTGAGACACGGCCCAGACTCCTACGGGAGGCAGCAGTAGGGAATCTTGCGCAATGGGCGAAAGCCTGACGCAGCGACGCCGCGTGAGGGAAGAAGGCCTTAGGGTTGTAAACCTCTTTCAGGAGGGACGAAGCCACTCGGGTTAATAGCCCAGAGGGTGACGGTACCTCCAGAAGAAGCCCCGGCTAACTACGTGCCAGCAGCCGCGGTAATACGTAGGGGGCAAGCGTTGTCCGGATTTATTGGGCGTAAAGAGCGTGTAGGCGGCCAAGCAGGTCAGCTGTGAAAACTCGAGGCTCAACCTCGAGACGTCGGTTGAAACCGCTTGGCTAGAGTCCGGAAGAGGAGAGTGGAATTCCCGGTGTAGCGGTGAAATGCGCAGATATCGGGAAGAACACCCGTGGCGAAGGCGGCTCTCTGGGACGGTACTGACGCTGAGACGCGAAAGCGTGGGGAGCGAACAGGATTAGATACCCTGGTAGTCCACGCCGTAAACGATGGGCACTAGGTGTGGCGGGTATCGACTCCCGCTGTGCCGAAGCTAACGCATTAAGTGCCCCGCCTGGGGAGTACGGCCGCAAGGCTAAAACTCAAAGGAATTGACGGGGGCCCGCACAAGCAGCGGAGCATGTGGTTTAATTCGACGCAACGCGAAGAACCTTACCAGGGCTTGACATGCACTGGAAAGCCGGAGAAATTCGGCCCCCCTTCGGGGCCAGTGTGCAGGTGGTGCATGGCTGTCGTCAGCTCGTGTCGTGAGATGTTGGGTTAAGTCCCGCAACGAGCGCAACCCCTGTCCCATGTTGCCAGCGTGAAAGACGGGGACTCATGGGAGACTGCCGGTGACAAATCGGAGGAAGGTGGGGTCGAAGTCAAGTCATCATGCCCCTTATGTCCTGGGCTACACACGTGCTACATTGGCCGATACAAAGGGCTGCAAACTCGCGAGAGGGAGCGAATCCCAAAAAGTCGGTCTCGGTTCGGATTGGAGGCTGAAACTCGCCTCCATGAAGGCGGAGTTGCTAGTAATCGCGGATCAGCAATGCCGCGGTGAATATGTTCCCGGGCCTTGTACACACCGCCCGTCACACCACGAAAGTCGGCAATACCCGAAGCCGGTGGCCTAACCCGCAAGGGAGGGAGCCGTCGAAGGTAGGGTCGATGATTGGGGTGAAGTCGTAACAAGGTAGCCGTAGCGGAAGCTGCGGCTGGATCACCTCCTTTCTAGGGATGCCGGAGCTCTTACTCCGGCAGGCGTCGGACCCCTTGATGGCTTTCGGCCGTCGGGATAACCGGCTCGCCTGGAACAAACGTCGATCTCGGCGACTGTGCCGTACTGGTACAGGGACGTACGCTGTTGAGTTTTGAAGGACTGGGCGCTCGAGCCCGCGTGGACCTTGAAAACTCCATAGCGACATCTATACCGGAGTTCTTCTGATCAAGAGAACAAGAGCACACGGTGGATGCCTTGGCACCGAGAGCCGATGAAGGACGTGGGCGGCTGCGATAAGCCCGGGGGAGAAGCTGACCATTCTGCGATCCCGGGATTTCCGAATGAGGAAACTCACCGCTGGTAATGCGGCGGTACCCGTACCTGAATACATAGGGTGCGGGGGGTAAGCCGGCGAACTGAAACATCTAAGTAGCCGGAGGAAAGGAAAGAAACCTCGACTCCCTTAGTAGTGGCGAGCGAAAGGGGATCAGCCCAAACCTGCGTGACGTGATAGGCGGCAGCCGTTGTCACGTAGGGGTTGTAGGGCTCGTCTTGATCCGCCTGCCGGCGGGTCGGGAAGTTACAAAGTCGCGTGTTAGCCGAAGTGGATGGAAAGCCACACCACAGCAGGTAACAGTCCTGTAGGCGAAAGCGCGCGGCCTTCCTCGACGAGTACCTGAGTACGGCCGGGCACGGGAAACCCGGTCGGAATCCGCGGGGACCACCCCGTAAGGCTAAGTACTACTCGGTGACCGATAGTGAACTAGTACCGTGAGGGAAAGGTGAAAAGTACCCCGGAAGGGGAGTGAAATAGCACCTGAAACCGTGTGCTTACAAGCGGTCGGAGCCGGCTAGTCCGGTGACGGCGTGCCTTTTGCATAATGAGCCAGCGAGTTAGTCTTCCACGGCAAGGTTAAGGAAACGGAGCCGTAGCGAAAGCGAGTCTGAATAGGGCGATTCAGTCGTGGGAGCTAGACCCGAAACTGAGTGATCTACCCATGGCCAGGTTGAAGCGGGGGTAAGACCCCGTGGAGGACCGAACCCACGTCGGTTGAAAACGGCGGGGATGAGCTGTGGGTCGGAGTGAAAGGCTAATCAAACTCAGAGATATCTGGTTCTCCCCGAAATATATTTAGGTATAGCGTCACGCGTTCAATAACGGTTGTAGAGCACTGTTTGGCCTAGGGGGCCTACCAGCTTACCGAAGTCAGGCAAACTCCGAATGCCGTTATTCCAAAGCGTGGCAGTCAGAGTGCGGGGGATAAGCTTCGTGCTCAAAAGGGAAACAGCCCGGACCGTCGGCTAAGGTCCCTAATTCCATGCTAAGTGGGAAACGATGTCCGATTGCACAGACAACCAGGATGTTGGCTTAGAAGCAGCCACCATTCAAAGAGTGCGTAACAGCTCACTGGTCAAGTGGTCGGGCGCGGACAATGTAACGGGGCTCAAGCATGGAACCGAAGCCACGGACTTCACGCTTTGCGTGGAGTGGTAGGGGAGCGTTCCCAGGGCGGTGAAGCGGCGGCGTAAGCCTGCCGTGGAGCGCTGGGAAGTGAGAATGCTGGCATGAGTAACGAAAGGCGAGTGAGAAACTCGCCCGCCGAATGCCCAAGGGTTCCTGAGTAAAGCTAATCTGCTCAGGGTTAGTCGGGACCTAAGCCGAGGCCGACAGGCGTAGGCGATGGACAACAGGTTGATATTCCTGTACCACGTACCAACCGTTATCACCGATGGGGGGACGGGGTAGGTTAGGGCAACCCAGGCGTTGGTCGTCCTGGGGTAACCGCGTAGGGTGGCTGGTAGGAAAATCCGCCGGCCGTGAAGCCTGAGACGGGATGCCGAGGCCCTATGGGGCCGAAGTGCCTGAAACCATGCCTCCAAGAAAATCCTCTAGGGAGGTTGGACGTGCCCGTACCAAAACCGACACAGGTGGGCAGGTAGAGAATACCAAGGCGATCGGAAGAACCCTCGTTAAGGAACTCGGCAAAATGGTCCCGTAACTTCGGGAGAAGGGACGCCCCGGTAGAGTGAAGCTCTTTACGGGCTTAGCTCGAGGGGGCCGCAGTGAAACGGCCCAAGCGACTGTTTACCAAAAACACAGGTCTCTGCGAAGTCGTAAGACGACGTATAGGGGCTGACTCCTGCCCGGTGCTGGAAGGTCACGAGGAGAGGTTAGCTTTCGGGCGAAGCTTTGAATCCAAGCCCCAGTAAACGGCGGCGGTAACTATAACCGTCCTAAGGTAGCGAAATTCCTTGTCGGGTAAGTTCCGACCTGCACGAATGGAGTAACGACTTGGGCGCTGTCTCAACGAGGGATCCGGTGAAATTGTAGTTTCGGTGAAGATGCCGAATACCCGTGGTTGGACGGAAAGACCCCGTGAACCTTTACTACAGTTTGACGTTGGAGTTCGGGATTCGTTGTCCAGGATAGGTGGGAGGCTTGTGAAGCGGGGACGCCAGTCCTCGTGGAGCCAATCTTGGGATACCACCCTTCGTGTTCTGGGCTTCTAACCCGCTGCCGTAATCCGGGGCGGGAACAGCGTCAGGTGGGTAGTTTGACTGGGGCGGTCGCCTCCCAAAATGTAACGGAGGCGCACAAAGGTTCCCTCAGCACGGTTGGAAATCGTGCGTAGAGTGCAAACGCATAAGGGAGCTTGACTGCGAGACAGACAGGTCGAGCAGGCGCGAAAGCGGGTGTTAGTGATCCGGCGGTAACTGGTGGACGTGCCGTCGGTCAACGGATAAAAGGTACTCCGGGGATAACAGGCTTATCCTTCCCAAGAGTCCACATCGACGGAAGGGTTTGGCACCTCGATGTCGGCTCGTCGCATCCTGGGGCTGAAGCAGGTCCCAAGGGTTGGGCTGTTCGCCCATTAAAGCGGTACGCGAGCTGGGTTCAGAACGTCGTGAGACAGTTCGGTCCCTATCCACCATGGGCGCTGGAGCTTTGAGAGGAGTCGTCTCTAGTACGAGAGGACCGAGACGAACAGACCTCTGGTGTATCAGTCGTCGTGCCAACGGCGCTGCTGATTAGCCACGTCTGGATGGGATAACCGCTGAAAGCATCTAAGCGGGAAGCCCACCTCGAGATGAGAGCTCCCATCCCCTCGAGGGAGTAAGGGCGGTCGGAGACTACGACCTTGATAGGCGGGACGTGCAAGCGCAGCAATGCGTTCAGCGGACCCGTACTAATTGCCCGAGGTCTTGATTTGAACTTCGGTCAGAGTCGCTATGGAGTTTTGAAGGCCTACGCGTATGCGCGAAGCCTTGACAGTTCGGCGGTCATACCGGCAGGGAGACACCTCTTCCCATTCCGAACAGAGAAGTTAAGCTTGCCAGGGCCGATGGTACTC
>CAWCDC010000009.1:0-42199 GCA_963794255.1 uncultured Actinomycetes bacterium | reverse complement strand
ATGGCTCGACTTTATCCACAGGCCTTGCACCGCCCCTTCCACAGCGATCACTCGTTCGCTACGTAACATCCTAGGTATCCGTTCTATGGCTCTGTGCAGGAGGTTCGTCCGGGCTGTTCGGCTACGCGTCCTTACCTCGACGAGCGGGAGGAACGAAATGGCGACTAGACACAAAAGCCCAGGACCGGACCGGAATCCGCCTCGAAAGTGCCCTGAGCAGGAATGCTCGCGCTTGCTAATCGACGAGCGCGAAAACCGAACACGGGACGACCACGGAAGCGGCGAAGACGGAGGTCCTGCTCGCGCAGGCGGGCCTTTCGATTGAGGAGATCGCGACGGGTGACGGGCAAGAAGTACGACACGCGTCCGAATGGCGATAACGCGTGGCAAGAAGGCTAAGGGCCGTGGCTAGGGGGGTCGACAAGCAGGATGGAGCCGATCGAGGAACTCGTCCGCCTCATGGCCATCGACCTTCGGCAAAGAAGCCAGAGCCAAGGTGAAGCGATCCTCGAACTCAGCAAAGCGGGGTTCGGTCCCTACGCGCATCGCGGAGTTGCTTGGGACGACCGCCAACACCGTCAACGTGACGATCCAGAAGGCAAAGAAGATAACTGACCAAAGCCAAGGAGCGGAGTGATGAGTACTGACGAAGTAATCGAGAGGCTCGACCGACTCGACAGCGATCACGCAGGATCGCGCACGCAGATGCGATCGAGCGGATGAGGCAGAAGGTCCGCTCCGACAAGTTGAACGCCGCCATCCTCGACGGGACGAAGAAGTGGACGCCCGCGGGCAAGATCAAGACGGCAGTCACGAAGAAAACCGGAAGCGGCGCGTCGACGTTCAGCGCTCGCGTAGTGGAGTTGCTCGACGCCGGTCTGCTAGATAAGCGCGGCGGCAGGATCGACTACGGAGTACAAGGCGACTGGTCTGATCTGACGTGTGGGGACAGCAGAGAGCTTCGTCAGCATCTGAAGGACAAGCTCGAAATCGGCGACCGGCAACTCCAGCGCCTGACCGCCCGGCGAGCCAGAGGAGCTTCCAAGCACCAGCGAAGGAGGCGCTCGTTGTCCCTTGCCTACGAAGCATGGCCTTCGGCTTCAGGACTACCTCACGTCCGAGCAGATCGCCAGGGTGCGGGAACTGCGTAGCGGAGGGTCCGCACCTCAACCTTCCTCTCCGCGCGCTGTAGCACCGGCTGCACCGAAATCCCGGCCCACGACGAGCAATGCGCCCCCAGCGCGCTCCGAGATCGCGCTCGGCAAGATCAAGATTCCTGGAGGCCTGCTTTCGGAGCACCATCGAAAAGACGCCGAACGCATGGCTATCAACGTCTACCCACTGCTCTACGCATTCGAGAACTCTGTCCGCGAGTTCATCGACGGGCACCTCACCGCCGCATATGGCGCGAACTGGTACGACGATCCCAAGATCGTCTCAACCGACGTACGAAAGACCGTCGAGCGGAACCCGGAAAGCGGACGCTGAGAACCGGACGCACAGCGCCCGGAACGCTCGACCGATCTACTACACCACATTTGGCGAACTCGTCCTGATCGTGCAGAGCGAGAAGGGCGGCAAAGTTTTCAAGCGCCCGCTGTTTCCTCGTGTGACGTGGTTCCCGGAGCTATTGAAGGCGTCCGAGCACACCCGCAATATCGTCGCCCACATGAATCCGATCCAGCCGCAAGACCTCAAGCGGCTTCAAGTCGACTTCGAGGATTGGCTGAACCAGACGAAGGATCACCTTCCCCCGACGGTGCCTTAGGCGGCGGGCTTACTCCTCGTAGTAGCCGTCATCGATTCCAGCCACGCCTCCTGCTGAACTCGATCCAGCGGACGATGACCTTGGCCGCCTCGGGGTGAAGCTGGCATCTCGGAGAAGTTGATCTCGCGTGCGAGGCCGGCGAACGGGACGTCGGTGAAGACGTCGGCGAAGACGTAGCGGAAAGTGCCCACCTCGCGACTGTACTGCCGAGTCCCGTCTACCCTTCTCCGCCGATGCATGCGATCGAGGTCCGCGGCCTGCGCAAGGCCTACGGCAGCCTCGAGGCGGTGCGCGGGGTCGACTTCGCGATCGAGGAGGGCGAGGTCTTCGGGCTGCTCGGCCCGAACGGCGCCGGCAAGACGACGACCGTCGAGATCCTCGAGGGCTACCGCAGCCGCGACGCCGGCGAGGTCCGCGTGCTCGGCCACGACCCCGAGCAGCCCGGCCCGGGACTTCCGCGAGCGCATCGGCGTCGTGCTCCAGCAGTCCCAGCTCTGGCCGAACCTGACCGTGCGCGAGACGCACGCGATCTTCGCCGGCTACTACCGCACGCCGCGCGACGTCGACGAGGTGATCGCGCTCGTCGGCCTCGCAGGACAAGCGCGACGCCCGCGTCAAGACGCTCTCGGGCGGCCAGAAGCGGCGGCTCGACCTCGGCATCGCGCTCGTCGGCGACCCCGACCTCGTCTTCCTCGACGAGCCGACGACCGGCTTCGACCCGGCAGGCGCGCCGCGCGGCGTGGGAGATGATCCGCTCGCTGCGCGCGCTCGGCAAGACCGTCCTGCTCACGACGCACTACCTCGACGAGGCCGAGCAGCTCGCCGACCGCGTCGCGGTGATGCGCGAGGGACGGATCGTGCGGGTCGGCACGCCGCGCGAGCTGACGACCACCGACCTCGAGACCGAGATTCGCTACCGCCGCAGAACGGCGAGGAGGTGCTGCGTGCAGACGAGCGAGCCGACGCGCGTGCTCGCCGAGCTGACCGCTGCGGCGGTCGCCCGCGGCGAGGAGCTCGAAGGCCTCGAGGTGCGGCGACCGTCGCTCGAGGAGGTCTACCTCGCGCTGACCGGCCGACGAGGTCGAGGCATGAGCGCCGACGCGATCCGCGTCGGGTCCGCCGGCCGGCGCGCCGGCTCTTCGTCCACCAGCTCCGCTCGGAGCAGCTCGTCTTCTGGCGCAGCCGTGAGGCCGCGTTCTTCATCTTCTTCTTCCCGCTACTGCTCTTCGTCCTGCTCGCGTCCGTCTACTCGGGGACGATCTACGGCGTGCCCGCGCCGGAGGCGCTGCTCGCCGGGCTGATCGGCTACGGGTGCGCGAACACCGCCTTCGCCGGGCTGGCGATCCAGCTCGTGCTGCGCCGGGAGAACGGGATCCTCAAGCGGCTGCGCTCGACGCCGCTGCCGCCGGCGACCTACGTCGCGTCGCTGCTCGTGTCGACGCTCGTGGTCTTCGCGCTGCAGACGGTCGCACTGTTCCTGCTCGGGCGCGCGCTCTACTCGACGCCGTTCCCCGCCGACGCTCGCCTCACTCATCGCCGCGATCGTGCTCGGCGCGGCCGTGTTCGCTGCGCTCGGCACGGCGACCGCCTCGGTGATCCGCTCCGCGGAGGGCTCGTCCGCGGTCGTCAACTCGATCCTGCTGCCGATGGCCTTCCTGAGCGGGTCGTTCGGGGAGACACGCCATCTGCCGGCGTTCCTGCGCGCGATCGCCGACGTCCTGCCGCTGAAGTACTTCATCGACCTCGTCAACGCCGTCTATCTGCGCGGGCACGCGATCTGGACGCAGCCCGAAGACCTGGCCGTCCTCGCAGCCTGGGGCCTTTTCGGCCTGCTGTTCACGATGCGCAAGTTCCGCTGGGAGCCGCGCGAGCGTTAGGAGTTTCGGCCGGCCGGATAGGAGCCGGCATGAACCAGTTCATCGACGAACCCGCCATCTCGCTGCTCGTGCGCGAGTGGGACGAACCCGGCGTCGAGATACGCGTCAACTTCGGCGTCTTCGCCGGGAGACACGCGACGCCCGCCGAGATCGACGAGCTCGCGATGGCTCTTCGGGAGCTTGCGCCGTCGTTCGCGATCGTGTCGGAGGAACGGCACGAGTTCGAGGCCGACGTCGAGGCCGCGATCCACCAGGTCGTGATCGAGGTGCCACAGGAACACGCAGGCGACGAGCCGGACGTCCTCGCAGAGCGAGATCGTGCTCACCGCGAACGGCTGGGCGCTCGAGTGCATCGCCTCCCGCCACGGCGCCGGGAGCTAGCCGGCGCTGTACGTCACCGTCACCGACGCCGCAGCGGCCCGTGTCACGGCTCGCCTTGGCGCGGCGGGTCGGCACTTCTGCACACACAGCGTTTTCTCAGCTCGCCTTCAGCCGCGCCACATGCGCCGCGAGAAGGCTGTGGGGACGGACAACGAACTGCAAGGAGCGACCATGACTCTGCAAACCGCAATCCTCAGCAACGCGCTGCTCGACCTGGCAGTCGTTCTCGCCTTGGCGGCGACAACGCTGCTGCCGTTCTCACTCGACCGACGTGAGGACGAAGCCGTGGTCTACGGGTTCGCAGCCCCTCTCCCGGAAGAGCTCGCCGCGTAGAGCGGCATCAATCGGCGCGAAGCGGCAGCGTGATTTCAAAGGTCGCGCCGCCGCCCGGCGTCGGCCACACTGCCGCCGTTCCACCGTGCGCCTCGGTGACGCCTGCGACGATGGAGAGGCCGAGGCCGGCGCCGCCGCTCGCCCGCGCGCGCGAGCTGTCGGCGCGGTAGAAGCGCTCGAACACGTGCGCCGCCTGCTCCATCGTCAGGCCGGGCCCGCGGTCGGCAACTCTCAGTTCGGCGCGGCCGTAGGCGCTCCGAAGCTCGATGGAGACGGGCGATCCCTCGGGCGTGTGTGACCGCGTGTTCGCCAGCAGATTGTCGATGACCTGGCGGAGGCGTGCCTCGTCGCCCGTGACGATCGCGGGCTCCGCGGAGAGCTCGATCGGCCGCTCCGGGTCGACGACACGAGCCGCGTCGACAGCCTCCCGCACGACCGATGCCAGGTCGACGGGCTTCCGTTCGAGCGGACGTCCCTCGTCGAGCCGCGCGAGCAGAAGCAAATCGTCGACGAGCAGGCTCATCCGCTCGGCCTCGCGGGTGATTCCTGACATCGACCGCTCGAGGTCCTCGGGACGCGAGGAGGCGCCGCGCTCGAACAGTTCGGCATAGGCGCGCACGGCGGCCAGCGGGGTGCGCAGCTCGTGAGACGCGTCTGCGATGAAGCGTCGCAAGCGCCGATCCGACGCCTCGATGTGATCGAGCATCGTGTTCAATGCACTGCCGACGCGGCCGACTTCGGTCTGCGGATCCGCATGGTCGACCCGGCGCGAGAGGTCGCCGGCGGTGATCGCGCCCGCGGTCAGCTCGATCTGGTGCAGCGGGCGAAGCCCGAGCCGCACGACCCAAAGGGCGAGCGCAGCGAGGGCCACCAGGACCGCCGCAGTCGCGATCAACTCGATGAGCAGCAGCCGGTGCAACGTGCTGTCGACGCCGCCCAGTGAGGTGGCCACAAAGAGGATCCGGCCGGGATTTTGCGGCTCGATGGAAGCGCGAACACGGTATGCGGCCTCATGGTTGTGCGACGCGGCGGTGAAGTAGGCGACGCGTTCATCGCGCCCGTTGGGATGCGGCGCGAGGCGCACGGTCGCCGGCAGTTGCGGCGGCGAACAGTCCCGGACGAGGCACCCGCCATGCACGACCGAACTGCCGAGCGTTCGGAACCCGTACCAGTCGACGCCCTCGGGCGGGGGCCCGCCGCGACCTCCCTCAGCGTCGGGATCCTGGCCGGACGGTCCCCCTTCGACGCTCGCATGCCCGGCCTCGAGCCTCTGGTCCACCTGGTGCAGAAGAAAGGAGTGGAGAGAGGCATACGTGGCGATGTCCGCCGCTGCGAGCCCGAGCAGGGAGAGGAGGACGACCCCGAGCAGCAACCGCGCCCGCAACGAGAGCCGCGCGAGCATTACTCCCCGGTTTCGAGCATGTAGCCCGCCTGCCGGATCGTCCGGATCAGCGGTGGCCCGAGCGCATCGAGTTTCTTACGCAGATAGCTCACGTAGGTCTCGACGACGTTCGAGTTACCGCCGAAGTCGTAGCGCCACACGTTCTGCAGGATCTGCCCCTTCGAGAGCACGCGGCGAGGGTTGAGGAGGAAGTAGCGGAGCAGCGCGAACTCGGTCGCGGTCAGGTCGACGCGCGTGTTCCCGCGGTGAACCTCGTGCCGCGACTCGTCGAGCGTCACGTCGGCGAAACGGATGACGTCGCCGGGCAGATCGCCGGCGGTGCGGCGGAGGATCGCCTGGACGCGCGCGACAACCTCGGCGAGGCTGAACGGCTTCGTTACATAGTCGTCGCCGCCGGCCCGCAGCGCTTCGACCTTGTTCTCCACCGCATCCTTGGCAGTGAGGAAGAGGATCGCCGTGTGAAAACCGCGCTCGCGCAGGCGCCTGCCGACCTCGATTCCGTCGAGATCGGGGAGCATCCAGTCGAGCACGACGAGGTCGGGCTCAAAGTCCGCGACGACTGCGATGGCGCCGCGCCCAGTCCCTTCCTCGCGGACCTCGAAGCCCTCGTACCGGAGCGCCGTAGCGACCGCATCGACGATCGACGGCTCGTCGTCGACGACGAGGATCCTGGCGCTGCCGTTCGTTTCGCTCATGTCCTGAACCTTTGCATCACTTGCTGTGAATCTCCTGGGAAAACGCAGCGAATCCATCCTCAGCGTTTTCCTAGACCCGTCGAAGGGTTATCCAAGGCGCCGGCTGCATCGTGGTTCTCGAACCCGGGGATGGCCCGGTCGAACGAAAAGGAGCAACCATGCTCAGCAAGGTCAAACACGTCGGACTCGGCGTCGCCGCCCTCACCGGAGCCGCCGTCGGCGGAGCCGCGGTCGCGGGCGCCGCGACCTCCCACTCCGGCACCGCCGTGAGCACGACGATTTCCGGCCAGCCACCGCCGGCGTTGCAGAACATGCCGGCACCCGGCACCGCCGCGCACGAGGACGCCGAGAAGCCGGTGACCGGTGACGCAGCGGAAAAAGCGAAAGCCGCCGCAGTCAAAGCCGTCGGTGAAGGCACGGCCGGGGACGTCACGACCGACTACTTCGGCAACGGCTACGAGGTGACCGTGACAAAGGCGAACGGCAGTACGGTCGAGATCCACCTCGACAGCTCGTTCGAGGTCATGGCCCCTCCCGGCGGCCGGGGCGGACCGCCGCCGCCGCCATCCGGATCCGTCCGCTGAGCGCGAGACGCGGGCCCAGGCGGGGGCCCGCGCTTGCACCTACATCGAGGCAACGACCTAGGCAGTCGCAGGCAGGTAGGGCGTCCAGCCGGACGGGATCCGAGGCGCCGCGAGCTTGATGAACAGCGTCGGCGTCGGGGCTCGCGGCGAGGCGTGGAGCACCATCCCGGCCTGCTCCAGCGTTCGGTCGCCCTTGCGCAGGTTGCACGGCGCGCACGCGGTCACGACGTTCTCCCAGATCGACTCGCCGCCCTTCGAGCGCGGGACGATGTGATCGAGCGTGAGGCGACCGGCCGTGGTGCCGCAGTAGGCGCAGCGCCAGCCGTCGCGCGCAAACAAGGCGCGACGGGAGATCTTGCGCTGGATCGCGCGCGGCACGCGCACGTAGTGCAGCAGCCGGATCACGTGCGGCCAGATGAAGCTGCCGCTTGCAGAGCGGAGGGGCTTGTCCAGCTCCTCGATGACCTCGGCCTTGCCCTTGAAGACCAGCACGTGAGCGCGCCGAACCGTGCACACGTTGAGCGGCTCATAACTTGCGTTCAAGACGAGAACGTGCTGCAACCTGCGCGAAAAGTAGCAGGGGGATATACGGCTACTGCTGCGACCGCATGGCGCGTTCGACGGCCTGCTGCTCCTCGGGAGAGAGCGAAACGGCGGCGCGGCCGCCGTCGAGCTCCTTGATGTAGATCCGCGCGTAGTCCCGTCCCTGGATCGCCGTCAGGACGACACCGGTGCGCGACGCATCGAGCAGCGCGACCGAGGCCGACTGGTGGCCGCCCGTGTTCTCGTAGGCGTCGTAACGCACGACGGCGAGGCGCGAGACGGTCGCGTCGACGCGCCGTTCGAGGCGCCCGAGCGTCGCCGTCAGGTCGTCGAGCGCGCGATGCAGCCCGTCCACGCGCCCCTGCAGCGAGACGGCGAAGTCGACGAGATCGCCGCCGCCGCTCCCCTGCAGCGTGAGCTGCGCGGCCCGAACGCGCCGCAGCCGCAGGTGCAGGACGAGCGCGATCACGAGGGCGAGGACGGCCACCGCCCCGGCGGCGATCGCGATCCAGCCTGCGACGGACGAGCTCACGCTACGGGTTCGACGAGACGCTGAAGAAGACTGCGTACGACGCTTTGTTGTTGTCCAGGTTCTTCTCCCCCGGTACGGCGCCGACCCTGACAATCACCGTCGCATTCGCGGCGAACGCCTTCGTCGGCAGTTGGAGGTTGCCGAAGTTGACGGTTGCCGTCGCGCCTTTGTCGACCGAGAGCACGGTCTGCTTCTTCGTCAGAACCGGCTTGTTGAAGACGTCCACCGTGAGGAACACGGGAACCTTGACCTCCTGGAAGTCACCCGCGTTCTTGAACATCACCCGGAAGACGAGATTCGACGACACGTCGACCGTGTTCTGGCTCGGATGCCGAGAGCTGCTCTGTCTTGCTGCCCGCGACCGCCTCGGTGCTGAGGAGCTCGCTGCCGCGCAGGCCGGTCACGTTGCCGGTGGTCTGATTCGTGGCCGTCAGGCTGGAATAGACCTGATTCAGCGCGTGCGCGCTGACGACCTCGGGATTCGTGATCATGTGCGACGACGGAGCGAACACGCCCTTCACGCCGAGCCTGTTCATCGTCTGGGTCGCCGGCAGCTTGAAGAGCTCTTTCCAGACCAGGTCGCTCGCGCTCAGCAGCTGGGCCTGGCCCGCCAGGAGGTTGGCGACCTTGTCCGCGGGCTTCGACCCTGCCTCGGCGAGGGTGTTCGCAAGCCCCGTGAGGCCGATCGCGCGCAGCTGCAGCGTCGACAGCACCTGCTGGTTGGCCGACTGGAGCGGAGCGGGCGGACGCAGGCGCAGAGCGGCGTTGTAGTCCTGCTGCTGCTCGGCCGACCATTGCTCGAGCTTCGAGTGGAGCTCCGCCAGCGTGAGCCCTTTCGAGCGGAACACGGTCGAGAGCGCGTCGGTACCGCCGCTCGACGCCGAGCTCTGCGCGATCGGCTGCACCTTGTCCATGTACGACTTGTACTCGTCGTGCGTGCTCTTCCCCTGGCAGGAGCCGACCCAGAAGACGAGGCCCACCACGACCGCGATCGCGAGCGCAACGAAGCCGGCGAGCCGCGCGAGCGCGACGGCACCCGGAGGCGGCGGAGAGGGACGCCGAGGCCCGCCGGGGCGCTGGGGCCTGATGCGCCGGCGCTGCCGCTCGGGCGCCTCGAGCGTCTCCGGCTCCTCGAAGAACTCGAGCTCCGATCCGTCGTCGAAAGTGTTCATCTGGGTCGCAAGCCTAACCGGCTGGGGAGGACAGTCCGACCGGGTCGCCAACCTCCACTCTTGCATGGGAGAGGCTGCCCCAGAGCTCACCGGCATCGAGCTCGTCCTCGACCGCTATCGCCCGCTGCGGCCGCTCGGTAGCGGCGGCTCGGGCTCGGTCTGGCTTGCCCGCGACGAGCGGACGGGGCTCGACGTCGCGCTCAAGATGATCGCGCGCGAAGGCAAGGCCGCAGCGCGGGCCGAACGAGAGGCCGCGGCTGCGTCGCAGCTGCGCCATCCCGCCTGTCTGCGCGCAAGAGGCTTCGGCCGCGACTCCCGCCACGTCTACATCGCCTACGAGTTCGTCCCCGGCCAGACGTACCGGGAGGCGCTGCGCGCCGGCGAGCTGCGCGACGAGGAGGCGATCGAGGCCTGCGCGCAGGTCTGCGACGGCCTCGCCCACGCACACGGCGCCGGAATCCTCCACCGTGACATCAAGCCGTCGAACATCCTGCTCGCGGACGGCGACCGGGTCTCGGCGCGCGTGCTCGACTTCGGCCTCGCGCAGATGGCCGACGCCGAGACGCTGACGGAAGCCGGCGACGTGCCCGGCACGCTCGCGTACATCTCGCCGGAGCGGCTCGCAGGCGGCGAGGCGACGCCCGCCGCGGACGTGTGGGCGGTCGGCGTGATGCTGTGGGAGGCGCTCGCGGGACGGCATCCGTTCTGGCGCGGCTCGATGCTCGAGACGGCGCGCGCGATCGAGGCCGGCGCGCGGCCGCTCGCGGAGTTTCGCCCCGACCTGCCGAAGCGGCTGCTGCGCCTCGTCGACAGCGCCCTCGCGAAAAACCCGGCGCGACGACCCTCCGCCCGGGAGCTTGCCGACGCGCTGCGCGGGGTCGTTTCGCCGACGGCCGTCCCCCGGCCCGGCATCCGCTTCCCCACTCGCGTCGAGCCCGGCCAGGCGCTTGTCGCCGTCCTCGCGGCGATCTTTGCGGGCTGGACCTCCTCCGCCCTGCCCTTCTTCCCGCACGGCTGGCCGGTCGCGCTCGCATTCGTCGTCGCGGGCGCGACGCTCCTTCGCGAACGGGTGGGCATCGCGCTCGCGCTCGCGGTGCCGGTTTTGCCGCTCGGCAACATCTCGCTCGGTCTCGCGCTCCTCTATGCGGCGCTCGCCGCCGGGTGGCTGCTCGTGACCTGGCGGGAGCCGCGGGTCGCGCTGCTCTTCGTGCTCGGGCCGCTGCTGGCGCCGCTTGCAGCGCTCGGACTTCTCCCACTCGTCGTTCTGCGGGTTCGCTCGGCGCCGCTGCGCGCTCTCACCATCGTGATCGGCGTGCTGACCGCGGCGCTCGCCGCGGGGATCCGCCATGTCGCGCTGCCGCTCGTCGGCGGGCCCGCGCCGCTCGGACTCGGCGTTGCCGGCGCTCGCGGGCCGTTCGACGTCGCCGGCTCGCTCGCCGGCGCCGCCGGCGCGCATCCGGCGCTGCTGCTCGAGGCCGGCGCGCTCGCGGTCGTCGCGGTCGCACTCCCGTACGCGTGGGGCCGGGGACGCTGGGCCGCCGCCGGGCTCGGAGCGGGGATGATCGTCCTCACCGTCGCCGTCGTGCCCAGCTCCGCCGCGGTCCCGCTTCTCCTTTCGGCCTGGGCGATCGCTGCGTTCATAGCGCTTCGTCCTCAGCTGCTGGGGGTACCCTCCGCCACGACTTGATGCTGCGCGGAATCGAGCAGAGGCTGGAGCGAGTCTTCGAGGGCGTCTTCGGCCGCGCCTTCCGTACGAACGTCCAGCCGGTCGAGCTCGCGCGCAAGCTCGCGAAGGAGATGGACGAGCACCGCTCGACGTCGGTGACGCGCGTCTACGTGCCGAACGAGTACACGATCTACCTCTCGCCCGGCGACCGCGAGCAGTTCGAGGGCTACGAGAACTCGCTGGTCTCGGAGCTCGAGGAGTACCTCTCCGAGCACGCCTCCCGCGAGAACTACGCGCTGCTGACGCCGCCGCGGATCCTGTTCGAGACCGACGACGACCTCGGGGTGGGCGAGTTCGGCATCGCCACTCGCATGGCGCAATACGGAAGACAGGCCGGCGAGGCCGCGCCACCGGCTCCGGCGCCCGGGGCGACGATGCTCTACAAGCCGAGGACACAGCCGACCGAGGCGGCCTCGCCGCTCGACCTCGGCGTCGAGCGAGAGATCGCAGTGCTGCAGTGGGGTAACGAGCGAGCAAAGCTCGAGAAGCAACGATCCGTGCTGGGTCGCTCACGCGACGCCGACGTCAAGATCGACGACCCGAACATCTCGCGGCGCCACGCCGAGATCGTGCAGGAGGGCTCGACGTACTGGCTCGTCGACCTCGGCTCGACGAACGGGACGGAGGTGGACGGCCGGCGCGTGCAACGGGCGAAGCTCGCCGACGGTTCCAGCTTCACGGTCGGCGAGACGACGGTCACCTTCTCGACCGAACGGGAATAGGAGCACCGTGACCATGGTCGCCTCGACAGGCGTGGCGGAGGTCCTCCTCGTGCTCAAGATCGCGTTTCTCGTGCTGCTCTATCTCTTCGTGGTGCGCGTGATCCGCTCGGCCGCCCGCGAGCGGCAGGAGCCGAGCCAGGACAGCATGATCCTGACTCCCGAGGCGGCCGCGGCCGCCGGCCTCGGCCGGCAAAGCGCCGCCCGCAGGTCGGTGCTGCTCGTCGTTCAGCGCAGCCCGAGCCTCGAGGAGGGAGGCGAGTTCCCGCTCAACTCGGCGCCCGTCACGGTCGGCCGGGGCGGCCAGAACGACCTCGTGCTCGACGGCGACGAGTTCGCGTCGTCCCGCCACGCGCGGATCGAGGTGCGCGGCGACGGCGTCTGGGTGCAGGACCTCGAGTCCACGAACGGCACCTTCGTCAACGGCTCGCGCGTCGCGGGCGCGCAACGGCTGGACCCCGGCGACGTGCTGCGCGTCGGCGAAACCGACCTCCGCGTCGAGGAGAGCTAAAGGACATGCCCGTAGGCGCATACGCGGTGGCGAGCGACACCGGTCGCAGGCGGCGCCGCAACGAGGACAACTACGTCGCCGCGCCGCCGCTCTTCGCCGTCGCCGACGGCATGGGCGGCGCGCAGGCCGGCGAGGTCGCCTCGCAGCTCGCAGCCTCCGCTCTCGAAGGCGGCAGCTCCGACGGGCTCGAGGGGACGCAGCGGATCGACGGGCTGATCCAGGAGGCGAACCGCCGCATCTTCGACCGCGCCTCGACGGACCCGACCGCGTCGGGGATGGGAACCACGATGACGGTCGCGCTCGTGGACGGCATGACCGTCGCGATCGGCCATGTCGGCGACTCTCGCGCCTACCTCGTCCGCGGCGAGCAGATGGAGCAGTTGACCGACGACCACTCGCTCGTGAACGAGCTGGTCAAGACCGGCAAGCTCTCGCAGCAGGAGGCACAGGTGCACCCGCAGCGCAGCGTGATCACCCGTGCGGTGGGCACCGATCCTGACGTCGACGTCGACGGATTCACGATCGAGGCCGAGGACGGCGACGTCTTCCTGATCTGCTCCGACGGGCTTTCGGACATGGTCGACGACGAGGAGATCCTCGAGCTCGTGCTCCAGAACCGCGACGACCTCGACCAGGCCGTCAAGGCGCTCGTGAGCGCCGCCAACCGCGGCGGCGGCGAGGACAACATCACCGCGGTCGCCTTCCGGATCTCGTCGGAGGCTGCGCCGAACCTCGAGGACACCGTCGAGATGCCTGCGATCACGGTCGACGAGGACGAGCCCGACGAGCAGACGCGCGAATACGTCGACGCGGACACCGGAGGCGGCACGATGATCGTCGCGCCGGGTGACATGCCCGGAGAGACAGAGGCGCCCGAGGAGCCGCCGGCTGCAAACGCGAAGCGCGTCCGGCTCGTCCTGGTCGCGCTCGTCACCCTCCTGATCGTCGCGGCGGTCGTCGTCTGGTGGCTCGTGCGGTGACCCTGCGCAACCGCGAGCTCGCCGCGCTCCTCACGGTCGGCGTCCTGACGGCGATCGGCTTCGCCACCGTGTACATCGCGCTCAAGTCGCAGGTCTCGAACGGCTCGCTCGGCTACGCAGTCTTCTTCTTCGGCCTCTACCTCGTCGCGCATGTCGTCGCGCGGATCACGGTGCCGCTCGCAGACCCGTACCTGCTGCCGATGGCGGCGCTCCTGACCGCGATCGGGCTGACCGAGATCTACCGGCTCGGCCCTGCCAGCAACGCGTTCCGGCAGGGGCTCTGGGTCGTGATCGGCGTCGCCGCGTTCTCCGCGACGCTCTTCGCGCTACGCCACGACTACCGCGTGCTCGAGCGGTACAAGTACGTGTTCGGAGTCACGGCGATCGTCTTGCTCTTCCTGCCGCTTGCACCCGGCATCGGCGAGCAGATCAACGGCTCGCGGCTCTGGGTCCACGTCGGCTCGCTGCAGTTCCAGCCGGGCGAGCTCGGCAAGATCGCGCTCATCGTCTTCCTCGCCGCGTATCTCCGCGAGAAGCGCGAGGTGCTCGCACAGGGGAGGCTGAAGGACTGGGGGCCGTTGCTCGTGATCTTGGGCGGCGCGATGCTCGTGCTCCTCGCGACCGACGACCTCGGCAGCGCGCTTCTCTACTACGGGATCTTCCTCGCGATGCTGTACGTCGCGACCGCGCGGCTCTCGTTCGTGGCTGTCGCGTTCGGCCTCTTTCTCGTCGGCGCCTTCGCGATCACCCGGGTCACGCCCCACGTGCAGGAGCGGGTGGACGTCTGGCTCAATCCGTACCCGCACGCGCAGACGACCGGCTACCAGATCCTGCAGTCGCTCTACTCGATCGCGCACGGCGGCGTCGGCGGCACCGGCCTCGGCCGCGGGATCGTCAACACGCCGAGCGGACAGCTGATCGTTCCCGACCTGAACACGGACTTCATCTACTCGGCGCTCGCGCAGGAGCTCGGCCTCGTCGGCGCGGCCGCGATCCTGCTGCTCTACATGGGCTTCGTGCTGCGCGGCTTCCAGGTCGCGATGTCCGCGACCGACGGCTTCTCCAAGCTGCTCGCCGCCGGGCTCAGCTTCAGCTTCGCCTTCCAGACGTTCGTGATCGTCGGCGGCATCACGCGGGTGATCCCCCTCACGGGAATCACGCTTCCCTTTGTCTCCTACGGAGGGTCGAGCGTCGTCGCGAACTTCCTGCTCGTCGCCGGGCTGATGCTCGTCTCCAACCGTGCGAACCGGCAGGAGGCGGGCGCGTGAACAAGCAGCTCCGCCACGTCTGCGTCGCCGCGCTCATCCTGCTCGCCGCCCTGATCGTGTCGACGACCTACTGGCAGACGTGGGCGGTCGGCAGCCTCGCGAACCGGAAGGGCAACGCGACCGAGCTGATCGCGCGGCTCACCGTCAACCGCGGCAAGATCCTCGCCGTCGGGAACCTGCTCGCGACGAACCGCCGGCACCGCACGCACGACATCACGGTCTTCACCCGGCACTACCCGCAGAACGACCTGGCGCCGCAGGTGGTCGGCTACGCGACGAAGCTGGGGACGACGACCGGGCTCGAGCAGTCGCTCGACGACTACCTGACCGGCGCGAACACGAATCTCAGCAACACGTTCAAGCAGGAGCTCGACAGGCTCGGCGGGCAGACCGTGAAGGGCGACAACGTGGTGCTCACGCTCCGTCCCGACATCCAGCGGCTCGCGCTCCAGCAGCTCGCCGGCCGTTGCGGCGCGGTCGTGGTGCTCGACGCGAAGACCGGCGCCGTGATCACGATGGCGTCGTCGCCCACCTACAACGCGAACCTGATGGTGCAGCCGCTCGGCTACAACAAGGTCAAGAAGATCAAGGGCACCTGCGGCGACGCCTCGGCGCTCGTCAACAACGCCGCGGCGGGTCTCTATCCGCCGGGCTCGACGTTCAAGATGGTGACCGCCGCCGCCGCGCTCGACTCCGGCGCGTACACGCCGAGCTCGCCGTTCAACGATCCCGGCTACTGCATCGAGTACGGCCAGCAGGTCAAGAACTCCGGCAACCCGGACCAGACAGGGCCGGAGGCGTTCGGCAACGTCACGCTCGCCGAGGGCTTCGAGCACTCGATCAACTCCGTCTTCTGCAACGTCGGCAAGCAGATCGGCGGCGAGGAGATCCTCAAGTACGCCAAGCGGTTCGGCTTCTACTCTCTACCGCCGCTCGAGACGCCCGCCGACGAGCGCGTGGCGTCGGGCCTGTACAAGTTCACGAGGCGGGGCAGGATGCTCTACGACCCGACGAGCGAGTCCGCGATCGATCCGGGAAGGCTCGCGTTCGGCCAGTTCAACATGCTCGCCACGCCGCTGCAGATGGCGATGGTGGGGCAGGCGATCGCGAACGGCGGCAAGGAGCTGCAGCCCTACCTCGTCGACAAGATCGTCGCCCCCGATGGCAGCCTCGTCAGCAAGACGACGCCGCAGACACTCGGCCAGCCGATCAAGCCGTCGACGGCCGCCGAGCTGAACCAGATGATGCAGCTCGTCGTGCAGGGCGGCACGGCCGCGACCGTCGGCTTCCCCGCCGGTCTCAAGGTCGCCGGCAAGACCGGAACGGCCGAGACCGGAATCCCCGGCGTCTATGACGCCTGGTTCGTCTGCTTCGCCCCCGCCGACCACCCGCGCTACGTCGTCGCGGCCGTCGTCGAGAAGCAGCCGAACGGCTTCGGCGCCTCGGTCTCGGCCCCGATCGCCAAGGCGATCCTCGAAAAACTGATGGGCGGCTGACCATGCCTCTACCCTTTAGGCGGCCGTGGCGGTAAGCGACTCTCTCATCGACACGCTCTTCGACGGGCGCTACCGCATCCAGCGCAAGCTCGGAGCCGGCGGGATGGCCGACGTCTACCTCGCCGAGGACCAGGAGCTCGGGCGCCGCGTCGCGATCAAGATCCTCAACGGCCGCCACGCGAATGACGACCAGTTCATCGAGCGCTTCCGCCGCGAGGCGAAGAACGCCGCGGCTCTCAACCATCCGAACATCGTCTCGATCTACGACCGCGGCGAGGCCGAGGAGACCTACTACATCGCGATGGAGTTCCTCGACGGGCGCACGCTCAAGGAGCTCATCGTCGGCCGCGGCGCCGCACCGGTCAACGTCGCGATCGAGTACGCGCGCCAGATCCTCTCGGCGCTCCGCTTCGCGCACCGGCACGGCATCGTGCACCGCGACATCAAGCCGCACAACGTGATGGTCGACGGCGAGGGACGCGTGAAGGTGACGGACTTCGGCATCGCGCGCGCCGGCACGAGCCAGATGACCGAGGCGGGCTCGATCGTAGGCACCGCCCAGTACCTCTCGCCCGAGCAGGCGCGCGGCGGCGAAGTCGACCCGCGCTCGGACCTCTACTCGCTCGGGATCGTCCTCTACGAGCTGCTCACCGGCAAGACGCCGTTCGACGGCGAGACGCCGGTCGAGATCGCGATGAAGCACCTCTCGACCGCTCCGAAGCCGCCTTCCACGCTGCGGCCGGACGTCCCGCCCGAGCTCGACATGGTCGTGATGAGGGCGCTCGCCAAGAACCCCGACGACCGCTATCAGAGCGCCGACGAGATGGAGGGAGACCTCGACCGGGTCGCGCGCGGCGCGCGGGTCTCGGCGACCACCGTCGACACGGCGACCCAGGTGCTGCGCCGCCCCGCGACCGCTGCGGCGGCTGCCGCGACTGCGGCGACGATGATCGCCCCGCCTCCCTCCGCGGCGGCCGTTCCGCCGGCTGTCGTCGACGAGGAGGAGTTCGACGAGCAGGGCGAGGATCGGCCGCTCTGGCCGTGGCTCGTCGCGATCGGCTTCGTCATCGCGGCGATCGTCGCGGCCTTCTTCGTCTGGCACGAGCTCTCCAACTCGACGCCGCAAGTGGCAGTGAACAGCTACGCGGGGCTGCCGAAGGCACAGGCCGAGCAGCAGATCACCAAAGCCGGTCTCAAGCCCGTGCCGAAAAAGGGTCCGAGCACGAGGTACAAAAAGGGCATCGTCTTCAACCAGGATCCGACTGCCGGGGTCAAAGGTCGACAAGGGCGGACCCGTCACCATCTTCGTCTCGACCGGCCCGCCGAAGGTGAAGGTGCCGACCGTCAAGGGCCAGCAGTGGACGCAGGCGCAGCAGACGCTGCTCAATGCCCATCTGAAGCCGGTGGAGCATTTCGTCCCGGGCAACACGAAGGGACTGGTCACCGCCACCGATCCGGCGGCCGGTGAGTCGGTGCCGAAGAACTCCACGGTCCGCGTCAACGTGATGAGCGGGCCCGGCGCAGGGAACCGTCCCGAACGTCGTCGGCCAGACCGTCGGCGCAGGCGACCGACGCCCTCCACACCGCAGGCTTCAACCACGAGCCTCGACCTACGTCGACAACGACGCGACGCAGGACCAGGTCATCCACCAGGATCCGGCGCCGAACTCGTCAGAGCCAACAAGGGCAAGACCGTCAATCTCCAGGTCTCGAACGGCCCGCCCCAGGTCACCGTCCCGACCGTGGTCGGCGAGACGGCGCAACAGGCGGTCGGCGACCTCGAGGCCCAGGGCTTCGTCGTCAACCAGCAGACCATCGCCGTCAGCGACCCGAGCGAGCAGGGCATCGTCCAGGCGCAGAACCCGGACGGCGGCACCACGGCGACTGAAGGGATCGACGGTGACGATCGAGGTCGGCCAGCACTCGCCGGGACCGCCGCCGGCGACGACGACGACCACCACGACACCCAGCGGGTGAGCGCGGGCCGCCGTCTTCGGGTGGCCATCCTCGCGGGCGGCCGCTCGAGCGAGCACGAGATCTCACTGGCCTCCGCGCGATCGGTCGCCGCAGCCCTCGATCCCGAGCGCTACGAGATCGCGGAGATCGCGATCGGCCGCGACGGCCGCTGGGAGCTCGGAACCGGCGCGACTACCGCCGAGACGCTGCCCGTCCCGTACGCGGGCGGCCCGCTCGAGAAGCTCGGCTCCGTCGACGTCGTGCTCCCGATCCTGCACGGCCCGTTCGGCGAGGACGGCACGGTGCAGGGGCTGCTCGAGCTCGCCGATCTGCCGTACGTCGGCGCCGGCGTCGCAGCCTCGGCGGTGGCGATGGACAAGGACCTGTTCAAGAAGGTCATGCGCGACAGCGGCATCCCCGTAGCTGCGCACCATGCGATCCGGCTCGGCGACCCGATCGAGAACCCGTTCGGCTACCCCGTCTTCGTCAAGCCTGCGCGACTGGGCTCGTCCGTCGGAATCTCGAAGGTGAACGCCGAAGAGGAGCTCGCTCCGGCCGTGGAGCTCGCCTTCCGGCACGACGAGAAGGTGCTCGTCGAAGAGTTCGTCGCCGGCACCGAGGTCGAGGTCGGCGTGCTCGGCAACCGCGTGCCGCCGCCCGTCGCCTCGCTGCCGGGCCAGATCGACACCCTCGAGCACGAGTGGTACGACTACGCGTCGAAGTACGACGAGGACGGGATGGAGCTGCACGTCCCGCCGCCCGGGCTGTCGCAGGAGACGATCGAGCTGCTCCAGCGACGCGCCGCCGAGGCGTTCGTCGCCTCCGAGTGCGAGGGCCTCGCGCGCGTCGACTTCTTCGTGCGCTCCTCCGACGGCGAGGTCGTCCTCAACGAGCTCAACACGATGCCGGGCTTCACCGCCACGAGCGTCTGGGCGCGCCTGTTCGAGGCGTCGGGCATCGGCTACGCGGAAGCGCTCGACCGCCTGATCGAGCTCGCCCTCGAGCGGCACGAACGCCGCTCGAAGCTCGAGTACTAGCTCTTCGCGGTGACTTCCGAGATCTGCGCGCTGCCGCCCGGCGGCAGCTCCGTGATCCAGACCACGTAGTACTGCGCTGTCCGCCCCTGCAGGGTGAACGTCGTCGTGCCCGAGACGGTCTCCGTGGACGAGTCAGGGGTCAAGGCGCCGGTCGGCGAAGCGACTCGCCTGGATCTGCGCGACGAAGCCCGGCGTCGGCGTCGTCACCGTCATATGAGCGAGCTTGACGGGCCGGCCCGCGTCGAGGACGAGCCCGAGGCCCGTCAGATACCCGCCGAACGTCTGGTCACCGTAGATCTGCGTCATCCAGGAGGTCGACGCGGAGCCGTCCGTCGCGAGCGAGGCGGTATTCGCGTGCGCGTCCGGATGGCCCGGACCGGAGTAGACGTCGCCGACGCCCTGCAGCGGCACTGTCGTGCCCGACGAGCTGCTGCTGCCACCCGATCCGCCTCCGTGGTGGCTCGAGCCGCCGAGCAGGAGGACGGCGGCGAACGCAGCGCCCGCGACCACGAGCGGCTAGGAGCGCGTAGAGCAGCGCTCTCCGCCGCCGCGGCCTGTTGGCGCGACGACGGGCCGGCGGCCGGGCGGGAGCGCGAACCGGAGCTGTGACGACCGTGAGCGCGGCGTCGTCCTGTGGAGGAGGCAGCGGCACCGCGGCACTACCGTCGAGCTCCGCCAGGCAGGCGCGCAGCTCCTTCGCGAAGGCGGCCATGGACGGGAACCGGCGCGCCGGATCCTTGGCGAGCGCACGGTCGACCGCGGCTGCGAGCCTCGGCGACACGTCCGGCCGCCGCTCGCGCAGGTCCGGCGGCAGCTCGTTGACGTGACGCAGGGCGACGGCGACGAAGTTCTCGCCGGTGAACGGCACGTCTCCGGCCAGCAGCTCCCAGAGCACGACTCCGAGCGAGTAGACGTCGGTCGCGGCCGAGACGGGCTTGCCGCTCGCCTGCTCGGGCGCGAGGTACTCGCCGGTGCCGAGCACCGTGCCCGTTTGCGTGACGCCGTGCTCCACATGCATTGAGCGCGCGATGCCGAAGTCGGTCACCTTGACCTCGCCCTCCTGGTTGAGGAGGACGTTCTGCGGCTTCACGTCCCGGTGCACGAGCCCGCGCTGGTGCGCGAACGAGAGCCCGTCTGCGATCGCCAGGCCGAGCTCGAGCGCGCGCCGCACCGGCAGCCGTCCCTCGTGCAGGACGAACTCCTTCAGGTTCTCGCCGTCGACGTACTCGAAGACGATGTACTGCCGACCGTCGTCGTCGCCGCGGTCGATGACGGTGACGATGTTCGGGTGTGACAGCTTCGCGACCGCGCGCGCCTCGCGGCGGAAGCGCTCGAGGTACTCGGGATCCGCGGCGTAGTGCTCGTGGAGGATCTTGATCGCGACGCGCCGCTCGAGCTGCAGGTCGTACGCGCGAAACACGGTCGACATGCCGCCGGTCCCCACGAGCTCCTCGAGCTCGTAGCGCTCGGCGATCAGGTCGCCGGACTGCGGGGGCCGCGACACGGCATGGGTAGTCGACCTCGATCCCGGCACACCGCTGGAACGCGCGAACCGGCGGTGCGGCTACGCAAGGACCGCTTCCAGCGCCTCCTCCCACGCCGCGAGCCCTTCCTCGAGCTCGGCGTCGGTGATGACGAGCGGACAGAGAACTCGGTTGCAGTTCGAGTGGATGCCGGCCTGCAGGAGCAGCAGCCCGCGAGCCGCGGCTTCCTCGGCGACGCGTGATGCGACGGCCGGCGCGGGCTTCTTCGTCCCGCGATCCTCGACGTACTCGACCGCCAGCATCGCGCCGAGGCCGCGAACGTCGCCGATCGCGTCGAAGCGCTCCTGCCACGCGAGCATGCGGGCGCGGATCGTCTCGCCGATCCGCTGCGCCCGCTCGACGAGCGCCTCCTCCTCGAACACGTCGAGGACGGCGACGGCGGCCGCAATGGCGACGGGATTCCCGACGTACGTGCCGCCGACGGCGTTGTCCCAGAGCGAGTCCATGATCTCGGCCTTGCCGACCACGCCCGACAGCGGCAGCCCGCCGGCGATGGACTTGGCGACCGTCATCAGGTCGGGCTCGACCCCGTAGTGCTCGATCGCGAACATGCGCCCGGTGCGACCGAACCCGGTCTGCACCTCGTCGACCACGAGCAGGATTCCCTCGCGGTCGCAGATCCTGCGCAGCCCGTCCATGAACTCCTGCGGCGCGGCGATGAAGCCGGCCTCGCCCTGCACCGGCTCGACGACGATCGCGGCGACCGTCTCGGCCGCGACCTGCGTCGCGAACGCCCGCTCGAGCGCCCCGAGCGCGTCGGCCGCCGTGATCCCGCGGTACTCGTCGGGGAACGGCACGCGGTAGACCTCGGGCGCGAAGGGGCCGAGCCCGGCCTTGTACGGGTGCGTCTTCGAGGTGAGCGTGAGCGAGAGGAGCGTGCGGCCGTGGAAGCCGCCCTCGAAACCGATCACGGCCGGGCGGCGCGTGTAGCCGCGCGCGAACTTGACGGCGTTCTCGACGGCCTCGGTGCCCGCGTTGAAGAACGCGGCCTTGGCCGGGCCCGAGAACGGCGCGACCGCGACGAGGCGCTCGGCGTACTCCACGTAGATCTCGTAGGGGACGATCGTGAAGTCGGTGTGGAAGAAGCGCGCGGCCTGCTCCTGCACCGCAGCGACGACGCGCGGATGCGCATGACCGACGTTGAGGCAGCCGACGCCGCCCGTGAAGTCGACGAAGCTGTTGCCGTCGACGTCGGTGACGGTCGCGCCGCGGCCGTCCGCGATCATGACCGGCAGGTAGAGGCCGAGCGGGTCTGCGACGACCCGCTCCTTCCGCTCGATGATCTCGCGGGAGCGGGGGCCGGGAATCTCGGTGCGAAGCTGGATTGCGCGTGTGACTGCCATGCAGCCACGATATCCGCTGCGCCCGACGCGGATTCAAGGTATGAATCGCCTCGATGGTTCTCTCCGACGCGACGATCGCCCGCCTACTCGCCGAGGGGAGGATCGAGATCGACCCGTACGACGACGCGCTGCTGCAGCCGTCGAGCGTCGACGTTCGCGTGGACCGGCTGTTTCGCGTCTTCCGCAACAACCGCTACCCCTTCATCGACGTCAAGGTCGAGCAGGCGGAGCTGACCGAGCTCCTGGACGTCGGTGAGGAGCACCCGTTCATCCTCCACCCTGGCGAGTTCGTGCTCGGCTCGACGCTCGAGCGCATCCGATTGCCCGACGACCTCGTGGCGCGGCTCGAGGGCAAGTCGAGCCTCGGCCGCCTCGGGCTTCTCATCCACTCGACCGCCGGCTTCATCGACCCGGGCTGGGACGGCCACGTGACGCTCGAGCTCTCCAACGTCGCGAACCTGCCGATCACGATCTATCCGGAGATGAAGATCGGGCAGATCTCCTTCATGCAGATGACGGAACCCGCCGCGACGCCGTACGGCTCCGCCGCGATCGGCTCGAAGTACAAGGGCCAGCGCGGGCCGACGGCGAGCCGTTACTGGCAGAACTTCGAGTCCGACGCGTGACCGTTCTCGTCACCGGCGGAACGGGTTTCGTCGGGCCGTATGTCGTGCACGCGCTGCGCGCGCGGGAGATTCAGGTGCGCGCGCTGGTGCGCGATCCGGCGCGTGCGTCGCGGCTCGCCGCGTGGGGTGCCGAGCTGGCGACCGGCGACGTGACCGACCCCGCCTCGCTCGAGCGCCGCCTGCGAGGGAGTGGACGCGGTCGTCCACCTCGTCGCGATCATCAAGGGCAGCCGGCAGGCGTTCGAGAGCGTCATGGAGCAGGGAACGCGGAACGTCGTCGCGGCCGCGCAGGAAGCGGGCGTCCGGCGGTTCGTGCTCGCGAGCGCGCTCGGCCTCGACGAGCGCTCGAAGGACGCCGTGCCGTACTTCGCCGCGAAGTGGCAGATGGAGAAGGCCGTCCGCGAGTCGGGGCTCGAGCACGTGATCCTCCGGCCCAGCTTCGTCTTCGGCCGCGACGGCGGCGTCCTCCCCACGTTCATCCGCCTCGCTCGCTACGCGCCGGTGACGCCCATCATCGGCCCGGGCCGGCAGCGCTTGCAGCCGATCTGGGTCGAGGATCTCGCCGAGTACTACGCGCTCGCGCTCACCGAGCGGGCGGCCACGAACCGCACGTTCGACCTCGGCGGCCCCGAAGCGGTCAGCTGGAACGAGTTCTGGGAGCGCCTGAAGCGCGTGCTCGGCGTGCACCGGCCGTCGATCCACGTTCCGTTCGGCGTGATGCGTGCGCAGGCGACGGTGATCGAGCGGCTGCCGGGCGCGCCGCTGACGCGCGACCAGCTGACGATGCTCCAGCTCGGCGACAACGTGGTCGGCGACGAGAGCGCGGTCGAGACGTTCCAGCTGCCACTCGTCCCGCTCGACGAGCAGCTGCGCCGCGCGACGTGACATTCTCGTGACGGTGTCTGACACCGTGACAAAAGCGTGACGCGCGGCGTCGTCTACGCGGAGCCTGACGCGGCGCCGGCTGTCGAAGAGTTGACCTTCGACCCGCCCGGCCCGCGCGAGGTGCTCGTCCGCGTCCTCGCGTGCGGGCTCTGCCACTCCGACCTGCACGTGGTCGAGACGAAGGGCTGGGGCACGCGATTCCCGATCCTGCTCGGGCACGAGGGCGCCGGCGTCGTCGAGGAGGTCGGAAGCGACGTGACTCTCGTCGCCCCCGGAGACCGCGTCGTCGTGGCGTGGCGCGCGCCGTGCGGCGAGTGCCCGCAGTGCCGTCGCGGAGATCCACGCCGCTGCTCCTCGCAGCTCCGAGCAAAGCGGCGGATGCATCGAGCCGTCGACGGCGCGCTCCTGACGCCGGTGCTGCGCTGCGGCACGTTCGCCGACCACGCGATCGTCCACGAGGCGTGCGCGATCAGGGTGCCGGAGGAGCTGCCCGTAGAGCAGGCGGCGCTCCTCGCCTGCGGGTTCTCGACGGGTGCGGGCGCCGCGCTCTGGTCGACTCCGGTGCGCGAGGGCTCAGACGTCGCCGTGATCGGCTGCGGCGGTGTGGGCCTCGCCGTGGTTCAGGGCGCGTTGCTCCGCGGCGCGGAGCGGGTCGTCGCGGTCGACGTCGCCGCCGACAAGCTCGAGCACGCGCGGGCTCTCGGCGCGACGGACGTGGTCGACGCATCCGGCACCGATGCCGTCGAGGCAGTCCGCGAGTTGACCGGAGGCCGCGGCGTCGAGTTCGCGTTCTCCGCGATCGGCGCGCCGCTCGGTCTCGAACAGGCGATCCGGATGTGCGCGTACGCCGGCACGGCGACGCTCGTGGGCATGCCCGTACCGGACACGAAGCTCGACGTCGACCTCTTCACGGACATCTTCGGCCCGAGACCGACGATCGCCGTGACGCACGGCGGCGACACGATCCCGCGGGAGGACTTCCCCTTCCTCGCGCAGGCGGCGCTCGACGGACGGATCGACCTGGCCCGCTTCGTCACGAGCACGATCCCGCTCGACGAGGTGCCCGAGCGGCTGCCGCGCATCGGCGAGCGCGGCGAGATCCGCACCGTCGCGCTCTTTAGCTGAGTCCCTGCCGGCGCGGCAGGTCGACTTCCTCGTTCACGAGGTGGCCGTCGCGCTCGACGTAGCCGTCCTTGCCGCCGACGATGAAGACGATCGCGTCCTCGTCGCCGATGTTCGAGATGCGCCTCGGCGTCGTCGAGCTCGCGTGGAAGAGCCCGCCCTCGCCGAGCTCGCGCGACTCGCCGCCGACGTCGACTCGAATGCGCCCTCGGTGCACGAAGTAGAGCTCGTCCTGGGTGTCGTGGAAGTGCTCGGGCCCCACGTAGTGCGGCCGAAAGACGATCGCGTTGACGCCGAACGCCTCCACGCCGAGCGCCTTCCTGATCCTCCGGAAGCCCGGGCCGTCGCCGAGCTCGTCGAGGGAGGAGAACGCGTAGGTCATCCGGAGCACGCCTCGGACGTGTGCGCGAGCGGGAGACGGCCGAGCAGCTCCGCCAGCTGCTCGCGCTCCTGCGGCGAGAACCGAGAGCCGAACAGCTCCTCGATGTCGGCGAGGTGCGACTCGCGCGCCTCTTCGATCTTCTTCACGCCGGCCTTCGTGAGCACGGCGTAGGTCACGCGCGCGTCGGAGTCGCAGCGCTCCTTCGCGACGAGACCGCACGACTCGAGACCGTCGAGCAGCCGCGTGATCCCGGAGGCGGTGAGAAGGACGGAGCGGGAGAGATCGATCCGGCGCATCCGCCGTCCTTCGGCGTAGTAGAGCTGCACGAGCACGTCGAAGTCGCTGAGCGTCAGCTCGTGCAACGCCTCGAGGCGCGACGAGAGCTCGCGCGTCAGCGCTGCGTGCGCGCGCAGGAAGCGCACCCAGGCGCCGTCGGGCAAGGCCGTTGTTTCAGATGTCTCTTGTATGGTCAATATTTGACTAGTCAATCTTTTCTCGCTATAGTTGCTTGCGAACTCAAGTATAGCCCATATCGCCTAGGAGGCAATGTCCCAGATGAGCACCCTCGAATCCACCACAATCGCGCCGGCCGGCACCACTTGGGCCGCCGACCCCGTCCACTCGAACATCGCGTTCGAGGTCGAGTACGCCGGCGTCAACACCTTCCGCGGCAGCTTCGGCGACTTCGACGCCACGCTCGAGGGCTCGACCCTCGCAGGCTCGGCACGCGTCGCGAGCGTCGACGTGAAGGACGAGCAGCTGGCGGGCCATCTCCAGTCGCCCGACTTCTTCGACGCCGAGCGGTTTCCGCAGATCTCGATCCACGCCGACGAGCTTTCGCTCGGGGACGACGGCGCGCTCACCGCTCGCGGCGAGCTCACGATGAAGGGCGTCACGAAGCCGATCGAGCTGAAGGGCCGGCTTGCGTCGGCGCCGAGCGTCGATCCGTTCGGCCGCGAGCGCCTCGGGCTCACGCTCGAGACGGCGGTCGACCGCAACGACTTCGGCGATCGCCTGGAACGCGCCGAACCAGAGCGGCGGCAACTACCTCGGCGACGAGGTCGTGCTGAAGGCCGAGCTCGCTCTCGTGAGGCAGGAGAGCTAACGATGCGGATCCTCGCCGTCTCCGGCAGCCTGCGGGAGAGCTCGTTCAACACGAGCCTCCTGCGGGCTGCGGTCGAGGCCGCGCCGGAGGGCATCGAGCTCGAGCTCTGGGAGGGGCTCGGCGACCTGCCGCTCTACGACGAGGATCTCGAGTCGGACGTGCCCGAGTCGGTTCATCGTCTGCGCGAGGAGTGGGCCGCGGCCGACGCGATCCTCTTCTCGACGCCCGAGTACAACGGCTCCGTTCCGGGCGGGCTCAAGAACGCGATCGACTGGGCTTCGCGCCCGGCGCTGCAGGGCGTGCTGCGCAACAAGACGGTCGCGGTCGTCGGCGCAAGCACCGGCCAGTTCGGCGCGCTCTGGGCGCAGCAGGACCTCAAGCGGATCCTCGGCATCGCCGGCGCCCGCGTCGTCGGCACCGAGATCCCGGTCGCGCGCGCGCACGAGCGCTTCGACACCGAGGGCCGGCTCCTGGACGGAGAGGTCTTCGGAGAGCTCCGGCTGCACCTGACCACTCTCGCGTCGGAGGCCGTCGCGGCTTCCGACCGAGTCGCTGCCTGAGCTGAGCTGAAAGACGAGGGGCCGCTTTCGCGGCCCCTCAGTCACGGTTACCAGCGCGTAGTGGTAGAGGCGCTTTCCTGCTCCGGTCTCGGTAGTCAGACCGGGCGGCGCGGAACGCGACGTCCCCCACGCTGGCTAGGCGGTTCCCCGTAGGTCCCGGGGACGGCACCCCTACCCGCTGGTACCTCCACTGCCCGTACTGTCTGAAATCACTGCCGGACCACCTCCTTTCCGCGGTTATCTGCAATGTAGCGAAGGCCGCGGCTACCGCAAGACGGAAGTGAGCTCGAGCCCGCGGTCGAGCGGGACGGTGACGCTGAGGAGGGTCGGGTCGGCCTGCCGCGCTGCGGAGTACTGCGCCAGCGGGTCGGGGTGCGAGAGCACGTTGTCCGCCACGAACAGCGCGCCCGGCTCGACCTTGTCGCGAGCGAGCCGGAACAACTCCTCGTAGTCGTCCTTCTCGGCGTCGATGAAGACGATGTCGAAGACGTCGTCGATCCCTGGCAGCTGCTCGAACGCGTCGCCGTCGACCAGCTCGACCCATTCCTCGAGGCCCGCCTCCTCGACGTTGCGGCGCCGGGCCTCGATCTTGGCCGGGTCGTACTCGAGCGAGAGGACGTGACCGCCGAGATAGCGGACGCCCGCGGCGAGCCAGATCGTCGAGTAGCCGCGCGACCCGCCGATCTCGAGCACCTCGCAGTCGGTCTGCGGCGCGACGAGCGAGAAGAGGAAGCGGCCGGTGGTCGGCTCGACCTGACGAGCGCGCTGCTCGGGCGGAAGCCCGCGCTCCCGCTCGGAGGCATCCTCGCGCTCGAGGCGTTCGAGAACGGCGCGGACCCGGTCGTCGAGCACGTCCTCGAGCCTATCCTGCGTTCCGTGCGCGCCGAGTTGGCGATCGAGATCGAACGGACGCCCGAGGACGTCTTCGCCTATCTGACCGATGTCTCGAACGTGCCGTCCTGGCAGTCCGGCGTCAAGAGCTCGACCTTGCGCGACGGGCGGATCGAGGAGTCGCGCACGCTGCTCGGCCGGGAGATCGCCACGACGCTCGAGATCGTCGAGCAGGAAGAGCCGCGTCTCTTCACGCTGCGGGCCTTGAACGGCCCGGTGCGGTTCACGGTCCGGCACGAGCTCGAGGCCGCAAACGGCGGCACGCGGCTGACGGTCACCGCAGAGGGCGATGTCCCGGGCGGCTTCGCCGCCGGACTCGTCGCGCGAAAGGTCGAGAAGCAGTTCCGCAAGGACTTCGAGCGGCTGAAGCGGATCCTCGAGAGCTAGCTCGGGACTGCTCGCCGCTCGGCCTCGACCGCGTCTCGCACCCAGCAGTCGGCGCGGTGGCCGTTGACGATGCCGCAGGCCTCGAGCGACGAGTAGACCGTGGTCGGGCCGACGAAGCGGAAGCCCGCCGCCCGGAGGCGCTTCGAGAGCTCCTTGCCGTCCGCCGCGTCGCGGTACTCCCACATCAGCCGGTCGAGCGGCGTCTCGGTCTTCCGCAGCGCGAGCGTCGCCTGCGCGTTGGCGATCGCGGCCTCGATCTTGCCGCGGTGGCGGACGATCCCGGCGTCGCCGAGCAGACGCTCGACGTCGCGCTCGCCGAAACGCGCGACTCGCTCGGGCTCGAAGCCGGCGAACCCGCGACGAAACGCCTCGCGCTTGCGGAGGATCGTGATCCACGCGAGCCCGGCCTGGAAGCCCTCGAGACACAGGCGCTCGTAGAGCCCACGCTCGTCGAGCACCGGCCGTCCCCACTCCTCGTCGTGGTAGGCGATGTAGGCGGGATCGTCGGTGGGCCAGCAGCGGATGAGCTCGGTCATTCGCTCGGTCATTCGCCCAGTGTCGAGCCTCGGCCGGGCGCTCCGCAAGTCGGGCCAAAGCCGGTCATGATTCCCCCGAAACCGGGTTGCCGTCCGATCGGGATTCTTGTATCCCTGCGGTAGGCCGGGGACGGATCCACGCAAGGGGGGAAGGACAGGCCGGTGTCGGCCAACGAACGCAGTAGAGAGCTCTGGGTGATGGCCCGGCGGGTGGTGGCACCGCTGGTCGCAGTTCTGCTCGGCGCGGCCGCGATGGCGCTCCTGCTCGATTCGGGCACGGTGCATCTCCCGTCGACCGGATCCCGGTCGGCGTCGCCACCGCCGCCGCAGAAGGTCGTGGTGTCGTCGCCGGCCACTCACAGCAGACCGGCGCCTCATCAGCAGTCCGTCGCACCTCCGGCGACCGCGGCTCCGGCTACGACCGTCGCGCCGGCGGCGAGCGTCTCGAAGCCCGCCGTCGCCCAGCAGCGGCCCTCGAGCAGCCAGAGCAAACCGCCGGGCCCCAAACAGCCGAAGCCGGCGACCATCCAGCCGGCGACCCCGGTCCTTCCGTCGCCGCCTCCTCCGCACGCGACTCCGAAGCCGGCAACGCCGGCGCACCCCGAGCCGGCGGCTCCAGCGCCCGCGCATCCGGGTCCGCCGCCGCCCCCGGCGCATCCCGGTCCGCAGGCGCCGCCGCACCCGGCCACGCCGCCCGCGCCACCACCGGCCCGCCGCCACGCCCACCCGCATCCAGGCCCGCCCGACCATCGGCCACCCGACCATGCCCGCCCGGCCCGCCGCCGGGACACCCGCACCACGTTCCGCCCGGACAGGCCCGCAAGGAGAGTCCACCCAAGATCCGCGTCGCCCCCGCCGGTAAGGGACCCGGCCCGCACGGACGCGGTCACGGACACTGAGCCGCGTGGCGCGTCGCGCCTCACCATTGGGGCTCGGGCTTCGTCTGCGGCTGATGCTCACCCTGGCGGCGGTCGCGATCTTCCCGATCGCCTTCGTCTCGTACGTGATCGTCCGGGACGAGGTGCGGAACGTCACGCGCACCGTCGACTTCGACGTCCACGACGCCGCGCAGAGCGCCCAGGCGCGCTTTCTGCGGCTTCTCGACCGGCGCCAGCTCCGCGCGGTCACCGCCGCTTCGTCGCCGCGTCTGCAGACGGCGATTCGCCGCCACGACGCGGCGAGTCTCGAGCGCTTCGCGCGCCGCAACGACCTGCTGCTCGTGGTCGACGGCCACACGTACGGGCAGCGGCTCGAAAACGCCGCCACTGCGCGCGTTCAGCTCGTCCGCCACGGCGCGGGCATCGGCGCGGTCGTCGCTCAGCTGCCGGCCGACGCCGCGACGCTGCGGCACGTTTCGGCCGGGGCCGCCGACGGCGTCCGGGTCGCGTTCGTCGGGCCGGGCGGCGCACGGCCTGCCCGCGGCGTGACCCTGCCGGTCGCCGGAAGCCTCGGCATCCACGCGTACGTCCCCGGGCGGATCGAGCAGCACCGCAAGGACGCCGCCTATCTCCGCGTCGCCGAGGCGGGCCTGCTGGCTCTGGCGGCGCTGATGCTGCTGACGCTCGTTCTCGCCCGACCGCTGCTGCGCGCATTCCGCTGGACGGAGGAGCAGGCGAGCGAGGCCCGCATCGATTCCCTCACGGGTCTCGCGAACCGGCGCGCCCTCGAAGAGATCCTCGCCGCCGAGATCTCGCGCGCCCAGCGCTTCGCGCACCAGCTCGCGGTCGTGCTGCTCGACCTCGACCGCTTCAAGGAGATCAACGACTCGTTCGGCCATGCGGCCGGCGACGTGATGCTGCGCGAGGTGAGCCGTCTCCTCACCTCGCTCGCGCGCCAGGGAGACACGGTGGCGCGCTGGGGCGGCGAGGAGTTCGTCGTCGTCCTGCCCGAGACCGACCTCGGCGGCGCGCGCCGCTTCGCCGAACGGCTCCGCCGCACGATCGAGGCGCATGCGGTGGGCGACATGCGCACGAGCGCGAGCTGCGGGGTCGCGACCATGCTCCCGGAGGACAACGTGGAAGAGCTGCTCGGCGCCGCCGACCAGGCGCTCTACCAGGCGAAGTCGAACGGCCGGAACCGCACCGAGACCGCCGTCCGCAACCCGCGGCAAGACGCGGCCTGACCTGCGCGCATCTCGCTGCTGCTTGCGCTCGCGCGCCGACAGAAGAAGCCAGTCGGCTGGGCCACTGTTCGGGAACGACCTCTGAGCAGACTCTCCGTCCGGGTCAGGGACTGCCGCATCCGCCGCGAGGCCCGCATAGCCGGACGAAGCAGGTGGGGATCAGGTATGAGCCCGACGAACCTCCGCTCTTGTAATCGACACGCAGACCGCGGGTGGAGCCGCCGTACGGCCCTGTGCGCGTAGCCAGGACAACGACCTCGTTCATCCGAGCTAAGCCCGGCCATGCACACGGCGACGGCGAATGAATCACGTAACCGGCCACAGGGCGACTCCCCAAGGGCGTGCCGGGAGAAAGGGCGACCTCATCCCCTAGGCCCACGTGCCTCATGACGAAGCGATCTAGCCGAACCTGACCCTCCACCTCGAGTGGCGAAAGACTCGTCAGCACGACCGGCGAGTTACCGCGTGCGCAAAGGGCAGTGCTTCCCGCTGCCCACACCCGACCGACTGAACCGACTGGTCCCGCTACTCCAGTGCCAACGCTGTAGAGAGCGTGGCTGGATCCCGCCCCGAAGCCACCGGCGAGCGCCACCGCAACCAGAGCCAATCCACCTGCGACAGCCCCAGCTGCAGCAGTCAGCAAGGAGAACCGTCGCCGCCTCAGCTCCTGGAAGCCTGCACCCGTTCTCATCCGGGTCTAAGTCTCCCATCAGTCGTACGAATGGCGAGACGCTCGCCTGGGCGAGCGTCCTTACGCCTGACCGACAAGGCCGCCTACGGAAGCTCGAGGACGATCGCGCCGTCGACGACCCGCACGGGGTAGGTCTCGACCGGCTCCGTCGCCGGCAGGCTGCGCGGGGTTCCGGTCGCCAGGTCGAACGCCGAGCCGTGGCGCGGGCAGATGACCCGGCAGAGATCCTCGTCCCAGTCGCCCTCGCAGAGCGGGCCGTCGTCGTGCGAGCAGCGGTCCTCGATCGCGTACAGCTCGCCGCCGCAGTTGTAGACGCCGACGAAGAGGCTTCCCTGGCGGACGATCTTCGACGAGCCGGGCGGGAACTCGTCGGCCGTGGCGACCTCGATCTCGGCCACGCGCGCTAGCTCAGGTCGAGCTCGTCGAAGCCGGCGAGACCCTCGGGGAGCGGCGTTCCCTTCGCCTTGTGGAGCGCGACCTTGAGCGTCGTGAGCCCGAGCACCGCGCACTTGAGCCGAATCGGACTGAGCGGGACGCCGATCTCGGCGAGCAGCTCGTCCTTGTCGAGCGACGCGACCTCGGTGGCGGTCCGGCCCTTCGTCATCTCCATCAGCATCGAGGTCGCCGCCTGCGAGATCGCGCAGCCGCGGCCCGAGAACTTCACGTCCTCGATCGTCTCCCCGTCCTCGCCGAACGCGACGTAGACCGAGACCTCGTCGCCGCAAAGCGGGTTCTGGCCCTCGGCCTCGGCGTCGGCGTCCTCGATCACGCCGTGCCCGCGCGGGTTCTTGTAGTGGTCGAGGATGACCTCGCGGTACAGGCTCTCGAGCCCTGGATCGCCGATGCTCATGCAAACACCTTACGGACGGCGTAGAGGCCGTCGACGAGCTGGTCGATCTCCTCGGGGACGGTGTAGAGGTAGAAGCTCGCCCGGTTCGTGGCGGACACGCCGAGCTTGTGCATCAGCGGCTGGCAGCAGTGGTGGCCCGCGCGGATCGCGACGCCCTGCAGGTCGAGGATCTGCGCGACGTCGTGGGGGTGGATGTCCTCGAGGTTGAACGAGACGATGCCCGCGCGGCGGTCGGCGGGCGGGCCGTAGAGCTTGATCCCGGGCACCTCGGCGAGCCGGCCGAGCGCGTACGCGGCGAGCTCGTGCTCGTGCGCCTCGATCGCGTCGAGGCCGACAGCCTCGAGATAGTCGATCGCCGCGCCGAGGCCGACGGCCTCCGCCATCGGCGCCGTGCCCGCCTCGAACTTGTGCGGCAGCTCGCCCCACGTCGTCCGGTCGAGCCGCACCGAGCTGATCATGTGGCCGCCCGTCATGAACGGATCCATCGCCTGCAGCAGCTCGGCGCGCCCCCAGAGCGCGCTCGCGCCGCTCGGCCCGCACATCTTGTGACCCGAGATCGCGAGGAAGTCGACGCCCAGCGCCTGCACGTCGACCTTGGTGTGCGGCGCTCCCTGCGCGGCGTCGCAGACGTAGATCGCGCCCTGCCCGTGCGCCCACTCGGCGAGCTTCGCGACCGGGTTGATCGTGCCGAGCGAGTTCGAGATCAGATTCGTCGCGACGACCTTGACGTTTCCGCCGCCTGCGACCTCGTCCAAAACGGAGAGGTCGAGCTCGCCGTGGTCGTCGAGCGGGATCATCCGCAGCTCGGCGCCCGTCTTGCCCGCGATGAACTGCCAGGGCACGAAGTTCGAGTGGTGCTCGAGCTCGGTGACGACGACGAGATCGCCGGGGCCGAGGTTCGAGAGGCCCCACGCGTAGGCGACGAGGTTGATCCCCTCGGTCGCGTTGCGGGTGAAGATCACCTCGCGCGCCTCGGGCGCGTTGAGGAACGCCCGCACACGCTCGCGCGAATGCTCGAGCGCCTCGGTGGCGCGTTCGGCGAGGACGTACACACCGCGGTGCACGTTCGCGTACGAGGTCTCGTAGAAGTTGTCCATCGCCTCGAGCACCTGCCGCGGCTTCTGCGAGCTGGCGGCCGAGTCGAGGAACGCGAGCGGCTTGCCGTGGATCTCCTGCTCGAAGATCGGGAAGTCGCGCCGCAGCGTGCGGGCATCGAGTTTCGTGACCGCGCTGGTAGCCATCTCGATCATCGTAACGAGGCCGCTATCGTCCGCCGCCGATGTCCTCGGATTACGTCTACACGATGTACCGGGCCGACAAGTTCTACGGCCCCGAGCGGCAGGTGCTCGCGAACATCTCGCTGTCGTTCCTGCCGGGCGCGAAGATCGGCGTGCTCGGACCGAACGGATCGGGCAAGTCGACGCTGCTCCGCATCATGGCCGGCAAGGACGAGCCCTCCTCAGGGGTTGCTGAACTCGCGCCAGAAGCAACTGCGGGCCTGCTCGAGCAGGAGCCTGGCTCGATCCGGCCAAGGACGTGCGCGGCAACGTCGAGGACGGCGTCCGTCCGCTGCGCGACTTGCTCGACCGCTTCAACGAGATCAGCGCCGCCTTCGCCGAGCCGGACGCGGACTACGACACGCTGCTCACCGAGCAGGCCAAGGTGCAGGACGCGATCGACCGGCTCGACCTCTGGCAGCTCGACGACAAGCTCGACCACGCGATGGACGCGCTCCGCCTGCCCGACGGCGACCGCGACGTCGAAACGCTCTCGGGAGGCGAGCGCCGGCGCGTCGCGCTCTGCCGGCTGCTGCTCTCCTCGCCCGACCTGCTGCTCCTCGACGAGCCCACCAACCACCTCGACGCCGAGTCGGTGCTCTGGCTCGAGCGGTTCCTCGCCGACTACAAGGGCACCGTCGTCGCCGTGACGCACGACCGCTACTTCCTCGACAACGTCGCCGGCTGGATCCTCGAGCTCGACCGCGGCCGCGGCATCCCGTTCCAGGGCAACTACTCCTCGTGGCTCGAGCAGAAGCAAGAGCGGCTCGCGCACGAGGAGAAGACGGAATCGTCGCGGCGACGCACGCTCGCCCGCGAGCTCGAGTGGGTGCAGTCGAGCCCGCGCGCCCGGCACGCGAAGGCGAAGGCCCGCCTCGGCGCCTACGAGCGCCTGCTGGCCGAGGAGCAGAACGTCAAGCTCGAGGGCGTCGAGATCCACATCCCGCCCGGGCCGCGGCTCGGCGACGTCGTGATCGAGGCCGAGGGCGTGCGCAAGGGCTTCGGCGATCGCCTGCTCGTCGACGACCTCACGTTCTCTCTGCCGCCCGCCGGCATCGTCGGCGTCGTGGGCCCGAACGGCGCGGGCAAGACGACGCTGTTCCGGATGATCGCGGGAGAGGAGCAGCCCGACGACGGCTCGCTCAAGGTCGGCGACACGGTCGAGCTCGCGTACGTCGACCAGGCGCGCGCCGATCTCGACCCCGCGAGCAACGTCTGGAAGGAGATCTCGGGCGGGCACGACACGATCGAGCTCGGCAAGCGCGAGGTGAACTCGCGGCAGTACGTCTCGTGGTTCAACTTCAAGGGCGGCGACCAGCAGAAGCGCGTCTCCGACCTCTCGGGCGGCGAGCGGAACCGCGTCCACCTCGCGAAGCTGCTGCGCTCGGGCGGCAACGTCCTGCTGCTCGACGAGCCCACCAACGACCTCGACGTCGACACGCTGCGCGCGCTCGAAGAGGGGCTGCTCGAGTTCGCCGGCTGCGCCGTCGTGATCACGCATGACCGCTGGTTCCTCGACCGCGTCGCGACCCACATCCTCGCCTTCGAGGGAAACAGCGAGACGATCTGGTTCGAGGGCTCGTGGGGCGACTACGTCGAGTGGATGAAAGAGACGCGCGGCCCCGACGCGCTCGAGCCGCACCGCATCAAGTACAAGCCGCTCGTTCGCGGGTGAGCTTGCTCGCCCGCGAATCGGGGAGGGGGACTCGGGGGAACCGAGAGGTTCCCCCTTGCGTCGTGTCGCGCCTCTGGCGCGGTGCGACGGGCAATATCGTTCGTAGCTGATCTAGGCTCCGGCCGTGGACGAGATCGCGCCCGGCGTCTGGCACTGGACGGCACTCCGCGAGACCATCGGGAGCCAGGTCAGCTCGTACTACCTCGCCGACGAGCGGGTCGCGATCGATCCGTTGCTGCCGCCGGATCGTCCGGAGTGGTTCCGGCCGGAGCACGTCCTGCTTACGTGCCGTCACCACGATCGCGATGCGTGGCAGCTCGGTTGCCCGGTCTGGGTCATGGCGCAGGGCGCCTACGAGCTCGAAGGCCGCGGCGAGATCCGGACGTACGAGTGGGGCGACGAGCTACCCGGCGGCGTGATCGCGCACGAGGTCGACGCGCTGAGCCCCGACGAGACCGCTCTCTACAGCGCGGCGCATCGGGCGCTCGCCGTCGGCGACGGCGTGATCCGCCGGGAGCAGGACGGGGCGCTCGCCTTCGTCCCCGATCGGTTCATGGACGACCCCGACGGCACGAAAGCAGGCCTCCGCGCCGCCTACGAGCGACTTCTCGAGCTCGACTTCGACCTGCTGCTGCTCGGGCACGGCGACCCGGTTGTCGGCGACGCCAAAGACGCGTTGCGCGCGTTTCTCCAGGCCTAGGGAAGCCGCGGCGCCCAGATCATCGAGGCGAGCCCGGCGAGCAGCAGGAGGATGACGGCTCCCGCGACGAAGTCCGCCGTGACCTCCACCTGCTCGTGCGACCGGCCGAGGCTCGCGCCGAGTCTCGCGTAGGCGGCCTCGACGTCGCCGGCGGTCTTCGCCCGGAAGAACTCGCCGCCGGTCAGGACCGCGATCGCGCGCAGCGTCTTCGGGTCGGGCGCCAGGCCGTTGCCGAAGCCGCCGCCGCTGCCGCCGAAGAAGAATCCGCCGTTGGTGGGGCGGCCGCGCAGCGTCGTGTTGCCGGTCGTGCCGAGCGCGACGGTGTAGACCGGGAAACCGGCCGCCTTCGCCCGCGCGGCGCCCTGCAGCGGCTGCAGGTCGCCGCGGTTCTGGTGGCCGTCCGAGAGGAAGAGGATCGAGACCGGCGCGTGCGTCCGCACCGTCTCGCTCTCGGCGGCAAGCGTCCTCGCCGCGCCGAGCGCCTGCTGTCCTCCGGCCGTGCCCGCGACCTGGCGGCCGAGCCTGACGGCGGCCGCGAGCGCGTCGCCGATCGCGGTGCCGCCGAACGGGTTCACGTCGCCCGCCGAGTCGACGGCCCGCCCGACGAGGTCGTGGTCGGTGGTCGGCGGGGTGGCGACGATCGGCGTCCCGGCGAAGAGGACGAGCCCCACGCGCACGTTGCCCGGCACCTTGTCGAGGAAGATGTGGATCGCGCGCTGCGCGGCCGCGAGCCGCGTCGGCTTGACGTCCTCGGCCTGCATCGAGCCCGAGACGTCGAGCACGAGGATCACCGCTCCCTTGTCGCTCGGCCCGAGCCCCGAGACGTGCGGTCGCGAGACCGCGAAGCAGAGCGCCGCCAGCGCGAGCGCGAAGAGGACCGGCGCGACGAACCGCAGCCGCGACGGCTTGCCCACCACGCCGGCGAGCACCTCCACGTTCGTGAAGCGGACGGCGTACTGCATCCGCCGCCGCGTCGCGAGCCGCCAGCCGAGCCACGCGAGCGGCAGCACGAGCAGCGTCAAGAGAAGCAGCGGCTGCTCGAAGCTCATCCGCCACCTGCACAGAGCAGATCGAGCTGGACGACGGCGCGCGCGCCCTGAACGTCGGCGTCACCGCGGATCGTCGCCGTGACCCGCCTGCCGTGCGTCTTCCGCTGGACGTGCACGCCGCGCGCGGCGGTCAGCGACGGAGGCTGCTTCGAGCGGAACGCGATCGCCTGGCTCGAGCTGACGAGGCGCTCGCCGGCCCGGCAGCTCGCGGCGACGTGGCGGGTCGCGCCCGCGGCCACCTTGAGCGTGGTCGCCCGCAGCACCGTCGGGTGGCCGGGCGGATAGACCTTGTGCACGGCGGTCGGCACGCGCTGCCCGCCGCCGGCGCCGGGGATGCAGCCGATGTGCGGCCGGAAGCTCGCCGCCGGATCCCTGCCCGCCGCGAGCCTGCCGAGGAAGAGCGCCGTCCTCGAGGTGCTGATCCCCGGGTTGACCGGGCTGCCGAGCGTCGCGCGGAAGACGACGTCGAGCGCGCGCGTCGTCAGCTCGGCGTCGGTGCCTCCGACGACGTAGCCCTTCGGACAGGCGAGCTGCCACTGCGCTCTGCGCGCGTCCGGGCGCCAGCACCCACGGCCCGGCGACGGGCACGCACGTCTGGAAGCCGTTGCACTCGCGCGTCGCGGCGCCTGCCGAGCCGGCGGCGACGAGAGCGGCGGCCGCGGCCGCCGCGAGCAGAAGCAGCCGCCTCACGGGACGAACCGCCGGAACCAGAAGAACGAGAGGCCCGAGCCGACGAGCAGGAGCAGGGCGCCGCCGCCCGCGAAGATGTCCGTGACCTGCCGGTTCTCGGTCGTGTGCCCGAGGCGCGTGGCGAGCTTCTTGTAGACGGCCGCGAGCGCCTCGGACGTGGGCGCGCGGTAGAACGTGCCGCCGCTCGTCTGCGCGATCTGCCGCAGCGTCGTCGGGTCGGCGGGCACGCGGATCTGCTCGGTGTAGCCGCCCGTCGAGCTTGGCGGTGACGATGCCGTCGGGCGTGCCCACCAGCACGGTGGAGACGGGCACGCCGAGCGCCTTCGCCTCGCTTCGCCGCGGTCAGCGGCGCGACGCGGCCGCCGTCGCGCGCTCCGTCCGAGATCACGAGCTCGGTGGTCGGCGGCACGACGCCGTCGACGACCTTCTGCTTCTTGCCGAGCCGCGCCGCGGCCAGAACCGCGTCGCCGATCGCCGTTCCCTCGCCGGGGCGCAGCTGCGCGAGCTCCTGCCGCACGAGGTTGCGGTCGGTGGTCGGCGGCACGGAGACGATCGCGCTGCTGCCGAACGCGACGAGCGCGACGCTGTACTGCTTCGGGATCTCGTTCAGGAACTGGTTGGCCTGGGCGACCGCCGCGAACAGGCGCGACGGCGGCACGTCCTTCGCCTCCATCGAGCGCGAGGTGTCGATCACGAGCACGACCGTGGCGTCGTGGCGCGGCACGGTGAGCGTCGCGTGCGGCTTCGCCATCCCGACCAGCAGCGCGCAGAGCCCGAGCACGAGCAGCACCGCCGGGATGAGGCGCAGCCGCCCCGGCGCGCGCTGCACGAGCGCCGGCAGCAGCGCCGCCGAGGCGAAGCGCTCGCCCTCGGCCTGGCGTCGCCGCTCGAGCGCGCGCCAGACGAGCACCGCCAGCGGCACGAGCAGCGAGTGCGAGCAGCCACCAGGGACGGTCGAAGCTCACCGGGCGCGGCTCCGGCTCTGCAGGAAGACGGCGAGCGCGCGCAGCCAGTCGCCCTCGGTCGAGAGGACGGTGTGCGGCACGCCGAGCGCCGAGAGCACGCGCGCGACGCCGCTCCGCTCCTCGGCGGCGGCGGCAGCGAAGCGCTCGCGCAGCGCTGCGCTGCGCGTGTCGACGCGCACCTGGCGGCCCGGTCTCCGGGTCGACGAGCCACACCTCGCCCACGTCGGGAAGCTCCTGCTCGCGCGGGTCGCGGATCTCGAGCGCGAGCACGTCGTGGCGAGGCAGAAGCTGCAGCAGCGGCGGCCGCCAGTCGAGCGGGCCGCGGAAGTCGGAGACCACGACGACGAGCCCGCGCTGCCGCGCGACGCGCGCCGGCGCGCGCGAGCGCCGCGCCGACCGAGGTCGCGCCGCCGCCCTCGAGCTCCGGCTCCTCCTGCAGCGCGGTGAGCAGGCCGAGCAGCCCGTGCCGGCCCTGAGCCGGCGGCAGCGTCTGATCCTCGCGGCCGCCGAAGGTGAGGACGCCGAGCCGGTTGCCGCGCCGCGTCGCGACGTGCCCGATCGCGAGCGCGGCGCCGGTCGCGACGTCGCACTTGCGCCGCTCGGCGGTGCCGAAGCTCATCGAGGGCGAGACGTCGAGCACGAGCCAGGTGACGAGCACGCGCTCGGCGAGGTTGACGCGCACGTGCGGCACGTTCGTCCGCGCCGTGACGTTCCACTCGATCAGCCGCACGTCGTCGCCGGGCACGTACGGCCGCACCTGCGCGAGCTCGGTTCCCTCGCCGTGGCGGGACGAGCGGAACTCGCCCGCGAGCAGCCCGTCGATGCGGCGGCCGACGTCGAGCTGCAGCGCACGCAGAAGCGCGGCGGGGAGGTCGCCCCGGCCGGCGAGCGCGCTCACGCGACCGCGGGCGGCCGCGCGCTGCTCACCTCGGGAGCCGGAACCGCGGCGAGCACGCGGTCGAGGATCTCGTCGGCGCTGACGTTCTCGGCGAGCGCCTGGTAGCTGAGGACGAGCCGGTGGCGGAGCGCGTCCTTCGCGAGCGCGCGCACGTCCTCGGCGGTCGCGTAGTCGCGGCCGCGCAGCAGCGCGAGCGCGCGCGCCGACTGCGTGAGCGCGATCGGCCCGCGCGGGCTGGCGCCGTACTCGATGTAGCCGCCGAGGTCGGGGAGCCCGACGCCGGCCGGGTCGCGCGTCGCCGTCGCGAGCATCACCGCGTAGGAGACGAGCGCCGGGTCGACGTAGATCTTCGCCACCTCGCCCTGCAGGTCGCGCAGCTCGTCGAGGCTCAGCACCTCGCGCAGCACCGGGTGCGCGGCGAGCTGGCGCTGGACGATCGTCAGCTCCTCGTCGTGCTCGGGGTAGCCGATCAGGATCTTGAGCATGAAGCGGTCGACCTGCGCCTCGGGCAGCGGGTAGGTGCCCTCCGACTCGATCGGGTTCTGCGTCGCCATCACGAGGAAGGGCTCGGGCACCGGGTAGGTCGTGTGCGCGATCGTCACCTGCCGCTCCTGCATCACCTCGAGCAGCGCCGACTGCACCTTCGCGGGCGCGCGGTTGATCTCGTCGGCGAGCAGGAAGTTGCAGAAGACCGGGCCGAGCTCGGTGTCGAACTCGCGCCTTGTCCGGGCGGTAGATGCGCGTGCCGACGAGGTCGGCCGGCACGAGGTCGGGCGTGAACTGGACGCGCGCGAACGAGCCGCCGAGCACGCTCGCCGTGGTCTTGATCGTCAGCGTCTTCGCGAGCCCGGGCACGCCCTCGATCAGCAGGTGCCCCTGCGAGAGCAGGCAGACGAGCACCCGCTCGAGCATCGCGTCCTGCCCGGCGATGATCCGGCGAATCTCGAAGAGCGCCTGCTCGAGCTTGTCGCTCACCTCGGCGGGCGAGCGAGGCGGCGTGCTGCTGGTGTCGTTCTCGGGCACTGGCCCCTCCCCGGTCGTGGACTCAGATCATCCTAGGGATACGTAAGTTTTGGCTGAATTGGTTCTGTCGCGATGAATGTGCATCCGGCAGCTTCCGTACGTTCCGGACGTGGCGCGTCCGCGGATCGCCGAACTGCGAAGTCATCTCGAGGAGGCACTCCCACTCAGTGGCGAGCTTCGGGATCCCGCCAGTAGGCACCGACCGTCAGGCCGCTATCTGAGAGACGAGGTTCAGGCGGTGCTCGATCGACTGGCAAACCAACAATGGCCGAATCACGCTCATCGTAGGAGCAGGTGCCTCGATGGAGGCGGGACTTCCGTCTTGGCCGGAGCTCATCAGACGCGTCTTGAGAACTGTCTCCGAGCGATACCCCGACGAGATACGAGAGGCCTGGCTCAGCAGTATCGAGTCGGAGGGCTTGCTCGCCGCCGGCGCGATCGCGAAAGCATTGAGCGAGTTCGACTCCACGTTCGAGGACATCCTTCGCAGTGCCCTCTATCGCGAACGTCCTCCGTCCAGTTATGTCCCGCAGGCTCTCGCACAGCAGATCGCGTGGATGAAGCGCGAGCTCGGGTCGAATGTGACGGTCGCCACGGGCAACTTCGACGGCCTTCTTGAGGCAGCCCTACGGGACGTGGGAGTCCGCACACACTCTACGTTCGTTGGCGCGCCGAACCAAAGGACTCGGCCGCGGTGTACCACCTTCACGGACGCCTGATCCCCGCCTACCCGACGACCGGGCACCTCGTTCTCTCAGAAGATGATTACGCGCAAGTTCAGCACGCGGAGTCGTGGCAGGACCGTTTCATGCGAGACGCCTTAGAGAACTCGACCTGCATCTTCGTAGGGCTGAGCATGACCGACCCGAATCTGATCCGCTGGATTTACCGCTACTCCGAGAGCGGCCACGGAGGTGACCATGTTGCGCTGTTCGTCCGCCAGGCCTCCGCCGTGACTGATCCGGCACTCAGGGACTCGCTCGAGGAGTCGACAAAGGCGCGCTGGACTCGTTGCGGCGTCGAAGCTGTCTGGACCGACTTCTTCGGTGAGACAGCTCAGTTCCTTCATGAGCTGACCCTGCGACGCACGGACCGTGACCTGCCTCCGTTTCACGAGCGAGCAGTCACGCATCATGCTGCGGTCGCGCGTTATCTCCGGCCCAGGGCCGGCGGACGGTTTCGTGACCAACAGCGCCGTGCCTCAATGTTTTTGACGAACTTGCTACGTGATGTACGCGAGATCGCTGACGCCGGAGGCGTGAACCTGGACTTGGAGGACCTAGGACTGGGACTGTGGGTCGCAGATCACGCACACCGCACGCTCTCCTGTTGGGTCACGGCCGATCGACGCCTGAATGACCGCAGTGCCCTGGTCGACAACCCGTTTGAGTACGACAGCCCCTGGATTGCCATAGAGGCCGTAACGCGTGGGGTCGTTGTCCAGCAGGATCCGGACGTATTCGCAAGTCGATGGAGGCTCGTGCGCGGGATCCCAATCGTTCTCAAAGCCGAGGATGGATCCGGCCGAGTTGTGGTCGGAGCTATGACCCTGACCTCGAGGACACCGCACGATCAGTCAGCGCTAACAGCAGCCCCCCGTGGACTGCTGGGGGCCATTGACGATCTCCTCGCCAGGCCAGTTGAACAACTGTTCCACTGATTGGACGCATTCATGACTGGTCCCGTTGGCATACTCCGACCATGGGTTCATCTTCCAAGGTGCGGGTCGCCCGCGATCCATTTCCGCCCTCGCCACAGGTGAGAACCGCAACAGAGAAGGCTGCGGAACATGCCTCACACGCTGTCACGCGGCTGAAGGATGCCAGTCAGCCGAAGAAGCGTTGACTGCGGTCGGGCGCGCTGGTCCGCCGCGCCCATAGGGAGAAACCGGCGGCAGC
>CAWCDC010000008.1:0-44400 GCA_963794255.1 uncultured Actinomycetes bacterium | reverse complement strand
GTCCGAGCGACCGCTCCTGCGCGCGCTCGTGCGGGAGCTCGCGCAGCAGCCCGACTGGGAGCTCGTCCTCCTGCGCACACGGATGCCGGCGTCCCGGCCCGCAGTCTCGCGCCGGCTGCGGGGGAGGATGCGCGTGCGCACCGCGCGCACCGGTGCTGCCCGGGCGGAGCTCCTCCGTGCCGCGTCGATCTTCGTCCCCGCCGCCGACGGCCTGTCGCGCCTCGTCGCCGAGGCGCAAACCGCGGGAGTCGCGGTCGTCGCACCGCCGGGCCGTGCCGAGCAGCCCGAGCTCGCCGCCGCCGAGACCGCGCGGATGATCGAAGACGAAGCCTTCCGCTCACGCCGGGCAGCGGAAAGCCTGGAAGCGGCGACCTCGCAGACGGCCGCAGCGCTCGCGGATCGTGTCGAAGAGGTCTACGGAGGGCTCGCGGGACGCAGGCGCGGCCGTTCAGAGCGGGCTCCACTCGAGGAGCGCGACTGGATCGTCGCCGACCTCCACCTGCACACGAGCTGGTCGCACGACTGCTCGATCGACGTCGACGAGCTGCTCGACCATGCCGAGGCCGAGGGGCTCGGCGCGATCGCGGTCACCGACCACAACGTGCTCGGCGGAGCGCTCGAGGCAGCCGAGAAGGCGCGCGGCCGCCGCCTGATCGTCATCCCCGGCGAAGAGGTGAAGACGGCGGAGCAGGGCGAGGTGATCGGGCTCTTCCTGCGCGAGGAGATTCCGCGGGGCATGTCCTTCGGCGAGACCGTCGCGGCGATCCGCGCCCAGGGCGGCCTGGTCTATGTGCCGCACCCGTTCGACCGGATGCACGCGATCCCCGACCCCGCGACCCTGCACAGGCACCTCGCCGAGATCGACGTGCTCGAGGTCTACAACGCACGGCTGCTGTTCGAGGCCTACAACGACGAGGCGCTCCGCTTCGCGCGGAAGTACAACCTCACTCCCGGGGCAGGATCCGACGCGCACGTCCTCGCCGGCGTCGGCACGGGCGCCGTTCGGATGCGCCGTTTCAGCGGCCCCGAGGAGTTTCTCGTCTCGCTCCACGACGCCGAGGTGCTGCGCCGCCCGAAGTCGCTCGTCTACCTGCAGGGGCTGAAGTGGGTCGCGCAGGCGAAAGAGCGCGTGCGCTAACAGACGGCGGGCAGCGGCGCCCGGACGAGCATCTCCGGGCCTTCGAACCGAACCTCGAGCTGGCCGAGCGTGCGTTGCAGGATGGCGAGCGCCGCCGGGTTGTCGCTCCGAACGAGCGCGGTCACCTCGGCGATGCCGGCCGCGCAGGCGTCGCAGACGAGCTCCTGGGTGAGCGCAGAGCCGATGCCGCGGCCCTGGTAGGCGTCGGCCACTTCGAAGGCGACCTCCGCGGTCGCGCCGGCCCGCACGAGCCGGGCGATCGCAATCGGCTCCGGGTCGCCGTCGACGTAGGCGACGAGGGCGTGGTGGTTCGGCCCCACGGTCGCGAGCCAGCGCAGCTCCTGCTCGCCGAGGCGCTGCTTCGACCCGTTGAACCGCGTGCGGCGCGACTGCTCGCCGAGCCGCTCGAAGACGGCCTGGACGGTGGCCGTGTCGCCATGCCGCAGCGGCCGGACGAAAAGTTCCGGCCCGTACTTCGGCTTCACGACACGCGTCTGCATCCTCGTCTGTATGACGTGCGGGCGCGATCTAATCTTCCACGGGCAGGCACCGACCCTGACGCGTCGAAAGAACGTCCGGCATGGTGACGCCGCCTATCGAGACGACCAGCTGACCGTGGCGACGGACGAGATCTACGAGAAGTACCTGCAAAAGGCGATCACCGAGAGCAACGCTCTCGGGGACGAGCTCGCGCAGACCGCCGGCGGCGCGCGCGTGCCCGTGCTCGGCTCCGGCCACCCACTCGCCGACGTCTTCCTGCTCAAGTACGCGCCGCAGGCCTCCGAGCTGCAGGAGGGAGTCGCCTTCTACGGCCGCGCCGGAACCGCGCTCCTCAAGTCGCTGCAGCGCCTGCACGTCGACCCGATGGCGATCTACGGGACGAACTGCCTCAAGTTCGCGGGCGGCGACGAGGACGAGTCGCGGCCGTTCCTCCTGCGCGAGCTGCACATCGTCCAGCCGAAGCTCGTCGTCGCCATGGGCGAGCCCGCCCTTGCGTTCCTCAACGCCGCGGCCTTCCCGCTGTCGCGCGAGCTGACGTCAACCGAGGGCGAGCTGCAGGAGTACACCCCGACGATCCAGGGGCTCGTCACGCCCGACATCGACTCCTCGCTCGACGAGCAGCCGGCGAAGACGGCGTTCTGGAACGCCTTCAAGGTGCTCGGCGAGTGGTGGAGTCAGACTCCTCCGTACTGAGCACTCGCCTCCGCGTCGCGGCGTTCGTCGCGCTCGCAGCGGCGGTCGTGACGTGGGACGCGATCGCGCCGCACCTCGATCCGGTCGCGCTCTGGCCCACGGTCGCGATCATCGCCGCGGGCGTCCTCCCGGCGACCCTGGGGCTGATCTACCTGGCGCTGCCGCTCTGGTCGAATCGCCGGGTGATCGCGATCGGGCTCGTCGTGTTCCTGGCCGCCGCGGTCCTGACGTGGCGCGCGGACGCGCACCTCGCCTCGAACTTCATGAAACTCGCCGCTTACACCTGCGCCGGCTGGCTGTTCCTCTCCCTGTTCGAGGAGCTCAGCTGGGTCGTGATCGTGGCCCTGATCATTCCGTTCGTCGACGCGTTCTCGGTCGCCGCCGGGCCGACCAAGGACATCGTCAACCACCACGTCGAGGTCTACTCGGCCGTCGCAATCGCCTTCGTGGGGCCGGGCGGAGTCGCGGCCGGGCTCGGGCCCCCCGACGTCCTCTTCTTCGCCCTCTTCCTCGCGACGACGGTGCGCTGGGGCCTGCGGCCAGGCTGGACGTGGCTGGCGATGACCGCGATGTACTCGCTGACACTGGTGCTCGCGAACGCCACGGACGTCAACGGACTGCCGGCTCTGCCGTTCCTCTCCTTCGGCTTCCTGCTCGCGAACGCCGACCTGCTCTGGCGGCGGTTCAGGCCGCAGCGCTGATCTGCTCGAGGAGCGCGACGCACTCGACGTGCGGCGTGTGCGGGAACATGTCCACCGGAGTCACGCGGCGCAACTCGTAGCCGTAGTCCGCGCGTAGCGCCTTCACATCACCCGCGAGCGTGGTGGGGTTGCAGGAGACGTACACGAGCCGCGGTGCCCCGATCCGACCGAGCCGGCGCAACGCCTTCCCGGCGAGTCCGGCGCGAGGGGGGTCGACGACGACGACCTCCGGCGAGCCGGAGCGCCCGAGCAGCTCCTCCACCACCTCGCCGACGTTGCCCGCGAAAAAGGCCGCGTTCGTGATCGTGTTGAGCTCGGCGTTCTCGAGCGCGCAGGCGACCGACTCCTCCGAGACCTCGATCCCCCACACCGTCAACGCGTCCTTGGCGAGCGAGAGCCCGATCGCGCCGATCCCGCAGTAGAGATCCCAGACGGTCTCGTCGCCGGTCAGCCCGGCCGCCTCGCGCGCGAGCGCGTAGAGCCGCTCCGCCATCGCCGTGTTCGTCTGCAGGAAGGCGTTCGGACGCACCCGGAAGCGAAGCCCGCAGAGCTCCTCTTCGATCCACTCGTCACCCCAGAGCAGCCGGGTGGGCAGGTTCGTCACCTCGGCGGGCGTGTCGTTCACCGACCAGTGGATCGACCGCACCTCGGGGAAGCGGCGCAGGACGTCGACGAGGTAGCCCGTCTCGAACCGCTCACCGGGCCCGGTCACCAGCTGCACGAGCGCCTGCCGTGTGTTGCGGCCCTGCCGCACGACGAGGTGGCGGAGGTAGCCGCTCCCGTCTTCCTGCGAGTACGGCTCGAGGCCCTCTTCGCGTGCCCAGTCGCGGACTGCGTCGCGGATTCCGTTGCCGAGCTCGTCGGTGAGCCAGCAACGCTCGACCTCGAGCACCTCGTCCCAGCGGCCGGCCCGGTGAAAGCCGAGCGCCGCGCCCTCGGGCGTCGCGGTGAACGAGTACTCGAGCTTGTTGCGGTAGTGGAAGATCTCGGGCTCGCAGGGGAGGATCGGCTCGAGCGGCGGCTCGGCGATGCCCGCGAGCCGCTGCAGCGCGTCGCGCACCTGCATCTCCTTTTGCGCGAGCTGCGCGTCGTACGCGAGATCCTGGAAGCGGCAACCGCCGCACGCGGGGAAGTGGGCGCACGGCGCCTCGACCCGCTCGGGCCCCGGCCTCAAGACCTCGGTCGCGAGCGCCTCGGCATGGCTGCGCTTGACCTTGGTGACCCGGGCGCGCACCCGGTCGCCCGGCAGCCCGCGCCGCACGAAGACGACGAAACCGTCGAGCCGCGCGACGCCGTTGCCGCCGTAGGCGAGCGAGTCGACGTCGAGCTCGAGCTCTTCTCCCTTGGTCACGGGCGCGGCCATGCCGCCCACCGTAACGGCGTTACAGCGTCGTGACGTAGATCTTGCGCTCGCGCGGGCCGTCGAACTCGCAGAAGAAGACGCCCTGATACGTGCCGAGGGCGAGGCCCCCATCACGCAGCGGAATGAGCACCTGCGGGCTCGAGGCGAGAGAGGCACGCGCGTGCGAGGGGGCATTGGGCCCGTCCTCGTCGTCGTGCCTCCACTCCCAGTCGTCGCCCACGACGCGCTGGAACGCGTTCTCGAGGTCGGTCACGAGCTCGGGGTCGATGCGCTCGTTGATCGCGACGCCGGCCGTGGTGTGCGGCACGTAGATGAGCGCGGCCGTCGCGCCGTTCGTCCCGCCGAGCGCCTCGCGAACGAGCTCGGTGATCTCGATCAGCTGTGTCTTGCGATCGGTCTTGAGGGAGATCTCCCGCACGGGTCTATCCTACGAACCCGCATGCCGGAGCCGCTCGAGCAACGGGAGATCGACGCGCTCAGTGCGGATGCCGATCGCTTCATCGCCGAGCTCGACGAGGAGTCCTATCTCCACTTCGCGGGGCACAAGGACACCTACGAGCTCGCGCCGATCTACGAGCGGCACGAGCGCCTGACCCAGCTCGATACGGCGCTCGCGCTCGGGGCCTCGGTCGAGGGGAACCGCCGCCGGCGCGAGTTGTGGAAGTTCGCGTGCGTGGGGTATCTCGGCAACTTCGTGAGCGAAGAAGCGGAACGCGTCGCCGAGCTCGAGGCGACCCTGACGGCCGAGGTCGACGGCGAGGAGATCCCGTACCGGATGCTCAGGCCTCGGCTGATGAACGAGGAAGACCGCGGCGTCCGAGAGCGGATCGAGGCGGCCAGGAACGAGCTCACCGAGGAGCATCTGAACACCCTCGAACTGCAGGCTGCGCAGGTCGTCCAGCGCGAGACCCGGCGACTCGGAGCCGAGAGCTACGCCGACCTCTACCGCAGCTTCGGCCTGCCCCTCGACGATCTCGCCGACCAGTGCAGGCGCCTGCTCGCCGACACCGAGGACCTCTGGGAGAGGACGGGCGACCGCTTCTTTCGCTCACGCATCGGCCTCGGGCTGGGCGAGGTCACGCACTGGGACGTCGGGCGGGCCTGGCGTGGCGTGGAGTGGGACTCCGCGTTCCCGGCCGCCGGGATGCTGCCCGCGCTCGAGGTCACGCTGGCCGATCTCGGCATCGACCTGCGCGCACAGCCGAACGTCGAGCTCGACCTCGAGGAGCGCCCGAACAAAGACCCTCGCGCGTTCTGCTCGCCGATCGAGGTACCGGGTCGCGTCGTCCTCGTGCTGAAACCGCAGGGCGGCGCCGACGATTGGCGCGCCCTCTTCCACGAGGCGGGCCACACGGAGCACTTCGCCCACACCGACCCGTCGCTCTCGCCCGAGGAGCGCCGGCTGGGCGACAACGCCGTCACCGAGGGCTGGGCGATGCTGGTCGAGTACCTGACCACCGAGCCGGTGTGGCTCGACCGGCAGCTCGACTTCCCACGCCCACACGAGTTCGCCGCCGAAAGCGCCGCCCAGCTCCTCTGGATGGTCCGGCGCTACAGCGCGAAGCTGCTCTACGAGCTCGAGTTCCATGCGGCAGACGATCTCACCGCGCTGCGACCGCGCTACGTGGAGCTGCTCGCCGACGCGACGAAGGTCGAGCCCGCCGCACCCGACTACCTCCGTGACATCGACGACGGCTTCTACGCCTCGGAGTACCTCCGCGCCTGGGCCTTCGAAGCGCAGCTGCGTGCGTACCTGCGTGAGCGCTTCGGCAACGCCTGGTTCTCCCGCCGCGAGGCGGGCTCGCTGCTCCGCGAGCTCTGGGCCGAGGGCCAGAAGCCCACCGCCGACGAGCTCCTGCGCGACGTGGCCGGCGAGAAGCTCGAGCTCGCCGCCGTCGGCGACCGGATCCGCGAGGCCCTGGCCGCGGCCTGAGTTCCGAACCTCCGCTAACGCTGAGGATTGGCCTGGAATGCGGCGGGCATCACGTCCGTTTTAGACGGCATGCGTACCACCGAAGAGATCCATACCGAAATCGAGACCCTGAGTGAGGAGCGCACGGAGCTGTGGCACCGGCTCTCCGATGAGCACGATCCCGAGGTGCGGGCCGAGATTCACGCGATCGACGAGCGACTCGAACGTCTGTGGGACGAGAACCGAGCCGTCCGCGCACGGCTGCTCTTTGGCGATCGCGAGAAGATCGTGGCGCGTGCGCGGGTCGAAGAGCGGCTCGAGCGCGCGGCGTAGGCTCCGGGCCGAACCTGCCTCTACACTGAGCGCTCGCGGGGCGTTAGCTCAGCTGGGAGAGCGCCGGCTTTGCAAGCCGGAGGTCACCGGTTCGATCCCGGTACGCTCCATCCCGCATCAGCAAACGAGTAGTCGGGGCTAGACGGCTCTCGAAAGCGTCGAGCCGGGCCGATAGGCTGCAAGGCGATGAAACGGGGGTTCATCACGACGTTGCTGACGCTCGTCGCGCTGCTCGCGGTCTCGACGTCGACCGCGACGGCGGCGCACCACAATCCGAGTCACGCGCGGATCGCGCGCCTCAACCGCGAGGTGCGCCGGCTCCACCGGCAGCTACACGCCGCGAACTCCAAGCTCGCCGCCGCCGACTCGTCCCTCGCCACCGCGAACGGCGAGATCGAGGCCCTGCAGGGGCTCGTCACCCAGCGGACCTCTGAGCGCGACTCGGCGCGTGCGGAGGCGACGAGCCTGACGGCGGAGGTGACGAGCCTGACAGCCAAGCTGGCCGCGATCCCGACGCCCCTCGCCGTCGCCGTCGAGCAGGTTCGGCGTGAGGTCGCATACAGCGAGACCGTTCTCGATGCCGCGGCCGTCCCGTATTCGCACGGGCAGCTGATCGCAGAGGCAGCGATGGACTACGTCGTCGGGCATGTGAGCGCGCCGGCCTACGGCTATCTCGATACCGGCGGCGGCCCGATCCCGGCCGCAACCCCGGACGCCGTCCTGGGGGATCAGGCAGGCCTCTGCGGCGACGCAGCTCTCACGTTCGCGGCGATCGTGAAGCAATTCGGCTACGACGTGCGCAGCGTCCAGTTCTACTACGGCCCCAACGGCAGCTGGAACCACATCGCCGACGAGGTCTCATACGACGGCGACTGGCACTACTTCGACCCGACCTTCGGCGTCTACTACGAGTACGAGGGAACAGTCCTCTCGATCGGCGAGGCGCGCACCGAGGCGTACCCGCGCCTGCTTCTTCATCAGGACGGCACCCTGTTCTGGTCGACCGTCGTGAACCAGGCTGGCGACACCGAGCTCAGCGACCTGAGCTTCGCCACCGACCCGGCAACCGACGTCGAGATCGACCAGCAGCCCTTCACCGGCTGACTTGGCGGCTGACCGTGACGACGCCGTCGGTAACGGCCCTCAATGCGGGCTCGGTCACGTCCTGATCATCACGGAATGCCGTAGGCGGTTGCCACCAGCCGGTTTCGCCGCCACACTTCCCCTGTGAGCGAAGGGCTGGACATGCGCGGCCGCTACGAGCAGGCGCTCGCCGAGGTCGAAGAGATGAAGCGGACCCTGCGCGAGCATGCGCAGCGCGTCGCCGCACGCGAGCGTGAGCTCGAGCAGCTTCGCCTAGAAGTCGCCGGCCGACAGGGACGCCGTCGATCGTCTTCGCCGGAGCGGCCGTCGGCGCCCGACCCGGCGCGCCAGGACGAGCTCAGCCGGAAGATCGCCGCGGTCGAGAAACGCGAGAAGGAAGCCGTGCAGGAGCTCGCCCTCGCCAAAGCCGAGCGAGAGCGGCTCGACGAGCGCGAGCAGGCGATTCGCAAGGTCGAGCGGGAGCTCGCCGGTCAGCGCATGCAGCTCGAGGAGAAGCTGAAAGGCGGCACCGGCAAGGCTGCGGCCGACCCTGAACCTGCCCACGAAACGGATCCGGCAGGCGATCCGCCGCCTCCGACCCCGCTCCCGCAGCAGCCGCCCGACGACCCGGATCTCGAGCCTGCCGCCGCCGCGAAGCTTCGCCGCAGCAGCATGCTGGCCGACCCGCAGCTCAGGAAACCGCACTAAGGAAACCGCGGCAGGCACCACCTGCCGCGCTGGTATCGTCGGCGGTCTGCTCGGTGCGCGACACAGGGGTCGTGCTGCGCCGGGGGTTTCTTCATGTCCACGTATGTGAGCTCAGTCGACCCGCCCGACCTCGGCCTGCTGCCGACCTTCCGACGCCTGCTCCGGCTCTGGCGCGAGCAGTGGAAGCTCGGAGTTTTCAGCCTGACGTGCGCGCTCGCCTACACGCTGATCTCGATCGCGATCCCGATCCTGATCTCGCAGGCGATCGACAACGCGATCGTTCCGCACAAGGAGAGCAAGCTCCCGCCGTATCTCGCCGCCATCGGAGGGCTCGCCCTCCTGCGCTTCGTCATCAACTTCAACCGCCGCTACGCGACCGCGCGGATCGGCATCCGGATCGAAGCGCGGATGCGGGAGCTGCTGTACCAGGCGTACCTCCGCTACCCGCGAGCCTTCTACGACCGGCACGCGACCGGCCAGGTGTTGTCGCGCGCGACGAACGACCTCTATCCGATCCGCTACTTCATCGGCTGGGGGCTGGTGCAGGGGATGCAGAGCCTGATGATGATCGTGGGAGCAGGAGTCGTCCTCTTGGCCGTCGACGCCCGGCTCACCCTCTACGCGGCCGTGTCGTTGCCGCTGATCGGGTTCGTCGCCAACCGCTTCGGGCGGCTCGTGTCGCCGATCTCGCGGGAGGTGCAGGCCCGGAAGGGCGACGTAACGGAGTCGGCGGACGAGGCCGTGGTCGGGATCGAGATGGTGCAGGCCTTCGGGCGCGAGGACGACGTGCGCGGGCGCTTCGGCGACCGGGCCGAGGGAGTCCGCTCCGCGGCGCTCCGCCAGGCGACCGTCGAGTCGCAGCACGTGCCGGGCCTCTACTACCTGCCGGCGCTCTCGATCGCGGCAGTGGTCTTCTTCGGCGGCCGTGCCGTCATTCACGGCGACCTGACGATCGGACAGTTCGTCCTCTTCGAGACGCTCCTGCTGCAGCTCGTGTGGCCGCTGGAGGCGATCGGCTGGATCCTCGACCTCGCACAGCGGGCGCTTGCCTCCGCGGGTCGCAGCTTCGGCTGGCTCGACGGAATCGAGCCGCTGCCCGAGCCGGCGAATCCCCGACAGCTTCCTTCCGGGCCGGTCGGCGTGCGCTTCGAGAATGTGAGCTTCGCGTACGACGGCGAGGTGAACGTGCTGCACGAGCTCGACCTCGTAGTCGAGCCGGGAGAGATCGTCGCGGTCTGCGGGTCGACGGGCTCGGGCAAGACGTCGCTGCTCAACCTTCTCCCCCGCTTCTACGACCCGACGGCCGGCCGGGTGACCATCGGAGGCGTCGATACACGCGAGGTCCGCATCGCCGAGCTGCGGGCCTCCGTCGCGCTCGTCACGCAACGGCCCATCCTGTTCTCGGTGCCGCTCCGCGAGAACCTCACCGCCGGACGCGAGGACGCCGACTGGGATGACGTGCTCGCGGCGTGCGACGCGGCAGGTGTGGATGCGTTCGGCCCGAGCCTCCCCGACGGCTACGACACCCTGATCGGCGAGCGTGGCGTCAACCTCTCGGGCGGTCAGCGACAGCGCGTCGCGCTGGCGCGCGCGCTCGTCACGGGAGCGCGCGTCGTCGTGCTCGACGATCCCCTGTCAGCCGTCGACACGCTCACCGAGCGGAGGCTCGTCAGGCGACTGCGGCCGGCGCTCTCGGGCCGCACGGTGCTCGTCGCGACCCAACGGCTCTCGACGATCGAGATCGCCGACCGCGCAGTCGTGCTGGTCGACGGCCGGATCGTCGAGTCCGGAACGCCCGCCGAGCTCCTCCGCGCGGGCGGAGAGTTCACGACGCTCTTCGGTGACGAGGTGGTCGCGGCATGAGGCGGCTCTGGAAGTACCTGGAGGGACGCAAGCGCTTCGCGGCGCTGATGCTGCTCGTCGGCCTCGGGAACGCGATCGCGCAGACGGGCGGCTGGCTGCTCGTCCGGAACGCGATCGACAAGGGCATCACCGCTCACAACGAGCGCCACCTGACGATCATCGTCGCGATCTACCTCGTCGTCGCCGCCGGCGGCTGGGTGCTGCAGGCGCGCCTCATCCGCGGTCTCGCCACGATCGGGCAGGCGATCGTGATCGGCCTGCGGCGCGACCTCTTCGACCACCTCACGAGCCTCTCGCTCCGCTACTTCTCGCAGCAGAAGGCCGGCTGGATCATCGCGCGCCTCACGAGCGACGTCGACGCCGTCTCCGACGTCCTGTCGCAGGGCATGCCGACGCTCGTCTCGAACCTCATCCTCCTGCCGGCGGCGGTGATCGCGCTGATCATCGCCGACTGGCGCCTCGGCCTGATCGCATTCGTCGTGCTGCCTCCGACGATCGTCCTCTCGCGCTGGTTCCAGCGCGCCTCGCACGTCGCGAACGTCGAGCAGCGCAACCGGATCGCCGCGGTCACGGCTCAGATCGCGGAGTCGGTGTCCGGAATGGCGGTCGTGCAGGCCTTCAACCGCGAGCGCCAGTTCCAGGCCGAGTTCGACGCCATGAACGACGCGAACCGCGCCCAGTCGACGTACGTCCAGAAGATCTTCTCGGTCTTCTTCCCGTCGATCGAGTTCCTCGGCGTCCTGGCAACGGGGACGGTCATCTACTTCGGCTCGAATCTCTACGAGAACGGGACGCTGACGATCGGCACGCTGATCACGGCGACCTACATCTTGTCGCTCGTCTTCCAGCCGCTCCAGGAGCTCTCGGACGTGTACGGGCAGCTCCAGTCGGCCGGAGCGGCGATGGTCAAGATCGCGAGCATCCTCGACGAGGAGCCCGACATCGACAATCGGCCCGGCGCTCAGCGGCTGCCGCGCATCGTCGGCGAACTCGAGCTCGACCACGTCGTCTTTGCCTACGGCAAGGATCCCGTGCTGCGTGGGGTCTCGTTCCACATCCCAGCGGGTGGCTGCTTCGCGCTCGTGGGCGAGTCGGGCCACGGCAAGTCGACCCTCGCGCGGCTGATCGGCCGCCACTACGACCCCGACGAGGGGGTGGTACGCATCGACGGCCGCGACGTGCGGGACGTCGAGCTCCACTCCTACCGGCGCCAGCTCGGCGTGGTGCTCCAGGATCCGTTCCTCTTCAGCGGCACGATCGCTTCGAACATCCGCTTCGCCAAGCCCGACGCGACCGATCAAGAGGTCGAGGCCGCGGCCGCCGCAGTCGGCGTCGACCGGGTCGCGGCGCGCCTCTCAGGCGGTCTCGACCACGCGGTGCGCGAAGGCGGAGCGGGACTCTCGGCCGGCGAGCGCCAGCTCATCTCGATCGCGCGGGCCTTGCTGGCCGACCCGCGCATCCTCGTGCTCGACGAGGCCACGTCGAACATCGACCGGCCGACCGAGGTGCTCATCGAGCGCGCGCTCGACCGGCTGCTCCACGGCCGCACCTCGATCATCATCGCCCACCGCCTCTCGACGGTCAGGCGCGCCGACGAGATCCTCGTCGTGGAGAACGGCCAGGTCATCCAGCGCGGCTCCGAACGGGAGTTGCTGGCCGTCGACGGACCGTTCCGCCGCCTCACCCACACGCTCGGCGGCGGCGAGACAGAGCTCGCGGCCGCGGGTTAGAGCCGGCTAGTCGCCCCAGTCGAAGTCGCGCGCGCCGCCGTGGCCCCAGAAGGCCGACTCCTCGACGGCCGGAGCTGCCACTTCGGTGGTCTCGGCCGTGACCTCCTCGAGCGGCTCCTCGCCGGGCCAAACAGTGACGTCCTCGAGACTCGCTTCGCTGAAGTCCGGATCGACGCCGTCCATCGTTTCCTCGATCCGCGCCTGTTCCTCGCTCTTGAAGAGCGGGTGGTTCTCGAAGGGATCCCCGTCCTCCTTGTAATGGTCGATCGGCATCGAGCCGCCGAGTCGAGCATTGCGCTCCTTCAGGTCGAGGTGCTCTCTGATGACCTGCGCGAAAATAGACGGTGTCTCTACCGGCATAATGCGTTCCTCCCGTTGTCGTACTCGTCGTCGGCGGCCATGATAACCGCGATTGCAGCTGTTTTCAGATTCGAGAGCGTCACAACGTCACCGGCTCCGCTCGCTCGACCCGGTCCTTGCCGCCTCGTTTCGCCCGGTACAGTGCGCTGTCAGCGGCTGCGACGAGCTGTTCGCTGTTCGATTCCCCTGCGTACTCGGCCACACCGAAGCTCGCCGTCACGCGGAGCTCCGGGGCGCTCGGAATCCGGCGCGTGGCGAGCCCGGCACGGACGCGCTCGGCGAACTGCGCAGCGCCGCCGAGGTCCGCCCCCGGGAGAAGGAGCAGGAATTCCTCACCGCCCCAGCGCCCGGCGACATCCGACTCGCGGACCGTCTCCCGCAGTACCTCGGCGAACGCTCGCAGCACCTCGTCGCCGACCGCGTGGCCGTGCTCGTCGTTCACGTCCTTGAATCCGTCGAGGTCGGCGAGGACGATCGAGAGCGGAGTCTCGAGTCGCTCGGCCTGCGCCGCCTCGGCATGTAGCGCCGCGACCGCCGCTCGACGATTCGCCAGGCCCGTGAGACCGTCGACGAGGGCCTGGCGCTCGACCATCGCGTGCAGGCGAGCGTTCTCGAGCGCGACCACGGCATGCGCCGCCAGCGACGCCGCGTTCATACGCTCCTCCTTGCTGAACGAGTCGCCGACGAGCTCGAGCGTCCCGAAACGCTCGCCGGCTGCGACCAACGGAATGCTCAGCCGGTCACCGTCGGCGTCCTCGTCGCCGCTGACGACGACGGAGCCGTCGGCGGACACGATCCGACACGCACGCGCGGAGGTGATCTCGGCGGTCTCCGCGGCGACGATGCGGAGCAACTGCTGCGCATCGTGGGTCGCGGCGAGCGCCTCCCCGAAGCGGACCAGAGTCTCGCGCGCACGCCCGCGCTCGGCCTCCAGCTCGGCGAGGCGCTCCTCGAGCTGCGCGGCCATGTCGTTGAGCGCAGCGCCGAGAGCCGCGAACTCATCCCGGCCGCGGACGGGCACCCGCTCGCCGAGCGCGCCCCGCGCAATCCCGTGGGCAACCGTGGCGAACTCGCGGAGATACCGGACGATCGACCGGCCCTGCAGGTACGCGACGATCCCGACGAGCGCAAGGCTCGCGAGCAGCCCAGCGAGGAGACGGTCGCGCGTCCGGGTGTCGGCCGCGTCGATCAGCGCCTTCCGGGTCAGGACGGCGAGGCGCGCCGACGGTACTCCAGGCAGCGCCGGTGCGGCGAACGCGCGGTAGCGGGTACCGGAGACGTCGATCGTCCCGCTCCGTCCAGCCGCCAGCGCGACCTGTCCGTGAAGCCTCGGCGCCGACGCTGCGATCCGCGTTCCCTCGAGCAGGGCGAGCACGTCACCGGAGTCGAAGGCGGCACCGGTACGCAGACGGGCGATCAGGCCGGCGTCGAGCGGGACGGTCGCCACAACCTCACCCAGGCGCTTCGTGCCCGCGACGACGTCGACCGGAAATCGTGCGGCGAGACCTGACGTGCGGCCGACCCGGAGTCCGCCGGAACCGACCACGTAGAGCGGCTTGCCGGCGACGATCGGCACCAGCGCCCGACGGTCGCGGCGCGCGAGCGCCCGCTGCAGCGTGCGCGACCGCGCGACACGCTCGGCGTGCGCCTGGGCGCGACTGGCCTGCTCGCCGTACAGGGTCAGCGCCGCCCGAAGGCCTTCCTCCTGGCGAAGGGTGACCTGCCGCGACTCGCCCGAGCCGGCGACGGTGCTGAACCCCCAGTACGTGGCCGCCAGCGGCACGAGCGAGAGCAGCACGAAGTAGGCCACGAGCTTGAGCTTGAAGCTGCTCAAGCTGAGCCTCCCGAGTGTCAAGCCAACCCTCCCTCCTGCCGATAGTCCCTCTGGGGATGTTGTCGGCGGGAAGGGGGAACAACATGAGCCGGAAGGAGCGGATCGTCGCCGCGCTCCTACTCGCGATCGCTGTTGCAGGAGGTGCAGTCATTCCGCGCCTGCTCACCTCGCCCGCAGCGCCGCGCGGCGTCGCGCTCGGACCCACGCCCGGCCGGAGCGTCGTTCATGCGCCCGCGATCTCGCCGGCGCCCCAGCGCGCGACCCACGGACCGGTGAGCTCGCCGCTTCTGCAGGCTGCTCCGGTCGCGCCGGTCGCCGCACAGCCGACGCCCGGCGCCGCCCACGCGAAAGGCGCTCCTACTCCGGCGGCTCCGCCCACGACGACGCCGGCCAACCCGCCCCCGGCGCCGCCGCCTCCCACCACGACTGTGGCCTCGCCGCCGCCTCCCACCACGACCGTGACCTCGCCGCCGACGCCACCGCCACCTCCGACGACGACGACGACGACGACGACGACGACGACCAGGGTGCCCCCAGGGCAGGCCAAGACACCACCCGGGCAGGCCAGGACACCGCCCGGCCAGGCGAAATCGGTGCGCACAACCACGCCACCTCAGGATCTGCCAGGATCAGGGCATGGCCGGAAAGTTCAGCAAGCTCCGCCCCAGCCCGTGGGCGATCACGATCGCGGCGTGGGACATCTACCGCCGCCTCCCGCCCGCCCAGCGCCGCCAACTCGTGAACATGGCCCGCAAACACGGCCCGAAGCTCGCGGCCCGGGCGGCAAAGGCAACCACGGGGCGCCGCCGCCGCCGGTAGCTCCCGCACCGCCAGCCCCGCCACCGCCAGCCCCACCACCGCCAGCGCAGCCACCGTCACCCCCCGCTCCGGGCAACCACGGCAAAGGGAAGGGCAAGGGCTGAGGCGCTAGACGCGCTGAGCTCTAGACGCCCAGGGCGGCGCGGACGATCCGGTCCTGCTCTCGCAGGTGCGCCGTCGGATAGCCCTCGCTCGGGCTGGCGCGCCACGTACGACCCACGTAGACGAGCGCCACGTCTTCCGGCTTCGTCTCCTCCAGCCGGTGACGGAGGGCGCGCCACGCACCCATGTTCTGCGGCTCTTCCTGCGCCCAGACGACCTCACGCAGGTTCGGATAGCCGGCCACCAGCTCCTTCACACGCTCGCCGGGGAACGGGTAGAGCTGCTCGAGCCGGCCGACGGCGACGCGAGAGGCATTGGCGCGCTCCTCGTGTCCGACGATGTCGTAGTAGACCTTCCCCTGGCACAGCACGAGCCTTTCGACGCTCTCGTGGTCGGCGTTCGGATCGTCGATCACCGGCCGGAACTCGCCGCCGGCGAGATCGTCGAGCGTCGAGCCCGCCTGCTTCAGGCGCAGGAGCCCCTTCGGCGTCATGACCACGAGCGGCCGCGCGGTCGCGTCGAGAGCCTGGCGCCGCAGCAGGTGGAAGTACTGCCCCGAGGTCGTGCAGTTCGCGATCCGCAGGTTCTCCTGCGCCGCGAGCTGGAGGAAGCGCTCGAGCCGGGCGCTCGAGTGCTCGGGCCCGTTGCCTTCGTAGCCGTGCGGCAGGAGGAGCGTGAGACGCGTCGACTCCCGCCACTTCGAGAGCCCGGCGGCGATGAACTGGTCGATGATGATCTCCGCGCCGTTGACGAAGTCGCCGAACTGGGCCTCCCAGAGGACGAGGGCCTCCGGCGCCGCCGCCGCGTAGCCGTACTCGAAGCCGACGCAGGCGTACTCCGACAGCGGGGAGTTGTAGATCTCGAAGGCCGCCCCGGCGTCGTCGAGGTGCTGAAGGGGCGTGTACCACGCGCCCGTGTTGACGTCGTGGAGCACGTCGTGCCGGTGCGAGAACGTCCCGCGCTCGGTGTCCTGGCCGGTGAGCCGGATCGGGATTCCCTCGACGAGGAGCGAGGCGAACGCGAGCGCCTCGGCCTGTCCCCAGTCGATCCCACCTTCCTCGAGCGCGACTCGCCGCCGCTCGAGCTGGCGCATGAGCTTCGGGTTCGGCGTGAAGCTGTCGGGGACGCGCAGCAGCTGCTCGTTCAGCGCGCGCAGACGGTCGGCAGCGACCGCGGTGACGACCTCGTCGCCGGTGGCAGCGGGAACATGCGAGTCGCCGGGCTGCGGCGCCTCACCCTGCCCGAACGTCTCCTTCAGCCGTTCGTGCGCCTGGCGCAGCTCGGACAGCACCTCCGCTTCGAGCTCGTCCGCCTGCTCCTGGGTGAGATCGCCGTCGGCCACGAGGCGCGCGGCGAACTGCTCGCGCACGGTGGGATGATCCGCGATCGCCGCGGCCAGGAGCGGCTGCGTGTACGCCGCCTCGTCCTGCTCGTTGTGGCCGTGCCTGCGGTAGCCCACCAGGTCGACGACGACGTCGTGGCCGAAGCGGCGCCGGTACGCGAGCGCGAGCCGGATCGAGGCGAGCGCCGCCTCGGGATCGTCTGCGTTGACGTGGATAATCGGGATGTCGAAGCCCTTGGCGAGGTCGCTCGAGTAGCGCGTCGAGCGGCCGCTCTCCGGGTCGGTCGTGAAGCCGACCTGGTTGTTCGCGATCAGGTGAAGCGTGCCGCCGGTCGAGTAGCCGGCGAGCGCCTCGAGGTTGAGGGTCTCGGCGACGATGCCCTGGCCGGCAAACGACGCGTCTCCGTGGATCAGAACCGGCAAGGCGACGCTGGGATCGTGGTAGCCCTGACGCGACGAGCGGTCGGTCTGCTCCGCCCGCGCCCGACCCTCGACGACCGGGTCGACCGCCTCGAGATGGCTCGGGTTCGAGACGAGCGTGATGGTGATGTCGCCGCCCGGGGTCGAGCGAATCCCCTGCGCGCCGAGGTGATACTTCACGTCACCGCTGCCGCCCTCCTCGCTCGATACGACGGCCTCGATCGTTCGCTCGCCCTCGAACTCGCGCAGAATCGTCTCGTACGGTCGCCCGACGACATGGGCCAGGACGTTCAGCCGGCCACGATGCGCCATTCCGACCACGACCTCGTGGGCGCCGCTGCCCGCAGCGAGCTCGATGGCCTCGTCGAGCATCGGGATCATCACGTCCAGACCCTCGACGGAGAACTGCTTCTGGCCGAGGAAGGCGCGCCGCAGGTAGCGCTCCATCCCCTCGACCTGGCTGAGGCGGCCGAGCAGCCGCACGCGCTCCTCGCTCGAGAGCTGCCGGCGATAGCGGCCCGACTCGATCGCCTGCCGCAGCCAGACGCGCTCCTCGTGGTCGGAGATGTGCTCGATCTCGTACGCGATCGAGCCGGTGTACGTCTCGCGCAGCCGCGGCAGCGCGTCGGCGAGCGTGTCGCCCTCGACGTGGAGGCGGAGCAGCGAGGCTGGGATGCGCGCCTGCAGCTCCGGAGTGAGCTTCGGGATCAGACGCTCGGGCTCGAGGGCGGGATCGCCGGGCGGCTCCGAGCCGAGCGGGTCGAGATGCGCAGCGAGGTGCCCGTGCATCCGGATCGCCTTGACGAGCGCCATCGCCGCGGCGATCCCGCCGAGGAGCTCCTGGTCCGCCGGCGCAGCCGCCGGGGCGGGTGCAGCGGGCGCCGGAGACGGTGCCGCGTGTCCGTCCCCATTCGCGGCCGCGCGTTCGAGAAGCCGCGCCAGGCCGGGCTGTCGTTGCAGCAGTACTTCCGGCTCGCTCTCGAAGAGGTCGCGCCACTCCTCCGGCACGGCGCCGGGGTTGTCGAGGTACTGCTCGAGGAGCAGCGCGGCGTAGCCCGTGTTCAGCCCGTCGACGTCGGGATGTCCCATGTCCACTGTCGTTGTAGCAGCGCGGGAGTCGCTACCAGAGCGGCTTGCTGAACGCCACGGCGATCGTGAGCCCGAAGAAGAAACAGGCAGTGCAGATGAGCACGGCAGCGAACTGGAGACGTCCCTTGCCCTGGCCCATGCCCGCGGCGACGAGCGCGATCGCCAGGGAGGGCAGGATCAGGCGGAGCGGATGCCACACGAGCCCCACGAGGCTCATGAAGATGGCGATCGCGGAGAGGAAGCCCGCGACCGTCTCCGACGGACGCCTCTGCGAGCCGGAGTCCGAGTGAAGAGCTTCGCCTTCGACGTTCAACGGTCGGCGATCCTATCCGCACGTGCAGCGGCCGCGCGCGCGGTGCGTGCGTAGACGCGGGCCGGGCCGCCGTGCGGGCGCGGCGGGCGGCGGCGCGACCGCCGGCGAAGGTGGTCGAAGCCGGGCGGCGGCTGATCCGGGATCTCGCGAACCCCGGCCGGGCCTCCGCGGCCCCGCGGCTCCGCCTTGATCGCGTACCAAACCACGTAGCAAAGGTATGCAATGGGGATCTTGAGGATCACCATGATGAAGATGAGCTCCCAAAGCGTGTCCGGCCCCTTCACTGCCTTGAGTCTACCCCTCGCTGCGGCCTCGAATCCGACCGCGTTACCGATCCGAAAGGCATGGGGAGAAGCAACCTCATGAGCCACGATCAACTTCGCGCATTGATGGAGCACGCCGACGACGCCGGCTGCGTCAACCTGTCCGCCCTGACACAGGTTCTCGCCGAGCTGGAGCTCGACGACGAGGAGATCGCGGCCCTCTACGACCAGCTGGAGGAGCGTGGCGTCGAGCTGACCGACGACTGCAGCCTGCCCGACGTCAACGAGACGCACTACTCGAACGAGACGGTCGCCGCGATGACGACCGACTCGCTGCAGCTCTTCCTCAACGAGGCCGGCCGCTACCCGTTGCTGACCGCGGCCGAGGAGGTGGAGCTCGCCAAGCTGATCGAACGTGGCGACAGCCGGGCCAAGGACCGGATGATCAACTCCAACCTCCGCCTGGTGGTGTCGATCGCGAAGAAGTACCAGGGCCACGGGCTCTCGCTGCTCGACCTGATCCAGGAGGGGATCATCGGGCTGATCCGGGCCGTCGAGAAGTTCGACTGGCGGCGCGGCTACAAGTTCTCGACCTACGCGACCTGGTGGATTCGCCAGGCGGTGCAGCGCGGCGTTGCGAACAAGTCGCGCACGATCCGGATCCCCGTCCACATCGTCGAGCGCGAGCAGAAGATCGCGCGCGCCGAGCGCGAGCTGACGCTGAAGCACGAGCGGCCGCCCACCGACGAGGAGGTCGCGAAGACGGCGAAGCTCTCCCTCAAGCACGTGCGCGAGGTGCGGGCGGCGGCGCGGGCGGTGGCGAGCCTCGACAAGCCGCTCGGTGACGAAGGCGACACGGCCTTCGGCGACATCGTCGCCACCGACAGGGCAGACGTCGAGGAGGAGGTCGTCGTCGGCCTCAGTGAGGACCTGCTCCGCGCGGCCGTCGCGAAGCTCCCGGAGCGAGAGCAGCGCGTGATCAGGCTGCGCTACGGCCTGGACGGCGACCAGGATCCGAAGTCGCTCGAGATGATCGGCCGCGAGCTGGGTCTCACACGCGAACGCGTGCGGCAGATCGAGACTCAGGCGCTGGAGCGGCTTGCGCGAGAACGCGAGATCGCCGCGCTCGCGCCGGCCTAGCTAGGCGCTCGCCGCGAAGACATTCAGCGCCTCGACCACGTAGCGCAGGCGCCGCCCCGACTCGGTGAGGCGGTACTCGACGCGCGGCGGCCGCGTGTCGAAGACGCGCCGCTCGAGCACTCCGGCCTCCTCCAGCTCGGTGAGGCGAGCGGCGAGCGTCCGGGGCGGAATTCCTTCGAGCGTCTGCTTGAACTCGTTGAAGCGAACGGCGCCCGCCTCGGCCGCGGCCCAGAGGATCGCGAGCGCCCAGCGCCGCCCGAGAAGGTCCGCCGCGCGGGCGAACTCCTCGGGCAGCGGGCGGCACTGGTTACAGCGCACGGAGGCTCGGCTTCGCCTTCGGCTCGAGCGAAAGCTCGAGTACCTCGCCGAGCGTCATCACCGGATGGAAGTGCATGGCCTCACGCACGTCCTCCGGCACGTCGTCGAGGTCGGCGCGATTCCGCTCGGGAATGATCACGTCGGTCAGCCCTGCCGCGTGCGCGGCGAGCACCTTCTGCTTCAGCCCGCCGATCGGCAGCACTCGGCCCTGCAACGTCACCTCGCCCGTCATCCCGACGGTGTGCTTCACCGGCCGGTCGGAGAGGAGCGACGCCAGCGCGGTCGTCATCGTGATCCCGGCGCTCGGCCCGTCCTTGGGGATCGCGCCCGCCGGTACGTGCACGTGGAACGAGCGGTCCTTGAACGCGTCCTGGTCGATTCCGAGCTCCTCGGCGTGCGACTGGACGTAGGAGAGGGCGATGCGCGCCGACTCCTTCATCACGTCGCCGAGCTGCCCGGTGAGCACGAGCTCGCCGCGCGAGCCTTCCATCGAGGTGGCCTCGACGAAGAGGACGTCGCCGCCGGTGCCGGTCACGGCGAGGCCGGTCGCGACGCCCGGGACGGCCGTGCGATCCGCCGCCTCCTGGAAGAACTTCTGGCGGCCGAGCGCGTCGCGCACGACGTCGACGTCGACGTCGACCGGCGCCTCGACCTCACCGGACGCGATCCGCGTCGCGGTCTTGCGGAGCACCGTGCCGAGCTCACGCTCGAGCTGCCGGACGCCCGCCTCGCGCGTGTACTCCGAGACGACGGTCTGCAGCGTGTCGTCGGAGATCGCGACTTCGTCCTCGCGGAGCCCGTTTCGCTCGACCTGCCGCGGCCAGAGGTAGCCGCGTGCGATCGCCGTCTTCTCGTCCACGGTGTAGCCGTCGAAGCGGATGACTTCCATCCGGTCGAGCAGCGGGCCGGGGATCGTGTCGAAGACGTTCGCAGTCGCGATGAAGAAGACCTCGGAAAGGTCGAGCTCGACGTCGAGGTAGTGGTCGCGGAACGAGTGGTTCTGCGCCGGGTCGAGCACCTCGAGCAGCGCGGCCGACGGGTCGCCGCGCCAGTCGGCGCCGACCTTGTCCACCTCGTCGAGGAGGATGACGGGGTTCATCGTCCCGGCGTCGCGCAGCGCGCGCACGAGGCGCCCTGGCAGCGAGCCGATGTAGGTGCGGCGGTGGCCGCGGATCTCGGCCTCGTCACGGATGCCGCCGAGCGACATCCGCACGAACTCGCGGTTCAGCGCGCGCGCGACCGACTCGCCGATCGACGTCTTGCCCGTGCCGGGCGGCCCGATCAGGGTCAGGATCGCGCCCGACCGCTTGTCGTTCGGGATCCCGCGATCCTGGCGGAGCTTCCGCACCGCGAGGTACTCGACGATCCGGTCCTTGACGTCGTCGAGGCCCGCGTGGTCGGCGTCGAGCACCTCCCGCGCTCCGACGGGGTCGAGCGTCTCGTCGCTGCGCTTCGACCACGGGACGGCGATCAGCCAGTCGAGGTACGTGCGGATCATCGAAGCCTCTCCGCTCGCATCGCCCATCGTCTCGAGGCGCCGCAGCTCGCGCTCGGCCTGCGCCCGCACATCCTCGGGCATCTCTGCCTCTTCGATCTTCGTGCGGTACTCGTCGACGACCGAGCCCTCGTCCTCGCCGAGCTCCTTGCGGATCGAGTTCATCTGCTGCCGCAGGAACCACTCGCGCTGCTGCTTCTGCGCGCCCTCCTCGACGTCGTCGCGGATGCGGCGCCGCACCTGCAGCTCGGCGAGCCGCTCGCGCTGCAGCTCGAGCGCGAACTTCAGCCGCTCGACGACGTCGACCTTCTCGAGCAGCTCGACACGCTGCCCAAAAGTGATGTCGGGCGCGTAGGCGCACGTGTCGGCGAGCGCTCCGGCCTCGCTGATCGCGCGCAGGAACTCGCGGACACGGTCGTCGGCTCCGCGCAGGTCGAGGATCTCCTCCACGACGGCGCGATACTCCCGCTCGAGCTCGCGCGTCTGCACGGGCGGCGGGTTCTCGTCGGGCAGCTCGTCGACCTCGGCGCGCAGCCGTCCGAGCGCGTCGCTGTGAGCGGCGCCGATGACGCCGCGATGCAGGCCTTCGAGAGTCACGGCATTGCCGGCGCCGCGGATGCGGACACGGTCGGTGACCTCGGCGATAGTGCCGACGGCGGCGTACTCGCTCTCGTGGCGCGGCACGAGCACGACGCGGTCCTCGTCGCCGACGTCCACGGTGAGGGTGACGTTCATGCCGGGGAAGACGACGGTGTCTTCCAACGGAACGAGCAATAGATCGGTCAAGGCGTACTCACACTCCAGAATGTAGTAGGTATCGAAATTGTAGCTACTACGAGCCGTCCATCGTCGGCCCGGCTCTACGCCGTCGCGACGATGATCCGCGCGGCGCGAACGAGGGTCGCGAGCGGCATCGTGGGCTCCGGCCGCTCGAGCGCCTGCTCCGGTAGGAGCGGCACGTGGACGAAGCCGCCGCGCACCCCGACTCGCCCGGCGAGGGCGCGCATGAGGACGTAGAAGACGTGATTGCAGAGGAAGCCGCCGGCGTCGCGAGAGGCCGCCGCCGGGATGTCGTCTGCGCGCAGCGCCTCCACGATCGCGTCGACGGCCAACGAGGAGCGATAGGCCACCGGCCCGTCCGCGGAGATCTCCGCGCGGCGATCCTCGCCCTCTTCGTCGGTGCCCTCGTCGAAGTTGAGCGCGAAGCGCTCGATCGCGACGTGCGCCCGACCGTCGGCCTGGCCGAAGCAGACGACGAGCTCCGGCTGCTCCCTTTCGAGGGTGCGCAGGAGCTCGTCCTCCGCTCGATCCCAGGCAACCGGCAAGACCGCGGTTACGAGCTCGGCCCCGTCCGGCGGGTCGGAGGCGAGCGTCTCGAGCAGCTTCTGCGACGGGTTCACCTCGGCGCCGCCGAACGGCTCGAAGCCGGTGACGAGCACACGCGTCATGCGACCTCGTCTTCGAGCCCCGCCGCCTCGAGCGCAGACTCGAGATGCGGGTGCTCCTCGACCCGCACGACCCGGCCTTCGCGCATGTAGACGACGGCAGCCCAGCGGCCGAGGAGGTACGAGCGGCGGCTCTGCAGCGGCCGCTCGTCGGATGGGTCGAGCTCGATGCGGGAGAAGCGCATGCTGACCACGACCCGATCGGAGAGCCCGATCGCCCGGTCGACGACGACGTGGTAATTCTCGGCTGCGCGTTCGGCCACCACCTCGAGGACGCGGTCGCGACTGACGACGACTGCATCCGAGGAGCCGGCGGGCACCCATTCCACGTCGGGGTCGAGCATCGACGCCATCGCGTCGAGATCGCCGTCGACGAACGCGTGGTAGCCGCGCAGCAGAACCTCGGCGCTCTCGTGGCTCATAGCCCTCGAGTCTAGGCGGCTACACTGGTTCGTCCCAGGGGCCCATAGCTCAGCTGGGAGAGCGTCGCGCTGGCAGCGCGAAGGTCGCCGGTTCGAGCCCGGCTGGGTCCATCGCGGTGGGTGTTGAACCAGAAGAGTGGCGGACGCCCTCGCGGCAGCTGCTGAAGTTGCGCCGACTCGAGGTGGGTGTGACGGCCGTCGCGGTCGCGATCCTGTTGGCGATCGTCGTCACAGCCTGGTCCGCGGCCATCCCGCTCGTGATCGGAGCACTCGCCTGGGTCGTCGTCGGCCGGCGCTTTCGCTCCTGGGGTTACGCGGAGCGGGAAGACGACCTGCTCGTACGGCGAGGCGTGATGTTCTCCCGCCTCTCGGTCGTTCCATACGGGCGGATGCAGTTCATCGACGTCCAGGCAGGACCGCTCGAGCGCCTCTTCCGGCTGGCGACAGTGCGCTTGCACACCGCGGCTGCCGCCACGGACGCGCGTATCCCCGGCCTGGAGCGCGAGGAAGCGGCCCGATTGCGCGACCGCCTGGCAGAGCTCGGCGAGGCGCAGGCGGCCGGCCTGTGAGCACCGAGGCGCCGGAGGTCTGGCATCGGCTGCATCCGGTCTCGCCCGTGGTTCGAGGCGGCCGGGTCACGACAGGCCTCGCGATCTTGCTCCTCCTGAGCGTCCTCGGTCGGGGCAGCCTGAGCGACGCGATACCCCAGTTGGGGATCGTCGCGATCCTTCTCCTCGGCGGCTTCGTCTCGTGGCTCGTGACGCGTTGGCGGATCGAAGAGGACGACCTGCGGATCGAGACGGGGCTGCTACGGCGCAGATCGCTGCGGTTCCCACTCGCGCAAGTTCAGGCGATCGACGTCGTCCGGCCGGGGCTGGCCCGGCTGTTCCACGTCGCCGAGCTGCGCCTGCGGATGGCCGGCGCGAGCGGCGCGACGGCGCGACTCGCCTACGTCGCGGAGCACGAGGTGGAGCCGCTCCGCGCCGAGCTGCTCGCTCTGGCCCGCGGCGCGCGGCTCGACGAGGGCCGGCCGGACCCTCTGCTCGACGACGAGCCGGTCGCAACCGAGGAGCACGTCGTCGCCGTCGTCTCGAGCGGACGACTCGTCGCCTCGATCGCCCTCGAGTACTGGTGGCTGATCGGGATCCTGGTTGGACTTCTGATCGCCGTCGTGGTCGCCCCGCATACGGTCGGGCCGCTGCTCCTCGGCGGAGGCCTCGTCTGGACGATCAGCCTCGTGACCTTCCTCTGGCGCCGGTTCAACCAGCAGTATCGGCTGACCGTGGCGGAAGGGCCTGACGGCTTGCACCTGCACGGCGGGCTTGTCGCCTTGTCGGCAGAGATCATCCGCCCCGGCCGTGTGCAGGCCGTGCGGCTGGTGGAACCCTTGCTCTGGCGGCCACTCGGCTGGTGCCGGCTCGAGGTCGACCTCGCCGGCCGGCAGCGAGCCAAAGGAGAAGGCGAGGCGCAGCGCGGACAACTGCGGACGCTGCTGCCGGTCGGCAAGCGGCCGGTCGGGCTCGAGCTCGTGGACTGGCTCCTCCCCGACCGACCGCGCGAACTGTCGCCGCCGCCGGCGCGCGTGCGCTGGAAGAGCCCGTTCCGCTACCGAGCGCTCAGCTGGGGGCTGAACGACAGGTACGTAGCGACGACGAGCGGCAGGCTCCGCCGCATCACGTGCTGGGTTCCGCTCGAGAAGGTGCAGAGCCTTCGCCACGTGCAGGGGCCTGTGCAGCGCCGGCTCCGGCTCGCGAGTGTCCATGTCGATACCGCCGGACGAGCCGTCCACGCGACGCTCCGCGACCGCGACGTCGCCGAGGCCGCTGACGCGTTCGCCAAGCTCACCGATCTCGCACGCGCCGCACGGAGGAAACCCGTTCTCACGTAAAGCTCATTGGCGGGTCCGGGCGGGGTCCGTGACAATGCGGCATGTTCGAGATCGGGGGGAGTCTTCGCGAGGCTCGCCTGAAGCGCAACCTCACTCCGGCAGACGTCCAGAAGGCGATCCGGATCCGAGACCGCTACCTGCAGGCGCTCGAGGAAGAACGCTGGGAGCTGCTGCCCGGGGACGCGTACGTCAAGGGATTCCTGCGGACGTACGCCGACTACCTCGGCCTGGACGGGAGCCTTTACGTCGAGGAGTACAACAGCCGCTTCGCCCATCCCGACGAGCCGCAGCTCGTTCCCGAGCGCTTCGCGCGCACGAACGGCCCCTTCGCCGGCGTCGGGTTCCTGCGACCGCTCGTCGCCATCGGCGTCATCGTCCTGATCGTCGCGGCCATCGCCGGCTTCGCGGCCTGGCAGCTCAGCGACTCCTCCGGCGGCAAGCAGGGGACGCCGCCGACGACGTCGGCCGGCACGACGACCTCCTCACAGACCTCCTCACACCACACGACCACGAAGAAGAAGCACACGACGACGCAGACTCACCACGTGGCCGCGGCGCTCCCGTCGCACGTGGTGGTCGTCGCTTCCCGCGGAAACTGCTGGCTCTGGGTGCGCTCCGGCGGTGCGAACGGGCCGACCGTCTACGAGGCGATTCTCCTGCAGGGAAAGACGCTGCAGATCGACCTGAAGCACGGCCCCGTCTGGATCGACATGGGCGACCCGCCCAGCATCGACGTACGCCTCGGCGGCAAGCCTGTCCACGGGCTGCCGACCCAGGCGGGAATGGTCCTTCTCACCCGGCACGGGCTGAAGCCCGCCTAGCCCTAGACAGCGGCCGCGTCGAGCTCGACCGAAGGCACGTCGCCCCAGAGCTCCTCGAGCCTGTAGTACTCGCGCGCGTCGGGCGTGAACACGTGGAGGACGACGTCGAGGTAGTCGGCGACGATCCAGGCGCCTTCGCGCGGACCGTCGACGCTCTGAGGCAGCAGCCGCTCCTCCTGCTTCAGCCGCGTATGCACCTCGTCCCAGATCGCGGCGGTCTGGCGGGCATTACGCCCGGTCGCGATCACGAAGTAGTCCGTGAACGAGCACTCGGGCCGCATGTCGAGGATCACGATGTCCTCCGCCAGCTTCTCGCGGGCGAGAGCGGCGATGCGGCGGGCCTGTTCGAGGGGGGTCAGAGTCTCTTCGTGTCCTTGGATCGCTCGTCCTCCAGTGTAGCCCCGGCTCACGGACGATAGAGCCCGCGCTCGGCCACGAGCCGCGCCACGGCAGCCGGGACGAGACCGTCGAGGGGCTCTCCTGCGGCGGCTCGACCCCTGACGTCCGTCGAGGCGGCCGGGTTCGGCTCGATCTCGAAGAAGAGCACCCGCTCGGGCGCGGCGAGCTGCTCGAGAACATCGTCGACCTCGGCGCTCGGCACGCCGGGCCTGGTGGCGACGGCCAGCCGCGCTCGCTCGAGCACCTCGGAGGGCTCGGCCCACTCGAGGAAGCCGCGGAACTGGTCGGCGCCGACGACGAACACGGGGTCGTCGAAGCGCTCGGCGCGCAGCAGCTCCACGGTGCGCGGATACGGGTCGAGCCGCACCTCGTCGGCCGGGAAGGCAGCACGCGCGAGCGCGAGGCGGTCCTCGGCGGAGGCATTGACCTCGCGATGCGCCGGGCGCTCGCTGACCAGGATGACGAGCCGCTCGACGCCGAACTGCTTTCTCGCCGCGTCTGCCACCGCGACGTGGCCGAGATGCGGCGGGTCGAACGCGCCGCCGTAGAGAACCGTCACTCCCACTCGAGCACCTCCTCCCCCAGCTCGACCTCGTCGCCCGCACGGGCCCCCGCGGCGCGGAGAATCGCCTCGAGCTCATCCCCTGCCGGCGGCGTGCCGGTGACACGGAAGCCGCGCTCGGTGCGAAAGACGCGGAAGCTCCGGCGGGAGGGCTGCGGCCGGTAGACGAGGAAATCGACCATCTCGTCCGCGGGCTCGACCTCCTCTTCCGCCTCGAGCGGCACGAGCTCGAACAGCGCCGCGCGCAGCTCGTCGAGGCCGGCTCCGGTCGCCGCGGAAACGCGCAGAACGCGCACGATCCGTTCGTCGGAGATGTCGAACACCGGCGGCTCCGGACTGAGGTCGATCTTGTTCAGGACGACGATCTGCGGGCGCTCGTCGAGCCCCGCGCCGTAGGCGGCGAGCTCGGCGTCGATCGTCCGCCACCGCTCGTCGGCATCGCCCTCGGCCGAGTCGACGACATGCACGAGCACCCGCGCACGCTCGAGGTGAGCGAGGAACTCGTGCCCGAGCCCGACGCCCTCGCTCGCCCCTTCGATCAGCCCGGGGACGTCGGCGACGACGAGCTGCCGGCCGTCCGAGGCTTCGACCGTCCCCAGCACCGGAGAGAGCGTCGTGAACGGGTACTCCGCGATCTTCGGCCGCGCATTCGAGATCCGCGTCAGCAGCGACGACTTGCCGGCGTTGGGAAGGCCGACGAGCGCAGCGTCGGCAAGGAGCTTGAGGCGAAGCTCGATCTCGCGTTCCTGGCCGGGCAGACCCACCTCCGCGAAGCGCGGGGTCTGGCGGCTCGGTCCGGCGAAGTGCTTGTTGCCGCGACCGCCGCTGCCGCCTTCCGCGACGACCACGCGAGCCTCGGGACGTGCGAGATCGGCGACCAGCTCGTCGCCCTCGAACACCTGCGTCCCCACGGGGAGGTGGAGCACCGCGTCCTCGCCGCGCGCGCCGTTGGAGAGGCGACCGCCGCCGATGCCGCCGTTTCCGGCGCGCAGCTTCTGGTTCGGGCGAAAACCCGAGAGGTCGCGCCGTCCCGGATCCGCGACGAGCACGATGTCGCCGCCGGCGCCGCCATCCCCACCGTCGGGGCCTCCGCGCGGGACGTACTTCTCCCGCCGAAAGTGGATGGAGCCGTCGCCGCCGCGTCCGGCGACGACCGTCAGTCGTGCTCGATCGTGGAACATCGACGGAAGCGTAGAGTCGCGGTGTGGACGACGAGGTCTCGGTCACCGTGGTCGGCAGTCAGCCTGAAGCAGAGCTCGCGTGCGAACTGCTTCGCACCGAGAACATCGCGTGCTACCACCGGCCGACCTCGTTCGCCGCCGGAGCAGGAGACGGCCTCGTCTCTCTCGGCTCCCCGCGGGAGATCGTCGTCCGGGCCGAAGACGCGGAACGCGCCCGCGAACTACTCCTCGGCTAGGCCGGCTGCTCGACCGACACGAAGCGGCGCTCGCCGCTCGTGCGGAACGCGACCTTGCCGTCGCGCTTCGCGAAGATCGTGTCGTCTTTGCCGATCCCGGTGCCGGGGCCGGGGCGGAAGCGCGTGCCGCGCTGGCGGACGAGGATCATCCCCGCCGTCACATCCTGGCCGGCGAAGAGCTTCACGCCGAGCATCTTCGGATTCGAGTCGCGGCCGTTCCGCGACGAGCCGAGTCCCTTCTTGTGTGCCATCAGTTGTCCTCCAGAGCGGATTCGAGCGCCGCGAGCGCGCCCTTGCGTGCCTTGCCGGAGCGCTCGACCTCGAGCGCAGCTTCGACTTCTGAGCGGCTCCAGCCCGCCGCCGCGTCTGTGATCTGCGGGATCGTCATCGCCTCGACGTTCGGTGCCGTCGCTGCTGCCTGCTCGGCCTTGGCGGCCGGCTTCTCCTCAGCCTTTGGCTTCTCGTCCGCCTTCGGCTTGGCCGCGGCCTTGGCGCGCTGCTTCGCCGCGCCGATCGACTCGATCTCGATCCGCGTGAGCTTGCTGCGGTGACCGGCGTGCTTCTTGTAGCCCGTGCGGCGCTTGTACTTGCCGATCCGGATCTTCTTGCCGAGCTCGTGCCCGACCACGCGCGCGGTGACGGTCGCGGACGGTGTGAGGTCCGGCGCCCCGTTGCCGCCGACGAGCAGCACGCGCGGCTCGAGGGTGGCTCCCTCGTCCGCGCGCAGGCGATCGACGAGCAGCCGCTCGCCCTCGTGGACGCGGTACTGCTTGCCGCCGAGACTGATGATCGCGTAGGAGCTCATGGCGTGGAAACGCGGGCCTGACGCCCGCGAATCGGCAGTGTAGCTAACGATTCCTCTCGATTTCGTCGGCCCACTCGGACATCGGGACGTACTCGAAGTCGCCGTTCGTCGAAGGCTCTTCGGCCTGCGGCGACTCCTCGGCCTCTGACGGCCCCTTCTCGGCTTCTGCGGGCGCCTGCTCGGCTTCTACGGGTGCCGCCTCGTTCCCGTTGGTCGCAGCGGCGGGCTTCTTCTTCCGGTTGCGTCCGCCCCGCGAGCCGCGCCTGGTCTTCTTCTTGGCCGGCTTGGGAGTCTGCTCGCCCTCGGCCGTGGGTTCGCCGGCCGCCTCGGGCTCCGGCTGAGCCGGCGTCTCATCGGCCGGTTCGGCTTCGCCCTCGCGGCCGAAGCCTGCAGCGGGCACGTGAATCGTGACCGCGCGGCCCGGCTCGGGTGACTCCTCGGAGGAGTCGCCGGCGGCGTCGCTCTCCGGCCCAGTCTCGGCCGCGGCTTCGACGGTTGCCGGCTTCTTCTTGCGGTTGCGGCCGCCGCGCGAGCCACGCCGGGTCTTCTTCTTGGCTGCGGGCGTGTCGCCGCCGTCTGCCGATTCCCCGGAACCCGCCTCGGCAGCCTCAGCCTCGGCGACTTCGACCTCAGGCTCGTCCGCGGCAACAGGCTCGTCCGCCTCGGCAGCCTCCGGCTCCTCGGCTGCAAGCGTCGCCGGCGAAGCCGACGACGCGCGGCCGGGCTCCGCCGAGACCTCTCGAGCCGCAGTTGCCTTCCGGGCGGGCGGCTTGCGAGTCGGCTTCTCGGCCTCGCCCTCTGCTGTGAGCGGCTCCGGCGTCTCCTTCGTCTTCCGCACGAGGACGCCGTAGGCGCGGCCGTCGAGCACGCGCTCGACGCGCACCTTGACCCGCTTGCCGACGAGGGATGACGCGTCGGCGACGACGATGTCGAGTCCGTCGAGCTTGCCCACCGCCGCGGCGCTGTCGTAACGGTCGACCTCGACGAGCTGCAGCATGGTCTCGGCGCCTTCGCCCACCGGCGCCGGCGGCGCCAGGTCGACGAGCTTGCCCTCGCTGAGGACGACGAGATGGTCGAGGTGCGTCTCCGGCTTGCCCTCGAGGAAGAAGCGCTTCTTCGTCAGCCCCTCGAGCTCGACCAGCCGCCGGGCGCCGGGCCCGACGAGTGCGCTCGCGATGGTGTCGGCGAGCTCGACCCGGAATGCCTGGGCGCGTGAGCCGGCAGCGAGTGCACGCAGCCGCCGCTCGACGTCGATCGCGGCCGACGCCTCCGAGTAGACGATCCCGTCGCCGCCGCAGGTCGGGCACTTGCGCGTCATCACCTCTCGCGGCCCGTCGGTCACGTTCTGGCGCGTCATCTCGACGAGCCCGAGCGGGGAGATCTCGACGACGTACGTCTTCGTGCGGTCGCGCTCGAGCTCCGAGCGCAGCGCCTCCTCGACGGTGGCCCGGTTCTTCGGGTTGGCCATGTCGATGAAGTCGATGACGATGATCCCGCCGATGTCGCGCAGCCGCAGCTGGCGCACGACCTCCTTCACGGCCTCGAGGTTGTTCTTCGTGATCGTGTCCTCGAGCCGGCCGCCGGAGTTCTTGCCGCGACCGCCGACGAAGCGGCCGGTGTTGACGTCGATGACCGTGAAGGCCTCGGCGTAGTCGAAGATGAGGTAGCCGCCGGACGGGAGATCGACGCGCCTGCCGATCGTCGAGCGAATCTCCTGCTCAACGCCGAACGCCTCCATCAGCGGCGTCTTCTCCTTGTAGCGGACGACCCGCTCGACCATGTGCGGTGACGTCTTCTTCAGGTACCCGACGAGGCGCCGGTGCGTGCGCTCGTCGTCGACGTACGCCTTCTCGAAGTCGCCGGTGAAGAGATCGCGCACCACGCGCAGCGGCAGCTCGGCCTCCTGGTAGAGGAGCTCGGGCGCCTTCGCGGTCTTGGCCTTCGCCTGGATCGAGCGCCAGAGGCGCTGCAGGAAGACGAGGTCGCGCTCGATGTCCTCCTCGGACGCACCCTCGGCGGCCGTCCGGACGATCACGCCGCCCTCCTTGACGTCGAGGCGCTTCAGGATGTCCTTGAGCCGGTTGCGCTCGTCGTCGTCGAGCCGGCGCGAGACGCCGAGCCCTTCTCCCTGCGGGACGAGCACGACGAACCGGCCGGGCAGCGAGATCTGGGTGGTCAGCCGCGCACCCTTCGTCTTCATCGGATCCTTGACTGCCTGGACGAGGATGGTCTGGCCGCGTGAGATCAGATCCTGGATCTTGCGGCCGTGGCCCTTCTCGAGCTCCGGGCTGACGATCTCGTCGACGTAGAGGAAGCCGTTCTTCTCGAGGCCGATCTCGACGAACGCCGCCTCCATCCCGGGCAGGACGTTGTCCACCCGGCCGACGTAGATGTTGCCCGCGATCGAGCGACGCTCGGGACGCTCGAGGTAGACCTCGGCGACGCGTTCGTCCTCGAGAATCGCGACGCGGCGCTCGCCGACGTCGACGGAGACGAGCATCTCGCGCTTCGCTGCAGGGAGTGGGGCACGCCGCTGCGGCTCGCGGCGCCGGCGGGTCGACTGGTCGCGGCGGCGCTCCTGCCGCTGCGAGAGCTCGCGCCGCTGCGGCTGCTTCGCCTGCTTCGGCTCGGGCTTGTCCTTGCGGTCGGACGCGCCCGCCGGAGTCGTAGCGGCCGCACTCGTAGCAGCGGAGCCGGGCTTCTTTCGTCCGCGGCCTCCACGGCTACCACGGCGGCGCTTCGGCTTGTTCGGATCGGTCTGTGCGGAGTCGGCAGCCGCAGCCGCCGGGTCTTTCAGTTTCGGCTCGGGCCTCTGCTCGAGCTCGTCAGGGGAACGTTGGTCGTCGGAAGATTTGTTCTTCCGGAAACGGAACCAGGGCAAGAAAAAGCTCCTTCGTGGGAGCGCGCGCCGGCGACCCGGATTGTCCGGGTGCGCGCGTGCTCGTTGTCAGTGAAAAGGCTTGGCATGGCCTCGTAGCCAGGGTAGCAACCATCCCCGCGGGGGTCCGTCCGAGCCCGGACCTACGATCCGGCCATTCACGACCGGGAGGTGAAACGGTGGTGGCGAAACGCGAGGCTGAAGAGCTACTCATGATCGAGGAGGCGGATGCGTGGTTCGAGTACCTCGAGGCGACTCGGAGCCAGGCGGAGACCCGCTACCACGAGATCGAGCCCTGGGCGTGGGCTCGGTTGAGTCAGCGTCTGCGCGCGATCAGGGCGCGACGGGCGAGGCTGCGGCCCGCTGCGGCGTAGCGGCAAGCGCGAAACGCAACCGGGCAGCGTCGCCGAGCAGGTGCGTTCCGCCGTACGCGATGCCGCCTCGCACGATCCACCTGGCCGCGGGAACGAGATCCAGGAGCTCGCGCGCGAGCGCGCGTAGGCCGAAAGCGGCTCCGACGGTCACTGCAAGCTCCGGCCCCCGCCCGCCGAGCCCGTTCCACCCGTGGGCCTGCGCAAGGCGCAGCACGAGCCGGACCTGATTCAGCGCGAGCACCGGCAAATCCGCGCTGACCGTCGCGGCAGCGAGGCCGTTCCGCCGCGAGAAGGACTCGACGAGGTGCTCGCAGACGGGTCCACGGAGCAGCGGCACGCGCGCGGCGAGCGGCGCGCCTCGCTCCCCCAGCCGCAGCGCGAGCGCACGCGCGATCGTCTCGAGCGGAAACGTCTCGCCCGCGCCGACCCAGACGACGTCCGTCGCCAGGACGTAGGGGATCGTAGCCTTACTCCGCGCCGGAGCCGGGGCGACCGCGATCGCGGGGACGTGCGCCAGCCGTGCCTGCCGCAGCGCCTCGACGTCCGCGTCGCGGGGCTTACCCGCGAGAACGTGCACGTACGCGTCGGCACCCTCCGGCCCGCCGAGGCGCACGGCGTCAGGCTCGGCGCGGCCACGGAGGAACTGCTGCCTCAGCTCCGCCGCAAGCTCACTCGCTCCGCCGACCGCAAGGACTTGCGCGCCGCCTTTCCATTCGAAGTCGTTCAGCAGCTTCCGGATCGCCTGAGGGGACACCGGAAGGCCGGCCATCAGCGGCGCCGCGAGTAGCGCGAGACGCGGCCTCGCGCGTGGATCGCGAGCAGCACGCCCATCGCGGCGAGGTTCGCGATCAGCGACGAGCCGCCGACGCTGACGAAGGGCAAGGGGATGCCCGTGATCGGCGCGATCCCCATCGTCATCCCGACGTTGACGAAGATCTGGAAGAGGAGCGCCACGACGATGCCTCCGGCCACGACGGCCGAGTAGAGGTCTCGCGCGACGGTCACCACCCGCAATCCACGCCAGAGCACGAGCAGATAGAGCCCGAGCAGGAGCGCCATCCCGACGAAGCCGCGCTGCTCGGCGAAGCCGGCGGCGACGAAGTCGGTGCCACTCTCCGGCAGGAAGCCGAGCTTGACCTGGCTCGAGCCCTTCAGGCCACGCCCCCGGATCTGGCCGGAGCCAACTGCCGCGAGCGACTGCTCGAGGTTGTAACGGGAGTCGACCGAGCAGGTCGACGGATGCCAGAAGCAGGTCAGACGATTCTGCTGGTAGGGCTTGAGCAGGTTGACGCCGGCCGCGGGGCCCGCCCACAGGACGCCGACCACGAGGACCGCCGCGATGGCACCGAGCACCGCAAGGTGCCGCCACGGAGTGCCGGCGACGAACAGCATCGCGGCGAGCGCCGAGAGATAGACGAGCGCGGTGCCGAGGTCGGGCTGGGCGAACACGAGCAGGACGGGCACGAGTCCGAACCCGACGACCCGCAGCGTCGTGCCCCAGGAATCGAGCGTGCGCTGCCGCTCGGCCAACATGCCCGCCAGGGCGAGCACGAACAGCAGCTTCCCGAACTCCGACGGCTGGAACGTGAAGAAGCCGAGGCTGATCCAGCGCGTCGAGCCGTGCGAGGCATGTCCGACGAGCAGGACGAAGGCGATCACCACGCAGGTGCCGATGAAGATCCCCCGCCAGTAGCGGCGGTAGAGATCCGGATCGACGAGCGCCGCGGCGACCATGACGACCGCGCCGACGCACGCGTAGAGGATCTGGCGGTTGAGGTAGTAGCTCGGATCGTTCGGGAGTGCGAACTTCGTGACGCCGGCGACACCCCAGAGCCCGACGACCACGAGCGCCGCCACGCCCAGCAGCAGGACCCAGTCGAGGGAGCGGACGATCGCGAGGGGATGTGGCGCCTCGCGCTCTCCCCGTAGTCCTGCGCGTTGTGATCCGGCGTATTCGAGCATCAGTCGGCCATCAGTCGGAGGGGACGGGCACAGTCGGAGGCACCGGCTTGTTGAAGAACTTCGCGAAGACCCGCGCGGCCGCCGGCGCGGCAGCCGACCCGCCCTCGCCGCCGTTCTCGATCACGGCGCAGACGACGAGCTTCGCGTCGTTCGCGGGACCATAGCCGCACCACCAGGATTGGTCCTGCCCGCCGATATACCCCCCCGGAAGGTGGACGGTCTTTTGCGCCGTCCCGGTCTTGCCGGCGATCGGGACGGGGAAGTTCCCGAACACGCCGACCGAGGTGCCGAGCGGGTCGTGCGTTGCCTCGAGGAGGCCCTGCTGGACGACCGTGAGGTCGGCCGGATTCAGACCCTTGACCGGGCGAGGCGCAGCCGGCGCCTTCGTCGGGACCGGCGTTCCGTTGGGGTTCTCGACGTCCATGAGGATGTGCGGGTCCACCAGCTTGCCGCCGTTGGCGATCGCGGCGTAGAAGCGCGCCATCTGGAGCGGCGTCACGGTCAGGTTGCCCTGGCCGATCGAGAGGTTGAGCGAGTCGCCCGGCTTCCAGAGGCGGTCGATCCGCCAGTTCGGGTCATGGTTGGCCTTCGTGTACGTCCGCCGCTTCCAGCCGATCGTCGGCACGAGGCCTGCCGACTGCGGGCCGAGGTCGCTGCCGCTCATCTGGCCGAAGCCGAAGCGGCGCGCCCACTTCTGCAGCGGCTGGCCGCGATCGGGAGGCAGCGCGTAGAACCTGTCGCCGACGCCGTAGAAGTACGTGTCGCACGACTGGGCGATCGCCGTCGGCAGGGCCATCCCCTCGTCGACGAAGCGATCCCAGTTGTGCCAGACGTGTTTGGAGCTGTCCTGCGGCGCAACGTATGTACCCGTACAGGGATAGAACTTGTACGGATTGATCAGGTGCTCCTCGAGGGCAGCGATGGCGGTGAGCGGCTTGAAGGTCGAGCCCGGCGGGTACGTGCCGTCGACGGCGCGGTCGAGCGAGGGGTAGTTCTTGTCGAACGCCGACCGCCCGATGAGCCCCTGAGCGGCCAGCTTGCGATCGGTCACGCGCCCGCTGTAGACGGCCGGGTTGTACGTCGGCGAGGACGCGAGCGCGAGGATCGCGCCGTTCCGGGGGTTGAGCGCGACGATCGCGCCGCCGTCCGCCGCCCATTGACCGCTGTTGCGAGCGCGCTGGATGCCGTCGTCGAGTGCGTTCTGGGCGGCGACCTGCAGCTTCGCGTCGATGGTGAGCCGGACGGTCTGCCCCGTCTGCGGCGGGGTCGTCAGCAACCGGGGAGTAAGGGGGCGGCCGACCGAGTTGACGTGGACTCGGGCCTCGCCGGGAACGCCACGCAGGAACTTGTCGAAGGCCGCCTCGATCCCGGTCAAGCCGATCACCTGGCCGGCCGACTGCGTGGTCTGGCCGTCGTAGCCCAACAGCTGCGCTGCCACCGACCCGTGCGGGTAGCGGCGGATGTAGCTCCGCGCCAGCGTCAAGCCGGGGAAGTTGTCCGCTCGCTCCTCGAGATAGGTCAGCATCGGACCGGTCGCCTGCGTGCGGACGACAACCGGATCCAGCAGGTCGCCGGCGACCCGGCGTCCGACGAGCAGCTTCGTGATGTAGTGCACCGACACCCCTGCGACATGCGCGAGCTGGCGAATCTCCCTCACTCGGGTCGCGTAGTTCCGCGGGAGCCCCGAGGGTGAGAGCTCGACCGAGGTGACGGGCTGGTTCGTAACGAGGACGTGACCGCTCGAGTCGAGGATCGTCCCGCGTGGCGCCTGCACCCGTACGGTGCGAACCTGGTTGGCCTGGGCCTTGGCGGCGTACTGTGAGCCGGAGAGCACTTGCAGCGCCCACAACCGCAGGACGAGAACGGCGAAGCCGATCACGACGAGCGCGCTGAGCAGCGCGACGCGCCGAGCGAGCTTCGGCGTCAGGCGGTACTGCTCGACGGTGGTCTGCTCGCCCTCGGGCTCCTCCGGCCGCGCGCGCCGGGGAAACCGGGCGGGCGACCCGGTCGTCGTGCTAGCCAAGGAGCTGCACCTCCGCCGACAGCTCGTCCCGCTCGGCCGGACGGAACAGCCGTCGCACGAGCGCGTAGAGCGGCGCGGTGAGGATCAGGTTGAGGACGATCGCGGGGACGAGGCTGCGCACGACGGCTCCGCCAGGCGCGTTCTCACCGAGCACGAAGTGCACCACGAGCAGGCCGAACTGGTAGACGACGGTGACCACGGCCACCGAGAGAAACGGCGCATGCGCGCGATCGCGCCCGGTCGTCTCGCCGTAGCGCCCGATCCAGTAGCCGGCGAGCGTCAGCACGAGCGACGTGAGGCCGAGCGTGCCGAGCGACGCGGTGTCGACGAGCAGCCCGGCGAAGAAGCCGCCAACAGCCCCGGCGACACTGCCGCGGAGCAGGGCGAACGCGACGAGCGTGACCAGGAGCACGTCGGGCACCGCGCCGAAGACGTGAAGCTCGGAGAAGATCGAGACCTGGGCGATCGCCGCGACGAACAGCAGGGCGGCGGCCTTGACGCCGTCGCCGAGCGTCATCGGTGTTGCTTCTTCGGGACGAGCACCGCGACCGCGTCGAGCGCGCCGAGGTTGGCGAAGGGCTGCACCTGCACCTGCAGGTACACCGCCGTGTCGGTGGCTGAGAACGACGTGACCCGGCCGATCGGGATTCCGTACGGATAGAGACTCGGATAACGCGCGGTGTGCGTCCCGGCGGTCACGAGCACGTCGTTCTTCTTCACCCTGGCCGTCTTCTGAACCTGGTCGAGGATCAGCGTCCCGCTCGGCCCGGTGTGCACAATTCCGCGCACCCGGGTCTTAAGGTCGAGCGCGGAGACGAAGCTGTTCGGATCGCTGAGCAAGGTCACCTTCGCCGAGTGGGGGAAGACATTCGTGACGATCCCGACGAGGCCGGGACCGCTCACGACCGGCGAGTTGAACCGCACCCCGTCGGCCGAGCCCGACGCGATCACGAGCGAATGCGCAAATGCGCCGGCCGGCGGCGAGATGACCGCGCTGTTGACGGCCTTGTAGCCCGTCGGGAACCTCGGACCTTGCTCGAAGTGCATGATCTTCTCGAGCTGCAGGGCTTGGACCGCGGCTGCCTTGTTCGCGATGGCCTCTGCGCTGACTTGCTGGTACAGCCGCTTCTCCCGCTTGAGCTGGGACTTGGCGCTCGAGAGGCTCGCGAGGTAGTCGTAGCCGTCGCGGAACGGCTGCGCGACGCGGGTCGCGGCGATCTGGAACGGGCGCAACGCGGTCGAGCCCGCGCCCTGGACGCTGTGCAGCGGTCCGGAAGCGGGCGAGCGGAACGAGACCGTGATCAGCGCCAACGCCACGAAGACGAGCACGACCACGATCGCCCTACGGATGAGCGCGCTGCGAGCCTTCGAGGGGTACGGCGTCGACTTGGAGCGCTGAACCGACGAAGCGAGCACCGCCGCGCGCGCACTGCGACCACGGGTTGCCACCGAAACAGGTTACCGCGGCTGCCCGCCGACCGAGTAGGTCGGCCTGGGCCTAGTAGCGGCGGCCGTTGCGCGAGCGGGCTTTGTTGCTGCGGTGGATCGCCTCGAACTCCTCGAGGCTGCGTCCCGAGCCCACCGCGACGCACGTGAGCGGGCTCTCGGCGAGATGCACGGGCATCTGCGTCTCGTGGCGCAACCGCTCGTCGAGCCCGGTGAGGAGCGAGCCGCCGCCGGCGAGGACGATTCCGCGATCCATGATGTCCGCGGCAAGCTCCGGCGGCGTCTTGTCGAGCGTCGACTTGATCGCCTCGATGATCTGCGTGACCGGCTCGTCGAGCGCGCGGCGGATCTCCTCGGAGGTGAGGATGACCGTCTTGGGGAGGCCGGTGAGCATGTCGCGCCCACGCACCTCCGCCTGCAGCTCCTCACGCAGGTCCCAGGCCGATCCGATCTCGAGCTTGATCTCCTCGGCCGTCTGCTGGCCGATGAGGAGCTTGTAGTCGCGCTTGATGTGGTTGATGATCGCCTCGTCCATCTCGTCGCCGCCGACGCGCAGCGACTGCGAGACGACGATCCCGCCGAGGGAGATGACCGCGACCTCGGTCGTGCCTCCGCCGATGTCGACGATCATGTTCCCGGTCGGTTCGGCAACAGGGAGCCCGGCCCCGATCGCAGCGGCCATCGGCTCCTCGATCAGGTAGGCCTGGCGCGCGCCGGCCGACAGCGTCGCCTCCTCGACCGCGCGCTTCTCGACGCCCGTCACGCCGGAGGGCACGCAGACGACGACGCGCGGATGCGCGAAGCGATGCTGGTGCACCTTCTGGATGAAGTGGCGCAGCATCTGCTCGGTCACGTCGAAGTCGGCGATCACGCCGTCCTTCAGAGGCCGGATCGCCTGGATCGTCCCCGGCGTCCGCCCGAGCATGCGCTTCGCCTCGACGCCGACGGCGTGCACCTCGCCCGAGCGCTGGTCGATCGCGACCACCGAAGGCTCCGACAGGACGATGCCGCGCCCTCGGACGTAGACGAGCGTGTTCGCAGTGCCGAGGTCCACCGCCATGTCGCGGCCACCGAAGCCGGTCAGTCCCGAGAAGAGCCCCATAGGAGGCCCGAGCATACCCGCAAAGTCCTGAAGTTCTGACCGAGACGACACACCCGCGTTACGGCTTTCCGCCTAGGTTCGGAGCGTGAACGTGGTCACGCTGATCGGGAACCTCGCCACCGAGGTCGAGCTGCGCGAGGTCGGCCCCGAGAAGAAGGTTGCGACCTTCGTGCTCGCGATCGACCGCGCGAGCCGCGACGGCGGTGCGGACTTCGTGAGCGTCTCGGCCTGGGACCGGCAGGCCGAGCTGTGCGCGGAGTACCTCGGCAAGGGCCGGCGGATCGCGGTCGACGGGCGGCTCAAGTCACGCTCGTGGGAGGAGGACGGAAAGCGGCGGAGCGCGATCGAGGTGGTCGCCCGGCGGATCGAGTTCCTCGGCGGGGGCCCGAGGCGCGACGAGGAGGACGGCACCGGCGGCGGCGAGGTGATTCCGTTCGAGACGCCGGCCGCGGCGGGTTAGCCCTCCAGGGAGGCGACGAAGTCCCGAATCGCGGCGAGGCAGGCGTCCGGCCGCTCGCCGATCAGCAGGTGGCCGCAGCCGGCGATCGTCCGCAGCGGGACGCGCAAGCGGCGCGCGTACTCCATCCCGTCGTCGAGCCTGACCCAGTTGTCGCTCGCCCCCCAGAGGCAGAGGCATGGACATGCGACGCGGTCGAGCTCGGTGCGCGGGTCCGAGGCGAGGAGGGCGCGACCTGCTTGGCGTGTGTCGGTGTGGTGCGCCGGCCCGACGAGGAACGCCTCGGCCTGCGCCGGCTCGAGCGCATCGGGATCAGCCACCCCCCACCAGCCGAACGCAGCGCGGCGACCGAGCCGCGAGTTGGCCCAGGCGCGGCGGTGCGGAGCGATCAGACGACCCGGCTTCGTGACGCCGAGCACTGCCAGCGTGACCCGGGCGCTGCGTGTGCCGGAGCCGATCCCCGCGGCAGCGGCCAGCACAAGACCACGTACGGCGCCGGACTGCAACACCGCTGCGCGGAGCCCGACCAGACCACCGAGTGAGTGCCCGATCCACACGGCGCCGCGCAGCTCCTCTGCGCGGACGATCCCGAGCACGGCTTCGGCCAGCGCGTCGACGTCGGGCGCCTCGGCGAGGAGACCCGAGCGGCCGTGGCCCGGCAGGTCCGGGACGAGGACGCGATGTCGCGCGGCGAGAGGGGGCGCAAGCGACTGCCAGTTCTCGATCGCTCCGCCGAGGCCATGCACGAGAACGAGCGGCGGACCTCCACCGTCGACGGGGCCGCCGACGGCGTAGCGAAGCCGAGTTCCGCGCCAGTCGAGCTCGCGCTCCCCGAATCCCTCCAGTCGGTGTTTGCCGTCCGTCACCAGCGAGGCATATTCTTCGTGCCGATGATTGTTTGCGCAGGGCGGACCGATTGATGTCCGCGGATCCGACAAGCGAGGGTGCGACCTAACCCGCCTGCGCGTTGCGCGCGGCGGGTTTTTTCGTTCCGGAAGGAGAGACGTCGATGGCAAATCACCTCACGCCCGAAGAACTGTCGCAGGAGCTCAAGATCGAAAGGCAGGAGGTGATCCGGGTTTGCGTCGAGGAGGGCGTGCCGATCTACCACGGCAAGATCGACAAGTACCTCTTCCAGGCGCAGCTGCAGGCGATCGGGGCGACGCAGCCCCAGCACTGACCGATTAGAAGGCCGGGGCCACTAGGAGGCCTTGACGAAACCAGGCTGAGTCGTCAGCACACGCTGCTCGCCCGCTGAGCGGCGTCCTCAGTCGCGCGAATAGCTCCGCTATTCACGCTCCCTGCGTCCTTGTCAGCGAACGACCATCGCGCGCCGACAACGAGCATGGTTCCGCCAAGCCCTCCTAGGCCGTCAGGCGGACTTCTTCGCCGTCGCCCTGCGAGACCGGGAGCCGCCTTTGGAGGCGGCTTTCCCGTTCTTGGGGTCCTGCTGCGAGCGTCGGCTCTGGGCGTCGGCGACGCTCTGGCGCAGCGCCTCCATCAGGTCGATGACCGGCGCCTCGGTGACCGGCTCCGGCGCGACGATCTCCTGGCCGGCGAGCTTCGCCTCGAGCATCTGCGCCAGGTCGCGACGGTAGTCGTTCTCGAAGTCCTCGGGCGTCCATTCGCCGGCGAGGCTCGAGATGACCTGCTCGGCGAGCTTCAGCTCGGCCTCCTGCACATCGGTCTCGGCGACTGCCTCCTCGATCTCGTCTCGCCCGCGGACGTCCTCGGCGAAGAAGAGCGTCTCGAGCAGGAGCGCGCCCGACTTGGCGCGGATCAGGCAGAGGTTCTCCTTGCCCCAGAGGACAAACTTGCCGACCGCGGCCATTCCCGAGTCCTCCATCGCCCGGAGCAGGAGCACGTACGGCCGGCGCTGCGCATCGGCGTCCGCGGGAGAGAGGTAGTAGGTGCGATCGAAGTAGACGGGATCGACGTCCTCGAGCTGCACGAAGCGGAGAATCGCGATCGACTGCGACCGGGTCAGCGCGACCGCCTCGAGGTCGGACTCCTCGACGAGCACGTACTGGCCCTTTGCGAACTCCCACCCCTTGACGAGCTCGTCCGGCTCGACGTCGCGCTCGTGCACCGGGCACCACCGCTTCTGCTTGATCGGCGTGCCGCACTCGCGATGCAGCGTGCGGAACGAGACATCCTGCCGCTGGGTCGCGAGAGCCAGCCCCACGGGGATGTTGACGAGGCCGAAGCTGATCGATCCGTTCCAGATAGTCCGCATACGAAGTCCCAGTTTAGTTGGGGACTGCCCGAATTCTCGTTTTTCATCGCCTTCCCTGCATACGATTCCCGACATGGAAACCCGCACTGCGCCGGAGCTGTGGCGCGAGGCCGTCCGCGATGCGCCGGACGAGCCCGCCTATCTCGAGGAGACGGCGGACGGTTGGCGGCCGGTGTCGTGGGACGAGGCCGCCGAGCGCGTCGACGCGCTCGCGCGCGGGCTGCTGGCGCGTGGCGTGCGTCACGGCGACCGCGTGGCCGTCCTGTCGCGCACGCGGCTCGAATGGATCCTTCTCGATTGGGCGGTGATGTCGATCGGCGCAGTCGTCGTCGGGCTCTATCCCACGAGCTCGGCGAAGGAGTGCGAATTCATCCTCGGACATTGCGAGGCGGTCCTCGCGTTCGCGGAGGACGAAGACCAGACTCGGAAGCTCGTCTCGATTCGCGGCACCCTCCCCGCCCTCCGCGAGATCATCCCGTTCGACTGGCTCGAGAAACTCGAGGCGGACGGACGACTCGCCCGGCATCTGCAGCCCGAGCCCGTCGCAGAGGACGACCTCGCGACGCTGATCTACACCTCGGGCACGACCGGGCCGCCGAAGGGCTGCATGCTCACGCACCGAAATCTCGTCACGGCGGCCATCCGCGTGGTGGAGGGGATGCACCAGACCGGCGACGTCGTCCTTCTCTTCCTGCCGCTCGCCCACAGCTACGGCCGGCTCGCGCACCAGGCGGCGAGCCACCGCGGAGCGACGGTGGCTCTCGTCGCCGACGTGGCGCGGGTGCCGGAGGCGCTCGCGTCGGTGCGGCCGACGGTCCTGCCGGCCGTCCCGCGGGTGTACGAGAAGGTGCATGCGAACACGCTCGGCGAGATCGAGCGCGCAGGCGGGCTGCACAAGCGGATCGGGCTGTGGGCGCTTCGGGTCGGCGCGCGCACGAGTCGCGCGCGGCGAGAAGGCTCTCGCGTCGGAGGCCTGTTGGCGCTCCAGGAGCGAATCGCCGACCGGCTCGTGTTCGCAAAGGTGCGTGACCGCCTGGGCGGGCGGCTGCGCGTCGGCGTCTCCGGAGCGGCGCCCCTCTCCACCGACGTGATGGAGTTCTTCCACGCGCTCGGCGTGCCGGTGATCGAGGGCTACGGCCTGACCGAGACCGCGAGCTCGGCGACCGTCAACGAGCCTGGCGACTTCCGGATCGGAACCGTCGGCCGGCCGGTGGACGGCGCCGAGGTCCGGCTCGCCGAGGACGGCGAGATCCTGATTCGCAGCGACTCAGTGTTCGCGGGCTACTACAAGGAGCCGGCTGCGACTGCCGAGGCGCTGACCGACGACGGCTGGCTCCGCACCGGTGATGTCGGCGAGATCGAGGACGAGGGCTTCCTCCGCATCACCGACCGCAAGAAGGATCTGATCATCACCGCCGGCGGCAAGAACATCGCCCCCCAGAACCTCGAGAACGCTCTCAAGTCATCGCGTTTCGTCTCGCAGGCGCTCGTCATCGGCGACCGGCGTCCCTACGTGACGGCGCTCGTGACCCTCGACGAAGCAGAGATCGACTCGGGCGGCCAGGAGCCGCAGAAGCTCGTGCAGGAGCTCGTCGACGATGTCAACCGAGACCGGACGCGAGTCGAGCAGATCAAGCGGTTCGCAATCCTCCCTCGCGACTTCTCACTGGAGGAGGGCGAGGTGACACCCACGCTCAAGCTGCGCCGCCGGGTCATCCACGAGCATTTCGCGGACGAGATCGAAGCGCTGTACGAGAGCTAGGAGGGTTTGGCGGAACGCTGCTCGCTGCCGGCGTCCGATGGTCGTTCGCTGACAAGGACACAGGGAGCCCGAATAGCAGCGCTATTCGGGCGACCGAGGACGCCGCTCAGCGAACGAGGAGCGTGCGCCGGCGGCTCAGCCGGTGCTTCGCCAGACCCTCCTAGCCCAGGATCCGCTTCGCGCCGTCGTACTCCGACGCGTACCAGCCCTCGCTGAGGCTGTCGATCCGAACGCTCGAGCCCGTGTGCGGCGCGTGGATGAAGTTTCCGCCGCCGACGTAGATCCCGACGTGGCCGAGACCGGCGAAGAAGACGAGGTCGCCCGGCTCGAGCTGGTTCCGCGGCACAGAGACGGAGTCTGCGTAGTTGTACTGCGCGACCGTGTAGTGCGCGAGCGACACGCCGACCTGGGCGTAGACGTACGCGACGAGACCGGAGCAGTCGAAGCCTGAGGGGCTCTCACCGCCCCACACGTACTTGACGCCGAGGTACTGCTCGGCGATCCCGACGACGCTGCTGTAGCGATCTCCCGGGATTGAGGTGCTGACGGGATTGCCGACGCCGAAGCTGCCCTTCGGTGCCGCTGCCTGCGCCTGTGCCGCGACGCTCGCGGCGTGGGCAGCCGCCGCCTGGTGTGCCTGCTGCGCCGAGATCATCTGCTGGATCTGCGACTTGACCGACGCATAGAGCCGCTGCTCGGAAGCGACCCGCCCCTCGGCCTGGCCTCGCTCCGTCGCGCGGACGGAGACGAGCCGGTTCTGCCTCGCACGCTCGCCGCGCAAGAGTGTCTGGTGGTGCACGATCTGGTGCTGGTACCCAACCACCTCGTGGATGAGCGTCGTGTCCTGTTTCGACATCGAGTCTGCGGCCTGAATGCGGGAG
>CAWCDC010000007.1:0-18297 GCA_963794255.1 uncultured Actinomycetes bacterium | reverse complement strand
GGCACTTGCTCGTGCTCTCGGCGACACCGATTGCGCTCACGCTCGTCACGGTCTGGCCGATCCGGATCGCGATCTACGGCGAGAACCTCTTCCGCACCGGCGGACCCGACTGGGGGCCGGGCGACCGGGTCTTCGGGGGAATCATCTTCGCCGCGTTCGCGTGGAGCGCCGTGCTGCTCGTGATCGGCGTCCGCAGCGTGCACGGGTGGAGCTGGAGCCGCTCGCTGGCGACCGTGGGGCTGGCGGCGGTCCTACCGGCTCTACTCGTGCTCTCGGCTCACCTCGGGTAGACCTCGCTCGACTGAGTCGCTTTCGAACGCAGCCTGCTCCTCCTCGGGCATCGCGTACATGTGCCGCTCGTCGGGGAACGCGCCCGTCCGCACCTCCTCGGCGTACTGCGACAGCGCTTCGACGATCGCGTCGCCGAGCTCGGCGTAGCGCTTGACGAACCGCGGCGCGCGGCCCTCGTAGAAGCCGAGCATGTCGTGCCAGACGAGCACCTGGCCGTCGGTGTCTGCGCCGGCGCCGATGCCGATCGTCGGCACCGTGAGCGCCTTCGTCGCAGCGCGTCCCACAGCCGGTGGAACGGCTTCGAGCACGATGGCGAAGCAGCCCGCCGCCTCCAGCGCAAGCGCATCGTCGACCAGCTGCCGCGCGCGCTCTGCCGTTCGTCCCTGCGCCTTGAAACCGCCCAGCACGGTCGCAGTCTGCGGCGTCAGGCCGACGTGTCCCATCACGGGGATCCCTGCCCCGACGATCGCCCGCGCGCGCGCGACCGAGGTTCCGCCGCGCTCGAGCTTGACCGCGTCCGCGCCGCCTTCCTTCACGAGGCGCACCGCGTTCCGCACGGCTTGCTCGTCCGACTCCTCGTACGAGCCGAACGGCATGTCCGCGATCACGAGCGGCCGCTTCGCGCCGCGCGTCACCCACTGCGTCATGAACACGATCTCGTCGAGCGACACCGGGACCGTCGACTCCCGGCCGTGGACGACCATCCCCGACGAGTCGCCCACCAGGATCAGGTCGACGCCGGCCGCGTCGGCGAGCCGCCCGCTCGGAGCGTCGTATGCCGTGACCATCACGATCTTGTCGCCGCGACCCTTCAGCTCGGCGAGCTCGGGGAGCGGGAGCTTGCCGGTCGTCCAGGAGGCGTAGCGCGCGGGCTTCGGGTTGTCGCTCATGTGAGCTCTCCTTCCAGGAGGACGTTGTCGATCAGTCGGGTGGAGCCGACGCGGACTGCGGCGGCGAGGATCGTCGCGCCGCCGAGGTCGAGCACCTCGACGTACTCCGGCTCGAGGCCGTTCAGCGACGCGCGCACGGCGGCGACCGGGTCAGGGCTCGTAACGGCACCGCGCAGTGCCCGAGGCAGCGCGAGCGCCTGCTCGCGCTCGTCGGGCGAGAGGTGAACGTTGCGAGAGGACAGGGCGAGCCCGTCCGGATCGCGAACGGTCGACACCACGCGAATCGCCACCGGCACGTTCAGGTCCCGGACGAGGCGGCGGATGACCGAGATCTGCTCCGCGTCCTTCTGGCCGAAGTACGCGCGCTCGGGCGCGACGAGGTTGAACAGCTTCAGGCAGACCGTCGCAACGCCGCGGAAGTGCCCCGGTCGCGCCGCACCCTCGGCTCCCGTGTCGTCCGGTTCGACCCACGTGGCGAACCCCGGCGGATAGAGCTCGTCGAGCCCGGGCGCGAAGACGGCGTCGACGCCTTCAGCGTCCGCGAGCTCGAGATCGCGCTCCTCGTCGCGTGGATAGGCAGCGAGATCGGACTGCTCGTCGAACTGGGCCGGGTTGACGAACAGCGATGCGACGACCCTGCTGTTCTCTCCGCGCGCCGCGCGGAACAGCGCACGGTGGCCGTCGTGCAGCGCTCCCATGGTCGGCACGAGCCCGGTGTCCGGCGCCGTCTCGAGCTCTGCGATCGTGCGGAAGACCTTCATGCGAGCTGCGCAGTCGCTTCGGCGAGCGTCTCGTAGAGCTGCTCGAGCTCGGGATGGCTTTCCCGGATCGCCTGCTCGTGCGCCTCGACCGTTGCCCAGTCGCCGCGCGCGATCGGGCCGGTCAGCTCGAACCCGTGCGCGATCGTCCCCTGCATCAACGGAACGAGCCCCTCGGCCGGGACGCCGAGCCGCACGGCGGCCCGCTGCAGCGTCACGACGTAGTTCGAGGCGAAGACGGCGCCGGCGTGGTAGAGCGTCCGGTCGCCGTCGGCCAGCTCGAACGGCCGCAGCCCGAGCGTCTCGGTGAGCTCTCGCGCAACCGCGAGCGCTTCGGCGGTCTCCCCGCTGATCGCGGCCCAGGCGCCGTCGAGCTGCGACGGATCGCCGCTGCGGTCGAAGGTCTGGAGCGGATGGAGCGAGAAGCGGCGCTCGTGCGGAGCGAGCGCGGCGAGCGGCGTCGCACCCGAGACGTGTCCCACCCAGGCACGTCCAGGTGTCAGACACCTGGACGCGTCGGAAATGGCCGTGTCGGGAACGCAGAGGAGGACGACGTCGGGGTCCTCGCCGCCCACGCCGAGGCCGCGCTCGCGCAGGCGGGCGCCGACGGCGGAACCGACGCGGCCCGAACCGATGACATCGACTCTCTCGATCACGATCTCGCTCCAGCTCCGAACCGGATGCCGGGCACCGCGGATTGTACTCGCCCACCGCCGAACAACCGGGATTCCTGCGAGAATTCCTCTGCCCGGATGAGCTCTGCCGCCGCAAGTCTTTCCGATTTTCAGCGCCTCTCGCCCCGCCGCGAGCTGGTGCTTGGTGCTGCGCTCACGGCCGGGTTCGGTCTGCTCGTGCACTTCGTCGGGCCCGCGCCGGGAGACGCTCCCGTCCATCTCTACCGCACCTTCCTCGTCCGCGACGGCGCGCTCGTCTGGGACAACTTCTGGTACGCGGGCACGTACCCGCTCGCGTCGTACAGCCTCCTCTACTACCTCCCGGCCGCCCTCGTCGGGAACCTGCCGCTCGTCTTCGTCTCGGCTGTCGCATCGACCGTCCTCTTCGCCTCGATCGTGTGGCGGGAGTGGGGCAGGGCTGCGCTCTGGCCGGCGCGCGTCTTCGGCGTGCTCGCCGCGGCGCCGATGTTCACCGGCCTCTACGCGTACTCGCTCGGCTTCACGGCGATGCTCGCCACGCTCAAGCTGCTGCAGCTGCGGCGGCTCCGTCTCGCGGCGGTCGTCGCTGCGCTCACCGTCGGCTTCAGCCCGCTTGCGTTCGCGTTCCTCTGCCTGATCGTCGGCGCGTACGCGATCTCACAGCGCCGGATCGCGCGCCGTCACGTCTGGTTCGGCCTCGGCCTCGGCGTCGCGGCCGGGATCGAGTTGCTCGCGCTCGTGGTCTTCCCGGCCGCCACCGGCTCCTACCCGTTCCACTGGGTCGACTTCATGTCGGTTCTCGTCGTCAGCGCGCTCGGGCTCCTCGTCGCCCGCGAAGCCCGCGGAGCCGGGCCGCTCGTGGCCTTCTACGCGCTCTGGGGCCTCGGCAGCGTCGTCGTCTACATCGTCCCGTCGCCGCTCGGGGACAACTGGACCCGGCTCAGCGCCTTCGTCTTCCCGATCATGCTCCTCACCGCGAGCCTCGCAGGCTTCCGTCCGCGCCGCCTCGTCGTGCTCGCGCTCGCCGCGGCGTTCGCCTACAACCTCGTCCCGTACGCGCTGCTCGTCCCTTCGCGCCTCGACAACAACACGCAGGAGGCGAGCTTCTGGCGGCCGGCGATCCGTTTCCTGCGTGCGCACGACCAGCCGGGGTTCCGGGTCGAGGTCGTGCCGACGGCGGAGCACTGGGAGTCGTACTGGATCCCGAAAGCCGGCTTCCCGCTCGCGCGCGGCTGGTACCGGCAGCTCGATGTCGCCGACAACCCGACTCTGTACCGGAACAATCTCGACGCCGACGCCTATCGCAGCTGGCTCCGCTCGAACGCCGTCCGCTACGTCCTCCTCAGCACCACGACGCCGCTCGACTGGGACGGCGGTCCGCAGGAGGAGCGTGTAGTGCGCGGCCCGCACTCCGGGCTGCGGCTCGTCTTCCGCAGCCGGAACTGGACGGTCTACGAGCTGCCGCATGCGACGCCGCTGCTCACCGGCCCGGCGAATCCGGTCGTGACCTCCTTCGGGCACACCACGATCGGCGGGACGGTCTTCGCGTCCGGCCGCTATCTGCTCCGCGACCACTACAGCTCGTACCTGCACCTGCAGGGAAACGGCTGCGTCTCGCCCGGCCCCGGCGGCATGACGTTCCTCGACCTCACCCAGCCGGGCCGGTTCGTGCTCAGCGTGCCGGGCACGCCCGACGGGCTCGTGCGGGAGCTCTTCGGCGGCACCGAGGCGACCTGCGACTCCGGCTAGCCGGGCACAGCCCGAGAGCTTGACCTGCTCGACGGTCAGGGCTGAAATCGCTCCTCACGCCCTGCTACCGTCTGTCGCGCCGGTGCCTATCTACGAATACGTCTGCATGGAGTGCGAGTCGCATTTCGAGGAGCTCGTGCGCGGCGATCAGCAGGTCGCGTGTCCCGACTGCGCCGCGACGAACGTCTCCCGCCAGTTCTCCTCCTTCGCAGTGCACGGCGTCGCGAAGCCGGTCACGACCGGCGGCGGCGGAGGTGGCTGCTGCGGCGGCTCCTGCGGCTGCGGGCACTAGCTCTGCCGTGGCACGGGGGGACGAAGACGGCGAGCTGCTGACGCCCGCGGCGCACGAACAGCTCGAGGCCGAGCTCGCCGAGCTCGAAGGCCCGAAGCGGCAGGAGGTCATCCAGGCGATCGCGACCGCGCGCGCGCACGGCGACCTTTCCGAGAACTTCGAGTACCACGCGGCGAAGAACGAGCAGGGGCTCCTCGAGGCGCGGATCCGGGTGCTGCGCCACCGGCTCCAGCACGCGACGATCGTCGACGAGGAGGCTGCCGCAGCGAGCGGCGTCGTCACGGTCGGCTCGCGCGTCGAGCTCGAACGCGACGACGGCGAGAAGCTCGAGATCGAGATCACGGGGGTCGGCGGCGTCTCTCCGGAGTCGCCCCTGGGACGCGCCTTGCTCGGCAAGGCGCCCGGCGACAAGATCGAGGTGGAGGCTCCGCGCGGGCGCTGGCGGGCGCGCGTCGTGTCCGTCGGACGTGCCTCGTAGACTCGCGGGCGTGAGTGCGATGCCGGTCGCGGCGGTGGAGGGGCTCGAGGCGTATGGAGCAGCGACCGCCGGCTGCACGCGGTGTCGGCTCGCGCAGGGACGCACGCAGGTCGTCTTCGGCGCCGGGAATCCGCGCGCCGACCTGATGTTCGTCGGCGAGGCGCCGGGCTTCCACGAGGACAAGCAGGGCGTCCCGTTCGTCGGCCAGGCCGGCAAGCTGCTCGAGAAGCTCCTCGCGGGCGTCGAGCTGCGCCGCGAGGACGTCTACATCGCGAACGTCCTGAAGTGCCGGCCGTCGGGGAATCGCGACCCGCAGGCCGACGAGATCGAGGCGTGCGAGCCGCACCTGTTTCGGCAGATCGAGCTGATCGAGCCGAAGGTCATAGCGACACTCGGCAACTTCGCCACCAAGCTCCTCTCCGGCCGGCCGCTCGGCATCACCCGCGTCCACGGCCAGGAGCAGGAGCTGACCATCGCCGGCCGCAGCGTCCTCCTCTACCCGATCTACCACCCGGCAGCCGCGCTCTACACGCCGGCCATGCTGAAGGTGCTCGAGGCCGACTTCGCCCGCCTGCCCGGGCTGCTCGGTGCGGCCGGGCCGGCCCCGCTCGAAGCTCTCCCCGAGCCCGAGCCGGCGGTCGCCGCTCCGGCAGAGCAGCTCGGTCTGTTTTAGAGCTCGTCCAAGCCCTGCACGGCGACCATGCGGAGGTTCGCGGCGCCTTGGCGCAGCCGTTTCGCTTCCTCGTACTCCGGCGAGTCGTACCAGCGCTGCGCGGCCTCGAGGTCGGGGAACTCGAGCACGACGAGCCGCGAGGGATCCCAGTCGCCCTCGAGCACCGCGAGCTCGCCGCCGCGCACGACGAAACGGCCGCCGCCCGCCTGTACGGCGCCGGGTGACGCGGCCTTGTACTGCTCGTACTGCTCGGGGTCGTGGACGTCCGTCTCGACGATCACGTAGGCGGGCATGCTTGGATCGTACGCGTGGAGCACGAGAGCGATTCGCCCGACGCGACCGAGGCGCTCGCCGCCGAGCTTGCGCGGCGCCTCGAGACCGGCGACGTCGTCACCGTCGCGGGCGAGCTCGGCGCCGGCAAGACGACTTTCGTCCGCGGAGCGTGCACTGCCCTCGGCGTGCGCGAGCGTGTGACAAGCCCGACCTACACGATCGGCCACCGGTACCACGGCGACGGCGTCGAGGTCTCGCACCTCGATCTCTACCGCTTCGAAGGCGTGTCGCCGGCCGAGTGGGGAGACCTCGAGCCGTACTTCGAGGACGCGATCGCCTTCGTCGAGTGGCCCGAGGCGGGGAAGGACGTTCTCCCGTCGCCTCGCTACGCCGTGCGTTTGCGGCATGCTGGCACCGGGAGAGCGGTGGAGATCGAGGAGTGTTGACGCTGGCCTTCGACACGGCGACCGCCGTTGCGACGAGCGCGCTCGTGGACGGGGACGAGGTGCTCGGCGAGCGTGTCTCGCGGGCGCAGACGCTGCTCGAGGACGTCGACGCGCTGCTGCGCCAGGCAGGCGCGCATCCGACCGACCTCGACCGGCTCGCCGTCGGCCTTGGCCCGGGCAGCTTCACCGGTGTCCGCATCGGACTCGCGGTCGCACGCGGGCTCGCACTCTCGCTCGAGCTTCCCGGCTCCGGCGTCTCGACACTCGACGCGCTCGCAGCCGGCGCTCCTGAAGCGCTGCCGGTGATCGACGCGAAACGGCGCGAGGTCTTCACGCTCGTCGACGGCGAGCCGCGCGTGCTCGCGCCGCAGGAGTTGCCTCTGGACGAAACCACTGTCTGCGTCGGCGACGGTGCGGTGCGCTACCGGTCGGTGCTCGAGGAACGCGGCGCAGTCGTGCCGCCGGACGACGACGAGCGCCATGTCCCGCGCGCCCGCTTCCATGCTGCACTCGCCGGCGAGGCCGGATCGGTCGACGAGCTCGAGCCGCTCTACCTCCGCGTCCCGGACGCCGACAGGAATCTCGGATGACGACCATCGAGCTCCGCAAGCTCGTGCTCGGCGACCTGCACGCGATCGAGGAGATCGAGCACCGCTCCTACCCGACGCCGTGGTCGCGCTCGATGTTCGCGGGGGAGCTGGCGAAGCCGAGCTCGATCTGCCTCGGCGCGTTCGAGACCGACGACGAGGAAGCCGCGCTCGTCGGCTACCTGATCGTCTCGCGCTACGTCGACGCGTGGCACGTGATGAACGTCGCCGTCGATCCCGACCATCGCAGTCGCGGCGTCGCGACCATGCTCCTCGAGCGGCTCTTCGATCTCACGGTCGACGACGCCCGCCGCGGCTACACGCTCGAGGTTCGCGTCTCGAACAAGAAGGCCGTCGACCTCTACGAGCGCCTGGGCTTCCGCTCGCGCGGCCTGCGGCGCGGCTACTACACGGACAACCGCGAGGACGCGCTCATCATGTGGAAAGACCCGGTCGCGCGCGGCCGGTGATCCTCGGGATCGAAACGTCCTGTGACGAGACCGCCGCGGCGCTCGTCAGCGACGCAGGCGAGATCCGGTCGAGCGTCGTCTCCTCGCAGGCCGAGCTGCACGCGCGCTACGGCGGCGTCGTGCCCGAGGTTGCGTCGCGCCGGCATCTCGAGCTCGTGACTCCCGTGATCCGCGAGGCGCTCGCCGCAGCCGACGTGACGCTCGCCGACGTCGACCGCGTCGCCGTGACCCAGGGGCCGGGACTGATCGGAGCGCTGCTCGTCGGCCTCTCCGCCGCGAAGGCGGTCGCCTGGTCGCGGCGCCTGCCGCTCGTGCCGGTCGACCACCTCGACGGCCACGTCGCGTCGCTCTATCTCCAGCCGGATCCCGTCGAGCCGCCGTTCCTCTGCCTGCTTGCCAGCGGCGGCCACACGATGCTGCTCGACGTCCGCTCGCACACGGAGCGGGAGCTCCTCGGATCGACCCTCGACGACGCGGCGGGCGAGGCATTCGACAAGGGCGCGCGCCTGCTCGGGCTCGGCTACCCGGGCGGCCGCGAGATCGATCTGCTCGCGCGGGAAGGAGACTCGGATGCGTTCGACTTCCCCGTAGCGCGCGTCCCCGGCCTCGACTTCTCGTTCTCGGGGCTGAAGACAGCGTTGCTCTACGCGGTGCGCGACCTCGACGAGCAGGAGCTCGCTGCGCGCCGCGCCGACCTCGCCGCTTCCTACCAGCACGCGATCGTGCGGGCGCTCGTCGAGCGCGTTCGCGAGGCGGCGGAGCAGACGCGGCGGGAGCGGATCGCGATCGTCGGCGGCGTCGCGGCGAACTCGGCCCTGCGGGCGGCGCTCCCGGACGCAGCCGCTGCGCCGCTCGCGCTCTGCACCGACAACGCTGCGATGATCGCCTCTGCGGCGCGCTGGAGCGAGGCCGTTCCGTACCCGCGGTACCTGGCGCTCGACGCGTACGCATCGCGCTAAGCTCGCCGGGGCGTCAGGTTTTTCCAGCCCGTTTGCAGCGAAAAAGGAGTAGACCCTTGGCAGTCGCAACGACGTCCCACCTGCGCGAGAACCCGTTCGAGCTGGCACGCGAGCAGCTGCGGCGCGTCGGGACCACCTTCGAGATCGACGACAACCTCATCTCCGTGCTCGGCGAGTGCAAGAAGGCGGTCGAGGTCTCGATCCCGGTGAGCATGGACAGCGGGACGACGCAGGTCTTCAAGGGCTACCGCGTGACGCACAACATCGCGCGCGGGCCGTCAAAGGGCGGCATCCGCTACCACCCCGACGTCACCGCCGACGAGGTCAAGGCGCTCGCGATGTGGATGACCTGGAAGTGCGCGCTGATGGGGATCCCGTTCGGCGGCGCGAAGGGCGGCGTCGTGTGCGACCCGAAGAAGATGTCGCGCAGCGAGCTCGAGCGGATGACCCGCCGCTTCACGAGCGAGATCATCAACGAGATCGGGCCGGAGAAGGACATCCCGGCGCCCGACGTCGGCACCGACGGCTCGACCATGGCCTGGATCTTCGACACGTACTCGATGAACAAGGGCCACTCCGTGCTCGGCGTCGTGACCGGCAAGCCGCTCACGATCGGCGGCTCGCTCGGCCGGGTCGAGGCGACCTCGCGCGGCTCGCTCTTCTGCATCCGTGACGCCGTCGCGAAGCTCGACCAGCGCCTCGCCGGGATGAAGGTCGTGGTGCAGGGGTTCGGCAACGTCGGCAGCTACCTCGCGCAGTTCCTGCACCAGGAGGGCGCGACCGTCGTTGCGATCTCCGACTCGACAACCGCGCTCTACAACCCGAAGGGCATCGACGTTCCGGCCGCCTTCGCGTACAAGGCCGAGAACCGCACGCTCGCCGGTCTGAAGGATGCCGAGACGATCACGAACGAGGAGCTCGTGCTGCTCGAGTGCGACATCCTCGCGCCGTGCGCGCTCGAGCAGGTGATCACCTCCGAGAACGCCGACCAGGTCAAGGCGTCGATGATCTGCGAGGGCGCGAACGGCCCGGTCACGCCGGCGGCCGACGCGATCCTCGAGGACAAGGGCGTCCTGATCTTGCCGGACGTGCTCGCGAACGCCGGCGGCGTCGTGGTCTCGTACTTCGAATGGGTTCAGGGACTCCAGGAGTACTTCTGGAAGGAGGTCGAGGTGAACGCGAAGCTGAACGACATCGTGAGCCGCGCGTTCGACCAGACCTGGGAGACCGCACAGAGCCGGAAGCTCCCGATGCGCGTCGCGGCCTACGGGCTCGCGGTGCAGCGCGTAGCCGAGGCCACCGTCACCCGGGGCATCTACCCGTAGCCGAAGTCGTCCTCTTCACCGCGGCGGGTTGCCACCTCTGCGAGGCGGCGCGGCGCGTCGTCGGTGCGGCGCACGACGAGCTCGGCTTCGACCTGCGGGAGGTTGCGATCGACGGCGATCCCGAGCTCGAAGCGGCGTACCGCGAGTGGATTCCGGTCGTGGAGATCGACGGCAGGCGCCGCTTCGTGTACCACGTCCACCCGGATGCGCTGCGGCGGGCGGTTGCACAAGCGAGCGCGTAGGACGCTTGCTACAACAGAGAGCGCTGTCACGAAGTCGAGCTGGACGAAGGGGGTTCTGTGGCTGAACGCTTGAACGTCGGCGTCGCCGCCCGCCTGTCGCGGTACCTCCAGGTGCTGACGCAGGCACGGAAGATGGGCAAGACGAGGATCTCGTCGCAGGAGATCGCCGAGTACACGAACATCAACGCGACGCAGATTCGCCGTGACCTGTCCAACTTCGGCAAGTTCGGCAAGCGCGGGGTGGGCTATTCGATCGAGCTTCTGCTCGACGCGATCCGCAAGATCCTGCGCACACAGGGACAGCACAACGTCGCGCTCGTCGGCGCCGGCCGGCTCGGGCAGGCGATCGCGTCGTCCTCGATCTTCGCAGAGCACGGGATCAACATCGCCGTCGTCGTCGACACCGACGAGGCGAAGCTCGGGCAGCCGATCGGGCGCGTCTCGGTCGAGCCGTACGAGCGCCTCGCGGAGCTTGTACGCGACCACAACGTCGTGGTGGGCGTGCTCGCGGTGCCGGCCGAGGGAGCCCAGCGTGCGGCGGACGATCTCGTCGCGGCCGGGGTGCAGATCATCTTCAACTATTCCGAGGCGCTGCTCGAGACTCCGGCCGACGTGACCGTGGAGACCTCCAACCCCGCGGTCGATCTGCTCTACGCCCTGTATTTCCATCTGACGTAGCGTCCGCGTCGTGCGGGTGCTTCTCTGGCACGGGTATCTCCTCGGCGGCACCGGGTCGAATGTCTATACCCGGGCGCTCGCTCGCGAGTGGAGCCTCGCCGGGCACGACGTCACTGTCGTCTGCCAGGAGCGGCATCCCGAGCGCTACGACCTCGGCGGCGCGCACGTCGTCGTGCCCCAGTTGCCGGGCGGGCTGCTCCCGACGTTCGTGCTCGACCGCTACGAGGGGCTCGAGGCTCGGTACCTCACCGACTTCACGCCGGAGCAGCGGGACGCGTACGTCGAGGCGAACGCCGCCGCGTTACGCGAGCTCGCGCCGGCGGATCTCGTCTTCGCGAACCACGTCCTGCTCGGCGCGCCGGTCGGCGCAGCGAGCGGGCTGCGCTTCCGCGTCAAGGCGCACGGGTCGGAGCTCGAGTACGCGATGCGCGGGCGTCCCGACCTGGAGCGCTGGGGGGCGGAGACGCTCGCAGAAGCCGAAGTCGTCTACGCGGGCTCCGAGCACATCCGCCACGTGCTCGAGGAGGTCGTCGGTTGCGGACATGGCCGGTGTCAGACACCTGGCATGTCCGAAAGGGTCAAGGTTGTTCCGCCCGGAGTCGACGTCGACGCTTTCCGGCCCGAGCCGCGCGACGAGGCGCTGGCGGCACTCGTCGACGAATCCGAGCGGGATCCCGACGACGGTGACGAACGTCAGCCGCACCCGGGCAACGCGGCGCGCTTCGCAGAGTTCTTTGCCGGCGAGGAGCCGACGGTCCTTTACTTCGGGAAGCTGATCGAGAACAAGGGCGTCCAGGTCCTGCTCGAGGCGCTCGCAGGCCTCGACGCGCGGGCCGTGATCGTCGGCTTCGGCGACTTCCGCGAGGAGCTCGAGCAGCTCGCGCCGCCGGGCACGCTCTTCACCGGCGCGCTCGAGCATCGGCATCTGCGCCACCTGCTGCCGCTCTGCGACGTCGCGGTCGTGCCGTCGATCTTCCCCGAGGCGTTCGGCATGGTCGCGGCGGAGGCGGCAGCCGCCGGGGTGCTGCCGGTCGTCTCGGCGCACTCGGGCCTCGCCGAGGTGGCCGCAGGCATCGGCGAAGAAGTCGGCCCCGAGGTGGCGCGGCTCCTCTCGTTCCCGGCCGGCGACGCGGGCGCACTCCGCGAGTGCCTCGCCGCGATCCTCGCGCTCCCCGCCGAGCGCAGACGCGAGCTCGGCCTCGCGGCGCGGCGGGCCGTCGAGACCCGCTGGAGCTGGAGTGTCGTCGCCGAAGAGCTGCTCGCGTGAGCGCGGACGCCGCCTCCGCGGGCGACCGCGAGATCTTCGGGATCGACCGGCGGAAGGCGCTTCTCACCGGCATCGCCGCGCTCGTCCTCGCCGTGGCCGCCGTGGTCGGGATCGGCCAGGTCACGAGTTTCCACCACGTCGTGGACGCCCTCAAACAGGCCGACCCCGTGTGGTTCCCGGTCTGCCTCGGCGGAGAGCTCGTCGCCTACGTGGGCTATGTCGCCGCGTACCGGGACGTTGCGCGGGCCGATCGCGGGCCTCTGCTCGGCATCTGGACGACGACCCGCATCGTCGTGATCGGTTTCGGCGCCGTGATCGTCGGCTCGAGCGCCGGCACGATCGGGATCGACTACTGGGCGCTGAACCGGGCCGGCGAGCGGCCGCACAACGCGGTGCGCCGCGTCCTCGGCGTGTACACGCTCCAGTGGTTCGTGCTCGCGCTGATGGCGTTCGCCGCGGCGGCGCTATCCGTCGCCGGCCCCTGGGACGTGCCGCGGTGGATGGAGGCTGCGTGGCTCGTGGCCGTTCCGCTCTGTGTCGCCGCCGCGATCTGGGTGAGCTCGCCGCGCCGCGGCGAGCGGATCACGTCGTCGGCACGCGACACCGTCCGCCTGGAGCGAAGTCCGCGGACGTGGCCCCGCTGGCTGTGGCACGCCGCCCGGGCCGCCTTCTGGGACGCGGTCGGCGGCGTCATCCTGGTGCGCCATCTCCTGCGGCGGCCGCTCGCGCACCCGGCGGCGCTCCTCGGCTTCCCCGTCTACTGGGCCGGGGACGTGCTCACGCTCTATGCGGCGCTGCGTGCGTTCGGGGTGCATCCGTCGCTCGTGCCGCTCGTGCTCGCCTACTCGACGGGCTTCATCATGACCGCGCTGCCGCTGCCTGCCGGAGGCTCGGGAGGAGTGGAGGCGGGACTCACCTTCTCGCTCCACGCGGTCGGCATCGCGATCGCACCCGCGCTACTCGCCACGGTCGTCTACCGCGTCTTCACGCTCTGGCTCCCGGTGATCCCCACCGTCGCGCTCCTGCCGCAGGTGCGCGTCCTCGACCGCGAGCTGCCCCTGGTTCCACGTGCCCAAGGCTCCTAGTTAGGCTTTCCTCGTGGGCGAGGAGCAGCGGGTCGGCTACGAGGAGATGCTCGCGAGCTCACGCGAGGCGTTCGACGCCGTCCCCGACTTCACGGTCGCGGTCGAGGAGGAGTTCGCGCTGCTCGACCCGGAGACGCTCGGCCTCGTCAACCGTTTCGAGGAGTTGCAGGACGCCGCGCTCGGCACGGAGCTCGAGCCGCACCTCGTCGGCGAGCTGATCGCCTCCGAGATCGAGGTCCGCACCGGTCGCTGCGACACGTTCGCGGCCGCAGCGGCGCTGCTCAGCGAGCGGCGTCAGCAGCTTCGGGAGGTCGCGGAACCGCGCGGGGTCGCGCTCGGCGCCACCGGCACGCATCCCTGGAGCCCGTGGCAGGAGCAGCGGATCATCGACACGCCGCACTACCGGCGCAACGACGAGGTGCTGCGGTACGTCGTCTGGCGCAACAACTCGTTCGGCCAGCACGTCCACGTCGGGATCCACGGAGCCGACCGCGCGATCCGCGTCTGCTCCGCGCTCCGCAACTACCTGCCCGAGCTGCTCGCGCTGTCGGCGAGCTCGCCCTTCGTGGAAGACGTCTTCTCGGGCCTCCACTCGGCGCGCACGCAGATCTTCACGCGCATGTTCCCGCGCTGCGGGATTCCCGACGCGCTCGGCAGCTGGGACGAGTGGGAGACGTACGTCCGCTTCCTCTACGAGAGCGGCTCGATCGTCGAGAACACCCAGATCTGGTGGAGCGTGCGCGCGCATCTCGCGTTCCCGACCGTCGAGATCCGGATCTGCGACGCCCAGCCCGATCTCGGCGAGTCGCGCTCGCTGGCCGCGCTCTGCTACGCACTCACCGCCCGGATTGCCCGCGCGCTCGACGAGGGCGAGCCGCTGCCGGATCTGCCGAACCGCCTGCTCGAGGAGAACCTCTGGCGCGCGATCCGCTACGGGCTGGCGGGCGAGCTGATCGACTTTGCGCGACTGGAGCCGATGCCTGCGCGCGCCCGCCTCGAGGCGCTGGTCGAGTGGGTGCGTCCGGTCGCGGAGGAGCTCGGCGCCGCGGAGTGGCTCGCGATCCCGGAGCAAAACGCCGCGGAACGCCAGATCGCGCGCCACGACGAGGGCGCAAGCATGAGGGAGATCTTCTCCGAACAGGTGCGCTGGCACCTCCGTACGCCCACTTCGTGAGACGGCCAATCCGGCGCGTGTGGTAAAAACCAGGCCGCGCCGGGGTCTCTCGGCGTTGACTTTGTAACGCCCCGGAGGGAGCCCTACCTGATGAGCTGGTTCATGGATCACGCCGTGCTGTTCGCGCTGCTTTGCGCGGGTGCGGCCATCGTCTACGGCATCTACCTCACGGTCTGGCTGCTGCGGCAGCCGGCCGGCAACGAGCGGATGCAGGAGATCGCGCACGCCGTGCAGGAAGGCGCCGCCGCGTACCTGCGCCGCCAGTACCAGACGATTGCGATCGTCGCGATCGTGCCGTTCCTGCTGCTCGGCTTCTACCACTCGCTCGGCTGGGCGACGGCGATCGGCTTCCTCATCGGCGCGGTCCTGTCGGCCGCGGCCGGCTTCATCGGGATGAACGTCGCCGTGCGCTCGAACGTGCGGACCGCAGAGGCTGCGCGGCACGGGCTGCCGCCCGCGCTCAACGTCGCGTTCCGCGCCGGCTCGGTGACGGGACTCCTCGTCGTCGGCCTCGGGCTCTTCGGCGTCGCGGGCTATTACGGGATCCTCACCGGTTGGATCGGGGACAGCCCGCAGCAGGCCATCAATCATCTCGTCGGGCTCGCATTCGGCGGCTCGCTCATCTCCGTCTTCGCGCGGCTCGGCGGCGGCATCTACACGAAGGCCGCGGACGTCGGCGCCGACCTGGTCGGCAAGATCGAGGCCGGGATCCCGGAGGACGACCCGCGCAACCCGGCCGTGATCGCGGACAACGTCGGCGACAACGTCGGCGACTGCGCCGGGATGGCCGCCGACCTGTTCGAGACCTACGCGGTGACCGCGGTCGCCGTGATGCTGCTCGGCGTCACCACCGCCTCGCAGCTGGGCAAGAGCCTGTGGCTCTACCCGCTCGCGATCGGCGGCGTCTCGATCATCGCCTCGATCATCGGCGTCCAGTTCGCGCGCGTCCGCGAGGGCGGCAACATCATGAACGCGCTCTACCGGGCCGTGCTCGTCGCGACGCTCATCTCGGCGCTCCTCTTCATCCCGGTCACGAAGGCGTTCGTCGGGACGCCGACCGCCTTCCACGGCGTCGGCCTAACCGTGGTCGTTCATTCGTACTCCTTCGGCGACCTCTACGGCTCGGCGCTGATCGGCCTGGCGATCACGGCGCTGCTGGTGGGGATCACCGAGTACTACACCGGCACGCGCTGGAACCCGGTCAAGTCGATCGCGCGCGCCTCGCAGACGGGCCACGCCACGAACATCATCGAGGGCCTCGCCATCGGCATGCAGGCGACGGCGCTGCCGGTGATCGTGATCGCGATCGGGATCCTGCTCGCCAACCACTTCGCGGGGCTGTTCGGGATCGGCGTCGCCGTGATGGCGCAGCTCTCGATGACCGGCCTCATCGTGGCACTCGACGCCTACGGCCCCGTCACCGACAACGCCGGTGGCATCGCCGAGATGGCCGACCTTCCGCCGGAGGTGCGCGCCATCACCGACCCGCTCGACGCGGTCGGCAACACGACGAAGGCCGTGACGAAGGGTTACGCGATCGGCTCTGCCGCGCTCGCCGCCCTCGTCCTTTTCGGCTCCTACTCCGACGGATTGGCGCAGCATGGCCTGCCGACGATCTTCCAGCTCAACGACGCCTGGGTGATCGCCGGTCTGCTGATCGGCGGCCTGATGCCGTTCCTGTTCGCCTCGCTCGCCATGCAGGCCGTCGGCCGCGTCGGCGGCGAGGTCGTCGAGGAGGTGCGCCGCCAGTTCCGCGAGCACCCCGGGATCATGGAGGGCACCGAGCGGCCGGAGTACGGCCCGGCGATCGACATCGTCACGGGCTCGGCGATCCGCTCGATGATCGCGCCGGCGATCGTGCCGATCCTGTTCCCGATCGTGGTGGGCATTATCAGCGTGAAGATGCTCGGCGGCCTGCTGATCGGGACGATCGTGACGGGTCTCTTCCTCGCGATCGCGATGACGGCGGGCGGCGGGGCCTGGGACAACGCGAAGAAGCTGATCGAGGACGGCCTCTACGGCGGCAAGGGCTCCGAGGCCCACGCGGCCGCCGTCACGGGCGACACGGTCGGCGACCCGTACAAGGACACGGCCGGTCCTGCGATCAACCCGATGATCAAGATCACGAACATCGTCGCGATCCTGCTCATCCCGCTCCTCGTCTCGATTCACGGCTAGCCGCCCGTTCCGGCCAGGGACGGGCGGAGTACCGTTGCCCGGGTGAGAACACTCACCCGGGTTGCGGCGTCGGCCGCAGCGCTCGCGCTCGTCACGGGCGCAATCGAGTTGCTGAAGGGCCACGTCCCCGTCCTCAGCCTCGCCGTGCTCTACCTGCTCGCGATCATCCCGGTCGCCGTCGCGTGGGGACTCGCATACGGCATCGGGACTTCGCTCGGGAGCATGCTCGCCTTCAACTTCTTCTTCCTGCCGCCGCTCTACACGCTGACCCTGCAGGACACGCGCAACTGGTTCGCGCTGCTCGTCTTCCTCGTCACGGCCGTCGTGGTCAGCGAGCTCGCAACCCGCTCAGACGGCGCGCCGAAGAGGCCGAGGCGGCTCTCCAGGCGCTGCGAGAGGTGACCGCCGAGCGGGAGCGGCTCGCGGAGGAGGCGCTCGAGGCCGAGGCGCTGCGGCGCAGCGATGCAATGAAGACGGCGGTGCTGCGCGCGGTCAGCCATGACTTGCGCTCGCCGCTGATGGCGATCCTCACGTCGGCCGGCGCTCTCGCCCACGGCGAGCTCTCGCTCGCGGCCGAGGACCGCCGCGAGCTCGCGGAGACGATCCTCGGCGAGGCCGAGCGGCTCGACCGCATCGTCCGCAACCTGCTCGACCTCTCGCGGCTGCAGGCGGGGGCGGCTGCCCCCGAGCCGGGAGACTGGCCGGTCGACGACCTCGTCCTGCAGGTGCTCGACGGCGTCGAGGCGGGCAGCCGCGTAGAGGTGGTCCTGCCCGACGAGGACCTGCCGCTCGTGCACGCCGATCTCCACCAGGCCGGTTCTGTCCTCGCAAACCTCGTCGAGAACGCGCTGCGCTACTCGCCTCCCGAGGAGTCGGTCCGCGTCCAGGTGCGGCAGATCGGATCGGAGGTGCTCGTGCGCGTCGTCGACCACGGGCCGGGAATTCCGTCCGACGAGGCGGCGCGGATCTTCGAACCGTTCCAGCGCGGCTCCGGCACGGCGACTGCGGCGCGCGGGGCCGGGCTGGGGCTCGCGATCGCGCGCGGCTTCGCGGAGGCGAACGGCGGCCGCGTCTGGGTCGAGTCGCATGCCGGGCAGGGCGCCACGTTTGTCCTCGCGCTGCCCGTGGCATCGCCGGTGGAGGTTCCGGCATGACCGGGCCGCGCGTCCTCGTCGTCGACGACGAGCAGCAGATCCTGCGCGCGCTGCGCACCAGCCTCCGTGGCGCCGGCTACGAGGTCGACACCGCCGAGACGGCGGAAGGCGCGCTCGCCGCCGCTGCGCTCCGTCCTCCGGAAGCGGTCGTCCTCGACCTCGTGCTCCCGACGGCACGCATCGACGTCGCGCGTGAGCTCCGTGGCTGGAGCAGCGCTCCGATCATCGTGCTCTCGGCCGTCGGCGAGGAGCGCGAGAAGGTGGCCGCGCTCGATGCCGGAGCCGACGACTACGTGACGAAGCCCGTCGGGATCGACGAGTTGCTCGCGCGCCTGCGCGCCGTCCTCCGCCGCACCGCGCCGAGCGGCGAGCCGGTGATCGAGGTGGGGGAGCTGGTCGTCGACCTGCAGAAGCGCGAGGTGCGGATGGCCGGGAAGCCCGTGCACCTGACGCCGCACCAATTCGACCTCCTGCGGGTTCTCGCGCTCAACGTCGGCAAACTGCTGACGCAGCGTCAGCTCCTGCAGGAGGTCTGGGGGCCGGGCTACTCCGACGCGGCCAATCTGCTGCAGGTGAACGTCTCCGAGCTGGCCGCAAGATCGAGCCGGACCGCACGCACCCGCACTACCTCCTGACGGAGACCGGCGCCGGTTACCGCCTCGTAGCGCCTTAGAA
>CAWCDC010000006.1:0-56828 GCA_963794255.1 uncultured Actinomycetes bacterium | reverse complement strand
AACAGAACGGCGTCGCAGAGGGAAAGCCGGAGCAGCCCGCAAATACCGAAGCCGCGCCGTCCGCCAAGAGCGACTGAGCGAGCTGCCTGCTACCGGCCGAGCGCCGCGGTCACGGGTTTACGAACCGTAAAAGCTTGGGGGTTCGTAGACCGACTTAGGAGGCCGGCCCGCCGGCGCTCTCGCCGCCGTCTTCCTCTTCGTCACGCTCGCGGAGGAAGCGGGTCAGCTCGGCGGCGAGGCTCTCGCCCGACGGCAGATCCTCGGCTGCCTCCATCAGGTCGACCCGGCGTTCGAGCTCGTCGACGTACGCGGCGGTCTCAGCGTCGGAGGCGACCGCCTCGGTGACCTGCTCGTTGTACTCCTCGGCCGCCTCTTCGAGCTCGGCGAGGTCGATCTCGGCCCCGATGAGGTCGCCCAGCCGGCGGCACAGCGCGAGCGCGGCGCGCGGGCTCGGCGCGAGCGAGACGTAGTGCGGCACGGCCGCCCACAGGCTCACCGACGGCAGCTCAGCCTGGCGACACGCGTCGAGGAGCACGCCGACGATGCCCGTCGGCCCTTCGTAGCGCGACGGCTCGACCCCGAGCTCTTCCACGAGTGCCGGGTCACTCGCGGCTGCGCTCACCGGCGCGGGCCGCGTGTGCGGCACGTCCGCGAGTAGCGAACCGAGTGTCACGACGAGCTCGATCTCGAGCTCCTGCACGAGCTCGAGCACGAGGCTTGTGTAGGTCTTCCAGCGCAGATTGGGCTCGACGCCGAGCAGGATCACTGCGTCGCGGTCGAGACCCGGGATAGGGGCATGGAGGAAGGTGTTCGTCGGCCACTCGAGCTTGCGCGTGAGGCCGTCCTCGAGCGAGACGGTTGGACGCACCGCCTGGAAGTCGTAGAAATTCTCCGAATCGATCTCGGCGAACTCCTCGGCGTCCCACTGCTTCGCGAGGTAACCGCCGCCGAGCGTGGCCCCCTGGCCGCCGTCGTTCCAGCCGCGGAACGCGGCGATGAGAACCGGGCGGCGGAGGTCGGGCCGCGAGGAGACGATCAGCTCCGACATTCCCTGAGTCTAGTTAGCCCCAATCGGGCGCCAGATTCGGGCAGCCAGCCCGACCGTCCAGGCGAAAAGCACCGCCGCCACCGTGACGTGGATGACGACCACCCACCACGGCACGCTGCCGTAGGTGCGGTACTGGGCCTCGCCGATCCCCATCTGGACGAGCAGGATCGCGAGCAACCCCGCGCACCCGCGGAGCAACCAGGGGAACTCCACACGCCGAAGCCATGCCCAGCCCGCCAGGGCGAGGAACACGATCCCGAATGCGGCGACGGCGCGAACGTGCCAGTACACGGCGGGATAGAACGACCCCAGCCGCGGCACGACGTCCGTCCCGTTGTTGCCGGGGAACCGGCCGGCCGCGGTCGCAACCGTGCCGGTCACGACGAGAGTCGAGATCGCCAGCACCAGCACCGCGCTACCTGCGCGCGCGAGCCCGGGCAGGGCCGGAGCCGTCCCGCGCACGAGCCGCACCGCCTCGAGCAACACGAGCACGGCGAGCCCGAGCACGATCAGCGTCAGCACGAGGTGCAAGATGACGAGATACGGGTTCAGGTCGTAGTACACGACGATCGCGCCGAATGGAGCCTGCGCGATCACACCGAGGCTGACCGCGGTGGCGAGCCACTTGCCGCGACGAGAGAGCCCGCGGGTCAGCCATGCCGCCACGGCCAGACCGAGCGTGGTGAACACCGTGATCGCCGAGACGACGCGGTTCGAGAATTCGATGTCCGAGTGGTAGCTCTGCGGCAGAGCGTGCTTCGTCGTGCAGGTCGGCCACTCTGGGCAGCCGAGCCCCGAGCCGGTCAGCCGGACGGTCGCGCCGGTGGCGACGATGAGGATGAGCACCCCGACGGCCGCGAACGCGACGCGCCGGAAGACCACCGGAGAAACGGCGAGACGGCGCGGCACCACGGCCGATGCGGACCCCGCATGCACGTCCCGAGTGTAGACCGGGTTTGCCCTGGTTCAGGCCTCGAGCACGACGCCCGCGCCCTCCTCCACCGCGCCCACCCGGGCGAGGAAGAGACCGGCGCGCTCGAACTCGGTCTCGAGCGAGAGCGCCTTCTCGGCGGGAAGCGTCACGAGGAGCCCGCCCGCCGTCTGGGCGTCGTAGGCGAGTGCGAGCTGTTCATCCGGCACGCCGTCGCTGGAGACGTGCGGGCCGGCGAAGTCGCGGTTGCGCGGATCGCCGCCCGTGCGGACACCGTCGCGCGCCGCCTCGAGCGCACCGTCGAGCGCCGGCAGCGCCGACGCGTCGAGCCGGATCCGCACATCGCTGCGCTCGGCGGTCTCGTGCGCGTGGCCGAGCAGACCGAAGCCGGTGACGTCGGTGACCGCGTGCGGCGAGAACGGCCGCAGCACCTGCGCGGCGCGGTCGTTGAGCGTCGTCATCCAGCGAGCCGCCTCCGTGAGGTCGGCCTTCGCCGCGAGCACGAGCCCGGTGCCGAGCGGCTTCGTCAGGAAGACGGCGTCTCCGGGCCGCGCACCGCTCTTGATCCAGATGCTGTCGGGGTGCACGGTGCCGACGACCGCGAGGCCGTACTTCGGCTCGGTGTCGCGGATCGTGTGCCCGCCGGCGAGAATCGCCCCGGCGGCCCTGACCTGCTCGTCCGCCGCGGAGAAGACGGCAGCGACGAGCGCTGTGTCCAGCTCCTCGGGGAAGGCCGCGACCGAGAGCGCGAGGAGCGGCGTGCCGCCCATCGCGAAGACGTCGTTGAGCGCGTTCGTCGCCGCGATCCGGCCGAAGAGCGCCGGGTCGTCGACGAGCGGCGGAAAGAAGTCGACGGTGAAGACGAGCGCGCGCTCGTCGTCGAGCCGATAGACGGCGGCGTCGTCGGCCGGATCGAGCCCGACGAGGAGATCTTCCGCCTCCGCCGGGACGAAGCCCTTGAGCAGCTCCTCGAGCCGTGCCGCCGAGTACTTCGCCGCGCACCCGCCGCCGACGGTGAGGCTCGTGAGGCTTGTTGTCTCCACCACGTTTACTGTAGGCCCAATGGCAGGGGCTGCACTCGTCACCGGCGGCTCGTCGGGCATCGGGCTCGCAATCGCGCGGATGCTGCGCGACGAGGGCTTCGAGCTGACGCTGGTCTCGCGCCGGCCCGAGCGCGTCGAGGCTGCAGCGGCGGAGCTCGGCGCCGCGGCGAGCGCGGCGAACATGGCCGACGAGGAGGATTGCGCACGCGTCGTCGCCGAGCATCGCGACCGGTTCGGCCGTCTCGACGTGCTCGTCAACTCGGCTGGAATCGGGATCGGCGGGCGGGTCGAGGACTTACCGGCGAAGCACCTCGACATGCAGCTCCACGTCAACCTGCGCGGGCTGTTCCTCGTCACGCAGGCGGCCATCCCGCTTCTGCGCGAGTCCCGAGGCTGGATCGTCAACCTCGCGTCGATCGCCGGCACGCTCCCGACGCCGGGGCTCGCGACCTACGGCGCCACGAAGGCCGCCGTGATCGCACTCACCCGCTCGCTGAACGAGGAGCTCGACGCCGACGGGGTGCGCGCGATCGCACTCTGCCCGGGATTCGTCGACACTCCGATGGCGGAGTGGTCAGGCATCGAGCCCGGCGAGATGATCCGACCCGAGGACTGCGCGGAGGTGGTGCGGATGTGCCTCCGCCTCAGCCCCAACGCGCGGATCCCGCAGGTCGTGATCGAGCGCATGGGCTCGTCGAACGGCGACGTCCCCTAGAGGGGGACGCCCGCGGCGGGCGGAAGCTAGAAGAAGCCTCCGCCGTCGCTCATGCCGTTCGTGCTCATCAGGCCCACAAGCAGGTACGCAAACAGCGCTGAGACGATCAGCACATAGATAAGGCGTGCCTTCGTCAAGCCGTCACCTCCCTCCCCTGTTTAGAAGCGAACATCCTGTAGAGCCTCGGCGGCGGTCCGGTACAGCTCGGCCGCCCGTTGGTGATCCCCCCGTCGTGCGGCCAGGTCGCCGCGCGCGATCCACGCGGCGGCGCGGTGGCTTCCGGACCCGAGCTCTCCGAAACAGTCCTCGGCAGCGACGAACGCCGCCTCGGCCTCGTCGAGCCGCTCCTGTCCGAGTAGCGACCGGCCCAACACGAGCTGCGCGCTACCGACCTCGTCGACGTAGTCGACCCGGCCCTCGAGCAGCTCGAGCGCGTGCCGCGCCTGCTCCTCGGCCTGGCCGAGGTCGCCGGTTCGGAGATGAACCTGGGCGAGCGAGGAAACGGCTCGGCCTGCATCGGCGTCGCGTCCGAGCTCGAGGGCGACCGCGAATGCCTCCTTGAGCAGCTCCACCGCCTCGTCGGTGTTCCCCAGCAGGAAGTTGAGGCCGCCGAGGTTGTTCGTGAGCTGGCTCACGTGGACGCGGTCGGCAAGCTCTGCGTACGCCTCGCGGGCCCGCTCGGCGTAGTTGCGCGCCAGCACCCAGTGGCCCTCGCGATCGGCGATGAGCGAGGCCTGGAAGTAGGCGGCACCGATGGTGCGGAGATCCTCGACACCCCGCGACAGCTCGAGCGCCAGCTCGACGTCTTCCCGGGCGGCCTCGAAATCGCGCTGCCGCTGCCAGCAGCGCGAGCGCCAGGAAAGGATGTTCGCCTTCAGCGCATCGCAAGGCAGGCCGGAACGCTCGGCGAGCCCGAGCGCCTCGTTGAAGAGCGCAAGCGCTGTCTGAGTGCTGTTGAGCTGGTAGCGGCAGCCGCCGAGCCGGAACAGGACGTCCGCCCGCTCGACGTCGGAGAACGACTCGGCCTCCGAGATCGAACGCGCCTCGTTGAGGAGCTCTTCAGCGGCGCGGTGGTCGTGCAGGCGCATCTTCGCAAGGCCGCTGCCGACCAGCGCCCGCACCTGCAGCTCGGGCACACCCGTCGCTCGGGCAGCAGCCGCGAGCGGCTCGAAGGCGGCCGACGCCTCGTCGTCTTCCTGCGCCTCGTACAGCGCCTCGGCTCGCGAGAGGGCGCCCTCGATCCGGGCACGCTCGTCGGTGGCGACCCCGTTTGCCAGGAAGCCGGCGTCGACTCCGAGACGGTCTGCGAGCCACTCGATCGTGCCCTCGGTCGGGCGCGTCTTGCCGCGCTCGATCTGAGAGACGTACTCCTTCGAGAAGCGGTCGCCGGCAAGCTCGCTCTGCGTCAGCCCGGCCGCGACGCGGAGCTGGCGGAGCCGTTCCCCGAGGCGAAGTCCCTCGGGGCTGGTCCTGCGTGCGGTGCGGTTGGCGGTCTCTCGCATCGGCATGACTCGGCGCACTCCAGTGAAGCGCATACTTCACTAAAGCGCAAGTCGCCTCTTCTGGCCATCCCTCGTTTGAGCGTATTTACGCGCAAAACTAGTCAACCGTGAGGGAGGTCGAATCACTTGACTGAGGTACTTGACGGCTGTCTCGCGGACTCCTATAGTGAGCGCACCTTGCAACCAGGCCGGACGCCAGGCCGAGGTTCGCAGGGGGCGCGTCGGGAGCTCCCGGCGAGGACGTGAGACGGGTGGGCCGCAGATCCGTCTCCTCGAAACCCCGCCGAGAGTGGCGCGCCTCTCGAGAAGGCCCCGGAGCCGCAGCCGGGGCCTTTTCATTTGAGGCGCGCCGCCCGCTGCGCTTGCCCGGGCACGCCGGGTGGCGTGCGCGGGCTGCGCTGTGCTTTCCGCTCGCGCCTCGTCGCCCCCGCACATGTCGGGCGCGACACGGATAGACCTAGATCAACCGCGAAGCCAGCTGAGGCGGGCCGCGCGAATTGCTTGCAGCTCGTCGTCGTCGAGGAGGCCCACGCGGCGGCCGACCATGCCGAGGATGCCGCCGGCGAGCATGATCCACGCCTCGGAGTCGGCATCGCGCTCCTTCGAGATGGCTCCCTGCTCCTGGCCGCGCCGGATGAGGTCTGCGACGAAGTCGTGCACCTCGCGCATGTGCTTCCTCAGATGGCGCTTCAGCACCGGATCCTCGGAGGCCTCGCCGAGCGCCTGCACCCAGAGCTCCGCGAGCTGGAGCTTCGGCGAGCGCACCGAGACGTGCCCCTTGCCGATCGCCTCGATGGCAGCGCACGCGTCGGTCGCCTCGGCGAGCGTCCGCTCCCAGTCGCCGCGCATCTTCGCCCAGACGTGCTCGAGCGCGGCAAGGTAGAGCTCGCGCTTCGAGGCGAAGTGCCGGTAGAGGATCGGCTCCGAGACTCCCGCGGCGCGGGCGATCTCAGCCGTCGTCGTGCCGTGGTAGCTGCCCTCGGTGAAGAGGCGGATCGCGGTCTCGATCAGGTGCCTCCGGCGATCGGCTGCCGCCATCCGCGGCGCGGCGACGCTCACGCCGCCAGCTCCGCGATGTGCTCGCGCACCACTTCGGGACGCTCCCGCACCGTCACCACGGCGACGATCGCTCCGACGAACGTAAGCGCCGCGCCGACCGCGAAGCCCGCGTGGAGCCCGTTGACGTAGCCCTGGGCGGCGGCCGGGCTATGCGCCGAGACGTGGGCTGGGAGGTACGACGCAACGATCGCACCCATCACCGCGATCCCGAGCGAGCCGCCGACCTGGCGGAAGCTGTTGAGCACGCCGGAGCCGACGCCCGCCTTGTCCACCGGCACAGCTCCCATAGCGGCCGAGGTCATGGGCGACATCGTCATCGCCATCCCCACGCCGCCGAGGATCATCGACGGCAACAGCGTCCAGAAGTCGGAGTGGACGGTGACCCGCTCGTAGAGCAGAAGCGAGAGGCCGACCAGCGTCATGCCGCCTCCCATCAGCCACCGGGAGCCGACGCGGTCGGACAGTCTGCCGGCGAGCGGCGCGATCAGGATGATCAGCGTCACCATCGGCAGGAACGAGGCTCCCGCCTTGGTGGCCGAGAAGCCGAGGATGTTCTGGATGTAGAGCGAGACGAAGAAGAAGACGCCGAACATCGAGAGCGAGACGAGCATCGCGACGATGTTCGCGCCCGTGAACGAGCCGATCTTGAACAGCGAGAGGTCGAGCATGGCCAGCCGCTGCCGCTTCTCGACCACGATGAACGCGACGAGCAGGACGGCCGCCGTCACGAAGAGCCCGACGATCTCCGGCGAGCTCCAGCCGTGGCTGTTCCCCTCCACGAGCGCGTAGCTGAGCGCGAAGAGGAAGCCGATCGAGGTCAGGAGTCCAGGGAAGTCGATGCTCTGCTCAGCGGAGGTGTCGCGCGACTCACGGATCGCGAAGTGGGAGACCACGATCCCGAGAATCCCGACGGGCACGTTGATGAAGAAGATCCAGTTCCAGTTCAGGTACTGCACGATCAAGCCGCCGCCGAGCGGGCCGATTGCCAGCGCGAGCGCCGAGACGCCCGCCCAGATCCCGATCGCCTGCCCGCGCTGTTTCGGCGGGAAGGTGGCGACGATGATCGAGAGTGTCGCGGGGTTCATGAGGGCCGCCCCGATGCCCTGGACGGCGCGCGCACCGATGAGGAAACCTGCGTTGGGGGCAAGTCCGCAGGCGAGGGAGGAGAGGGTGAAGATGGCGAGGCCGAAGACGAAGATGCGCCGGCGGCCGAACAGGTCGGCGAGCTTGCCGCCCGTGATCAGGAGCGAAGCGAAGGTGAGCGCGTAGGCGATCACGACCCATTCGAGCTGCGAGACCGATACGTGGAGGTCGCGCTGCATCGTCGGCAGCGCCACATTCACCACCGTGTTGTCGAGCATGATCATGAAGAGGCCGAACGAGACCGCCGCAAGCGTGATCCACTTGCGGTTCTCCTCGGCCAACAGGGCGTCAACTACGCGTGCTCTCACGTTCTCACCTCGTCTAGAAAGTTAGCGTTCACTAGGTTAGCGAACGCTAACTTGTCTCTGTCGAGGCTATGTCGCCGAGGTTTTCGACTGGTAGGCTGAAACCGCTATGAAGCTCGCGCTCGCGCAGATCGACCCGACGGTCGGCGACCTCGACGGAAACCGTCAGCTGATCCTCGCCCGCATCGAGGAGGCGCGGTCCGGCGGCGCCGACCTCGTCGTCTTCCCCGAGCTCGCGGTGACGGGCTATCCGCCCGAGGACCTGCTGCTGCGGCCGGGATTCGTGCGCGCGGCTCTTGCCTCAGTCGAGCAGATCGCGGCCGCGACGCGCGGCATCGTCGCGCTCGTCGGCGTGCCGCTGTTCGACGACGGCGACCTCTACAACGCGTGTGCGATCTGCGCGGAGGGCGAGATCGCCGGGTGGGCGAGGAAGTGGCACCTGCCCAACTACGGCGTCTTCGACGAGAAGCGGTACTTCGCGTCCGGCACGGACCTCGCGCTGGTCGACGTCGCCGGCACGAGGATCGGGATCACGATCTGCGAAGACATGTGGGTTCGCGGGCCGCCGACGACGGAGCTCGCCGCGGCGGGCGCTGAACTCGTCGTCAACCTCTCTGCCTCTCCGTTCCACGTCGGTCGGGCACAGGAACGCGAGGCGATCTTCGCGGCGCGCGCGCGAGAGAGCGGCGTACGGGTGGCGCTGTGCAACGCGGTGGGCGGACAGGACGAGCTCATCTTCGACGGGCATTCGCTCGTGCTCGAGAGCGACGGGAGCGTGCTGGCACGAGCGCCCGGCTTCGAGGATGCGCTTCTCGTCGTCGACCTCGAGCGGCCCGAGACGGCTGAGGTCGGGGCGCTCGACGACGACCTCGAGCAGATGCGACGCGCGCTCGTGCTCGGCCTACGCGACTACGTCGCGAAGAACGGCTTCGAAGCCGTGGTGGTCAGTGTCTCGGGTGGGATCGACTCGGCCGTCACGGCGGCGCTGGCGGTGGAGGCGCTCGGAGCCGAGCGCGTGCACTGCGTCTCGATGCCGTCGCGCTACTCGTCGGAGGGCACGCGAACCGACGCACGCCGGCTGGCCGAGAACCTCGGCTGCGACTTCCGCGAGTTGCCGATCGAGCCGGTGGTCGAGGCCTACACCGGCGTCCTCGCGGAGTCCTTCGCCGGCCGCGATCCGGACGTCGCGGAGGAGAACCTGCAGGCACGGATCCGCGGGACCCTCGCGATGGCGCTCTCGAACAAGTTCGGCTGGCTCCTCGTCGCAAGCGGCAACAAATCGGAGCTGTCGGTGGGGTACGCGACGCTCTACGGGGACATGGCGGGCGGGTTCGCCCTCCTCAAGGACGTGTTCAAGACCGACGTCTTCCGGCTCGCGCGGCATCTGAACGACGAGGCCGGACGCGAGCTCGTGCCGCAGTCGACCATCGACCGGGCGCCGAGCGCCGAGCTGCGGGCGGATCAGCTCGACGAGGACTCGCTGCCTCCCTACTCCGAGCTCGACCGGGTGCTCGAGGCCTATGTCGAAGACGATCGCTCGCTCGACGAGCTGAGCGCGGACGGCTTCGACCCGCAGGTGGTGGCGCGGGCGGTGGCGCTCATCGACCGCGCGGAGTACAAGCGGCGTCAGGCGCCGCCCGGAGTGCGGCTGAGGCCGAAGGCGTTCGGACGCGACCGACGCACGCCGATCACGAGCCGCTGGCGGAGCTGACGAGCCCGGCCAGCTCTCTGAACCAACGCAGGCGCTCAGCCCACGGAACCGCGGCGTTCGCGGGCGAGGTCGACGGCAGGACGAACAGCTTCGTCTCGTCGAGCGCGTTCTCCTGGACACCGAGCTCGGCGCGCACGCCGAAGGCGCCCCGGTAGGCCTCCTTGCCGACGAAGGCGAGCCACGCCGGTCGTAACTCGTGCGCGATTCTCTCGAAGCGCTCGGCCGAGCCGGCGAAGTCTGCGCGCCGCAGGTCGCCAGAGCCGGGCGTCGTGCGGTGGGCGGCGTTCGTGACGCCGATCCCCTCCTCGAGCAGCGTGAACTGCTCATGCGGCTCGTACAGGCGCGAGGTCAACCGCGCAGCGTGGAGGAGGCGCCAGAAGTCGTTGCGCGGATTTGCGAAGTGCGCGTGAGCGGCGGCCGAGACGCGGCCGGGGTTGATCCCGACGAAGACAACGCGAAGGGCGGGAGCGAGGACATCCGGCACGTCGCTCGGAGTCGCGTCCCCTTCGGCCATGTCCGGCTCTTGAGCCACCTACTCCCCCATCGGGGGAGCGAGGCCCCCTTCGGGAACGGTACGCCACGAAGAGTTACCCCGGGGTTGCAACTTCGCGCCGAAGCGTCGACGCCGCGCTACGCGGCTTCCGCGGCCGCCTCGGCCGCGTCGAGCTCCGCCAGCAGCTCGTCCGTCCGCGCCTCGATGCGCGCCTCGAAGTCCCGCCTCAGATCCTCGCCCGTGACGGCGAGCTCGTACCGCGGACGGCGCGGCTCGATCTTGGTCAGGGTCACTGTCGAATCCCAGCCGCCGTAGAGGCGGACATAGCATTCGGTTTCCGACAGCGTGCGCAGCCGTCGCACGCGCCGCACAGTACGACGCGTCCCGGACGGAGCCGGGCTTCTGAGACCATGAGGCCGTGGCGAAGGAGCTGAGGTACGGGGTCGACCTCACGGCGGGCGGCGGGTTGACGGACGAGAACGGCGTCGGACTCGACATCCCCGCCGAGTGGACGCCCGAGCACCTGTTGCTCGCCGCGCTCCTCCTCTGTTCCGTCAAGAGCCTCCGCCACCACGCGCAACGCGCAGGCGTCCATCTTCGCTCCGTCTCCGGCAGTAGCCGCACACTCGTCACCCGACGCCGGACGGATGACCGGTACGCGCTCGTCGAGACAGAGGCCGACCTCACGGTCGAGATCGCGCCCGCCCCCGAGCCGGCAGCGCTCACCGACCTCCTCGCGCTCGCCGAACGCGACTGCTTCGTCGGCTCCTCCCTGACCGCCAAGCCGAGCTATCGGTGGGTCGTGAACGGCCGCACGGTCGAGACGTGAGCGGCACGCTGACACCGCCGCGGGAGCGGCTCGACCGCGGCGAGCGCACAGGTCTCGGGCGTCCCTGGCTCGTGATCGTCCTCAACGACGACCACAACACGTTCCACGGAGTCGCGTCCGCGCTGGCGAGGGTCATCCCCGGCGTCTCGTACGACGGAGGAATGCGGCTGGCGGAGCGGATTCACAACTCCGGCCGGGCGACCGTCTGGTCGGGTCTCCGCGAACAGGCGGAGCTCTACTGGGAGCAGCTGGGGGAGCGCGGGCTGACGATGGCACCGCTCGAGCAGGGATGACCTTCGACCTCGACGCGATCCGCGCCCGGTTTCCGGCCCTCGCGGCCGGCGCCGTGCTGCTCGACGGACCGGGTGGAACGCAGTGTCCGCAGTCGGTGCTCGACGCGATCACCCGCTATCTCCGCGAGTCGAACGCGAATCTCGGCGGCGCTTTCGCCGCGAGCCGGCGCAGCGACGAGCTCGTGGAGCAGGCGCACGCGAGTGCTGCGGAGTTCCTCGGCTGCGGCGCCGAAGAGACGATCTTCGGCCAGAACATGACGGCGCTCAACTTCGCGCTGACGCGCGCCCTCGGACGCAGCCTCGACGCCGGCGACGAGATCCTCGTCACGCGTCTCGACCACGACGGCAACATCGCGCCGTGGCTCGAGCTCGCGCGCGACCTCGATCTTCGCGTCGAGTTCGTCGAGATCCGCGACGACACGACGCTCGACCTGGACGACCTCGAGCGGAAGTTGACCGCGCGGACCCGGGTCGTGGCGTTCCCGTGTGCGGCGAACGCATTCGGCACCACGACCGATGTGGCACGAGTCGTCGAGCTCGCCCACGCGGCCGGCGCGCTGGCCTGGGCCGACGCCGTCCACTACGCCCCACACGGCCCGATCGACGTCACGAAGCTCGGCGTCGACGTCCTGCTCTGCTCGCCGTACAAGTTCTTCGGCCCGCACCTCGGGCTCGCGTACGGACGGGAGGAGCTGCTGCGGTCGTGGCGGCCGTACAAGGTCCGGCCGGCGGCCGACGAGCCGGTCGGCAGCCGCTTCGAGACCGGGACGCTCGCGCACGAGCTGCTCGCGGGCTTCATCGCCGCGGTCGAGTACCTGGACGAGATCGGCTGGGACGCGATCCAGGAGCACGAGCGAGCGCTCGGACAGCGGTTCCTCGACGGCCTGCCGGACTGGTGCACGCTCTACGGGCTGGAGACGATGGAGGGGCGGGTGCCGACCTTCGCGTTCCGCGTCGACGGAATGCCGCCGCGCGAGGTCGCCGAACGGCTCGCCGCGCGCGAGATCGCGGTGTGGGACGGCGACTACTACGCCATGGAGGCGATGACGCGCCTCGGCCTGCAACCCGAGGGCGCCGTCCGCGCCGGATTCGTCCACTACAACACGTTCGAGGAGGTCGACCGGCTCCTCGCCGCGCTCGCCGAGATCTAGCTAGCTCGCGTTGTCGGCCTTCGCCGCTTCCGCCGCGGCGATCCAGCGGGGATCGTGCCGGCGGATCCGGTCCGGCTCGCGTCCGCGGCGCTCCGCGAGCTTGACCGTCAGACGCTGGAAGCGCACGATGTCGACGACCGGGTGACGCGTCGGCACGAGGTCGACGCCGCAGCCGAGCGCGCGCAGCGCGGCGGCCGCTGCGGCCGCCCGCTCCCCGGCGACGCCTTGGCCGTCGAGCACGAAGGCGCGCACCGACTCGTCCACCGCGGCGAGATAGCCGTGGAGGAGCTGCTCGGTCTCGTACGCCTCGGCCGCGACCCAGGCGCCTTCGCGCAGCTTGAGCACCGCCTCGTTGGCCGTCGCGAGCTCGCGGCCGGCGCCCGCGACGAGGAACCGCTCCTCGTCTCCGACCTCCGGCAGCGGCGCGGCAAGCGCCTCCTCGACTGCGCCCGGCAACCCGGAGATGTCCTCGCCCCGGAGCGCGGCGATCGCCGCGACCGCGCACGTGTAGCTCGCGGTGTGGCACCAGCTCTCCTCGATCTCCGGCGTGCAGACGACGACTTCGTCGCAGAGCTCGGCGATCGGCCCGTCAGCCCGTCCGGTGACGAGCCAGCGCGGGCCGCGCCAGGCGCGCGCCGCCTCGAGCGTGAGGGGCGTCTCCCCCTCGTGGGAGACGAGCACGAGCACGTCGGCGTCGCGCTCAAGGCTGGAAGCGCCGCCGGCAGAGCCGGCGACGCCCGGCCGGGAAGACCGGGCGCCTTCGGCGCCCTGGATCCGCAGAACGAACTCCAGCGCCTGCACCGCTTCTCCGCCCGTCAGCGCGGCATGGAACGACGTACCGCAGCCGGTGAAGAGCAGACGCGCGCCGTCGGGAAAGCGCCTGTCGGTAGGCACCTGCGCCAGCCAGTCGGGCTGGGCGGCGATCGCGCGCCGTGTCTGCTCGCCGTGCACCGTGGATAGCTCTATACGATCGAGCGCGGTGACGGTGTTCCAACGCGACACGCTCGACAACGGCCTGAGAGTCCTGACGGCCGACCTGCCACAGGCGCAATCCGTGGCCGTGCTCATCATGCTCGCCGCCGGCTCGCGCTACGAAAGCGCCGAGTCGAGCGGCATCGCGCACTTCTCCGAGCACATGTTCTTCAAGGGGACGGAGCGGCGCCCGACCGCGCGCGAGATCGCCGGCGCGATCGACTCCATCGGCGGCGAGTTCAACGCCTTCACGAGCAAGGAGACGACGGCGTACTACGTCAAGTGCGCGGCCGAGCACCGCGACGTCGCGCTCGACGTCCTTGTTGACATGCTCCGCAACTCGCGCTTCGCCGAGGAGGAGATCCAGCGCGAGAAGGGCGTGATCGTCGAGGAGATGAACATGTACTACGACACGCCGCGCGACTACATCGGCGGCGTCTACGAGCAACTCCTCTGGGGCGACCAGCCGCTCGGGCGCGACATCATCGGCAGCAAGGACACGATCCGCGACGCGACGCGCGACACGTTCACGGACTATCTCGGCCACTGGTACAAGCCGTCGCGGATGGTGCTCGGCGTCGCCGGACGCATCGGCGAGGGCGTGCTCGAGCGGGCACAGGAGCTGCTCGGCGACCTCGACGACGGCGAAACGGGCGAGCCCGCGCCTGCCGCTGCCGCGCAGCTGAACGGCCGCGTCGTCGTCTCGACCAAGGCCTCGGAGCAGGCGCATGTCTCGCTCGGGGTGCACAGCCTGCCGCTCGACCACCCCGACCGTTACGCGCTTCTGCTCCTCGCCACTGCCCTCGGCGGCGGGATGTCCTCGCGTCTCTTCACCGAGGTCCGCGAGCGGCGCGGCCTCGCCTATTACGTCCACGGCCTCAACCACAGCTACACCGACGCCGGAACGCTCTACACACAGGCGGGCGTGGACATCGCCCGCATCGACGACGCAGTGGCCACGATCGCCGGCGAACTGCGCAAGATCGCGGCCGAGCCGCCGCAGGCCGAGGAGCTCGAAAAGGCGCGGAACTTCGCGAAGGGCCGGTTCGTGCTCCAGCTCGAGAGCCCTCAGGGGCTGATGATGTTCGGGCTGCGGAAGGAAGTGCTCGAGCGGAAGCTCCCCGACCCGGACGAGGTCTTGACGCGGAATCGACGCGGTGACGAGCGACGACGTGGCCCGCGTCGCGTCGGAACTGATCACGAGCGACCGCCTGCGGCTCGCCGTGATCGGCCCGTTCGACGACGCGTCGCGGTTCGAGCCCGCTGCTCGACGGCTGAGTTCAGCCAGGCGGCAGGACGCTCGCTTCCCGTCCGATGTCGCGGCGGCGGACGGGCGCACCGAGCGCGTACCAGGCGCAGGTTGCGCAGAGCGCGGCGCCGGCGAGCAGAGCGATCCCGGCGACCTCGGTGCGCAGCACCATCCCGGCGGCGGCCAGGGCGAACGTCGCCAGAACCAGCAGGCTTGTCAGCAGCCGTCGCAGCGGATGTTGCGGACCCATACGGCCGACCGTAGGAGCCCGAACGTCGTCAGGCATCCCTCCGGCGGGTGAAGACGGACGCGACGTCCGCCTTCCGGGCACGCCGAGCGGATCGTGCCCGGCGCGATTCGACGAGGACGGGCGGCGGCGCGTTCTTGCGAGGTCGGCGGTCCAGTTGGCACCTTGCCCGGATCCGCCCGTTGGAGTGCCTTCGACCTCCGCTGCCGCTCGTGCGCGAGGTTTCTACCATTCCGGATGGACGGATAAAACCCTCGCTCAGAGGATCGAGCCATGAGTGTCGGGGGAGAGTCGAGGGGAGCCTTTCGGGCTCCCCTTGACTCTCGTGGCTCGTTACTCGGCCTGGCCGAACCGCTCGATCTCGGCCAGCTCTGCCTCGGAGAGCTCGCGTGGGACGTCGCCGTGTGCCACCTTCTCCGCCCGGACGTATTCGTTGATCTGGTCGACGATCTCCGGATTGGCGAGCGTCGTCACGTCGCCGACGTCGGCGAAGTTCGAGATGCTCGCGATCACGCGCCGCATGATCTTGCCGGAGCGCGTCTTCGGCATGTCCGGCACGACCCAGACGTTCTTGGGCCGCGCGATCTTGCCGATGTCCCGCTCGATCGCCTGCGAGACCTTCTTCGCGACCTCGTCGCCGCCGTCGACGCCCGGTTTGACCGAGACGTACATCTCGACGGCTCGGCCACGCAGCTCGTCGATGACCGGCACCGCTGCCGCCTCGGCCACCTCCTCGACGGTGATCGCGGACGACTCGAGCTCCTTCGTGCCGAGCCGGTGCCCGGCGACGTTGATCACATCGTCGATACGCCCGAGGATCCGGTAGTACCCGTCGGCCGCCTGCACCGCGCCGTCGCCGGCGAGGAACGGCCAGTCGCGCCAGTCCGTGCTCTTCGGGTCACTGTTGTACTTCTTGTAGTACGTGTCCACGAAGCGCTCGTCCTGGCCCCAGATGGTCAGCATGCGGCCCGGCCACGGGTTGCGCATGCAGATGTTGCCGGCCTTGCCGGAGCCCATCGGTACTTCCTCACCGTTCTCGTCGTAGATGACGCCGTAGAGGCCGAGCACGGTGGGGCCGCAGCTTCCGGGCTTCATCTTCTCGAGGCCCGGTAGCGTCGAGCCGAGGAAGCCGCCGGTCTCGGTCAACCACCAGGTGTCGGTGATGGACGCCTCGCCCTTGCCGACGACGTTGAAGTACCAGCGCCAGACATCGGGCTCGATCGGCTCGCCGACGGTCGTCATCGTCTTGAAGTGGTAGTCGTACTTCGCCGGCTCGTCGGGCCCGAGCTTGCGCAGCATCCGGATCGTCGTCGGCGCGGTGTGGAAGATGTCCACACCGAGCTTCTCGGCGATCCGCCACGGCCGGCCCGGGTCCGGATACGTCGGGATGCCCTCGTACATGACGCTCGTCGTCCCGAGCGAAAGCGGCCCGTAGACGATGTAGGAGTGGCCGGTGATCCAGCCGATGTCGGCGAAGCACCAGTACATGTCGTCCGGATGGATGTCCTGGTAGTACTTGGACGTGCCGGTGACGTAGGACAGATAGCCGCCGATCGAGTGCTGCGCACCCTTCGGCCGGCCGGTGGTGCCGCTCGTGTACATCAGGAAGAGCGTGTCCGTCGCCTCCATCGACTCCGGCTCGACCTCCTGCCCCTCGTACTTCGGGAGCAGCTCGTCGACGAAGAAGTCGCGACCCTCGACCATCGGGCTCTCGGAGTGATACTCCCCGGGGATCCGACGGAAAACGAGCACCTTCTCGACCTCCGTCCCATCCTTGCGGGCGGCCTCGACCGCCTCGTCGGCCTTCACCTTGTGGTCGATCAGCTCGCCGTTCCGGTAGTACGCGTCCATGGTGACGAGGATCGTGCTCTCGGCGTCCGCCATACGCTGGCCGCAGGCCGTACCCGAGAAGCCGCCGAACACCTGGGAGTGGATGACGCCGAGGCGTGCGCAGGCGAGCATCGCGACCGGCAGATCCGGCAGCATCGGCAGATGGAACGTGACGCGATCCTGCGGCTTCACGCCGCAGAAGTCCTTGAGCAGCGCCGCGAACTCGTTCACTCGCCGGTGTAGCTCACGGTACGTGATCTCCTGTGTCTCGTCCTCCTCCAACTCGGGCACGAAGATGAACGCGTTCTCGTCACCGCGCGTCTCGAGATGCCGGTCGACGCAGTTGACGCACGCGTTCAGCTTTCCCCCGACCCACCACTTGAAGAACGGCGGCTTCGAGGTGTCGAGGATCGTGTCCCACCTCTTGTCCCAGGTCAGCATCTCCGCGTACTCGACGAAGCACTCCGGGAACTTGTCTTCCGCGAAGCGATCCCGGATGGCCGGGTCGTTCGCGTTCGCCTCCTTGACGATCCGAGCGGGCGGGTCGTAGTACTCCTCCTCGCGCCAGTGCACAGCGATCTGGGCTTCGGAGACCTGGACGTCGTCAACGGTTCCCACGGGCTCTCCTCCTCGTGCCGATGTAGGTCGGGCGAGGCGGGCCCGCCGCAGAGCGGGCCCGCCGAATATCGCACCGAAATGCTATGTCAGGCCATCATCGGGCTGCCGACCGGCAACACCCTCTTCCCGCTGACGCCGTTCATGACGCCTGCCGCCGACGTGTACCAGGCGACCCCAGCGGTGACGATGCCGGCCCAACCGCCCGCGTGCAGCCACCACTCGGTGCCGCCGTGGGAGATGTTGAAGAAGCCGATCACGAGCAGGATCTCCGTGATCTCCAGCGTCAGGAAGACCAGGAACACAGCAGCGTTCACGCGCATGCTGGCGAGCAGCATGTACGTGTTGAAGATGGCGAACGCGAACAGGAACCACGCGAGAGCGTTCGTCAGGTCACCGCCGGCGTAGGCGGCCAGCCACTTGGCGTTGCCGACGGCGAGGATGATGTACAGGCCGAGCCCCATCCAGAAGCCCCCGTACGTCGTGAATGCTGTCGCTCCGAAGACGTTGCGGTTGCGGAACTCCCACATCCCGGCTGCGAACTGGGCCAGGCCGCCGTAGAAGATCGCGGGGCCGACCCAGATCAGGTCGGGAATGAAGGACGCGTTGTGCCCGCTGAGCAGGAACGTCGTCAGCGCGAATCCCGCAAGACCGAGCGGCGCGGGATCGGCGGCCGGGGTGCTCTCGACCAGCTGAACCGGCCGGTCGGAAGACAGTGTGCTCATCCAGCCCTCCTTGCGAAGGCGGCGGATGCCCGTTGGCCCCCGTCGGCCTCCGATGTAATTGGGTGTAAGTCTTTACCCGATTTCGGGAGCGTTAGTCAAGGTTCGAGGTCATATCCGTATTCCGTGATGACCTCGGCACCGGCCTCGGTCACGAGGACGATGTCCTCGAGCCGCACCCCGCCGTAGCCGGCGCGGTAGAGACCGGGCTCGACGGTGACGACATCTCCTGCGACGAGCTTCTTGCTCGCCAGCCGTCCCATACTCGGCTCTTCGTGTACCTCGAGACCGACGCCGTGGCCAAGCCCGTGGAAGAAACCGTCGCTCAAGGTCTCACCCGGCGTCTTCGTCCGCTGCGTCGGCTCGCCTGCCGCCTCGAAGATCTCGCAGCTGCCGTCGAAGACGGAGCGCGCCTCGACCCCGGCGCGGATCTCGCCGTTCGCGCGGTCGAGTGCTTCCTTGCACAGGCGGTGCCACTCGCGCACGTCTTCCGGCACGTCCCCGACGACGAACGTTCGGGTCATGTCCGTGTAGACCGCAGAGGCATTGTCGCGCGGGAAGATGTCGACCACGAGCGGCGTGCCCGGCCGGATCGGCCCGGAGCCCATGTGGTGACCCATCGCTCCCTGCGCGCCCGGCGCGACGATGTACTCGTCGGCGGTCGTGTCGTGCGCGGCGAAGGCGACGTTCATCTCCGCCTTCACGCGCTCGACGGTGAGCTGCTCGCCGTCGAGCAACAGCTCGTCGCCCCGGATCTCGGACCGGCGGAGGAGCTCGCGGCACGCGTCCATCGCCGCCTCCGCGGCACGCTGCGCACGCCGGATCCCGGCAATCTGCGCCTCGGTCTTCGAGCGACGGCGATCGTCGAAGAGCTCCTGGTCGACGTCGAGCTCGACGCCGGCGGCACGCAGCCGGTCGGCGAGCCAGACGGGGAAGTTGCCGGGCACGCCGGCGCGCTTCAGGCCCAGACTGTCGACGGCACGAAGCGCCAGTTGCGCATCCACCTCGCCGGGGCCGACCCCGGACGCGACCAGATCGTCCAGGCCGAAGTCTTCGTGCGGATGGACGGCGAAGAGCCCAAGCTCGCGCAGGCGGCCGGCCTCCATCGAGCTCGCGAAGACGTGCAGGCTCCCGTTCTGCTCGGCGTAGAGGAACGGATCCGGAACCCCGAGGGGCACGGCATGCCGCATGTCGGGCGAGCGGAAGGAGTCGCCGTAGATCAGAACCGCGTCTGCCACAGGCGATCGATCCTAATCACGGCAGGCCGTTCCCATGGCGGCTTCATCTCCTACAGGCGATACTCGCCCGCGAGATGGCGGCCACCGACGAGAGAGACGACCCGGCGTTCCCCGTCGGAGCGGCGTGCCGGATCGACTCGCGCTCGCCGTGGCGGCAGGTGGCGGAGATTCCGGTCGGCCTCGATCCCGAGGGAATCGCAGTCGACGTCGCGCGGCGGCGCGCGTTCGTCGCGTGCTCGCGCAGCGACTTCGTCTCGGTCATCGACCTCGAGACGCACGAGGTCATCCGTGAGATCGCCACCGGCAACGAGCCCATCGACATCGGGCTCGACGAGCAGACGGGACGGGTCTTCACGGCCGACGCGCACTCCGACCAGGTCACGATCATCGACTCGGCGACGCTCGAGGTCGAGACCGCCCTGCCGGTCGGCGGCTATCCGTCGGGCCTGACGCATGTCCCGGAGTTCCGCCGTCTCTACGTCGGCAACTCGCTCGGCTCGACCATGAGCGTGATCGACCTCGACACTCTCGAGACGGTCGCGACAGTGGACGCCGAGCCGGGTGCCGGCGCGATCGGCGTCGATCCGACTCGCCGCCTCGCCATCTGCGTCAACTTCGTCGCCGCCTCCGCCAACTTCTACGACGCCGACTCCTTCGAGGAGATCGGCCGCCTCGAGCTGGGCATCGGAACCTGCGCGATCGGGATCCTCCCCGAGCGGGGCGAGGCCTTCATCGTCAACTCGATCGCCGGCACGGTCTCGCGGGTCGATCTCGACGCGATCGAGGTCGTGGAAGAGATCCGCACAGGCTCCGCGCCGGTCGGGCTGACAGTCCATCCCTCGCACGACCGCGTCTACGTGACGAACCGCGGCGCCGGCTCGGTCAGCGTGCTCGGCGTGGCCGACGGAGCGGAGTGGTCGCAGATCCCAGTTGGCGGTGGGCCCGGCGGCGTGGTCGTCGACCCGTTCGACGGCCGCATCCTCGTCGCCAACGCCGGAAGCCAGACGATGTCGATCGTCGAGGACCTCCTCGCCGGGCGGCCGCCGGCTCCGGTCGTCGAAGAGCCGAGCCCGTGGATCGGGAACAGGCTGCCCGAGTTCTCACTGGAGGACTACCGGACCGGCGAGCGGCGCACGAATCACGACTTCGCAGAGAAGAAATACATCCTCAATTTCTTCGCCTCCTGGTGAGGACCGTGCAACGCGGAGGCGCCCTTCCTCGAGGATGTGCGCGTTCGTGAGGAGGCCCGGTCGGGTCTCGAGATCGTGCTGGTCGATATCTGGGAAGGGACTGAACCGCGCCCGGAGGTCGAGCGCTTCTGCGAGATGTGGGGCATCAAGGGGCCGATCCTGCTCGACCCCGACCTGAAGCTCGCGAGCGCGCTCGGCGTCCGCGGCGTGCCCACCAACGTCGTCGTCGACTCCGACGGCACGGTGCGCGCCTTCGGCGCCGCGCGCCTCGAGGAGCTCGAGCAGGCGATCGACGAGCTGTACGGCCGCTAGCCGCAGCCGCTAGGTCAGCTTCAGACCGGCCCAGAGCCCGGCGACGCCGCCGAGCGTGCCGAAGACGAGCGAGGCGAAGCCGAGTGCGCTCCCGCCCCACACCAGGGGCACGAACCCGCCGACGGTCATGCCGACGCCGACGAAGATCCAGACGATGCGATTGTCCATGCAAGACGTATCGGCTCCGGCCTTGCGCCGCTAGACCCTCACAGGCGGAGGTGAAACGAGCGCGCCGGCCCACGCACCGGCGGTCGTAGCTCGACTCGCGCGACGACGGCTCCTCGAACTCGCCCGCCGTACGAGAACACTGCGACACCCGAACTGTGCGGCAGCAGCTCGCCGGGCCGCGGCTCCAGCGTCACGAATCGCCGGCGTCCACGGAAGAGCGAGAGCCGCAGCCCACTGCCGCCGAGCTCCTCGGCGACGTTGCCGCGGTTGACGAGACGGAGCGCGAGGCGTCGCCGCGTGCCGAGACGCCGGAGGGTGAGCATTCGCGCATCTAGGCGGCGCACGATCTTTCCCCGAACCCGGAGGTCGACGATTACGCCCATCCGCAGGCGCACCCGAACGTGCTTTACACCGAGGGGCCGCGTCGTCAGGAGCACGAGGCCAGAGTGATCTCCGGGCGTCGTCCCCCTCGGAGGGGCGGTGCGAACGTGGAGGACGGCCTTTGCGCCTGCGCGGAGCCTGATCCGCTTGGGCCGCAGCCGGAGCCAGCCGGCGACGCCGCCAGCCGAGCGCACCTGCGGCTTGCCGTGCAGCGAGCGCCCGAAGCCGGCGCGCGAGACGTCGACGAGGAGCGGCTGCCGCCCTGGGTTCCGCACGGTGATCGCCGCCGTCGACGCGCCGCGGAGCGTCAACCGCAGCGGGCTTGCGCTGAGGCCGATGCCGCGGCCGGCCGCGGCACCCGGGATGGATGCCGCGGCCGTAGCGAGAATCAGCGCGACGAGCGCGCGTCTCACTTGCCGATCACCGTGAACGTCAGCGTCGCCGTGTAGTGCCCGGCCGGGACGACGGGCAGCGGCGAGACGAACCCGACGCTCGTCGCAACCGTGTCGCCTCCGTCGGCGCTCGGGGCGCTCGTTCCCGCCAGAGACAGGTCCGCCGCGGGCGCGATCGGCACGGCAGCGAGGCTGCCGGCGCCGACTCCGATGCCGAGCGGCAGATCCTGCGGCGAGAAGGCCGTCCGGTGGACGCCGAGCGTGTAGCCGCTCGGGTCGTTGCTCGTGACCGTGACGTGCTCCGGCAGCGCGCTCGGAGTCGTTCCCGGAACCGCAGCAGGGAAGCTCAGCGTCGGGTGGTCGAGCGAGATCGAGAGCAGCGGCTGGACGTCGACGTCGACCCCGGCCGAGCCGCTGGTGCCACCCGACGGTGGCGTTACCGAGCATGCACTCGCCGCGGCCGACGAGTTCAGCGGATTCGGCGCCGCAGTCGCGAAGTCGGCCGCGTTGTCGTCCGTATCTGTGCAGCCGCCGCCGGCACGCGCGATCGCGTTCGTCGCGCTTCCCGCGGGGGCGTCGTCACTTCCCTCGAAGTCGGTCGCGCTGCCGTAGCCGACGAGGTCCTGGACGCCGGAGACGACCGAGCAGCTTCCGGCGGACGAGCCGCACGAGAGCGCCGTGGCGCCGTCGACGACCGCGACCTTGCCACCGGTGACGGCGAGGTTCGAGGTACCGGTCGCGTCGGGCGCGGGCAGCGCCGCTCCGTTGGCTCCGCCCGAGGCGAGCTGGACGAGATACCGCCCGCCCGCCGGGATCGAGCCGCTGAGGGCCGTCGACTGCCACGACGTGCTCGAGCCGGACGCGTACTGGAGCGTCCAGCCGTCGACGGCCACGCTGCTCGCACCGCGGTTGAAGAGCTCGACGTAGTCGTGGGCATACGCGGAGCCGCTGTTGCCGCCGGCGGCGAAGACCTCGCCGACGACGATGCTGCCCGAGCCGCTGGCCCGCGCCGAGGCAGCGGCGAGCGGCAGGGCGAGAGCCGTGAGCAGGACGAGCAGGTAGATGCGCTTCATGGAGCCTCCGATCCGGGGGACGAGATGACGGCTCCTTGCTACCGCCCCCCGATCGCGGCCGACAGTGTCCTTTCAGAAGTCGGCACCAAATCGGCACACAGTTGTTGCTCCGGCCCCGGCAAAGCCGCGGCCTCCGCTTCCGGGCGGCTCCGTCGAGCCTACGCCGCTGCGGCGCGCCACGACGCGAGCGATCGGCGGACGGCTAGATTCAGCTCAATGGACGCACTCGAGCGGGCTGGGCAGGTCGCGGCTTCCTGGGAGGAGCGCATCCGCGCCGACCTGCCGGACGACCTCGACATCTTCGACGCTCACACGCATCTCGGCACCGACATCGACGGGATGGTCGGCCGCCTCGAGGAGCTCAGCGGAACGATGGACCGCTACGGCATCTCGCGGGCCAACATGTTCTGCCTCGACGAGCCCGACCGGCACCCGAGTTTCCGGGCGGGCAACGACCGGACGCTCGAGTTCGCGGCCCGCTCGGAGGGCCGCCTCGTCCCGTTCGTGCGGCTGGCGCTCGACGAGGGGCCGATCGAGGAGGCTGAACGCTGCCTCGACCTGGGCGCCCGCGGGATCAAGCTCCATCCGCGCGCGCAGAAGTTCCTGCTCAACGACGAGCGGCTCGCCCCCGTCTTCGCGCTCGCCGCCGAGCGCGGCGTCCCGATCCTGATCCACGCCGGTCGCGGCCTGCCGCCCATCGCGGAAGGGCTCGAGCGCCTCGTCGACGGGCACCCCGGGACGCAGCTGATCCTCGCCCACGCGGGGATTGCCGACCTCGCCAACCTCGCCTACCGCTTCTCGGGCAAGCGCGGCGTCTTCTTCGACACCTCGGTCTGGAGCGCGATCGACCTGCTCGGACTGCTGCGACTCGTGCCGCCCGAGCAGATCGTCTACGCCTCGGATTACCCGTACGGCCAGCAGCCCGGCTCGCTGCTCCTCTCGACGCGCGTCGCGCGGGCGTCCGGCTTCGACGACCGCCAGCTGCGCGACATGTTCGCCGGCAACGCGAACCGAATCGCAGACGGCGAGGAGCCGCTCGAGCCGTCGCAGCCGCAGGGCTCCGACACGCTCGAGCAGCCGCTCGCGCAGGCGCGGATCCACCAGTACGTCTCGATGGCAATGCCTCTCCTCTTCGTGCGGCAGCCGGACGCCTTCGGCGCGCTCGGCCTGGCGCTCAACGCGACCGAGGAGCCGAACGGAACGCACCGCGAGGAGCTCGGGCAGATCCGCGAGCTGCTCGAGGCGGCTCGCGATCTGTGGCGGACGCTGCCCGAGGCCGAGGACGACACCGAGGTTCGCCTCATCGCGCGCACCGCCGTCCGCCTGATTCAGATTGCCGACACCGTGGCAGTGACCTCGACATGACCGAGCTGCGCCTGACCGTCAACGGCGGCGAGCACGTCCTCGACGCGCCGGTCGGAACCAGCCTGGCGCACGTCCTGCGCGAGGAGCTCGGCCTGACCGGAACGAAGATCGCGTGCAACGAAGGCCACTGCGGCGCCTGCACCGTGCAGGTCGACGGCGTGCCGCGCCTCTCGTGCATCACGCTCGCGCACGCGGTCGAGGGCGAGGTGACGACGATCGAGGGGCTGCGTGAGCACCCGCTCGTCGACGCCTTCGTCCGGGCCGATGCCGTCCAGTGCGGCTACTGCACCCCGGGCCAGGTCGTCTCGGCGGCCGCGCTCGTCGCGGCGAATCCCGAGCCGACGCGCGAGGAGATCAGGCACGCGATGGCCGGGAACATCTGCCGCTGCGGCACGTATCCCAAGATCGAGGAGGCGATTCTCAGTTGGCAAGGCTGATCCGCACCGAGAAAGAGGTCGAGGGACGCTTCGAGGAGGTGTGGATCGTCGTCGAGGAGGATCCGCTCGAGCAGTGGCCTGCAGGGCCGCTCGCGGTTGTCGGCCGTGCTGCGACGCGCAAGGACGGCCACGAGCGCGTCCGCGGCGAAGCGCGGTACACCGCCGACCTGAAGCTTCCGGGGATGCTGCACGCCGCCGTCTTGCGGTCTCCTCACGCGCACGCCAGAGCGCAGCGGGTCGATCTCGCGCTGGCGCTCGCGCTACCGGGCGTGCGGGCTGCGATCGGCCCGGGCGAGGCGCACGGGCTCGAGGAGGAAGCCGGCTTCGCGGGCGCAGCCGTGGCCGCTGTCGCGGCCGACACGTTCGAGCAGGCGCGCGCCGCGCTCGAGGCGATCGTTATCGAGTGGGAGGAGCTCGAGGTCGTGCTCGACCCCGACGACGCAGTCCGGCGCGAGCTCTTCACCGCCGAGCCGCGACACTACGAGCGCGGTGACGTCGAGAAGGCGCTCGCCGGCGCGGACGTCGTGGTCGAGGCGACGTATCGCACGCAGACCGTGCTCCACAACTCGCTCGAGACGCACCAGGCAATGTGCGAGTGGCAGGGCGACACGCTCCACGTCTACATCTCGACGCAGTACATCTGGGGCGTCCGCCAGTCGGTCGCCGAGACGCTCGGACTGCCCGAGGACAAGGTGCGCGTCGTGTGCGAGTTCATGGGCGGCGGCTTCGGCTCGAAGAACGGCTCCGACGAGTACACGTTCGTCGCTGCAGAGCTCGCGAAGCGGACCGGGCGGCCGGTGCGCTGCGCGCTCACGCGGCGTGAGGAGAACACCTCGGCCGGCAACCGCAACGCGACCGTGCAGCGGCTGCGCGCAGGCGCGCGCAGCGACGGGACGATCGTCGCGCTGGAGGGCGAGTTCACGAACTCCGTCGGCTGGTCGGGCTGGAACGCCTCGACCGAGGGCCCGATGAAGATGCTCTACGACTGCGAGAACGTCCGCACGGTCACCTACGGGGCACGGCTCAACACGCCGCCGATGAAGGCGTTCCGAGCACCGGGCTTCGTCGAGGGGACATTCGGCCTCGAATGCCTGATCGACGAGCTCGCGGCGAAGCTCGACGTCGACCCGCTCGAGCTGCGGCGCCGCAACTACGCCGCCTCGAACGACGGCACGCCGATCTCCTCCAAGAACCTCGAGGAGTGCTATCGGATGGCGGAGCCGCACTGGGAGCGGAGGCACGAGGTGCACGGCCGCTCGGACGCCGTCTGGAAGCGCGGCGTCGGGATGGCGAGCCAGATCTGGTACGGCGGCGGCGGACCTCCGTCCTACGCCTGGGTGCGGCTCGGCTCCGACGGCCGCGCGACGGTGATCACCGCGATGCAGGACATCGGCACCGGCACGCGCACGGCGATGGCGCAGATCGCGGCCGAGGAGCTCGGGATCCCGCTCGAGCACGTCGACGTCGTGCTCGGCGACTCGGCGCGCGGGCCGTACGCCTCGATCTCGGCCGGCTCCTCGACGCTCCCGTCGATGGGGCCCGCGGTGCGAGCGGCGGCGGCCGACGCACGCGAGCAGGTCGAGGACATCGCCGCGCAGCGCGACATGCCGAAAGACACTCCGCTCGAAGAGATCGTCGCAGTGCTCGAGGAGTCGCAGATCCTCGGCAAGGGCGCACGCGGCCCGAACCCGACCGGGATGAGCGTGCTCACGTTCGGCGTTCACGTGGTCGAGGTCGCGGTCGACGTCGAGACCGGCGAGGTGCAGATCGAGCGCGTCGCGGCGATCCACGACGTGGGCCGGATCGTCAACCCGCTCGGCGCCTCGAGCCAGGTCGAGGGCGGGATCATCCAGGGCATCGGCCACACGCTCTCGGAGGAGCGGCTGCTCGACCCCGAGACGGGCGCAATCCTCACGACCTCGCTCGACGCGTACCGGATGCCGACCATCGCCGACGTGCCGGAGATCGTCTGCGAGTTCGTGGACCGGCCCGACGAGCACCTGACGAACCTCGGCTCGAAAGGCCTCGGGGAGCCGCCGATCGTGCCGATCGCCGCCGCGATCGCAAATGCGGTCCGCGACGCGACCGGCGCCGACGTGCACCAGCTGCCGATCTCCCGCGAGGAGATGTTGCGCGCCTTGCGCGAGGCTGAGGCGCGGGAGCGCGAGAAGGAGAAGCGTGGAGCTCCTCAAGCCGTCTAGCGTCGCGGAGCTCGACGGCGGCGTCTTCGTCCACGGCGGGACCGAAGTCGTTCCGCTGCTGCGGGAGGGCCTGCTCGACGCGGAGCGGCTCGTCGACGTGCGCGGCGTCGTGCCGCGCGGCGTACGTGACGGGATCATCGGAGCCGGGACGACGCTCGCCGAGCTCGAGCGCGACGCGTCGATCCCGGAGGCGCTGCGCGAGGCATGCCGGCTCGCCGCGTCGCCGCAGCTCCGGAACATGGGCTCCCTCGGCGGCAACCTCCTGCAGGGGACGCGTTGCTGGTACTGGCGGCTCGGCTACCGCTGCCGGCTTCATGGCGGCGACCGCTGCCACGCTCGGGACGGTGAGCATCGCGAGCACGCGATCTTCGCGAACGACTTCTGCGCCTCGGCGCATCCATCCGACGTCGCGGCTGCGCTCGTCGCCCTCGGAGCGCGGCTACGGACGAGCAAGCGCGAGCTCGCGGTCGAGGAGCTCTACCGCCTCCCGGACGAAGGCGACCGGAGCACGACGACGCTCGAGGACGGCGAGTTGCTGCTCGAGATCGAGCTGCCGCCGGTCGAGTCGAGCGCGTATGTGAAAGCGATGGACCGCAAGCGGTGGTCGTTCCCGCAGGTCGGCGTCGCCGCGGCGCGGGTCGGCGGCGAGACGCGAATCGCGCTCGCGGGGGTCGCTCCGATCCCGTGGCGGATCGAGAGCGTCGACGACCTCGACGCCGCGACTCCGCTACCGCGGACGGAGTGGAAGGTGCCGCTCGCGCAGGCGCTCGTGCGCCGCGCTCTCGCCCAGCTCGCGTGATCGCCGCGGTCGTCCTGGCGGCGGGCGCCTCGTCCCGCTACGGGACGAATCCGCCGAAGCAGGTTGCGCTGCTGCCGCGGGTGCTCGCGGCGCTGCGCGAGAGCTCGGTGGACGAGGTCGTCGTCGTGAGCGGTGCGCACGCCCTGCCGGTCGACAGCGTCGCGTGCCCGGACTGGGAGCGCGGACCCGGCGCGTCGCTGCGGTGCGGACTCGCTGCGCTGCCTCCGGAAGCCGAGGCCGCGCTCGTCGTCCTCGCCGACGGCCCCGACCTCGACCCCCGCGCGGTCGACCGCGTCGTCGCCGACTGGCGCGTAAACGGCGGCGAGGCCGTCGCCGCAAGCTACGGCGGCGTCCGCCTGCATCCGGTCCTGCTCACCCGGAGCGTGTGGGACGACATCCCCGACGAGGGCGCGCGCGCGCTGCCTGCCAGGCTCGTCCCCTGCGACGACCTGCGTGCGCCCGGCGACGTCGACGTCGCTAGTCCAGCGGGATCCTGAGGGCGGCGAGCTTCTGCCGGAGCTCCACCGGCATCGGTTCGTTCACCGCCTGGCGTACGTAGATCCGCAAGCTCTCCTCGAACCGGTAGCGCTTTGCGCAGTACTCGCACTGTGCGAGATGGGCCTCCGCCTCGACCAGTTCCTCATCGGTGAGGACATGGTCCATGTACGGCTGCATCATCTCCTCGCAGTGCGCGCAGGGGTCCGTCATGTCGCCTCCTCCAGGGCGGACTCGGCGAGCTCCCGCTTCAGGATGCGGCGCCCCCGGTGGAGCCTCGACATCACCGTGCCGACGGGGATGTCGAGAATCTGAGCCGCGTCCGCATAGCTGAAGTCGCCAAGATCGACAAGCACGATCACGTCGCGGAAGTCGTGCGGCACTGCCGAAAGCGCCGTCACGATGTCGTCCTGCGACAACCGCTCCACGACCTTGTCCTCGTCGGAGTCGCCGTCCCCGTTCTCCGCGAGCCGGTCGTAGAGGAAATAGTCGTTCGCCTCGAGCGGCTGCATCTGCGGTGCGCGCTGCTGCCGCCGCCCACGGTCGATGTTGAGGTTGGTCAGGATCCGCAGGAGCCAGGCCCGCATGTTCGTGCCGGGCGTGAACGAGCGCCAGCTGCGGAACGCCCGCGCGTACGTCTCCTGCATGAGCTCGTCCGCGTCTTCGCGCGACGAGGCGAGGTGGCGGGCGACGCGGTAGACCTGGTCGGAGAGGGCGAGCGCGTCCTCCTCGAACCGGACGCGGTCACGCGCCTCGGTCGCCAGCCTCTGCGGCTCCTCGGGCTCCGCGTCCACGCGGGCAACCGTACCAGTGAGGGCCATTTCGATTGGAACGGCGCCGGGAGCGCCGCTATTCCGCTCTAGACGGCCGCGAGCTCGGGAAAACCGGCCTTCGCGAGCCGCTCGACGATGGCCTCGCGACTCGTTTGCTCGTCGTCCCACGCGAGCGTGACCTGTCCCATCAGGTTCGCATTCGCGCTCTCGAGGCCGTCCTGACCCTCGAGTGTGTGCGCGAGCCGCATCACGCATCGCTCGCAGCGCACGCCGCCGACCTGGATCGTCTCGGTCTGGGTCGCCATCCCGGTCAGCGTACCGTGACGGCGGCGATCTCCCGCACGGCAGCCTCCGGCCCGAGCTCGAGCTGCCGCTCGGCCTCCGGGCCGCCGCCGTCGCGGCCGGCTGCGTCTCGCAGAACGGCGTACTCCTCGCGGTCGAACGGCTCGCTGTCCCACTCGGCGGCCTCACGGACGAGCTGCTGCACCTCCGCGGCGAACTCGGCCGTCCGTCGCAACGAGGTGGGCTGGTCGAGGACGCGCACCTCGAGCGTCCCGTACTCCGGGCGGGGCCACGCGTCCCAGTGCCGGCGCGTGTTGTCGCCGTGCGACGCCGCCTGCCAGTCGTCCCAGTCGCGCAACACCGGAGGCGTTCCGCCCGTCGGCATCTCGAGCAGGATCTCGGAGCGAATCGAGCGTCGGCCGCTCGGCGCACCGTCCCAGAACGGCGAGTTCGCGGAGGCGGCGAGCAGACCCGGCAGCCGGGGCACCACGCCCTCGAACGCCCGGAGGCAGGTCTCGGGATCGGGCACGGCGACGTGAATGTGGAGCCCGCAGACCCGCTGGCGATACAGACCCGGACCGAGCTCGGCCTTGATCCGCCGGTAGCGCTCGACCGGCACGATCGGGACGCGTCCGCGTGCGGTCGGATGCGAACCCGTCGCGAGCAGGGCGAGACCGTGCACCGCCGCCCGCTCGGCGACCTCGTGCCGCAAGGCACGTAGCTCGCGCTCCGCTTCTTCCGCCGACTCGACCACCGGAGTCGTGAGCTCGACGAACGACTCGAACAGCTCCGGCTTGATCCGCTCGCTGGCCTCGCCGAACACGCGCGAGAACCCGTCGCGCGCGGGCTCGAGCGTCTCGGCGTCCACGAGCATCAGCTCCTCCTCGATGCCGAGCGACCACGGCGGCGCCGCTCCGAAGCGGCTCAGATCCACGCGGAGCTCCTACTTGCCGCGAACGCCGTGCACCGGGCGGCCTGCCGCCTCCCACGCGTAATACGAGGCGCTGGGACCGAAGTCGACCTCGTAGGAGACGATCCGCGGATTGCGGCCGACCTCCTTCGCTCGTTGCGCGTGGCGCAGCAGGTTCGGGTCGTCCTGTTTCTCCCAGACGAGCACGAGGTGCGCCGCCGTCATGAAGGTGGCGACGAAGAAGCAGTCGGGAGCGGGACACGGGAACGGGTCGGTGCTGACGCAGAACCAGCCGACGTGCTCCTGGCCGTCCTCCGTCCACAGCTCGTCGGCCTCTTCAGGAATGGCCTGCTCGGCCAGCCGCCCGAAGCCGGCGTGGATCTCCCCGTGCTCCACCGCGCAAAGGTAGCGCCAGCGTCCCGCTCGTCGCTACTCGACGGTTACGCGTGCTCCAGCTGGGGAAGAATCACCTCGGTGGCTCTTTCGAAGCTCCTCGATTCCTGGCCCGCGCTGCGCCAGCTGCGCGAGGGAGATCTGCTGGGAGTCGGGAGGGCCGTGCAGTCGCCGCGCTCGAGGAACCTCGTGCCACGCATCGACGAGGCCGACCAGGTCGTCGCCTCGGTGTGCCCCTACTGCGCCGTCGGCTGCGGTCAGCTCGTCTACGTGAAGGACGGCGACGTCGCGCACATCGAGGGCGATCCGGCCAGCCCGATCTCGCGCGGTCGCCTCTGCCCGAAGGGACAGGCCTCGAAGAGCTACGTGCAGAGCCCGCTGCGCGAGTACAAGGTCAAGTACCGGCGCCCGTACGGCACCGAGTGGGAGGAGCTCTCGCTCGACGACGCGATGGAGATGATCGCCGAGCGGATCGTCACGACGCGCGCCGAGACCTGGCGCAAGCGAACCCGCGGCGGCGCGCCCGCCAACCGCACGATGGCGATCGGGAATCTCGGCGGCGCGACGCTCGACAACGAGGAGAACTACCTGATCAAGAAGCTGATGACGGCTCTCGGCGTCGTCCAGGTCGAGAACCAGGCCCGCATATGACACAGCTCCACGGTGCCCGGTCTGGGCACCTCGTTCGGACGAGGCGGCGCTACCACGTTCCAGCAGGACCTCCAGAACGCGGACTGCATCGTGATCATGGGCTCGAACATGGCCGAGAACCACCCGGTGGGCTTCCAGTGGGTGATGGAGGCCAGGGAGCGCGGCGCCAAGGTGATCCACGTCGACCCGCGCTTCACGCGCACGAGCGCGCTGGCGACGAAGCACGTCGGCATCCGCGCCGGTAGCGACATCGCCTTCCTCGGCGGCATCGCGAACTACATCCTCGAGAACGACCTCTACTTCCGCGAGTACGTCCAGCACTACACGAACGCGCCGGTGATCATCGACGAGCGCTTCGTCGACACCGAGGACGCCGACGGCCTCTTCTCGGGCTGGGATCCCGAAGCCGGTCGCTACGACATCGAGTCGTGGCGGTACGAGGGCATGGACGTGCACGGCCCTGCCGGCCGGCGCGGCGAAGGCTTCGCACCGCGGGGCGAGCAGTCGGGCCACGGCGCCGCCGGCGGCGGCCTGGAGCACGGCGAGCCGCCGGCCGAGGATCCGGAGCTGAACCATCCGCGCTGCGTCCTCCAGATCCTGAAGCGCCACTTCCAGCGCTACACGCCCGAGCTCGTGGCCGAGACGTGCGGCTGCTCGGCGGAGGATTTCCTCGAGGTGTGCGAGACCCTTGTCGCGAACTCAGGCCGCGAGCGGACGAGCGCGTTCTGCTACGCGGTCGGCTGGACGCAGCACACGACCGGCGTCCAGAACATCCGCACGGCGGCCATCGTGCAGCAGCTACTGGGCAACATCGGCCGGCCCGGCGGCGGGATCCTCGCGCTGCGCGGGCACGCGTCGATTCAGGGCTCGACCGACATCCCGACGCTCTACAACATCCTGCCCGGCTACCTGCCGATGCCGCACACGCTGAGCTATCCGAAGCTCTCGAGCTTCGTCGACTCGAACACAGCGCCGACCGGTTGGTGGGGAAAGTTCGAGTCGTACTGGGTCAGCCTGATGAAGGCGTACTTCGGCGAGCACGCGACGGCCGAGAACGACTGGCTGTTCGACGAGCTGCCACGCGTCGACAGCGACAACTCGGCCTATTTCACCGTCCGGCAGATGCTCGAGGGCAATGTCCGCGGCTACATCATCGCGGGCGAGAACCCCGCCGTCGGCCACGCGAACGGCAAGGCGCACCGGCTCGGCCTCGCGAAGCTCGACTGGCTGGTCGTGCGGGACGTCGTCGAGATCGAGTCCGCCGCCTTCTGGTACGACAGCCCCGAGATCGAGACCGGCGAGCTGCAGACGCAGCAGATCGCGACGGAGGTCTTCTTCCTGCCGGCCGCGGCGCACACCGAGAAGGACGGCTCGTTCACGAACACCCAGCGGCTCTTGCAGTGGCACCGGCAGGCCGTCGAGCCGAAACAGGATTGCCGCTCGGAGCTCTGGTTCTACTTCCATCTCGGCCGGCTGATCAAGCAGAAGCTCGCGGACTCGGACGACGAGCGCGACACGCTGATCAAGGCTCTGCGCTGGGACTACCCCACCCACTCCGCGATCGAGGAGCCCGACGCCGAAGCGGTGCTGCAGGAGATCAGCGGCCGGGAGCTCGCCAGCGGCAGGCTCCTCTCCGGCTATCCGGAGCTCAAGGACGACGGCTCGACGTCTTGCGGCTGCTGGATCTACTCCGGCTGCTTCGCCGACGGCATCAACCAGACGGCGCGGCGCAAGCCGCACTGGGAGCAGCTGAGCTACGTGGCTCCGGACTGGGCGTGGGCGTGGCCGGCGAACCGGCGTCTCATCTACAACCGCGCGTCCGCGGATCCCGAGGGCAAGCCGTGGTCCGAGCGGAAGCGCTACGTCTGGTGGAACGGCGACGAGGGCAAGTGGACCGGGCTCGACGTCCCGGATTTCAAGGAGGACAAGGATCCGAGCTACGTCCCGCCGGAGGGCGCGAGGGCCGAGGACGCGATCGCCGGCGACCACCCGTTCATCATGCAGGCCGACGGTCGCGCCTGGCTGTACGTCGCCCAGGGCCTCGAGGACGGGCCGCTGCCGACGCACTACGAGCCGCAGGAGTCGCCCTTCGAGAACCCGCTCTATTCGCAGCGGGCGAACCCGCGCCGCCAGCAGAACGAGAACCTCGCCGAGGATCCGTACAACCCCGTGGCCGACGAGCCCGGCGCCGAGGTCTATCCGTACGTCGTCACGACGTACCGGCTGACCGAGCACCACACGGCCGGCGGCATGACTCGCACGGTTCCGCATCTCGCCGAGCTGCAGCCGGAGATGTTCTGCGAGGTGCACCCCGGGCTCGCCGAGGAGGTGGGGCTCGAGCACGGCGGGTGGGCCACCATCTACACGTCGCGCTCGGCGATCGAAGCCCGCGTCCTCGTCACCGAACGGATGCGGCCGCTGCTGATGAAGGACGGTCGCACCGTCCACCAGGTCGGCCTGCCGTACCACTGGGGCCGGCGCGGACTCGTGACCGGCGACTCGGCGAACGACCTCGCGCACATGGCGCTCGACCCGAACGTCCACATCCAGGAGGTCAAGGCGTTCACCTGCGGGATCCGTCCCGGGCGCAGGCCGCGTGGGCCTGAGCTGCCGCGCTTCGTCGCCGAGCTTCGCGAGCAGGCGGGCGAGTCGACGTGAACGCACCGGACGGCCTCGCGACGTACGGCGACGAGCAGCAGGAGCGCGTCGGCTTCTTCACCGACACGTCGGTGTGCATCGGCTGCAAGGCCTGCGAGGTCGCCTGCAAGGAGTGGAACCTCATCCCGGCAGACGGCAACAACTGGACCGGCGAGTCGTACGACAACACCTCAGCGCTCGGCGCAAACACCTGGCGGCACGTCGCGTTCGTCGAGCAGAGCGACCCGCTCCGCTGGCTGATGGAGTCGGACGTCTGCAAGCACTGCACCCACGCCGCCTGCCTCGACGTCTGCCCGACCGGCGCCCTCTTCCGCACGGAGTTCGGCACGGTCGTCGTGCAGCAGGACGTCTGCAACGGCTGCGGCTACTGCGTGCCGGCGTGTCCGTTCGGCGTCCTCGACCGAAGGCATCTCGCACCGGCTCCCGACCTGCCGGCGTACGCGAAGGAGGACGGCCGGGTCTGGAAGTGCACCCTCTGCTACGACCGCCTGAAAGGAGGCCACGAGCCGGCGTGCGCGAAGGCGTGCCCCACCAAGTCGATCCAGTTCGGGCCGCTCGACGAGCTGCGAGAGCACGCCGACGCGCGGCTCGCGAAGCTCACGGACGAGGGCTTGGACGGCGCGCAGCTGTACGGCCGCGACCCCGACGACGGCGTCGGAGGCTTCGGCGCGTTCTTCCTCCTCCTCGACGAGCCCGAGGTCTACGGCTTGCCGCCCGATCCGGTCGTGACGACGCGCGACCTCCCGCAAATGTGGGCGAACATGGTCGTGGCAGCGGGCGCGCTCGTCGTCGGGGTCGCGGCCGCGTTCGCAGGGAGAAGATCGTGACCGACGACGGGTTCCGTTCCTACTACGGCCGGCCGATCATCAAGGAACCGGTCTGGACGTGGGAGATCCCCACCTACTTCTTCACGGGCGGGCTGGCAGGGGCATCGGCCGTGCTCGGCTCCGCGGCGAAGCTCGCCGGCAACGAGAAGCTCGCGCGAACCGCGTTCTATATCGGCGCGACGGCCGACCTCCTCTCGCCTGCGTTGCTCATCGCCGACCTCGGACGGCCCGAGCGCTTCCACCACATGTTCCGCGTCGTCAAGGTCACCTCGCCGATGAACCTCGGCTCCTGGGTCTTGCTCGTCAACGGCGGAGCCTCGACGACGGCAGCGGTGCTGGAGCTCGCCGACCGGCTGAGGCCTGTGCGCGTCGCGGCTTCCGTCGTCTCCGCCCTGAGCGGGCCGCCCCTCGCGACGTACACCGGCGTGCTCCTCGCCGACACCGCGGTGCCGGTGTGGCACGAGGGTCGCCGCGAGCTGCCGTGGATCTTCGGCGCGAGCGCCGCCGCCAGCGCAGGCGCCGCCGCTTCGATGTTCGTCCAGCCGCGGGATGCCGGCCCGGCGCGGCGGCTCGCCGTCGCCGGCGTCCTGGCCGAGGGCGCGCTGATGCAGGCCATGCAGCTGCGGCTCGGCACGATCGGCGAGGTCTATCGCCAGGGCGAGGCGCGGAAGTTCTCGTGGGCGGCGAGGGGGATGGCGACGGCGGGCGCCGCACTGCTCGCGACGCGCGGGCGGAAGAGTCGCGGCGCGGCCGTGCTCGGCGGAGCGCTCGTCTGCGCGGGCGAGCTGTGTACGCGCTGGGCCGTGTTCAAGGCCGGGATCCAGTCGGCGCGCGACCCGAAGTACGTCGTCGAGTCGCAGCGCCGACGAATCCGGCATGAGGGGACGAAGGCGACGACGAAGGCTACGGACCCCAGTCGGGCTCGAAGTTCAGGCCCTTCTTCGAAGTGACGTAGAGGATGTGGCGGATGCCCTGGCCGTCAGGGCGGACCTCCTTCACGTAGTCGCCGTAGGTGAAGACGATCCACCGGCCGTCCGGCGACCAGCTCGGCGCGGCACCCTCGCGCACGACCACGTGGAACTGCTTCGTCCGGAGGTTGAACGCGGTCAGCTTCCCCAGTGCGTTGAAGGCCAGACGGGTGCTGTCGGGCGACCACGCGATGCCGAGCCCGGTGACCTGCCCGCCGGCGCGCGAGCGGAGCTGGTGCACGCGATGCGTCCGCGCCGACAGCAGGAAGACCTGATCCGGTGCGACGGCTCCGACGAACGCGATCCACCGCCCGTTCGGCGACCAGACAGGATCCGTCGCGCCGCTCGCGACGCTCGGCAGCCGCTTCAGGGCGTGCGTGCGCACGTCGAGGAGATACAGCTGCTCACGGCCACCCTGGTTCGTGGGATAGGCGGAGAACACGATCTCCCGCCCGTTCGGCGACCAGGACAGCGCGGGCTCGTTCTCGGCGCCGAACAGCTGAGGTGAATTCCGCAGCCGCGTCAGGGAGTGCCGGCCCGTGCCGTCGGCGTTCATCAACCAGATCTGGCTGCTCGTATGGGCTGTCGGCCGGATGAACGCGATCTCGCGACCGTCCGGGGACCACACCGGATTGCTCTCGGTGACCTTGTCGTGGGTCAGGACTCTCAGGCCGGTGCCGTTCGCGTCGACGACGGCGACCTCACCCTTGCCGCAGTCGACCGGCTCCCGGCCGCCTTCGGACGCCTTGGCGAGACAGAAGTGGTTCATGCCGAACACGATCTGGCCGCTCGGCTGCGGCCCGCTACTCGCGGAGGCGACACCTGCGAGCACCGCGAAGCACACGAATGAACCCACCAGGAGTGTTTTCATGGCGAGAACGTACTCCCGCGTTGTTACGAGTCGATGTGCATTTTCAGCGGATGTTTTCGCGGGGTTAGCGATTCGGGAGCTGCCGCCTCGCCTCTAAGATCGGGTCATGGAGCAGCTTCGGGTCGGCGACGAGGGCTACGGGTTCCACCGGCTCGACGAGCGCGCGACCCGCCTTCCCTACACGCTTCGGATCCTGCTCGAGAACGTCCTCCGCCAGGGCTCCGAGGAGGGGGCCGAGGCGGTCGCCGGCTGGGTCGCAGAGGCCGAGCCGTCGCAGGAGATCGCGTTCGCTCCGGCGCGCGTCCTGCTGCAGGACTTCACGGGCGTCCCGTGCGTCGTCGATCTCGCCGCGATGCGCGACGCGATGCGCGACCAGGGCGGCGACCCGAATGCGATCAACCCGCTGATCCCGGTCGAGCTCGTGATCGACCACTCGGTGCAGGTGGACGAGTTCGCGTCCCGGCTCGCGATCGAGCGCAACGTCGAGCTCGAGTTCGAGCGGAACCACGAGCGTTACGCCTTTCTGCGCTGGGGCCAGGGCGCATTCGACAACTTCCGCGTGGTGCCGCCGAACACCGGCATCGTCCATCAGGTCAACCTCGAGTACCTCGCGCGCGTCGTCGAGGTTCGCGACGGAGTCGCCTTCCCCGACACGCTCGTCGGCACCGACTCGCACACGACGATGGTCAACGGCCTCGGCGTGCTCGGCTGGGGAGTCGGCGGCATCGAGGCCGAGGCCGCGATGCTCGGCGAGGCGCTCTCGATGCTCGTGCCGCAGGTCGTGGGCTTCCGGCTGACGGGCGCGCTGCGTGAGGGCGCGACCGCGACCGACCTCGTGCTCACCGTGACCCAGATCCTGCGCAAGACGGGAGTGGTCGGGAAGCTCGTCGAGTACTTCGGCCCCGGCGTCGGCTCGCTCGCGCTCGCCGACCGCGCGACGCTCGGGAACATGAGCCCCGAGACCGGCGCGACCTGCGGCTTCTTCCCCGTCGACGACGTGACGCTCGAGTACCTGCGCCTCACCGGCCGCGACGCCGGGCGAATCGCGCTCGTCGAGGCGTACTGCAAGGAGAACAGGCTCTGGCACGACCCCGACGAGCATCCCGAGTACTCGCAGGTCGTCGAGCTCGATCTCGACGACGTCGAGCCGTCGCTCGCAGGGCCGCGCCGGCCCCAGGACCGCGTGCCGCTGGCGAGCGCGAAGAGCGCATTCATCGACTCGCTCGACACGTTCGGCGTCGAGTACACGAACGGCACGTACGACAAGGAGATCGCCGACTCGTTCCCGGCGAGCGACCCGCCGACCGGGGACGGGGTGGGCGACGGCACGGAGCCGGAGCACGCGCACACGGCGACGCTCGAGAAGAAGCAGGTCGCGGTCGAAGGCTCCGACTACGCGCTCGAGCACGGCTCGGTCGTGATCGCGGCGATCACCTCCTGCACGAACACCTCGAATCCGTCGGTGATGATCGCCGCCGGCCTGCTCGCGCAGAAGGCGGTCGAGCGCGGGCTCGAGCGGCGGCCGTGGGTGAAGTCCTCGCTAGCCCCGGGCTCGAAGGTCGTGACCGACTACTACCGCGCGTCCGGCCTCGACACGTACCTCGACGAGCTCGGCTTCAACACGGTCGGCTACGGCTGCACGACCTGCATCGGGAACTCCGGCCCGCTGCCCGAGCCGATCAGCGCCGCCGTCGCCGAAGGCGACCTCGTCGTGTGCGCCGTCCTCTCGGGGAACCGGAACTTCGAGGCGCGCATCCACGGCGAGGTGAAGGCGAACTACCTCGCGTCCCCGCCGCTCGTGGTGGCGTACGCGCTCGCCGGGCGGATGGACGTCGACCTCGTGAACGAGCCGCTCGGGCAGGGCTCCGACGGCGAGGACGTCTTCCTGCGCGACCTCTGGCCGAGCCGCGACGAGATCGACCAGGTGATCGGGAAGTCCGTCAAGGGCGAGATGTTCTCCTCCACCTATGCCGACGTCTTCACCGGCGACGAGCGCTGGCGCGACCTCGAGACGCCCGAGGGCGAGCTCTACGCCTGGGACGACGCGTCGACGTACGTGCGGCTGCCGCCGTACTTCGACGGGATGTCGCGCGAGCCCGAGCCGGTTGCGGACGTGGAAGGCGCGCGCTGCCTCGTCATGCTCGGCGACTCGGTCACGACCGACCACATCTCGCCGGCCGGCGCGATCCGGCCCGACTCGCCCGCGGGGCAGTACCTCACCGAGCACGGCGTCGAGCGGCGCGAGTTCAACTCCTACGGCGCGCGGCGCGGGAACCACGAGGTGATGATCCGCGGCACGTTCGCGAACGTCCGGCTCAAGAACCTCCTCGTGCCGGGCAGCGAGGGAACCTGGACCGCCCACCTGCCGGACGGCGAGGAGGGGACGATCTACGCGGTGGCCCAGCGTTACCGCACCGAAGGCGTGCCGACCATCGTGATCGCCGGCAAGGAGTACGGCTCGGGCTCGTCACGCGACTGGGCGGCGAAGGGGCCGAAGCTGCTCGGCGTGTGCGCCGCGATCGCGGACTCGTACGAGCGAATCCACCGCTCGAACCTCCTGATGATGGGAATCGCGCCTCTGCAGTTCATGCCGGGCGAGAACGCCGAGTCGCTGGGCCTTACGGGCCGCGAGGAGTTCTCGATCACGGGTCTCGAGGGCGGCAACGCCGACGAGGTGACGGTGCGCGCCGACGACAAGCAGTTCCGCGCCCGCCTGCGCCTCGATACGCCACGAGAGCGCGAGTACTTCCGCCACGGCGGAATCCTCCAGTACGTGCTGCGGCGCCTCCTCAGCGAAAGTTAGAGGTCGTCAGGCGAGAGGACGCTCGCCCAGCCGAGCGCCCTCGTCTGGGAAGGGTGTGACGTTTCCGCTCTCGGCGTCGTATCTTTGGCGACATGAAGATGTTGACCGGCTCGGTCGTCCTCGTCGCGGCGACACTTGCGCTGTCCGCCTGCGGCGGCAGCCATAAGGTCGTCGGGCACGGGCCACCACCACATTTGCCGGTGACTCGGTTCGTGAAGCGGCTCAGGTCTGAGGCCCGAGACATAGCCAGATCGCTCAAGGGCGGTAACTCAGTAAAGACCGCGCAGGTGTACGGGCCGAACTCTCGCTACCTGCTCGTAAAGGCATCATCGGGCGACTTGGTGAAGAAGGCGGCCAGCGAGCGAACGGGGTTCTACCTGATCGTCCTCCACGGTCATTTCATCTGCGCCGCATGTTCCGCTCCCGGTGAAGCGATGCATCCTCACGGCGACATCGCCACTGAAGTCTGGTCGCCGAAGACCGGGAGCACCGACTTCGGCATAGACAACCGCCCGGTGGCGATGTCTCGCCTCAGAGGCCCCGTCGTGTTCCAGATCTCGGGCTAGGGGTTTACCAGGGGTCACTCCTGAACACTGGCCCACCCGAGCGTCCCGCACTACGAAGAGCTGGGCAATTCGTGCGTTATCTCCCAGGTGTAGCCGCCGGGATCGGCGAAGGTGAGTGTGCGCATACCCCAGTCACGGTCCGCAGGGCCGCTGAGTACCGCCACCTGATGCTGATCCAGCTCGCCGCGCACTGCGTCCACGTCCTCGACGAAGATGACGAACTGTCCGACGCCCTTCTGCGCCAGGGTGAGTACGTCGCCTGACGGGCCGTCGTCGTGAGCCGCTCCGCGCTGCAAGAAGACATACGTGTCTTGAAAGCGGAACATCGCCGTGTCCTCATCCTCATGCTGCAGGTGCAGTCCAAAGACATCGCGGTAGAACGCCTTCGAGCGCTCCAGGTCGCCGACGACCAGATTGATGGCGCCGATCTTCTTCTCCCATTCAGGCATTCCCTGCTCCCCTTGCCTCGTCGCTGATGTTGCTCTGAGACTTTGACCGCTCGGCGACGCAAACCTCATCGGTCGAGCGCTAACGAGATCGCAGATTCCTCAGGGGTCATTCCGGAACACCGGCCCAGGCGAGTGCCTCTCTCGCAAGCCAGTGCAAAAGGACAGATGACTGCTCTAAGGAGCCGCGGCGCAGTGGGGTGGTTAGCGGCTGCGTAGACTCAGCCCGTGCTTCGTTGCGGGAGTTGCGGTCACGAGAACCGGGACGGGGCCCGGTTCTGCGAGGCCTGTGCGACATCGCTTCACCGCGGTGCCGTCGCCGGTGAGCAACGGAAGACGGTGACGGTGTTGTTCTGCGACGTGACCGGTTCGACTGCGCTGGGCGAGCATCTCGACCCGGAGTCCTTGCGTGCCGTGTTGGCCCGGTACTTCGACGTTGCCCGGCTGGTTGTCGAGCGCCACGGCGGATCGGTGGAGAAGTTTATCGGGGACGCAGTGATGGCTGTCTTCGGCGTTCCCGTCTTGCACGAGGACGACGCGCTCCGGGCCGTGCGAGCGGCGACCGAGCTGCGCGACTCTCTGGCGGAGCTGAACATCGGCCTCCTGCGCGACTATGGGACGACGCTCGAGCTTCGAATCGGTGTCAACACGGGGGAGGTCGTCACCGGAACGGGGGAACGGCTCGCAACCGGCGATGCGGTGAACGTGACCGCGCGGCTCGAGCAGGCTGCGCAGCCGGGCGAGATCCTCGTCGGTGCGGAGACTCGGGACCTCGTTCGTGACGCCGTCGTGGCGGAAGCCGTCGAGCCGCTCGCATTGAAGGGAAAGGCGGCTCCGGTAGAGGCGTACCGGCTCTTGTCGGTCGGCTCCGACGCCCCCTCGCGTCCTCTGGCTGGGCCCATCGTCGGCAGGGAGCGCGAGCTCGGCCGGTTGGAGGCCGCGATGGCACAGGCCGTGGCGGACTGCTCCTGCCAGCTCTTCACGGTCCTGGGCGCCGCAGGCGTCGGGAAGTCCCGCGTTGTCTACGCATTCCTCGATGCTCTCGAGGGCGTCACGGTTGTGCGGGGAACGTGTCTCTCCTACGGGGAAGGGATCACCTACTGGCCCGTCGTCGAAGTGCTGAAGCAGTTGCTTGGCGCGGTACCGGAGCAGCGCCTTGCCGAGTTGGGCCTGGACTCGTCGGCGGCGCGTGCGGCGCAGGCCGTGCTCGACGATAGTGGCGTTGTCGCCTCGGTCGAGGAGATCGCTTGGGCGATGCGCAAGCTGTTCGAGGCAGTCGCCGCGACAGGGCCGCTGGTGGTCGTGCTCGACGACATCCACTGGGGCGAGGAGGCGTTCCTCGATCTCGTCGATCACATCGCGGACCTCAGTCGGGATGCGCCGATCCTTCTGCTCTGCATGGCGCGGCCCGAACTGCTTGACAGGAGGCCGAGCTGGGGCGGCGGCAAGCTGAACGCGACGACGGTGCTGCTCGAGCCGCTCACCGCCGCAAACGCCGATGCTCTCGTCGCACGCCTACTCGACGGTGCTTCGGTTGATCAAGCTCTCCGCACCAGGATCCTGGATGCGGCGGAAGGCAATCCGCTCTTCGTCGAGGAGATGGTGGCGCTCGTCCAGGAGTCGCCTGGTGGCCCGATCACGGTGCCTCCGACGATTCAGGCGTTGCTCGCCGCGCGGCTCGACCAGCTTGACCCGGCCGAGCGGGCCGTGCTCGAGCGCGGATCGGTCGAGGGGCGCGTGTTCCACCGCGGCGCCGTGCAAGCGCTCTCTCCGGCCGATGACCGCCTCCTCGCGCCGCTGACCGCGCTGGTTCGAAGGGAGCTGGTGCGTCCAGACCTCGGGTTGTTTCCCGGTGAGGATGCTTTCCGCTTCCGCCACTTACTGATCCGTGACGCAGCCTACGACGCGCTCCCGAAGACCATCCGGGCCAATTTGCACGAGCGTTTCGCCGCCTGGATCGGCGAACGTGGCCGCGACCTAGTCGAGGTGGACGAGGTCGTCGGATACCACCTCGAGCAGGCCTATCTCTACCGGGTCGAACTCGGGCCGGCAGATGACGCCGCGCTCAAGCTCGCGGAGCGCGGTGCCGAGCGGCTGGCGGCTGCCGGTATGAAGGCAAGCGCTCGTGGCGACGTGCGGGCGGCGACCAGTCTTCTGGCTCGCGCCGCCGAGTTGTACCCAGCCGACGATGCGCGCCGATTGAGCCTCCTGCCTGCACTCGGGAGAGCCTTGCAGGACGCCGGCCAGCTGGATCGGGCAGCAACCATCTTGGCGGGAGCCGTTGAGCATGCGAGCGGCGCAGGCGAACGCGGGGTCGCTGCCCATGCGACCGTCGCGCTCACCCATCTCCGGCTATTCACCGACCATTCAACAGCGAGTCACGAGCAGGTGAGAAGTGAGCTGGCAGCGGCTGTCAGCGTCTTCGAGGAACTTGGTGACGACGCCGGACTAGCCCGCGCGCTGGGCTTCGCCGGGCAACTCCGCTTCTGGGCTGGCGACTCGGCGGCCGCGATCGATGATCTCGAGCAAGCGGCACGGCATGCATACAACGCCGGTGATCGCCTGCAAGAAAGCCGGAGTCTTGGCTATGTCTTGATCGCCTCCGTGAACGGCCCCACGCCGGTCGAATCGGCCCTGCAGCGTGCCGAGCAGATCCGCGTCCAAGTCGACGGCGATCGCCATCTCCACGTCACGAGCCTCAGATGCCAGGCTCGTCTAGAGGCCATGCGAGGAAGCTTCGACGTCGCACGAGAGCTCATCGCTGAGGCAGCATCGCTCGCGGACGAGTTCGGCCTAGGCGTTTCTGCCGCGGGCGTTCAGCTGGACTCGGGCAGGATCGAACTCGACGCTGGCCAACCTACCGCCGCTGAGCGTTCCGTGCGTCCTGCCGTCGAATCACTCGAGCGTATGGGCAACCAGGGCTACTTCGTCAGCACCGCGACGGTTCTCGTCGACGCCCTCTTCGCCCAAGGCCGCGGCGAGGAGTCCCCGGCACTGATCGAGCGCGTCGCCGACTGGTCAATCGCCGACGACCTCGAGCCGCAGATCGCCTGGCGCCGCCTGAAAGCGAAGCTGTTCGCGCAGCGAGGCGAACTCGAGAACGCAGAACACCTCGCACGCGAAGCGGTCGCGTTGGCCGAACGGACCGACTTCATCGTCGATCATGGGCGCGCACTCGAGAACCTCGCCGAGGTCCTCCATCTGGCAGGCCGCCCGCAAGAGGCGCAGCCCGAACTCCACCACGCAATCCGGCTCTACCAACAGAAAGGCAACCTCGTCGCAGCCGCCAGAGCGCAAGAGCTGCTCGGGGAGTCGAAGCGAACGGCGCAAGCTCCCCTCTAGAGCGGGTCGCGGCGACTCGAGGCGTAAGCGGCCACACCCATCCCTATGACCAAGCTGGCCTAGGACAACACGGCACTCCGCACCCATCTCGCCTTCCCGGTGACCACGTGCCGATCCTGCGAGGCGTGGCGCTCAGGGGTCATTCCGGAACGCTGGCGCAGCCCAATGCCCTTACCTCAGGCGTGGGTCGTGTACGAAAGAAAGCGCCACCCATCGGGAGTGAGGAGGAGCTGGTAGCTCGTCGAGGTGTCGCGGACTACCTGCTCATTTTGATCTACCGCGTTCCAGTGAACGGTCGCGAAAGCGGAGTAGTCCCCTAGTTGGCGAAGGTCGAGTTCGCGTCGGCTCCAGAGCCGAGCGCCGGTTGCACGCCGATTCGCGTCTATCGCGGTTGCGAAGTGGGTCATCACCGAGCCGTGGTCGGGCATGTGGATCGCCTCACCCCGGCGGACGGCAAGGAAGGGCGTCACACAGAGACTTACGACACCTTGCAACTCGCCCTCCGAGTAGAAGCGGGCGTACGTGTCCAACAGCGACTCGACTTCCACGAGCATGGAGACGAATCTCGCAGCAAACGCAGCGGCCGTCAACGTCGTCGGCTGCTGACGGTGTTCAGGGACCATTCAGGAACACCTGGCCCGGACCACAGACCTCTAGCTCGAACTCGCTCTACGACTTGCAGGACACGACGACCACCGCCGGGTGGCCGGGTTGCCATGTCACTTGAAGCTCTGCGGACGAGGACGGCCCGTTTGGAGATGCGTGCCCGACGCCCTTGTTCAGTTGCCCGGGCCGTGGAATCTTGGCCCGCACCGTTGCGCCCTTTGACTTGCAGACGAGGCCGTCTCCGACTCTCGCGTGGAGCACCGTGGTCGTGGTCGGTGCCGTAAGCGTGATGGTCACTCGAGGAGCCACTGGGTCCGCGATTCCCGTCACGCCTGTGCCGCCACAGGCGCTGAGCACGCAACCGCCCGTGGCGATAAGCAGTGCTGCGAGAGCGTTCTTCACCCTGGTTGTATTAAGGCACAGATTCAGAGCGTCACAGTGCCAGGCGGCTCAAGCGCCGCACTGCACCCGCCGATTACACGCAGTGCCATGGTCGACGATCGTTCGCAACTCGGCTTGCTGATCGCGGCGGTCGGCGCAGCCGTGCTCGCCGTTTCGGTGTTCCTGCCCTGGTACGGAGTCAGCATCACCGCGTCCGGTGCCGCCTCGGCCCAACAGGAGCTCGCCACCGTGGCCCAGCAGTACGGGAACACCACCTTCCAGACGGGCGCAAGCGAGCTGGGAGCAGAGTTCAGTTCACTCGCCGGACGTCAGCTCACCACCGTGAGCGCGCACCAAGCTCTCAAGGACATCAGCCTGATACTCCTCGTCCTCGCCGGGATCTCGCTCCTGGCATCGCTTCTGCGTCTCGCAGGCATCAACGGGCTGCTCGAGGCCGGCGGCGGCCAGATCGCTCTCGCCGGCTGTGTGGCGGCGCTATTCGTGCTCTACCGGATGCTCACGCCCCCGGGTGCGCAGACGGATCTCGTCTCGTTGTCGCTGAGCTGGGGCATCTGGCTCGCGCTCCTGAGCGCGGCAGCGATTGCCGTCGGGGGGTTCCTTTCGGCCTCCAGCCGGAGCCGGAGGCACCCGGCCGGCAGCTACGGGCCCCAGATCTGACGTCAGGGTCATCCCGGAACACGGATGGTGGATACTCGCCCGATGGCGCGGTTCGTGCTCGTGCACGGGGGCTGGCACGGTGGCTGGTGCTTCCGCCGGCTCGCCCAGGAGCTCGAGGATCGCGGTCACGACGTCGCTGAGTCCCGACCTGCCCTGCGAGGAGATCGGGCTGACGCCGCTCGACTATGCGGCCGCCGTCGGGCCGCAGCCGGACGCGATCGTCGTCGGCCATTCCCTCGGTGGGTTCACGATCCCGCACGTCGAGGCTCGCGCTCGCGTCTATCTCGCCGCGCTTCCTCCACTCGAGCGCGCCGAGATCAACGACTGCTTCGTCGAGGACTTCGGTGGAACGGTCAGCGACTCCGAGCGGCCGCACCTACTGGCCCGATGCGGATACCGCCGCGGCGCGAATGTATCCCGACTGTTCCCGCGAGCAGTCCGACTGGGCCTTCCCCCAGCTTCGCCGCCAGGCGCGCCTCGAGCCGATTCCTGCGCCGTTCGGACCCGGCGACGTCGTCATTGCGACTCTGCGGGATGCTGCCGTCAAGGCCGAGTGGCAGATCGACACGGCTCGTGCGCACGGCGCGCGGGTGATCGAGCTCGACTCGGGCCATTCGCCGTTCCTTACCCAGCCAGCCGAGCTGGCGCAGCTGCTCAGCTCGCTCGCCTGAGCCGGTACCGGATGTGCGTGGCCAGCGGCGAGTGCAGCACTTCGACCGGCTCCAGGTCCAGTGATTCGACACCGTCGAAGATCCGCTCGCCCGACCCGAGCAGGACCGGGGCGATGTCGAGCGTGAGCTCGTCGACGACCCCCGCGCCGAGCGCCTGCCGCACCGTCGAGGCGCCTCCCGCGATGTCCACTCCGCCGTCGCCGGCGACTTCGCGCGCCCGCGCATAGGCGGCGTCGAACCCCTCGGTCACGAAATGGAACGTCGTCCCGCCGTCCAGCTCGATCGGCTCGCGTGCGTGATGGGTGAGCACGAACACCGGAGCGTGGTACGGCGGCTCGGGCCCCCACCAACCGCGCCAGTCCTCGTCCCATTCGCCGCGGATCGGCCCGAACATGTTGCGTCCCATGACGTAGGCCCCGCGCGGACGCATCAGCCAGCCGACCGCCGTCTCGTCGGCCTCGTTGGCGCGTTCACCGAGATGCCAGCTGTGCAGCTCCAGTCCGCGCTTACCCAGCGGATTCTCGGGGCTCTGGTCCGGCCCGGCGACGAAGCCGTCGAGCGAGATCGACATATGACAGGTGGTGTCCAGAGCCGGGACGGTACTCATTTCGGGAGCCCCCGATCGAGTGGTCCTGGCCTCTCTCCCCCTCATCGCGGGGGGATGACCCACCCACAAGGATGTGGACCGCGGCCCGCCGCTGAGCCAAGAAGGGGACATGACCTCTCCCCGCGGATCGCACCCCATGCTCACCGACGAGACGGGATTCACGTTCGTCGAGTTGCTCGTCACGCTCGCCATCGTCGGCGTCCTGCTCGCGATCGCCGTCCCGGCATACCTCGACTTCCAGGCGAAGGCCCAGTCGAGGGCCGCCGCCTCGGAGGTGCGCGAGGTGATCCCCAGCGCAAATGCCTACTACGTGGAGAACAGCAGCTTCGCCGGGATGAACGCCCACTCGCTGCGGTCGGGCTACGACTCCGGGCTCATCATCTCGAGCGGCGGCTCGACCGGCATCGTTTCGGTCGAGGCCGAGGGCACCGGCCAGTCGTTCTGCATCTCGGCTGTCTCCGACGGCCATTGGGCGCACTACAGCGGGCCCGGAGGCTCGGTCACCGCCGACCCGAGCACGGTCACCGAGAACCCCTGCTCCTAACGGGGTGTTAGATGGAGCCATGGCGGAGCAGCCCGGCTCGGAAAACCTGGACGCCGCGAGGTCTGCGGCCGAGCTCGACCAGGAGCGGCGGACGTCGATGGCGGCGGAGCGCACCTGGCTCGCGTGGTGGCGCACGGCTCTCGGCGCCACGGCCGGGGCGCTCGCCGTGGGTCGCTTCGCTCCCAAGCTCCTCGATGTCGCAGCCTGGCCATACATCCTGCTCGGCTGCGGCTACGCCGCCCTTGCGATTGGCCTCTCGGTCGTCGGCGCACGCCGCCAGCGCGAGCTGGAGCGGGCGCTGCGAACGGGCGCCCACGCTCCGCTGTCGTTCCGCACCGTTGCCGTGTTCACGATCGGCGGAATCGGGCTCAGCCTGCTGACGGTCGTGCTCGTGCTCGTGCAGTCCTGACGATCAGCTCGAGGTCTTGATGAAACTGATCTCGCCGTCGGTCTCGAGGACGGCGAAGCGGATCTCGGCGAGGTGGGCGATCTGCTGCTTCCGAGCGGCCTCGTAGATCTCCTCGACGGTGAGCCGCTCGCGCTCGAGGTTGCGCTCGATCACCTTGCCGTCCTGGACGATCACGACGGGCTCGCCTTCGAGCACCGGCCTCGACCGGGGAAAGCGGTAGCCGATCCAGGAGACGCAGACCTGCAGGACCGCGATCGTGCCGACCACGAGGACCGCACCGGTCAGCGAGTAGTCGTCCTGGGTCAGGCCCTGCTGCAGCGCGTCGCCGAGCACGATCAGCAGGATCAGGTCGAAGGGCTGGAGAGAGCTGAGCTCGCGCTTGCCGATGATGCGCGTCAGCAGGAGCATGAACGCGAAGACGAAGGCGGCGCGGAGAACGAGATCCATGGCCTAGGGGAAGACCGTGATCGTCCGGTGAATGCGGGCGAGCACCTGGTGGCCGTCGTCGAGCTCGACGTTCTGCGGCCGATGCCAGGCCACGTTCGTCGGGTTGACCTGGAACTGCAGGAAGAGGATGAACGAGTGCCCGGCCTTGATCCGTCCGAGGTCGAGCGAGAAGCGGCCATTGTCGCTGGTCTCGGCGACGGGAGAGGGCTCGGCCGAGTTCCAGCTCATCCCCTCCGCCCAGCCGGGGTCGAGCTTGAGGATCGCCTCTTTCAGGTCGCGCTTCGCCGTGATGTGGAAGCGCGCTTCCATGAAGTCGCCGCCGCGGATCGCGGTCGGCGCGTAGACCGAGAGCGTCGCCGCGCTCACGTTCGCCGTCAGAGTCGAGGGACGCTGGCCGAAGACGTTCACGAGCCCCAGCACCGAGACGAGGGCGATCAGGGCGAGGCAAGCCCGGCGAACCCAGATCCCGCTGCGACCCATGCCTTCCAGGTCGCGATGGCGCTTCAGGACAATGCCGTCCGGAACGTCAGTCATAGCGCCCGTTCTCCCCGTACGAACCACGTTCTACGCCTTATGCTCGGGTCGTGGCAGAACGGCTGCGCACCCTCGAGCTGACCGACGGACGGACGCTCGCCTACGCGACCTGGGGCGATCCCGAGGGCTTCCCGATCCTGAGCCTGCACGGCACGCCGGGCTGCCGGTTCAGCCGCTGGCCGAACGAGGACGTCTACGCGAGCGCCGGCGCCTACTGGGTGACGCACGATCGCGCGGGTTACGGCCGGTCGGACCGGCACCACGGGCGCAACGTGGCCGACGAGGCTGCTGACGTCGCGGCGCTCGCCGACGAGCTGGGCTTCGACCGCTTCGGCGTGTCGGGCGGTTCGGGCGGCGGCCCGCATGTGCTCGCGTGCGCGGCACTCCTTCCGGACCGCGTGGTGCGCGCGATCTGCATCGTCGGCGTCGCGCCGTTCGGGGACGCCGGACTGTCGAAGGACGACTGGCTCGCCGGCATGGATCCCGAGAACGTCAAGGAGTTCGAGTGGGCGCTGGCCGGCGAGGAGGTGTTCACGCCCGAGATCGAGAACCTGCAGAAGCTTTTCGAGGAGCGTGTCGCCGTCGATCCGTCGACCATCCTCGACGACTTCGACCTCAGCGAGTCGGATCGCGCGCAGATGATGCGGCCCGAGGCGATTCAGGTCATCGGCGAGACGGCGCGCGAGCAGGCCGTCAACGGCGTCGGCGGCTGGGTCGACGACGGCCTCGCCTTCACGCAACCGTGGGGCTTCGACGTGAGCGCGGTCTCTGTGCCTGTGCTGGTCCGCTACGGACTGACCGACGTGCTCGTTCCGGCCGCGCACGGCGAGTGGCTGGCCGCGAACGTGCCCGGCTGCATCGTCGAGATCGAGGACCTGGGCGGTCACATGGGCACGGATCCCGAGCAGCAGATCGCGAGCGACGTGCGCTGGCTCAGCGAGGGAGTCGTGCCCGAGGGAGCCCGTCCGGCGGCGCAGCCGGCCTAGCTCGGCTCGTAGACTCGTAGCACCGGGGTGTCGCGCACGGCGCGGCTGAGATCACACCCGTCGAACCTGATCCGGGTCATGCCGGCGAAGGGAGGAGCGCTTGGACAGAGCACCAGCCTGGGGCATCACGCCGGTTCCCGCGCGGCTGCGGACGCTCGGAGCGCTCGAGAACGGGATGCTGTGGTCGAGCCTCGGGCTCAGCCTGCTCGTGCTCGTCGCCGGCGCGTTCCTCGTCCCCGGACTGTCGCTGCCCGAGGCGCTGCTCGCGATCCTGGTGGGCGGAATCTTCGGCAACGCGCTCCTCGGCGGCGCGGCTGCGATCGGCGCCGAGGCCGGCGTGCCCGCGATGGTCCTGCTGCGCGCGCCGCTCGGCCGCGCCGGCTCCTACCTGCCGACCGGGCTCAACATCGTCCAGAACCTCGGCTGGACGATCTTCGAGGTGCTCGTCATCGCGACGGCCGCGCAGGCGCTCGTGCACGGGCCGCTTTGGGTGTGGAAGCTGGTGGCGGCCGCCGCGGCGACGGCGCTCGCGCTCGTCGGGCCGGTCGGCTTCGTTCGCATCTGGGTGAAGCGGTTCGCGCTCTGGGTCGTGCTCGCCTCCCTCGCGTACCTCACCTGGTGGACGCTGCACGACGCGAATCTCGGCGCGCTCTGGTCGCAGCCGGGCACGGGCGGGCTCAGCTTCTGGCAGGGCGTCGACCTCGTGGTGGCGTTGCCGGTCTCGTGGCTGCCGCTGGCGGCCGACTACACGCGCTTCTCGCGGAATGGGCGCGGCGCGTTCTGGGGAGCCGCGATCGGCTACTTCATCCCGAACGTCTGGCTCTATGCGCTCGGCGCGATCCTGCTTCTGTCACGCGGGCTCTCGGACGCGCCTTCGGTCATCACGGCGATCGCAGCCGGTGGAGTCGGCGCCGCGCTCGCCCTCGTCGCGCTCGGGGTCGATGAGACGAAGGAGCCGTTCGCCAACATCTACTCGACCGCCGTCTCGTTCCAGAACGTACTGCCGCGCGTGCCGCAGCGGGTGCTGATCCTCGCGGTGGCAGTGGTCGCGACCGCGGGCGCCTTCGTGGTCGACCTCGTGCACTACCAGGACTTCCTGTACCTGCTCGGCTCCTTCTTCGTGCCGCTCTTCGGCGTGCTGCTCGCGCAGTGGCTCGCGGGCGAGCGCGATCCCTTCCGCGCACCCGAGTTCCGCCCGGGACAGGTCCTCGCCTGGCTCGCCGGCTTCTGCCTCTACCAGTGGCTCGCACCGGTCGGCCCGGGCTCGTGGACGCGCATCGTCGACCACACGCATCCGGGCCAGGGAGCGATCGGGGGCTCGCTGCCGAGCTTTGCTCTCTCCTTCGTCCTCTCGCTCGGGCTTACAGTTGCCGGTCGTGCGATCGCTCGCCGTCATCGGCCCTCTGTCGCGCGACCTGGTGTCGGGCGGGACGCCGCGGATCGGCGGAGGCCCGTGGTACGCGGCCCGGGCGCTGCGAGCGCTCCACCAGGAGGCGATCGTGGCGGCGAAGTGCGGTGAGCCGGAGCAGCGCTCCTATCTCCGCCAGCTTGCGGCGCTCGGAGTCCCGGTCTCGCTCGCGGCGGCCGGCGAGACGACGACCTTCTCCTTCCACTACGACGCCGACGAGCGGCGCGAGATGCGCGTCGAGGCGATCGGAGAGCCGTGGAGCGAGAGCGACGAGCCAGGACGCGTGCTGCGGCGGGTCGAGTGGCTGCACGTCGCACCGCTCCTGCGCGGTGACTTTTCGCCCGAGACGCTCGAACGGCTCGCACGGCACCGGCGTCTACTGGTCGACGGCCATGGGCTCGTGCGTATACGCCGGGTCGGCCCGCTCGCGCTCGACGGGGACTTCGACCGCGACCTGCTGCGTCACGTCTCGATCCTGAAGCTCGCCGAGGAGGAGGCCCAGGCGATTCTCGGCGGCGGCGAGCTCGAGGATCTGCGCGGGCTCGGCGTTCCGGAAATCGTCGTGACGTTCGGCGCCGGCGGCTCACTCGTCGTCACCCGCGACGCGGCCGAACGTATCCCGGCGCGGCCCGCGAGTGGCGAGCCCACGGGAGCGGGAGATGCATTCTCGGTCGCGTACCTGAGCGCCCGTGCCGGCGGCCACCGGCCGGTCTCGGCCGCGCGCCGAGCGAGCGCGCTCGTCACAGCGCTTCTTAGTAACAGTCTGTTACTAGGAAAGACAGGTCCGTGATCGCCGCGGTCGGCACGGTGGCGGGCGTTTTCCTCGTCGACGTCGAGGCCGAGGAGCCGCTCGGCGAGGGCCAGGAGGTGCCCGAGACCGAGCGGCCCGAGGTGCCGCTGCCGCGCGTCGTCGCGGCGGCGCGCGCCGGCTCGACCGTGGTGGCCGTCGTCGAGCGCAGGCCGCCGCTCATGCTCTCGAACGACGGCGGAGCGACGTGGCGCGAAGCCGGCGGAGGCCTGCCGCCCGGCTTCGCGGTCGCGATCGCCGAGGACGATCCCGACCGGATGCTGTACGCGGCGCGGAACCGGCTCTACGTCTCGGCCAACGGCGGCATCTTCTGGCGCTCGCTGCCGTTCGAGCTGCCGGACATCGACTCGGTCGCCTGGATCGACTGAACGAAGGCCTCGACTCCGCCGTCCGAGCGCAACCGATGCACCTCCAGCTGCGGGTGTCGCGCGAGCCGCTCCGGAAGGTCACGCCGATTCTCGAACACGCGCTTGGACGCTGGCCAGAAGAGCCAGCGGATCTGGTTCGCCCAGCTGTCCTCGAGGTTCCCGTGCCAGAGCACGACCTTGTCTCTCTTTCGCGTCCAGCTGCGCCGCACCAGACGCCACATCACGAGTGCCACGGGCAGGTCGAGCCACGCGACTGTCTCCGCTCGTTCGAGGACGATCGCGCCGATGATCGTGTGATACGTGCCGTCGCAGACCCAGTCGTCGCCCTCGGTGGCTGCGGAGACGCGGGCGTGCAGTTCCTCCGGTCCGCAGTTTTCCCAGTTCGGGCCGTGCCACAACGCGTCGATCTCGACGTGACGGACGTGTAGGAGTTCAGCGAGCCGCAGGGAGAGGCGTGTCTTGCCGCTGCCGCTCGGGCCGATGACCACGACGCGGGTCAGAGCCGGAACTCACCTCGCGCGACGATGACGGCCGAGCCGCCGACTTCGGCCTCCTCGGCGGAGCGCGCCACCGCGTACAGCGTCGACGGCCGCCCGAGCTCTACGCCCTGCCGGATCTCGATCTCTTCGCCGTAGCCGATCCGTTCGTGCCGGGCCAGATGAAGCGCGAGCGGCCCCGCGGCCGAGCCGGTCGCGGGATCCTCGCCGACGCCGTGCGCCGGCACGAAGACGCGCGACTTCCACGCTTCGCCGTCCCGGGCAAAGCAGTCCGTGCCGTACGGCGAGAGCTCGAGCAGCGCCGCGAGGTCGGGCCGCAGCGCCGCGACGGCGCCCGGCGACTCGAGCTCGACATAGACGTGGCCCGGCCCTTGCCGGTAGAGCTCGACCGGCAGCCCGCTCTGTTCCACGCCCAACAGGGCGAGCAGCTCGTCGGCCTGGTCGTACGGCTCCGCCGCGACGGCCGGCTGCTGCATCCAGCCGAAGACGACCCGCGAGCCGTCGCGTTCGAGCCGGATGGGGACAACTCCCGCGCCGGTCTCGAGCTGGAGCTCCTCGAGCTGGAGCGGGCCGGCGAGGACGAACGCCGTGCCGAGCACCGGATGCCCGGCGAACGGCAGCTCGAGCGTCGGCGTGAAGATGCGAATCCGCGCGTGCCCGTCGCCTGCGGCCGGATAGACGTAGACGGTCTCGGAGAAGTTGATCTCGCGCGCGAGCGGCTGCAGCTGCTCCTCGGGAATGTCGCGCGCGTCGGTGAAGACGGCGAGCTGGTTGCCCGGCGAACAGGACGTCGGTGAAGACGTCGGCGAAGACGTAGCGAAAGGTCGCCATCGCTACATGAACTTCCTGCGTCGGAAGGCTGCTACATCGGCTTGGCTCAGTTGGAACCACTCGCCGTTCAACCGGCAGTCCTCAAAGCGTTGATGCCAGTAGCGCTCGATGCCGACCGGGTCATCGGTCCTGATCTCATGCTGCAATTGCACCGGCTCCGGCAGCTGGATTGCGAGTTCGTACTTCCGGCGCCCCACATCAAACGTGTGTCCGATCTTGTAGTGCTTCCCTGACTTGAGCAGATAGACGAACCCGAACCGATCGGGCCTAGTGGAGTCCACTGGGGGAGGTTCGAGGTCGTCGGTGACCAGAGGATCGATGATGGCCGCGACATCGGACCATTCCGGCCGCTCCGCGCAGAAGGCTCCCACCCGCTGGACCAGTATTGCTTTCGAGCCGATGCGCTGAAAGACGCCATGGCTCGGGAAGTCGGGATCATCACGTCGGCGAAGCCTCAACTCGGCCGTTGTAGGCATATGCCCAAGGCGCCTAATCTCCGCCGCCAACTTCGCCAGGATCGCCTCGTCGTCGTATCGCGCTTGGAGCTCATTGGGGGCATACCCCGCCTCGGCTACCGCGTCGCTCCAGCGGGCCCAATACCTCCCACTCCAGTCGTGTTCACGGATGCCTGTCTCAGCTGCGAAGCGCGAACGTCCAGGCGCGATCCCGCCGTTTGCATCGGCAGTCCGTCTGATCTCGGCCAGGATCTGCTCCTTCGTAGGCACCCGGAAAGCGTACGCCCCGGGCTTGAGCTTTCGCGAGTCGTCGAGTGCGAGGCCTGCCCGCGTGAGCTCTGAACCCGTCTACCCTTATCCGCCGTGCATGCGATCGAGGTCACCGGCCTGCGCAAGGCCTACGGAAGCCTCCAAGCGGTGCGGGGGGTCGACTTCTCGATCGAGGAAGGCGAGGTCTTCGGGCTGCTCGGGCCGAACGGCGCCGGCAAGACGACGACCGTCGAGATCCTCGAGGGATACCGCAGCCGCGACGCCGGCGAGGTGCGCGTGCTCGGCTCCGACCCCGAGAAGCCCGCCCGGGACTTCCGCGAGCGCATCGGCGTCGTTCTCCAGCAGTCCCAGATGTGGGCGAACCTGACCGTGCGCGAGACGCATGCGATCTTCGCCGGTTACTACCAGGCGCCGCGCGACGTCGACGAGGTGATCGCGGTCGTCGGCCTCCAGGAGAAGGCGGACGCTCGCCTCAAGACGCTGTCGGGCGGCCAGAAGCGGCGTCTCGACCTCGGCATCGCGCTCGTCGGCGATCCCGACCTCGTGTTTCTCGACGAGCCGACGACCGGCTTCGACCCGCAGGCACGCCGCGCGGCGTGGGAGATGATCCGCTCGCTGCGCACGCTCGGCAAGACAGTCCTGCTCACGACGCACTACCTCGACGAGGCCGAGCAGCTCGCCGACCGCGTCGCGGTGATGCGCGAGGGACGGATCGTGCGGGTGGGCACGCCGCGCGAGCTGACGAGCACCAACCTCGAGACCGAGATTCGGTACCGGCAGAACGGCGAGGAGGTGCTGGTGCAGACGAGGGAGCCGACGCGCGTGCTCGCCGAGCTGACCGCTGCGGCAGTCGCCCGCGGCGAGGAGCTCGAAGGCCTCGAGGTGCGGCGACCGTCGCTCGAGGAGGTCTACCTCGCGCTGACGGCCGACGAGGTCGAGGCATGAGCGTCGACGCGATTCGCGTCAGGGTCCGCCGGCCGGCGCGCCGGCTCTTCGTCCACCAGCTCCGCTCGGAGCAGCTCGTCTTCTGGCGCAGCCGTGAGGCCGCGTTCTTCATCTTCTTCTTCCCGCTTCTCCTCTATGTCCTGCTCGCGTCCGTCTACTCGGGGACGATCTACGGCGTGCCCGCGCCGGAGGCGCTGCTCGCCGGGCTGATCGGCTACGGGTGCGCGAACACCGCCTTCGCAGGGCTGGCGATCCAGCTCGTGCTGCGCCGGGAGAACGGGATCCTCAAGCGGCTGCGCTCGACACCGCTGCCGCCGGCGACCTACGTCGCGTCGCTGCTCGTGTCGACGCTCGTGGTCTTCGCGCTGCAGACGGTCGCGCTGTTCCTGCTCGGGCGCGCGCTCTACTCGACGCCGTTCCCCGCCGACGCCGCCTCACTCATCGCCGCCATCGTGGTCGGCGCGGCCGTGTTCGCTGCGCTCGGCACGGCGACCGCCTCGGTGATCCGCTCCGCGGAGGGCTCGTCCGCAGTCGTCAACTCGATCCTGCTGCCGATGGCCTTCCTGAGCGGGTCGTTCGGGGAGACACGCCATCTGCCGGCCTTCCTGCGCGCGATCGCCGACGTCCTGCCGCTGAAGTACTTCATCGACCTCGTCAACGCCGTCTATCTGCGCGGGCACGCGATCTGGACGCGCCCCGAAGACCTGGCCGTCCTCGCAGCCTGGGGACTTTTCGGCCTGCTGTTCACGATGCGCAAGTTCCGCTGGGAGCCGCGCGAGCGTTAGGAGTTTCGGCCGGCCGGATAGGAGCCCGGCATGAACCAGTTCATCGACGAGCCCGCCATCTCGCTGCTCGTACGCGAGTGGGACGAACCCGGCGTCGAGATACGCGTCAACTTCGGCGTCTTCGCCGGGAGACACGCGACGCCCGCCGAGATCGACGAGCTCGCGATGGCTCTTCGGGAGCTTGCGCCGTCGTTCGCGATCGTGTCGGAGGAACGGCACGAGTTCGAGGCCGACGTCGAGGCCGCGATCCACCAGGTCGTGATCGAGGTGCCACAGGAACACGCAGGCGACGAGCCGGACGCCCTCGCGGACGAGATCGTGCTCACCGCGAACGGCTGGGCGCTCGAGTGCATCGCCTCCCGCCACGGCGCCGGCGAGCTCTAGGAGGGTCTGGCGAGAGACCGCTCGGACGCGTGACGTGCGTGCGACAGGCGCAGCGGCCCGTCTCGTCCTAGACTTAGCCGGCGCTGTACGTCACCGTCACCGACGCCTGGATCTGCTGCGTGCCGGCCTCGATCGGAACGTCGGCGCCCGCGGCCTTGGCCTGGGCGAACATCGGCACCGGCTCCGAGCTCCCGCCTTCGTGCACCCGCAGCACCGAGCCGAGCGTCAGGCCGGCAGCGCCGGCGATCGCCTGCGCCTTCCCCTTGGCGTCGCCGAGGGCGTCCTTCAGCGCCTGGGCGTAGAGGGACGACCGGTCGGCCGTGTCGAGGCTCGGCCCGTCGACGTTGTTCGCGCCCGCAGCGACTGCGGCGTCGACGAGCACGCCCGACTTGCCGATCGCGTGCTTCACCTCGACCGAGTTCGAAGCCTGGTAGCCGGTGATCCGGTTGCCGTCGTTCGAGGTCTGCGGCCAGAGCGAGACCTGGGTCGTCTGGATGTCGGACGAGCCGACGCCGGCCTTCTTCAGCGCGTCGACGATGGCTTGCGCTTCGGAGGAGTTGCGGCTCAATGCGTCCGCCGCCGTGGCGCCGTTCGTCGTGACGCCGAAGTCGAATGAGGCCCGGTCGGGCGTCACGTCGACCGTGCCGTCGCCGGTCACGGTGATCGTCGAGCCGGTGGTGGGAGTGGCACTACGGCCGAGGCGAGGCTGCGCGACACCGGCGATCGCGGCGGCGACGAGCAGCACACCGCCGACGAGGAGGATCGTGCGGAATCTGTTCATGCGGGAGATACGACGCCGCAGCGGCCCGTGTCAC
>CAWCDC010000005.1:0-256249 GCA_963794255.1 uncultured Actinomycetes bacterium | reverse complement strand
ACGCCGGCGAAGTCTCGTCCAACCTGATGGCCCCGCTCGGGCGCGCCGCGCTGCTCCTCGCCTTCGGCCTCGTCGCGTACGCGCTCGTCGCCGGCTCGTTCGCCGCGTGGAAGCGGCGGCGCCGGCTCGCGCTTCGGCGCAGAACGCGCTCCTCGCCGCGTTCCCGGCGACGCTCGTCGCCGCGGTCGTCCTGTCGTCGCGCTCGGGCGCCGCGACATGACGTTCGCCTACGTGGCGGCAGCACACGAGCCACAAGCTGCCGCTCGGCTACGCGCTGTCGGCCTTCTGGGGCGGCCAGGAGGGCTCGCTGCTGCTCTGGCTGCTCGTCCTCACCGGCTACGCCGGCGCTCGCGGTCTGGCTCAACCGGCGCTCCCGCGAGCTCGTCGCCTGGACGGTGCCCGTGCTTCGGGCTCGTCGCCGTCTTCTTCGCCTTCATGCTCTGCTTCGTCTCGAGCCCGTTCAACGTCGCAGCCGGCGCCCGCCGACGGCGCGGGGATGGTGCCGAGCCTGCAGAACCCGTACATGCTCGCCCACCCGCCGCTGCTCTATCTCGGCTACGTCGGGCTCACCGTCCCGTTCGCGTTCGCGATGGGCGCGCTCCTCTCGCGGCGCACGGACGAGCGCTGGATCGTCGCGACCCGCCGCTGGACGCTCGCCGCCTGGACGTTCCTCGGCGTCGGCCAGCTGATCGGCGCGCACTGGGCGTACGTCGAGATCGGCTGGGGCGGCTACTACGCCTGGGATCCGGTCGAGAACGCGGCGCTGATGCCGTGGCTCGCGGCGACCGCGTTCCTCCACTCGGTGATGATCCAGGAGAAGCGCGGGATGCTGAAGGTCTGGAACATGGTCCTCGTCGCGCTCGCCTTCAACCTCTCGCTCTTCGGCACGTTCCTCACGCGCTCGGGCGTGATCGACTCGATCCACTCGTTCGCGCAGAGCTCGATCGGCGGCTGGTTCCTCGGCTTCCTCGTCGCTCATGGTCGTCTTCTCGGTCGCGCTGATCCGCTGGCGGCTGCCGCTGCTGCGGACGAAGACGAAGCTCGAGTCGCTCGTCTCGCGCGAGGCGACGTTCCTCTACAACAACCTGCTGCTCGTCGCGCTCTGCCTGACGATCCTCTGGGGCGTCCTCTACCCGATCCTCTCGCGAGGCGGTGCGCGGCGAGACGCGCTCGGTCTCGAAGCCGTACTACGACTTCTTCCTGCACACGTTCGGGCTGCCGCTGCTGCTTGCTGATGGGGCTCGGGCCGCTCGTGGCGTGGCGGCAGGGCGTCGCTGCGCTCGCTCGGGAAGACGTTCCTCATGCCGTTCGCCGTGGCCGTCGTGACCGGCGGCGCGTCCTGCTCGCGCTCGGCTTCGGAAGCTCGTGGCCCGGCCTGCTCGCGTACACGTTCTGCGGCCTTCGTCGCCGCCTCGATCGTGCTCGAGTTCGTGCGCGGACGGCGCGCGCGGCGCGGCGGCGATCTTCCGGCTCGATCGGCCGCAACCGCCGGCGCTACGGCGGCTACGTCGTGCACGCCGCGATCGTCCTGCTCGCGATCGGGATCGCCGGCTCGAGCGCGTACCAGACGCATGCGCGAGCGGCTCGCTGCGGCCGGGCCAGTCGATCGAGGCGGCCGGCTACACGCTCACGTACGACGGGAGCACCGGCGTGAAGGGCCCGAACTACACCGGCTTCCGCGCGCTCGCTCGCCGTGTCCGGGCACGGCGAACGCTTCCGGCTCCGCCCGGGGACAACGACTACGCCATCGAGGGGCCGGCGAACGTCGCCTCGATCTACCACGACCCGCGCTCGCTCGGCGACGTCTTCACGACCGCCCAGCCCGGTCCGAACGGGACGAACGAGATCGACCTCAAGGTGCTCGTGAAGCCGCTGATCAACCTCATCTGGGCGGCCGGCTTCCTCTTCGTCGCGGGCGCGCTGATCGCGATGTGGCCGGACGCGGTCGAGCAGCGCCGGCTCGCCGCGCGCTACGCGGCAGGCGCGGCTCCAGCGGGGATCTAGGTGGTGGTGACTGATGGGCCTGGCGCTCGCGATCGCGGCGATGCTCGCGGTCGCCATCGTCATCTTCGTCGCGCGGCCGTTTCTCCGCGATCCCGCGCCCGCGAGCGACCGGCTCGACGAGCTCTCTCCCGAGGCCCGGCAGCGGCTGGCGCTGGCCGAGGAGCGCGATCGGGCGCTCGCCGCGCTGAAGGAGCTCGAATTCGACCACCGCACCGGCAAGATCTCCGACGAGGATTACCGCGCGCAGCTCGGGCCGCTGCGCAGACGGGCCGCCGAGGCGTTACGCGCACTGGAACAACGGGAACAGCCGGGACATGAACGCATCGCCGATCGAGGACAGCGCGTGCCGTAGCTGCGGCGAGGCGCTCCCGCCGGGCGCGCGCTTCTGCGCCGGCTGCGGGGCTCCGGCTGAGCGAGTCGCCGCTGCTCGAGACTGCTCCGGGCCCCGTCGTGCACGAGGCCGTCGAGCGGCGCTGGCTGGGGCTGCCTGCGCGCTTCCTCCTTCTCTGCCTCGGCTTCGCCGCGTTCGGCGCCGCGATCGGCCTCTTCGCGACCGGGAACCGGGTGTGGGGCATCGTCCTCCTGCTCGTCGCCGTCTGTCTCCTCGCGGCTCTCGCGGAGGCGACCCGCCGCAGCGCCGACCTCTGGATGCAGCACTCCTCGCGCCTGGCGGCAGACGGGCGCGCGCAGGCGTCGACCGCCGCCGAGGTGTGGCGGACGAGACTCGACTCGTCGGTGACCCGCTGGCGGACGCGGTCGCATCTCGACTCGCTTGCGGCCGCGCGGAAGCCGGCGCTCCGGGCGCTCGGCGAAGCGGTCTGGCAGGGCGACGAGATCGCCGAGCGCGAGGCTCGGGAGCGGCTCGTGGAGCTCGAGCAGGAAACGAAGCGGGTCGAGGACGAGCTCGCGGAGCGGCTGGCCGGCGCCGACGAGAGGATTCGCAAAGCGCGACTTCCGGTACAGGACACGTTGATGGTGACTCCGAGACGAGCCACACGCCCCGTATCCGCCGCCCGACGAAGGCAACCCGCCCGAGCCGGCGCAGGTGCCCGAGCCGTACCCGCCGCCCGACGAGGGCACGCCGCCGGTCCCGGCGCCCGATCCTGGGCAGACCGACCCCGAGTAGCACGCGGCGTCGACCACGCTAGGCTCCGCCGGGCCATGGTCGGCGTCCACCATGCCGTCGCCTTCGCCGTACTCGCTGCGACGTTCGGGGCGGCGGCGGCCGGAGCGTGGGCGTACTACCGGCAGCGGCAGCCGCGCGGGATCCTGACCCACCTATTCGCGCTCGCACAGACGCTGCTCGTGGCGCAGGTCGGGCTCGGGCTTCTGCTCCTCTCGAGCCACCACCGGGCTGCAGACAAGCTCCACTACCTGTACGGGACGCTCTCGCTGCTCGCGGTGCTCGCCCCGTGGATGTATGCGCCCGCCGACCGCCGCGGGCGCCTCGCCTGGTTCACCGGAGCTACGTTGGTGGCAGGAGCGCTCGCGGTGCGGGCGTACATGACCGCTACATGAGCAGGTTCTCCTTCCGCATCAACCCGTTCGTCCGCGGCCTCTTGATCCTCGCCGCGATCGCCGGCGTGATCGTCGTCCTCCAGCTCGAGCAGACGCTGATCGCGCTCTCCGTGATCGCGCGCGTCGCCTTCATCCTCGCGATCGCGTATTTCATCTTCCTCGTCTGGCGCGAGCGCCGCGAGGGGATCTCGCTGTGGTCGCAGCGCGCGCGCTGGGTCTTCTACGGCGCGGCGGTCGTCGCGGTGGTCGACGTCGGCGTCTACTGGTACGGCGGCGCCGTCGGCTACGAGATCCTCGCCTTTGTCGCCGTGCTCGCGCTGTGCGGGTTCGCCATGTGGCGCACGTGGCGCGACCAGCACACGTATGTGTGAGGACTAGGCCTCGACGCGGGCCGAAGCGCCGTCGAGCGCAGCGAGCGCCTCGCGCACCGGCACGTGACGGCCGACGAAGATCGGCGTGTCGCGCTCGGTGTACCGCGACGCCTCGCTGTCGCGCAGGCGCAACATGAGGTGCATGAAGTCGGCCGGCTCCTCGCACTCGAAGGCGGTCATGAACTCCTGGTCGTCGATCCCGAACGAGTACGTCGTGTGGTTCTTGATCCCGGGGAACTCCTCGCGGCCGATTCGGATGTGCTCCTCCATCGCCCGCTGCCGCTCCTCTTCCGTCAGCGCGTACCACGGCCGCACCTTCACGAAGGGATAGACGACGAGGTAGGGGAGGCCGTGCGGCGTGATCTTCCGTGCCTTGCGGGCGCTCGTGTACTGCGACGCCTTGGTGGTGGCGAGGTACGAGTACGGCGTCTCGAGCCAGCCGGCGAGGCCGCGTCGCCGTTCAGCGCTGCGCCGAGCTCCTCGAGCAGATCTTCGTAACCGCTCCGTGATCTTCCAGAGGAAGAAGTCGCAGTCGCCGCGTGTTCCGGTGAGCGTGTAGGCGCGCAGGTGGTCGAACCGCTCGGCGAACGAGTCGACGACCTCGGCGAACCGCTCCTTCTGGTCGTCGCGCGCTCGGCCTCGCGCCGCCACGCCGGGTCGACGCGGTAGAACGTGTACGCGACGTACTGGCCCTCCACGGGTCGCATGCTAGCCACGGCGATAGGCTCTGATCTCCTGTACGAGCGAGCGAAAGGAGCCCAGGTGAGGACGGTATTCGCCGGCGGACGCGTGTTCGACGGAACCGGCGCGGCGATAGCGGACGCCGATGTCGCGGTGGTCGACGGGCGGATCGCCGAGGTCGGCGTGGGGCTGGACGGCGACGAGCAGGTCGACGTCACCGGCTCGACGCTCCTGCCCGGGCTCTTCGACACGCACGTCCACGTGATGTTCGGCCACGTCGACATCTGGAGGCACCTGCAGACGCCGTTCTCCTACCGCTTCTACGACGCGATCAAGAACCTCGACGCGACGATCCGGATCGGCATCACGACCGTGCGGGACGCGGGCGGCGCCGACCTCGGCGTCAAGCAGGCGGTCGAGGAGGGGATCATGCGCGGACCGCGGCTCCAGATCTCGCTGACGATGCTCAGCCAGACGGGCGGTCACGGCGACGGCTGGATGCCGTCGGGCGGCACGGCCGAGTTCTTCCCGGCGTACCCGGGCATGCCGTCCTCGATCGTCGACGGCGTCGACGAGGCGAGACGCAGGGTCCGCGAGCTCATCCGCAACGGCGCCGACGTGATCAAGATCGCCACTTCCGGCGGTGTCCTCTCGCCCCGCGACTCACCCGACCAGCCTGGCTTCTCGCTCGAGGAGATCGAGATCATGGTCACCGAGGCGCGCGCGTTCGGGCTCTGGGTGATGTCACACGCCCAGTCGACCGTCGGGATCAAGAACGCCGTTCGCGCCGGCGTCCGCTCGATCGAGCACGGGATCTACCTCGACGACGAGGCGATCGAGCTGATGCTCGAGCACGGCGCCTACCTCGTGCCGACGCTCGTCGCCCCGCTCGGCGTCGCCCGCGCGGCCGAGGCCGGCGCGCCGATTCCGGAGAACGTGCTCGTGAAGGCGGCGGAGGTCGTCGAAACGCATCGAGACTCCATCCGGCGTGCGGCCGCGGCGGGAGTCAAGATCGCGATGGGCACCGACGCCGGCGTCGTCGCGCACGGCACGAACCTCGAGGAGCTCGAGCTGATGGCGGCCTGCGGCATGAGCCCCGAGGACGTGCTCGTGGCGACCACCGAGTCGGCCGCCGAGCTGATGGGCCTGAGCGAGGAGCTCGGCACCATCGAGCCGGGCAAGCGCGCCGACCTGGTCGTCGTCGCGGGCGACCCGTTCGAGTTCGGAGATCTCCCGGAGCGCATCGAGCGCGTCTACCAGGACGGCCGGCTCGTCGTCGAAGCCGCGCCCGAACCGGTGACCGCGGGAGCCGTCTAGCCGTAAGGCACGCGGCTACGGTGGCGGTCGTGGCTGCCCGCGTCGAAAGCCAGCTCAAGTCGCTCCCGGCGAGGCCGGGCGTCTACCTGTTCCGCGACGCCGACGGCGCCGTCCTCTACGTCGGGAAAGCGAAGTCGCTGCGGCCGCGCGTGCGCTCGTACTTCCAGAAGACGACCGACGGGCGGGTGCAGATCCGGAGCCTGCCGGAGCGCGTCGCGGACATCGAGGTGATCGTCACGGGCAGCGAGGTCGAGGCGCTCCACCTCGAACAGAATCTCGTCAAGCGGCACCGGCCGCCGTTCAACGTCCGGCTCCGCGACGACAAGTCGTTCCCGTACATCGCGGTCACGGTCGAGGACGACTACCCGCGCGTGATGTTCACCCGCGAGCGGCACCGGCCCGGCGTCTGGTACTTCGGCCCGTACGCGAACGCGAAGAAGGTGCGCGAGACGCTCGACGTGCTCAACCGCGTCTTCCGCTACCGGCCCTGCGAGGGACCGAAGCCCGGACGGCACAGCGGGATCCCCTGCCTCGACTACCACATCGACCGCTGCCTGGCCCCGTGCGTGGGCTACGTCTCGCAGGACGACTACCGCGGCATCGTGGAGGGCGTGATCGAGTTCCTCTCGGGCGACGTGAAGCCGATCCAGCGCGAGCTCGAGCGGCGGATGCAGGAGGCGGCGGCGGAGGAGCGCTTCGAGGATGCGGCGCGCTATCGCAACCGGCTCTTCTCGGTCCAGCATCTCGTGGAGCGGCAGGCAGTGGAGCGGCAGTCGGTCGGGACGGTCGACGTGATCGGCTTCGCGGCGGAAGGCGACCGCGCCGTCGTCCAGATCTTCCCGCTGCGCGGCGGCAAGATGGTCGACCGCCACTCGTTCCATCTCGAGAACGTCGGCGGCCAGGATGTGACCACGATCCTCGAGTCGTTCGGGCTCGAGTACTACGGCAGCGCGCCGAGCGTGCCGCCGCAGATCGTCGTGCCGAGCGACGCCGGCGACCTGTCGGCGCTCGCCGAGTTCCTGTCCGAGCGGCGTGGCGCCCGCGTCGAGATCCGCACGGCCGAGCGCGGCGAAAAGCGGCGCCTGCAGCGTCTCGCCGACGAGAACGCGCTCCACGTGCTGACGAGCGACCTCGCGCAGGGCGAGCAGCGCCGTCTGCGCCGGGTCGAGGCGCTCGAGCAGCTACGAGAGACGCTCAACCTCGAGTCGCTGCCCCTGCGCATCGAGTGCTTCGACATCTCGACCGCGATGGGCCAGGACAACGTCGGCTCGATGGTCGTCTTCCAGGACGGTCTGCCGAAGAAGGCGCACTACCGCAAGTTCACGATCCGAGATCAGGTCGGCATGGACGATTTCGCCGCGATGGCGGAGATGATCTCGCGGCGCTTCGCCCGGCTGGCGAAGGGAGTCACCGCAGACGAGTACGACGAGTCGTTCGCGGCTACTCCGAACCTCGTCGTCGTGGACGGCGGCAAGGGACAGCTCGCAGCAGCGCTCGCCGCGATGCACGCGTTCGACCTGCCGCGCGTCGCGGTGATCGCGCTCGCGAAGCGAGAGGAAGAGGTCTTCGTGCCCGGCCGGGCGAGGCCGGTGATCCTGTCGCGGCACGACCCGGGGCTCCAGCTCCTCCAGCGGCTCCGCGACGAGGCGCACCGCTTCGCCGTCGGCTTCCACCGGCAGCGGCGCGAGTCGCGTGGGTTTTCGTCCCTGTTCGACGAGCTGGAAGGCGTCGGTCCGGCGCGGCGGCGCGCGCTCCTCAACCACTTCGGTTCGGTCGAGGCGATGCTCGCGGCGTCTCCGGAGGAACTCGAAGGCGTGCCGGGAGTCCCCGCCAAGGTCGCACGCAGCGTCTACGCCCAGCTGCACAAAACCGGCAGCGGGGCCGGGCGCGCCTGACTACTCGGAGTTGGGCCCGAGGAAGGGGTACCGATAGTCGCGCGGCGGCACGAACGTCTCCTTGACCCGGAGTGGGGGAAACCATGTTTCCCCCACGTGCCCCCTTCTTCGGCTCACTCCGTATCGGGTCCGAGGAAGGGGTACCGATAGTCGCGCGGCGGCACGAACGTCTCCTTGATCGTGCGCGGGCTGACCCAGCGGATCAGGTTCCACAGCGAGCCGGCCTTGTCGTTCGTCCCGGAGGCGCGGGCGCCGCCGAACGGCTGCTGGCCGACCACGGCTCCGGTCGGCTTGTCGTTGACGTAGAAGTTGCCGGCGGCGTAGCGCAGGCGGTCACGTGTCTTCTCGATGGCGTCGAGATCGCGGGCGAAAACGGCGCCGGTGAGGGCGTACGTCGTGCCCTTGTCGACGAGGTCGAGCGTCTCGTCGTAGCGTGAGTCGTCGTAGACGAACGCCGTCACGACGGGACCGAACAGCTCCTCCTTCATGGTGCGGAAACCGGGGTCCGAGGTCTCGATCAGGGTCGGCTGGACGAACCAGCCGTCGCTGTCGTCGTAGCTACCGCCCGCGACGATCGAAGCCGTTCCGCCGGCAGCCTTCGCCTCCTCGATCGCCTCCTTCTGGGTCGCGAAGGAGCTCGCGTCGATCACGGCGCCGACGAAGTTGGAAAAGTCGGCGACGTCGCCCATCTTCATGTCGCCGATTTCCGCGGCGACCCGTTCGCGCACCTGCGGCCAGAGGCTGGCGGGCGCGAAGACGCGCGAGGCCGCCGAGCATTTCTGGCCCTGGTACTCGAAGGAACCGCGGAGGATCGCCGTCGCGAGCGCTTCGGCGTCGGCGCTCGGGTGCGCGACGATGAAGTCCTTGCCGCCTGTCTCGCCGACGACGCGCGGGTAGTTGCGGTAGCGGGCGATGTTGTCGCCGACGGTCTTCCACATCCCCTGGAAGACGGGCGTCGAGCCGGTGAAGTGGATGCCGGCGAGGTGCTCGCTTGCGAGTGCGGGGTCGCCGACGGCCGCGCCAGACCCGTAGACGAGGTTGATCACGCCGGGCGGCAGGCCGGCTTCCTCGAAGAGCTGCATCAGGAAGTGCGCGCTGACCGCCGCCGTCGAGGCGGGTTTCCAGACGACGGTGTTGCCCATGAGCGCCGCCGAGGTCGGGAGGTTGCCGGCGATCGAGGTGAAGTTGAACGGCGTGACGGCGAAGACGAAGCCTTCGAGCGGCCGGTACTCGAGCCGGTTCCAGACGCCGGGCGAGGAGATCGGCTGCTCCTCGTAGATGCGCGTCATGTACTGGACGTTGAAGCGCCAGAAGTCGATGAGCTCGCACGCGGCGTCGATCTCGGCCTGATGGGCGGTCTTCGACTGGCCGAGCATCGTGGCCGCGTTCAGCGTCTGACGCCACGGGCCGGCGAGCAGCTCCGCCGCGCGCAGCAAGACGGCGGCGCGGTCCTCCCACGGCGTGCGCGACCAGTCCTCCCAGGCGTCGGCTGCGGCGGCGATCGCGCGATCGACCTCGGCCGCACCGCCCTTGTGGACGTCGGCGAGGACGTGGCTGCGCTGGTGCGGCATCACGGATTCGAAGGTGTCGCCGGTCAGGACGTCCTCGCCGCCGATCACGAGCGGGATCTCGAGGCGCCGGCCGGAGAGCTCGTCGAGGCGGCGCCGGAGCTCCTCGCGCTCCGCGCTGCCGGGCTCGTACCCGAGCACCGGTTCGTTGTGGGGCTCCGGGACTCGGAAGATTCCGTGGGTGCTCATGCGACGATTCTAGGATTCGCAGTCGTGCCGGTGACGCAGGTCGCCTACGAGGTCGAAGGCTGGGGCGTGGGGGAGCTCGTCGTTTCGGACGGGCGAGTCGCCTGGCACGAGCTGCCGTGGCCTCGCGCCACGGGCTCCTTGGACCCATCCCGAACCCCCGCCCACCCGGGGCCAGGGCTGGCTTCTTTCGTATCACGCAAGGCGTCAGGCGGGGGTCGTGCCTTCGCGACGGAAGTGGTGCAGCTTCTACAGGCGTATTTCGCGGGTGAGCACGTGTCGCTCGAGGAGGTGCCGGTCGATCTCGAGTACGAGACCCCCTTCCTCTCGCGCTGTGCAGTCGCCCTTCGCGCAGTCCGGCGCGGCGAGGTCGTCACGTACGGCGAGCTCGCCGCGCTCGCGGGGGCGCCCGGGGCGGCGCGCGCGGCCGGGGGTTTCTGCGCGCGCAGCCGCCTCTCCCTGTTCGTTCCGTGCCACCGGGTCGTGTCGGCGGGCGGCCTCGGCTCGTACGGCTCCTACGGCACCGGCTACAAGCGCCGGCTGCTCGCTCTCGAGGGCTATGCCGACGCTCTCTGAGGATCTGCGGGAGGAGCTCGCTGGGATTGCGCCCGCCAGCGAGCCCGACCGGCTCGCCGAGCTCTCGGGGCTGTTCCACGTCGCCGGACGCGCACACTTGCGGGGACGCGGCGCGGTCGACGTCCATCTCGACGTGTCGACGTCCACCGTTGCGCGCCGCGCCTTCGCCTTGCTGCGCGCGTCGGACGTGAGGTCCGAGATCCGCACCTACTCCCGCCGCGCGTTCGACAAGTCCACGCGCTACCAGCTGCACGTGGAGGGCTCGCAGGACGCGTACGAGACCCTCCACCGGGCCGGAGTGCTCGACCGGTCCCACCGGCCGCTCGGCCGTCCGCCGAACCGCGTCGTCGCGCGGCGCTCGAGCGCCGCCGCCTATCTACGCGGCGCGTTACTCGGGTCGGGAACCCTCAGCGGCCCGCGAGGACCGCACCTCGAGATCCGCACGGCCGAAACCGACGGCGCGCGCTTCCTCGCCGCGCTCGCGGCCCGCCTCGGCGGCGAGCTCCAGGTGCAGGAGCGGAGCTCGCACGCGGCCGCCTACGCCAAGGGAACCGAGGCGATCGCAGACGTCCTCGTCGCCGTCGGGGCCGTCGACCTGGTCCTCGTGCTCGAGGAGCAGGCCGTGCTCGCGGCAACCCGCGCCGACGCCAACCGTCTCGCGAACGCCGACCATGCGAACCTCGTTCGCACCGGTCGGGCCGCACACCGGCAGCTCGAAGCGCTCCACCGGCTCGACGTCGACTCGCTCCCGGACGATCTCCGCGAGGTCGCGCTCCTGCGCCTGCGCCATCCGACGGCCTCGATCGCCGAGCTCGCGCGCCGCTGCAAGCCCCCGTTGTCGAAGGCTGCCGCGTATCGGCGACTCCGGCGTTTGCAGGAACTTTCCGAGTTCTAAGTTACCTCGGTATCCGTTGCAGGTCGCCTAGCGCGGCAACATCGCACGAGTCATACTCGCCCACGGCGGGTTCCTGCTCGTCCGGCGACGGATTCAGACCCCGTCTGTCGTCAGGTCTCGAGCGGGTGAGGGACCGGGAGGGTCGTCCTCGGAGCTTCCCGGTCCGCCCGCCAGCCTGGGAAACGGCCGCGCGCAGACTGTGGAGAGCTACGGATTCGTCGCACACGGGCGCGGTTAGACTCGATTGCGGAATCGACGACGAGAGGGGCGCGGAGATGGGGAAGACGAGAGTCGGGATCAACGGCTTCGGCCGGATCGGCAGGAACTTCCTGCGCGCCCAGCTCCAGCAGGGCGGCGACTTCGAGATCGTGGCCGCGAACGACATCGGCGACGCCAAGACGATGGCGTACCTCCTGAAGCACGACTCCGTGCTCGGCACCCTCGACCAGCCCGTCGAGGCCGGCGACGGGTCGATCAGCGTCGGAGGCCACGAGATCAAGCTCCTCTCCGAGCGCGACCCTGCCGACCTGCCGTGGGGCGAGCTCGGCGTGGACGTCGCGATCGAGTCGACCGGTCTGTTCACGAACCGCCCCGACGCTGAGAAGCACCTCCAGGCGGGAGCGAAGAAGGTCGTGATCTCCGCTCCGGCGACCGATCCCGACCTCACGATCGTGCTGGGAGTCAACGACCGCGAGTACGACCCCGAGCAGCACCACATCGTCTCGAACGCCTCCTGCACGACGAACTGCGTCGCGCCGGTCGCGAAGATCCTGCACGAGGCGTACGGGATCGAGCGCGGCTTCATGACCACGATCCACGCGTACACGAACGACCAGCAGGTGCTCGACCTCCCGCACAAGGATCTGCGCCGCGCCCGCGCGGCCGCGATCAACCTCATCCCGACCTCGACCGGTGCCGCGCGCGCGATCGGCGTGGTGCTCCCCGACCTCAAGGGCAAGGTCGACGGCATGTCGATGCGCGCGCCGGTTCCGACCGGGTCGATCGTCGACCTCGCCGTGCAGGTCGGCGCCGAGCCGACCGTCGAGGAGGTCAACGAGCTCTTCCGCTCCCAGGCCGACACGGGCGACCTCGAGGGGATCCTTCGCTACACCGACGAACCGATCGTCTCGAGCGACATCGTCCACTCGTCGTACTCCTCGATCTTCGACTCGCTGCTGACGATGGCGAACGGCCCGCTCGTCAAGGTCTTCTCCTGGTACGACAACGAGTGGGGCTACAGCTGCCGCCTCGTCGACCTCGTGGAGAAGATCGGCCAGACCCTGCCGGCCGAACTCGCAGCCCACTAAGGAGCGGGCGGTGAGGCTGCCACGTTCCGTCCGCGACGCCGACGTCACGGGCAAGACGGTGCTCGTCCGCGCCGACCTCAACGTGCCGCTCGACGGCGGTCGCGTCGCCGACGACACCCGCATTCGCGCCTCGCTCCCGACGCTCGAGCTGCTGCTCGAGCAGGGTGCGGCCGTGGTGCGCGTCTGCTCGCACCTCGGCCGACCGAAGACCGAGGAGGATCGCGCGAAGTACGCGATGGCGCCGGTGGCGGAGCGGCTGGCGAAGCTCCTGCCGGATGAGCGCGTCCACGTGCTCGAGAACACGCGCTTCGACCCGGGCGAGACGGCCAACGACGAACGGTTCGCGCGCGAGCTCGCCCAGGGCTGCGACCTCTACGTCGACGACGCCTTCGGCTCGGCGCATCGCGCGCACGCCTCGACCGAGGCGGTCGCGCACCTCCTGCCTGCCTATGCCGGACTGCTGCTGCTCGCCGAGCTCGAGCACCTCGGCCGGCTGCTCGGCGAGGTCGAGCGGCCGTTCGTGCTCATCTCCGGCGGCGCGAAGGTGGAGGACAAGCTCGGCGTGCTGCGCAACCTCGGCGGCCGGGCCGACACCGTGTTGGTCGGCGGCAAGATGGCCGAGGAGCTGCGGGAGCACAATCCGCTCGAGTTCGAGGTCGAGCTACCCGTCGACGTGATGGGCGCGGACGAGTTCGCAGCCGACGCCGACGCCCTCGTCTACGCCTACCATGAGCTCCCCGAGGGCCGGCTCGGACTCGATATCGGCCCCGAGACACAGACGCGCTTCGTCGAATGGATCCGGCAGGCGCGGACGGTCTTCTGGAACGGGCCGATGGGGGTATTCGAATGGCCGCGGTTCGCCGAGGGGACGAAGGCCGTCGCCCGCGCGGTCGCGGCGAACCAGGACGCGTTCACCGTCGTCGGGGGCGCCGATTCCGTGCGCGCGCTCAACGAGCTGGGCCTCGCCGACCGCGTCTCGTGGGTCTCGACCGGCGGCGGCGCGAGCCTCGAGCTGCTCGAAGGCAAGGAGCTGCCCGGCGTGGCGGCCATCCCGTCGGCCTAGGATCTCGCAATGGTCGTCGTCGGCAACTGGAAGATGTTCCGCGGGCCCGACCCGCACGCGCTCGTCGGGCTCGACGCGATCGTCTGCCCGCCCTTCACGCGGCTCCGCGACTGCGTCGACGCCGGGCTGACGACGTACGCGCAGAACGTCCACTGGGAGCCCGAGGGCGCGTACACCGGCGAGATCTCGGCGCCACTCTTGCTCGAGCTCGGCGTCGTGGGCTCCCTCGTCGGCCACTCGGAGCGGCGGCAGTACTTCGGCGAGACGGACGAGACCGTCGCCAAGCGCGTCGGTGCGGCTCTCGGGGCGGGACTGCGCGTGATTGCGTGCATCGGAGAGACGCACGACGAACGCGAGTCCGGCGAGACCGAGAACGTTCTGCGCCGCCAGCTCTCGGTGCTCGAGCCGCATCCCGAGCTCGTGCTCGCCTACGAGCCCGTCTGGGCGATCGGCACCGGTGTGACCGCCACGCCGGAGCTGGTGCAGGAGGCTCACGCCTTCATCAAATCGCTCCTCGACGCCCCCGTCCTCTATGGAGGCTCGGTCAAGCCGGACAACGCCGGCGTGCTGCTCGCGCAGCCGGACGTCGACGGCGCCCTCGTCGGCGGCGCGTCGCTCGACGTCGACTCCTTCAAGGCGATATGCGAGACGGCCGCACGTATCCCCTCGTAGCGCTCGTCATTCTCGACGGCTGGGGAATCGCCCCGGCCGGTCCGGGGAACGCGATCGAGCTCGCCGAGACGCCGGTCTTCGACCGGCTGTGGCGCGAGTTCCCGCATGCGCAGCTCGCCGCCTCCGGCGAGGCCGTCGGCCTGCCCGCGGGCCAGATGGGCAACTCCGAGGTGGGACACCTGACGATCGGCTCGGGGCGGATCCTCTTCCAGGATCTCGTGCGTGTGAGCAGGGCGGTCGAGACGGGCGAGCTCTTCGAGAACGAGGCTCTGCGCGGCGCCTTCGAGCGGGGAGAACGTGTCCATCTGCTCGGGCTCGTCTCGCACGGCGGTGTCCACTCGCACATCGACCATCTCCAGGCGCTTTTGAAGTTCGCGCCGGAGAAGACCTGGATCCATGCGTTCACCGACGGTCGCGACGTATCGCCGCACTCGGCGGTGCACGACCTCGCCGAGCTTCCGGTCGACCGCATCGCGACCGTGGCGGGCCGCTACTACGCGATGGACCGCGACCAGCGGTGGGATCGCACCGAGCGCGCGCTCCGCGCGATCGTGAACGGGGAGGGCGAGCACGCGGACGACCCGATCGCGGCCGTTCAGGCGAGCTACGACCGTGGCGTCACCGACGAGTTCATCGAGCCTGTCGTGATCGACGGGCGGCCACGGCTCGATCCCGAGCGGGACACGGCGATCTTCTTCAACTTCCGTCCCGACCGCACGCGGCAGCTCTCCGAAAAGCTCGGCGCGCTCGGCGTCGACCTCACGACGATGACCCGCTATCGCGACGACTTCGATTTCCCCGTCGTCTTTCCGGAGCATGTCGTCGAGAACACGCTCGCGGAGGTCCTCGCGGCGCACGGCATCCGTCAGCTTCATTCGGCGGAGACCGAGAAGTACGCCCACGTCACGTATTTCCTCGACGGCGGCCGCGAGCAGCCGTTCGCAGGCGAGGATCGAATTCTGGTCGACTCGCCGCGCGACGTGCCGAGCTACGACCTCAAGCCCGAGATGTCCGGCCGCCAGGTCGCCGACCGGATCGTGCACGCGATCGGGGAGGACGGCTACGGGTTCGTCATCGTGAACTTCGCGAACCCGGACATGGTCGGGCACACCGGCGTCATTCCGGCGGTGGTTCAGGCGGTGGAGACGACCGACGAATGCCTCGGGAGAGTGGTCGAAGCCGTCGGGCGTGCCGGTGGCGTTTCGCTCGTGATCGCCGACCACGGGAACGCCGAGAGGCTCCTGCAATCCGACGGGGTGAGTCCGCACACCGCCCACACGACGAACCCCGTGCCGGTCATCCTCACGGCCCCGGACGTGCGTTTGCGCGACGGCGAGCTTTCCGACGTGGCGCCGACGATTCTCGCCCTCCTTGGCCTAGATGGATCATCTGAGATGACTGGCGAAAATCTCGTACAAATGCGGTGAATTTTCGGTCTATACTGCCGCCACCTTGTCGCTGCCCCAGCCAGACCACGGCGTACTGCGGAAGGCGCAGCGGGGCGATGAACGAGCTTTCTCGATCATCGTCCGCGCGTACCAGATTCCGGTCTACAACTACGTGCTGCGCATGGTCGGCGACCGGTCGCTGGCCGAGGACCTGACCCAGGAGGTTTTCCTCCGCGTCTTCCAGGGCCTCCCGGGCTTCTCGCTTCGGTCGAAGTTCACGACCTGGCTGTTCCAGGTGACGAAGAACCGCGTTCTCGACGAGCTGCGGGCGACCGAGCGCCGCCCCCGGGCGGTCGTCGATCTCGACGACATCCCGCCGCTGGAGGTCGTGGATGCGCCGTTCGAGCGGCTCGAGGCGATCGACGCCGTCTGGCGTGCGGTCGAGCGGCTCAACGTCGACCTGAAGATGGCACTCCTGCTGCGCGACGTCGTGGGGCTGTCGTACAGCGAGATCGCCGAGTCGCTCGACGTGACACTCGCCACCGTCAAATGGCGGATCTGGAAGGCCCGCGAGGATGTCCAGCTTGCGCTCGCGCGCGAGGGGATCGAGGTGTACCAGGAGCGCGAAATCCCGGCGGTCGCCGAGGTTCCGGTGGTCGCATCGCCGCCCGTGCTCGTGCCCGTCCCGGTTCTGGCTCCGCCCGCGCTTCCCGCGGCCTAGCCGGCTAGAGACCCAGCTCCAGACGCGCGGCCAGCATCTCGGGCAGCTCCGCGTCGCGCATCTCGCGCTGCGTGCGTGCGATGTCGTACTCGGTGCGGCGGTAAGTCGCGCGGTGCGCGGCGAGATCCAGAAGGAGGTAAGCGGCACGTGGGTCGCCGTCCCGCGGTTGACCGACGGAACCGGGGTTGAGGAGCGCCCGCGTGTCGTCCAGCTCGAGCTCCGTGTCGGCCGGGGCCATGCCGCCGTCGAGCCGATCACCGGACTGAACGACGCGCAAGGCAACGTGGCTGTGGCCGACGAGGACGAGCGGCGAGTCTGCGAGCTCGAGCGTCGCGCGCGCCGCCTCGTCGCTGAGCACGTACTCCCAGATCGGGTCGCGCGCCGAGCCGTGGTAGAGCTCGACGCCGTGAGCGGCGCCCGTCGGCTCCAGCGTCTCGAGGAGCGTCTGCGCCTGCGGCTCGAGCACTTCCCGCGTCCACCTGGCCGCGATTGCCGCCTCGCCGCCGAACTCGTCCAGATCGATCGTGCCCCGTACGGCCAGGTCGTGGTTCCCTGCGAGACAGACGTCGGCGTGCTCGGCGATCAGGGCGCAACACTCGTTCGGCCGCGGCCCGTAGCCGACGAGGTCGCCGAGGCACCAGAGCTCGTCAGGAGCCTCCGCCTCGATCGCCGCGAGGACCGCCTCCAGCGCGTGCAGGTTCGAGTGGATGTCCGAGACGACTGCGACGCGCATCGACAGCGGCGAACGCTAACCCGGCGAGAACGGGCACCGTCGCCGCGACCTCCGACGTGACCAGCAGGAGAAGCCCCCAGAGGCCGGCGGCGACGCCGGTGATCACGGCGGCACCGAGCTTCGTGCGGCCGGCGACGACGACGCCGAGCAGCGCGGGAGCGAGCAGGTCGAGCCAGCCCATGAGCGCCGAGCCGAAGGTCGCCTGCTGCAGGTTCGGCAGCGACATGCCGGCGGCGTGGGGGAGCGGGACGGTTTCGAGCGTGGTCGTCGCGTTCTGCACGCTCGGGGTTCCCCAGACGAGGATGACGTCGAGAGCTGCGAGGACGACGAGGCCGACGCGGATCGACCACGCGGGCGCGACGATCGCGATGGCCGACGCGGCGGCCAGGCAGGCGCCGGCGATCAGGACGACACCGGCCGTGTCTCGCAGGAGCCCACTCGCGAGCCAGGCCACGAGCCACAGCCCCACCGCCGCGGGAGGCCAGAGCCACCAGCGAGGGCTGCCCTTGAAGATCCCGCCGGTGGCGGCGAGCAGCGGTGTCCCGAACGTCGCGAGCAGGGCGAGCGCGTGCGGCCCCTGCGGCACGAGGTCGATGATCGCGACGCCTGCCCCGAGCAGCGCCGCGGGCACCGCGAGCCAGATCCAGCTCCGGCCGCGCGGACGAGCCTGCCGCGCCGGCGCTGCAACGGTCGCGGCCTGCGCGGCGCAGAGAGCTGCGTAGGATGGGACGAGGGAGAGCGTCAGGTTTCCGAGTCGTCGGCTTCCGGATGGCCGGGAGCCTCCGGCAGGTTCCGGATGCCCTCGCGCGTGACGTACTTCGACCACGAATCTTGCAGGGCCTCGATGAACTCCGGGATGAATCGCGGTGAGGCGTTCACCCGCGCGACGACCGCCCCCGGCACGTCGCCTTCCTCGACCTCGTGCTCGATCCGGGCGAAGGTCAGCGTGAACTCGTATGGCGAGAAGCTGACGTTCGCGAAGTTCGCGTACGTGCCGCCCACCAGCTCGGCGGGCATCTGGATGTTGAGCCTGCGCTCTTCGGAGCCCGGCTCGGGTTGGTCGAGCTCGTCGTTGTCCATGGCCACATACTAGGGCCGTGGCAGAGCACGTTCGCCTTCGCCAGATCGTCCGTCTCCTGGTCGCGATCGCGGTGACGATCGCGGCCGGCACGGTCGCCTTCCACGAGAGCATCGACGAGTCGTGGTTCCAGTCGTTCTACCGCAGCGTCGTCACGGTGTCGCTGACGGGCCTCGACTCCGTTCCCGCGAGTGACGGCGCGCGGGCCGTCTCGATCGTGCTCGTCGTGGTGGGCATCACGATCATCGCCTACGCAGGTGCCGTTATCGTCGAGGCGGTCGCCGGCGGCGTCGTCACGGGCGCGCTGGCGGAACGACGGAGGGAGCGGGCGATCCAGCAGCTGAACGACCACTTCATCATCTGCGGCTACGGCCGCGTCGGCCGGCGAGTCGCGGAGGAATTCAGGGCGGCCGGAGTGCCGTTCCTCGTGCTCGACTTCCACGAGGACGCAGTCGAGGCAGCGCGCGCCGACGAGGTGCTACTGCTCGAGGGAGATGCGACGCGGGACGAGAACCTCCGGGAGGCGGGCCTAGAGCGCGCGCGAGGGCTCGTGGCTGCTTCCGACTCGGACGTCGACAACCTCTACGTCGTCCTGTCGGCCCGCTCGGCGCGCCCGGATCTGACGATCGTTGCGCGAGCGTCTCGTGCTGAATCCGAACAGAAGCTGATCCTCGCCGGCGCGGATCGCGTCGTGCTTCCGTACAGGACCGCGGGCCAGGTGATAGCGAATCTCGTGCTCAAGCCACAGGTGACCGCCTTCCTCGACGCCGTGACGACGGCTACCGGCCCCGACCTCCAGCTCGCCGAGATCGAGATGCGCCGGACGTGCGCCGCCGCGGGGCAGACCATCCGCGAGCTCCGCATTCGCCACGAGACCGGCGCCATCGTGATCGCGTTGCGGAAGTCGGACGGCAGCTTCGACACGACGCCCGAGCCCGACACGCCGATCGAGGTCGGCGATGTCCTGATCGGCGTCGGCTCGCCGGACGAGATCCGGGCGCTCGAGGACCTGTTCGCTGCCGGCGAGACCGTTGCCGGCTGATCCCGTCAGGACGCTCGCTGCCGCGGTCGCCGACGTGGCCGAGGCCGAGCTCGAGCTCGAGCGCCCGGCGGAGGCCGGGCACGGCGACTACGCGACGAACGTCGCTCTGCAGCTCGCGGGAGTGAGGCGACGGCCGCCCAGGGAGATCGCGGCCGAGATCGTGGAGGCCGCAGCCGGGCTCGAGGCGGTCGACCGCGCCGAGGTCGCCGGGCCGGGCTTCGTCAACGTCTTCCTGCGCGACGAGTGGTTCGCGGCGACGCTCGGCGCGATCCTCGAGGACGGAGACGCCTACGGCGGCGGTGTCCCAGAGCAGCGGGAGCGCGTGCAGGTGGAGATGGTGTCCGCGAATCCGACGGGGCCGCTCCACGTCGCGCACGGTCGCAACGGCGCTTTCGGCGATGCGTTGGCGCGCCTGTTCGACCTCGCCGGCCATGCCGTGGAGCGCGAGTACTACTACAACGACTCGGGCGGCCAGATGGAGCGGTTTCGCGCCTCGGTCGAGGCCGTGCGGCGCGGGGAGGAGCCGCCCGAGGATGGCTACGCAGGCGCGTACATCGACGAGCTCGCCGCCCTGAAGGGCGATCCGGTGCCGCTGATGCTGAAGGAGATCGAGGCCTCGCTCGAGCGCTTCCGCATCCACTTCGACAGCTGGCGCCGCCAGAGCGAGCTCGAGCAGCGGCTGCCCGAGCTGCTGCCGCGCCTCGACACGTACGAGAAGGACGGCGCGCTCTGGGCGCGGTCGTCGGCCTACGGCGACGACGAGGACCGGGTTCTCCTGCGCTCGGGCGACCGCACGCCCACCTATCGCGCCGCGGACGTCGCCTACCTCGTGGACAAGCTCGAACGAGGCTTCGACCGTGCGATCTACGTGCTGGGCGCCGACCATCACGGCACCCGCAACTGGTACACGGCCGTCGCCCGGATGCTCGGCTACGACCCGGAGCGGGTCGAGGTCCTCATCTACCAGCTCGTCCACCTCACGAAGGGCGGCCAGCAGACCAAGATGTCGAAACGGCGCGGCGACGTCGTCTTTCTCGACGACTTCATGGACGAGATCGGCGTCGATGCGGCGCGCTGGTACCTCGTCAACCGCGGGCCCGACCAGACGATCGACGTGGACGTCGACCTGGCGGCCGAACGGTCGCAGAAGAACCCCGTCTACTACGTCCAGTACGCGCATGCCCGCATTGCGGGAATCCTCAGGAACGCGCCTGGCAACGCGAGTAACAGTCCGTTACCAGCCGGTCCTCTGGCCCCGGAGGAGCGGGAGCTGGTCAAGCGGCTCGCCGAGCTGCCGGCCGTCGTCGCCGAGGCGCTCGCCAAGCGCGGGCCGCAGGGCGTGCCGAATTACGCGATCCGGGTCGCCGACGACTTCCACCGCTTCTACCACGAGCACCGCGTGCTCGAGAGCGAGCAGGAGGATTTCCGCCTCGGCCTCTGCCGCGCGACGGGGTCCGTGATCGCGCGTTGCCTCGATCTCGTCGGCGTCGACGCGCCCGACCGGATGTAACCGTTTAGGATCAACGGCCGTGGAGCCGACCGAAGCGGCCGAGCCCGAACTCGTCCCGGAATACGCAGAGGGCGGAGACCTCGAGCTGGTCGCGATCGTCGTGGCGGTCGGCCTCTTCGTGTCGCTCTTCCTCCCGTGGTACACGTCCTTCTGGGGTTGGGGCCTGCGCGTCGGGGACGAGGCCGGCCTCATCGCGCTGGCGGTCGTGCTCCTCGAGCTGGTGCGACTCATGGGAGGTTGGAGGACCCAGTCCGCTCGTCTGGTCGCGTTCTGCCTGACGGCGGCGGCCGGGATCATGGGAGTCACCACCTTCGTCGTCTTTCGCTGGGGCAGCGGCACGACGATCAAGTTCTCCGCGCTGAGATACGGGGCGTGGATCGGGCTGGCGGCCGGAATCCTCCTGGTCGTCGTGGCCGTGTTGCAGTTGAACGCGATACGCCGAACAGCTCAGTGAGCGCCCGCACAGCTCCGGACCGCAATATCGCGATGGAGCTGGTGCGTGTCACCGAGGCGGGTGCGATGGCGGCTGCGCGGTGGATCGGCCGCGGCGAGAAGGAGAGTGCCGACCGGGCCGCAGTCGACGCGATGCGGTTCGTCCTCGACAGCGTCTCGATGCGCGGCGTCGTCGTGATCGGGGAGGGGGAGAAGGACGAGGCGCCGATGCTCTACAACGGCGAGGAGGTCGGGAACGGCGAGGGTCCCGAGGTCGACGTCGCTGTCGATCCCCTCGAGGGGACGCGGCTGACTGCGCTCGGGCAGCCGAACGCGATCGCGGTCATCGCCGTCGCCGAGCGCGGCACGATGCTGTTCCCCGGGGCGGCGTTCTACATGGAGAAGATCGCAGTCGGCCCCGCCGCGATCGAGGCGATCGACATCGAGCGAAGCCCCACCGACAACGTGTGCGCCGTCGCGGAAGCTCTGGGCAAGACGGCGCGAGAGGTGGACGTCGTCGTGCTCGAGCGCGAGCGCCACGAGGCGCTGATCGCGGAGCTGCGCGAGGCGGGGGCGCGCGTGCGCCTCGTTCGCGACGGCGACGTGGCGCCGGCGATCGCGGCGGCTCAACCCGGAACCGGCGTCGACATGCTCTACGGGATCGGCGGCACTCCCGAGGGTGTGATCTCGGCCGCAGCGCTGAAGTGCGTCGGCGGCGGTATCCAGGGGCGGCTCTGGCCGCGCAACGACGAAGAGCGGCAGAAGCTCCTCGACGAGGGTCTCGATCCGGCGCGCGTGCTCCGCACCGACGATCTCGTCTCGGGCGACGACGTCTTCGTCGCGGCGACGGGCGTCACGACGGGCTCGCTGCTGCAGGGGGTCAGGTACACGCCGGGCGGCGCCGTCACCGACTCGATCGTGATGCGCTCGCGGTCGGGAACGGTGCGCCGCGTGGTGGCGCAGCAGTCGCTGGCCAAGCTGTCCGCCCTGACGGGCTTCGAGTACACCTGACCCCTAGGCGGCGACCGCCTCCTGCTCCATCTCCGGCGCGTACACGCCGGTGCGGGCGGCCGAGTTCATCTTCGCCCGGTGGTAATAGGCGCGCTGGCCCGCCTCGACGTTCTCGGCCTTGCCGCCCCAGGCCTTCAGCGCCGGCGCCTGCAGGGCGCGCCCGTAGGAGAAGGACAGCTGCCACGGGTGCGGCCCGCGCGCGTTGATCGCGTTGAGGTGCGCGGTCGCGTCCTCGTCGGACTGGCCGCCCGAGAGGAACACGATCCCGGGCACGGCGGCCGGCACGTGCTTCTTCAGCGTGTGCAGCGTCGCCTCGGCCACTTCGTCGACGCCCGCACGCTCCGATGCCTGGTAGCCGGAGAGGACCATGTTCGGCTTCAGCAGCGTTCCCTCGACGTCGATGCGCTGGTCGAACAGCTCGGTGTAGAGCGCGGCGAGCACACGTGAGGTGACGAATCCACTGCGCTCGATCGAGTGCGTCCCGTCCTGCAGCACCTCGGGCTCCACGATCGGAACGATGCCCGCCTCCTGGCAGAGGGCGGCATACCGCGCGAGCGCGTGCGCGTTCGTCCAGATGCAGTACTCGCTCGGCAGCGTGTCCGTGATCGAGTACGTGGCGCGCCATTTCGCGAAGCGCGCGCCGAGCCCCCGGTACTCCTCGAGCCGCTGCCGCAGCCCGTCGAGCCCCTCCGTCACCGTCTCGCCCTCGGCGAGCGCGAGCGGCTTGGCGCCCTCGTCGACCTTGATGCCCGGGATGATCCCCTTCGAGGCGAGCAGCTCCGGGAACGGCATCCCGGCGTCGTCGCTCTGCCGGATCGTCTCGTCGTAGAGGATCACGCCGCTGATGAACTCCTCGGCGCCCGGCGTCGTGAAGAGGAGGTTGCGGTACGCGCGGCGGGTCTCCTCGGTCGACTCGACGCCGATCGAGTCGAATCGCTTCTTGATCGTGCCGGTGCTCTCGTCTGCGGCGAGGATTCCCTTCCCCTCGGCGACGAGCGCGGCGGCGGTCTCGTGTAGCTCGGTGTGCGGCATGGGACTCTCCTGTCTCGCGGTCTCGAGGATCCATTATGGCCGGGCTACAATCGCCGAACCCGCGGGAGTAGCTCAGCTGGTAGAGCATTGGCTTCCCAAGCCAAGGGTCGCGGGTTCGAGTCCCGTCTCCCGCTTCGGTCGACCTCTCGGAGAGGTAGCGCTAGCATCGACCCATGAGCCAACTCGTCGGGGATCGTGAGCGCGATCGCGCCACGCACGAGCTTCAGCGGCACTACCGCGAGGGGCGCCTGACGACGGACGAGCTCGGGCAGCGGCTCGAGGCGGCGCTCCACGCGCGGAGTGGCGCCCAGCTCCGGTCGGCTCTCAGGGATCTGCCCGCGTGGAGGTGGGGAGAACCGGGCGCCGCGATGCGATCGCCGGTCCGGATGCTGCGAAACGCCGCGCTCGTCGTCGGCGCCGCAGTGATGTGGGTGTTCGTGAGCCTAGGCCTGCTGATCGCCTTCGTCGCCTGGCTGGTTGCGAACGGTCCGGGTCTCGCCGGGCTACTGGTCTTCCCGCTCGTGTGGCTTGCGGCGACCTGGCTGCTCTGGAGCAGCAGCCGGCGCCTTCGCTCTCGGCCCTGAGTAGAGACAGAGCCCCGCCGAAGCCTGGCTCTTCCGTTTCTAGCTGGCGCGTCGTCATCACTCCACAGTCCCCAGGTTGCCGTCTGGACCGTCGGATCGAAGGCCGGTGTGATCGCGCTGAGGTTTGCGCTGGCCGTGGCAGACGGTACACCCGTCGGGTGGGCCGGCTGCGGTTCCTGCACGTCCTGCTCGCGCTCGTCGGACTGGCGGGACGTCGTTCGTCTTCCTGCTGTTCGTCTGCGCGGCGCGCGTTGAGGGGTAGCTAGGAGTCGTCCCGGCGGGCCGGGTCGCGCTGGGGCTCCGTGTCGACGAACAGCATGCGGAAGACGTCCGCGCCCATCAGGAGCAGCACCAGCACAGCGACGACATCGACGAGCATGGGCTCGTCTTACCCCGAAACGGGCGCTCCGACGCCAGCCCTTCGGCCTGGATCGGCGGGACGATCAGCCGCCGCCGCAGGCGCCCGTCGGGTTGATCCCCACCGCGTAGGCCAGCCCGGCGAGGGCGAGCGCGACGATCGAGAGGATCCCGCCGGCGAGGCCGATCTGCACGAGGCGGAAGCCGAACCGCGTCAGCCAGACCATGTCGTCGCGGAGGATCTGGAGCGGGACGACGAACGCGCCGACGGTTGCCGCCGCCCAGCAGGCGACGAGCGTGTCCGCCCGTACGCCCCAGTGGTGTGCCCAGACGAACGAGGCGCCGAGCAGCGTGACGGAGAGGAGCCCGAGAACGGCGGCGACCGGGCTGCGCGTCGGCGTGACTCGCGATTCTGCGACGGCCTCGATCACGGGATTCTAGTCGGCCACGCGTCCGCGAGCTTGCGCCGCGTCTCGAGCAGATGCTCGGGAATGACCTTGATGTCGGCGAGCACCGGCATGAAGTTCGTGTCTCCGTTCCAGCGCGGCACGACGTGGATGTGGCCGTGGTCGACGATGCCCGCCCCCGCCACCCGGCCGACGTTCCAGCCGACGTTGAATCCCTCCGGCGAGAAGACGGCCCGGAGCGCCGCGATTCCCTCGACCGCGAGCCGGTGCACCTCGAGCGCCTCCGCGTCCTCGAGGTCGTCGAAGCCGGAGCCGTGCCGGTACGGCGCGACCATCAGGTGCCCGGAGGCGTACGGGAACTTGTTGAGGAGCACGAAGGCAACCTCGCCGCGATGGATCACGAGCTCGGGCTCGTCCTCGGGGAGCGCGGCGGCGCGGCAGAAGACGCACTCGTCGCCGTCGTCCGCATGCTGGACGTACTCGAGTCGCCACGGCGCCCAGAGCTGTCTCACGGCGAGGAGGCTACGCCTTCCCGGTCAGCGTCAGCCCGACGAGGACGAGCGAGAGGGCGCTCGTCCCGAGCACGGTGATCGCGGCGACGGCGTCGAAGACACGCCCGTTGCGGTACTCACCCATCAGCTCCTCGTTCCGGGACAGCCGCCAGACGAAGAAGAGCGTCACGGGCAGCAGCGCGCCGTTCACGACCTGGACGAAGATCAGGAGCTTGATCACGGGAAGGCCCGGCACCATCGCCACGACGGCGCCGACGAGCACGAGCACGGTGAGCGTGGCCACGAACACGGGCGCCTCGCGCGGCCGCCGCGCGAGCCCCTTCTCGAGGCCGAACGTCTCGGCGATCACGTAGGCCGCGGTGACGGGGATGATCGCCGCGGCGAGGAGGCTCGCTCCGAGCAGGCCGACGGCGAAGAGCGCCTCCGCGAAGCGGCCGGCGAACGGCTCCAGCGCCCGCGCGGCGTCGGCGGCGCTCGAAACGGTGTGGTCGCCGTGGACGAAGAGCGTCGCGCCGGTCGCGATGATGATGAAGACCGCGACGGCGTTCGCGAAGATCGAGGCCATGGTCACCTCGGCGCGCTCGGCCGGAATGTCCTCGGGGCCGAGGCCGCGTTCCACGACCGCCGACTGGAGATACAGCTGCATGAACGGTGTGATCGTCGTCCCCACGGTGGCGATGAAGAGGACGATGTACGCGCTGTTCAGGTGGATCTGGGGCTCGACGACGCCGCGGCCGACGGCGCCCCAGTCCGGGTGCGCGAGGATCGCCGCGATCGGGTAGGCGAAGAACGGGATCGTCATCGCCACGAAGACGCCCTCCGCGAGCTTGTACGAGCCGCGCACGACGAGCAGCCAGACGACGACGGCGGCGATCGGAACCGAGATCTGCACCGGGATGTGCGCCAGCCCGAGAGCCGCGCCGATCCCGACGAACTCCGAGATGCAGATGCCGAGGTTCGCGACGAGGACGGCGGCGGTGGAGAAGAGCGACCAGCGCGGCCCGTACTGCTCGCGGATCAGCTCGGCGAGGCCCTTGCCCGTGACCGCGCCCATGCGTGCGGCCATCTCCTGCACGACGATGAGGCTGATCGTGATCAGCACCATCATCCAGAGCAGGTCGTAGCCGTACCGGGCACCGACGGAGGCGTAGGTGGCGATGCCGCCCGCGTCGTTGCCCGCGTTCGCGGCGATGAGGCCCGGCCCCACGAACGCGAGGAGCGCCACGAGCCTGAGCGTCAGCCGGTTGCGCGGCCGCAGCCGGGGGCGGCCGCGCGGCAGGCGCGGCAGGCGGAGCCGGAGCGTCACGTCAGTCGCTCCCGAGGAGCCCGAACCGGCGGCGCCAGGGCTCGGGGAGGACGAGCTCGAGCACGTCGTCGACCGTGACGATCCCGAGGACGCGCTCCTCCTCGTCCACCACCGGGACGATGGTCAGGTCGAAGTCCGTCATCAGGCGCGCGACTTCCTCGAGATCCGCGTCGGGGCGCACTGTCTGCACCGGCTGCAAGACGTTCCAGAGCCGTTCGCCCTCGGCGGTCCGGACGAGGTCGGCGAGCGCGATCCCGCCGCGCAGGCGCCGATGCGTGTTCATCCCGTAGACCCACGACAGCGACTCGGCCGGCAGCGCCGATCGTCCGACGCGCTCGAGTGCCTCTTCCCGCGTCGCGTCGGCATAGACGCACACGAACTCCGGGCTCATGAGCCCGCCGGCTGTCGCGGGGTCGTAGCCGAGCAGCGTGCGCAGGCGGCGAGCCTGGAAGGGGGAGAGGAGACCGATCACGTCCTCGCGCCGCTCCTCGGGAAGCTGGAGGACGAGGTCGGCGGCGTCGTCGGTCTCCATGCGCGCGAGCAGTGCGGCGATCTCCTCGTTGCTGCGGTCCTCGACGAACTCGAGCTGGTGGCCGTCCTCGAGCTCCTCGAAGACGTCGGCCTCGAGCTCGGGGTCGGTGGCGACTGCGGCGAGGATCTCCTCGCCCTCGTCGTGCGACGCCGCCTCGACGAGGTCGGCGACCTGCGCGGGATGGAGCTTGGCGAGCTTCGGATGCGGTACCCGCAGGCGGACGGTCGGGACGTGTCCGGTGAACGGCTCGACCGAGGCCCAGTCGAGGAACCCGCCCGGTTCGACGCGTCGCGCGAGCACCCGCGGGAGCACGCGGCGCAGGAGGCCACGCAGGCTCACGTCGACGCCGACGACGCGGTACCAGCCCTCGAGCCGCGCGAGCTCGATGTCGTTCGCGCGTACGAGCCGGGCGCCGTCGACGTTGATCAGCTGCCGGTCGAGGACGTCCTTCTTCAGCAGCACCTCCTGCGGCCGTCGCTGGAAGTGCTGGAGATCGAGCTGCTGGCCGATCAGCTTCACGAAGCCGGGACCGAGCTCGACGATCTGCTCGGCAGCGACGAAGACCGGGCGTCCGGCGACGGTGGCGACGATTCCGGTGACCGGCGGATAGTCCTCGTCGCCGAGGCGGACGATCAGATCGTCGACGCGCCCGAGCCGCTCGCCCGCTGCGTCGCGCACGTCGCCGCCGACGACCTGCGAGAGATGGAGGACGAGCGGCGCCGCCGAGGCCATCTACGGCCACCCTCCTGCATCACAGCCACCTCTTCCAGCGGAAGAAGCCGAGCATGCCGATCACCGTCACGGCCATGAAGCCGATCGCGGCGACGAAGGCGGCCCACGAGTTGTAGCCGGGGAAGTGCACGTTCATCCCGAAGAAGCCGGTGATGAACGAGAGCGGCGTCAGCACGACGAGAAAGATCGTGAGGACGTAGAGGATGTCGTTCTGCTGGTGCGAGATCAGCGACTCGTTCGTGTCCTCGAGCGCCTCGACGACCTCTTTGTAGTTGTCGAGCAGGTCCCAGATCCGCTCGCTCGCGTCGACGAGGTCGTCGAAGTAGAGCTCGAGGCCTTCGGGCAGGAAGCGGTCGATCTGCCGCTCGAGCTGCCTCAAGGTCGGGCGCTGCGGCTTGACGATCTTGCGGTAGGAGATGATCTCCTGCTTGACCCGGTGGATGTCGCGGACGAGCTCCTTCGCGCCGTCGCCCGCCACGAGGAGCTCCTCGTCGACCTGCTCGAGCTTGAAGCCGATCTTGTCGAGGATCGGGAAGCAGTAGTCGTAGAGGTCGTCGAGCACCTCGTAGAGCAGCCGTCCCGAGCCGCGCGAGAGCAGCTGCTCGCGGAACTCGTCGCTCTCGGCCGCGCGCCGGAAGAGGAGGCTGACCGGTCGAAGCTCGACCGCCGGCAGCGTGACGATGTAGTCGCGACCGATGAAGGCGTCGAGCTCGCCGGCGTTGAGCCGTCCGATCGCCGCGTCGTAGACCGGGAAGTGGAGGACGGTGAAGAGGTAGCCGTCGCGACCGGCGTCGTCGCCGGCGTAGACGTCGACCTTCGGGCGCTGGCGTCGCGACAGCACGTCCTCGACGTCGAGCGGGTGCCAGCCGAAGCGGTTTGCGAGCTGCTGCGCCTCCTCCGTCGTCGGCCCGAGGAGGTGGACCCAGGTGACGCCGGACGCGCTGAGCTCAGCGGGGCCGGGGCGCGGGGCCGCAACCGGACGTCCCGGAGCGGCGCGGCGCGGACGGATGCGCGGCAGGCTGGGCACCGGTACTGAGGGGGTCTGCGGTCGCGGGCATGGCCGGGAAATGCTACCCGCTCGCCGGAATTGGCAACGAAACCGGTTCGCCGCGCGGAGTCCGGCGAACCCCGGCCGGCAGCTGCGGTTCGAGGGCGAGCGCGGCCGCGGCGCACGCGAGATTGACGGCTGCCGCTATCGGCCAGAGCAGGAGCGGCCGGTGCTGGAGCAGGAAGCCGCCCGCCGCCGGGCCGATGATCCACCCGATCTGCCACGAGATGCTCGCCGCGGCCGTGTAGCGGCCGACGAGCTGCGGCGGCGCGAGGTCGACGCTGAGCGGCGTGTGGATCGCCCCGTGCAGGCACTCGCCGACCGCGAAGACGAGCACCGCGCCGGCCAGGATCCCGAACGCCGCGGTGGCGTGCGTCCACGCCCCGGCCGCCCAGACACCGAGCATCGTGGCCGCCCACAGCGTCCCCATGAGCGCCATGCCGCGCATCCGGCTCCGGCCTTCCGAGAGCTTGACGACGGGGAGCTGGAAGATCGCCACGCCCAGCGCGTCGAGCGCGAACACGATCCCGACCTCTTTCTCGCTCACGCCGGCGACGTTCTTCCCGAACGCGGGCAGCAGCTCGACGACGAGCGAGATCGCAGCCGTCATGAACGCAGCGTTGAGGAGGGTGTAGCGCGTGAAGACCCGGTCGCGGAGCACTGCGCGCCAGCTGCCGCCGAGCCGTCCTTCGTGCAGCGCCGGGGCGCGAACCCAGGCGAGGACGACCATGTAGCCGACGAACGTGACGCAGTTGATGGCGAAGAGGACGGTGAACGTCTGCGGGTTCCCGACCGCTGCGATCAGGCCGGCGACGAGGCCCCCGGCCGCGACGCCGACGTTCATGGCGAGCCTCTGTAGCGCGTATGCGGGCGCTCGCCGCGCGGGCGGCGTCAGTGCGGCGAGGAGCGCCGACTGAGACGGCCAGAACGCGCCGCTGCCGATGCCCCAGAGCGTGTAGATCGCGAACGCCTCCCAGATCGTCCGGATCGTCGGCATGAGCGCGAACGCGACCGTCATCACCGCGAGCGATCCGAGCAGCACGCGCTTCGGGCCGACGCGGTCGGAGAGCGCTCCGCCGAGGAAGGCGCTCGTGAGCGCCGCCGCCGACTGGACCGCCGCCGCGAGCCCGGCGAGCCCGAACGAGATCCCGCGCACGTTGTGGAGGTAGATGAGCAGGAAGGGCAGGACGACGCCGTTCCCGAACGCATTGACGAGCGCTCCGAGCTCGAGCACGTAGACGGGCCGAGGCAGTCGCGGGTCGAGGCTCCGGAGATACGAACGCATCCGCCGCGAGGCTAGCCGCCGGCGGACGAAGTGACTGCTCGAAGTTGGGGCAGCGGGTTGCGCCGAAATGTCGGGCGAGACGCCCTGACCGGAGGCACCTTCGGAAGAGGATCTCGCCGTCGATGACGCAACCCGCGCCACCTCGATGCGTTCTAGAGGGAAACCCCGTCCGCGTCCAGCGGGCGGGCGCTCGGGGTTCCCAGCGCGGCGCCGGTCAAGCCTCGCGATCGATGCGCCCGGCAGGAATCGAACCTGCGACCTCGCGCTCCGGAGGCGCGCGCTCTATCCCCTGAGCTACGGGCGCGGGGGAGCGGCCAGTCTACCGGCGGGCGACGCCCGGCTCCCACGGGCGGTCTTGCCTCCGCCCGGTCGCGAAGACATGATGCGAGGGATGGGGGGCTTTCTCCTGCGGCGAGTGGCCTTCGGACTCCTCGTGCTCTTCGTGGGGTTGTCCGGGGTCTTCCTGTTCTTCGCCTCGAAGTATCCGCCGCTCTACTACGAACCGCTTGCGCACACGTACTGGGTCTGGCTGCGCGGCCTGCCGAGCGGCCACAGCCTCAACGACGGCCTGCTCGCCGGGCATCAGTTGTCGGCCGTGGGCTCCGCGTTCGGGCGCACGCTCCTCCTGCTCGTGGTGACGCTCGTGATCGTCCTGCTGATCTCGGTTCCGCTCGCCTGTCTCTCGGCGGCAAAGCGCGGCTCGCCGTTCGACTTCCTCGTGCGGTGCTTCTCCTACGCCGTCTGGGCGGTGCCCGTGTTCCTGGCCGCGACGATCGGGCAGGAGGGGCTCGGCCGCGTCCCGGGCGGCTGGGGGCTCCCGTGGTTCCCCTATGTCGGGTGGGCGGGCGACTGCCCGAACGGGCAGGGGATCGACGAGCACAACTTCCAGTGCCCGTCCGGCGGAACCGGCCTGAACCACATCGGCCTGGTCCTCGATCACCTGGCGCTCCCGGCGCTGGTCCTCGCGCTCGGCTTCATCGGGTTGCAGTCGCGCTACCTCCGTAGCGCGCTGCTCGACGCTCTCGATGCGCCGTACGTCACGGTCGCGCGTGCCAAGGGCCTTCCCGAGCGGGTCGTGGTGCTGCGCCACGCGGTGAGAAACGCACTCGCTACCTTCGTGCCCGCGGTGGTATCCGATTTCGGGCTGATCTTCGGCGCGGCGCTCGCGATCGACTTCATCTTCCAGTTGGGCGGGATCGGGTCGCTCTTCATCAACTCGCTCAAGCTCAACGCCGACGGATTCGTCCCCGTCGACACCTATGCCCTGGTGTTCGCCCTGCTGCTCGCCGGCGGCCTCATGCTCATGGTCTCGATCCTCGGTGAGGTTGCGCTGTGGCTGCTCGACCCGCGGACGCGGCCGGACTGAGATGGCGAGCGTCGACGCACAAGCGGTGACGACGACTGCTCCGGTCCGCCGGCGGCGAACCGCGGCGCGGATCTGGCCGCGCCTGCTGCGGCAGCCGGCCGCCCTCGTATCCGGTTTCGTGCTCATCGTCATCTTCGTGATCGGCGCGATCGAGCCGCAGATCACGCCGGCCAGCGCGTCGCGAATTCACCTGGGAAGCCAGTCTCTCGACAACCCGCCGGCGTTCAGCCTCAGCTGGCACATCCTCGGCACGGACGGGATCGGCCGCCAGGTGCTCGTGCGGACGCTGGAAGGCCTGCACACGAGCGAGCAGTCGGCCTTGCTCGCGACTCTCATCGCCACGCTCATCGGCGTCACGATCGGCGGCATCTCGGGCTACCGCGGCGGCTCGGCCGACGCCATGCTCATGCGCTTCGCCGACATGCTCGGCATCTTCCCCGCGCTCCTGCTGCTGCTCGCCGCGTACACGTATTTCGAGCCGGTCACCGTCCCGAAGGCCACGCTCATCTTGGCTTGTTACCTCTGGATTCCGGTGGCGCGGGTCGTGCGAGCCGAGATCACCACACTGCGGAGCCGCGAGTTCGTCCAGGCTGCTCGCTCGCTCGGCGCCTCGGACCGGCGCATCTTCTTCCGCCATCTGCTGCCGAATGCGAGCGGGACGATCATCATCGCGGCGACGACGCTGCTCGGCCAGGTGATCATGCTCGAGGCCACGGTCGAGTTCTTCGGCCTCGGCGTCCCGGCCGAGATCCGGCCCACGCTCGGGAACCTGATCGGCGACGGCCAGCGCAACGTTCTTGCCATCGGTTGGGGCTGGTGGACGTGGGCGGGCCCGGCGGTCCTCCTCGTGGTGATCCTCGTCTGCGCGAACCTGCTGGGCGACGGCGTCGCCGAGGCTCTCCGCCCGGCACGACAGCGCTGATCTCCTGCGTCCAGCCGGCGTTGGTACGTTCACCTCGTGGACGTCTCCGCGCGGATCGGCACGCTCGAGCTGGCCGAGACGTTCGTCATCTCGCGCAGCGCGCGCGACAGCGAGGACGTGGTGGTCGTCGAGCTGCGGCACTCCGGCGTGTCGGGCTTCGGCGAGGCGCAGCCCATCGACCGCTACGACGAGACCGTCGAGTCGGCCCAGACGTTCGTCGAGGAGCATGCGGCTGCGCTCGGCGACGATCCGTTCGCGCTCGAGGAGGTGATGGAGCGGCTCCCGGCCCGCGAGTTCGCGGCGCGCGCGGCCCTCGACGCGGCGCTCCACGACCTGCAGGGAAAGCTGCTCGGCCAGCCCGTCTGGCGGCTGCTGGGGCTGCGCCGCTCCGGGCCGCCGACGAGCTGGACGGTCTGGCTCGGCGATCCCGATGAGATGGCCCGGCGAGCCCAGCAAGCCTTCCATCGCTTCCGCCGCCTCAAGCTCAAGCTCGGCGGTCGCGACGGGCTCGACGTCGAGCGCGTTCTCGCGGTGCGTGGCGTGGCCGGCGATCTGCCGCTGCAGGTCGACGTCAACGAGGCGTGGAGCCTCGACGAGGCGCTCGAGGCTCTGCCGGCGCTCGCCGAGCTCGGCGTCGAGTACTGCGAGCAGCCGTTGCCCGCCGACGACCCCGGCGGGCCGGAGTTGAAGGGTCGCTCGCCGCTCCCGATCTACGTCGACGAGGACTGTCACACGCTCTGTGACGTGGCCGCGTGCGTCGAGCGCGCTCACGGAATCAACGTCAAGCTCGCGAAGTCGGGCGGGATCCGCGAGGCGGTCGCGATGGTGCACGCCGCTCGCGCGCTCGGGCTCGGCTGCATGCTGGGCTGCATGGTCGAGTCGGGCCTCGGCATCTCCGCCGGCGCGCAGGTCGCGTCGCTCTTCGACCACGTCGATCTCGACGGCAACCTCCTGCTCGCGCACGATCCGTGGCCGGGCGTCCCGTTCGTCGACGGCGTCCAGCTCCCACCGGACGCACCAGGACTCGGCGTGCAATCCGGATGAACCTTCCGGCCTCACGTGGCCGTTCACGCGGGTTCCTCGGGCGGCGTCAGGCGGCGGCGGAGCCGGGCTTTGCCCGGCGGTAGCCGACGCCGGCGAGGGACGCGCGTGACGCGGTATCTGCTGCTCGCTGAGGGCTCGTCGGGCGATCCGCTCTACGGGAAGACGATGCGCGGCGTGCTGCGCTACCGCCGCGAGGACGTGGTCGCGATCCTCGACTCGACGCGGGCGGGGGAGACCGAGGACGGCGTGCCGATCGTGGGCAGCGTCGGGGAGGCTGCGGAGTTGGGGCCGACGACGGCGCTCGTCGGCGTCGTGACCCAGGGCGGGTACTTCCCGCCCGCCTGGCTGGAGCTGCTGCGGGATTGCGTCGACCACGGGCTCGACGTCGAGAACGGCCTGCACGTCTTTCTCCGCGACGATCCGACGCTCAGTGCGCTCGCGGCCGAGCGTGGCGTCGAGCTTCGCGACCTGCGTCGCCCTCCGGCCGATCTCTCGACCGCGACGGGCGAGGGTCTCTCGGTCGACGCGACGATCGTCCTCACGGTCGGTTCCGACTGCGCGATCGGGAAGATGACGGTCTCGTGCGAGCTCGACCGCGAGGCGCGCCGGCGCGGTCTGCGCTCCGTCTTCGTCCCGACCGGCCAGACGGGGATGGTGATCGCGGGCTGGGGACTGGCGATCGACGCCGTCGTGGCCGACTTCCTCGCGGGCGCCGCAGAGCGGCTCGTGCTCGAGGGGCGCGACCGCGGCGGCGAGCTGCTCTGGGTCGAGGGCCAGGGCTCGCTCGTCCATCCGGTCTACTCGGGCGTGACGCTCGGGCTCTATCACGGGAGCGCGCCGCATCTGCTCGTGCTCTGCCACGAGGCGGGCCGGACGCACATCGAGGGCGCCGGAGGTGGCCCGCACCCGATCCCGCCGCTCCGCGAGCTCGTCGAGCTGCACGAGCGACTTGCCCTGCCAACGCGCCCAGCACGAGTCGCGGCGGTCGCGCTCAACACGCGTGCGCTCGGCGACGACGAGGCGCGAGCTGCGGTCGCGGCGGCCGAGGAGGAGACGGGCCTGCCGGCCGACGATCCCGTTCGGTTCGGCGCAGCGAAGCTCGTCGACGCCGTGCTCGCCGCTCGTCCATAGTCTGCGGGCATGAACGCAGAAGAGACAAAGTGGCTGTTCCGGGTGGGGGTCGCCCTCACCTCGCTCTACATCCTTCTTCGCAAGCGGCCGCGGCGCTCGCGCTAGACGCTTGACAACCGAACACCCGTTCGCCTACTATGCGAACAGATGTTCGGGAAGCTGCTCATCCTGGTCTGCGTCGTGGCACTTGCCGTCGGGCTCGCGGCTCGCGGCTCGAGCGGCGCGGGGCCGAAGCGGATCTACGTCGTGCGTCCCGGCGACACGCTGTGGTCGGTCGCGGTGCGCACATACGGCGGTGACCCGCGCGAGGGTGTCTGGAAGCTCCAGCAGCGGAACCACCTCGCCTCGGCGACGATCGTCCCGGGCGAGAAGCTTCTCGTTCCCTAAGCCACCGGCGGAAGCTCGATCCCGAAGGTGTAGACCTTCTCGCCGCGGAAGAGGCGCAGCTCGGGATCCCACGGGAACCAGATCAGGACCTTCCACTCGAGCCTGCCCTCGACCGGGGCCTGGCCGAGCCACGGCGCCTGCTGGGTCGCCGAGACGTTCGCCTCCTCGCACACGCCCTGCGGGCCGATCACGATGTCGGTCAGGTCGAACCGGATGTCCGGGAACGCCGTCAGGAGCTCGGTGTAGAAGCGACGCGCGCCGTCATGGCCCTCCCAGCGATGGCCGGTCTGGACGAGCTCGTAGACGCAGTCCGGAGTCAGCGTCGAGATCAGGCCGGCGAGGTCACGAGCGTCCTCGGCCACCGAGTGCTTCTTGTAGAGCTCCCGCACTTCGCGGTAGAGCTCGGGCGTCACCTCGCGGCGGTAAACCTCGAGCACGGTCGGGTCAGCCACCGCTCGATCCTACAATCGCCGCGTGGATCTCGACGTCGTCTTCCTCGGCACGGCCGCCTCGATGCCGACTGCGCAACGCGGCCCCGCGGCGCTGCTCGTGCGCCGCGGCAGCGAGCGGCTCCTGTTCGACTGCGGCGAGGGGACGCAGCGGCAGCTGCAGCGCTCGGCGCTAGGCCTACCCGATCTGCAGGAGATCTTCCTCACGCATTTCCACGCCGACCACTTCCTCGGCCTGCCGGGCATGCTGAAGACGTTCGCGCTGCGCGGCCGCGAGGAGACGCCGCTCACGGTCTACGGCCCGCGCGGCGTGCGCGAGCTGTTCAAGCAGCTGCATCCGTTCCTCGGCCGGCTGCCGTATCCGCTCGACCTCGTCGAGCTCGACGTCGGGGAGCGGCTCGAGCGGGAGGACTACGCGATCGAAGGGCTGGCGGTCGAGCACGGCGCGGAGGCGCTCGGCTACGCGATCGTCGAGCACGAACGGCCGGGCCGCTTCGACGTCGCGGCAGCCGACGCGCTCGGCGTTCCCGACGGGCCGGCGCGCGGGCTGCTGCAGGCGGGACAAGAGGTGACGGTCGACTCGGGCGGCACCGTGACCCCGGCCGACGTGCTGGGCGAGCCGCGACCGGGGCGGAAAGTCGTCTACACCGGAGACACAGCGCCGTCGCCGTTCGTCGTGCAGGCGGCCCACGACGCGGATCTGCTCGTACACGAGGCGAGCTTCCTGAGCGAGGAGTCCGAGCGCGCGCGGGAGACGATGCACTCGACCGCTGCGCAGGCCGCCGAGGTGGCGCGCCTTGCGCAGGTGCGACTTCTCGCCCTCACGCACGTCTCGCCGCGCTACTTCGGGCCGGAGCTCGCGGACGAGGCACGCGAGGTCTTCCCGAACACCGTCGTGCCCCGCGACTTCGACCTGATCGAGGTGCCGTTCCCGGAACGCGGCGCGCCGCGGCTCGTCAAGAACGGCGCCCGGCCGCCGCGGACGGAGACGGAACGGGCCGAAGCGCCTATGATCGACGGGTAATGAGCGGAATGGTTCAGGCCGCAGTGGCCGGCGACGTGACCGAGGCGGAGGAGATGCAGGAGATCCTGCGCAACGCGGGCATCGAGTCGTCGATCGAGCAGGCGCCGGAAGCAGACGCGGTGACCGTCCTCGTGCCCGAGGCAGAGCTCGAGTCGGCCCAGGATGCGATCGAGGCGCTCACGGAACCCGACGACCTGATCTCGGAGCCCTAACCGATGACGATGGCTTTCTTCCGTGGCAGAGCGCGCCGTATCGCAGGCGCGCCCGCCCGGGCGCCACGCCCTTCGTAGTCGCGCCTTCGCCGACGAGCTCGTTCGCGACGCGGGAGTCGCCCCTGGCACGCTCGTGCTCGACCTCGGTGCCGGGGGCGGCGTCCTGACTCGCGCTCTCGCCGCCTCGGGAGCCCGTGTGCGCGCGGTCGAGCTCGACGTGGCCGCGCTGCGCCAACTCGAGGCCCGCTTCGGCAGCGATTCTCGAGTCGAAGTGGTGCAGGGAGACGCGACCACCGCGCCGTTGCCCGACGAACCGTTCGCCGTCGTCGCGAATCTGCCGTTCGCCTTCGGCACCGCGATCCTGCGCCGCCTGCTCGGCGATCCGGCCGTGCGCCTCTCGCAGCTCGACGCGATCGTGGAGTGGGGGCTCGCCGCGAAGCGGACAGCGGTTTGGCCGTCGACCCTCCTCGCCTGCACCTGGGGTGCCCGGTACGAGCTTAGCCTCGTCCGCCGGGTGTCGCGTGCGTGCTTCGCGCCTCCGCCCGGGGTCGATGCGGCGGTGCTGCGGGCGACTCGGCGGCCGGAGCCGCTCGTCGCGCCGGGCGAAGCTGCCGCCTACGACGCGCTGCTGCGGCGTGCGTTCGCAAGGCAGGCTCCGCTCGACCGGATCCTCCCGCGCCGGCTTGTCCACCGCACCGCCAACGAGCTCGGCTTCGACCCGCACGCGCGAGCCCGCGACCTCGACCTCCGCCAATGGGCCAGCCTCTACGCCGCTGTCAGAGGGATGTAGCGTCGTCCTCGAGCATGAGCGTCACCACAATCGTCGCCGCCGGCCACGACGTCCAGACCGCCGGAGACCCGAATGCGCGGTACCCGATCTACAGCGTCACGAAGACGGTCGTCGCAGCTGCGGTGCTCTGTCTCGCTCGCGACGGCGTGCTCGAGCTCGATCCGGTGCGGAACCTCCTCGACCACACGAGCGGGGTGCGCGACTACGGATCGCTCCCGGAGTATCACGAGGCCGTGAGGCAGCGGCCGGGCTCCGCGTGGAACGACGACGAGTTTCTCGCGCGCGCGACTGCAGGCGGGCGGCAGTTCGAGCCGGGACAGGGCTGGGCGTACTCGAACACCGGCTATCTCATTCTGCGGCGGGTCCTCGACGAGCACGGAGGCCTCTCGGCGTTCTTGCCACGACTCGGTCTCGCGGACGCCACGGTCGCCGAACGGCTGGATGACCTTCGCGGCGCTGTGCCGGCGCCGAGCGCGCTCCTCCTCGGCGGTGTCGGCGACGTCCGCGGTGTCTACGACCCGTGCTGGGTCGGGCACCGGACGCTCGTCGCACGTGCCGAGGACCTCGTCGGATTCTGGCGGAACCTGCCGAGCGAGATGCTCGACCCGCGCACCTTCGTTTCGATCGGCGCCGACGCGCCGGGCTTCGTGCGGCCGTCCTACGGCCTCGGGGTCATGGCCGATCCCGAACATCCGCTCGGGACGGTCGTCGGTCACGGGGGCGGTGGGCCGGGCTATGCAACGGCCGTCTTCGCGGTGCCGGACGCCGAGGCGGTCGCAATCGTCCTCGCGGCCGACGAACGCTATCCCGCACAACGAACGGCGCTCGAGCTCCTCACGGCGGCCGTCCGCCGTCGGCGCTAGTCTGCTCGCAGCACGAACCCCTTTAACCCGGTCCAGCGAGGCCGGAAAGGAGTCGGATGAGTACGCACGCCCCTGAGCAGGGGAAAACCCTCCTCGACGCCGACGGGCTGGCGAGGACCCTTTCCAGAATCGCCCACGAGATCATCGAGGGCAATCCGGAGCTCGAGGAGGTCGCTCTCGTCGGGATCCAGACCCGAGGCGTCCCCCTTGCGCAGCGGCTCGCGCGTCTGATCTCCGAGCGCGTCGGAGACGAACCCGCGCTCGGCGCCGTCGACATCACCTTCTACCGCGACGACGTCTCGGTCCGCGGCGGGGAAGCGCCGCTCGCCGCCCAGCCGCTCGTCCGCGCGACGCAGCTCGACTTCCCGCTCGACGGGCGGACGGTGGTGCTCGTCGACGACGTTCTCTACACGGGCCGCACGATCCGCGCGGCGATCGAGGCGCTCTTCGACTACGGCCGGCCCGCCCGCGTCCAGCTCGCCGTGCTCGTCGACCGGGGGCACCGCGAGCTCCCGATCCGGCCCGACTACGTCGGCAAGAACCTGCCGACTGCGCGCGGTGAGCGGATCCAGGTGCAACTCGTCGAGGTGGACGAGGTCGACGCGGTTCTGCTCGTCGCGAGCCCCGAGGAGGAAAACGGATGATTCGCCTGGTGACCGATGATCTGCGCCCGCCGACGAACCCTCCTAAGCGGCATCTCCTCGGCGTCGGCGATCTCACGCGCGACGACGTCGAGCGGCTGCTCGGCACGGCGCGAACCTTCGAGACCGCCCTCGAGCGCCACGTCAAGAAGCTGCCGACGCTCAAGGGTCATCTGATCGTGAATCTCTTCTACGAGTCCTCGACCCGAACGTCGTCCTCCTTCGAGCTCGCGGCGAAGCGCCTCTCCGCGGACACGCTCAACGTCAAGTCGACCGGCTCCTCGGTGGACAAGGGCGAGTCGCTCAAGGACACGGCGCTCACGCTCGGTGCCTACGACCCCGACGTGATCGTGATCCGGCACCCGCAGATCGGCGCGCCGCAACTCGTCGCGCGCGTGACGGACGCGCACGTCGTCAACGCCGGGGACGGGAAGCACCAGCATCCGACGCAGGCGCTGCTGGATCTCTACACCTTGCGAGAAAACCTCGGACAGCTCGACGGGCTCCACGTCGCGATCGTCGGCGACGTCCTCCACTCGCGCGTGGCGCGCTCGCTGCTGCAGGCGTTCGCGCTCGTCGGGATCCGGGCGACGCTCGTCGGCCCGCCGGCGCTGCTGCCGCGCGAGCTGCCGGCGGAGACGAGCACCGACATCGACGCGATCCGCGACGCGGACGTCGTCTACGTCCTCCGCCTGCAGAACGAGCGGATGGAAGCCGGCGCGAACTTCGTCCCGAGCCTCCGCGAGTACACGGCACGTTGGGGGGTAACGCCCGCGCGGCTGCGGCCCGGCCAGAAGGTCATGCACCCGGGGCCCATGAACCGCGGCGTCGAGATCGATCCGCGCGTCGCCGATTCGCCCGAGTCGCTGATCACGGCCCAGGTCCGCTCCGGGCTCGTCACGCGGATGGCCGTCCTCTACGACCTGCTCACGGGCGGCCCCGTCGGAGTGCAGGCGCTCGCCGCGGCGGAGGTTGCGTGATGCTCTCGCAGAAGGAGCTACCGGGCGCCGACCTCGTGATCCGCGGGGCGCGCGTGCTCGATCCCGCGGAGGGGATCGACGCGCGGCTCGAGGTGCGGATCGACGGCGGGACGATCGTCGAGGTTGGAGAGCACGTCGACGCCAACGGGCATCGCGTGGTCGAGGCGGATGGGCTCGTGCTCGCGCCGGCTTTCGTCGATCCGCACGTCCACCTGCGCACGCCCGGTCGCGAGGATGAAGAGACGATCGCGAGTGGTACGGCCGCTGCGGCGGCAGGCGGCTTCTGCGCGATCCTCGCGATGCCGAACACCGATCCGATCGTCGATTCGGCCGCGACGCTCGGCTCGCTCGTCGAGACCGCCCGGAGCGAGGCGGCGGTGCCGGTCGGCTTCCTCGCCGCGATCACACGCGGCCAGCAGGGGGAGGAGTTGACCGAGATGGGCGAGCTGGCCGAGCTGGGGGCGGTCGCCTTCTCCGACGACGGCGTGCCTGTGGCCTCGGCAGGGCTGATGCGGCGGGCGCTGCAGTACGCCTCGACGACCGACCGGCCGCTCGCGCTCCACTGCGAGGAGCCGGCGCTCTCGCACGGCGGCCATGTGCACGAGGGACGTGTCGCCGCCGAGCTCGGCTTCGCCGGCTATCCCTCCGTCGCCGAGTCCGTCGCGGTCGAGCGCGACCTCTCGCTCGCTGCCTACGAGAGCGGCCGGGTGCATGTCCTCCACCTCTCGGCGGCCGAGTCGGTCCACGCGCTGAGACGGGCGCGCGACGCCGGTATCGCTGCGAGCGGCGAGGCGACTCCGCATCACCTCGTCCTCACCGACGACGCGGTCCGCTCGCTCGACCCGAACGTGAAGATGAATCCGCCGCTGCGGGCCGAGCAGGACCGGGTCGCGCTGCTCGACGCCGTGCGCGACGGGACGATCGAGGCGATCGCGACCGATCACGCGCCGCACGCCGCGCACGAGAAAGAGGTGCCGTTCGAGGCGGCGCCGTTCGGGGTGACGGGCCTCGAGACCGCGTTCGCCTCGCTCTACACGCATCTCGTCAAGCCGGGACGGCTGCCGCTCGAGACGCTCCTCGAGCGGATGTCGGCCGGGCCGGCACGGATTTTCGGCCTCGACCGGCCACGCGTCGCGGCCGGGGCGCGGGCCAACCTCGTTCTCCTCGACCTCGAGCAGGAGTGGACGGTCGGTGAGCGGCCGTTCCGCTCGCGGTCGGGCAACTCCTGGCTGCTCGGGTCGACGCTCGCCGGAGCGGTGCGCATCACGCTCGCCGGCGGATCGGTGGCGTACGAATCATGAGCTACCTGGCGCTTGCGGACGGCACGGTCTGGCCCGGCGAGTCGGTCGGCTCCGAGGGGTACGCGCTCGGAGAGGCCGTCTTCACGACGGGCATGTCCGGCTACCAGGAGGCGGTCACCGACCCGAGCTTCGAGGACCAGCTCATCTGCTTCACGGCGCCGATGGTCGGCAACTACGGCGTGGCCGACGGGCGGAGCGAATCGGCGCGGACCCACGCGCGCGCCGTGCTCATGCGCGAGGCGCGCGGGCCTGAGTGGACGGACTGGTTGAGCGAGCGCGGCGTGGTCGCGCTGACCGGGATCGACACGCGGAGCCTCGTCCTCCATCTCCGAGACGCCGGAGCCGCGCCGGGCATCGCCGTCGCCTCCGAGCTGGCGGTCGAGGACGCGATCGAGCTCGCGGCGCAGCAGCCGTCGATGCTCGGGCGGCCGCTCGTCGAGGGCGTCTCGACCGACGAGCCGTACGTGTTCACGGGCGAAGGCCAGGTGCGAATCGGGGTGGTGGACTACGGCGTCAAGAACTCGGTGCTCCGCCGGCTCGCCAAGGCCGGCGCTGCGGTGACGGTTCATCCGCACGACACCGGCGCCGACGAGCTCGCCGGCTACGACGGCGTCCTTCTCTCGCCGGGGCCGGGCGATCCGGAGCCGCTCGCGGCCGAGACCGAGACGGTGCGCGAGCTGCTGGGACGCACGCACGTGCTCGGCATCTGCCTCGGCCACCAGCTGATCGCGCGCGCGACCGGCCACGCGACGTACAAGCTGCCGTTCGGCCACCGCGGCGCGAACCACCCGGTGCACGAGCGGCTTACCGGCCGCGTGCTCGTGACGAGCCAGAACCACGGCTTTGCGGTCGAGTCGAGCGAGGCCGCCGAGGTGTCGCACGTCTCCCTCTACGACGGCACGGTCGAAGGGCTCGATCTGCCGGACCTGCGCGCCCGCTCGCTGCAGTTCCATCCCGAAGCGGGGCCGGGCCCGCACGACGCCTGGCCGCTGCTCGAGGCCTGGGTGCAGGAGGTGGCGGATGCCGCGGCGTAACGACATCGAGTCGATCTGCATCGTCGGCTCCGGGCCGATCGTGATCGGCCAGGCGGCCGAGTTCGACTACGCGGGCTGCCAGGCGCTCAAGGTGCTGCGCGAGGACGGGTTCCGCACGATCGTCGTCAACTCGAACCCGGCGACGATCATGACCGACCCCGGCTTCGCCGACCGCACCTATCTCGAGCCGCTCGACGTCGAGTCGGTGGCCGAGGTGCTGCGCATCGAGCAACCGGACGCGCTGCTGCCCACGATGGGCGGCCAGACCGCGCTCAACCTCGCGCGCGAGCTTGCGAACGCGGGTGTCCTCGACGAGCTCGGGATCGAGCTGATCGGCGCGAGGCTCGACGCGATCGAGCGCGCCGAGGACCGGCTGAAGTTCAAGGAGGCGGTCGAGTCGTGCAACCTCAAGGTGCCGAAGTCGGCGATCGTCACCTCGCTCGATGAGCTCGAGGGCCTGATGGTTCCCGCGGTCGTCCGGCCCGCCTTCACGCTCGGCGGCCACGGCGGCGGCTTCGCGTACAGCGCGGACGAGCTGTACCGGCAGGTCGAGCGCGGCCTGTCCGAGTCCCCGATCGGCCAGGTGCTGGTGGAGGAGTCGGTGCGCGGCTGGGACGAGTTCGAGCTCGAGGTCGTGCGCGACCGCATCGACAACGTCGTCATCGTCTGCTCGATCGAGAACCTCGATCCGATGGGCGTCCACACGGGCGACTCGGTCACGGTCGCGCCGCAGATGACGCTGCCCGACGAGGCGTACCAGGAGCTGCGCGATGCGGCCGCCGCGGTGATCCGTGCGGTCGGCGTCGACACCGGCGGCTCGAACATCCAGTTCGCCCGCAGCCGCGAGACGGGCGACGTGCGGGTGATCGAGATGAATCCGCGCGTCTCGCGCTCGTCGGCGCTCGCCTCCAAGGCGACCGGCTATCCGATCGCGAAGGTTGCCGCGCGACTCGCGGTCGGGTACACGCTGGACGAGATCCCGAACGACCTGACGGGCACGACGCCGGCCAGCTTCGAGCCGACGCTCGACTACGTCGTCGTCAAGTTCCCCCGCTTCGCCTTCGAGAAGTTCCCCGGCGCCGACCGGACCCTGGGCACGCAGATGAAGTCGGTGGGCGAGACGATGGGCATCGGCCGCACCTTCTGCGAGGCGTTCCTCAAGGCGTACCGCTCGCGGGAGCTCGACGCCGGCGCCGCGACGCCGTGGCAGCTGCTCGCGGACGTGCCCGAGGACGTGCACCCGTTCTTCCACCGCGAGTTCGACCAGATCCGCGACGCGCTCGCCGGCATCGGCGATGCCGAGTCTCTCGTTGCGGGCGACTGGCTGCGTCTCAAGCGGCTCGGTCTCTCCGACGCCGAGATCGCCGCTGCTGCGGGCACGACCGAGACGGCGGTACGACAGCGGCGGCGCGACTGCGGCGTCCGTCCCGTGTACCGCCGCGTCGACTCGTGCGCGGGCGAGGTCGAGGCGGCCTCCAACTACTACTACTCGACGTGGGGCGAGCAGGACGAAGCCGCGCCGACCGGTGACCGCCCGCGGGTCGTCATCCTTGGCTCGGGCCCGAACCGGATCGGGCAGGGGATCGAGTTCGACTACTGCTGCGTCCACGCCGTCACGACGTACCGCGAGCTCGGCTACGAGGCCGTGATGGTCAACTGCAACCCCGAGACCGTCTCGACCGATTACGACACCTCCGACCGGCTCTACTTCGAGCCGCTCGACACCGAGTCGGTGCTCGCCATCTGCGAGCGGGAGAAGCCCGACGGCGTCGTGATCCAGTTCGGCGGCCAGACACCGCTGAAGCTCGCGCGCGCGATCGAGGATGCCGGCTACCGGATCCTCGGCACGCCGTTCGACGCCGTCGACCTCGCGGAGGACCGTGAGCGCTTCGCCGGCTTGCTGCTGGCACACGGTCTGCGGTCGCCGGAGTGGGGGATCGCCGCCTCGCCCGACGAAGCCGTCGAGATCGCCGAGCGGATCGGCTACCCGGTGCTCGTCCGGCCCTCCTACGTGCTCGGCGGCCGCGCGATGCGCGTCTGCTACACGGCCGACGACGTACGCAACATGCCGCGCTTCGAGCGCATCCTCGTCGACCGCTTCGTCGAGCACGCGGTCGAGGTCGATGTCGACGCGCTTTGTGACGGCGTGGACACCTACGTCGCCGCCGTCATGCAGCACGTCGAGGAGGCCGGGGTTCACTCGGGCGACTCGGCCTGCGTCCTGCCGGCGCCGAGCCTCTCGTTCGCGCAGACGCAGGAGATCGCGCGCGTCGTTCGCATCCTCGGACGCTCCCTCGGCGCCGTCGGGCTGCTCAACGTCCAGCTCGCGGTGACGGGCGACGGCGACGTCTACGTGATCGAGGCGAACCCACGCGCGTCGCGCACCGTCCCGTTCGTGAGCAAGGCAACCGGCGTGGAGCTCGTCAGGGCGGCGTGTCGCCTGGCGCTCGGCGCGACGGTCTCGGAGCTCGGGCTCCCGCCGGAGCGGCCACCGCGGCAGTGGAGCGTCAAGGCCGCCGTGCTGCCGTTCGCGCGCTTCCCCGGCAGCGACCCGGTGCTGGGGCCGGAGATGCGCTCGACCGGCGAGGTGATGGCGAGCGCCGCCGACCTGTCGACCGCCCTCGACAAGGCCGAACGTGCCGCGGGACGGAGGCTGCCGCGCTCCGGGCTCCGTCTTCATCTCCATCCGCGAGCCCGACCACCAACAGGCCGTGCCGATCGCAGCGACGCTCGTCGGCCTCGGCTTCGAGCTGTACGCGACCGAGGGGACGGCAGCCACCCTGGCCGCCGCGGGATCGAGGTCGAGCCGGTGCGCAAGCTCAGCGAGGCCACCGACGGCGAGCCGACGGTCGTCGACCTGATCCGGCGCGGCCGCTGCGACCTCGTCATCAACACGCCGGAGGGCCGCAACGCCCGCTCGGACGGCTACGCGATCCGCGAGGCGGCGCTCGCACGGCGCGTGCCGTGCATCACGACGCTCTCGGGCGCAGCCGCCGCCGTGCACGCGATCGCCACTGCGCGGGCCGAGCAGGCCGTGTCACTCCAGGAGCGGATCGATGCAGAGCTCGGCGTCACCCAGTCGGCATAGCGTCACCGGCTCCGAGCGCGTCGGGCCGTACACCCTGCTGAGCCTCGAGCGCGGCGACCTCGACCCCGGCGTGCCCGGACAGCTCTTCATGCTCGAGGCGCCCGGTCGCCTGCTGCCGCGGCCGTTCTCGCTCTGCCTCGCGCCGCCCGGCGAGCTCGCGTTTCTCGTCGACCCGGTCGGCCCGGGAACCGAAGCGCTCTGCCGGCTCCGGGCCGGGGAGGAGATCGCAGTGCTCGGGCCGCTCGGGCACGGCTACCGGCTCGACGTCGAGCGGCCGCTCCTCGTCGGCGGTGGGATCGGGATCGCACCGCTGCCCTGGCTCTCCGAGGCGCTGAACGCGCCTCCGGCTGTGCTCGGATTCCGCTCGCAGCACCATGCCGAAGCGGCCGCGCTGCTTCCGCACGCCGAGGTCGTGATCGATCCCGTGCTCGTCACCGACGTGCTGCCCGAGGGGCACGACGTGCTGGCGTGCGGGCCGGTGCCGATGCTCCACGCCGTGGCGGCGCAGTGCCCGAATGCGCAGCTCGCGTGGGAGGCTCCGATGGCGTGCGGCTACGGGGCGTGTTACGGCTGCGTCGTCGAGATCGACGGAGCGCTGAAGCGCCTCTGCGTCGAGGGGCCGGTGCTCGATTCCGTTCGCCTTCGCCCGCGCGAGGAGGTGGCCGCGTGAGGGTCCTCAACGCGAGCGGCTGCCTCGACGCGCTCGTCGGCGCCCGACGTCGCGCGGCAGCTCGACGCCTTCGTCACGAAGACCGTCACGCCGCTGCCTCGCGAGGGGAACGCTCCGCCGCGGATCGCCGAGACCGCACACGGGATGCTCAATGCCATCGGCCTCGCCAACCCCGGCCGGGACCGTTTCCTCGCCGAGCACCTCCCGCAGCTGGCCGAGCTCGGGCCTCCCGTGTGGGTCAGCGTCGGCGGCTTCTGCGCCGACGACTACGCGGAGACGTGCTCGCGTCTCGCAGGAGTCGAGGCGATCGAGCTCAACCTCTCGTGCCCGAATGTCGACGAGGCGGCCGACTCGTCGGCCGAGATCGTCGCCGCCTGCCGACGCGCGACGCAGCTCCCGCTCTACGCGAAGCTTTCCGCCGCGCATCCGGACGTCGCCGAGGTCGCGCGCGCGGTCGCCGCGGCCGGCGCCGACGGCCTGTCCCTCATCAACACGCTTCGCGCGACCGCGCTCGACGCGTGCCTTCGGCCGGTGCTGGCGCGCGGCAGCGGCGGCCTCTCGGGGCCCTCGCTGAAGCCGATCGCGCTCCACGCGGTGGCCGTCTGCCACGAGGCGACCGGGCTGCCGATCGTCGGGATGGGAGGGATCGAGACCGGCCGCGACGCCCTCGAGTTCGCCGTCTGCGGCGCCCGCGACATCGCGCTCGGAACGGTCCTCTTCGCGGATCCCGGCGCTCCGGCGAGGGTTCGCGCCGAGCTGGCCGCAGCATGCGAAGCCGCCGGTGTTGCCATGCCTGACGACGCGGGGAGTCTGGCAAAAAGCCCGGAAACCGAGCGAAAAGTCCCCGCTTGAAGCGGGCGGGCACATTGGTAAGATCGGCCGGCCGTGAGTCCGACCAAGACGCAGGCGCATGCTCCGCTTCGTTCCCTCGACCAGCGGATGGACGCCCTCAAGAGAGCGAATGACGTGCGCGTCAAGCGCGCGAAGCTGAAGAAGGACCTCAAAGAGGGCGCGGTCCGGATCGAGAAGATCCTCGGCAACCCGCCCGAGTACGTTTCGACGGCGAAGGTCATCGACATCCTGATGGCGGTGCCGAAGTTCGGGCGCGTCAAGGCGACGCGGTTCCTCACCACGTGCAAGATCAGCCCGTCCAAGACGGTCGGCGGGCTCTCCGACCGGCAACGCGCCGAGCTGATCGGCCTCTTCAACAGCAGGTAGTGGAGGCTCCTCGGATGCCGACGGTGCTCGTCGTCACGGGCCCGTCGGGCGCCGGCAAGGGGACGCTCATCCGCGAGCTCGTCGAGCGCGTGCCCGAAATCGAGGCGACCGTCTCGGCCACGACCCGCGAGCGGCGGCGTGGGGAGGAGAACGGTCGCGAGTACTGGTTCCTCTCCGACGACGACTTCCTCGCACGCGTCGGGCGTGGCGAGTTCCTCGAGCACGTCGAGTACGTCTCGGGCCACCGCTACGGCACGCTCCGCTCCGAGCTCGACCGCATCGCGGGGAACGGCCACGTTCCGCTCCTGGAGCTCGAGACCGAAGGAGCGCTTCGGGTCAAGCACGAGGTGCCGGGCGCCGTGACGATCTTCATCGCCGCCCGCGTCGACGAGCTCGAGCGGCGCCTGCGCGAGCGCGCGACCGAGAGCTCCGGCGAGATCCATGAGCGCATCGAGCTCGCCCGGAAGCAGCTCGAGCAGGCCGGCGAGTTCGACCACGTGATCGAGAACGACGTCCTCGAGCGCGCGGCCGCCGAGCTGACCACGTTGGTCCGCGGCCTCCTGAGTCCCGCAGCTACCATGCCCCGGCGATGATCGAACCCCGCGTCGACGACCTGCTGCAGAACGTGGACTCGCGCTACGCACTCGTGATCGTGGCGGCGAAGCGCGCCCGGCAGATCAACAACTACCACCAGCAGCTCGGTGAGGGCACCTTCGGCGACAACCTGCCGCCCCTCGTCGAGAGCCGGTCGAAGAACTACCTGACCATGGCCCTCGAGGAAGTCTCCCAGGGCATGCTCAAGTACGACTACAGCGCGTAGCCGAAAGCTCGCGCGTCAGCCGTACCTGCGGCGGGTAGGCATCATTTCGGCATGTCCCGCGTCCTTCTCGGCGTGACGGGTGGCATCGCCGCCTACAAAGCGTGCGAGCTGTGCCGGTTGCTCGTCAAGGAAGGCCACGATGTCGTGCCTCTGGTCACGCCCGGCGCCGAGCGCTTCGTCACGGCCGAGACGTTTCGCGCGCTCGCACGGCGCCCGCCCGCTGAGGACGTCTACCTCCATCTCACGCGCGCCGACCTGCTCGTCGTCGCACCGTGCACGGCCAACACGCTGGCCAAGCTCGCACACGGGATCGCCGACAACGTCCTCACCGAGGCGGCGCTTGCGCACCGCGGGCCGGTGCTCGTGGCCCCGGCGATGAATCCACGGATGTGGGCTCACCCCGCGACGCGGGCGAACGCCGACACGCTGCGCGCGCGCGGCGTCGTCCTCGTCGGCCCGGACGAAGGCGAGACGGCCGAGGGAGAGCTCGGAGTGGGGCGGATGGCCGAGCCGGACGAGATCTTCGGCGCAGCAACCGGTCTCCTCTCCGCAAGTAACAGTCTGTTACAAGGAAGGACAGTGCTCGTTTCGGCCGGCGGTACGCGCGAGCCGCTCGACGCGGTCCGCTACGTCGGCAACCGCTCGTCGGGCCGGATGGGCGTCGCCCTTGCGGCCGAGGCACGCAGGCGCGGCGCCGAGGTGACGCTGCTCGCCGCGAACCTCGCAGTGCGGGCGCCGGAAGGAGTGACGGTCGTCGAGACGCCGACCGCCGCCGAGCTCGGGCGCGAGGCGCTCGACCGCGCGGCCCACGCCGACGTCGTGATCATGGCCGCGGCCGTCGCGGACTACCGGCCCGCCGAGGCGCTCGCAGCGAAGCGGCCGAAGGACACGGCCACCTGGACGCTCGAGCTCGAGCCGACGACCGACGTCCTCTCGGCACTCGGCGAGCGCCGCCGCGAAGGCCAGCTCCTCGTGGGCTTCGCCGCCGAGACCGGCGACACCGGGCTGGAACGGGCGCGGCAGAAGCTCGCCGACAAAGGCGCGGACCTCTTCGTCCTCAACGACGTCTCCCGGCCGGACATCGGCTTCGACGCGTCCGACAACGAGGTGACCCTCCTCGCGGCATCCGGCGAGCGCACGGTTGCGAAGGCACCGAAGGAAGAGATCGCGGCCGCGGTCCTCGACGAGGTGGAGGCTCTCCTGGGAAATGGCTGAGCGCGCAGTCGAACCGGTTCCGAGTGGCCAGATCTCGACGATCGTCGAGAACCTCGGCCGGGTCGTACATGCGCCCGACGACACGCTGCGCCTGATCGTCCTCTGCCTCGTCGCGGAGGGACACGCGATCATCGAGGACTTCCCCGGCGTCGGCAAGACGATGCTGGCCAAGGCGCTGGCGCGCTCCCTCGAGGCCCGTTTTTCCCGCCTCCAGTTCACGCCCGACCTGCTGCCCTCGGACGTGACCGGCGTCAACGTCTTCAACCAGCAGCAGAACGAGTTCGAGTTCCGGCCGGGCCCCGTGTTCGCGAACCTCCTCCTCGTCGACGAGGTGAACCGCGCCTCGCCGAAGACGCAGGCCGCGCTGCTCGAGTGCATGGAGGAGCGGCAGGTCTCGGTCGACGGCGTCACGTACGGGCTCGAGCCGCCGTTCATGGTGATGGCGACGCAGAATCCGATCGAGTACGAGGGGACGTACCCGCTGCCCGAGGCGCAGCTCGACCGGTTCACGATGCGGCTCTCGCTCGGCTATCCGTCGCTCGCCGAGGAAGCGCGGATGCTCGACGAACAAACGCATGAGCCGCCTCTCGACTCGCTTCGCGCAGTCGCCGACGCCGCGGACGTCCTGCGCCTCGTCGAGGCCGCGCGCGGCGTGTACGTCGAGGAGAGCGTCGGGCGCTACGTCGTGGCGCTGCTGCGGCAGACCCGCGGCGACTCACGCCTCTATCTCGGTGCGAGCCCGCGCGCGGGGATAGCGCTGCTCAGGGTGGCGAAGGCGCGCGCGCTCTCCGAGGGCCGCGAGTACGTCACTCCCGACGACGTGAAAGCCGTCGCTGCGCCGGTGCTCGCGCACCGTCTGATCCTGGCGCCGGAGGCTCGCTCGGCCGCGCTCGGTGCGGAGGAGCTCGTCGCCGACGCGCTCGCGCACACCCCGGTTCCCGTCTGATGCGCTCGCTTGCGAGCGCATCGCTGTTCCTCGGGCGCCGCTGGCAAAGGAGGCAAGGGTGCGGCGCGCCGGACAGTGCGGCGAGCACGGCCAAGCGACGCGCGCGCAGCATCCTGCTGCCAGCGGCGTCATCCGGGCGCGGAGCCGGGCTTCGCCCGGCGGGAGCGGCCGCCGGCGAGGGACGGCGATGACGGCGCGGGGTCGAGCGGTACTCGCACTCGGCGTCGTCTGCTGGATCGTCGCAATCGTCTTCGGGTCGCCGGCGCTTTATCCGGTCGGAGCCGGGTTCGTCATCGTGGTCCCGCTCGCGGTTGCGTGGGTGCGGATTACGGTGCGCCAACCGCGCGCGCGGCGGAGCTGGCGGCACGAGAACCTCGTCGAATACGGCGACGTCCGGATCGAGCTCGTGCTCGAGCGCGAGCCCGGCGTGCCCCTGCCGAACGTCGTGGCCCACGAGCAGGTGGGCCGGATCGGTGAGGCGGAGGTCGAGCTTCGAGCACGCAGGAGAGGCTTCTACTCGGGGTCGTATGGCCTCCACGGCGTGCCGCGCGGACGGCACCGCTTCGCGCCGCTCCGGCTGTCGATCGCAGATCCGTTCGGGCTCGCCGAGGCGACCCTGGCGCTCGACGAGCAGCAGTCGCTCGTCGTCTATCCGCGCCTCACCGAGCTGGACCGGCTGTTCTTCGACGGCGGCGCCGGGGCCGACCACGGCAGGCGGCTCCTTTTGCGACGGCCCGTCGGCTTCGACCTCCACAGCGTTCGCGACTATCAGCAGGGCGAGTCGCTGCGCCGGGTCCACTGGCCGTCGACCGCCCGGCGCGGCGCGCTGATGGTGAAGGAGCTCGAAGACTCGCCGCGCGACGAGGTCGCCGTGCTGCTCGACGGCGATCCCGCCGCCGTCGCCGGCGCCTCGCCGGACTCGTCCTTCGACGTCGCCGTCAGGGTCGCGGGCTCGATCCTCCTCGCGCAGGTGCAGCGCGGCCGCCGCTGTGTGCTCGTCCTCAACACCGCGGGGCGCGAGCTGCAAGCGGTCTCGTCGGACGGGCCAGAGTGGCAGCGCGCGCTCGAGCTCCTCGCCGCGGCCGAGCCCGACGCGCGTGGCCCGGCCGCGAGCTTGCTCCGGTCGGCCGACGGAGCCGCCGCCCGCGCCCTCGAGCTCGTCGTCGTGACCTCCAGGATCGATCCGTCGCTCGTCGACCGCCTGCTCGAGCGCGCGCTCACGCACCGCCCGGTGGCGCTCGTCCACATCGAGCCGGAGAGCTTCGCCGGACGTCCGCGCCGGCCGGAGCCCGCGCTTCTCCGCCTGCAAGCGGCGGGTGTGCCGATCGCGGTCGTTCGGCAGGGAGGCGATCTCGCAAGCGCGCTCGACGGCGCGGGTGTGAGCGAGGTAGCGCGTGCGTAGCGCGGCCCGGACCGCTGCGGTCAGCGCTCCCGCGCTCATCGTCGTGGCGGCCGCCTGGCTTCGTCTCGAGCAGCCGCTCACGTCGTTGTGGCGCGTGCTGGTGCTCCTCGCGGTTGCGCTGGCGGCTGCGCTGCCCCGCCGCCGTTTGCTCCGCCTTTTCGCCGCCGCAGTTGCAACGGTCGCAGCGGCGTGGGTGGCCGTCGGCGTCGATCTCGTCCCGTGGCGACTCGACCGACCCGGATCCGGCTTCGGCCTCGGGCCTTCGTTGTCCGAGCTCGGGACGAAGTTCGGGAACGGGTTCGGGGATTTCTACGGGACGCATCTCGCGTTCGACCCGCGCGTGCACGTGGCGATGAACGAGCTGGTGCTCTCGGCTGTGTTTCTCTTCGCGCTCGGTGTCGCGCTGCTCGTGGCGGAACGGAAGCCCGTTGCGAGCGCGGTCGTGCTTCTCGTCGGTGCCGGCTGGCCGGCCACGCTGCTGGGCGCCTCGCACGAAATCGTCATGGGTGCGGCGATCCTTGCCGCGGCGCTCGTCCTGCTCGCCGGGCTCGGCTCCCGCCGCTGGCCTGCGTTCGCGCTGCCGGCCGTCGCCGTGGTCGCCGTGGCGGCTGTCGCGGTTGGCTCTGCGACGGCGGCGCGCCATGGCCTCGTCCACTGGCAGACGTGGAATCTGGCGCACGTCGCGACCGGGCCCGAGGACGTCGGCTTCGTCTGGAACGCGCAGTACGGCGGGCTCAAGTGGTCGGGCAAGCCCACGACCGTCCTGCAGGTGCAGTCCAACCGGGCGCCTTCCTATCTGCGCGCGACGGTGCTCGACGACTTCGACGGCAACGCCTGGAAGGTCGCGCCGCTTCGACCCGCGGACTCTCTCGAGCCGGCGGTCACGCGACGGCCGGGAAACGACACCCGCGAGATCGTGACGATCAACGCCCTCGCCGACACGCACCTCGTCGGCGGCAGCGTCCCGATCCGCTTCAAGGCTGCGGGCGGCGTACCGCTCGTCAAGACGGAGCCCGGGTTCGCGGAGCTCGACCAGAACCTCCCGCACGGTCTCCGCTACACCGTGTGGAGCTACACCGCGCGGCCGAGCGCCACCGTGCTCCGCCGCTCGCCTGCGCGGTATCCGTCGGAGCTTTCGACCGACGGCCTGCTGGACGTGGGCCACGATGTGACGCTGCCGGCGTTCGGCGCGCCCGACCGCGCCCAGAAGGTCGAGACGCTGCTCTCGGAAAACTCCGATTTGAATTCCTACGCCACGCTGGCGAGGCTTGACGAGCGAGTCGCCGGCGGTGCCCGGACTCCCTACGACGCGGTGGCCGACCTCGAGAACTGGTTCGTCGCCTCGGGCACGTTCCGCTACGCCAACCATCCGCCGGTGATCTCCCCGGTGCTCGTCAACTTCGTGACGAAGACGCATGCGGGCTACTGCCAGTACTTCGCCGGCGCGATGGCGCTGATGCTCCGCTACCTCGGCGTTCCGGCCCGGGTCGCGGTCGGTTTCGCCGGGGGGACCTACGATCAGAGCGAGCACCTCTGGAACGTCTCCGACCGCGAGGCTCACGCCTGGGTCGAGGTCTGGTTCAAGGGATACGGCTGGTTGCCGTTCGACCCGACTCCGGCTGCGCCCGGAGCCGCGCCGCGCTCGATCCGAGGTGCAGCTGCCGTTACCGCCGGTGCGCGAACCGGAGGATCGACGTCGTCTCCGACGGGTCACGTTCGGAGCACCTCGCGTGGGTCGTCGACGGTCGCGGGGAAGCTTGGCACGCAGAACGGCTTCTTGCCCGGGCACAAAGGACATCTTCCGTCGGGGCGGCAGGCCGCCGAGCTCGGCGGTGTCGGCAACAGCCGTGGCGGCGACCGGAGTCGGCCGGTGCTGCTTCTCCTCGCCGCTCTGGCGGTGGCGATGGCGGGGATCGCGCTGACCAAGCTCGCCGTTCGCATCGCCCGAAGCGTCCGCCGCGACCCGCGCGCAGTCGCGGCCGCGTGCCGGCAGGAGCTCACGTCATTCCTCGTCGACCAGCGGATCGAGACGCCTCGCAGTGCGACGCTCGGCGATCTCGGCGAGCTCTTTCGGCGCGAGTTCGGCGTGAGACCCGAGGCGTTCGTCGCGGCGGCGACGGCGGCCCGCTTCGGCCCGGCCGGGGACGCAGCGCCTGCGGCCGCCACGGCCCGGCGGGAGCTCCACGCACTGCTCGGACGGGCGCGGCGCAGCCTCACCTGGCGGGAGCGGCTGCGCGGTCTGCTTTCTCTCCGCTCGCTCACACGCCCTGCCGCGCCGGCGACGTCATGAGCGAGTCGACCTACAGCCTCTTCCAGCAGGGGCGCCGCCACCTGCGGGCGGGCATGGCGGCGCAGGCGACCGTCTCGCTCGAGAAGGCGAAGCGCCGAGAGCCCGACAAGGCCTCGATCCGCGAGACCCTCGGGATCGCGTACTTCCGGATTCGCCGTTGGAGGGAGGCCGAGGCCGAGTTTCGCAAGGTGCTCGAGCTCTCTCCGGTCAACGACTACGCGCACTACGCGCTCGGCCGGTGCCTCGAGAAGCAGGGGAGGGTCGTCGAGGCCAACCGGCACTACAAGCTGGCCAGCTCGCTCCAGCCGGATTCGAGCCAGTACCGGGCGCGTATCCGCGAGCTCGACTAGATGCGGGCAGTCGTGCAGCGCGTCTCGCGGGCAAGGGTCACGCCCGGCGGCGAGATCGGGCGGGGACTCTGCGTGCTGCTGGGGGTCGCGCGCGAGGACGGGGAGGAGCAGACGACGCGGCTGGCCGGCAAGGTCGCGCGGCTGCGGATCTTCCCGGACGAGGAGGGGCGATTCGACCGCTCCGTCGCAGACGTCGGGGGCGCGGTTCTCGTCGTCTCCCAGTTCACGCTCCTCGCGGATACCGCGAAGGGGAACCGGCCGAGCTTCGCCGGGGCCGCACCGCCCGAGGAGGCGGAGCAGCTCTACGAACGCTTCTGCTCCGAGCTGCGAGCCCTGGGCGTCCCCGTCGACACGGGAGTCTTCGGCGCGAAGATGACGGTCGAGCTCGTGAACGACGGGCCGGTGACGATCGTGCTCGACATCTAATCGTCCCGAGGGCTGCCGTCGTGATGCCCGACCAGCTGCTCAAGCGGCAATCGGCCCGCGGCCTGACAGCGGACGACCTCGCCGACTGGATGCGGCAACTAGCCGCCAAGGGCTGGGTCGAGGAGCGCAGCAACGGCTCGTTCACGATCACCGGCAAAGGCCGGCGGGAACTGATGGGCATCACGTTTTTGCCATCGGAACGCTCCGAGACTCCCCGTACAGTCAAAGACGAAGCAGAAAAAGGAAAGGACCACTAAATGCCCACGTCAATCGCACACATCGCCGCCGAGTTGGGCGTCAGCCCGCTCGACGTCGCCGAGGACTTGAAAGATCACCAGCATCCGGCGTTCACCGACTCGATCATCGACTCCGTGGCGATCCTGTACGTGCTGAACAGGAAGCGTGGCACGCGGCGCCACCTGTTGCTCCTCGCCGAATACCAGGGCGAGCTTGATGCGCTCGGCGTAGAACGCGACCAGGGCTTCAAGGACGAGTTCGAGCGGATCTTCAACGAGCGTAAGAGCGCGAACAGGAGCTACGCGCAGAAGCAGCTGGTCGGGGTGGTTGGCTCGGCGTGGGCCGCCGGACAGCAGCCGAACACCGGACGAGCGCGCGAAGAAATGGCCAAAGATTTGGCGACCAAGGAAGCGTGGGAGGGCGTCAAGGAGTGGCTGGAGCAGTTCGACGAGAAGCGCCGACTTCCGCCGATTTCGAAGTCTGGGCTCACGACGTAACCCTGGCCGGCGTGCGCAGCAGCGCGTCGAGAACGATCCTCGAGGCGGAAGGGTGGCCGGCATGAACCCGTTCAACGAGAACGGCAGCTTCAACAGCGACGCGTCGCTCGAGAGCTCGTACGAACGCCAGCAGCAGAACGACCTGAGCGACCTGTTCAACGACAACGCGGTCGAGTCGATCGGTCGCACCGAAATGGAGAACGAAAATGACGATTGAAAGACGTCCTGGCCGCGGTGGCACGTTGACGGTCGACTACCCGAAGAAGTGGATCGAGCGGCACGGGGAGCCGCCGACCGAGACGCGCGGACTCAAGAAATGGTTGAAGGCGTGCCACGCGGACGATCTCGTCGACTACATCGAAGGCCGCAGCGTCCCGTGGCTCGACGCGGAACGGGCGCAGCGCGAGCTCGCCCAGATGAAGGCCAGCGATGACGACTGTGGAGACGCGCAGCCTCGTCCTCGACCGTCCGCGCATCGAGAAGCGCGCAGGCGGAGGCGTGACCGTAACCGGGATAGGCGTCCCGTGGGACACGCCGGCGATGGTCGGCGGAGCGTTCGCAGAGTCGTGGGCGCCGGACGCGCTGGACGAGCAGGCCCGTAACGGCTGGACGTGGGGCGAAGGCGGCTCGAACCGTTCGGTTGCTTCGCTCTGGTCGCATGACACGGGCCGCCCGCTCGGCAGTGTCGCTGCGGGCACGCTGCGACTCGCCGTACAGCCGGACGGGCTCCGGTATTGGTTGCAGCTTCCCGAGTCGGCAGCGGATATCGCGGAGGCGGTCGCGAGAGGAGACGTAAACGGCGCGTCCGTCTCGTTCACGGCCTCAAACGACGTGTGGGGCGCGACCGCGGACGGCGAAACGTCAACACGCAAGATCGTCAGCGCCACACTCGTCGAAGTCTCTCTGTGCTTGTGGCCGACGTATGCGGCGACGACAGCGACGATCTCCGGCAGCCCGGTACCGCCGGTTATCTCGCCGCTCGCGCCGCGAAGCATCCCGCCTGCGGGCGAACAGCGAGTCGGGAAGAAGATCAGTGCCGCGACGGCTACACAGATTCAGGCTGCCATCGACGGCCTCTGCGACCTCCTGGACGGCGACTCGGACGACGACGACGGCGAGATTGAGGAAGCCTCGATCGCGGCTGCGTTGAAGGACACGACCGAGGACAGCGAGCAAGACTCGATCGCGCGGGCACATCGGGATGCCCAATGGAGGCTCCGCCGCCGCGAGATGCAGTCCGACCTCGCCTCGATGGACGCTCTGTTCGCGAAGCGCTGGAAGATGCAGCCCGGCGAGCGGCAGCGAATGCTGCGCACGCTCAACGAGGCCGAAGCCCGCGAGAAGCGGCGCAAGCAAAACCCGACGATCGCCGGCGCCGGCCGCGACCTCAACAACCGACGCGCGAGACAGGATCGTCAGCGCCTGTACGAATCCGAGCTGGCCGCACGGGAAGCGGTGATCGCCTGATGCCTAACTACATGTCCTGGGCGCCGTGCCTGCGAGAGCTTGAACGCCAGAGTCGCGGCGACCGAACATTCGGCCGCTACACGATCAGCATCACGCCGCCCGAAGGCCGCGAGATCACCAAGGTGTTCTGGGATCGAGCATCCATGCTGGACTGGGCGCACAAATACGCCGCAAAAGAGGAAGCGCTCAGGCGGAGCCGCGAACTTCAGCCCGCGTCGGCGCCGTAGTCGAGGACGACTGATGGCCAGCGCCAAAGGCGGCCCGCTGAAACTGACCGGACACGCGACGCTGCCGGTCGACGACCGAGGCATCGACGCGCTCGTCGAGTTCGCCTACCGGTACAAGGCCGCATGGACCGACTGGCCACTCGACTACACCGATCTGAGAACCGGTCAGAAGGCCGGCGTCCGGTTCAACAACGTCCACCAGCTCAAGGAGTTCTTGTTGAAGTACCGCGCCGACGCCGAGATCTACCTGCGGCGGAAACAGCGCGAACACGAGCTCGAGCAGCGCCTCGCACAAGCAAGGCCGACTGATGCAGGAATGCGTCGCCGTCGTCTTCCCGGTCGAAGCAGACTCCGTTCTTCGCTGGCAATCCTGAGTGCCTGCACAGGGTTCTACTTACGCTCAACGACGAGTGGGCAAGCCTGCTCATGGCAGCCGTCTTCAGCAGACTCAGCGACGACGAACTAGGTCAGATCGCAGAGATGGTGCGCCATGAGTTCGACCTCGAAGACGAGGAGTAACCATGGCGGGCGCACTCATCGACCTCCTCGCAGCGGCACTCCTGACCAGTCACCCGCCGACTCAAGCGAGCAGAACCCACCGAAGGGGATGCCCCCAAGAAGTCCACACGATGAAGGGCGATGACCCCGCAGTCCCCACGTTTCTCCCCCCGAGTTGAAAATACGAAAAAGGAAGGTTCCTTATGGCAACCCCCTCCGAGCGCGCGTTGGCCGAGCTATTGGACGCTCTGACGCGGCTTTCGCCCAATCCACAAGACGCCATCCTGACCATTCGAGGCGGCGGCGCTGCGGGCGAGCAAGATCCTCAACGCTGGAGACTGACGTCACATATTCCACCCTCTGACGCGGACTTTCGCCTCTTGGGCGCGGACGCTTGAACCAGAAGCTGACGCCCGCTGATGTGGCTGCGATCCGTCGGGATGTTGCGTCGGGACGGTCGACGGTCGCGGTCGCCCTCGAGTTCAACGTGTCGACGAGGCATGTTCGGCGGTTGACCGCGGGCGTGAATCTGCCTGCCGGTGAGTCCGTGGTCGAACTGGCGCCGAGGCCGGTGTGGGGGTTGTGGACGCCGGGGATGGCCGGGTCGGAGCCTGATTGGGCTGACGAGGAGGCGCGGGGCTGGTATCCGAGCGGCTGAGTGCTTCACGTGACAGTTACGTGACGCCGAAAAGTTCACTAGGCAAGCCGAAATCGCGGGTGTAGGGTCGGTCCGGTGGACACGTTCGCGGCACGTCTGGCGCGCCTCGAGGAGCACCTGATCGCTGGGGAGCCAGAAACCGCTGAGGACTGCCTAGCTTTCGCAGAAGAGTCGTTCGCGGCCGGAGATGCGCAGGACGCGAGGTTCTGGCTCGATGAGGCGAAGCGGGAGCGCGAGAAAGAGCTTCGTCGCGATCTCGAAGAGGAGGGACGAGGATGGCTAGACGAAGCCTGAGTAGCAGCCTGTACCGCGCGGCGAGGCTCACCCGGTCGGCGGAGGCGTTGTCGAGCGGGAATCAAGCAGGTCGGCAGGCGCGCCCGGAATGTCGCTACGGGCCGCATTTTGGCGCGTACGGGCTTCTGGTCGCTTCTGTGGGGCGGTCGTCTGCGCTAGCCGAGTGACGGCGTAGCGTCACAGACATAGGCGCCGACTGCGAGCCTTCCTCTTCGGCGCCGCTCAATCACGTGTGACGGCGGCCCGCTTCGGCGGGTCGTCTGTCGTTCTCGGCGCGTACGCTGAAGGGATAGGTAAACCACGAAATGGGAGAGGCGGTGAAATGCCGATCTCCCCTTGTAGGCTTGCCGATCGGACCGGATAGGTCGAGCAGCGGCGAACCGTCGAGGATGACGGCGGTTCGCCATGCGCTAGGCTCGCAGCGCGCCGTCCGTGCCCCGGAACGGAGGAACGATGTTCACGTACCGGTTGCACTTCGAGAACGGCACCGACGCGGGCGAGGCGACCTACTCGGTGATGATCAAGCCCAGCGAGGAGATCCTCGTCGGCAACGGTCGACGGTTCCGCGTGATCGATGTGGTGCCGTTCGAGGAGGAGGACGAGTCGCCGTTCGTGGGGCTGCTACAGGTCGAGGCAGCGTAGGGCCGGCATCTGTGGCCCAGGTCCGCGAACACCGTGTCTCGCAGTAAGAAACGAGCGTAAAGGCCGGATGACTTCAGCCCGACGTTCGGATTGTAGCTGCCGAACATTAAATTTCAACCTCGGCATCCGCCTTGCGGGGCGCTTGTCCGCGAGCTTTTCGTTTCGTAGAGTCAGCCTAACCTGTCGCGCATCGACGATTCGGCGGCACGTGGACTCGATCTTCGTAGACGGCCAGAACGTCTTCAAGCTTTGCGAGCGTCTCTGCTGCACGTCGCATTCTAGCGCCTATGCCTCTTGAAAGCTCTCTGCGGAAGGCTCGCAGCGCAGGCTCTTCGCAGAACGGTTCCCTGCTAGCAGCGGCATGACCCTACGGTCGATCCTCCGAAAGTGACAGCGCCACTGAGCTACGTCAACCAATCTCAAAGCCGTACGCAGGCGTAACCGTGAGTCTAGGCGGCAAAGCTGAGATACCGCTTGCAATGGAGCATCGATAGCCCGCTGATTCACTTCGTCCCGAAGGACCTTCTCGTAACACAACGATCGAGAGCAGTCGAGTAGTTACAGTCCGACCATATCAACTGAGCGAGTTCGAACGGAATCTGACTTGTCCCGATGAGCAGTTGTCTAGCGAGCTTATCGTAAACCTCGCCAGAATCAACGAAGCAGCTCTAAGCATCGGACGCTTGGCGATCGTTGTGTCGAATCTGAACAACCGATCTTTGGAGGCGGCTCGCGCAACGTCGATGATGTACCGACCGATCACAGCGGGAGCTGAGCGTTGGTCAGGCTCGACCCGTTTGATCTCACCGTAGCGAATAAGCCGATCCTGGAGCTTCTGAATCGCACTACGATGTGCTTAGTTCGGCAAACGAATCATCTCACAGTCGAAGTAACGATCTTGCGACGATGCCCGAGACTGTTTCGATCGATCGGAATCGCTGCTGACCGTCAGGCGCTCGAAAAACAGCTTAGTTCAATCTGCGTAGCGTTGAGCAGAATACTTTCTTGATAACAAGCTTCGTCGCGGACAGAAAGCCACGCGCAATCGGTGAAAGCTAGCGCTAGCCGTGACCGTTCTATTTGCCATGCGTCTCGCGGCATCCTGACGCGGAATAACCTGAACAACGCACAGCATTAATCTCAGTTACAAGTACCAATGTCATCGTCTAGAAGCCCGTCAGCCCGCTTTACTGGCGGGTTCTCGGTTTCAGTTTCTGGCATCCGATCCTGTCAGCAACACTGAGCTTCGTCGATGACTGATCACAACTTGAAGACGCACGTGGAAGCTTCCTTTGTAACCGAGCGCAGCTACATCGCACGCCGACTAGCAACGGTCGCCAGCTGGTAACCCGAGTTACCAGACGCTCGAGAGCTCGCCGCAGAGCGCGCAACAGTCGCACTGAGTCTCTTGCAAACGACTCAGTAGCCTCGTCGACCTTGTGATCTCCGCCGTCTCATTGTCTGGCAGGCACAAGCTACGTTTGATGCTTCCTCAGCAGCCCGTCACGTGCCGTCCTGCGGCGCGGCGCAATAGCGTTCCGATCGACACGTCGCCGGCAGCAGCTCGAGCACACTCGCTCCAAGCCGACGACGAACTGACGATCCTCACCCACCAGAACCATTAGCTCTTGGCGTTGCGGCATGAGGCCGCCGCAGTACCGGCAGCTTCCTGCCCGTTGCCAACGAGGCAGCTCGTCGAAGTGCTCCTCGCCCTCATCGGGGTGATGCGCGACGGAAGCCGGCCCGAGCTCGTCCAGTTCGCCGACTGGTTGTGCGACGTCGCCGCCGGCGTCCAGGCCGAATTGTGGGACACCGCAGGCGACCACCCGGAGGGCTGGTGAAGGTCGCGCTGTCACGGATCCTTGACCTGCTCGAGGCGGGCGATGTTCGCGGTGCCGAGATCGCGCTCCTCGACCTCCTCGACGCGCTGCGAGCTGCACCGAACCAGATCCTTATCGAGTGCGAGCACTGCGGCGCCGGTTCGAGTGGCCGGGATTCGTTGGAGGCGCACCTGTTCCAGTGCGTCGCAGCCTGGAGGAAGGCGTCATGACGCCGGAGCAGCTCTGGCGATGCCGGAGAAGGAGTTCCTCAGGCAGCCGACCACCTGGAAAGACCCGTCGCTGAACAAGGCCTACGGGGAACGGTTGGCGAAGCTCTACACACTCGATCCAAATGTGACTCAGGGCCAAAAGTCAGTTGAGTCAGTACCCCTCCGGAGAGGCCGTTCGCCGGTCGGAGCCATGCCGAGGTACTCGATCTCACGTTCGGCGATGCGACGCCCGACCTCATCGACGGCATCGTTCCGCGCGGCGTAGTGATCACGACCGCTGGGCTGCCCGAGACGTACAAGGGATGGGTTTGCCAGAAGAAGGCGCAGATCATCGCCGCCGGCAGCGGTGCCTTGTTCGACTGTGAGGCGGTCGCCCAGGGCCCGGTCGGATACTTCTGGCAGGACGACTCGGAACGGAACGAGGCGGAGCGCGTCCAGCTTTACGCCGCCCGCCACGAGACGCCACGGGAACTCCCGATTCGCTGGTTCCTGAACGAGGGACTCCAGCTGCCTGCCGACACTGATCGCCTCCGGCTGACGATCGAGCACTTCGGATTCGTCTATGTCGTCCTCGACAGCTTCTACAACATCGCCGGCGCGGTCGATCTTCGCGACCGAGACGCCGGAGCGATCTTCGCGCAGCTGAAGACCGAGGTCTGCGACCCGACCGGCTGCACGATCGACGTCGTCGACCACATGCCGTGGGCGACCGAGACGAACCGGAAGCGGCTGCGCGGCTACGGCGACGTGTTCAAGAACGCCGCGATCCGCGCCGGGCTCTACATCGACGCAGACGGAAGCAAGCTCTCCGTCGAGGCGCGCGGCAACAACATCAAGGGTTTCAAGCGGACGCCCCCTACTGGGACGCGGACGCGCTCGAGCTCCGACTCGTCGACGCCGGCGACCACGCCGAAACTCATCGAACAGAAGGCCGAGAGATCCTCGAGCTGCTCGAATCGACGCCGGAAACGTACTCAAAAACGAAGATCCGAAAGGCCGTCGGAGGCAGCGTCGGAACCGTCGATAAGGCCCTCGAACTACTAAAGAGCCGAGTCAGGGTTCAGACCCTGACTGACGGCGACGAGTCAGGGTCGGACAGGGTTGGGAAGTCAAGCGCTGGCATGCCACTATCCATGCTGGTTTGCTCGCACCCGCAACCCTGACTCAGAACCGGTCAGGGTCAGTCAGGGTCGGCGCGGGACACCAACCTCTCCACCCTGACGCACTCCCTTAGGGGAGTCAGGGTGTGAGTGAGTCAGGGTCAGAGATCCGTCCCACGAGTTCCCCTTCAAAGCCGATCTTGGTTGTCGGCGACGACGGCTACCTCGAGCTCCTCGCCGCAGCTCACCGCAACGGCCACCTGACCGAGGCGGAGACGAAGCAGCGGTGGCAGCTGCACAAGCTCGTCGAGGCGACGGCGTGATTCCGCCTGCCGCCCGTGAACGCGGCGAGCAGGCGTTCCTCGCGGTGCTACGCGGCCGCCATCCGGAGTGTCTGTTCGTCGTCCGCGACGGTTCCGTCGACCCAGACGATCTCGACGTGGCGCTCAAGGTCGCTGCTCGCACCGAGGCTGACGATGACGCGATCGAGGAAGCCGCCGAGCACCTGACGCCGCTCGAGCGGGCCGAAGTCGGCCCAGAGGTTGGCGAGGCTGCCGCCAACGGGCATCCGGGCGCGGTGGGCAGATAGATGGCGCACCTGTTCTTCCGCTTCCGCGACGCGCGCCTGGCGAACGTCAAGTCCGCGCTGAAACACTGCGGCGTCCTCGATGACGAGCTCGAGGTAGGCGCTGAGGTCGCGTCTGAGCCGCTCCAGGCCGTTCTGGGCCTCTTGCAGGTCGCGGCTGGCCTCCACGACGTCGACGACGCGAGGAGCCGCGAGAAGCGCCCGCTCGAACCAGGCACAGACATGGTCGTCGAGGAGGTCGGCGTGGACGTAGGCGCGCTCCGGGCAGGCCTCGGTCGCAGCGTTCTTGCAGTAGTAGGCGGTGACGTAGCTGCCGTCGGCGCGAGGGCGCCGGACGACGCGGAGCGTATGGCCGCAGCCGGCGCAGCGGGCGATCCCGACCAGCAGCCGGTCGCGGGTCGTCTCACCGCTTGCGACAGGTTGCGTCGTCCGCGATCCCTGGACGGCATCCCAGAGGGCGCGGTCTACGATCGGCTCATGGGCGTGTTCGTTGCGGAAGCCGCCGTGCGCGGCGATGCCGAGATACGTCTCGCAGGCGAGCATCTGCCGACAGGTCGAGTGCGACCAACCCATACGCCGGGCGATGCTCGTCATAGCCTCGCCCGCTGCGCGCGCCCCGAACGCCGCACGAACCTTGGCAGCCTCGCGCGGAACGACCTTCAGAGGTTGGCCGCGACGCGACCTGTACCCGTAGGGCGCCTTGCCGGTGAAGACTCCGCGCTCGATCGCGTTCCGGCGCGCGTTCTCCCAGTTCGCCCGGTGACGCTTCCAAACGTCGCGCGCGATCGCCGCCTTGATCGCGAACGTCAGCTCTTGGTCGCCGCTGGCGGTGTCGAGTCCTTCGCCGGCGCAGACGAGACGCGCACCGGCGCGCTCGAGTGCCTCCCAGACCTCGGCGGTCGCGAGTCCGTTCTCGCGGGAGAGGCGATCCTGCCAGGCGACGACGATCCCGGCCGCGTCGCCGCGGGCACATGCGTCGACTGCCTGACCGAGCGCCCGCTCGCGCCACAACTTCGACCCCGACACTCCCTGCTCGACGACTTCGGGTGCGAGCGCGGCATCGTTCGCGGCCGCCCACGCTTCGACCTGGCGGCGCTGCTCGTCAATCGAGATCGTGCGTTCCTTGCGGCGGCTCTGGCGGTAGTAGGGGATCAAGGCCTTCACGGCTCCTCCAGTCTGACGCGGTTGTCGGATGACGCTTGGAGGACACCGCGAAGGGGAACCGGCCGAGCTTCGCCGGGGCCGCACCGCCCGAGGAGGCGGAGCAGCTCTACGAACGCTTCTGCTCCGAGCTGCGAGCCCTGGGCGTCCCCGTCGAGACGGGAGTCTTCGGCGCGAAGATGACGGTCGAGCTCGTGAACGACGGGCCGGTGACGATCGTGCTCGACTCCTGAGAGGACCGCCGCCGAGCGGCGTTGCTACACTCGATTCACCACATTTCACCGGTTCGGAGAAATGGGCCTGCGGGCCCATTTTGTATGAGAGGGACGGATGCCGACGACGCTCGAGAAGGAACATCAGCTGCAGCACGAGATCGCACCGCGGGTCGAGAACGACCTGCCGGGCGTCGACGTGCTCGCGGTCGAGTTGCTGACTCCGACGCGCTTCCGCGTCTACGTCGACTCACCGGCGGGCGTCGACCACGCCCTCTGCCGGCAGGTCACCGACGTGCTGCGCGACTACCTGCGCGAGTACAGCGTCGAGGTCTCCTCTCCCGGACTGGATCGGCCGCTGCGGCGGCAGGAGCATTTCGAGGCTGCGCTGGGACGCCGCGTCAAGCTGCGCACCGCCGGCCGGCGCACGTTGCGCGGGGAGATCCTCTCCGCGGGCGGGCAGAGCGTGAAGGTCGCCGCCTCGGACGGCGCCGAAACCGAGATCCCGTACGACGAGATCGTGCGGGCGAACCTCATCGACGAGGGAGCGTGACATGACCCAGGAGATCATCGAGGCCGTCCGCGAGATCGAGCGCGACAAGGGAATCGAAGAGGGCGCGCTCGTCGCCGCTCTCGAGGACGCGCTGCTCGCGGCGTACAAGAAGACGCCCGGCGCGTCGCGTCACGCCACGGTCGAGATGGACGAGGTCACCGGCGACTTCCGCGTCTTCTCGGTCGAGCTGCCCGCCGACGTCGAGGAGCGCCTGCTCGACGAGGCGCGCGAGCGCAAGCTCGAGGAGCTCGAGAAGCTCGAGGAGGAGACCGGCGAGCGCCAGCACACGCTCATCTCCGACGACGACCTCGACATCGACTGGTCCGACGTCCCCTCCGACGACGTGAAGCGTGAGGACGTGACGCCCGAGGGCTTCGGCCGCATCGCCGCGCAGACGGCAAAACAGGTCATTTTGCAGCGGATTCGCGAGGAAGAGAGACGGATGATGTACGACGAGTACATCGACCGCGTGACGGAGGTCGTGACCGGCATCGTCCAGCAGGCCGGCGACCGCAACAACGTCCTCGTCGACCTCGGCAAGGTGGAGGCGCTGCTGCCGCGCTCCGAGCAGGTCGACGGCGAGCGCTACGAGCAGGGGTCGCGGATCAAGGCGGTCATCACCGAGGTGCGCTCCGGGACGAAGGGCCCGCAGGTCATCCTGTCGCGGCGCGATCCGGAACTCATCAAGACGCTGTTCGAGCTCGAGGTGCCCGAGATCGCGGACGGGCTCGTCGAGATCCGCGGCGTCGCCCGCGAGCCCGGCTACCGCTCGAAGATCGCGGTCGAGTCGCATGCGCAGGGCGTCGATCCGGTCGGCGCGTGCGTCGGTCCGCGCGGCTCGCGCGTGCGCATGGTCGTCTCGGAGCTCCGCGGCGAGAAGATCGACATCATCCCGTGGAACCCCGAGCCGGCGCGGTTCGTCGCGAAGGCGCTTTCACCGGCGCGCGTGCGCGAGGTCTACCTCGACGACGAGGCGCGCGAGGCGACCGTCGTCACCCCCGACGACCAGCTCGCGCTCGCGATTGGCAAGGAGGGCATGAACGCCCGCCTCGCCGCGCGCCTCACCGGCTGGAAGATCGACATCCAGAGCGACACCGAGTTCGCCCAGGCCGAGGCCGACGCGGCCTACGGAGGCGGCGAGCCCGGCGCGGAGGACTTCTCCGGACGCTGCTCGGCGGTTCTCGCCAACGGCAAGCGTTGCCCGAACGCCACGCTCCCGGGCTCGAAGTACTGCGGCGTGCCGGCCCACCAGGAGCTGGCGCTGCAGGAGCCGAACGAGGAGGACAACCCGATCGTCCAGGAGTCCGAGCCGGGGCTCGAGGCGCTCGCGGACGTGACCGAGCCGGACAGCGTCACCGAAGACTCGGCGGAGTTCGGCCCGCTCGACCCCGATGACGACGAGATGCCCGCCGGTCCGGGCGACGCGCCGGTCGCTGCCGTCGGCGAGCACGTCCCTGTTTCGCCGGAGGCGGGCCACGCCGAAGACGACCCGGAGGACGGCATTCCGTTCGAAACGACCGCCGAGGAGCCTTCGTAGGCGCGGAGCCGATGCGGCGTTGCGCCGGCTGCGGCCGGGGGGCGCCGCAGCGCGAGTTGCTTCGCTTCGCCGCCCGCGGCGGCGTGCTCGTGGCCGGTCGGACCGAGCCGGGGCGGGGCGCATATACGTGCCGCAGCCTCGCGTGCTTCGACCGTGCGGCCGAGCGCGGCGGGTTCGCGCGCGTCCTGCGGCAGTCCGTGCGGGTCGGGCCCGAGCTGCGTCGCCTTTACACTGCAGGCACACATGGCTAACGGAGGCAACAGACCGAACCGTCCGCTCCGCCCTCGCGGCGGTGGCGCAGGCGGTGGACGCCGCCGCCGTGTCGTCATCGATCAGGGGGGAGCCCGCCCCTCGCGCGAGCAGCGGCAGGCGCGTCAGGACGCCGCCCAGCGTCGCGAGCCGCGCCCGCCGGCAGCGCCGCCGACCGGCCCCGTCTCGGTCGAGTCGGGAGTCAGCGTCCGCGACCTCTCGCAGGCGCTCGGCGTCCCGATGCCGAACATCATCAAGATCCTCATGGGCCTCGGCCAGATGCGGACCGCGACCCAGTCGCTGAGCGACGAGGAAGTCGAGCTGATCGCGACCGAGGTCGGCCGCGAGATCACCATCAAGCACGCCGCCGACGAAGAGGAAGAGCCCGAGGCGTTCGACGACCCGGAGGAGACGCTGCAGGCGCGACCGCCGGTCGTCACGATCATGGGCCACGTCGATCACGGCAAGACGACGCTGCTCGACGCGATCCGGAACGCTCGCGTCGTCGCCACCGAGGCCGGTGGGATCACGCAGCACATCGGCGCCTACCAGGTCGATGTCGACGGCCGCAAGATCAGCTTCCTCGACACGCCGGGCCACGAGGCGTTCACCGCGATGCGCGCCCGCGGCGCGAAGGTGACGGACATCGCCGTGCTCGTCGTCGCCGCCGACGACGGTGTCATGCCGCAGACGAAGGAGTCGATTGCGCACGCGCGCGCGGCCAACGTGCCGATCGTTGTCGCCGTCAACAAGATCGACCTGGCCGACGCGAACGTCGACCGTGTCAAGGGCGAGCTCGCGCAGGAAGGTCTCAATCCCGAGGACTGGGGCGGCGACACGCAGTTCGCGGAGGTCTCGGCGAAGACCCAGACGAACCTCGACGAGCTGCTCGAGAAGGTTCTGCTCGTCGCCGATCTCGAGCTCGAAGGTCTGAAGGCGAATCCGGATGCGGATGCCTCGGGCCCGATCATCGAGTCGCGGCTCGACGTGGGTCGGGGCCCGGTGGCGACGATGCTCGTCCATCGGGGAACGCTCCGGGTCGGCGACGCGGTCGTCGCCGGCGACGCTTACGGCCGTGTCAAGGCGCTCTTCGACTACAAGGGCGAGCGGCGCGAGAGCGCCGTCCCCGGCGATCCAGTCGAGATTCTCGGCTTCGACAAGCCGCCGGCCGCAGGTGAGCTCGCGCGCGTCGTCGCCAACGATCGCGAGGCGCGCGACGTCGCGAACCGTCGCGGCGAGAGGCTGCGGCGCGAGCAGCGCGCGGCTGTGCGGGACACCACCGGCGTCTCGCTCGAGGGCCTGTACGAGCAGCTCCAGGAGGGCGAGGTCTCCGACCTCAACCTCGTCGTGCGTGGCGACGTCGTCGGCTCGGTCGAGGCTGTTGTCTCCGAGCTGTCGAAGTTCGAGCACGCGGAGGTGCGCCTGAACGTGATCGCCGAGGGAGTGGGGGCGATCACGCAAAACGACATCATGCTCGCGTCCGCCTCCGACGCTCTGATCGTGGGCTTCAACGTTCGCCCCAACGCCGAGGCTCGTGAGCTCGCCGCGCGCGAGGGCGTCGAGATCCGAACGTACGACGTCATCTACAAGCTCACCGAGGAGATCGAGCAGGCGCTCGTCGGCAAGCTCGCCGCGGTCAAGACGGAGGAGACGATCGGCGAGGCCGAGGTGAGGGCGCTCTTCCGCGTCTCGCGGCTCGGCACGATCGCCGGCTGCATGGTCACGCACGGCGTCGTCCGCCGGAACGGGAGCGTTCGCGTGATCCGCGACGGTGCCGTGATCTACACGACGACGATTTCGCAGCTGAAGCGGTTCAAGGACGACGTCCGCGAGGTTGCCGAGGGCTTCGAGTGCGGCATCCTCCTCGACGGCTTCAACGACGTGAAAGAGGGCGACGTGCTCGAGATCTTCGAGACGCGTGAGGTCGAGCGGACGTCGCTCGACGAGGCTCCCTCGGCCGCTTCCTAGGCGCTCGCGTCGAGCAGCTCGAGCACGCTGCGCGCCTGCTCGCCGCCTGCTTCCGCGTGAGCGCGGAGCGGGATCCCGTGTGGCCCGGGAGCATGGAGCGCCTCGGGATGCGCGGCCAGCACCGCGCGAACGACGTCGAGCTCCCCGAGCATCGCTGCGGCGAAGACGTCGAGTCGTGCGTCGCGGTCGAGCAGCAGCTCGGCGAGGTCGCGCCGGCCGACGTGAGAGGCAGCGCCGAGCGCGGTCTCCCAGTCGCCGCCGCCCCAATCCCAGCAGGCGTTGGCGAGCGTGGGGTGGAGGTCGAGAGCCTCGCGAACCGCGTCGAGGTCGCCGTGGGCGTTCGCGACGAACTCGCGGACCAGGTCTTGGTCGAGTGCGGATGGAGCTTCCGTGGCGCCCATCGTTAGGTAGCCTAACTAAATGTCTGACTCTGCGCAACGACGCCGTGACGCCGCCGACCAGATCCACTCTGCCGCGATCCATCTCCTGCGCCGCGTCCACGAGGTCGACGCGGAAGCGATGGGGATCTCTCCGACGCGGGCGTCGGCGCTCTCGGTGCTCGTGTTCGGTGGGGCGCGATCGCTGAGGGAGTTGGCGGACGCCGAGCGCGTGACGAGCGCGACGATGAGCAAGCTCGTGAGCGCGCTGGAGGAGGAGCGGATCGTCCGTCGCTATCCGGACGTCAACGATGCCCGGTCGGTCCGGATCGAGGCAACGGCCAAGGGGCGCCGGATCCTCGAGCGCGGGCGGGCGCGGCGACTGGATCTGCTCGAGCGGCTTCTGAGCACGGCGAGCGAGGCAGAGATCGGGGCGATCCGCACCGCCGCTGTCGCCGTCGAGCGCGCGATCGACTCCGCTTGAATGCGGCCGTGGCGAGCGGCTGGATCGGGATCCTCACCTGCGAGCTCCATTTTCCGGAAGCGCATTCGCTGAAGGAGAAGCGGCACCACCTCCGGTCGGCGAAGGCACAGCTTCAGAACCGCGTCGGCGCGTCGGTCGCCGAGGTGGACCACCACGACGTTTGGCAGCGGGCGCGGATCACAGCCGCCTGCGTCGCGCGCGAGCGCAGAGAAGCCGAGCGACTGCTCGACGAAGCGGAGCGCTGGCTGCGCGGTCAGGAGTGGGAGGTCGCCCTCGCGGAGCGGCTCTATGTGGATCCGGAGGACTAGTAGGGTCGCGCCGGTGCACGCCGTCGAGTTGATCGAGCGCAAGCGGAACGGGGCCGAGATTCCGGCTCAGGAGTTGCGCGAGCTCGTTGCGGCCTACGTGCGCGAGGAGGTTCCCGACTACCAGATGGCCGCGCTGCTGATGGCCGTCTGGTTCCGCGGGCTGTCGCCCGCCGAGACGTTCGCACTGACGGAGGCGATGGTCGCGAGCGGCGAGACGGTCGACCTGGCCGCTCGTCTCGGCAGGAGGGTCGTCGACAAGCACTCGACGGGCGGCGTGGGGGACAAGACGACACTCGCGCTGGGGCCGGTCGTCGCCGCGTGCGGCGCTCCGTTCGGGAAGATGAGCGGCCGCGGGCTCGGGCACACGGGCGGCACCCTCGACAAGCTCGAGTCGATTCCGGGTTTCCGCGTCGAGCTCACGATCGACGAGCTCATCCGCCAGGTGCAGGAGATCGGGCTGGCGGTTGCCGGGCAAACCGCCGACCTCGTGCCGGCGGATCGCAAGCTCTATGCCCTGCGGGACGTGACGGCCACGATCGACGAGGTCTCGCTCATTGCGGCGAGCATCATGTCGAAGAAGATCGCAGGCGGCGCAAGCGCGGTCGTTCTCGACGTCAAGGTCGGAGAAGGCGCGTTCATGCGCACACGCGAAGAGGCGCGATGCCTGGCCGAGGTGATGAGCGGGCTGGGTCAGGAGGCCGGCATGGACGTCGTCTGCCTGCTGACGGACATGGAGCAGCCGCTCGGGCACGCCGTCGGCAACGCGCTCGAGGTGCTGGAGGCGTACGAGACCCTCGCCGGCGCCGGCCCGCCGGACTTTCGCGCGCTCGTGGTAGAGGCAGCGACGCAGTTGCTCGCGCTCTCGGATCTCGATCTCGACGAAGAGGAGGCGCGGCAGCGCGTGACGACCGTTCTGGCCGACGGCTCCGCGCTCGCAGCGTATGAACGGTGGATCCGAGCGCAGGGCGGCGATCCGGATCCGTCGCTTTTGCCGCGCGCCGGCGTCGTTCGGCCGGTGTCGGCGCCGGTCGCGGGCTTCGTGCGCGAGGTTCGCGCGAGGGAGGTGGCCGGCGTCGCAATGGGACTCGGAGCCGGTCGCGAGCGCAAGGAGGATCCGATCGACCATGCAGTCGGTGTGGTCTGTTGCGCCAAGCGCGGCGACCGCGTCGAACGCGGAGACCCGCTGGCCCAGGTCCACGCGCGCGACGAGGCGGCGGCCGCGACGGCGGAGGCCGCACTGCTCGCTGCGTATGAGATCGGAGACGAGCCGGAGCCATGTCCGCTCCTCTTGGACGTGATTCGCTGAGGCAGACCCGTCCAACGTCTCCTCCGGGCGAGGCAAGTGAATGTCGGAGTTTGGAGATCGACCTGCACGCATTCGCGACGTTTCGTCCGCTAGCGTCGGCTCCGAGGGCGGAGGGATGGCGTCCCCACCCTGGGTGGGGGTGTGGTCGAGACCGGCGCGAGCCGGGGGCCGGTAGGTCTAGCCGAGAGGCGGTTCATGCAGTCAAGCGCTTCAATAACGCCGTGAGCGAACGCATGCGCAGGGTCAACGAGTCGGTGAGGCAGGTGCTGGCCGAGGCACTTCCCGAGCTCAAGGACCCCCGAATCGGGCTGATCACCGTCACCGGCGTCGACACGGCGCCGGACCTGCGCCATGCCACCGTCTTCATCAGCGTGCTCGGCTCTGGCCGCAAGCGGCGCGCGAGCCTGCTGGGACTCGAGGCGGCGCACGGCGTACTCCAGTCGCGACTTGCACGAGAGCTTCGGCTGAAGCGAACCCCTCAACTGACCTTCGAGTACGATCCCACGGTCGAACGCGGCATGCGCATGACGCGCCTGATCGACGAGCTCGCGCCGGACGACGATGACCCAGACGACTGATCTGAAGGCGATCGGAGACGCGCTGCGGCGGCACGACCGCTTCCTGGTCGTTACGCACGAAAACCCGGATGGAGACGCTCTCGGGTCGCTCCTCGCGGCCTCACTCGCGCTCCGGCAGCTCGGCAAGGACGCGGTCATGTACCTGCCCGGCCGGACGCCGTTGCCGAGCGAGTACGGGTTCATGCCGCTCGCCGACCTCGTTCGCGAACCGCCGGACGACGCGGCGGACCGCGTGCTCCTCGCGGTCGACTGTGCGAAGGAGGATCGCATCGGCGACGGCGCCGTTCGTTCACGCGCGCCGCTCACGGTCAACATCGACCACCACCACGACAACACGCGCTTCGGTGATCTGAACCTCATCGTCGCTGACGCGTCGTCGACCGGCGAGGTTCTGCGGGACGTTTTCGCCGAGCTGGATGTCGAGCTGACACCGGAGCTCGCCGAGCCTCTCTACATCGCCCTCGTCACGGACACCGGACGGTTTCAGTACGCCAACACGACGCCGAAGTCGCTCCGGCTCGCGGCCGAGCTCGTCGAGGCCGGCGCTGACATCCACGAGGTCTTCCGGCAGGTCTACGAGTCGCTCGAGTTCGCGAAGCTGAAGCTGCTCGCGCGTGCTCTCGATCGCGCCGAGGTGCTGGAGGGCGGACGGATCGTCGTCTCGCACCTCCTGCGTGCCGACTTCGGCGAGGTCGGCGCGTCCGAGCCGTACTCGGAAGGGATCATCGACTACCTGCGCGCGGTCGAGGGAGCCGAGCTGGCGGTGCTGGTCCGGGAGCAGCTGAACGAAGACGCCGCCGCGTACAAGGGGTCGCTTCGCTCGAGCATCGACGAGCTCGACGTCTCGGCGATCGCCCGTCGCTTCGGCGGCGGAGGACATCGCCAGGCCGCCGGCTTCTCGACCGACCTCCCGCTCGAGGAGATCGTCGAGCAGATCCGCGAAGGCTTTCTCGCGCAGCGTGCCACCGCGCGCGCTTGATCCCGCGGGCGTCGCGCTCGTCGACAAGCCGAGGGGCCCGTCGTCCTTCGCCGTCGTGGCTCAGATCCGCCGCGTGACCCACGCCCGGAGCGGTCACGCGGGGACTCTCGATCCGTTCGCGACCGGGCTGTTGCTTTTGTTGTCCGGGCGGGCAACTAAGCTGGCACCATCTCTCGTCGGACTGGACAAGCGCTATCTCACCGAGATCGACCTTTGCCGCCGGACCTCGACCGGGGACCCGGAGGGCGAGGTGGTCGAAAGCCAATCGCCCCCCGGCGAGGACGAGCTCGGCAGGCGGCTCGAGCGCCTCCGCGGTGAGATCGAGCTACCGATTCCGGCCACGTCGGCGGTGAAGATCGGTGGCGAGCGCGCCTACCGGCTCGCGCGGCGCGGCATCGAGGTGGAGATGCCCACGCGCCGTTCGACCGTGCATGCGCTCGACGTCATCGCGTATACGGGCGAGAGGGTCACGCTTGACCTTCGTGTCAGCTCGGGGACCTACATCCGGTCGCTCGCGATCGCACTGGGCGGACACTGCGTGACGTTGCGGCGAACGGAGGTCGGGCCGTTCTCGGTTGCCGACGCCGTCACGCCGGAGTCGTTCACGGTCGCGCGGCTTCTGGCGGAGTCGGTGGTGTTGCAGCGCGTCGAAGCTGCACGCTCCGGGATGGGCACGTGAACGTCGCTCGCGACCCCGCCGGGCTGCCCGAGGCGCGCCGCGCCGCGGCCGTCGGGACCTTCGACGGCGTCCACCGTGGCCACCTGCGAGTGATCGACGCAGCGCGCAGAGCCGGGTTGCGGACGAGCGTCGTCACGTTCGACCCACATCCGCGAGCGGTGCTCGGCAATCGCGTCGAGCTCCTCGCGACGCTCGAGCGCAGGCTCGAGCTGCTCTCGCACGCGGGCGTCGAGGACGTTCTCGTTCTCCCCTTCGACGAAGCGCTCGCCGCTCTCTCGGCGGAGGAGTTCGCCGAGCAGATGCTCCGCGCGATCGGGGCAGAGACCGTCGCGGCGGGGGAGACGTTCCGCTTCGGACGCGGTCGTGAGGGCGATCTGGATCTCCTTGACCGGCTCGGCTTCGACGTGCGACGCGTGCCGCTCGTCGAGCACATCTCGTCGAGCCGCGTACGCGCGTTCGTCCACGCCGGCGAGATCGAGTCCGCGGCGACGCTGCTGGGACGTCCGCCCGAAGTCGAGGGGATCGTCGTCTGCGGCGATGGACGGGGTCGCGAGCTCGGCTTCCCGACCGCCAACCTCGACGTCCCGGCCGGGCTGCTCGTGCCGCCGGACGGCGTGTACGCCGGCTGGGCCAGAGACCGGCGGGCGGCGATCTCGATCGGGACGAACCCGCACTTCGACGGCGTCGAGCGGCGGGTCGAGGCGCACCTGCTGGACTTCGACGGCGACCTGTACGGCGAGCGGCTCGTCGTCGAGATCTGGGCACCCATCCGCGAACAGCGGCGCTTCGAGTCGCTCGAAGAGCTCGTGGCCGCGATCGACGACGACGTCGAGCGGACGCGCGGCGCTCAACGGCCGGGCTGAGCCGAGCCGCTCGTCTTACGGGCCCGACAGGGGCAGCGCGGTCCAGCCGACGCGGGCGACGCCCTCGCGCGGGAAGTCGACCCGGTGGCTCATCAGGAACCCGCCGGCGAAGCCGTAGACATCGCCGCCCAGCGGATCGAGCGCGTACTCGGGTCGCTCGATCCGCACACCGGTCAGCGGATCGTCCTCGCTCTCCGCCACCCGCCAGCGGCCGTTTCGCTCGGTCAATACGGCCACGGCGTCGCCGAGCTCGTAGCGGCCGGGCTCGACGCGGCCCGATCCCGTCCCCTCGAGCGGCGCCGGCACGAGCCCCAGCTCGCGAACGACCCGCCGGATCAGCCCGCTGCCGCGCCAGCTGTTCGTGAGCACGGCGAGCGCGGCCTGCTCCTCGGGCACGAGCAGAAGCAGCGACTGGTAGCCGCCCACCGATCCTTCGTGGTCGAACGCGCGCCGCCCGCCGACGACCGTCCGGCTCCAGCAACCGAGGCAGTAGCGGCCGCCGAGCGCGTCGGCGCGAGGCTCGCGAACGGCACCAAGCGCTTCCGCGGACAAAGGACCCGACCCTCCGAGCTGGTGCTTCGCAAACTGAAGGAGATCTCCGACCGTCGACCAGAACCCGCCCGCCGCCCGTCTCGACTCCGCGTACTCGACCTCCGGGGCCGGCCGGTGACCGGTCGCGCCGTCGGGGACGTGTCCCGGAGCAGCGTCCTCGGGCTCCTCGAAGCTGGTGTGCTCGAGCCCAAGTGGATCGAGCAGGCGCTCCTGCACCGCCTGCGAGTACGACGTCCCTGCCGCCGCGGCGCACGCCTCGCCGGCCAGCACGTAGCCGGCGTTCGAATACGACCAGAGGCCGCGGCACGCGTCGGGGAGGAGCGCCCGCGAGTTCGGCCGCAGGTCGGCCGTATGGGAGAGCAGCCGGCTCGCACCGGCGCCGGCGGGGCTCAGCGGCTCGTCGAGGTCGAGCAAAAGCGCTGCCAGTGACGCCGTGAACCACTTGGTGATCGACGCGATCCTGAACGGCGTGTCGATCTCGACCGGCCCGTCGGCGGCGAGCTCCACTCGCTCGCCGACGAGGAGCCCGGCGGTGACGGCGGGTACGCCGCTGCGCGCCCGTGCCTCGCGCACGATCTCGAACAGTCGTCCTTGCGGAATCGCGCTCGTCATGCCGGTTTCCGCTACCCTACCCGGCGACCCAGGCCCGGCTCGCGACACGTCCTTGGCGGTGCGGGCGGAGCCTCGGGAGGCGAAAATAGGAAGGAGAGGGCATTGGCCCTGACCAAGGAAGCGAAGCAGGAGATCATCTCGAAGCACGGCCGCAGCGATGCCGACACCGGCTCGCCGCAAGTGCAGATCGCGATGCTCACCCAGCGGATCAACGAGCTGACCGAGCATCTGCGCACCCACAAGCACGACCACTACTCGCGTCGCGGGCTGCTCAAGCTGGTCGGGCGGCGCCGTCGCTTCCTGAACTACCTGCAAAAGCACGACCTCGAGGGCTACCGAGCCCTCATCAAGGAGCTCGGCCTACGCCGCTAGCTCCAGGAACTCGGAGGGTGGAAGTTCGAGCGAGCCCACGGAGATTGGACTGGCTCGAGCTCCCGCCCTTCACAAGCAAAGTGGAGGACAATTGATGAGTATCGCGACCGAGAGCCGGGCGCAGGTCTCCGTTCAGATCGGTGATCAGGAGATCAGCTTCGAAACCGGCCACCTCGCGAAGCAAGCGGACGGCGCCGTCGTCGTTCGCGGAGGCGACACGATGGTGCTCGCCACAGCCCAGGGGCGCCCAGAGGCGCGCGAGGGCGCAGACTTCTTCCCGCTCACCGTCGACGTCGAAGAGCGGATGTACGCCGCCGGCAAGATCCCCGGCGGTTTCTTCAAGCGGGAGGGCCGCCCGACGGAGCGCGCCATCCTCACCGCACGGATGATCGACCGCCCGATCCGGCCGCTCTGGCCGAAGGGCTTCCGCAACGAGGTCCAGGTGATCTGCACCGTCCTCAGCGCGGACATGGTGACGGCGCACGACATCCTCTGCATCAACGGCGCATCGGCCGCGCTGATGCTCTCGCCGATGCCGTTCTTCGGACCGGTCGGCGCCGTGCGCATCGCGCTGGTCGAGGGTGAGCTCGTCATCAACCCGACGCTGCGCGAGAGCGAGGACAACGACGAGCTCGACCTGATCGTGGTCGGCACGAAGGACGCGCTGACCATGGTCGAGGCCGGCGCGAACGAGATCCCCGAGGAGAAGATCCTCGAGGCGCTCGAGCTCGCGCACGCCGAGATCGTGAAGCTCTGCGACGCACAGGAGGAGCTGCGCCGCCAGGCCGGCAAGCCGAAGTGGCTCGACCTCGACCTGATGGCCGAGATCGAGCGCGACCACGGCCACACGATCTGGGAGCGGATCCAGCAGGTCGGCATCAAGGAGTCGAGCACGGCCGTCGACGAGCTCCTGGCCGAGCTCGCCCCGGCGATCACCATGGAGTCGACGGACGAAGACATCCAGCGCCAGATCCAGGTCAAGTCGGCTCTCACGATGCTGCTCGACAAGCAGCGGTCGGTCGCCGTCGAAGGGCCGGTACGCGAGCAGTTCGGCGACGACCTCAAGGCGCTGACCGACGCCGAGCAGGATTCGAAGGCGCTCAAGTCGGCGAAGCGTCAGCTGCTCTTCGACCGGATCATCGAGCACGTCCAGCTCCCGTTCCCGGCGGGCGGTGCTTCGGCCGACGCCGAGACCGACGAGCCGGCGGCGAAGGACTCGCAGACGCGCTCACAGATCAAGAAGGCGTGCGAGTCGATCTACAAGGACCTCGTGCGGCAGAAGATCGCCGTCGACAAGCGGCGGCCCGATGGCCGCGGCGCCGAGGAGATCCGGCCCATCGAGGTCGAGGTCGGCGTCAACCCGCGTACGCACGGCTCGGGCCTCTTCACGCGCGGCCAGACGCAGATCCTCTCGTCGCTCACGCTCGGCACCGCGAAGGAGGGGCAGCGCATCGACGACCTCTCCCTCGAGGAGGAGCGCCGCTTCATACACCACTACAACTTCCCGCCCTACTCGGTCGGGGAGACGGGCTTCATGCGCGGCCCGAAGCGGCGTGACATCGGCCACGGTGCGCTCGCGCAGCGGGCGCTCGAGGCGGTCATTCCGACGCCCGAGGAGTTCCCCTACACGATCCGGATCGTCTCGGAGACGCTCGAGTCGAACGGCTCGTCGTCGATGGGCTCGGTCTGCGGCTCGACCCTCTCGTTGATGGACGCGGGTGTGCCGATCAAGGCGCCGGTCTCGGGCATCGCGATGGGCCTCGTCAAGGAGGGCGACGACTACGTCATCCTCACCGACATCCAGGGTGCGGAAGACCATCTCGGCGACATGGACTTCAAGGTCGCCGGATCCCGGAACGGGATCACCGCGCTCCAGATGGACATCAAGATCACGGGCGTCACGCAGCAGATCATGCGAGACGCGCTCGAGCAGGCGAAGCGAGCCCGCGAGTTCATCCTCGAGAAGATGCTCGACGTCATCCCGGAGTCGCGCGCGGAGCTCTCGGACAACGCACCGCGGATCACGACGATCAAGATCGACCAGGAGAAGATCGGCATGGTCATCGGCAAGGGCGGCGAGACGATCCGCGGCCTGGAGTCCGACTACGAGGTGCAGATCGACATCGAGGAAGACGGCACGATCCTCATCTACGCGACCGAGGGGACGAAGGCCAAGGAGGCCGTCGCCGCGATCGAGGCTCTGACGAAGGAGCCCGAGGTCGGCGATGCGTTCACCGGCAAGGTCGTGAAGACGACGCAGTTCGGCGCCTTCGTCGAGCTGAAGAAGGGCACCGACGGTCTCCTGCACGTCTCGAACGTCGGCCCGGGCCGGGTCGCGCACATCGAGGACGTGATGAGCCGCGGCGACGTCGTCGACGTCGTCGTCCAGGAGGTCGACAAGGCCCGCGGCCGGATCGGCCTCAAGCTCGTCGCGAAGCACGAGGACGGCGGCCTCGTCCAGCCGGAGGAGCTGATCGAGCGGGCGAAGGACGCGCCGCCGAGGCCTCCGGAGGAGGACCGGCCGCGCGGCGACCGCCGCGGCGGTCGTGGCGGCGGCCGCGGCCGCTAGCCCGCGCCGCAACGACCGCGAGACCGAGCATCGGGGCGGGCGGCATCCGGCGCCCGCCCCGGCGCTCAATTCACTCGTTCGGGTCAAGGATCCGCCCCGAATCGCTTCACTCCACGCTCGGCTCGTGCCGATGACTTCAACGAGCCGATCCTTTGAGCCTTCCGACCATCTCACCGCTGCGGGGCCTCGTCGAGGTCACCCGCCTCCTGCGGGCGCGTGAGGATCTTCCTGCGCTGCTCGACGCTGTCGCCCGAACCATCGGCGAGTCGCTCGGCTACGGCACCGTCGCGGTCAACGTCTACCGACCGGCCTGGGACGACTTCGAAGTGACGACCGTCTACGGGAACGAGGAAGCTCGAGCGACGCTGCTCGGCAACGCGCGCAGCGGCGACGACTGGACGGTTCTCCTCTCCGAGCGATTCGAGCGACGCGGCGCCTACGTCGTGCCGAGCGGATCGGTCGACTGGGACACGCTCGGCCTGAGCTACGTGCCGCAGGGAGGGCGGTCGTGCCATCCCGACGCCTGGGATCCCGAAGACGCGCTCTTCGTTCCGATGCGCGACCGGCGCGGCCTTCTGCTCGGGATCATCTCGGTCGACGAGCCGGTGACCGGCCGCCGGCCGACCGACGACGACCTCGACATCCTCGTGTCGCTCGGCGACCACGCGGCGCTCGCCGTCGAGGCGTCACGCGAGGCTGCGCAGTCGGCCCGGCACCAGCGGGCTCTGCAGGAGTTGCTCGCCGTGTCGTCCCGCATCACGAGCGAGACGTCGAACACCGAAGTGCTGCGCCGCGTCTGCACCGGCATCCGCGACGCTCTCGACTTTCGCAACGTTTGCGCAGCGCTCGTCGACCCCGAGAGCGGCGCTGTCGTCCCGCACGCCACGGCGGGGTGGAGGCTCGAGGAGATGCAGCAGCGCGAGCTCGCGAGCGTCGCCCAGCTCGAGCCGCTGCTCGACGACGTGTTCCTGCGGGAGGGCTGCTACCTCTTCACCCACGCCCAGGCCCGAGCGCGGCTCGGGACGGACGTCGAGGTCTACCCCTCCCAGCTCAACGGCCGCGGGCCGTGGGCGTGGAACCGTCATCTGCTGATCGTGCCGTTGTGGGACGGCGGGGGCGCGCTGCTCGGGATCATCTGGGTCGACAACCCGGCCGACCGGCTCGTGCCGTCGGCCGATCGCCTCCAGGCCTTGCGAATCTTCGCCAACGACGCCGCCGCCGCGCTCATGTCGGGCCGGCATCTCGGCGAGCTTCGCTTCCTCGCCAACCACGATCCGCTCACACGGCTCCTCAACCGGCGCGCGTTCGTCAATCGCCTCGAGAGCGAGGTCGCGCGGGCGGTCCGGTACCAGCGCTCGTTCGGCCTCGTGGTGACGGACCTCGACGGCTTCAAGCAGCTCAACGACCGCTACGGGCACGCCGCCGGCGACGAGGCGCTCGTCGGGTTCGCGAATGTGCTCGGCGAGTCGCTACGGAAGCCGGACGATGCCTTCCGCATCGGCGGCGACGAGTTCGCGGTCCTCGTCGCGGAGGCGACCGAGGAGGACACGCGCCAGGTCGTCGCGCGAGTCGAGGCGCTGCTCGAGCAGCTGTCGGCAGCCGGCGAGCCGTGGGCCGCCGATCTCGGCGCCTGCTTCGGCTGTGCAGCCTGCCCGGAAGACGCGACGGACGCGAAGACGCTGTTCCGCCTCGCCGACGAGGCGCTGTACGACGCGAAGCGGAACGGCACCGTGCTGCGCTTCGTCGCCCGCGCCTAGCGGTCTCCACCGGACACGGCCGGTGTCAGACACCTGCCATGTCCCGTTCGGGCAGGCGGGTTCGCCTACCATCCGGCCGTGCGTAGGCTCGACGGAGCACGGAAAGGAGCGGAGGCGCCGGCTTAGCCGGCGTCGGAGCGAAACAGTGCAGAAGGTGACCCTCAGCGAGCTCGACAGCGGCGAGCGCGTCATCTCGGAGCGCGTCGCGAGCGTTCGCTCCGTGGCGCTGGGGTTCTGGATCGACGTCGGCTCCCGTGACGAGCGCGCAGAGCGTGCAGGCGTCTCGCACTTCATCGAGCACCTCCTGTTCAAGGGCTCGCGCCGCTTCGACGCGCAGCAGATCGCCGAGACGTTCGACGCCATGGGCGCCGAGCTCAACGCGGCGACCTCCCGCGAGAACACCGTCGTCTACGCACGCGTCCCCGACCAGCACGTCGAGACGGCTCTCGAGGTGATGACCGACATGGTCTTCGCGCCGTCGTTTGCCGAGGTCGACCAGGAGCGCGAGGTCGTGCTCGAGGAGATCGCGATGTACGAGGACGCGCCGCAGGAGCTCGTGCACGACCTGTTCTCGCAGGCCGTCTTCGCCGACCATCCGCTCGGACGGCCGGTGATCGGCACCGCCGAGGTCATCTCGACGGTCAGCCGCCGTGCGCTCTCGGGCTACCACCGCAGGGCCTACGCGCCCGGCAACGTCGTGGTCGCCGCCGCCGGGAACCTCGACCACGACCGTCTCGTCGCGTTGCTGCAGCGCAGCGAACGACGCGCGGGCGCGCCCGCGCGGGCCGGTACCCGGGTGCGCCGGCCGCTCGCGCAGCTGCCCGGCCCCGGGCTCCGCTTCCAGCGGAAGGAGACCGAGCAGTACCACCTCTGCCTCGGCGCGACGGGCATCTCGCGCTCCGACCGCCGCCGCTTCGCCTCGTCGCTGCTCGACTCGATCCTCGGCGGCTCGGCCTCGTCGCGGCTCTTCCAGGAGATCCGCGAGAAGCGGGGGATGGCCTACGCCGTCTACAGCTTCGGTGCCCAGTACACGGACACCGGCATCCTCGGCGTCTACGTCGGCACGCGGGAGGAGAACCTCGCCGCGTGCGTCGAGATCTGCGTCGAGCAGATCGGCGAGATCGCGGCGGGAAAACTGCACAAGGGAGAGCTCGAGCGGGCGAAGGAGAACCTCAAGGGCCGGATCGTCCTCTCGCTCGAGTCGACGTCGAATCGCATGAGCCGGCTCGGCAAGTCCCTCGTGACGGACACCGAGTTGCTGACGGTCGAGCGCGTGATCGCGGAGATCGACGCGGTCGACGGCGACGAGCTCGCCGAGCTCGCGGCGACGCTCCTGCCGCCCGAGCGGCTAGCGGCGGCCGGCGTCGGCCCCGACGAGGAGCACTTCCGCACGGCCGTCGGGCGGGCGAGCCAGGCCCTCCTCGGGCAGGCCGCGGCGTGAAGATCGCCTTCTTCGGCGCCGAGGGCAAGACCGGCAGCGCGATCGTGCGGCGGCTCGAGTACTCCGGGCACGAGGTGAAGCGAATCGAGCTCGGCGACGAGCCCGACGTGAGCGGCTGCGACGCGGCCGTCGACTTCACCACGCCCGAGGCGGCTCCCGCCAATGTCCGCGCCGCGCTCGAACAGGGCGTCTCCTGCGTGGTCGGGACGACCGGCTGGGATCCGGCCGAGCTCGGCTCCTTCGCGCAGGAGAAGGGGCTGCGCCTCTTCGTCGCTCCGAATTTCTCGATCGGGGCGGTGCTGATGATGCGCTTCGCACGCGAGGCGGCGGCGCACTTCCCGCGGGCCGAGATCGTCGAGCTCCACAACGAGGCCAAGCAGGACGCGCCGTCCGGCACCGCCAAGGCGACCGCGGAGGCGATCGGGGAAGGCACGGTGGTCCACTCGGTCCGCCTGCCGGGGCTCGTCGCCCACCAGGAGGTGATCTTCGGCGGCGAGGGCCAGCTCCTCACGATCCGCCACGACACGACCGGCCGCGAATCGTTTGCCGACGGAGTCATGCTCGCGCTCCAGAAGCTCCCAGAGCTCCCGCCGGGCCTCACCCTCGGCCTCGACACGCTCATCTCGTAGAAGATCCCAGCCATGCGGACCGAGGCGGCCGAGCTCGTCTTCGACGAGGCGACGAAGGTCTACCCGGGCCGCGACGGAGCCGCTGTCGACCACCTCTCGCTCACGGTGCCCGCCGGGGAGATCTGCGTCCTGGTCGGCCCGTCGGGCGGCGGCAAGACCACCGCGCTCAAGCTCGTCAACCGGCTGATCCCGCTCACGAGCGGTTACATCCGCATCGACGGCCGGCAGATCGGCGACTACGACCTGACGGAGCTGCGCCGCTCGATCGGCTACGTGATCCAGCAGGTCGGCCTCTTCCCGCACATGACGGTGGAGGCGAACATCGGGACGGTGCCCAAGCTCCTCGGCCGGCCACGCTCGTGGATCCGGACGCGCTCCGCCGAGCTGCTCGAGCTGGTGGGTCTCGACCCGTCCTACGCAAAGCAGTTCCCCGCCCAGCTCTCGGGCGGCGAGCGCCAGCGCGTCGGCCTCGCGCGCGCACTCGCAGCGAACCCGCCGCTGATGCTGATGGACGAGCCGTTCGGCGCAATCGACCCGATCGTCCGCTCCCGTCTGCAGGACGAGTTCCTGCGGCTGCAACAGGAGATCCGCAAGACCGTCGTCTTCGTCACCCACGACATCGACGAGGCGATCAAGGTCGGCGACCGGATCGCAATCCTTCGCGAGGGCGGGCGGCTCGCCCAGTACGACACGCCGCAGCGGATCCTCGAGCAGCCCGTGGACGAGTTCGTCGCGGACTTCGTCGGCCGCGACCGCGCGCTCAAGGCGCTCGCGTTGCGGACGCTCGGCGAGCTCGAGCTCGCCAAGGCCGACGGGGCGGACGGACTACCGCGGCTACCCGAGGACACGAACCTCCGCGACGCGCTCGCCACGCTCGTGGCCGAGCACGAGGAGGCGCTGCTCGTGGTGGGTTCCGACGGTTCGCCTCTCGGCGTCGCGACGCGCGAGGACATCCTCGGATGACCGGCTTCCGCGTGGCCGGCGGCGGTCCGGTGATCCCGAACTTCGGGCACGTGAGCACCTGCCTCAAGAACAACGGCTGGTTCTGCACCGGCTGGGTGCAGGACCACTGGGGCGACACCCTGCAGCCCGCGCTCATCCAGCACATCAAGCTGACGGTGATCGCGGTCGCGATCGGCTTCGTGATCGCATTCCTGCTGGCGCTCGTCGGCTTTCGCTGGCGCTTTCTCAACGCGCCGATCGGAGCCCTGTCGGACTTTCTCTACGCGCTCCCGAGCATCGCGCTCTTCGAGCTGCTGTTGCCGGTGACCGGCATCACCACGACGACGATCCTGATCCCGCTCGTCGCGTACACGCTCTTCGTCCTCTACCGGAACATCGTCGCGGGGCTCGACGGCGTGCCTGCGGAGGTGCTCGAGTCGGCGCGAGGCATGGGGCTGACCCGCCGGCAGACGTTCTTCAAGGTCGAGCTGCCGCTCGCCGTGCCGGCGATCATGGGCGGGCTGCGTGTCGTCACGGTGTCGACGATCTCGATCGGAACCGTCGCCGCGTACCTGATCCACTACGGGCTCGGCGGCCCGATCTTCGACGCGCTCGGACAGCCGGACATCTTCCGGACGGAGCTCGTCGCCGCCGGCGCTCTCGCGGTCCTGCTCGCTCTGGCAGCCGACGGGCTTCTCGCCGTCGTGCAGCGCGCGCTCACGCCCTGGAACCGGACTCGCTGATGCTCGCCTCGGTCTTCATCGACGCCTTTCGCTTCATCCCCGACAACGTGCACCTCCTCTTGCAGAAGACGCTGGAGCTAGCCGAGCTCGCGTTCACGGCGCTGGGCATCGCGATCCTGATCGCGGTCCCGCTCGGTCTCTGGCTCGGGCACCGACATCGCGGCCTGTTCGCGGCGCTCGGCGTGTCGTCGTTCGGTCGCGCACTGCCGAGCATCGCGCTGATCGGTTTCTTCATCGCGTGGCTCGGCGTCGGCTTCTGGAACATCGAGATCGCACTGGTGGTGATCGGGCTGCCGCCGCTTCTCACCAACACGTACTTCGCCGTCGAGGGCGTCGATAGGGACGTCGTCGAGGCGGCGCGGGGGATGGGCCTGACCGAATCGCAGATCCTCACCAGGGTCGAGCTGCCCCTCGGATTGCCGCTCATCATCGCCGGCGCCCGCATCGCCGCGGTGTTCGTGATCGCAACGTCCACGATCGCCGGCATCGTCGGAGGGAGCGGCCTGGGCGAGATCATCGCCAACCCGCCCGCCTATGGCCTCGCCGGGGTGTTTGCGGCAGCGCTTTGCGTGTCGGCGGTCGCGCTGCTCGCCACGTCGCTGCTCGGGTTCGCCGAGCGCGCGGCCTACCGCAGAATGGCCCCGAGCGCATAGGGTCCCGGGAACTGGGAAGAGGACCGCGGAAGCGGAAGGAGGAGAGATGGTGCGGAAACACACTCGGCGCGCCGCCAAGGCGGCGTTCGCGGTCTCGTTCGGAGTCGCGCTTCTGATCGGAGTTACCGCCTGCGGTGGGGGCGCCAAGCACGGCGTTGCCGGCGCACAGAAGACGATCACCGCGTCGAAGCCGACGATCGTGCTCGGCACGAAGAACTTCACCGAGGAGTACATCCTCGGCCAGCTCTACGGCCAGGCCTTGCAGGCGAAGGGCTTCAAGGTCCAGTACAAGGGGAGCTTCGGCTCGTCGGAGCTCGCGAACACGGCGATCCGCAACGGGAAGATGAACTTCTACCCGGAGTACACGGGGATCATCGTGCTCGACCTCGCGGGGTCGAAGAAGTTCCCGCCGTCGGCCGCAGCGACCTACGAGGCGGCGAAGTCGTATGAGCAGAAGCACGGCCAGACGCTGCTCAAGCAGACGCCGTTCGTCGACAGCGACACCTTCACGATGCTCACGAAGACGGCGAACAAGCTCGGCGTGAAGAAGATCTCCGACCTGAAGAAGGTGAAGTCGTTCTCGTACGCCGCCTTCCCGGAATGCAAGACCCGGATCACCTGCCTGCTCGGCCTCAAGAACGTCTACCACCTGAAGCAGGTCAAGTTCAAGGCGCTCGGCTCGATCAGCGTCTACACCCTGATCGACAAGGGCCAGGTGACGGGCGGTGACGGATTCACCACCGACCCGCAGCAGAACAGCAAGAAGTACACGGAGCTGGTCGACGACAAGCACATCTTCGGCTTCCAGAACGTGGCGCCCGTGGTGTCGAAGACGCTGCTGAACGGCAAGACCGGCAAGGAGATCGCGCAGATCTCCAACCAGGTCTCTGCCCTGCTCACGTTGACAGCGATGCGCGCGATGGACAAGGCCGCCTACGTGCAGAAGGCGAAGCCGAGCGAAATCGCCAGCAAGTTCCTCAAGGCCAACGGGCTCAAGTAGTGAAGGTCGTCGTCCTCGGCGGAGGGTCGACCGGCGAGCACTTCGTCGGCGCTCTCCGCCGGCTCGACGACGAGGCGGAGATCACGCTCGTCGAGAGCCGCCTCGTCGGCGGCGAGTGCTCGTACTTCGCCTGCATGCCGACCAAGACGATGCTGCGCACGACGGAGCTCGGCGGTGCGCTCGACCGAGCTCCGGGCCTGCACGGCGAGCGTCCCGAGGCGGACGGTGTCTGGTCCTGGCGCGACTGGATGACGAGCGACTGGGACGATGCGGGCCAGCTCCACTACCTCCAGGAGTGGAACTGCCGGCTCGTGCGCGGCGAAGGGACGGTCTCGCGTCCGGGGGTCGTCGACGTGGACGGACAGGAGCTGCCGTACGACCGGCTCGTCCTCGCCACCGGCTCGCGGCCTGCGATTCCGCCGATCGACGGGCTCGACACGGTCGAGTACTGGACGAACCGCGAGGCGACGAGGACGCACAAGGTTCCGCGGAGTCTCGTCGTCATGGGCGGCGGCCCGGTCGGCTGCGAGCTCGCGCAGTTCTTCTCCCGGATGGGCGCGCAGGTGACGATCGTCGAACGCGGGGGCTACCTCCTGGGCCGCGTGCACCGCGACGCGGGCGAGCTGCTCGCCGAGCTGTTCCGCGAGGAGGACATCGACGTGCGAGTCGGGGTCGGGGTCGAGCGTGTGGAACCGGGAGTCAAGGTTCACCTGTCCGACGGCGGGACGGTCGAAGCGGAACGGCTGCTCGTCGCGACAGGCCGCCGACCGAACGTCGAGCGGCTGGGCCTGGACGGGCTCGGCGTCTCGGTGTCCCAGCGCGGGATCGAGGTGGACGAGCGGCTGCGCGCGGCCGACAACGTCTGGGCGATCGGCGACGTGACCGGGATCGCGCAGTTCACCCACGTCGGCAAGTACCAGGCCCGCGTCGCCGCGGCGGACATGGCCAAGCGCCGCGCCAAGGCCGACTACCGGGCGATCCCGGCCGGAACGTTCACCGACCCCGAGGTGGGGACGGTCGGACGGATGGACGGCGACGACCTCGTGAGCGTCCGGATCCCGCTCAGCCGCCTGCCTCGGCTCGTGACGTACGAGAAGCCGAAGCGCGAGGGCTTCGTCCGCGTCTTCGCGGACCCCCGGCAGCGCGTGCTCGTCGGCGCCGTCTGCGTAGGCCCCCAAGCGGCGGAGTGGCTCGGCCAGTTCACGCTCGCGGTCCGCGCCGAGGTGCCGGTCGAGACGCTCCTCGACACGATCCAGCCGTACCCCACCTTCTCCGAAGGCGTCTTCTACGCCTTGCAGGAGTTGCAGGGCGCCCTCTCGTAGACTTCAGCACGATGCTCGGTTCCGTGATCACGGCGATGGTGACGCCGTTCAAGCCGGACGGCGCGGTCGACCTCGAGCGCTTCCGCGAGCTCGCGACGTTTCTCGTCGACAACGGCTCCGACGGCATCGTCGTCTGCGGCACGACCGGCGAGTCCCCGACGCTGACCGACGAGGAGAAGCTCGATCTCTTCCGGGCTGCGGTCGAAACGGTGGGCGAGCGGGCGAGCGTCATCGCCGGCACCGGCACGTACGACACGCGCCACTCGATCCACCTCACGAGCAAGGCGACAGAGCTCGGCGTCGACGGGATCCTCGTCGTGACGCCGTACTACAACAAGCCGCCGCAGCGCGCGATCGTGCGCCACTTCGAGGAGATCGCGGCAGCGACGCACCTGCCCGTGGTCGCCTACAACATCCCCGGACGCGTCGTCGTCAACATCGAGTCCGCCACGATCGCCCGGCTCGCGGAGATCGAGAACGTCGTGGCCGTCAAGCAGGCGATCGGCGATCCCGAGCAGGCGCGCTTCATCGCCGAGGAGACACGGCTCGACCTCTACTCGGGCGACGACCCGAACACGTTCGCGTTCCTCGAGCTCGGCGGCGTCGGCGTCGTGTCGGTGACCGCGCACCTCTGGGGACCGCAGATCGCCGAGATGATCCGCCGCCATCGCGACGGCGACGTCGAGGGCGCACGCGCGCTGCACGAAGAGCAGGAGCCCTCGTACGACCTGCTGCGAATCCAGACCAACCCGATCCCGATCAAGGCGGCGCTGAACCTGACCGGTCACGAGGTCGGCGGCCACCGTCTGCCGCTGGTCGAGGCGGACGAGGAGGAGCTGGCGCAGATCCGCTCCTGCCTCGAGCGGTCCGGTCTTCTCGCCGCCGCGTCGGCCTAGCGCCCTAAGCTCAGCGGCGATGGGGGTTTGCCGCATCGTTCCGCTCGGCGGCCTCGGCGAGGTCGGCAAGAACATGACCGTCTACGAGGCGGACGGTTCGATCGTCGTCGTCGACGCCGGGCTCGCGTTCCCGCGCGACGAGCACCTCGGCGTCGACCTCGTGCTGCCGGACTTCTCCTACCTGCGCGACCGCGAGGAGATGGTGCGCGCGGTCGTGCTCACGCACGGTCACGAGGATCACGTCGGCTCGCTCCCGTACCTGATGCGCGAGGTGCGGATCCCGCTCGTGCTCGCAACTCGCCTCACGCTCGCGCTCGTCAAGTCCAAGCTCGACGAGCACGGGCTGCTGCGTTCCGCCGAGCTGCAGGAGCTGGCGCCCGGCGACGATCCTGTCGAGCTCGGTCCCTTCCGGCTCGAGTTCATCCGGGTGGCGCACTCGATCCCCGACGCGGCCGCGGTCGTCCTCGAGACGCCGGGCGGCCGCTGTGTCCACACCGGCGACTACAAGCTCGACCACACACCCGTGGACGGGCAGCGGACCGACGTCGGCCGGCTGGCGGAGGTCGGGAGCCTGGGCGTCGATCTGTTGCTCGGCGACTCCACCAACGCCGAGCGGCCGGGCATCACGCAGTCCGAGCGGGTGGTGGGGGAGGCGTTCCGCCAGATCTTCCCGAGTCGGGAGGGTCGGATCCTCGTCTCGTCCTTCGCCTCGAACGTCCACCGGATGCAGCAGGCGGCGGACGTCGCACTCGACTGCGGGCGCAAGATCGCGTTCGTCGGCCGGTCGATGCGGAAGAACGGGAACATCGCGCGCAACCTCGGCTACATGGACGTGCCCGAGGACGCGATCCTGCGGCCGCAGGAGCTCGCCGAGCTGCCGCGCGACCAGCAGCTGATCCTCTGCACGGGGAGCCAGGGCGAGCCGATGTCGGCCATGACCCGGATCGCCTACAACGACCATCCCGCCGTGCGCGTCGAGCGCGGCGACACGGTGATCATCTCCGCGAAGCCGATCCCGGGCAACGAGCTGCGCGTCCACGACGCGATCAACCGGCTCGCCAAGATCGGCGCCGAGGTGTTGCACGAGGACAACGCGCCGGTGCATGTCTCCGGCCACGCCTGTGCCGAGGAGCTGCGCACGATGATCGGGCTCCTGCGGCCGAAATCGGTGATGCCGATGCACGGCGAGTTCCGGATGCTCGCGGCGCACGCGCAGCTCGCGCGGGAGGGCGGTGTGCCCGACGACCGGATCGTGCTGGCCGAGAACGGCAGCGTGGTCGAGCTCCGGGACGGGGTGGCGAGCATCGTGGGCGAGGTCGAGACCGGCGTCACGTTCGTCGACGGGCTCGGCGTCGGAGACGTCCACGACGTCGCGTTGCGCGACCGGCGGAAGCTCGCCGAGGACGGTGTCCTCATCGTCGTGGCGACGCTTGCGGCGCAGGACGGCGGTGGGCTGACGGCGCCGCCCGAGCTCATCGCGCGTGGCTTCGGCGAGGGTGCCGAGGCGCTTCTCGACGAGCTGCGGGAAGAGGCGTCGCGGGTGCTCGAGGAGCTCGTCGCCGACGACGTGACGGAGATCAAGCTGCTGCAAGAGCATCTGCACGACGCACTCGGCGGCGTCGTCTACGACCGGACTCGCCGGCGGCCGATGGTGCTGCCGGTGATCGTCGAGGTCTAGGAGACAGAGCTCTCAGTCGTCTTCGAGCGGCTCGCCGTCGAAGTAGTCGAGCTCCTCGATCCGCCCGATCACGCCGATTCCGCGCCAGAAGATCTTCTTCGACCGCGGGTAGAAGCAGATGTCGTTCGCGTCGCGCGTGCCGTAGATCAGCATCGTCACGCCCTCCGGGCCGGCCCTGAACGAGTGTGAGATGCGTGTCCCCGGCGGCCGCGCCACGACGTGGCCCGCTCGGAGTGGGATCTCCTCGACCGTGTCGCTCTCGCTGCGCGGTGAAGGCCAGAGCTCGAGCGTCGCCGTGCCGTCGAGGATGACGAAGACCTCTTCCTCGGCCGAGTGGCAGTGTGGGACGCAGCCGCGGCGCCCGGGAGCGAGCTTCTCCCAGTGCAGCCCGGCGAGGTTCGACCGCTCGCGGGTCGCGAGCGGCGCGGTCGTGGCCCGGTCGGGCTCGCTTTCGAGCTCGACCTCGTCGACGTTCACGATGTTGGCCGGCCGCGGCGCCGGCTCGCCCACGGCCAGCGGCTCGACGGTCGCCTCGACGTCCCACGGGTCGTCGTCGCGTCCCTCGATCCACACCCGGCCGACCCGGAGCGCGTGCGAGCGCGGCAGCCAGCCGAGCTCCGGCGGGTGCCTCGTGCCGAAGACGATGTACTCGAGCCCGTCGGGCCCGGCGACGAACGTGTGCTCCAGCTCCCGCGGGCGGTGGATGACGCAGTCGAGCGGCCGCACCTCGTGCACCTCTCCGTCCTGCCAGGCGAGGCCCGAGCCGGCGAGGACGAAGAAGAGCTCCTCGGAGGCTCCGTGCGAGTGCGGTGGTGTCGGCAGCTTCCCGGGCGCGACGCGGACGCGGTTGACACCGACGCCGCGCGCGCCGGCGGCGTTCCCGAGCGCCTGCCACGTCGCGTCCATCTCGCCCTTCGCGCGCCGGCGGCTCTCGACCTCGTCCCAGTGCGCGACCGTCACCGCCGGCAGTCTGTCACTTCCGCGGGTCGGTCTCCTTGGCGACCTCGACCGCTTCGGCTGCCTGCTTGCGCACGACCTCGTATCCGTCTGCCTGCTCGACGACGCTTTCGACCTCGGGGAACTCGTGGCCCGGCGCGATCACGTAGAGAAGGCTGTCGCCGCGCACGCGCTCGTACTTCGCCAGCGGCAGCTCGATCCGGTCGGCGCACCCGGCGTCTCCGCACTCGCAGATCACGGTGATCGTCCCGTCGGCGATCCCGAGCTCGTCGCCGAGGCTCTTGATCTGCTCGTTCACCTGGCGGAAGATCGCCTCGTTCAGGCCGACGCGTCTGTCTCGATCCATCCCGTCTGCTTCCCCGACTCGGGCGGCGGGTACACATCGGGATAGGCTCGATCGCATGGCTGCGCCTCAGCTGACCGTGGTCGGCTCGATCAACCTCGACCTCGTCGTGCAGGCGGAGCGACTGCCGCGGCCCGGCGAGACCGTGAGCGGCGCGCGGTTCGCCCGCGTTCCGGGCGGCAAGGGCGCGAACCAGGCCGTCGCAGCCGCGCGGCTCGGGGCAACGGTGCGGCATGGTCGGCTGCGTCGGGCGCGACGGCCTCGCCGACGAGGCTCTCGCCGGGTTGCGAGACGCGGCGGTCGAGGAGCGGTGGCTCGCCAAGGATGCGCCGACCGGCATCGCGCTCATCACGGTCGACGCGGAAGGCGAGACGACCATCGTCGTCGCGCCCGGCGCGAACGCGGAGCTGCACCCCGACGATCTCGAGCTGGGCGATGCTGATGCGGTGCTGTGCCAGCAGGAGATCCCGGCCGCGACGGTCGCGCGGGCGGCGGAAATCGCGCCGAGGTTCTTCCTCAACGCCGCCCCGGCCAGGGACGGCGCACCCGAGGCCGAGCTGACGATCGTGAACCGGCTCGAGCTCGAGGCGCTCGGTGAGCGATCCGGGCTCGTGTGTCTCACGCTCGGAGCCGAGGGCGCCGTGTTCCTCGAGGACGGGCAGGAGGTAGCGCGCGCCGAGCCTCCCGCGGTCGAGGCGGTCGACGGCACGGCCGCCGGCGACGCCTTCACCGCCTGTCTCGTCGTCTCGCTGCTCGAAGGCCGCCCGCGCGACGACGCGCTGCGCCGGGCGTGCGCCGCCGGAGCGCTCGCCGCGTCGCGCTTCGGCGCGCAGACCTCGTTACCGACCGCCGAGGAGGTGGACGCTCTCCTGTGACAACGCCGATCGTCATCGACTGCGACCCAGGCCACGACGACGCGATCGCGATCCTGCTCGCGCTCGCCTCGCCGGAGGTGGAGCTGATCGGGGTCACGACCGTCGCCGGCAACCAGACGCTCGACAAGACGACCCGCAACGCGCTCGTCACGCTCGAGATCGCCGGCCGCAGCGACATCCCCGTCGCCGCCGGGGCCGCGGCGCCGCTGCGGCGCGAGCTGCGCACGGCGGCGCACGTCCACGGCGAGACCGGCCTCGACGGGCCTGAGCTCCCGACAGCCGTCCGCGCTTCCGCTGGAAGCGCACGCCGCCGACTTCCTGGCCGAGTTGATCGAGCCGGGCGTCGTGCTCGTCCCGACGGCTCCGCTCACGAACCTCGCGCTCATGCTCGAGCGCCACCCCGACGTCCACGACCGGCTCGAGAGCATCGTCTGGATGGGCGGGTCGATCGGGCAGGGAAACGTCACGCCGGCCGCGGAGTTCAACTCCTTCGTCGACCCCGAGGCCGCGGCGATCGTCTTCGCGAGCGGGATCCCGATCACGATGGTCGGGCTCGACGTGACGCACAAGGCGCTGTTCACGCGCGCACACGCCGAGCGCCTGCGCGACGCCGGCCGCGCGGGTCGCTTCGTCGCCGAGCTGTCGGACTTCTTCCAGGCGTTCCACGAGCGCTCGTACGGCTTCGACGGCTCGCCGATCCACGACGCGATGGCGGTCGCGCACGTGATCGACCCGACGCTCCTGACGACGCGCCGCACGAACGTCGCCGTCGAGACGCGATCGGAGTTCTGCGACGGCAGAACCGTGGTCGACCTGCGCGGCGTGACGGGACGGGAGCCGAATGCGGACGTCGGGGTGGACGTCGACGCCGAGCGGTTCCTCGAGCTGCTCGTCACGCGCATCGGGTCGCTGCCGTGAGCCTCGTTTTCGCCTGCATCGCGCCGCACGGCGACGTCGATCTCGCTCCGGAGCTGCGCGCGGGAATGGAGGAGCTCGGCCGCCGGTTCGACGCGACTTCGCCCGAGGTCGCGGTGGTCGTGACGCCGCACTCCGTCCACGTCGAAGGCCACTTCGCGGTCGTCGCGTCCGCGAAGGTGGGGGAGTGGGAGACGGACGCGGATACGGCCGCCGCTCTGCTCGAGGCGCCGCTGCCGATCCTCGGCGTCTCGTACGGCGGCAACGACGCGGCCACGGCCGAGTTCCCGCTCGACTGGGGAGCCGAGGTGCCGCTGGCCTTCATGCGCCCGCGGCGGATCGTCGTCGTCGCACCGGCGCGCGACCGTCCGCTCGAGGAACATCTCCGGCTGGGGCAGGCGATCGCAGCCCTGCCCGGGCGCGTCGCGCTGATCGCGAGCGCCGACAACGGCCACGCGCACGACGCCGACGGCCCGTACGGCTTCGACCCCGCGGCGGCCGAATACGACGCCCAGCTGCAGGAGATCCTCGCCTCGCACCCGCTCGACTTCCTGCCGCTCGCCGAGTGCGTCGAGCCGGCGAAAGCCGACTCGCTGTGGCAACTCGTAGTCCTCCAGGGCGCGCTCGGCGAGGCGGCGCGAGCCGACGTCCTCGCCTACGCCGCACCGACGTACTACGGGATGCTTGTCGCCGAGGTGACGCTCTAGGAGGAGCGGGACGGGCGCAGGCGAATTCGGCCCTATGCCGCGCCGCAAGCGGAAGTCGAAGCTGCGTCCGAAGCTCCCGAGCCGCGTCCGTAAGACGCGGACGAAGCGAGGCGCCCGCGCACACGGCCAGCATCCCGAGCTCTGGGGCCTCGGCTCGATCGCGCTCGGCCTCTTCCTCGGCGCTGTCCTCTATCTCGGCTGGAACGGCGGCTATGTCGGCGGCTGGCTCGGCCAGGGACTCGACAAGCTCGTGGGCGACGCGAAGTACGTCGTGCCGGTCGTGCTCGTCGCACTCGGCGCGCTCCTGGTGACGCGCAGCAAGCTCGTGGACGTCCGTCCGTTTCGGACCGGTCTCGCCGTGCTCGGCCTCGGCCTGATGATCACCCTCGGCAAGGACCAGGGCGGCTACGTCGGACAGTTCCTCGGCGGTGCGGTGGGAGTCGCGCTCGGCGCCACCGGCTCGGTGCTGCTGGGCGGTCTGTTGATGCTCGTCGGCGGGCTGTTGCTGACGGGCGCTTCGCTCGGAGCGATCCTGCGCCGCTCCGGGCGCGGGCTCCACACCGCTGCGCGCAAGGCGCGGTCACGGTCTCGTGACGGTGTCAGACACCGTGACGAGAGCGTGACGGAGTGGCCGGTGCCGCAGCCCGTGCGTCCGTCGCTCACGCCTCCCGTCGACGCGGTCTCGGCCTTCCCCGACATCGTGGGCGAGAGCGTGTCGACCCCGTACGCGGGCGTACAGCCTGCTCCTTTCCAGACCGAGCCGGCGGCGCTGATCGAGGATCCTCCGACCCTCTTCGACGAGGTGACCTCGGAGCACGCGGAGTACAAGCTGCCCGACGCGGGCGTCCTTCGCGTCTCGCCGGAGCAGAGCGACGACTCTGGCGAGACGGCTGCGCGCGTCGCCGAGCTCCTCGTGCAGACGCTCGCGCACTTCGGTGTCGAGGCGACGGTGATCGGCCAGATCTCCGGTCCGCGCGTGACGCGCTACGAGCTCCAGCTCGCGCCGGGGACGAAGGTCGCCAAGGTGGCCGCGCTGAAGGACGACCTCTCGTACGCGCTCGCGACGACGGAGATCCGGATCCTGGCGCCGATCCCGGGCAAGCAGGCCGTCGGCGTGGAGCTTCCGAACCTCTCCCCGAACCTGGTCACGCTCGGCGACATCTACGAACCGCTGCCCGCGACGGCGAGCCCGGTCTCGGTCTGGCTCGGCAAGGACATCTCCGGTGCCGCGGTCTGGACCGACCTCGCCCGCATGCCGCACCTGCTCATCGCCGGCACGACCGGCTCGGGTAAGTCGGGCTGCCTCAACACGGTGCTCACGTCCGTCCTCCTGCGCGCGACGCCCGACGACGTGCGTCTGATCCTGATCGACCCGAAGCGGATCGAGCTCAGCCACTTCGAGTCCGTGCCGCACCTGCTGACGCCCGTTGTCTCGAGCCCGAAGGAGGCGAGCGCCGTGCTCGCCAACTGCCTCGCCGAGATGGAGCGCCGCTACGAGCGCCTGTCGTCGGTGCGCGCCCGCAATCTCAACGAGGCGAACCGCGCCTTCCGCCAGCGCGGCGAGCCGACGCTTCCCTATGTCCTCGTGGTGATCGACGAGCTCGCCGACCTGATGATGGTCGCGCCGCAAGCGGTGGAGGACGCCGTGATCAGGCTCGCGCAGAAGTCGCGCGCCGTCGGGATCCACCTCGTCCTGGCGACCCAGCGTCCGTCCGTCGACGTGATCACCGGGATGATCAAGGCGAACGTCCCCTCGCGGATCGCCTTCGCCGTCTCGTCGCAGACCGACTCGCGCGTGATCCTCGACTCGGGCGGCGCGGAGTCGCTGCTCGGCCAGGGCGACATGCTCTTCAAGCCGCTCGGCACCTCGCGCCTGCAGCGGGTGCAGGGGGCGTACGTCTCGGAGGAGGAGATCGCGCTCGTCGTCGAGCAGACCCGTCAGCGCGAGCAGGAGCTCGACGAGAGCTACCTCGAGCTGCCGGAGGTCTTTGCCGAGCCGGGTGACGACCATGACGGCGGCGAGTTCGACCCCGACGACGATCCGCTGCTCGACAAGGCGATCGAGATCGTCGTCCAGACCCAGACCGCATCCGTCTCTCTCCTGCAGCGGCGCCTGCGCGTCGGCTACACGCGGGCGGGCCGGCTGATCGACATGCTCGAGCGGCGCGGGATCGTCTCCGGCTACGAGGGATCGAAGCCGCGCCGCGTGCTCGTCGACGAGAGCCAGTACCACTCGTACGTCGCCGTCGAGTAGTTCGACTAGGCCTCAGCCGCGCGTCGTTCTAATATCGCTGGTCCGGGGAGAACGATCGACCGGTCAGGGACGAACCACAGCAGAAGAGGAGGGCACATCTTGAGATCGAGGACACGCACGGTCGTGGTCCTGTCCGCAGCGGCTGCGGTCATTGCGCTTGTCGCTGCCGGCTGCGGCGGCGGGGGTGGCAGCGGAGGCTCGAGTGACACGATGACGACGAACGCGGCGAGCAACTTCAAGGCAGCGCTCATCAGCGACGTCGCAGGCTTCAACGACAACGGGTTCAACAAGAACCAGCTCCTGGGCTTGAACAAGATGAAGAGCCAGCTCGGGATCCAGGCTCTCCCGGTGGTCTCGCATTCGTCCAGCGACTACGTCCCGAACTACAACAAGGCCGTCCACGCGAACTCGAACATCATCATCGCGGCCGGCTTCCTGCTCGGGGACACGGTGAAGAAGTACGCGAAGCAGTATCCGAAGATCGACTTTGCGATCACCGACGACCCCGTCAGCGCCATCGGCGGCTACAAGAACGAGATCGGGATCACCTACGCGACCCAGGAGGTCGGCTGTCTGGTCGGCGTCCTCGCCGCGAAGGAAGCGCAGAAGATGAACGGCGGCCAGGCCGGCACGATCGGTGCCGTCGGCGGAATCAAGATCCCGCCGGTCGACTCGTACATCGCCGGCTACCAATACTGCTCGAACAAGGCGGTGCCGGGAACGAAGACTGTCGTCAACTACTCGAACAGCTTCACCGACGAGAGTGCGTGCGCGGCGCAGGCGCAGAACCAGATCAGCGGCCAGAAGGCTCAGGTCGTCTTCCAGGTCGCAGGCCTCTGCGGTGACGGAGCGCTCAAGGAAGCGTCGAAGCTCGGCAAGTGGGGGATCGGCGTCGACGTCGACGAGTACCACGTCGCGTCGAAGATCCTCACGAGCGCGACCAAGAAGACCGACGTCGGTGTCGAGACGGCGATTCGGCTCTCCGAGTCCGGACACTGGCCGGGCGGCAAGGACATCAGCCTCGACCTGAAGAACCACGGCGTCGGCGTCGGCACGATCAGCCCGACGGTGCCTCAGGCGTGGATCAACACGATGAACCAGTACAAGTCGCAGATCATCGCCGGCACGCTCACGCCGCCGGCGACCGTCAGCAAGTAGCGGTCACCCGTCAGTGCGGGAGGGGCGTCGATTTCGCCCTCCCGCCGACGGGCGATAGCATCGACTCCGGTGAGCGACGAGCTCGTTCTCGAGATGCGGGGCATCCGCAAGGAGTTCCCGGGCGTCGTTGCCAACGACGACGTGTCGCTCGACGTCCGCCGCGGCGAGGTGCACGCGCTGCTCGGCGAGAACGGGGCGGGCAAGTCGACGCTGATGAACATCCTGTACGGGCTGTACAAGCCCGACGCCGGCGAGATCCGCGTCAAAGGGAAGCCGGTCACCTTCCACTCGGCGAGCGACGCGATCGACTCCGGGATCGGCATGGTGCACCAGCACTTCATGCTCATCCCGGTGATGACCGTCGCCGAGAACGTCGTGCTCGGGACCGAGCCGGTCAAAGACCGCGTCCTGCTCGACGAGACGGCCGCGGAGGCGAGGGTCGCCGACATGGCGAAGACGTTCAAGTTCGCCGTCGACCCCGGCGCGCTCGTCCAGGACATCGGGGTCGGCCAGCAGCAGCGCGTGGAGATCATGAAGGCGCTCTACCGAAACGCCGACATCCTCATCCTCGACGAGCCGACCGCCGTGCTCACGCCGCAGGAGGCGCTCGACCTGTTCGAGATCCTGCGGACGCTGCGGCGCGAGGGCGTCTCGATCGTCTTCATCACCCACAAGCTCGGCGAGGTGCTCGAGATCGCCGACCGCATCACCGTCCTCCGTCGCGGCAAGACGATCGAGACCGTTGCGCGCGAGGGGGCCACCGAGAAGTCTCTGGCTCGGGCGATGGTGGGCCGCGACGTCCTCCTGCGCGTCGAAAAGCCGCCGGCGCAGGTGGGCGACGTCCTGCTGGAGGTCGAGGACCTCCACGTGACGGACGACCGCGGCATCGAGAAGGTGCGCGGGGTGTCCCTGGAGGTGCGGGCCGGTGAGATCGTCGGCATCGCCGGCGTGGACGGGAACGGCCAGACCGAGCTGATCGAGGCTCTCACCGGCCTGCGTCGCGCGGACCGCGGTGTCATCCGCGTCGGCGGCCGCGAGCTCCATCACTCGTCGACGCGCGAGGTTCTCGACGCCGGCCTGGGCCATATCCCCGAGGACCGCCAGCGCCGCGGGCTCGTCCTCGAGTTCTCGCTCGCCGAGAACGTCGCGCTGCACGACTACGACAAGCCGCCCGACTCGAAGTGGGGCTGGCTCTTCCCCAAGAGGCTCGTCGAGCGCGCGAGGACGCTGATCGAGGAGTTCGACGTGCGTGGCGGCGGGCCGTTCACGCCGGCCGGCGCGCTGTCGGGCGGCAACCAGCAGAAACTCGTCGCCGCGCGCGAGATCTCCCGCGACCCGAAGGCGCTGATCGCGGCCCAGCCCACGCGCGGCCTCGACGTCGGCGCGATCGAGTACCTCCACCGGCGGCTCGTCACGGAACGCGACGAGGGCCGCGCGATCCTGCTCGTGTCGCTCGAGCTCGACGAGATCTTCTCGCTCTCCGACCGCATCCTCGTGCTCTACGAAGGCGAGATCGTCGGGATGCACGAGGGCGCGGTCTCGGAGGAGCAGATCGGCTTCGAGATGGTCGGCGTGAAACCCGAGGTCCCCGCCGCGTGACCGAGCCGAACCAGGATCTGGCCCAGCCGCCCGAGACGGGCGGATCCTTCGCGGCTCGGCTCTCGCTCAGCCAGCGCGCAGGCGGCATCGCCGTGCCGGTGGCGACGGTCCTCCTCGCCTTCCTCCTCGGCGGCCTCGTCGTGCTCGCGACCGGCCACAACCCGCTCCTCGCCTACCGCGACATCTTCAACGGGGCCGGCGTGAACTGGATCTTCCATCCGACCACGAGCACTCAGGGCTCGATCGCCGCGTACAACCTCTCCCAGACGCTCCTGCAGTCGACGACGCTCATTCTCACGGGGCTCGCCGTCGCGTTCGCTTTCCGTTGCGGGATGTTCAACATCGGAGGCCAGGGCCAGTACTTCGTCGGCCTGATCGTCGCGAACTGGCTCGGAGTCAGCTTCGCCGGCATGAGCACGCTCCCGCACGTCCTGATCGCGATCATCGGCGCGACCCTCGCCGGCGCGGCGTGGGCGGGCATCGCCGGCGTCCTCAAGGCGACGACCGGAGCGCACGAGGTGATCTCGACGATCATGCTCAACTACATCGCGCTCTATACGGCGACGTGGCTCTTCGGCGACGGCGGCCCGCTGCAGAACTCGACCCAGCCGACGGTGCCGGTCTCCAACGACATCGCGCACACCGCCCAGCTGCCGGTCATCTGGGGGACGGTCGGCTTCCAGGGCCTCGACATCGGCTTCCTCATCGCCATCGCGGCGCTCGTCGTCTTCTGGGCGTTGATCAACCGCACGACGCTCGGCTACGAGGTTCGCGCGGTCGGCTTCAACCCCGAGGCTGCTGCCTACGGCGGCATCAACGTGAAGAAGAACCTGATCCGGGCGATGGCGATCTCGGGCGCGTTCGCGGGGCTCGCGGGCGCAGTCGACATGCTCGGCTACCTCTACCACTACGGCTCGCTCGACGTTGCGGTCAGTCAGGTCGGCTTCATCGGCATCGCCGTGGCGCTGCTCGGTCGCAACACCGCCGTGGGAGTGTTCATCGGCGCGTTGATCTTCGGCGGCCTCATCTACGGGACGACGCAGGGTCTCAGCTCGAACGTGATCCAGCCCGAGCTGGCGACGAACCTCACGTACATCATCCAGGGCCTCGTCGTGCTCTTCATCGGAGCCGACATCCTCATCCTCTATGTCTGGAACTCGCGCAAGCGGCTGCGCCCGCGGCGGCCGGCCCGGACGCCTGCTGCGAAGGCGGCGGCATGACGGCCTGGGGGCAGCGCCTCGACAATCCCGTCAGCGAGCGGCTCCGGGATCCTGCGTCGACCGGCTACGTCGCGATCGCGCTCGGCGCGTTCGCCGCCTTCCTCGCGATTCCGCCGATCGAGGCGCGCTCGCCGACGTGGCCGATCGCCATCGGGATCGTCGCCATCGCGCTGGGAATCTGGACGGCGACCCGCGGCCGGCGAAGGCTCGGCTACGGCGCCGCCGTCGCAGGCCTCCTCGGGATCGGCCTCGGGATCCTGGCCACGAAGTCGGGGACGGGGAACCTCGACACCGTCTTCGACACGACGCTGGTCGCCCAGACGTTCGGCTTCGCGACGCCGCTCGTGTTCGGCGCGATCGCCGGCATGTTCTCCGAGCGCAGCGGCGTGGTGAACATCGGCCTGGAGGGGATGATGCTGATGGGCGCCTTCTGGGGCGTCTACGGCGCGGACAAGGGCGGCAGCTGGGTCGTCGGGCTGCTCGTCGGCATGGCCTCCGGCGGCCTGCTCGCGCTCGTCTACGCGTATTTCGCGATCCATCTCCGCGCCGACCAGATCGTCGGCGGCACGGCGGTCAACTTCCTCGCGTACGGGATCACCGGCTACTTCTTCCAGCAAATCTTCAACGGCCAGGTCACGGGACAGGTCTCGACCGTGCCGAATCTCCACATCCCGGGGCTCGGGCATTTCCTCGAGGGCTCGATCGGCGACCTGAGCTGGCTCACGTGGGCGAGCTTCGCGCTCGTGATCGTCGCGTACGTCGTGCTCTTCAAGACGCCGATCGGCCTGCGCATCCGCGCCTGCGGCGAGCACCCGCGCGCCGCGGACACCGTGGGCATCAACGTGTACGCGATCCGCTACGCCTGCGTCGTCCTCTCGGGCCTCCTGGTCGCGATCGGCGGCGTCTACCTCTCGCTCGGCCCGCAGGGGAACGGAACGTTCATCAACAACATGACGAACGGCCGGGGCTTCATCGCGCTCGCCGCGATGATCTTCGGCAACTGGCGGCCGGCGGGCGCGTTCGCAGCCGCGCTCCTGTTCGGCTTCTCGAGCGCTCTCGCACTCAAGCTTCAGGTCTACTCGAACCAGGCGTCGACGCTGTTCGCGATCCTCCCGTACGTGCTGACGCTCGTCGCGGTGGCCGGCGTGATCGGCCGCACGGTCGCGCCCGCGGCCGACGGCAAGCCGTACGCGAAGCAGTAGCTCGCGAAGCTGGCGCTCCTGAGCGCGGAGTGAGCCGATGAAGCTGCCGGGGCTGGCTAGCGAACGCCGTCGCGCTTCCCACCTCGCCCCGGCACGCTCACGCTAACCGTCTGCTTACTTTTTCTTAGGACTCATTTAGGTCAATTTTCGGCTGCGCCGGTGTTGCTCCTATGTCAATAGGGCCTGGTTTTTGAGGGTGGTGTGGACGGTGCGGGCGAGTTGGCGTTTGAGGCAGCGGAGGGCTTCGCGGCGGCTTTTGCCTTCGCCTTGTTTGCGTTCGAGGTAGGCGCGTGCGGGTGGGTGGACGCGGCCTTGGGTGACGGCGATTCGGTGGAGGGCGCAGTTGAGTTGGCGGTTGCCGCCGCGGTCGAGGCGGTGGCGTTGGTGTTTGCCTGAGCTGGCGTCGAGGGGTGCGACCCCTGCGTGGCGGGCGAGTTGGGCGTCGGAGCGGAAGCGGTCGACTGGTCCGATCTCGCAGAGCAGCTTGGCGGCGGTGAGTCCGCCACAGCCGGGCAGTTCGAGTAGCCGCGGCGCGATCGCGGCAGCCTGGAGATGCAGCTCGCGGTCGAGCTCGAGGATCGTGCGGGTGAGGCTGCGGCAGCGGTTGAGCAGCTCGCGTGCGATCCGCACCTGGATCGTCTGCTCGCGGCGAGCGAGCTGGCGTCCGATTCGCTCGAGCCAGACGGTGCGGTCGAGCGCCCCAAGCGGCACCTTGAGGGTTGGGTCGAGCTCGTGCAGGTGCCAGCGCAGCCGCTGCTGAGCACGACGTCGCTCGTCGACGAGGTCATCGCGGTGGTCGACCAACAGCTTCAACTCCCGCAGCCGGCCCTCCTCAGGTCGCGGCGAGTCGAGCAACGGCTCACGCAGCGCGGCTCCGGCAATGGCGAGCGCGTCGATCAGGTCCGACTTGCCCCTCACCCGCCCGCGACGCCGCTCCGGCGCGGTCAGCCGCGGCGGCACCCGCACCAGCCGCTGCCGCTCACGTTGCAGCGTCCGCTCAAGAGCACGCGTCACGTGTCGGCAGTCCTCCAGCGCCCACAACCGCCGCCGGCCAGCCCGCTTCGCCCACCAGACAAGCTCGGCGGTGTCGCTCGTCTCCAATGCGTCGAGCTGCCGGCCAACCTCATCGACAGCAACCGCAGAGACGGAGTGCTTGTGCACGTCCACCCCGATCACGATCATGGTCCTCGCCTCCTACCGTTGGGGGCGACCGACGAGCGGACAGGCCTCAATCGAGGCAAAGCTGCCAAGCTCCTATCAGGTCACGCTCGGCGGTCTCGAGAAGGCGGCGGCGACACAACACTGGCAAGTCAGCCCACAAGCGACGATCCGGAATCGAGTCAGCCGCCGCCAACCCGAGTCTCTGTCCCGCAACGGACAGCACCCACCGAGAATGACATTGAGTTCCGGAATGACCCCTGACCTCTTTAGCCGTGCGCGCGGCGCATCAGGTCATGAAGGCCCTCGGTCAGCGCGCCGTTGCCCGCGCGCTTCGATGGGCTCCTCTGGCACCACTACGCGCACGACCTGCCGGAGGGAGGAGTCGCGCTCGCGCGCAGCGCGGCGTCGAACGGCTGTGTGCCGCCGCGGTCAGGACACCTTGTGAGCGCTCCACGAGCCGCTTCGGCCGCCGGCCTGGTAGACGCCGGACATCGTCGTCCCCGACCACGACCCGTGGTAGGTGATGGCGTTGCTGTTGTCGACCGTCCCGAACTTGATCTTCTTCCCGCGGACCGAGCCCTTGATGGCGTTCTTGCCCTTCGGGTTCGAGAGCGTGAGCGTTCCCTTGAGCTTGCGCCCGGTCTGCGTCCACCGGATCGTGAACTTGCCCGAGTACGCACCGCTGTAATGGCCTTTCCACTTTCCGCTGAGGTTCGAAGCGATCGCAGCGCCCGACCTGGAGGAGCTAGCCGCCGCAAGCGCCGTGCCGGTGCAGCAAGCGGCCACCAGGGCGGCGACCCAGAGCATGGAAACCACGCGCGGACCTCTCCGACCTGCAGGCTGAGTATTCATCGTCCTTGACTCCTCTCCTCGACCGACGACCGCTCGGCAGCATTCTTCACCCGAGGCGAACATCTTTCAAGTCGGGCGAGCGGTGGCTCGGCGACCGGATGCACTCGCGCGCCCGCCCCGAGGAGTATCGTCAGCGCTCGAGCGGGAGATCGTCGTGGCGGCTCCGCTCGTACCAGGAGCCCGCATAGTTGCGGCCCCGAGCCCGCGTTCGGCTGCGGCGAGCCGCCGCTGTGCCAAGGGGAGTACCGTGCGCTGGGCGAGCGTCCTCTCGCCTGATCTCCTTCGCCTCGCGTGAGCTACGTGATCGCGACCATGCGCTCGATCGCCAGGCTGGCACGTTCGGCGAGCTCCGGGTCGACCGTGATCCGGTGGACGCCGTCGCGCAGTGAGTCCCGCACCTTCTCGAGCGTCGTCACCTTCATGTAGCGGCACTCCGCGTCCTCGCGCACTGCTTCGAAGCGCTTGCCCGGCGCCTCCTGCTTGAGCCGGTGGATGATCCCCGTCTCGGTCGCGACGAGGAAGCGCTGCTTCGGCGAGCGCTTCGCGTAGTCGATCATCTTCTCGGTCGAGAGGATCTGCGTCCGCTCGTTGCCGAACGCCATCGCCTGGCTCGCGCAGCCGCACTCCGGATGGACGAGCAGCTCGGCGTCGGGAGCCTCGTTCTGCCAGCGCTCGATGTCGGCCGGCCGGATCCCCGCATGGACGTGGCATTCGCCGAGCCAGATCGTCAGCTTGCGGCCGGTCACCTTCTCGAGCCAGAGGCCGAGGTACATGTCCGGCAGGAAGAGGATCTCCTGCTCGGCCGGGATGGCTTCGATCACGGACTTCGCATTTCCAGACGTGCAGCAGTAGTCGCTCTCCGCCTTCACCTCGGCCGTCGTGTTCACGTACGAGACGACGACCGCGCCGGGATGCTGCGCCTTCCATTCGCGCAGCTGGTCGGCGTCGATCGACGCGGCGAGCGAGCAGCCGGCGCCGAGGTCGGGCAGCAGCACCGTCTTCTCGGGGCTGAGGATCACGGCCGTCTCGGCCATGAAATGGACGCCGCAGAAGACGATCGTCTGCGCCTCCGTCGCGGCCGCCTGGCGCGAGAGGCCGAGCGAGTCGCCGACGTAGTCCGCGACGTCCTGCACCTCGGGGCGCTGGTAGTTGTGGGCGAGGATCACGGCGTTCTTCGCGGCGGCGAGCGCGCGGACTTCCTCGTGGAGCTCTGTGGTGGGCGAAGCGGAGACGGTCATGTGACCTCCAGTGAGACGTGGAGCGAGCGGGCGGAGTGGGTGAGGGCGCCGACCGAGACGAAGTCGACGCCCGTCTCCGCGTAGGAGCGAACGGTGCCGATCGAGACACCGCCGGAAGCCTCGAGCTCGGCGCGGCCGGCGACGAGCTCGACGGCCTCGCGCACCTCCTCGGGGCTCATGTTGTCGAGCAGGATTCGCGGCGCGCCGCCGTCGAGGGCTTCCCGCACCTGGGCGAGAGTCTCGGCCTCGACTTCGACCGGCAGGCCGTCGACGCGGCCTTCCAGGGCCGCCAGCGCCGCGGTGACGCCGCCGGCGACGCGGAGATGGTTCTCCTTCACGAGCACGCCGTCGTATACGCCGGCACGATGGTTACGGCCGCCGCCGCAGCGGACGGCGTACTTCTCGAGCGCCCGCAGTCCGGGCGTCGTCTTGCGCGTGTCGAGGACGGACGTGCGCGTTCCCTCCGTCAGCTCGACGAAGCGGCGGGTGAGGGAGGCGATGCCGCAAAGGCGGGCGAGCAGGTTCAAGGCGACCCGCTCGCCGCTGAGGATCGCGCGCGCTGGTCCCTCGACGACGGCGAGCACGGCGGGGACGTCCGAGACCGCCGTTCCTTCTTCCAGCTTTGCCGCGATCTCGACTCTCGAATCGAGCGCGCGGAAGACGGCCGCCGCGACCGGAACGCCGCAGACGACGCCGGGCTCCTCGAGCAGCAGCTCCGCGCTGCAGCGAGCGTCCTCCGCGACGAGTGCGAGCGTGGTTACGTCGCCCGAGCCGACGTCTTCGGCCAGCGCAGCGGCGACGACACGCTCGATGTCCTGCTGCGTCAGCTCCATCGCTCGAGCATCGGCTCGCGGCCGGGTTCGACGACGAGATGCCCGGCAAGCGACTCGCTCTCGACCGGGAAGTCCTCGCGGAAATGGACGCCGCGGCTCTCCTCGCGCGCGAGACCGGAGGCGGCGATCTCGCGGACGAGCGGGTGCGGCGAGTCCAGCAGGCGGGTGAGTCCCTCGCTGCTGCGGATCAGCCCGGCGTCGCGCCAGAGCTCGGCGCCGGGATCCGGCGAATCCGCAAGCGGCGTCGCGTCGGCGTCGAAGCGCGGGCCGTCGAGCGCCGCGAGGCCGGCCCGGCGGCCGAAGACGAGACACTCGAGCAGCGAATTCGACGCAAGCCGGTTCGCGCCGTGGACCCCGCTGCAGGCGCACTCTCCGGCGGCGTAGAGCCCGGGCACGGACGTGCGCGCGTCGAGGTCGGCGACGACGCCGCCGATCGCGTAGTGCGCGGCGGGGGAGACGGGAACCGGCTCGTCTGCAGGGTCGTAGCCCGCCTCCGCGAGAGTGGCCATCAGGGTCGGATACCGGTCGCGCTCGACCGGTCGCAGGTCGAGGCGCGCCCCAGCGTGAGCCGCGACTGCTCGGGCAACGACGTCGCGAGGCGCGAGCTCGTCGATGAAGCGCTCGCCGCCGTCGTCGAGCAGCGTCGCACCGGCGCCGCGGAGCGCCTCGGAGAGCAGGAAGCCGTCGTGACCGTTGTCGTCGCGCAGCGCGGTCGGGTGGAACTGGACGAATTCGAGATCGGCAAGCGACGCGCCCGCAGCCTGCGCGAGCAGAAGACCTTCGCCGACCGCGCCGCTCGGGTTGGTCGTCCGCGCCCAGAGGGCGGCATAGCCGCCGGTGGCGAGAACGACGGCCGAACCGCGAAGCGACCCGAGCGTCGTGATCCGCTCGCCCTCGGCGAGGCGCACCCGTGGGTGCGCGCGAACGCGTGCGGTCAGGACGTCCGCAATGTGGCGCCCGGTGTCGGCGCCGCCTGCGTGCACGACGCGGTCGCGCGAGTGGCCGCCTTCGCGGCCCAGGCCGTCGTCGAAGTGGACGCCGAGCCGGCGCAATTCGGCGATCCGAGTCGGCGCCTCGGCCGTGAGGAGCTCGACCGCGCTGGGCCGGCAGAGGCCGCGGCCGGCCGAGAGCGTGTCGGCGGTGTGCAGCGACGGATCGTCGTCCGGACCGACCGCAGCGGCCACGCCTCCCTGGGCCGCATAGCTGTTCGAGCTCGTGTGCGAGGCCTTCGCGAGCACGAGCACCGAGGCGCCGGCGTCGGCTGCGGCGAGGGCGGCAGAGAGGCCGGCGACACCGGCTCCGACGACGAGAACGTCGCATCTCTGGCGTTTTTGCCTCATAAGCGATAACCTCCGCGGCAGAGTCTACATGGTTGACGACTCCCAGGCGAAAACTTCTGCGCATGCCGTGCTCGCGGCCGTTCTCCAGGTGCGCGACGGGCGGCTGCAGGCGCTGCTGTGGCAACGCGCCCGCGAGCCGTTCGCCGGCTGCTGGGCCCTGCCGGGTGGGGCGTTGGCGGCCGACGAGACTCTCGAGGAGTCGATGTTGCGGCATCTCGCGGAGAAGGTCGACGTGCGGGAGGTTGCGCATCTCGAGCAGCTCGAGACGCGGAGCGATCCGGCGCGCAATCCCATCCAGCGCGAGCTCGCGACGACGTTTCTCGGGCTCGTGCCGAGTGGGCTGGACCCGCAGGTACCGGACGACACGCACTGGCATCCGCTCGACGCGCTGCCGGAGCTCGCGTACGACCACGAGGCGATCCTCCTCAGGGCGCGCGACCGGCTCCGCGGAAAGCTCTCGTACACGAATCTCGGTTTCGCCCTCGCGCCGCCGAGCTTCACGCTCGCCGAGCTGCGCGACCTCTATGCCGCCGCCCTCGGACATCCCGTGGGCGCGACGAATCTCCAGCGGGTCCTGCTCCGGCGCCGGGTGCTCGAGGAAACGGGAGAGCAGCGTCACTACGGCAGCGGCGGTGGCAGGCCGGCGGCGATCTACCGTTTCAGGAGCCCTCGCCTCGAGGTCACCGACCAGTTCGCCGTCCTGCGTCCGCCTACAATGGCGAGCTAGATGGCTGCCCGCACGCAGACACTCATGCAGCCGAGACGGCCCAACTACCGCGCCTTCCTCGCCTTCCTCTTCGGCGTGGTCGCGGTGGGCGTGATCCCGGTCGCCATCGAGCTGACGCGGAAGATCCCGGGCGCGGCATTGCTCGACGCGGTCTGGGCGATTCCGGTCGCGGCTGCGGCGGCGATCGTGTCGCTGCTCTTTGCCCGAGGCGCGCGCGGTGCGATTGCGCGGACGCTCGGGCACGTCGGCGGTTCGGGGTGGATCCGGCTCGGCCGCATCCTTGCGGTGGCGGGAATCTGCGTCACGCTCTCCGCCTCGATCGCCGTCGGCCTGTACGAGCTCCTCTTGCGCCTCGAGCACTAGACAGGAAGACTCCCGGCGTGTTCGAGATCGGCAACAGTCTGCGTGAGGCCCGCGAACGGCAGGGACTCGGCTACCCGGAGATCGAGCTTGCGACGAAGATCCGCTCGAAGTACATCCGCGCGCTCGAGGAGGAGGACTTCACTGCGATCCCGGGCGACGCGTACATCCGCGGCTTCCTGCGTTCGTACGCCGACTACCTCGGGCTCGACGGGGACGTCTACGTGGACGAGTACGCGTCGCGCTTCATCACGAGCTGGCGCGACGAGCTGCCGCCGCGGTCGGAACGGCCGAGGATCCGGACGCGAGGGCGTCCCGTCGACCGGCGGGTGGTCCTGCTCGCGGTGGTCGCCGTCGTGGTCGTGGGGCTGCTCGTCTTCGCGGCGTTCAGCATTCCCGGTTCGTCGACGCACGTGCCGGGGCTCGGGACGAAGCACAAGCACTCCTCGCCACCCACGCATCAGCTCGTCCTCACCGGCGTGAAGCGAGGCACGTACGTCGTGGTTCGCCGCGGCAAGGCCTCCGCCAAGATCGACATGCAGGGAACGGTCGGAGCGGGGCAGATCGACCGGCTCGCAGGCGACCGTTTCTATCTCCTCGTGCGCACGCCCGCCGGCCTGCACATCACGCTCGACGGCAAGGCTGTCGCGCTGCCGGCCGTGCACAACTACCGCGTCCTCGTCACCCCGCAGCAGACGACGCACCTCAAAGGGTGACCGGCCCGCGGCCGCGCGCGGTCGTCGTCGTCACCGGCAGCGAGCTCGTCCGCGGCGAGCGCACCGACCGGAACGGCCCCTTCCTCGCCGCAGAAGCACTCAGCCACGGGCTCGAGCCGGCGCGGATCACGATCGTCGGGGATGCACCGGCCGAGCTCGAGACGGTGCTGCGCGAAGGTCTGGAAGCGGATGCCTGCTTCGTCTCGGGCGGCCTCGGCCCGACTCACGACGACCGAACCGTGGAGCTCGTCACGCGTGCGGCCGGGCTCGAGCTCGTCGTCGACGAGGCCCTCGAGCGAGAGATCGAAGCGATCTCGCGCGCGGTCTCGGAACGCCTCCGCCGGCCGTATGGAGACTTTGCTCCCGGCGTGACCAAGCAGGCCACGCGCCCGGTTTCGGCAACGTCGCTCGGCCTCGCGGGAACTGCCCCCGGCCTGGTCCTGAAAGCGCCCACGGGCTGCGTGGTCGTCATCCTGCCGGGGCCGCCGAGCGAGCTGCGGCGACTCTGGCCGAACGCGCTCGAGAGCGAGCCGATGCGTGAGCTGCTGCAGCGGACGCGTCCGCCCGGACGGCGCGTGCTGCGCCTGTTCGGCGTCAGCGAGTCTGCCGTCGCGCGGGCGCTCGAGGAAGCGGGCGGCGATGGTGACGGCGTCGAGGCGACGATCTGCGCGCGCGAGTTCGAGATCCATATCGACCTCGTCGTCGAGCCCGGGGCCGAAGAGCGCGCCGACGTTCTCGAGGCAGGGCTCGCCCAGAGGCTCGAGCGCTGGCTCTTCGCGCGCGACGAGCGGCGCGTAGAGGAGCTCGTGCTCTCGCTCGCGGAGGCACAGGGTCTCAGGCTCGCGACCGCCGAGTCGTGCACCGGGGGCATGGTGGCCGCGCGGCTCACCGACGTGCCGGGCTCGAGCGCGAGCTTCGTCGGAGGCGTGGTCTCGTATGCAGACGCGGTGAAGCGCTCGGAGCTCGACGTGCCGGCGGAGCTGCTCGAGGCTCACGGCGCCGTGTCGGCCGAGGTCGCGGCCGCGATGGCGGAGGGAGCGCGTCGGCGGCTCGGCGCTGACGTGGCCGTCGCCGTGACGGGCGTCGCGGGGCCGGACGGCGGCACGCCCGAGAAGCCGGTCGGACGCGTCTACCTCCACGTGGCCGGCCCGGACGGCTCCCTTGCACGCATGCTCGACCTGCCCGGCGAGCGGGCCCAGGTGCGCGTCCGTGCGACCGTGACTGCCCTGCACATGCTGCGTGCGCTTCTGATCGGAAGTCGCGAAGAAGCCGCGTGAGCTCCCCGGCTAGCGTGACCGCCGATGAACGACTGCGGCTCTTCCTCGCCTTGCGCCTGCCCGAGAGGGTTCTCGACGACATCGAGAGCTGGCAGCAGGAGAAACTCGCCGGTGTCAGAGTCGGAGCACCTGCACGTCACGCTCGCGTTTCTCGGTCACCGGCCCGCGCACGACCTCGAGTCGATCGTCGGCGCCTTGCGCGAGGCGGCGGCCGGAGCGGGGCAGATCCGGCTCGCACCCGTTCGCTATCGCGAGACGCGGAGCGTCGGCATGCTCGTCCTCTCCGACGAAGGAGCCTGTGCTGCTCGGCTCGCGGTGGACGTCCAGGAGCGGCTGGAACGGCTCGGCGTCTACCGCCGCGAGGGTCGCGCCTGGCTGCCGCACCTCACGGTCGCACGTTGGCGCGAGCGTCCTCGGTTGCGGCCCGAGCCGCCGCCGGTACGAACGTTCGTTCCGTCCGACGCGGCTGCTTACCTATCACGGCTGCACCCCGGTGGGGCGCGGTACGAAGTCTTGGAATCTGTCGCTCTAGGAGGCTGAGAAGTGGACAAGCACGAAGCACTCGAGGTGGCGCTCGGCCAGATCGAGCGGCAGTTCGGCAAGGGCTCGGTCATGAAGATGAACGACCGCGCCGCGGTCTCGGTGGGCGCAGTCTCCACCGGCTCGCTCGCGCTCGATCTCGCGCTCGGGATCGGCGGTCTGCCCCGCGGTCGCATCGTCGAGATCTTCGGCCCTGAATCCTCCGGCAAGACGACGCTCGTCTACCACGTGATCGCCGAGGCGCAACGGCGCGGAGGGATCTGCGCGTTCATCGACGCCGAGCACGCGATGGACCCGGCGTACGCGAAACGGATCGGCGTCAACATCGACGACCTCCTCGTCTCCCAGCCCGACACGGGCGAGCAGGCGCTCGAGATCACCGAGCTCCTCATCCGCTCGGGCGCGCTCGACGTCGTCGCGATCGACTCGGTCGCGGCACTGACGCCGAAGGCCGAGATCGAAGGCGAGATGGGCGACAGCCACGTCGGCCTCCAGGCGCGCCTCATGAGCCAGGCCCTGCGCAAGCTCGCCGGCACCCTCAACCGCACCGACACGATCTGCCTCTTCACGAACCAGCTGCGCGAGAAGATCGGCGTGATGTTCGGGAACCCCGAGACGACGCCCGGCGGTCGTGCGCTGAAGTTCTACTCGTCCGTGCGGCTCGACATCCGCCGCATCGAGACCCTGAAAGAGGGGGTCGAGGCGTTCGGCAACCGGGTGCGCGTCAAGGTCGTCAAGAACAAGGTCGCGCCGCCGTTCAAGCAGGCGGAGTTCGACATCATCTACGGCTCCGGCATCTCCTGGGAGGGCACGGTGCTCGATTCGGGCCTCGACCGCAAGGTCGTCACGAAATCCGGCTCGTACTTCAGCTTCGGCGACGAGCGGCTCGGCCAAGGCCGGCAGAACGCGACAGCGTTCCTCCGCGAGCACCCCGACGTGACGCAGGGGATCCTGCAGCAGATCCAGGTGGAGCTCGGGGCGGACCAGGTCGCGTCGGCGCGGTTGCTGCCGATCGCGAACGACGAGCTCGAGACGAGCAACGGCAAGGCGGAGGTGGCGGCGGAGGCGCTTGCGGCGGCCGAAGCCGAGGCGTGACGCCGACCGTAACGGCGCTCCGCGAGCGGAAACGCGCGCGGGTCGCCGTCGAGCTCGACGGCCGGGAGTGGCGAGTCCTGCCGGCGGATGCCGTGGTGCGGGCAGGATTGGCGGTCGGTCGACCGCTCGACCGGCCCGCGGCAAGGCAGCTCGCACGAGAGGTTCGCCGTGCGCGGGCGTTGTCGCAGGCGACGCGCGCGCTTGTTGCGACTGCGCGGTCGCGTGGCGAGCTCGAGCGGCGGCTGGCGCGGGCCGGCCATGCCGAGGCAGCGCGGGAGGACGCCCTTGCGAGCCTCGACCGCGCAGGTCTGGTGGACGACGCTCGGCTCGCCGAGGATCGCGCCGGCGTGCTCGCACGCCGCGGGTACGGCGATGCGGCAATCCGGGCCGACCTCCGGCGACGCCTGATCGGAGCCGAGGCCGTCTCCGACGCGGTGGCCGGCCTCGAGCCGGAACTCGCACGCGTCCGCCGCCTGCTCGCGGGCAAAGAGGCCACGCCGGCGCTTCTACGGCGACTCGCCGGGCGCGGCTTCTCACGCGACACGCTCGATGCGGTCGGATCGAGGTTTGCGCAAGAGGCCTGAAAGCGGATACGATCCGTACCAACCATTCGACGTTTTGCCTGCAAAAGCAGCTTTTCCGAAACCACATCCGATGACCGACCACTCAGATCCGACGACTCGGAGGTTGCGCGCGAGGTAGCGCAGCGACGTTCGGCAGGCGTGTGCTTGCCGGAGAACGGCTTCTCGGAATAGCTGTCGGCTGGGCCCGGCGCTGAATGGCGCGCCGCTGCAGGCGGCTGTGTCCCCGACGAAGGAGCCGGGCACGTGCAGATCGGGATCGGAATCGCCATCGGGATCGCCGGAGGCGTCGCCCTTGCCCTGCTGGCCGTGTCGGTCTTCGGCACCACGGGGGTCACGAAGGCCCGCCGGATCCGCGACCAGCTGCTCGACGACGCGCGCCGGGAGAGCGACGCCGTACGACGCGAGGCGCAGGTCGAAGCTCGCGAGCAGGCCGTCCGGCTGCGGAGCGAGATCGATGCCGAGCTCACGGACCGGCGCGCGCAGGTACTGAAGATCGAGGAACGCGTTCTGGCCAAGGAGCTCGAGGTCGAGCACAAGCTCGAGGAGCTCACGCGCCGCGACCAGGGGCTCGCCGACCGCGAAGAACATGCCCGCCAGCTCCAAGAGGAGCTCAAGGAGCTCAAGCACGGCCAGCTCGTCGAGCTCGAGCGCGTCGCGGGTCTGACGCACACCGAGGCCAGGGAGTTGCTGCTCGAGCGTGGCGAAGAGCAGGCGCGCCACGAGCTCGCCCGGCGGGTCAGGACTCTCGAGGAGGAGGCGCGTGCCGAGTCGAAGCGTCGCGCCCGGAACCTCGTCGCCGACGCGCTACAGCGCGTAGCCGCCACGCACACCGCCGAGACGACAGTGACCGTCGTCGAGCTTCCGTCCGACGACATGAAGGGACGGATCATCGGACGGGAGGGCCGCAACATCCGCGCGCTCGAACATCTCACCGGCGTCGACTTCATCGTCGACGACACGCCGCACGCGGTCGTGCTCTCGTCGTTCGACGGGCTCCGCCGCGAAGTCGCGCGCCTCACGGTCACGAAGCTCCTCGAAGACGGGCGGATCCATCCGGCGCGGATCGAGGAGACCTACTACGAGTCGAAGGCCGAGGTCGAGGAGGTCGTGCGCCAGGCCGGTGAGCAGGCGGTGTTCGAGGCGAATTGCGGCCCGTTCCCGGACGAGCTCGTCCAGATTCTCGGGCGGCTTCGGTTTCGCACGAGCTACGGCCAGAACGTGCTCAAGCACACGCTCGAGGTCGTGCACCTGGCGGGGATCATGGCGACGGAGCTCGAGGCGAGCGTCCAGACGGCAAAGCGCGCCGCCATGCTCCACGACGTCGGCAAGGCCATGACCCACGAAGTGGAGGGCTCGCATGCGCTCATCTCCGCTCAGCTAGCCCGGCGTTACGGCGAGTTGCAGGGCGTCGTCCACGCAATCGAGGCGCATCACTACGAGGTTCAGCCGCAGACGGTGGAGGCAGTCCTCCTGATCGCCGCGGACGCAGTCTCGGCTAGCCGGCCGGGCGCGCGCGGCGAGAGCCTCGAGCAATACATCAAGCGTCTCGAGGCGCTCGAGGAGCTGGCCGCGTCGAAGTCGGGCGTCGAGAAGGTCTATGCCCTCCAGGCGGGACGCGAGATCAGAGTCATCGTCAGTCCGGGCGACGTCGACGACGACGAAGCCGCGCTTCTTGCACACGAGATCGCGCGCGAGATCGAGGACCGGCTCGAGTATCCGGGCCAGGTGAAGGTGACCGTGATCCGTGAGAGCCGCGCCGTCGAGGTCGCGAAGAACCACGGAGCGTCCCGTACAGAGCGCTCGACGGCCGACTCGCCGATCCAGGCCGCGTAGCGGGCGGGGCTACCCTACGCCGGTGAGGCGCTACCACGTCACGACGTTCGGGTGCCAGATGAACGCCCACGACTCCGAGCGGATCAAGGGCCTGCTGGAGGAGCTCGGTCTCGGTGAGGCGCCGTCTCAGGACCAGGCAGACGTGATCGTCCTCAATACGTGCACGATCCGCGAGAAGCCCGACACGCGCTTCGCCGCCCACATGGGGAACGCTGCGAAGGCCAAACGCGAGCGGCCGGGGACGATCGTGGCCGTCGGCGGCTGCTATGCGGAAGCACAGCGAGAGCGGCTCTTCTCCCTCTATCCGGACGTCGACGTGGCTTTCGGGCCGGGCACGATCTCGCACCTCGGTACGTGGCTCGGCGCCGGTGGCGAGGGGATCGCGCGCGGCGCGTTCGGCACCGGTGAGGAGCGAGCGTTTGCGGCCGGTCTTCCGGCCCATCGCGAGCGCCGGTTCCAGGCCTGGGTGCAGGTCTCCATGGGCTGCAACTCCGTCTGCTCCTACTGCATCGTTCCGGCAGTTCGCGGGCGCGAGACCTCACGGCGCCCGGGCGAGGTGCTCGCCGAGGTGGAGCAGCTTGCGGCCGCGGGCGTCCGCGAGGTGACGCTCCTCGGCCAGAACGTCAACTCGTACGGCCGCGACGTTGGCTCGAGCTTCGCGGAGCTGTTGCGCGCAGTCGATGCTGTCGAAGGCGTCGAGCGGATCCGCTTTACGAGCCCGCATCCGAAGGACTTCCGTCGCGACGTGATCGCCGCGATGGCCGAATGCGCCGGGGTGTGCGAGCACGCGCACCTGCCGCTCCAGTCGGGCTCGACCCGGATCCTGAAAGCGATGCGACGGACCTACTCGCGCGAGCGGTACTTGCGGCTGGTGGCGGAGCTGCGCGCCGCGATCCCCGACCTCGCCCTCACGACCGACATCATCGTCGGCTTCCCGGGAGAGACCGACGACGACTTCCGCGAGACGCTCGAGGTCGTGGAGGAGGTCGGCTTCGACGGCGCCTTCACCTTTGTCTACTCGCCGCGGGCCGGAACCGAGGCGGCGGCGATGCCGGACCAGGTCCCGGACGAGGTGAAGCGCGAGCGCATCGAGCGCCTCGTCGAGAGCGTGCAGCGCGTGGCGGCGGAGCGCAACGCGAGGCGGGTCGGGACGGTCGAAGAGGTGCTGGTCGAAAGCCCCAGCCGCACCGAGCCGACGCTGTTGCGCGGCCGGACGCGCCGGAACACGACAGTCAACTTCAGCGGGGAAGCCGCTCCCGGCGAGATCGTCTCGGTTGCGATCACGGGCGCGACCTCGACGACCCTCGCCGGCGCACAGCTCGCGCTCGCCGCGGCCTGACGCGGTGCTCGTCATCGGCTTGTTCGGGCCGACTGCGAGCGGAAAGTCCGATGTCGCGGCGGCCGTCGCGGAGTTGATCGCGGCCGAGGTGGTCTCGGCCGACGCGATGCAGGTCTACGACGGCCTGCCGATCCTCACGAACCGGTCGCCCAATCCGGAGAGGCTCGTCGGCATCTGGCCGCTCTCCCACGTCGCGTCCGTAGGGGAGTACGCGCCGCTCGCGCACGCCGCGGTCGACGAGATTCTCGCGGCCGGCCGGACGCCGCTCGTCGCGGGTGGAACAGGCCTGTACTTCCGCGCCGCGCTCGCCGAGCTCCGTCTGCCTCCGGCGCCCGCGCCGGGCGCGCGCGAACGCTGGGAGCGGCTCTACGACGAGAGCGGCGCCGACGCCGCGCATGCGCGACTCGGCGAGCTCGATCCAGCCGCAGCGGAGCGAGTCCACCCGAACGACCGTCGTCGTGTCGTCCGGGCGCTGGAGCTCGCGGAGGCAGGCGGGTCGCTCCTTCCGCAGCGGGATGCGCTGTTCGGCGGGGCCTGGCGGCATCCAACGCTTCTCGTCGGCCTGGATGTGCCGAAGCTCGAGCTCGACCGGAGGATCGAGGAACGGACGCGGCGCATGTTCGAAGCCGGCGTAGAAGATGAGGTGCGCCGCGCTCTTCTCACGGAGTTGTCGGCGACGGCACGGAAGGTCATCGGCCTCGACGAGGTGGCCACGCTGCGGCAGGAGGAAGCGATCGCGGCCGTGGCCGCACGCACTCGGCGTTATGCCGCGTATCAGCGGAAGTGGCTGCGGCGTCTGGAAGGTCTCGCTATCGTCGCGGCCGACCGGCCCCCGGAGGAGACCGCCGCTGAAATCGTCGCGCTGGCACGCACACGGGAACGTCTACCTCGTCCATGAGGGGCCAACGGCCGGGCTCGACCTGTCCGGCACGGACGGCGCCGTCGAGGTGCTGTCTGTCGGCGGCGACGACGTGACGGTTGCAATCGTCAACCCCGACGGCTCGCACGCGGAGATGTCCGGAAACGGAACGCGGATCGCGGCCGCCTGGCTGATGGGCCGCACAGGGTCGGCGACTGCGCGCGTCCACCTAGGCCCGCGGACCGTGCCTGTACGGCGGACCGATGATGGACTGTACGAGTCGGAGCTTGGGCCGGTCGAGGTGGGGCCGCCGGAGGTGGTCGACGGCGTCGAGCTGGTTGCGGTGTCGGTCGGCAATCCTCATGCGGTCGTGGTCGGCGACCCGAGCCGGATCACCGAGGTCGGCCCGCGGCTGGAAACCAACCCACGCTTCCCGGAGCGCACGAACGTGCAGGTCGCGCGCATCGAGCGGCCGGGCGAGGTCGTCGCTCGGGTCTGGGAGCGCGGTGTGGGGGAGACGTCGGCGTCGGGATCGAGCGCAGTGGCGGTTGCGGCTGCGACGCACGGCGACGGCGAGGTGGTCGTGCATTTCCCCGGTGGCGACCTGCGGGTGCGCCTGGCGGGCGGCAGAGCCTGGCTCACCGGGCCGGCGGAGCCGCTACCCGAATTGCCGGACTCCGTTCGCGAAGGCGGTATCGAGCGGTAACAGGTTCCGCGCTATCGTCGCCTCCGAGGGCGGAGGGAGAGCTATCCCGCCCTTTGGGTGGGGGCGTGGCCGGTCGCCGTCGTAGCCGCCTCAGAGAAGAGCTCTCAGGTACCGATGTCGAACTCGCGCAGGACGTCGTTCAGGCTCGTTTTCAAATCCGTTTGCGCGCTTCTCCAGCCGACGACGAGCGCGCACGCGATCTCATACGTTCCCGCCGGGAACTCCTTCGGCCTCGTCCCGGGCACGACGACTGCGCGCGGCGGAACGTAACCGCGATGCTCGACCGGTTCTGGGCCGGTCACATCGATCACCGGCACCGATCCCGTCAAGGAGACGTTGGGCGCGAGCACCGCGCCTTCCCCGATCAGGACTCCCTCGGTGAGGATGCAGCGCGACCCGATGAAGGCGCCGTCCTCGACGATCACAGGACGCGCCTGCACGGGTTCCAGCACGCCGCCGACGCCTACACCCCCGGCGAGATGCACGTCTGCTCCGATCTGCGCGCACGAACCGACCGTCGCCCAGGTGTCGACCATCGTGTTCGGCCCGACCCAGGCGCCGATGTTGACGTAGCTCGGCATCAGGACGACGCCCCGGGAGAGGAACGAGCCGTATCTCGCCGTCGCCGGCGGCACCACGCGCACGCCGTGCTCCGCATGGTCGTGCTTGAGCGGGATCTTGTCGAGATATTCGAACGGCCCGACCTCGATCGGCTCGACCTTCCGCACCCGGAAGTACTCGAGGATCGCGGTCTTTGCCTCCTCGTTGACCCGCCAGTCGTCGCCGATCTTCTCCGCGACCCGGATCTCGCCGCGATCGAGCGCCGCGATCGTCTCGTCGACGTCCATCACGCCACCTCCCGCAAGATCTCGGCCGCCCGCTCGCACTCCTCGAGCGTGGGGACGAGGGCGAAGCGGACGTAGCCCTCGCCGCTCGGCCCGAACATCTCGCCCGGCGACACGATGAGCCCCCGGTCGAGCAATGCAGCCGGATCTGGGCCTACCACCCACAAGTACATGGTCGCTTCGCTCGCGACGATCTCCCAGCCGCGGCCCTCGATCGCCGGGATCAGCACGTCCCGCTTCGCTCGATAGCGCGCCCGAGTTTCCTCGACGTGCCGCTCGTCGCTCCACGCGACGACGGAAGCCCGTTGCACGAACTCCTGAGGCGCCGTCCCCACCGTCGGCCGATACGCCTTCAGCGCCGCCACGATCTCTGGCGGCCCCGCGACGAAGCCGGAGCGGTAGCCGGTCATCGAGGAGCGCTTGCTCAGCGTCTGGAAGACGACGAGGCGCGAGCGGTCGGCCGCCTGGAGCGCCGATGACGGCGGCTCGTCGAACCAGAGCTCCGTGTAGGCCTCGTCGGATCCCACGACGAAATCGTGGCGCTCGGCTGCCTCCGCAAGCTCGTCGTAGAACTCGCGCGGGGCTACGGCGCCGGTCGGGTTGTGCGGGTAGTTGACCCAGACCAGCGCGACGTCGTCGTCGAGCTCGCCGAGGTCGGGGAGAAAGCCGTTCTCGCGTCTCAGCGGAAGCGTCCGCACCTGCGCTCCGGCAAAGAGGGCGCCCCGCTCGTAGACGGGGTACGCCGGCTCGCCGAACGCCACCACCCGGCCGTCGGTCCGGAGCACCTGCGCGAGGGAGAAGATCGCCTCCTTCGACCCGTAGGTCGGCACGATCTCGCGCTCCGGGTCGACGGCGACGCCGAAGCGGCTGCCGAGCCAGGCCGCGGCCGCTTCGCGCAGCTCGGGCAGTCCTTGCGCGAGCGGGTACGGCGCCCGCTCGGGCAGCGCGTCCACCAGTGCGCGGCGAATCATGGGATCGGTCGGCTCGTTCGGGTCGCCCTTGCCGAAGTCGATCACCTCGACGCCCGCAGCCAAAAGCCTCCGCCGCTCCTCCTCGAGCCGGGTGAACGGGTAGACGGCCATATCCGTCAACACAGGGTTGATCACTGTCCCCGCTCCCGGCGCCGGCCGAGCCGGCGCCTTCGCTCCTGGACGTGCTCCGTCGAGCCTACGCACGTAAGGAACCTAGCCAGCGTCTCGTACACCACGTGCAGGTTCGCGATCGGGATCTGCTCGTCCTGCCGGTGTGCGTACGCGGTTGCGCCGGGCCCGAAGTTGATCCCGTCGATGCCTTCCTCGGCGAACTGCGCGACCGGCGTCCACGCCTGCTTCGGCGCTACCTCCGGGACGAGCTCGCGCAGCCGCGCCACGAGCGGGTTCCCGAGAGCCGGCGGTGCCGCCGGCGAGTTGTGGAGGACGTGTAGCTCGCCGTTCGGCAGGAGCTCGCGCAGTCGCTCCTCGGCCTCTCCTCGCGAGCGGCCGGGGGCGTAGCGGAAGTTGAGCTCCGCAGCCGCCAGCGCCGGCACGACATTCTGTGCAATCCCGCCCTCGACCCGGACGGCGCTCACGACCTCGCGGTAGACGAGGCCGTCGAGCTCGACATCGTGCGGCGCGAGCTCGGCAAGCGGCGCGAGGCTTGCGAACAGCGCGTGAATCGCGTTGCGCCCCGTCCACGGCCGCGCCGAGTGCGCGCTCTCGCCGCGAAACTCGACCCGTGCCTGCAGGTTCCCGAGACAGCCGGCATGGAGGGTCGCGTCGGTCGGCTCGAGCACCACGGCGAGCTCGGTACCCGCCAGGACGCCGCTTGCGAACACGGCGGGCAGAGGGCTCTCCTCCAACGGCACTTCCTCGCGCGTGAAGAACACGTAGCGCGCGGGAGCAGAGGCACGCGCGAGCTCGAGCATCACCGCGACGCCGCCCTTCATGTCGCTCGCACCGAGGCCGTGCACTACGTCGCCGACGAGCCGGCCGGGGAGGTTCCCCTGCGCCGGCACCGTGTCGACGTGGCCGGCAAGAGCTACCGGCGCCGCCGGGTCTCCCCAGACGATCGCCTCGCCGTCGTCGTAGAGCGGCTCGCCCGGGAGGAGGCTCCGGACGAGCTCCATCGCCGCGGCTTCGTGGCGGCTCTCGGAGGGGACGTCGACGAGCTCGAGCGTTCTGGCGGCGAGGTCGGAAGCAGGCATGGCAGGAGTCATAATGACCGTCGGATGGAGGTGAGACAGCCCGATCGCTCCTGGGCGGCCGAGCCCGAGCGTGGGCTCCTCCTTGCCGTGCTCGCACCCGGAGCCGACGGAGCCGACGAGCTCGCCGAGCTCGAGGAGCTCGCGCGGACGGCGCGCGTCGAGCCGGTGGGCCGTGTCGTCCAGCACCGGCGGCTTGCCGACGCACGCACGTACGTGGGCAAGGGGAAGCTCGAGGAGCTCAAGCAGACCTATGGCGACGCCCGAGCAGACGTCCTGATCGTCGACGACGAGCTCAGTCCGCCGCAGCAACGGACGCTCGAGAACGCGCTCCAGGCGCGCGTCGTCGACCGGACGCAGCTGATCCTCGACATCTTCGCCGAGCACGCCGTGAGCGCCGAGGGAAAGCTTCAGGTCGAGCTCGCACAGCTCGAGTACAACCTGCCGCGGATGCGGGGGATGTGGCAGCACCTCGAGCGGCTGGGCGGCGGCACCGGCGGTCTCGGCGCCGGCGTCGGGACGCGCGGCCCCGGCGAGTCCCAGCTCGAGACCGACCGGCGGCTCGCGCGCAGGCGCATCACGCAGCTCCGCGAGCGGCTGCGGAAACTGAGCCGCCAGCGCGATGTCCGCCGCAAGGAGCGGCGCCGCACCGAGACACCGACGGTTGCGCTCGCCGGGTACACGAACGCCGGCAAGTCGACGCTCCTCAACGCGCTCACCGATGCGGACGTCTCGGTGCGCGACCGCCTGTTCGAGACCCTCGACCCGGTGACGCGCGGCTTCGACCACGAAGGCCGCCGCTACCTCGTCACCGACACCGTCGGCTTCGTCCGCCGGCTGCCGCATCAGCTGGTCGAGGGCTTCGCGGCGACACTCGAGGAGACGCTCGTGGCCGACCTCGTACTCCACATCGTCGACGGAGCCGCGACCGAGCAGCAGCTCGTGGAGCAGATCGCCGCGGTCGACGGCGTCCTGCGCGAGATCGGAGCGAACGACCTGCCGATCGAGCTGGTCGTCAACAAGATCGACGCCGTCGACGCGCTCGGCCGGCGACGCCTCGCGAACCGCTACCCCGACGCGCTGCAGATCTCCGCACTGACGGGGGAGGGGCTCGACGCGCTGCGGGCGCGGATCGCCGAGCTCTTCGGCGAGCGGTTCGAGCGCGTGCGCCTCCTCCTGCCGTACGAAGAGGGTGCGCGCCTGAACGAGCTCTACGCGCTCGGCGCGCCGATCGACGAGCGCGAGGACACGGCCGAGGGCGTCCTCCTCGTCGCACGTCTACCGCGACGTGAGCTCCGCCGCTTCGCGCCGTACGTCGTCGCCGAGCAACGCGTCGCCGAAGAGGCCCCGAGGCAGCGCCGGACGGGCGCGTGACGGAGCTGCACGTCAAGCGCGTGCACGCCGACGCGACGCTTCCGACGCGCGCGTACGAGGGCGACGCCGGCCTCGATCTCTCCGCCTGTGAGCGGGTCGAGCTCGGAGCGGGGGAGCGGGCCATGGTCTCGACCGGCCTCAGCGTGGCGATCCCGGAGGGGCACGCCGGCTTCGTGCAGCCCCGCTCGGGTCTCGCGGCGCGTCACGGCATCTCGGTTCTGAACTCGCCGGGCCTGATCGATGCGGGCTACCGCGGCGAGCTCAAGGTCGTGCTGCACAACACCGACCGGAGCGAGCCGTTCGTCGTCGAGCCGGGGATGCGGATCGCTCAGCTCGTGATCGTTCCCGTGCTCGTGAGTGAGCCCAGGGAGGTGACCGAGCTGCCGGACAGCCAGCGCGGCGAGAAAGGCTTCGGCAGCTCCGCCCACTGATGACGCTCGAGCCGCGCCTCCGAGTCTCGGCCGTCCTCCGCTGGGAGGGCCGCATCCTCCTCTGCCGGCACGAGAAGCCGGGTCGCGGCGAGTACTGGCTGCTCCCCGGCGGCGGGGTCAACGGCGGCGAGAGCCTCGTGGAAGCGCTGCGCCGGGAGCTCGAGGAGGAGGTTGCGATCGGCGAGGACCTCACCTTCGAAGGGCCCGTCGCGGTCGTCGACTCGATCGCGCCGAAGCGGCCGCTCGTCGGTCGCCACGTCGTGCACATCATCTTCGCCGCCGATCTTTCCGGGCGCTCGCTGGAGCGCGTCACCTCGACCGACGTGGCCGTCCGCGGCCATCGCCTCTTCGACCCGGCCGACCTCGACGAGGTCGTGCTCCACCCACCGATCCAGCGCTTCCTCGGCCGCTGGCAACCCGGAGACCCTGCCGTCTACCTCGGCGCTCTCTGGGCGCCCTGAGCGTGGCGCCGCCGCTCAGACGCGTCTCGATCCAGGGTTATCGCGCGGCGCGCGAGCTCGAGCTCACTCCGGGCGCGGTCTGCGCGCTCGTGGGGGAGGCGTCGAGCGGGAAGTCCACCGTTCTGACGGCGATCTGGACGCTGCTCGAAGCGGCTGCGCCGCCGCCGACCATCGACGACGTCGCGCGCGACGGGGCGGGCGGCAGGATCCGCCTCGAAGCCGACGTCGCGAAGGGCACGATCTTCCTCGACGCGCGGCCGCCCGACACGCTCAACCTCAACCGAGCAGGCGCGCCGCCTGTGCTCTTCCTGCCGGCGAACCTCCGCTCGCGGACGCTCGTGGCTCCCGCCACCGGCCGCGGCGCGGCCGAAGTCGCGGAGCTCTTCCAGCCGCCGAGGGTGGACCGTCACTGGGCCGCCGCCGACGGTGGGCTCGCGCTCGTAGCAGGCATGGAGCGGCTCCTGGCATCGCACCTCCGGCACTTCGTGCTGCTGATCGAGGAGCCGGAGCTGTACCTCAGCCCGCACGCCCAGCGCCGCCTGTACGCGCTTGTGCGGGGTCTCGCGCAGGCCGGGAACCAGATCCTCTACTCGACCCACGCGCCCGTCTTCCTCAGCGTCGACAAGCTCGAGGAGCTCGCGCTCGTCCGCCAGACGGCCACGGGCGGGACGTCGCTCTTCCAGCCCGAGCCGCTGGCGGAGGCAGAGGGGTTCCGCGCGCTCTCGGAATTCGACAGCGACCGCGCCGAGCTCTTCCTCGCTCGGTGCGCGGTGCTCGTCGAGGGCCGGACCGAGAAGCTGACGTTCCCGCTCGTCTTCGAGGCGCTCGGCGTCGATCCGGACAAGGAAGGGATCCTCGTGCTCGAGTGTGGCGGCAAGGGCAACATGCCGCTCTTCGCACGGGTCGCGAACGCCTGCAGCGTCCCGTACGTCGTCGTCCACGATCGGGATGCTCCGCGCGGCACGCGGCCCGTCGAGTCCGAGCGGGTCGTCAACCGCCTGATCCGGGAGATCGCGGGCAGCCGGCGCACCATCGTCCTCACACCGGACTTCGAGAGCGTGTCGGGGCTGCGGGCCGGCACCCGCGGCCGCAAGCCGCAGAAGGCGTGGCAGCGTTACCGCGGCAACGGCGACGTGCCCGAGCCGCTGCGCGTCGCCGTCGAGAAGATTCTCAAGATCGCGGAGGCAGGCTAGGAGACGCGGCCGCCGCGGGAGCGCGCGCGTGCGGCGGACACCTCATGAGCACGACTCTCGAGCTCGTCGGGCAGCGGCTCGAGCTCCGGCGCCTCGTCCCTGCCCGTGCGATGGGCGAGCGCCTGCGCGAGCAGCCAGTCCGCCAGCCAGGCGTTGCGCGGCAGGAGCGGTCCGTGCAGATACGTGCCGACGACACGGCCCGCGCGGCAGCCCTCGCAGCCGCTCTCGCCGTCGTTGCCGAAACCCGCGAGCACGCGCCCGAGAGGCTCGGCCCCGGGATCGAGCTGCGTCCGGCCCGCGTGGTTCTCGAAGCCCGCGAGCGTCCGCTTCTCGCCGGGCTCCAACTCGCACTCGAGTAGCACGTCGCCGATCATGCGGCGCTCACCCGCGACGGTCTCGAGGGGGAGGAGGCCGATGCCGGGCATGTCCTCGCCGTGGAAGCCGCGGTACCCGCGCCCGAGCAGCTGGTAGCCGCCGCAGACCGCCAGCATGGCCGCGCCGTGCGCAACCGCCTCGTGCAGCGCCTCCGCCTTCGTCACGAGATCCTCGGCGACGAGGAGCTGTTCGCGATCCTGTCCACCGCCGACGTAGTAGAGATCGTGCGCGCCCGCTTCGACCGGGTCTCCCAGCCCGAGTGACGTCACCTCGAGCTCGTGACCGCGCCACGCCGCCCGCCGGCTGAGGACGGCGATGTTGCCGCGGTCGGCGTAGATGTTGAGGTAGTCCGGATAGAGATGGCCGACGCGGATGGTCGTCATGCGGAGCGCTCCCAGTACGGCTTGGCGAGTCCACGCGAAGCGAGGAGCCGCTGCAGGCCGAGCATCGCGGTGTAGGTGGGGAGGACGACGAGCTCGCCGCCGTCCTGGGTCAGCTCGAGCCCGCGGTCGAGTGCTTGCGCGAGATTGGGCACGACCTCGATCGCATCCTCGTCGAGACCGCCATAGCGGAACCGCAGAGCGAGCTCGTGAGCGCGCGAGCCGCTCGCAATGAGGTGGAGAGGTTTTCGCGAGCCCTGCCGGGCGCCGGTGGCTTCGCCGCCGGCGCTTCCAGCATCCAGCAGCGGCTCGAAGTCGACGTCCCAGATCCAGGAGACGTCGCGTCCGTCCGCAATCTCGTCGTTGAGCGCGACGACCAGCACCTGCGGCGCACCGCCGTCCACCAGGGTGCGCACGGCTTCGTTCGCGCCGGCCGGGTTCTTGATCAGGAGCAGAAGAAGCTGCTTGTCGCCGACGGCGAGACGTTCGAAGCGGCCGAACGCCGCCGAGAACCGTTCGAGCCCGGACGCGATCTCGTCGAGGTCCGCGCCGAGCGAGCGGGCGAGAGCGGCAGCCGCGACCGCGTTGTAGACGTTGTAGAGCCCCGGCAGCCGCAGCTCGATCTGACGGGAGCCCTCCGGCGTGTCGAGCCGAAACGTGGCCCGGTAGAGCCCGCGCAGCGAGATGTCTCGTGCGGCGACGTCGAGCGGCGGCCGGGCGTGGTCGCCGCGTGGGCAGCGGTAGTCGCCGAGGTGGCCGACGTACGCGGCGGCGTACGTGTACGGCGTGCCGCAGCGGACGCAGTACTTCGAGTCGGCTGCGTGCTGGAGCGAGGCGCGCGAGAGGCGCGGGTCGTCCACGCCGAAGGCAACGCGGCTCGCATGCGACTCGGCGACGGCCGCCAGCTGCGGGTCGTCGGCGTCGTACACGAGCTGGGCGCTGTCCGGCAGTGACGCCACCGCGTCACGCCAGCGCTCGGCCACGAGCTCGAGCTCGCCGTAGCGATCGAGCTGATCCCGGAAGAGATTGCCCAGACAGACGGCTCGCGGCCGCAGCCGGCGCAGGAGCTCCGGCAGCGCCGCCTCGTCGACTTCGAACAGGCCGAGCTCGGCGTCTCCGGCCGAGAGTAGGGCGGAGGCAACGCCCGAGACGAGGTTCGCACCCGCTGCGTTGTGGGCGAGCCGGTGTCGCGGTCGCAGGATCTCGGCCGCCATCGAGGTCGTCGTCGTCTTCCCGTTCGTCGCCGAGACGACCGCGGTCCCGTTCGCGAGTCGCGCCGCGAGCCGGTCGATCGCACCGCGGTCGAACTCGGCGAGAAGTTTCCCCGGGATCGTCGTCCCGCCGCCGGCTCCCACCCGGCGTGAAAGCGCGGCGACGCCGCGGGCGGCGGCGACCTCGAGAGCGAGTGGGGGGTGAAGACGCACCGCGCGAGCGTACCGAGCCATGCCTGCACGGGACTACTTGCGTATTACTCAACCTGCTCTACACTTATTGACATGACCGAGAAGCCCCGCTACCGGGCGCTCGCGTCGATCGATCCGCAGGAGCTCGCGGAGTTCCAGGCCGGTATCCGCAAGCGCTACACCGACGAGCAGATCGTGGCGGAGATCGTCGCCTGCGCCGAACGCCTCGGCCGCTCGCCCACGATGCGCGAGTTCGCTGCGGACGCGGAGACGGCAGTGCATCCCCAGACCGTGATCGAGCACTTCGGCTCGTGGAACGCCGCCAAGCGCGCCGCCGGCCTCGTTCCGCGCCGCTTCGCCACCCGCGACGAGCTGCTCGGCCTGCTGCGCACCCTCGGCGAGGAGCTCGGCCGGCCGCCGACGGCGCGCGACATCGACGAGCACAAGGGCCGTCTGCCGTCGAAGTCGCTCTATTGGCACACATTCGGCTCGCTTACGAATGCGCTGCGCGAGGCGGGCTTCGACGTGCCGGTGGGCGAGGAGAGGCTCGAGCGGGCCGTCGACCAGGGAGTGGTCCTCGCCGAACGGCTCGGCCGGCTGCCGAAGTTCGCCGACTGGGCCGAGGCCCGGCGCCAGGACGACTCGCTCCTGACGGAGTGGCAGGTCTACCGCATGTTCGAGGCGCGCCGTGGCGCGTGGTCGACGTTCCAGTTCCTCGTGCGGAAGCGGCTGGCGGAGCAGAGCCGCGAAGTCGCGAGTGACGGGACACTGACCTAGGCGGCAGAGACCTAGGCGGCAGAGGCCACGATGACCGCGAGGCGCGCGAGGCAGTACGCGCTCTGCCCCGGAGCCCGCACGGCCGGCAGCGCACCGTCCTCGACGTAGCTGCGATCCGGGCGGAAGCAAGAGCTCCGGGCAACGCGACCCTCCCGCAGGGCGAGGAACGTCCCGTCCACCACCTCGCTCGTGCGCAGGCGCACACCGGTGTACTCCGACGCGATCTCGAGCGCGGTGCGCGTGGAGGCGAAGAAGACCTCGTTGCGGCCGCGGCCGAGCCAGAGCGGCCGCCCGACGCCGCGAGCGGCGAAGACGGTGCCGGGCTCACGCTCGTCGAGCCAGGCGGTCGCCATCGAGCCGGCGAGCTCCTCGAGGGCGCGCGGGTCGTTCTGCGAGTGCGCGGCGAGAGCGAAGATCGCCTCGGAGTCGACGCTCATCCGGGGCTCGGCCCGGGCGCAGGAGTAGGGGGCGAGCAGCTCGTCGTCGTTGAGGATGATCCCGTTGTGGATTCCGACGATCGGCCCATGACAGACGGGGTGGTTGTTCGCGGCGATCGAGGGATGGCCCTTCGTGTAGTCGCGCACGTGGATGAGCAGCTCGGTTGCGTGCTCGGAGACGCTGACTCGCTCGAGCAGGCGGCTCGCGGGCGTCCGCTGCTTCGTGATCACCGGATACGTGTCGTGACCGCCGCGATAGGCATAGCCGACCGCGTCGGCGCCTCGATCGGCGATTCCGGCCAGGAGCGCCTGCGCAGCGAGCGTTCGGTCGACGCTGCTCCGTGAAGAGAGGCTATATCCCGCAATGCCGCACATATCGTCCTAGGAACGCTTTTCTCCGTATCGGTATCTGAACCCTTCCACCGTAGGCCAAGTCAGTTAGGGCTTTCTAAAGCCCAAACCGGATGGAGCCGATACAAACCGCGATGGAACCTTCCTTTGCCGCAGAGAAGGCGGCCTCTGAGCAAGCGGCCTCCGCGGATCCGCTCAAGCTCTACGTGCGCCAGATCGGCGGCGGCGCGCTGCTCACGCGCGAGGAAGAGCGCGAGCTCGCCCGGCGCAAGGATGACGGCGACGAAGAAGCGAAGAAGCGGCTGATCGAGTCGAACCTCCGCCTCGTGATGGCGATCACGCGCAACTACACGAGGGCCAGCGTCCCCCTGCTCGACCTGATCCAGGAGGGGAACCTCGGCCTGATCCGCGCGGTGGAGAAGTTCGACTACCGGCTCGGCTTCAAGCTCTCGACCTATGCGACCTGGTGGATCCGCCAGGCGATCACGCGCGCGCTCGCCGACCAGGGCCGGACGATCCGGCTCCCTGTGCACGTGGCCGACCAGGTGCGCCGCCTGCTTCGCGCTCGCCGGCAGCTTGCGCAGAAGCTCAACCGCGAGCCGTCGCTCCCGGAGCTCGCACGCGAGACACAGCTGTCCGAGGAGCGCGTACGGGAGCTGCTCGAGCTGGTGGAGAACCCCGTCAGCCTCGAGACGCCCGTCGGCGACGGCGAGAGCATGTACGGCGACCTGATCGAGGACGTCCACGCGCTTGCGCCGCACGAGCAGAGCGCCGAGCAGGCGCGGGCGAGAGAGCTCGCGGGAGCGCTCGACCAGCTCAATCCGCGCATGCGCCGCGTCCTCTCGCTTCGCTTCGGCCTCGACGGCGAGCCTCCGCAGACGCTCGAGGAGGTCGGCGGCCAGCTCGGCATCACACGCGAGCGCGTCCGCCAGCTCGAGACGCGGGCGCTCCGGGAGCTGCGCATGGCCGCGCCGGGGCTCGAGCACTATCTCCGCGCCGAGTAGCTTTTAGGGAGCGGCGACCATCTGCATCTCGCGCAGGTTCGCGAGACGGCGGAGGGAGTCGAGCTCGATCTGCCGCACGCGCTCGCGCGTAGCCCGAGACGCCTGCCGATCTCCTCGAGCGTCTTCGGCTCCTCGTCGACGAGCCCGTAGCGGAGGACGAGCACCTGTCGCTCGCGCTCGGACAGCGCCTGCAGCGCAACGGCGAGAGCCTGGCTGCGGAGGGCGCCCTCGACACGCTCGTCCGGCAGCGGGTCGTCGCCCGCGACGAAGTCGCCGAAGACCGCATCCTCCTGGTCGCCGACGGGCTGGTCGAGACTCGTCGAAGCACGGGCGGCCGCCCGCACCTCGCGCGCCTGCTCGACCGGCAGCGAAGCCTCGTCCGCGATCTCGTCGAGCGTCGGCTCGCGGCCGAGCTCCATCCAGAGCGTCCGCTCGGCCCGGTTCATCTTCTGCATCCGCTCCACGATGTGGACGGGCATCCGGATCGTCCTCGCCTTGTCGGCGAGCGCGCGGGCCACGGCCTGCCGGATCCACCAGGTCGCGTAGGTGGAGAACTTGTAGCCGCGCCGCCAGTCGAACTTCTCGACCGCGCGGATGAGTCCGAGCGTCCCTTCCTGGATGAGGTCGAGAAAGGGCAGACCCTGGTTGCGGTAGTTCTTGGCGATCGAGACGACGAGACGGAGGTTCGACTGGATCATCCGCTGCTTCGCGGCCCCGTCGCCACGCTCGATCCGCTTGGCGAGCTCGACCTCCTGTGCGGCCGTCAGTAGCTGATGGCGGCCCGCTTCGCGCAGGAACAGCTGCAGCGCATCGGTCGTCGTCTCGAACGGCTGCGGCGCCGGCGGCGTGTCTTCTCCGGAGGCGGCTCCGGTTCGGCCTCGCGCTCCGGCTCCACGAGCAGCTCGATTCCGCGGCGGTCGAGCTCCTGGTAGACGGCCTCCGTCTCGAGCGGATCGAGCTCGAGCGGCTCGAGGACCTCGACCAATTCGGCCTGCCGCAGCTGGCCGCTCGCCTCGGACGCCTCCAGCAGCGTTGCCAGCTCCTCGCTCGCGAGGATCGACTCCATCTCGACCGTCGTCACAGCTTCCCCCTCAATCGGCGCTTCTGGACGTTCTCCCGCCTGTCGAAGCTACCGAAACACGGCGGCACCCTCCGGGTCAAGTCTCGTGCACGATAAGCAATGTTATGTCAAGTAGGTGAACGAATCAGTCGGTCTTGCTCTCGTCCCCTCCCACCTCACGCATCCGCGAGAAGAGCCGGGGCCGAGTTATCCACAGGATGCACAGAGTGCTGTGGAAATGTTGATTATTCAACGTTCGCAAATTGCGGGATTTTCCGTTCTCGACCCCCTTGCGGCGGGTCCGACGAGGCCGTAGATTCCCTCATGCGCCGAGCGCGGCGCGGGAGTAGGACGAAGCAACACCGGAAGGCCGTACGAGGCGGCTCGCAAGGGCCGAAGCGGAAAGTCAGTCGGGGTTGTGGACGAAACCGCGACGGGCTCGGCGAATTTTTTTGGTCCGATCCGCCCCGCTCTCCACCCGCAGCTTGCTGCATCTGGCGGATCTCGGCTCGTCTAGGATCGCTGGGATGCATCCGCCCCGTCCGCCGAGCATCGACCAGGGCGTGATCGCCCTCATCTGGGCGGTCGGTCTCGGCTTGTACATCTACTTCGGGCTGATCGCCATCGGAGAAAGCGGCGCGGCCGCGGTAGTGATCTCGATGGTCTCGTTCGCCGCGATCTGGCTGTTCGTTCGTCTGCGCGGCGAAGACATTCCGCGGCGACGGCGCGCCGGCCGCAAGCGCTCGTAACGTCTACGCCGCGCGCCGGCTCGGGCGGTGCGGCGCCAGGGCGAAGACGAGCTTGCGCGCGAGCTCGTTGCCGAGCTGTTCGTCGAGCCGCTCACGCGCCGGGACGGCCCGCGGATCGAGGCTCTCCAAGTGCGCGGCGAGCAGGCGCGCGCCGCGATCGGTCGTCCCCTGGGCCAAGACGTTCATCTCGATCTGTATATCGGGGAACCTGCCTCATCAGCGTGATCCCTCGGGCAGGGATCCGCGGCCGGGTTCACTCGTTCGAGGAAAACGAGCCACCGCGGCCGCGAATCGGCCGGTCGTCGTGCCAAGCTCAGCTCGCCGGCGTGCGGGTGCGCGTCGCGGTCGTGTCCTCGGCTTCGGTAGCCGACGCCGCGGGTGCCCGTCTCGCAGTCCAGCTGCGCTCGGCCGTGACGGGCTCGTCAGCCGTCTGCGGAGCCGTCGGGCCGGCATAGGCCGGCTCGGTCTCGACCACAGGCGCGGGAACACCGTCGAGCGAGAGGCCGAGCATGAGCCCGAACCCGAACGCCAGGGCCCCGTGCCAGAGGCCGACCGAGTGCACCACTCCGAGAATCCCGATCGAGTTGCTCCAGGAGTCGATCCGGCCCTCCTGCCAGCCCGCGCCCGGTTGATTCGCGAGCAGGATCCACCCGACGCAGACGAGGACGGGCAGAAACGCAAGAGCGAACGTACCCGGAGACATCCGCATCCTGAGGCCCTTCGTCCACGTTCCGACGTGGTTGGCCAGCGCGATCAGGAGTCCCGCGCCCGCGACGACGAGCATCGCGAGCCAGAAACGCCCGGTCGTCTGCGTTCCGACCTGCGCGGCGCCCCACAACCCGAGTCCCGCCAGCCCTGCGGCGAGCGCGAGCGTCAGACCCCGCGACGTGTCATATAAGCCGTACCTGCGCATCCTTTTCACCTCGTTCCGTTGCCCGTTGCGAGTGGAACGGCCGAGCCCGGCTTCGAGGTGCGCCGCTCTCGAAAACGGCTACTCGAGCGCGAGCCGGCGCACGTCGAACGACGCCGACCAGAGCTCCGCACGGAACTCCTCGACCGTGGCGAGCGCGTCCTCGGCGAACAGGTGCTCCACCACCCCTATCTCGCGGTCGTTGTGGAACGGGACGTCGAGGTGTGAATGGGAGACGAGGTTGAGCGACAGCCGGCGGCAGCTCGGGCAGCGAACCGCGAGCCCCACCGGACCGTCGGTCGCCGTGAGCAACGCGAAGGACGACGGGAACACCGGACGCGCCTGCCCCTCCGGAAAGCAGAAGAAGCTCCACGGCCACTCGCCTCGCCGGATGTGCCCGGCTGCGAGCTCGCCGAGCTCGGCGCCCGCGGAATCGAGCCGCGACGTCATGAGGTTGAGAAACAGGCCCGCGCGGAGCCCGAGCGGCGCCCAGTCGAGCTCGTCGTGCGTGAGCAGGCCGTCGTGCTCGGAGCCGCAGCCGCAGTCGAACCTCACCCGGAAGACGGCCGGATGCGCTGCACCGGGCAGCCGCTCGATGCTCAGGAAGGCGGAAAGCGGCACCTGCGTCTCGCCCCGTACGGGACAGGAGAACGCGTAGCGGCTCGTGAGCGGGTCGTAGATGGAGACGTTGTAAAGACCGCGCCGGACGACCGGCCGGGCGTCCTCAGTACGTGATCAGCGAGCAGAGGTCGTAGCTCGCCAGGCGCTCGCGGCCGCCGAGGAACGAGAGCTCGATCACGAAGTTGACGCCGACCACGGTGCCGCCGAGCTGCTCCACGAGGCCGGCGATGGCCTCGACCGTTCCGCCCGTCGCGAGCACGTCGTCGTGGATGACGACCCGGGCGCCGCCCGCGATCGCATCGGCCGCCACCTCGAGCGTGTTCTGGCCGTACTCGAGCGCGTAGGTCGCGGAGACGGTCTCGGGCGGCAGCTTGCCGGGCCGCCGGGCGGCGACGAAGCCGCAGCCCGCTTCGACCGCGATCGCCGCGCCGAGCCAGAAGCCGCGGGCCTCGGCGCCGAGCACGAGGTCCGCTTCGCGCTCGCGGGTCCAGTCGGCGAGCTCCCCCACTGCCTGCCGCAGCGCCTCGGGGTCGAGCAGGAGCGGGGAGATGTCCTTGAAGCCGACGCCCTGCTCGGGGAAGTCCGGGACCTCGCGGACGCGTGTCGTGAGATCGATCCCCGCCATGGCTGCGAGGCTACTCGACCAGACGGCGGACGTTGCGGCGCAACAGGAGGTCGGCGAGCTCCTGCGCGCTTTGCGCGAGCCGCTGCAGGTCGCCGAGAGCGGCCTGCCGGCGCTCGGCGTTGCGCGACCGCAGAGCGGGCCCGATGACCGCCTCGAGGAGGCTGCCCTGGCGGTCGGAGGCGGTACGGAAGGCCCGCAGGTTCCTTGCTCCGATCCCGAAACGGGCGAGCGCTTCGCACGCGGCGGCGATGTCGGCCTCGCTTTCGGGGTAGAGCCGCTGGCCGTCCTCGACTCGCGACTCGAGCAGCCCGAACTCCTCGAGCTCGCGTGCGCGATCGAGCGTGATGCCCGCGCGCTCGCAGAGCTCGTCGAGAGTGAGCTCCTCCTCCCCCGTGTCGACGACGCTGCGGCGCCGGCGCCGCTTCGTGCCCGCGCCTGCGTCGAGCTCCTCGCGGATCACGCGCAGCGGCAGAAACTCGTCGCGCTGCAGGCGCAGGATCGTCTCCAGCCGCTCGACGTCGTCTTCGGAAAAGAGCCGGTAGCCACCCTGCGTGCGCCGTGGCGTCAGGAGTCCCTGGTCCTCGAGGTAGCGGATCTTGGAGATCGAGACGTCGGGGAACTCGTCCTTGATCCGGCTGCAGACGGTCCCGATCGTCAGGAGACGACGGCGCGAGGGTGCCTCGGTCGCTGCCATCAGCGCTGCATGAACGTCAGTCGGTATTTGCCGATCTGGATCTCGTCGCCGTCTCTGATCGCGGCGGTCTCGACTCGTTCGCGGTTGACGAACGTCCCGTTGAGGCTGCCCTGATCCTCGATCTGCCACCGGTCGCCGTCCTGCGTGAAGACGGCGTGCTTGCGGGAGACGGTGACGTCGTCGAGGAAGATCGCGCAGTCCGGCGAGCGGCCGATCGCGGTGGGGCTCGCCTCGACGGGGAAGGTCTCACCCGCCCGTCCGCCGCCCGAGCGGACGATGACGGCTGCGCCGTGCACGCCGAGATCCTCGAGCGGGTCGAGGCTCTCGGGCAGCTCGGGGGCGGTGAACGCCTCCGTCGACTCGCCTTCTTCGGGGACGACGAGCGCCGCACCGCACTTCGCGCAGAAGTGCGCGTGCTCCGGGTTGTTGTACCCGCATTCGGGGCAGTAGACGTGGGCCATCAGGCCGGTGGCGCAGCCTTTCCGGTCAGGATCGCCGTCAGCGAGTCGACGTCGACCGACTCGAGGACGCTTCTCCCCTCCGTCTTCTGCAGCCGGGCCACGAGCTCGGCTCGCAGGATGTCGATCTTTCCGTGCAGGAGCCGCCGGCGGTACGAGACCTCCTGCTCCTCCTGCGTCAGCTCGTCGATGAGCTTCTTGAGGTCGTCGTCTGGCAGCGTCGCAAGATCGGGCAGCGGTTCCATCGGGCCCTTTCGTCGTAGGGTGAACCTGAACTTTAGCTTTTAGGTTCGGAGGGGGCAAAAGCCCCGCTCAGGTACGGGTCGCAGCCGCCTCGCCCTGCTCGATCTCGTCCACGAGCGCCCGCAGCTCGCGTGCGAGCTCTTCCGAGAGCTCCCGCGTCTCGCCCTCCGCGTAGAGATGCAGGACCGGCTCGTCGGGATCCGGCAGCACCTGCGCCCAGCCGCGCTCGTCGAACAGCTTGATCCCGTCGGTGAGGTCGAGGTCCCGTCCTGCCAGGCGTTCGTTGAGCATGCGCATGACGAGCCCTTTGAGCGCCCACGGACAGGGAACCTGGTGGTGGACGAGCGTCGGCTCGGGCAGCTCGGCGACGAGCTCTGAGACAGGCCGGTTGACAGGAGCGAGCAGCTCGAGCAGCTTCGCGAGGCTCGCGACGGCGTCGTAGGCGGGCAGGAAGTCGGGGAAGACGTAACCGCCCCCGACGGCGCCTGCGAACACCACGCCGCCTTGCGCGGCCGCGCGCGTCAGCTCGGGAAGCGAGGTCGGCGTGCGCACGACCTCGAGCTCGGAGCTCTCGACGAGCCGCTCGACCTGGCTCGTCACGGTCACCGGGAAGGCGAGCTTCCCACGGCGGCCGTTCGAGCCCAGCAGACGAAGGAAGAGCAGCAGCGCCTGCTCGACCGGCACTTCGCGCGCCTGCTCGTCGACGAGGTAGAGCCGTTCTGCCGACCGGTCGAAGACGGCGCCGAGATCCGCACCCACCACCGGCACGAGCCGCTTGGTCTGGCCGATCGACGCGGCGAGCCCCGGCGCGGCATCGGCATCGGATCCTTCGCCCGTGAACGCATGGGCCGCGACGACCTCGACTCCGAGTGGGCCGAGCACGAGCGGCAAGACGTACGAGGCGCCCGAGAAGCCGTAGTCGACGACGATGCGGAAGCGCCGGTCGCGCACGGCTTCGGCGTCGATCGTCGAGAGGAGGTCTGCGGCGTACGTCTCGCGGACGCGCGCGGGATAGGAGATGGTTCCCACTTCTCCGGCGGCGACGCGGCGGAACTCGCCGCGCGTGAAGTGCTTCTCGACCTCCTTCTGCATCTCGGCGCTCATCTCGACCCCGAGCGCCTCGAAGAACTGGATGCGGATCACCTCGGGGTCGTTCGGGCTGATCCCGACGTGGAAGCCGGCGTCGTGTGCTTCCGACTTGACGAGGTGGCGGGCAACGGCGGCCGGGCTGACCCGAAGATCCTCGACGTGGACGCCGGTCGAGGACAGACCGGAGATCATCGCCCGCTTGATCATCCGGCAGGCGGCCGCGCCCTCGCGGCTCGCGACGACGCGCGCGCCGCGCTTCAGCGCAGTGCCGAGTGCGGCGGCGAGCCTGACCGCCACGTCCGGTGTCAGGTCGACGTTCACCATCCCGGCCACGCCGCTCTTGCCGAAGACGCGGGTCGTGCCGCGCGACTCCCAGATCAAGCTCTCGTGCAGGGTCGAGCCGGTCTCGACCTCCTTGAAGGGATAGATCCGGACGCCCGGCAGGATCACGCTCTCGGCGCCGACCGTGACCTCGTCCCCGATCGCGACGCCCTCGTGCACGCGCACGTGCGCGCGCAGGTCGCAGGTGCGGCCGACGATCGCGCCCACGACGTCGGCGCTCCGGCCGATGTACGTCGACGTGTCGACGATGGAACGGAGGACACGGCCACGCTCGCGGACGGTGACGCTCGACGAGAGGACGGTGTACGGCCCGACGTGGGCGCCGCGCCCGACCCGGCAGTAGTTGCCGAGGTACGCCGGCCCGGCGATTGCGTCGAGGTCGTCGAGGTCCACCCCGTCCCCCAGCCAGACGTTGCCGCGGATCCGGATTCCCGAGATCTCGAGCCGGACGCTCTCGTCGAGCGCGTCGAAGTTCGCCTGCCGGTACTGGTCGAGGTTGCCGATGTCCTGCCAGTAGCCGTCGAAGACGTGGCCGTAGATCGGCCTCCCCATCTCGAGCAGCAGCGGGAAAAGCTCCTTCGAGAAGTCGTACGGCCGGTCCTGCGGGATGTGCTTCAGCACCTCCGGCTCGATCACGTAGATGCCGGTGTTGATCGTGTCCGAGAAGACCTGGCCCCAGGACGGCTTCTCGAGGAAGCGCTCGACGCGGCCGTCCTCGTCGGTCACGACGATGCCGAACTCGAGCGGGTTCTCGACCGACTTGAGGCCGATCGTCACGGAGGCGCCTTTCTGCCGATGCGCTTCGACGAGCGCGGTCAGGTCGACGTCGCAGAGGGCGTCGCCCGAGATGACGAGGAACGTGTCGTCGAGCCTTCCGGCCGCCAGCCGCACCGAGCCGGCGGTGCCGAGCGGCGACTCCTCGACCGAGTAGCCGATGTCGACGCCGAGCCCCTCGCCGCTGCCGAAGTAGCCGCGGATCGCCTGCGGCAGGAACGCGACGGTGACGATCACGTCCTCGAAGCCGTGCCTGCGCAGCAGTTCGATGATGTGCTCCATGCACGGCTTGCCGACGATCGGCACCATCGGCTTGGGCTGGTTCGAGGTGAGTGGCCGCAGCCGCGTGCCCTCTCCACCCGCCATGACGACGGCCTTCATCGCCGCAGTTCTCTCCGGGCGGTCCGGATGTAGAACACGGCGGCCACCACGGCGAGCGCGAGGCCGGCCCAGAAGAGGTAGAGCGGCCACTTCGTCGCTTCGTGCGTGACGATGCGGAAGCCGATCGCCGCGTAGAGCACCCACGTCGCGGCCTTGCCGACCGTGTTCACCTCGATCTCGACACCGCGCGGGGCGAGGAGCCACGAGCCGGCGAGCAGCAGGACGTCTCGTCCCAGGATGACCGCGAGCCCGATCCACGGCAGACGGTCGTAGTACGCGAGCAGGATCACCGCCGCGTCGATCATGAGCCTGTCGGCGAGCGGGTCGGCCAGCTGCCCGAAGCGGGACTCCACCTGCCAGCGGCGCGCGAGGAAGCCGTCGATCTGGTCGGTGACGCCTGCGATCCCGAAAACGATGCCGGCGGGCCAGCTCGGGTTATGACCCGCCCGCACCATCAGCACGACGAAGACGGGAATCAGCGCGAGCCGTAAGACGGTGAGCGCATTCGGAAGCTGAGCGAGCGGCATGGGAACGGCGGCGCGGGCTTCCATGTGAGGAAGGATACGGGCGTGCAGGAGCGGCCTCGGATCCCCGGCTTCGTCGACGCGCATTGCCACGCGTTCCAGCGGGCGCTGCGCGGACGGGCCGAAGGCGCCGATTTCTGGGCGTGGCGCGAGACGATGCTCGAGCTCGCCCGCGGTCAGACCCCGGAACGGGTGCGAACGAGCTATGCGGAGGTCTATCGCGAGCTGCGCGCGGCCGGGTACACCGCCGTCGGCGAGTTCCACTACCTCGGGCTCGCGGAGGGGCATGCCGCGGCCGAGGCTGCGGCCGAGGCGGGAATCGAGCTCGTCCTCCTTCACGTCGCCTATGCGCGCGGCGGCCTGGAGCGCTTCCGGCAGGACTCCGTAGCCGCGTACCTCGACGAGGTCGAGGAGCTGCGTGCCGGGGGGATCCGCGTCGGCCTCGCCCCCCACTCCGTCCGCGCCTGCCCGCGCGGCTGGCTCGAGGAGCTCGGCCGCTACGCGTCCGAGCAGGGGCTGCCGCTGCACGTCCACGCCGACGAGCAGCCGCGCGAGATCGAGGAGTGCCTCGCCGAGCACGGTCTGCGGCCGATCGAGCTGCTCGACGCGTGCGGCTGTCTCGGTCCGCGCACGACGATCGTCCACGCGACGCACGCCGACGGGCACGAGCTTGACCTGGTCGCGGCCGCGGGCGCGCGCATCTGCGTCTGCCCCACCACCGAGGCCAACCTCGGCGACGGCTTTCTCCCGGTCGAGCGCGTGCTTCACCGCGGCATCGAGCTCTGCATCGGGTCGGACTCGAACGTTCGGATCGATCCGCTGGAGGAGCTACGCGAGCTCGACGGGATCGCGCGACGTCAATCCGGCCGGCGTGACGTATTCGCGGTCGACGACCTGCTCGCCATCGGCTCGGCCGGCGGCGGAGCTGCGCTGGGCATCGATTCGTGGCCGGACGTCGCAGTCGACGTCGACCATCCGCAGCTCGCAGGGGTCGAGGACTGGCGGAACGCGCTGGTCGCCTCCTGCTCAGCGGAGGTTCTTGGCTAGGCCTCGCTCTTTTGCTCCGCCTGCTCGAGCGTCGCGATCCGACGCTTGAGCCGACCGATCTGGCGCTGCGTGGTCATACGGCTCCAGCTGAACGGTCGCGGCGTCGCGAGTTGACGGTAGAGCTCTTGCAGCTCTCGCCGTGCAGCCTCGAGCTCGCTTTCTGGCGGCGTGTCCATGATTTCAACCTCTGTCACCCGTTGGGCGAATGTGAGCCAATCGGGGCGGCCGGATTCGAACCGGCGACCTTTGGTCCCCCAGACCAACGCGCTAACCAGGCTGCGCCACGCCCCGGGCCGGGAAACCGTAGCTCACCGGGACCTCCGGCCCGGCCTCAGGCGTATCGGTGGCATGCGCCGACTCCTCGTTCTCGTCATCGCGCTGCTGCTGGTTCCTGCCGCGGCTGCCCGGACATCCGCCCGTGTTCCGGTCGGAATCGTCGCGGCGGAGACCTCGAACCAGGTGATCGCCGTCTCGCTCGGTCCGCACGGCGGCCGCGTGCTCAAGCGCGTCCACGTCGTCGACCCGCTGATGGTCGCCGCGCCCTTGCATGGACCTGCGGTGGTCCTCAGCCCGGCGACCGGAAGCGTGACGCTGCTGGCCTGGCACAGCCTGCGGCCGATCAGGGTGTTCCACGGTTTCCGGGATCCGGAGGTCGCGCGAGTCGCGCCCGGCGACCGCTACGCGTACGTCGCCGACGGCGGAACGGGAGATTTGACCGTGATCGACCTCGAGAGGCAGCGGATCGTCGACCGTCTCCACGTCGGCGCCGGCGCACATCACATGTCGTTCAGCCCGGACGGAACGCGCCTGTGGATCGCGCTCAGCGAGGTCGCAACCACGGTCGTCCGGCTCGACACTTCCGACCTGGCGCACCCGCGGATCGCCGGTCGCCTCCATCCCCGCGTCCCGTCGCACAGCGTCGGCTTTGCGCCCGACGGTCGCACGGTCTGGCTCAGCTCGGCACGGGCTCCGTACGTCACGGTCTACAACGCCGCCACGGGCAGGGTCGTGAAGGTCATTCGGGCCGGCCGCGCCCCGCAGGAGGTTGCCTTCTCGGGCGCGCGGGCGCTGCTGACGAGCGGCTACGGCTCGTCGATCGAGGCGGTGCTGTGGCGGACGTACCGGCGGCTCGGCACCGTCCCAATGCCCTACGGCTCGTTCAACCTCGCGACGTTCGGCGGACAGGTCGTGACGTCGTCGCTCCTCACCGGCCAGGTGACGGAGCTCAGGGCAGGAACGCTCCACCGGTTCTGGACGAGGAAGGTCGCGCCGGAGACCCGGTACGTCGCGATCTCCCTCTGGCCCGGCTAGCCGACCTGGAGGTCGCGGACGGCCGCATTCGGCGGGACGGTCAGGAGTGTTGTGTGTCCGGTGAAGAGCCTCGGTCCGCTTCGCACGATGACGAGCTTCGGAGTCACTGCGGCGACGTCGCTGCGGGACCCGTACACGACGTGTGACGTCGCGCCGGGCGTGATTGTCGTGAGCCCTCCACGCACCGCGACGGCAAGCCGCCCGTTCAGCCAGCCGAGAGTCTCGACCTTGCCGGCCGGGACGGCCTTGGCGCCGAGCCGCACCATGCTCGGCGTCGCCAGCGCGAGCGCCGTACCCGTCGGCGCGAAGGCCAAATGCGTGACGGGCGCGGCTGTCCCGACCAGACGGTGCGTCCTGTGCGCGAGGTCGTAGACGACGGCGCGGCCACCTCCGCCGACGTAGGCGAAGGCGAGGGAGTCGGCCCGCCACGACGGCCTTACTGCTCGCACAGAGCGGTCGATCGTCATGTCGTGGATGCCGTTCCCGTAGATGACGTGCAGGACGAAGCGGTTTCCGGAGTGGACGACGTACGCGATTCGCAAGCCGTCGGGGGCCCAGGCGATCGCGACGACGCTCCCGCCGACGGGACGGGACCAGGCGTGGCGTCCGTCCGGCTTCAGCGCGACGAGTGAGTGGCCGATCCCGACGGCGACGTAGAGCGCATGCGGAGACAGCGCCGCGGCGGTTGCCGGCAGCCCCTGGAGCCGGAAGCCGCTTCTCGTCACCACCGAGAGCCGGCCGTCGACGATCGCCGCGATTCCGGCGCCTCCTCTCGGGAGAGTCAGCTGGACGGCCGTCCGGCGCGGCTTCGCTTTCGCGCCGAAGCTGACATGGAGCGCGCCCGCCGCTGCGAGGGAACCGGCTGCGACCACGAGCAGCACGAGGGCAGTCGCGAAGACGAGGACGGCAGTGCGCAGCCCGCGGTGCGAATGCATGACCGGCTGCAGCGAGTGCAGTGCCCGCTGCAGCGCCTTCTCCCCCGCGCCCGGGTCGGGTTCGGGAGCGTCGGCGAGCATCGACTCGAGCCGCTGCTCGAGCTCACTCGACATGCTCGACCTCCACTGCCTCGCGCAGCTGCTCGAGCGCGCGGGCGAGCCGCGAGTTGACCGTGCCCACCGGGAGATCGAGCGCGTCCGCGATCTGCTTCGGCGTCATGCCGACCCCGTAGCGCAGGACGACGACCACGCGACGCTCGAGCGACAACCCGGCCACCGCCGTGAGCAGGCTGCGGTCCCCCACCTCGTGCGATGGTGCGAGATCGGGGAGATCCGGCAGCTCCTCGTCCGAGAGACGGCGCTCGGCGCGGAGCACGTCGAGCGCCCGGTTCGCCACGATCCGGTGCAGCCACGGGCCGAACGGGCGCCGGTCGTCGAAGCGCCCGAGCGCGGCGAACGCCCGCTCGAAGCCGTCGGAGGCGACGTCGTCCGCGAGCGAGCGCCGCCCGGTGATCGCATAGGCGGCACGCCACGCGTCGCGCCAGTAGCGGCGAAAGAGCGCAGCTGCAGCCTCGCGGTCGCCGCGCCGCGCCTTTCGGACGAGTTCCCGGTCACTCGGTTCACGCACTCCTCTGGAGTCTTGTACGAACAACCGGCGTTTGCGCGTCCCGCACCGGGAATACTTCCGGCATGAGCGATTGGCAGGAACAGGACGACGCGCTCGTACGGGAATTCGAGCTTTCGTCGTTTCCAGCTGCGATCGAGTTCGTCGACCGGCTGGCCGAGCTCGCGGAGAGCGAGAACCACCACCCGGACATCGACGTTCGCTACCGGCGTGTGACCGTACGCTGGACGACGCATTCGGCGGGCGGGATCACCGGGAAAGACCGCGAGATGGCGCAGCGGACCTCCGCCCTCGCCGCGTAGCGCGCATCCACCCCGGTAGAACGTAAGACCGTGCCCGCACACCGGTCTCGTGAAAGAGGGCTGAGATGACCAACACCAAGTACCTCATCGTTGGAGCCGGCATGACCGGCGACATGGCCGCCAAGGGCATCCGCGACCAGGATCCCGCCGGCTCGATCACCATGGTCGGCGCCGAGCCGCACCCGCCGTACAAGCGGCCGCTGCTCACCAAAGGCCTCTGGCAGGGCGCTCCGGAGGAGAAGCTCTGGCGTGAGCCGGCGGCGGATGTCGAGCTCGTGACCGGTCGCCGCATCGTCTCGCTCGACCTCGCGGGACACAGCGCGACCGACGACACCGGCGCCGAGTACGCCTGGGAGAAGCTGCTGCTCGCGACCGGGGCCAAGCCGCGGGAGATTCCCGGTGCCGACGGTGTCATCTGGTTTCGCACGCTCGACGATTACCGGCGCGTGCGCGAAGTCGCAGGCGAGGGAGCTCACGTGGTCGTGATCGGCGGCGGCTTCATCGGCTCCGAGCTCGCGGCCGCGCTCGTCGGCAACGGCGCCCGCGTCACGATGCTCTTCCCCGAGCCCGGAATCGGGTTCCGGCTCTTCCCGCTCGGCCTGTCGCAGTTCGTCGCGGACTACTACCGGGAGAAGGGCGTCGACGTGCGCAGCGAGGAGCTCGTCGCAGCGGCGTCGGGCGACCGGGTCGAGACCGAGTCCGGCCTCACGCTCGAGGCCGACGCGGTCGTTGCCGGGCTGGGCGTGATCGCGGACACGGAGCTCGCCGAATCCGCCGGGCTGGAAGTCGCCGACGGAATCGTCGTCGACGAGTACGGGCGCGTCCCCAGCCATGAGGACGTCTTCGCCGCCGGCGACGTCGCGCGCTTCCCCGTCCCGGCGCTCGGGACGACGATGCGGATCGAGCACGAGGACCACGCGAACTCGCATGGTCACGCGGTCGGCGCCAACATGGCCGGCGCCAACGCCCCGTACGAGCACCTCCCGTTCTTCTACTCCGACCTCTTCGACCTCGGCTACGAGGCGGTCGGGATCGTCGATTCCCGGCTGGAGGTCGTCGAGGACTGGCAGGAGCCGAACCGCAAGGGCGTCGTCACCTACGTCGAGGACGGCAAGCCGCGCGGCGTGCTGCTCTGGAACGTCTGGGACAAGCTCGACGACGCGCGCGAGCTGATCCGCTCGGGAGAGGGAGCCTTTGCCCTCTAGCGCGCTCGCTCGGTCGCGGAAGTCGCGGCGCGGGACCGAGCTCGTGTGCGAGTGGGTCTTCCGGCCGCTCGCGCACCCGCTCGTGCTCCTGTTCGCACGCCTCCGCGTGCCGCCGCCCGCCGTCGTCGTCGCCGCCGGAGCGGCCGGGATCACGGCAGCCGGCGAGCTCGGGCGCGGCTCTCTCGTCGTGGCCGCTCTGCTCTTGCAGCTCAAGACGCTGCTCGACAACGCGGACGGCCAGCTCGCGCGGCTCACCGGCCGCACGAGCGCGTTCGGCCGCTACCTCGATTCGGAGGTCGACCTGGTCGTGAACGCCGCGCTCTTCGCAGGGCTCGGCTGGACGACGGGCAGCCCGGCGCTCGCGCTCGCCGGCTTCCTCGCAGTGACAAGCGTTCTCAGCCTCAACTTCAACGTCGAGCGACTGTCGCGCGAGGCGGCTGCCGAACCTGAAGCGGCAGGAGGCCGCGCGACAGAGGTTCTGCACCGGATCTACGGCGTCTTCTACGCCCCGCAGGACAGGCTGGCCGAGGCGCTCGTCGCACGCCGGCCGGCGCTCACCGGCTCGTTCGCCGTCTCCGCGCTCGCCAATCTGGGCATGTCGACGCAGCTCGCAGCGTTTGGGCTTCTGATGGTGCTCGGACATCCCCTCGTCTTTGCCTGGCTCGCGCTCGCGCAGGTCGGGGTGATCGGGCTCGCCGTCCTTCCCCGGCGAGTGCCCCAAGAGGAGGTCGCATGAGCACGAACGTCTTCGAGCTTCCGGCCCACGATGCCGACGGACGCGACCTCGGCGACGCGGACTGGGCACGCCTCGAGCGGAACGCCGCCGAGATCTTCACGGCACTCGGGCTCGATCTCGAAACGCCGGGCACGCGCGACACGCCGCGGCGCTTCGTACGGGCGCTGTATGACGCGACGGCCGGTTACGACGGCGACCCGAAGCTGCGCACGCTGTTCCCGACGGAGAGGCCCGAGGGCGTGGACGGCCGACATGCGCAGGTCGTCGAAGGCCCCGTCGGGTTCTACGCGCTCTGCGAGCATCATGCGCTGCCGTTCCACGGACGCGCTCACGTCGGCTACGTCGCCGGCGACGAGATCCTCGGCATCTCGAAGCTCACGCGGCTCGTGCGCCTCTACGCGCGGCGCTTCACCGTGCAGGAGCGGCTCGCCGAGGAGATCGCGGACGGGCTGCAGCAGCTCGCCGGCGCTCGGGGCGTCGCGGTGCGGCTCGAGGCGGCGCACCTGTGCACCGCGATGCGAGGCGTCGAGGAGGGCGGCTCGGTCACGGTCACGACCGTCTGGCGCGGTTTGTACGACGAGGACGAGACGCTGCGCTCCGAGTTTCTTACGCTGACACGGTGATCTCCCCGTTCAGCGTCCTCGCGGAGGACGAGGATCTGCCGCGTTGGGACGTGCCCGACCAGCTCGCCGAGCTCTACGGCGGCGCCATCGGCCTCGACGAGCCGTGCGTCGTCGCGAACTTCGTCGAGTCGCTCGACGGCGTCGTGGCCGTACCGAGGCTGCCGCGCTCACATGCGGTGATCGGGGACGAGAGCGAGGCCGACAGCTTCGTCGTCGCGCTGATGCGCGCTTGCTCTGACGCCGTCGTCGTCGGGTCGGGAACGCTGCTCGCCTCGCCGAAGGGAACGTGGCGGGTTGATCGCGCGTATCCGCCCGCAGCCGCTGCCCTGGCCGAGCTGCGAGCTCGTCGCGGCCGACCGGAACAGCCTCTCGTCGTCGTCGTCACCACCGGTGCCTCGCTCGACCCCGCGCATCCGGTGCTCGAAGCCGGCGCGCTCGTGCTGACGACGGAGGAAGCCGGATCGCGCCTGCGAGTCACGGTGCCCGGCGCGGCCGAGGTCGTGGCAGTGAACGCCGGCGACACGGTCGATCTCACCCGCGCGTTGGACGTGCTGCGCGACCGCGGCTGCTCGATCGTCCTCACCGAAGCAGGCCCGACGACGTTCGGCTCACTCGTTGCCTCGCGGCTCGTGGACGAGCTCTTCCTGACCGTCTCGCCGCTCCTCGCGGGCCGCGCCGGGAGCGGAGCCCGTCTCGGCCTCGTCGAGGGTGTCGAGCTGATCCCAGAGACTCGGGTCGCTGGGCGGCTCCGCTCGTTACGAGCCCACGGCTCGCACCTCTTCCTGCGCTACGCGCTGCGCTAGCTCTTGCGGTTCAGCTGGCGGTAGAGGCGGTCGATCAGGCCCGGCATCGCCTCCAGCCGCTCGGTGATGATGCGCAGCCGGTACTCGCGGAAGTGCTCCGGCTCCACCTCGAGCGCCTCCGCGAGCGTCGTCACCACGTCGTTCGAGGGGACCGGGCGGTTGCCGTGGACGAGGTGGTTGAGGTAGCCGGCCGAGAGCCCCGTCCGCGAGGCGAGCTGACGGTACGTCACCCCGTGCTCGTCCATCAGGCTCTGCATGGTCTCGCCGAAGCCGTCCTCGCTGAACCGCCGACGCTTAGCCACTCTGCGCAACCACCCCAGGGACCTCCTTGCCGAGATCGGCAACATCTAATCGTTTCTCGTCGCCGCTTGCGCGATTCCTGAGGTCGACCTTCCCGTCTTCGAGGCTCTTCTTCCCCGCGGTGATGCGGATCGGACAGCCGATCAGATCGGCGTCGGCGAACTTCTCCCCCGCCCTCTGGTCTCGATCGTCGAGCAGGACGTCGAGCCCGGTTGCCGAGAGGGTCTCGGCCGCCTGCTCGGCGATCTCCTCCGCGCCGGGCAGCACCACGACGTGTGCGTCGTACGGCGCGATGGACCGGGGCCACGCTGCGATTCCGTCGTCGTCGTGGTTCTGCTCGATCACGGCGGCGAGGACGCGTCCGAGCCCGATTCCGTAGCTGCCGCCGAGCAGAGGCTTCTCTTTTCCGTCCTCGTCGAGGAACGTCGCGTCGAGCCCCGAGCTGTACTTGTCGGCGAAGTAGAAGATGTGCCCGACCTCGATCGCGGTCTGGAACGTGAGCGCGCCGCCGCACTCGGCGCAACGATCTCCCTCGAGCGGCTCACGCAGGTCGGCGAACTTCGGCTCGTAGTCGCGGCCCGCCTCGACACCGCGGAGATGGAAGCCATCGTGGTTCGCTCCGGCGACGAACTGCCCCTCCTGCAGCGTCAGGTCGGCGATCACCTCGCCCTCGTATCCGACCGGGCCGAGCGAGCCACCGGACGCACCGAAGGCGGCGCGAATCTCGTCGTCCGTCGAAGGACGGGAGCCGATCATCAGCGCGGAGAGCAGCTTGGACTCGGACAGGCGGTCGTCGCCGCGGATCAGCGCGAGCACGACGCGGCCGTCGTCGGTCGTCACGGGCATCGCCTTCGACGTGGCCGCGAGGTCGATACCGAGGAACGCGGCGAGCGCCTCGCACGACGTCACGCCCGGCGTCTCGACCTCCTCGGGCGCGGCGAGCGGCGGAGGAAACTCCGGGGCACGCGGGATGCCACGGGCGATCTCCGCGTCGGCGGCGTAGTCGCCGCGCTCGCAGCGGACGAGCGTGTTCTCTCCCGACCCCGACGGCGCGAGGAAGTCGAACGTGAGCTCGCCGCCCATGATCCCGCTCTCGGCCTTCACCTCGTGCGCCTCGATGCCGCAGCGCTCGAAGATGCGGTGGTACGCGGCGCGGTTCTTTTCGAAGGAGACGAACGCGCTCTCCTCGTCGCGATCGAACGAATAGGCGTCCTTCATGATGAACTCGCGAACCCGCAGGAGCCCGCCGCGTGGACGCGGCTCGTCACGATCCTTCGTCTGGAAGTGGTACCAGAGCTGCGGCAGCTCCTTGTACGACTGGATCTCGCGCGCGTGGAAGGTGAACGTCTCCTCGTGCGTGAGCGGCAGAACGAACCGCCGGCCCGCCCGGTCCGTGACGTGGAAGATCTCGGGGATCTTGTCGCGGCCGGTCGCCTCCCAGAGCTCGATCGGTGTCAGCACCGGAGCGAGGAACTCCTGCGCACCGATCGCGTCCATCTCCTCGCGAATGATGTGCTCGATCTTGCGGTGCACTCTCCAGCCGAGCGGCAGGTACGTCCACAGCCCCGCGCCGACCTGGCGCACGAAACCGCCGCGCACGAGCAGCTTGTGCGAGGCCGCCTCCGCGTCGGCGGGTGGCTCGCGCAGGGTCGGTAGGAAGAGCTGTGAGGCTCGGGCGATCATCGGCGTTGTCGCCCTAGGCTATTCGAGCGGGATCAGGGACGCCTCGGCCATGGCCAGGGCCGCCGGCTTCGCCATCTTGAGGCGCTTCGGACGGTGCATCCCGTCGGCGATCCATTTGTCGATCTCGTGGAACAGCTCGTCGATCAGGATGTCGGAGCTGACCTTCTTCAGGACGCGGCCGTGGGCGTAGATGAAGCCGACGTCGCGGCCGCCGGCGATGCCGAAGTCGGCGTCGCCCGACTCGCCCGGGCCGTTGACCGCGCAGCCGAGCACCGCGACCTCGAAATGCTGCGGGTACTCCTGGAGGCGCGTCTCCACCTCTTCGGCGAGCGTGTGGACGCCGACGTTGTCGCGTCCGCAGCTCGGGCAGGCGATCATCACCGGGCCGCGCTCGCGCAGTCCCGAGCGCCTTGAGGATCTCGTAGGCCGTCTTCGGCTCCTCGACCGGATCGGAGGAGAGCGAGACGCGAATGGTGTCGCCGATCCCCTCGGCGAGGAGCGTGCCGATCCCAACGGCGCTCTTGATCGAGCCGGCGAAGACCGTCCCGGCCTCGGTGACGCCGAGATGGAGCGGGTAGTCGACCTTCTCCGAGAGCATCCGGTAGGCGCGGATCATGGTGGGCACGTGGCTCGACTTGACCGAGATCTTGAACTCGTAGAAATCGAGGCTCTCGAGCAGGCGCACCTCCTCGAGCGCAGCCTCGACGAGCGCCTCTGCCTGGTCCTGCTGCGCGAGTTCCTCGAGATGCTTCGGCAGCGAGCCGGAGTTCGCGCCGATCCGCATCGCGATGCCCTTCGCCTTCGCGGCGCGCACGACCTCGGCGACCTTGTCGGAGCCGCCGATGTTGCCGGGGTTGATGCGGACGGCCGCGACGCCCTGATCGATTGCCTTCAGCGCGAGGCTCGCGTTGAAGTGGATGTCCGCGATGATCGGCACGGGCGAGAAGCGGACGATCCTCGACAACGCCTCGGCGTCCTCGGTCTTCGGCACCGCGACGCGGACGATCTCGCAGCCCGCGCTCGCGAGCGCCGCGACCTGGGCGGTCGTCGCCTCGACGTCGTACGTCTTCGTCGTCGTCATCGACTGGACGACGACGGGCGCGCCGCCGCCGACCTTGACGCCGCCAACCGAGATCTGCCGTTTGCTCGCCATCCCGCGAATCAGTCTAGCCAGGCGGGTTCCGCGCAATCGCGCCCTCAGAGGACGCTGAGGCGGGCCGGCCCCCGAGCCGGCTCAGTGCGGCGCGTGGCCCGACAGGTCGTTCGAGAACGCGATCACCCAGACGAGCAGGATGAGCGCGATGCCGACGACCGAGACGCGTTCGTACACCTCGCGGGCGAGCGCGCGGCGGCGGACACCCTCGATCAAGGAGAAGAGAATGTGGCCGCCGTCGAGTGGCAGCAGTGGGATCAGGTTGATCAGAGCGAGCGACATGCTCACGAACGCGAGGATCTCGAGGTAGTAGGTCAGCCCGATCTGGAGCTCGCTGTGCGAGACGCGGACGATCCCGACGGGGCCGGACAGCTGGCCGCGGCCCTGGTGGGAGAACAGCCCTTTCAGGCCGGTGCCGGTGCCCGTCACCACGCCCCAGAGATCCGACGACGCGGTGCTCGCTGCTTTACCGACGGGGTACTGCTCGAGCTGTGCAGACGGCGAGAAGCCGAAGATCCAGCGGCCCTGCTCGTGGATCGTGCGCCGGGGGCCGACCGTCACCCGCCGGCCGTCGCGCACGACGGTGAGCGTGACCTTGGCTCCGCGGCTCGACCGGATGAGATGCGACACCTGGGAGAACGTGCGGGTCGGCCGGCCGTCGACGGCGACGATCCGGTCGCCGATCTGCAGGCCGGCGGCGGCCGCCGGGGTTCCGCTCTCTACGTTGGCGACGGTCGCCGTCGGGCGCTGCGACGGCGCGCCGCTCACGGCGAACACGACAAACAGGATGACGAACGCGAGGAGGACGTTCGCGGCCGGCCCGGCGGCGATGACCGCGACTCGCTTCCACGTCGCGGCGCGCCAGTACGCGTCGGGAGCGGTCCCCTCCTCGACGTCGCGGAGCCCGCGCTCGGCCGAGCGCCGCGCACCGGGCGAGAGGTCTGCAGCGGCGACGTCGCGCTCGAGCTCGCCGTACGCGCGCCGTGCTTCGGCGTAATCCTCGACGTCGAGGGCCCGGCGGACGGCGCCGACGGCCGGTGCGAGGCCGGGCTGCTCTCGCACGGCGGGCTCGGCGTAGGCGCGCAGATCGCGGGCGGACGGACGATTCATCCCCGGAATCCGCACGAGGCCGCCGAGCGGGATCATCCCGATCCCGTACTCGATCCCCTTGCGCTTCACCTTCACGAGCGCCGGCGGAAAGAAGATGTAGAAGCTGCGCGGCCGCAACTTGACGGCCATGGCGACCGAGAAGTGGCCGAGCTCGTGCACGAAGATGATCAGGACGAGTCCCAGGCCGACGACGAGCCAGGTCATGCGGCTGCCAGCGCTCCTTCGGCGAGCGCCCTTGCCGCGCGGTCGGCCTCGACGAGATCGTCCACGTCGTGGATCGGGTCGGTGCCGGCCGTCGCCAGCGTCTCCCCCACGACCTCGGGGATCCCGAGGAAGGGCAGGCGGCCGTCGAGGAACGCGGCGACGGCGACCTCGTTCGCGGCGTTGTAGACGCACGGCGCGCTTCCGCCCTCTTGCCCGGCGGCGCGCGCGAGCGGCAGCATCGGGAACGTGTCGGTGTCGGGACGCGAGAACTCGAGGGTCAGCGAAGTGAGGTCGAGCGGCTCCAGCGGCGTCGCGGCGCGTTCGGGATACGTGAGCGCATAGGAGATCGGCACGCGCATGTCCGGGTAGCCGAGATGCGCGAGCGAGGCTCCGTCGCGGAAGCGCACGAGCGAGTGGACGATCGAGGTGGGCTGGATCGCCACCTCGATGTGGTCGTATCCCACGCCGAACAAATAGTGCGCCTCGATCACCTCGAGCCCCTTGTTCGCGAGCGTCGCCGAGTCGACGGTGATCTTCGGCCCCATGCGCCAGGTCGGATGCGCGAGCGCCTGCTCGGGCGTGACGTCCTCGAGCTCGGCCCGGGTCCGGCCGCGGAACGGCCCGCCCGAGCCCGTGAGCACGAGCGTGTCGACCTGCTCCGGCTCGCGCCCCTCGAGACACTGGAAGAGCGCCGAATGCTCGCTGTCGACCGGAAGGATCCGTCCGTTCCCCCGCTCGCGTGCAGCGAGCGCGAGCTCGCCGGCGGCGACGAGGCTCTCCTTGTTCGCCAGCGCGAGGTCGACGCCGCGCTCGAGCGTCCAGAGCGTCGCGTGCACTCCGGCGAAGCCGACGACGGCGTTGAGCACGACATCGGGCTCGGCGCGCTCGAGAAGCTCGGTCAGGTCGCCTCCGACCGCTTTCAGCGGCGCGTCGACGTCGTCCAGCGGCGTCGAGCCGGAGGCGGCGGCGCAGAGCTCGAGCTCGGGATGCGCCTCGATGATCTCGATCGCCTGGCGGCCGATCGAACCGGTTGCGCCAAGGAGCGCGACGCGCTTCACCCGCCAAGTGTGCCTAGTGGACCGCGAGCACGAAGAAATACGCGGCGGGTGCGGCGAACAGCAGTCCGTCGATGCGGTCGAGCATGCCGCCGTGCCCGCCCAGCAGGCGTCCCGTGTCCTTGACCTCGAGATCGCGCTTCAGGGACGACTCGAACAGGTCGCCCATCAGCTCGGCGACGACGACCACCAGGCCGAGCACGACCGCCTCCCAGACGCTCAGGTACGTGTGACGGGTGTCGTAGAGCGCGATGAAGGCCACGAAGACACCGGCGGCGGCTCCGATCAGGAGGCCCTCCCACGACTTGCCGGGCGACAGGCGCGGGGCGAGCTTGTGGCGGCCCAGCGGGCGCCCGCCGAGGTAGGCGAAGGTCGCCGCGGCCCAGGCCGCGAGCACGACGGTGAATGCGAGCAGCCTGCCGTGCTCGGGTGTCTCGCGCAGCAGCAGGAAGAAGCCGAGCCCGAGCCCGATCCAGGCCGAGCCCAGGATCGTCGAGCCGATCGCGGCGGTGGTCGGCGCTCTGGTGCTCGAGACGATGTACAGGACGAAGGCGAGGGCGAACGTCGCGAGGAATCCGCCGACCAACCACGCAACGCCGCCGGTGCGGGCGCCGAAGAGCGCAAGGAGCACGCCCGCATACACCGCCGGGGCGAGCGGCCGCAGGGGGCGCGCGGTCGTGACGAACTCGTGCACGCCGATCCAGGCGGCGACGGCGAGGAGCGTGAAGAGCCACCAGCCGCCGAGCCACAGCATGCCGAGCACGAGCGGGAGGCCGACCGCTGCGACCAGCAACCGCGAGGCGAAGTTGGTCATGGGGCGGTCCCCGCCGGCCCATGACTGTGGAAGGGGTGTGGGGGAACCGGGAGGTTCCCCCACAGAGAACAGAAGAAGGGGGCAGCGTGGGGGAAACCTGGTTTCCCCCACGGGAGCGAGCCGCAGGCGAGCGACGTCATCGTCCGCCGAATCTACGGCGCCGGCTCGCGTACTCCTCGATCGCGCCCCGGAGGTCCTCCGGCCCGAAGTCGGGCCAGAACGTGTCGGTGAAGACGTACTCGGCGTACGCCGACTGCCAGATGAGGAAATTCGAGATGCGGCGCTCCCCGGACGTTCGGATCACGAGGTCGGGATCCGGCATCTCCGGCTCGTAGAGGTAGGCCGCGAACGCGGCCTCGTCGAGCAGGTCCGGGTCCGCCCCGCTTTCGAGCAGCCGTCGCGCGGCGTCGACGAGCTCGGCACGGCCGCCGTAGTCGAAGGCGATCCAGAGCTGGAGCCTCGACTTCTCCGCAGTCGCGGCTTCGAGGTGCTCCATCTTGGCGCGCAGCCAGTCGGGAGCTCGGTCGCGGCGACCGACGAACCGGCAGCGGACGCCCTGCGCGGCGAGGTCCTCGAGCTCCCGCTCGATCGTCTCGCCGAAGATCTCCATCAGCGCCTCGACCTCGCCTGCGTCGCGGCTCCAGTTCTCGGTCGAGAACGCGTAGACCGCCAGCGACTCGATGCCGAGATCGATCGCCGCCTCGACGACGGGCCGCAGCGCACGAGACCCTGCGCGATGGCCGTCGGCGACCGAGACGCCGTGCTCCGTGGCCCAGCGCCCGTTCCCGTCCATGATCACCGCGACCGCGTGCGCGACCTCGGGAAGGTGCTCCTCGGGGCTGACGTCCGTGCCGGGGAGCGACGAGCTCAGACCTCCATCACCTCGGCTTCCTTGTGCTTCAGGAGCTCGTCGATCTGCTTCGTGTGCTCGTCCGTCAGCTCCTGGACGCGATTCTCGGCACGGTGCTCGTCGTCGGCGCCTACCTCGCCGTTGTCGACGAGCTCCTTCAGGTGCCGCATCGCGTCGCGCCGGATCTCGCGGACCGCGACCTTGTGCTCCTCCGCCATGTTGCGGACGACCTTCACGAGCTCCTTGCGCCGCTCCTCGGTCAGCTGGGGAATCGGCAGCCGGATGAGCTTGCCGTCGTTGGAGGGCGTCAGCCCGAGATCCGACTCCATGACCGCCTTCTCGATCGCCTTGATCGAGCCCGGGTCGAACGGCTGCACGGTGAGCATGCGCGGCTCGGGGACGTTGATCGTCGAGAGCTGGCGCAACGGGGTCTGCGTCCCGTAGTAGTCGACCTCGATCCGGTCGAGGAGGGACGCCGAGGCGCGGCCGGTGCGCACCGTCGCGAACTCCGCCCGCGCGTGCTCGACGGACTTGACCATCCTGTCCTGGGCGCTCCTGATCAGCTCCTCGGCTGTCGCCATTTCAGCCCTCCCTGTCAGATGTCGTGATGATCGTCCCGACCTCTTCGCCCGCGACGACGCGGGCGACGTTGCCCTCGGCGAGCTCGAAGACGTGGATGGTGAGGCGGTTGTCCATGCAGAGGGAGAGAGCGGTCGTGTCCATGACCTTGAGCCCGCGCTCGATCGCCTCGAGGTGCGTGATCCGCGGCAGGAACTCGGCGTCGGACACCTGCCGCGGGTCACCGTCGTAGACGCCCTGGACGCCGTGCTTCGCCATCAGGATCGCGTCGGCGCCCATCTCGAGCGCGCGCAGCGCCGCGGCTGTGTCCGTCGTGAAGAACGGGTTCCCGGTTCCCGCGGCGAAGATTACGACGCGGCCCTTCTCGAGATGCCTGATCGCGCGACGGCGGATGTACGGCTCGGCGACCTCCGAGACCTCGAGCGCGGACATGACGCGCGTCACGGCTCCCTCCCGCTCCAGCGCGTCCTGGAGCGCGAGCGCGTTGAGAAGCGTCGCGAGCATCCCGGCGTAGTCGGCCGTCGCGCGGTCCATGCCGCTCTCCGCCGCGGCTGCGAGACCGCGGTAGAAGTTGCCGCCGCCCACGACGAGCGCGATGTCGACGCCCTCGTTGCGGATGCCGACGACCTCGCGCGCGAGCGCCCGCGTCACGCCGGGGTCGATCCCGTACTCGCGCTCGCCCATGAGCGCCTCGCCCGAGAGCTTGAGGAGCACCCGGCGGAAGGCGGGAGGCTGCGGCGTCGTGCCGGTCTCGGTCTCCGTTTGCGCGGTCATCCCGCCAGCGAGAAACGCTCGAACTCGAGCACCTCGGCTCCCGCGTCGGCGAGCACCTTCCCGACCTTGACCGAGCCGTCGTGGATCCACGGCTGGTCGGCCAGCACTCCGCCTCGCTCGGCGTAGAAACGCTTGTCGAGCATGCCGCTGACGATCTTCTCACGCGCCTCCTGGGCTTCGACTGCACCTCGTCGGAGTTCAGGTAGATCTCCTTCTCCGCTGCGACGAGATCCTCGGGAACGTCCCCCCGGCCGATCCACCGCGGATCCGACCACGAGATGTGCATCGCGAGCCGGCGGGCGAGCTCCGCGTCGCCGCCGCGCACCTGCACGAGCACGCCGAGCTTGTTCGCCGGCGGGTGCGCGTAGGCCGAGACGATCCCTCCGTCGACCGCCTCGAAGCGTGCGCCGCCGACGACGGCGATGTTCTCGCCGAGCTTGGCGGTCAGCTCCACGCGCTCGGCTTCGAGCTCGCTCTCGGCGCCGACGCCCTTCTGCTCGACGAGGTCGAGCACCTTCTTGGCATAGGCGAGAAACTCGTCGTTGTTCGAGACGGGCTCCGTCTCGCATCCGACAGCGACCATGGTCCCGCGGGAGCCGTCCTCGGGCACCCGGAAGCCGACCTTGCCCTCGGTCGTTGCCCGGTCGGCGCGCTTGGCCGCGTTGGCCATCCCCTTCTCGCGCAGGAGGACGACGGCTGCCTCCATGTCGCCGTTCGTGTCGACGAGAGCGCGCTTGCAGTCCATCATCCCCGCGCCCGTCTGCTCGCGAAGCTCGCGGACGAGCTGAGCCGAGATCTCGGCCGCCATCAGGCCTCCTCCCCTTCCTTCTTGCCTCGCGTCGGGTCGCCCAGCGCCGCTGCGGAGCGCTTCGTCTCCTCGGCGCCTTCCTTGGCCGGGTCCTCGCCGGTCGGCACCGGGACGGACTCGCCTTCGGTGGCCGGCTGGATGGTCTCTCCGGCCGAGACGTCCTCGACATCGCCCGGGATGTCGCTTTGGGGAGCGCCCGCCTCGGCCGCTGCGGCCGCCTGCTGCTCCTGCTGTTGCTTCTGCTGAGCCTGTTGCAGCTCCTGTGCCGAGACCTTCTGCTTGCCCGCCCAGACCGACTCGGCGAGCGCATGCACGATGAGGCTGCACGAGCGGATCGCGTCGTCGTTGCCCGGGATGACGTAGTCGGCCTCGTCCGGGTCGCAGTTGGTGTCGACGAGAGCGACGACCGGAACACCGAGCCGGCGCGCCTCGCGCACGGCGAGCGCCTCCTTCTTCAGATCGACAATCACGACCGCGTCGGGCTGGCGCCGCATGTCGGCGACACCGCCGAGGTTCGCCTCGAGCTTCTCGAGCTCGCCGGCCATCGCGATGCGCTCCTTCGCGGGCAGGAGGTCCATCTGGCCCTCGTCCCGCAGGCGGCGCAGCTCGTGGAGGCGGTCGATGCGGTCGGCCATCGTGCGCCAGTTCGTCAGCAGGCCGCCGAGCCAGCGGTGGTTGACGTACGGCATACCGACGCGCTTGGCCTCCTGCTCGACCGAGTCCTGAGCCTGCTTCTTCGTGCCGACGAAGAGGACGGTGCCGCCGCGTTCCGCGACGTTGCGCAGGAACTGCTGCGCCTCGTCGAGCCGCTCCGACGTCTGCGTGAGGTCGATGATGTAGATGCCGCCGCGTTCGGCAAAGATGAAGCGGCGCATCTTCGGGTTCCAGCGTCTTGTCTGGTGGCCGAAGTGGACTCCGGCCTCCAGCAGTTCGCGCATGCTGACTGCGCCCGCTGAGGGCGCCTGAGTCGCTTCTGACTCAGTCGAAACTGACATGTGAGCTCCTTCCGGATTCGTTTGTCGTCGTCGTGCGCCGGCGGAGTCGAGGCGCACCTCCCTCGAGGAGAGGCACCCGCGCCGCGGTTGGGCCGCCGGGGAGTAGGGACAGAGCCGCCGGAAGGTTAGCTGCGGGCCGTGGCGAGCGCGTCTGCGAGGTCCGGTGGCAGCGGCGACGAGACGTCGACCGTCGCACCGGTCACGGGATGCTCGAAGGCGAGCCGCGCGGCGTGGAGGAACTGCCGCTCGAGGCCGAGATCGCGGGCGATGCCGTAGGTCGGATCGCCCGCAACCGGAAGGTCGATCGCGGCGAGATGGACCCGGATCTGGTGCGTCCGCCCCGTCTCGAGCCGGACGCGCAGGAGCGCGTGGCGCGGCAGCAGCTCCTCGAGCTCGAAGTGCGTCACGGCAGCGCGGGGAGTATCGGTGTCGAGCGAGTGGCGGAGCCGGTCGTGACGGTCGCGACCGACCGGCGCGTCGATCGTCCCTCGCCGCGAGCGCGGCTTGCCGACGACGAGCGCGATGTACTCACGCGTCAGCGCGCGGCGCTTCACGAGCTGCTGCAGCCGTTCGTACGCCTCCGGCGACCGGGCGGCGACGAGCAGTCCCGACGTGTCGCGGTCGAGGCGGTGGACGATCCCGGGCCGGTCCTCCTCCCCGCCCGTGGCGCCCGCCTCGGCGAGAGCCTGCGCGAGCGTGCCACCCGCGTGCCCGGGCGCCGGATGCACGACCACGCCTGCGGGCTTGTCGACGACGAGGAGGTGGTCGTCCTCGTACACGATCGTGAGCTCGGGCAGGGCGACCGGAGGCTCCGCGGCGGGAGGAGCGGGAGGCTCGATCGCGATCTCCTCGCCGCCTACGAGCTTGTGGCTCTTCGTCCGGGGCTCACCGTCCACGAGCACGGCGCCGGCCGCGAGGAGCCGCTCGGCGGCCGCACGCGACCCCACGTCGGGCAGGCCGGCGAGATGGCGGTCGAGCCGCTCTCCGGCGGCCTCCGGTGGGACGACGAGCCGCTTCAGCGCTTGGGACTGTCGCCGCGTCCCGGCCGCGGCTCTCGCTCGGTGAGGACGAGCGCGGCGAGCAGGATGCCGACGCCGATCACGATGCAGCTGTCCGCGACGTTGAAGGCGGGCCAGTAGCGGAAGTCGATGAAGTCGGTCACGAAGCCGAGCCGCACGCGGTCGGCGAGGTTCGAGAGGCTGCCGCCGATCACGAGGCCGAGCGCCACGGGCAGCACCGGGTGCCGGGCGCCGGAGCGCGCGAAGTAGGCGAGCATCCAGCCGATCGCGATCGCCGTGACGACGATGACGCCGGCCGTCGCGTTCGAGAAGAGGCCGAACGCGATCCCGGAGTTCTGGACGTGTCGGATCGTCAACGGCCCGACGACGTGGACGCCGTCGCCGAGCGACAAGCTGCCTACGACGACGTGCTTCGCCACCTGGTCGGCAATGACGGCCAAGGCCGCGATGGCCGCCAGCAACAGCCACTGCAGTCTCGTCGCCGCAAACGAGCGACTCGCGTGTGAAAGAGGCGTCAAGGCATCCGTCGCAGAGCCGACTCGCACCTCGAGTTGCCGCGCCGGCTCGTTCACCTTGCCTCGACCTGCTCGGTCTCGATGCTCGTCACCGGCGCTCCCTTCGGCCTCGATCGCCTCCCACCGCGGCCGAGGCGAGACGGCGCTCGATCAGCGCCGGCCCGACGCCTGTGAGCTCGACGATCTTCTCCCGGCCGCCGTGACCCGAGACGAGCGTGACGGCCGCGCGTGGCAGGGCGAGCGTGTCGGCGAGGAGGCGCAGCACTGCTTCGTTGGCGCGCCCGCGTTCCGGCGCCTCGGTGACGCGCACCTTCCAGGCGTCGCCGTGTCGCCCGACGAGCGCAGTCCGGCCGGCTCCCGGACTGACGCGAAGGCGGACTCGCGTGGTCTCCCCAGTCACACGCCCAGTTTACGTCGGGCTGCCTAGGCGGCGTTCGCGTCAGGCACGCCGTTCCAGCTCCGCTCTTCCGGTTCGTCGCGATCGGGCTCCGCCTGCTTCCCCGACGTCGCCGTTCCCGCGTGTTCGTCGCCGAACGCGGAGAGCGCTTCCTCGAGCTGCGCCCGCAGCCGCCGCGACTCGCGCGCCAGCCGTTCGTTCTCGGCGATCGCGTGCCGCTGGATCGAGCGCGCTTCGGCGTGAGCCTCGCTGAGGATCAGGGCCGACTCGCGCCGCGCCTGGTCGCGCATCTCCGCCGACGCCTGCTCCGCCGAGACGAGCGTCGTGCGGAGGAGGCTCTCGAGCTCGCGGAAGCGGACGAGGTCGACCTCGAGCTGCTCGACCTTGTCCGCGAGGTCGGCGCGCTCGCGCCAGACGTCCTCGAAGCTGGTTGCGATCTCCTCGAGGAGCGTGTCGGTGGCCGAGGCGCCATAGCCGCGGAAGATGGTTCGCGGTGGTGTCAGGTGTCTGATCTCGACGGGTGTGAGCGCCATGTCTTGTCTCCTCAGGCGTAGGTGTGGATGAGTTGGATCACGATCTGCGAGACGACCCAGAGCACGATGAGCGCCACCGTGGGCGAAAGGTCGATCCCACCGAACGAGGGCAGGATGCGCCGGAAAATGCGCAGGTAGGGCTCGCAGACGTCGTAGAGGAAGCGCTGGATCCGGTTGAGCGTGGGCGAGTACGGCAGCCGCAACCAGCTCGTCAGGATGTACGCGATGATCGTGAGGGTGTAGACGAGCGTGAACGCCCAGATGAAGGTGGTGACGCTCGAGACGGCGTCGCCCACCGGCAGCACGAAACTGGCCGACACGCCCATGCGTGAAGGTTTCGCGCCGAGCCGCGCTTCTCCTATGCCTGGTTGAAGAAGCCGCGCTCGAGCATCCGAGCCCGATCTTCGGCCGACAGTTCGACGTCGCGTGGCGTGAGGAGAAAGACCTTGTCGGCGATCCGCTGCATCCCGCCGTCGAGCGCGTAGGTGAGCCCGCTCGCGAAGTCGATGAGGCGTTTCGAGAGCTCGGAGTCCGCCGACTGGAGGTTGAGGATCACCGGCACGCCGTCCTTGAACCGGTCGGCGAGCTGCTGGGCGTCGTTGAAGCTGCGCGGCAGGATGAGATGCACCCGCGAGGTGGCGGGGCCGCGCACCGGCTCGAGCTGGCGCACTCGGCGCGACTCGCCGCGCGGCCGCAGGATGCTCGTGCGCTGGGCGTCGCCCGGCTCGGGGTCGGTCCAGTCGTCGTCGTAGTTCTGCCGCGAGCGTCGCGCCGGGAGGCGGCGTACGTTCGCAGCGTCGTAGTCCGCGGCGAGCTCGTCCTCGGTGAGATAGCCGTTCTCGTCCCAGTCCTCTTCCTCGGCGATGCCGAAGTAGACGAGGGTCCGGGCCCAGACGTCGGAGACACCCATGGCGCCGCCGATGTTAGCGCTGCCACAGGACTGAGCCGACCCGGACATAGGTCGCTCCCTCCTCGGCCGCGACGCGGTAGTCCTGGCTCGTCCCCATCGACAGCTCGCGCAATCCGTGGTGTTGGGCGAGCTCGCGGAGCCGGCGAAAGTACGGCCGCGATGCCTCGGGGTCGTCGGCCGCCGGGGGCATCGTCATCAACCCGCGCACGTCGGGATAGCGCTCGAGCAGCCCCGGCAGCTGCTCCGGTGTCACGCCGGACTTGCTCGGCTCGCCCGAGAGGTTGACCTCGACGAGCGCCGGAATGGTGAGCCTCCTCGCCGCCGACTCGGAGGCGAGCGAGTGGCAGAGCTCGCACAGCTCGCTGACGAGCGGCGCCTTGCGGCTCTGGAGGTGGCCGATGAAGTGCCAACGGAAAGCCGCTCCGTAGACGCGGTGCTTCGCCTGCAGATCCTGCGCGCGGTTCTCGCCGACGGTCTCGATGCCGGCCTCCGCGAGCGCGGACAGGTCCTCGACGGAGACGTACTTCGTCGCGGCGACCACCGTGACGCCCGGGCCGACCTCCTCGCGGATGCGCTCGTAGCGCTCGCGGATCTCAGCCGGCGACATACGCGATCACTCCCTGGCGGCCCGTACGGCCGGCGTCGCGCCGGTGCGAGAAGAACGACTCGGGCTCGCAGAAGGTGCAGCGGTCGAAGCGGTCGATCCGCTCGACTCCGGCGGCGCGAAGTGCGCGCTCGGCGCTCGTCCAGAGGTCCAGGCGCCCGTCGCGCACGACGTCGTCGCCGAAGCGTTGGCGAAACGGCGCAGCGACGTCCTCCCCCACCTCGTAGCAGCAGGGCCCGATTCCCGGCCCGATCGCCGCGGCGAGCCTGCCGTTCGCGAGCGCGTCTGCTCCGGCCGCGACGATGCCCGCCAGCAGGCCTTTCCAGCCGGCGTGGAGAACGGCGACCGCGGGCGCGCCGCTGTCGATGCGCGCGAGCGCGATCGGCAGGCAGTCGGCGGACATCGCCAGGATCGGCAAGCCGGCCTCGTCGGTCCACAGCCCGTCTGCGTGCTCGTCGCGCATTCCCGGCGCCGCCCGCAGCACTCGGGCGGAGTGCACCTGATAGTTGAGCGCGAGCTTTCCCAGATCGGCTCCGATCGCCTCGCACGCGATGCGGCGGTTCTCGTCGGCGCGCTCCGGGATGTCACCGCTCTTGCGGCCCAGGTTGAGCGAGCGGTACGGCCCCTCGCTCACGCCTCCGACGCGGGTGGTGAATGCGACCTCGTAGCCGTCCACCTCCCAGCGGATCACAGCCGTTCCCTCGCGCGTGCGAGCAGTGCGTCCCGCGTATTCAGGCCGGGCTCGTCCACAACGGCGTCGAGCAGGTCGCGGAGGATCCGGCCGAGCTGTGGCCCGGGCCGGAAGCCGAGCTCGATCAGGTCGTTCCCGTCGATCGCGAGATCCCGCAGCCGGTGCGGGCTCGATAGCTCGCTCTCGACCACGTCTCGGAAGCGCAGCAGCGCGTCGATCTCGTCGAGCGGCGGCGGCTCGCCGTCGGTCCCGCGCTTGCCGAGCAGGTCGGCGTGCTTGTGGTCGAGGAGGTCGAACGCGAGCTCGTCGCCGTTTCGCTGGAGAAAGCGCCGCGCGCGGTGCGCGTCACCCTTGCCGGGCTGGAACATGTGACGGCGCACGATCCGCACGACGCGCTGCCGCAACGCGTTCGGATACCTCAGCCGCAGCAGCGCGCCGGCCGCGAGGTCGGCCCCGACCTGATCGTGTCCCCGGGCCGCGACGCCGGGCTTCGCGTAGTAGTGGAGCCTCCCGTCGTGCCCGCGCCACGCGACGACCGGCTTACCAAGGTCATGGAAGAGGGCTGCGAGGCGGACCTGCAGCGCGAAGCCCTTGTCAGCCGCCGCCTGGACGACCGCGAACGTGTGCTCGTCGACGGTGAGATCGTGATAGCGGCTCTCCTGGTCGAAGCCGATCGCCGGGCCGAACTCCGGCAGGAGCTCGACGAGGACGCCGGTGTCGCGTGCGAGCCGCAGCGCGCGGGCGGGCTCCGCGCCGAGGAGGAGCTTCGACAGTTCGCCCATCCCGTCCGCTGCGAGCCCGCCGCCGATGCGCTCGCCCGAGACGAGCTTCACGGCCGGCGCCTCCTCGCGCATCTGCGCCAGCAGCTCCTCGTCGGGCTCGAAGCCGAGTTGCGAGACGAAGCGGAGAGCGCGAACGAGCCGCAGCGGATCCTCGCGGAAGCTCTGGGCCGAGACGGTGCGGAGGCGCCGCGCTTCGAGATCGGTACGGCCGCCGAGCGGGTCGACGAGCTCGCCGGTCTCGAGCCGGCGAGCCATCGCGTTGACGGTGAAGTCGCGCCTGCGCATGTCGTCGGAGACAGAGAGGGACGGGTCGGCGACGATCTCGAAGTCGTGCCGTCCAGGGCCGGTGGAGACCTCCTTGCGTGGCGGAGCGAACTCGATCCCGGCCGGGGTCAGCTGCCGGATCTGCGCGTCTCGCGGGTGGAACCGAACCCCGACGAGCCGGTCGGCGACAACGAGATCCTCGACGCGACCGTGCGGAGCGAGCGCGGAGCGCAATCCGTCGGTGTCGACGCCCGGCACGAGAAAGTCGGCGTCCTTCGAGTCGAGGCCGAGCAACTCGTCGCGGACCGCGCCGCCGACGAGGTAGGCGTCGAGCCCGAGCGAGCGCACGTAGTCCTCGATCTCCTGGCGCATCGCGCCATTGTGGCGCGACTACAGGAGGGCGACCGCTTCGATCTCGACGAGCGCCCCGGACGGGAGCTTTGCGACCTCGATGGTCGCGCGTGCCGGGGGCTGCTCGCCGACATGCTTCGCATAGACCTCGTTCATCGCCTGGAAGTCGCCGAGGTTCTGCAGGAAGACCGTCGTCTTGACCAGCCGGTCGAGGCCGGTGCCGGCCTCCTCGAGGATCGCCTTCAGGTTCGCGAAGACCTGTTCGGTCTGCTCTTCGATGCCGCCCGCGATCGCGGTGTCGCCGGGCTCGAGGCCGAGTTGGCCCGAGACGAAGACGAAGCCGCCGGCCGCGATCGCCTGCGAGTACGGCGCGCCCTGAAACGGTGCCGGTGCGGCCTCGGTGCGGACCACGGTCTTGTCGCTCATCGACGCTCCTCCTGTCTGGAACACGCCTCGGCCAGTGCCACACCGAGCCCTTTGAAGATCGCTTCGAGCACATGACCGCTGTCGGTTCCGTTCAGGAGCCGCACGTGGAGGACGAGCCCTGCGTGCTCGGCCAGCACCTCGAGAAAACGTCGCACGACGTCGGTGCCGAGCCCGCCGATGCGGGCCTGCGTGAGGTCGACGTTCGTGACGAAGAGCGGCTCGTCGCTCGTCTCGAGGACGACCGAGGCAAGCGCTTCTGCCGACGTCATCGCGCCCGATCCATAACCGCGCGCGCCCTCCGCCCGCAGCGGCCCCGCGAGCGCGTTGCCGATCGCCCCCGCGGCAGCCTCCACCTCGGCCTGGGTGTCGCCCGGCTCGATGTCGAGGACGAGGTCGAACCGCGCGGTCTCGGCGAGCCGCACGAGCAGCCGGTTCAGGACGGGCAACCCGGTCTCGACCGTCGCCTCGCCGTGCCCGAAGACGTTGACGCGGACGCCCGCCGCAGCCTGTTCGCTCATCTTCCGAGCGTAGCTCTGTCGCCTACGCCTCGACGCGCTCGATCTGCGCGCCGACGGCGCGGAGGCGCTCGTCGATCCGCTCGTAGCCGCGGTCGATCTCCGCGACGTTTCCGATCACCGAGCGGCCGTTGGCGCAAAGCGCGGCGATCAGGATCGCCATCCCGGCCCGGATGTCGGGGCTGGTGAGCCGCTGGCCGTAGAGGCGCGACGGTCCGCTGACGACGACGCGGTGCGGGTCGCAGACGATGATCCGCGCACCCATCGAGACGAGCTTGTCGACGAAGAAGAGGCGGTTCTCGAACATCTTCTCGAAAACGAGGATCGTCCCCCACGCCTGGGTCGCCACTGCGACGGCGATAGACGTGAGGTCGGCGGGAAATGCCGGCCACGGGCCGTCCTCGATCTTCGGCACCTGGTCGCCGAGGTCGTTCTTGATCACGAGCTCCTGGTCGGGCGGCACGCGCAGCCAATCGTCTCCGAGCTCCACCTCGATCCCGAGGCGGCTGAACGCGGTGAGGATCGAGAGCATGTCGTGCGGGACGACGGCGTCGATCGTGAGGTCGCTGTTCGTGACGGCGGCGAGGCCGATGAAGCTGCCGACCTCGATGTGCTCGGGTGCGATGGCCCACCCCCCGCCCTTCAGCGTCTCGACGCCGCGAATCCGGAGGACGTTCGACTCGATGCCTTCGATCTCGGCGCCGAGCGAGACGAGGAAGCGGCAGAGATCCTGTACGTGCGGCTCACAGGCGGCGTTCCCGATCGTCGTCTCGCCCGGCGCGAGGACGGCCGCCATCACGGTGTTCTCGGTCGCCATCACGCTCGCCTCGTCGAGGAAGATCTCGGCGCCGGCCAGCCCGTCCGTCTCCATCACGTAGCGGCTCTCGATCTCGACGCGCGCGCCGAGCCGCTGCAGGGCATGGATGTGCGGATCGAGCCGGCGCCGCCCGATCACGTCCCCGCCCGGCGGCGGCACGCTCGCGCGGCCGAGCCGTGAGAGCAGCGGGCCGGCGAGCAGAAACGAGGCTCTGATCCGCTCGGCGAGAACCGCGTCCACTTCGTACGAGGAGAGCCCTCGCGGATCGACGCGCACCTCGTTCGGGCCAGTCCACTCGGCGCTCGCCCCGGTGGCGCACAGCAGCTCGAGCATCGTCTCGACGTCGCGGATGCGCGGGACGTTCGAGAGCGTGACCGGGTCGTCGGCGAGCAAGCAGGCGGCGAGGATCGGCAGCGCGCCGTTCTTGTTCCCGGAAGCGCGAATGCGGCCGTTGAGCGGGTTTCCGCCCTCGATGACGAAGGCGTGCTGCGCTGTCGTGACGGACATGCCGGGCTAGGATAGCCGGGCCCTTGGAGCCCACTCGCGAACAGGCCTGGGAGACGCTCACCCGCTACACGAAGAGCGAGTCGCTGCTGCGGCACGCGCTGGCCGTGGAGGCCTCGACGGCTGCGTACGCGAGGAAGTTCGGCGAGGACGAGGAGCTCTGGCGCGTGTCGGCCCTCCTGCACGACTTCGACTACGAGATGCACCCGACGCTCGACAAGCACCCGCAGGACGGCGCTCCGATCCTGCGCGTGGAGGGGTATCCCGAGGAGGTCATCGACACGGTGCTGTCGCACGCCGAGCATCTCGCGCTTCCGCGCGACACGCCCCTCAAGAAGGCGCTGTTCGCCTGCGACGAGCTGAGCGGCTTCGTCCATGCGTGCGCGCTCGTCCGCCCGACCGGCCTCGAGGGGCTAGAGCCGAAGTCGGTCAAGAAGAAGCTCAAGCAGCCCTCGTTCGCGTCGGGCGTCCATCGCGAGGACGTCTACAAGGGCGCCGAGGAGCTCGGGGTCGAGCTCGACGACCACATCCGCACGGTCGTCGCCGCGCTGCAGCCGATTTCCGTTGAGCTCGGCCTACCCGGTTAACCCGTCCGCGAGGCGGCGCAGGTCGTCCTCGCTCGTCCACCAGCCGCACGAGGCGCGCACGAGGTTGCGGCCCGGCAGCTCACGGACCACGACTCCCCGCTCGCCGAGCGCCGCGACGAGCTCGGTGGGGTCGCCGGGCGGACGGAAGGAGACGAGCGTCGACTGGCCCTCCGGCGTGACGACGTCGACGAGCGGCGCGAGCAGCTCCCTGCAGCGCGCGGCTGTTTTGGCGGCCGCGTCGTAGCGCCAGTCCGGGTGCGCGGCCAGCGCAGCCTCGAGACCGGCCAGTGCCGGGCGGCCGATCCAGCCGGAGTCGAATCGGCGTGCGCCGTCCTTGGGCACGAACGCGCCGTCGTCGGAGTGGCTCTGCTGCGAGAACGCGCTCGGCAGCGTCACGCGCAGCCGCTCGGGGTCGCGGACGTAGAGCGCTCCCGACGGGTCCGGCCCGCAGAGCCACTTCTGCGCCGAGACGGTGTAGAAGTCGGCTCCCGTCAGGTCGACCGGAATCGCCCCCGCCGACTGAGCCCCGTCGACGAGGAGTGGTGGGCCGTCGGGCCGGCGCAGCCGCGCGAGATCGAGCCTGCGCCCTGTCGTCCAGAGGACGTGCGAGACGGCAACGAGCCGCGTCCGCGGCGTCACGGCTGCGAGCAGCGCATCCTCATCGGCGGCGGTCACGACGACGCGGGCGCCGCTCGCGTGGAGCTCGCCGGTCAGTCCGAAGTGCTCCTGATCCGTCGTCACGACTTCGTCCCCGGGGCCGAGCCCGAGGCCGGAGACGACGATCTGGCAGCCCCGGGTGGTCGAATCCGTGAGCGCGACGAGGTCTGCCTCGGTCTCCAGAACTGCCCCAAGCGCGCCGCGGACCCGTTCCCGCAGCTCGAGCAGCCCCTCGATGAACCCCCCGCCGCTTCTTCCCTCGGTCAGATCGCGCTCCAGCGATGCCCGTGCCGCTTCGACGGCCGCGGTCGGCAACGGCCCCGCGGAGCCCGTGTTGAGGTAGGCGACGCGCTCGAGCACCGGGAACTGCGCGCGAGCCTCCGCGAACGTCACTCGACCACCACTTCGACCGGCGCGTGATCGGAGAGCACGCGGCCGTCGACCGTCCGCCGTTCCAGGGGCCAGGCCGAAGGGCCGTCGCTCAGCGTCAGTCCGCGCACGAAGATCTGGTCGATGCTGCCCGCCAGCGGGGGCGAGAATCCCTCCGCGACCGGCGCGACGAGGTTCGCGTCGCCGGCGACGATCGACCGCTCGGGCGCGAGCGCGAGAACGCGGTCGAACTGCTCACGGTCGCCGTCGATATGGAAGTTCACGACCGTGACGCCCGCGACCTCGGCGGCATGCGCAATCCGGCGCAGCTTCGTCTCGCCCACCAGGTGCTCGCCGAGCGCGCGTGCCGGCTCACGCGTGAGGATCGCGTCCGCCTCGCCGGTGAACGCCGAGCGGAACAGGCCGTGGTGCAACGCCGTCAGCGTCCGCGCGCCGACGGGAAGCAGGGGGCGCCGCGCGACCGCGCTGCTCGCGTGCATCCCGCTCCAGCGCTCGAGATACGGCAGCGACCAGACCGGCAGCTCCTGCAGGCAGACGATGTCCGGACCGTCCCGCGTCACGAGCTCGATCATCTGCTCGAGGAACGCCCGGCGTCCGGGCGGCGACGGCTTGCCGTGAAAGAGGTTCCAAGTCCGTACGAGCATGGCCACGGCGTAGCGTACGAGGCCGTGCGCGTCCTGCTCGCCGATCCCCCGGCCTTCACGCCGCCGTACGACCATGAGCTCGCCGCGGCGCTGGCGCGCGCCGGGGCTGAGGTCGAGCTCGTCACCTCGCGCTTTCGCTTCGGCGAGGCGCCGCAGCCGGAGGGATACGCGCGCCGCGAATCCTTCTATCCTCTCTCGTCGCGCATCTTCGGACGGTCCGCGTTGCGGCTGCCGGTCAAGGTGGCGGAGCATCCGCTCGGCCTCGCCTCTCTCCGACGCATCCGTGCCGACGTGCTCCATGTCCAGTGGATGCCCGCGCCTGAGCTGGACGCGTATCTCTTCCGGCCGCATCTGCCGTCGGTCTTCACGGCGCACGACCTTCTCCCTCGCCGTACCGCTCACCGCACGGATCTCTGGCGCCGCATCTTCGACCGCTTCGATCGGATCGTCGTCCACAGCGAGAGCGGTGCCGAGACACTCGCCGAGCTCGGCGTCGACCGGGAGCGGCTGCGGGTGATCCCCCACCCCGTGTTTCCGAGCGAGCCCGAGCGGCGAGACGACGGTCGCACCGTGCTCGCCTTCGGGATCATCCGGCCGTACAAGGGGCTCGGCGATGCGATCGAGGCGGTGCGCGAGGCCGGTGACGCGCGGCTCCTCGTCGCGGGCGACGCGCTCGAGCCGGTCGAGCCTTACCGCGCCGCAGCCAACGGGCTCGAGGTCGAGTGGCGTCTCGGCTACCTCGCACGGCCGGAGATCGAGCGCGCGTTCGGCGAGGCGACCGTCGCCGTCTTCCCGTATCGGCCCGAGCTCGACCAGAGCGGCGCGCTCCTGCAGGCGCTCGGCGCCGGAGTCCCCGTGGTCGCCTACGACGTCGGTGGCATCGCGGAGCCCGTGCGCCGCTTCGACGCCGGCCGCGTCGTACCCGCGGGCGACGTTGCCGGACTCGCGGCGGCGCTGCACGAGCTCCTCTCCGACGACGCCGCGCTGGAGCGGGCGCGCGAGGGCGCGAGGCAGGCGCGCGCGGAGCTGACCTGGGACGCGGCCGCCCAGGCGCACCTCGCCGTGTACGAGGAGATCACGTGAGATTCGGACGCGACCCGTTCCGCGACGTCATCGCGCGCCAGTTCGAGCTGTTCGTCTCCGACGAGGCGGATCTGCTCGAGGAATGCCGCGACAAGTTCCGCCTCTACGAGCGCGCCGACCGCGAGGACCGCGAGGAGGCGTACGGCGACTGGAGCGACGTCGTCGAGACGGCGACCGAGGCGCTCGCCGACATGCGCGACCGGTTCGCCCGCACGCTCGACGAGGATGCAGCCGAGACGTACGAGGATTCCTTCAACCGCGCGGTGCGCAAGCGCTGGCCCGAGCTCGGCCTGGAGATCGAGAACCGCTGATGCCCAAGATCGAGGACTACGCCCTGCTGGGCGACCTGCAGACGGCTGGGCTCGTCGACCGGGGCGGCTCGATCGACTGGCTCTGCTTCCCGCGCTTCGACTCGGGCGCGTGCTTCGCAGCGCTCCTCGGCAATGAGGACAACGGCTGCTGGTCCCTCGCTCCCTCGACCACCGCGAAGACGGAACGCCGCTACCTCCACGACACGCTCGTCCTCGAGACGACGTGGACGACCGGCGACGGCTCGGTCGCGCGCGTCCTCGATTTCATGCCGCCGCGCGGCCAGGCGCCCGACCTCGTGCGCATCGTCGAGGGCATCAAGGGCCGCGTCCACTTTCGTTCCGAGCTGACGATCCGCTTCGACTACGGCCGCATCGTCCCGTGGGTGCGCAAGCGCACACACGAGGAGGACACGCGCGTCGCGATCGCGGGGCCCGACGCGCTCTGCTTCCGCACGCACGCCGAGACGCGCGGCGAGGACATGCGGACGGTGTCGGAGTTCTCGGTCGACGAGGGCGAGCGCGTCCCGTTCGTGTTGACGTGGTTTCCGTCGCACGAGGACGTTCCGGAGGCCATCGACCCCGAGCAGGCGCTCGAGGACACCGAGGCGTTCTGGCGGGAGTGGAGCGAGGCGTGCCCGCTCGAGCTTCCCGGCGACTGGGCTGCCCTCGTCCGGCGGTCGCTGATCGTGCTGAAGGCGCTCACCTACGACCCGACCGGCGGGATCGTCGCGGCAGCGACGACCTCGCTGCCCGAATGGATCGGCTCGGTCCGCAACTGGGACTACCGCTATTGCTGGCTGCGCGACGCGACTCTCACCCTGCTCGCTCTCCTGCACTGCAACCACGCCGACGAGGCGGGAAACTGGCGGCGCTGGCTGATCCGTGCGGTTGCGGGCGACCCCGCCGACGTCCAGATCATGTACGGCGTCGCCGGCGAGCGGCGTCTGAGCGAGTTCGAGCTGCCCTGGCTCGACGGCTACGAGGGCTCGAAGCCGGTGCGGGTCGGGAACGCGGCGAGCGGACAGCTCCAGCTCGACGTCTACGGCGAGGTGCTCGACTGCTTCTACCAGGCGCGCCAGCACGGCCTGCCGATGGACTCGCAGGGTTGGGCGATCCAGCTCGGCCTGCTCGACCATCTCGAAGACGCCTGGCGTGAACCGGACGACGGCATCTGGGAGATTCGCGGTGAGCGCCGCCACTTTGTCCATTCGAAGGCGATGGCGTGGGTCGCGTTCGACCGCGGGGTGCGAACGGTCGAGGACCACGGGTTCGACGGCCCGGTCGACCGCTGGCGGCGGGTCCGGGACGAGATCCACCAGGACGTCTGCGAGCACGGCTTCGACCCCGAGCTCAACTCTTTCACCCAGTCCTACGGCTCGAAGGAGCTCGACGCGAGCCTGCTGGTGCTGCCGCTCGTCGGCTTTCTCCCGGCCGCCGACCCTCGGATCGCGGGCACGATCGAGGCGGTCGAGCGCGAGCTGCTGTACGAGGGCTTCGTGCTTCGCTACCGCACGAGCGAGTCGGCCGCCGACGGGCTGCCGCCGGGCGAGGGTGTGTTCCTGCCGTGCTCGTTCTGGCTCTGCGACTGCTACGAGCTACTCGGACGCCAGGAGGAGGCGCGCGAGCTGTTCGGGCGCCTGGTCGGTCTCGGCAACGACCTCGGGCTGCTGGCGGAAGAGTACGACCCGAAGGCCGGCCGCCTGCTCGGCAACTTCCCGCAGGCGTTCACCCACCTTGCGCTGGTGAACACGGCCTACAACCTCGCGCCCGACCTGCCGTCGCCGATGCACCGCCGGCACGCGAGCCGGCACTAGGGCCGGCCGCTACCAGGCGTTCACCGAGCGCGACGAGATGGAACCCAGCGCGCGCCTGCGCGGCCACCTGCGACGGACGGATATTCGAGCTCGCCACCAGATCGACCCCATGCTCCTCGCCTCCTAGCCCACCGGCCAGCCGTAGTCGGCTTTGGCAGCGAGTGGGCGCGGCTCCTGCACGGGCACATTCACTGGCGCCTCGTCGAGGACGATCGGCTCGGCGTAGCGCTCTGCGAGCTCGAAGTCGTCGGCCGTGAGGGGAAGGTCGGCGTCCAGGTCGTAGGTCTCAACCGGCAGACGCTGCGCATGTGTGTTGGCCTGCGCCCGTTCGGCCACCAGAACGACGCCGAAACCGAGAGCGGCCAGCAGCAGACAGGCGATCGCGGCGCCGATCCCGGCCGTCATCCACATGGCGCCGAAGCCGAATCCGACCGCGCCCCCGACATACCGCATCCAGCTGTCCACTTTCGTACCTCCTCGTCGTGAAGCCCTGCCCGACGACGATTCGCGGCGACACGGCGGACACCTGCAAAGAGAAGGCCGGAAGCTCGGTGCGCTACGGCCCCTTGCTCACGGTCAGGCTCACCTTGCCGTTGTGCTTCAGGTGTGTTCGCGGTTTCGGCTTCTGCGAGGCGACGCGGCCCTTCTTCACCTTGGTCGAGAAGACGTGCTTGATCTTCCCGGCCCGGCAGGAGTGCGCCTTGAGCGAGCGCTTCGCCGCCGGGAGCGTCTTGCCCGTGACCTTGGGGACGATGCAGTTCTCGAGCGTGAACTTCGCCGTCACCGAGAGGCCCTGGTCGGCCGTGAGCTTGCACGGCTTCTTGCCGACGCAGGCCCCCGTCCAGCCGACGAAGCTTGAGCCCGTCGAGGCTTTCGCCTTCAGCGTCACGGCGGTCCCGAAGGTGAAGTTGTGCGAGCACGTCTTCTTCGTGCAACTGATCCCCTTCGGCGTGCTCGTGACCTTGCCGGCGCCGTTCCCGGTTCTGTGCACGGTCACGGTCTGCGCCGGCGGCTTGGTGTACGTGAACGTCGCGCTCGCAGGCGAGACACCCGCCGACGTATCGCTTTCCACCGTCGACAGCGTGACCGGCTGGGTGCCGATCGTGCCGGGCGGCGTGGTGACGGTCACCGTGCTCGTCGAGCCGCAGTCGAGCAGCGCTTCCTGGTTGGTGGCGTCGTCGGCAGCGACGCCGCCGAAGGAGATGTTGGTCACACAACCGAGGTTCTCGCCCGTGATCGTGACCTGGGTTCCGCCCGTCGCGGGGCCGGAGTTCGGCGTGATCGAGTCGATCTTCGGATTGCCCGGCGGGAAGAGGACGAACTCGTCCGACGAGTCTCCGTCGAGCGAGCTGGGAGGCGAGCAGTCGGTCACGGTGCATACCTGCGTGTCGACGACCGCCGGGTTTTGCGCGACGGTGTGGGTGGTCAGCTTCGTGTCGCTGCTCGCCGTCACGTTGAACTGGGTGCCGAACGAGAACTGGGTGGCGATGTCGGCGAAGGTCACCAGCGTGGCCTGGTTGGCGAATCCCGAGCCGTCGATCTCGATCGGCGTGCCGCCCGTGTCGGGGCCGGCGGGCTGCCCGGAGGTCGGGCCTCCCGTCGCCACCACGCTGGAAACCGTGGGAACGCCTGCATACGTCGCGTTGACCGGGTTCGACAGGCCGGCCGCCGTCATGACGCTGACGGAGACGTTCGTCGGGCCGAGCGTCTCCGCGGCGAGAGCCGGCGGCACGATCTGGATCTCCGTGCCCGTGTCGCTGACGATGCTGAAGAACTGCTGCGAGGCAGCCTGCGTCGGGTCGCCGAAGTTGACCCAGTCGAGCGCGGCCAGGTTCAGACCCGTGCCGCGGATCGTGACGACCGAATCGCCGTTCTCGCTGGCGAGCGAGCCCGGGCCGTTCGTGGTCGAGATCGACGAGATCGTCGGCGCCGGCACGTAGTCGTATTCCGTCGCCGCGGGGGCTGCCTCGTCTCCCGGAGGCACCTCGATCACGCCGACGTCGCTGAACGTGACCGATCCTTCGTACAGCGGGTCGATCGAGGCCTCGTGGCTCTGCCCGTTGGGCGTCGTCACCTGCACCTGCGCCTGGCAGATGTCGTCGGTGGCGGTCTCGCCGAAGCTCGACCCGCTCTGGTCGCAGTTGGTGACGTTGTCGTCGTAGGCCGGAACCGTGACCGAGATCTGCGTTCCGCTCGGATTGACCGTGAACGTCGACGCGGCCACGCCGCCGAAGGTGACGCTGGTCGCTCCCGAGAAGCCGGCGCCGTAGACGAGGACGGTGTTGCCGCCTGCCTCCGAGCCGGCGGAGGTATGAACGCCGATCACGGTCGGGAGCGCGTCCGCAGAGCCGTTGTCGTCCACGAACGTGAATCCGGTGTTCAGGTTGACCGCGCTCGTCTCGCCGTCGGTCAGCGTGACGGTCACCTGGTACTCGCCGGCGCCGTCCGTCTGGTGGTCCGGCGGGACGAAGGACGAAGCCGCCGGGAGCTCGGCGGTGATCTGCGTCGGGCTGTCGACCGTGAACGACGCCGAGCCGAGCTCGACGCTTCCGACCTGGATCTTCGCGACGTCCGGCACGCCGCTCTGTTCGAAGTTCGTGCCGGTGATCGTCACGCTCGTGTCGGTGGCCGAAGTGAGGCCGGAGGCCGGGTTGAGATTCGTGACGGCCGGCCGTGTGACCGCCGGAGCCTGGCTGCAGAGGTAGAAGGCGAGCCCAGCCTGGCCGTTCGCCTGCGTGAGCTCCGGAGTGCCGAGCCCCGAGGCCATGTCGTACCCGGTCCCCGACTGGAAGAGGTTCGAGTCGCCGAACGCGTCGTTGTTTCCCTGCGTGATGTCGTTGAACGATGCCTTGTAGGCCGTCGGATTCGCCGCGACCGAGTAGAGGAGCGGGCTGACGAACCCGACGCCGCTCTTGGTCGCGTTGTTCGCCTGGCAGGTCGGCGACGCGTTGACGTCCGCCAGCATGCCCGCCCACATCGGGGCCGCCGACGAGGTGCCGCCGATCGTCGTCCAGCCGCCGAACTGGGCGCTGAAGATGGTGATCGCGCCGGTGAACTCGTCGGAGTCGGCGCTGACGTCCGGCAGCTCGCGACAGCCGTCCTCCGAGCCGCCCACCGGATTGTCGGACGCGCAGAACTGGTAGCCGGGCTCGCCGAGATCGGTCGCCTCGAAGGCGTTGGCCGCCGTCACTTCGCTCGAGTTACTCGCGGTCTGCACCACCGGGCTGTCCTGCCAGGCCGGCATCGGCCACGACTCGGAGATGCCGCCGCCGGCCGCGCCGCCCACCGGACCGTCGTTCCAGACCTGCTCCAGCGCGGGCTGGGTGGCGTTGTCGATCGTCGTGCCACCGGCGGCCACCACGTACGGCTGGCTCGAGGGATCGTCCACCGAGAGCACCGGGCTGACGGGCGACGTGGTCTCGAACGAGTTGCAGTCGTCGCTGCCTTCGTCGCCCGCGGCCGAGAAGACCGACTGGCCCTGGGCCGCAGCCTGCTCGAAGATCACGTTCTCGGCCTGCTGGACGCCGGGAGCGCCCTCCTGCAGGCCCTGCTCGCAGAAGCCCCAGCTCGTGGTCACGACCTGGTCGACGTCGTCGTTGACGATCTTCGCGTACTCATCGAGCGAGCCGAAGGTGGTGTTCGGAGCCTGATAGACGTCGATGTTCGCGCCCGGAGCGAATGCGGAGACGTCCTGGATGTCGAGAATCGACTCGCCCGAGCCGGGTCCGGCCCCCGTGCCGCCGTCGACGTCGACGGTGTGCACGCGGCCGAGCATCGAGGCAGCCTGGGTCGCCCCGAAGTAGCAGGTGTCGAACGTCTGTAGGTCGCTCGTCGCGAACGGCTCCAGCTCGTAGACGGCGATGTGCTGGCCCGAGCCGGTGTCGCCGGCGCCGTAGAGGCCGAAGGCGCCGTACGAGTTCGCGATCTGGTCGTCGGTGAGGCCGCCGACCTCCTGCGCTGCATCGGAGGCGCCCGAGCAGGCCGTCGGCGAGCCCGCCGGGTGCGTGAACTTCGGGTGGAGCGCGGCCGGGTGGGCAGCCGCCGAAGACCTAGTCGCCCGCGGGAGACCGAGCGGCCGAAGCCGCACGGTCGTGTCGAGCCCGACGACCGACGTCACGTACCTGCCGATCGCCGCCGGCACCTCGAGCGGAGCCGTCCGCGCGTGCTCGGTCGAGCCGTTGGCGAGCTTGTAGCGCTCGAGCCCTGTCTGGAACTCGCTCTCGACCCGGCTTGCCGGAGCCGTGAAGTCGACGATCAGGCCGTCCGGGGCGACATTCGTCACCGTGAGGCCGGCCGCCTGCAGCTGCGACTCGACGGCAGCGATGCTGGAGGAGGTCGGACCGAACTTCGCCGCGAACGTCGCCGGCGTGAGGTACTGGTGGAAGAGCTGCGAGTGCTTGTCCGTGACCTGCGAGATGAAGTGGGCCAGTGCGCTCTCGTCGCGCGGTTGCAGCACCACTGCGCCGGAGATCGCCTTCGTCGGCGCAACCGCGCCGAGCTCGGTCGCACCGCGAGGAATCAGCGGCTTGGGCGCGACTGTCTTCGTTCCAGGAGGGCGCCCCGCAGCGCCTGCGCCCGCAGCCGAGATGGTGAGACACAGCACTGCGAGGAGCGGCGCGGCCACGAGCGCTCGCAAAGGCACAACCCGCTTCATGTGCTTCCTCCTATCGCACTGGCGACAGCCGCCCCCCTGTGCGCGGCCCTACGGCGTACCGACCTATCGCACAAGTGAGATGCGATGTCAATTTGGACGTCCGCCGGGCCGAACGGTTTGTGCGCTAGCGGTGCCCGAAGTGGTGGGCGCGCGGGAGAGCGGCGTGGATGTCGGCGCCGTCGGTCAGGGATCGCGCGAGCGGCGCGAGGGAGACGAGCTCGTCGACGAGGACGTTCCGGTTGCGATCCGAGTGCTCGTACCGGCCGCGAACGAGCAGCAGCGGCTCGCTGCGGACGACGGCGCGGAACCGCTCGTAGACCCGCGGCAGGACGACGAGGTTCACCTGCGCAAGCTCGTCCTCGAGGAGCATGAAGACGACTCCGTTCGCGGTCGACGGCCGCTGCCGTGCGACCACGAGCCCGGCGAACTGGACCTCGGCCCGGTCCGGACGCTCTTGCAGCTCGGCGCTCGACAACGTTCCCGGCGGCAGGTGCGGCCGCAGCAGCGCGAGCGGGTGGACGCCGACCGACAGGCTCGTCGTGCGGTAGTCGGTGAGCATCCGCTCCCACACGGTCGGCTCGGGGAGCTTCGGCGTGGAGACGGTCGGCTCGAGCGGCAAGGCGAGCTGCTTCGCCTTTCCTTCCGTGCCCGGGACGCTCGCGGGTCGCGGCACGAGCCCGAGCTGCCACAGCAGCTCGCGCCGCCCGCGGGCGCCGCTTGCGGCGCCTTCGCCATCAGAAGGCTGCCCAAAGCCGTCGCAGGCGCCGCTCTCGGCGAGCGCGCGCAGCTCGTCCTCCGACAGCCCCGTCTGCTGCGCGAGCTCGCGGATGGACGAATAGGGCCGCTTCGCGGCTACGGCCTCCGCGTCGTCCTCCCCCAGTCCGGTCACGTACTTGAGCCCGACGCGCACCGCGCCGTCCTCCTCGATCGTGCAGCCGGCCTCGCTGAGGTTGACGTCGGGCGGACGCGTCTCCACCCCGCGCCGCTGGCCGTCGCGGACGAGCGTCGCCGGCGGATAGAAGCCCATCGGCTGCGCGTTGAGGAGCGCCGCGAGGAACTCCGGCGCGTAGTGGTGCCGCAGCCACGCCGACTGGTACGCGAGCAGCCCGAACGCGGCCGCGTGCGACTTCGGGAAGCCGAAGCCCGAGAAGGCGACGAGCTTGTCGTAGAGCTCGTGCGCCTTCGGCTCGTCCACTCCCTTCTCGAGCGCGCCGGCGACGAACCGCTCGCGCCACGCCTCGAGCGCCGCATGCGACCGCTTGCGGCTCATCGCCCGCCGCAGCCCTTCCGCCTCCCCGACCGTGAAGCCGGCGAGATGGACGGCGACGTCGAGCACCTGGTCCTGGAAGACGACGACGCCGAGCGTCTCGCGCAGCGGCTCCTCGAGCAGCGGGTGGTCCACGGGTGCGCGGTAGCTCGGGTCGTCACGCAGCAGCTGCCGCCGCTCGATGTACGGGTGCACCGCCTTCCCCTGGATCGGCCCGGGCCGCACGAGCGCGACCTGCACCGTGATGTCGTCGATCGTCTCGGGCCGCGTGCGGAGGATGACCTGCATCTGCGCGCGGCTCTCGATCTGGAAGCAGCCGACCGTGTCCGCCGTCTGGATCTCCGCGAACACGTCCGGGTCGTCGAGCCGCACGCGCGAGAGGTCGATCCGCTCGCCCCGGTGGCGCGCGATCAGGTCGACGCACTCCTCGACCGCCGACAGCATCCCGAGCCCGAGCAGGTCGATCTTGAGGAAGCCGGCGTCGGCGCAGGAGTCCTTGTCCCACTGGCACATCTGCCGGCCTTCCATCGCCGCCGGCTGGACGGGCACGAGCTCGACGAGCGGCCGCGACGAGATGACCATCCCGCCGGGATGCTGGGAGATGTGGCGCGGCAGGCCGGCGATCTCGGCGCAGAGGGCGCCGAAGGCGCGCCAGCGCGGCGAGCGGAGCTTCGTCGCGGCGTCGGGAAGCGCCGCGATCTCGTCGGCGACGCGCTGCGCGTTCCAGCCGTCCGTGAGGCGCGCGAGCCGCTCGAGGTCGGCGTACGGGAGGCCGAGCGCCTTGCCGACGTCCCGGATCGCGCCGCGGAGCGGTAGGTGGCGAAGGCCGCGACGAGCGAGGCGTGCTCGGAGCCGTAGCGCTCGACGACGCGGACGATCAGCTTCTCGCGGATGTCGCGCGGGAAGTCGAGGTCGATGTCGGGCACCGACGCGAGCTCGCGGTTGAGGAAGCGGCCGAGCGAGAGGTTGTTCGCGACCGGATCGACGTGCGAGAGGCCGGTCAGGTAGCAGACGAGCGAGCCGACCGAGGAGCCGCGCCCGCGGCCCGGCGGCAGGACGTGGCGCATCGAGCCGGGGCCGCGCACCTCGTATGCGACCTCGCGCGCGAGCTCGAGCACCTCCCAGTGGAGCAGGAAGAAGCCGGCGAGGCCGAGCTCGTCGATCAGCTCGAGCTCCTCTTCCAGGCGCTTGCGGACGCGCCGCTTGTGGCCGTTGAGGTCCGAGTAGCGCTCCGCGAACGCGTCCTCGCAGACGCGGCGCAGCTGCACGATCGCCGGCTCTTCGCCGTCGGAGAAGTCCGGGTAGCGGTAGCCGAGCTCCTCGGTGAGGTCGAACTCGAGCCGCCGGGCGAGCTCGGCGGTCTGCTCGACGGCCTCCGGGTGATCTGCAAAGCGCTCGTCGATCTCTGCGGGAGCCAGCAGGACGGACTCGTGGTTGCCGCGCCGTTCCCGCTCGCAGCCTTCGAGCGAGGTGCGGCAGCGGACGGCGACGAGCACGTCCTGGAGCGCGGCGCGGCTGTGGTCGTGCGCGTGGACGTCGCCGGTCGCGACCGTCCGGACGCCGAGCGTCTCGGCGAGCTCGACCAGGCGCGCGTTGCGGCGGGCGTCGCCGCGCTCGTACGGACGCTGCAGCTCGACGTAGAAGCGGTCGCGGCCGAAGGCGCGCGCGAGCCGCGCCGCGGCATTCGGGTCGCGAACCGCAAGGCCGTCGCGCGCGCAGCCCGACAGGCAGACGAGTCCCTCGTTGAGCTCCTCGAGCAGCGCCTGGTCGAGCCGTGGCGGCACGGGCTCGCGGTTCGTCGTGTCGCGCGTGTGCGCGTGCGCCGCGGTCAGCAGCCGGCAGAGGTTCGCGTAGCCGCGCGCGTTCTCCACGAGCAGCGTGACGTGAGCGTCTCCGTCGAGCGTCACCTCGGCGCCGGTGATCGGCCGCACGCCGAGATCCTTCGCCGCGTGCGCGAACTCGAGCGAGCCGTACACGCCGTCGTGGTCGGTGAGCGCGAGCGCCTCGTAGCCGAGCTCCGCCGCGCGCGCCGCGAGCTCCTCCGGCTGCGACGCGCCGTCGAGGAACGAGTACGCCGAGTGCGCATGCAGCTCGACGTAGTGCATGATCCGCCGCGGTGGACGAGGCGTACTTCATCCGGCCGGGCGAGGGCGAGCGGATCGGCGAGCGCGGGCACCGCGTCCTCGCGGAGCTGCCGCAGATCGAGGCGCTCGAGCTCTCGTTCGGGCCCGACTTCGAGGGCGTCGGCGCGCACACCCACGCCGACCACACCGACTCGTTCTACGTGCTCGAGGGCGAGGTCGAGTTCCTCCAGAACGGCCAGTGGCACCGCGCCGGGCCCGGCACGTTCCTCTCGGTGCCGCCCGACGTCGAGCACGGCTTCCGGCCCTGCGGCACGTCCTTCCGCCTGCTCAACTTCCACACGCCGAGCGTCGGCTTCGTCGGACGGCTGCGGGACGGCTAGCGTCATCCCCGGAGTCTAGGCGAACATATGTTCGTGCGCGAAAGACTGGCCCGCTCGCAGCTCTATCTCGTCCTTGCCGGCGGCGACGCGCACGTTCTCGAGCCCGCGCTGCGCGGCGGAGTCGACGTCGTCCAGCTCCGCGACAAGGAGCTCTGCGACGACGAGCTCGTCGCGGCGGCCGAGCCGTTCCGCAAGGCGTGCGAGGAGCACGGCGCGCTCTTCGTCCTCAACGACCGGCCCGACCTCGTCGAGGCGTGCGGCGCTGACGGCGTCCATGTGGGACGAAGCGACGCGTCCGTGGCCGAGGCGCGGGCGCTCGTCGGGCCGGAGCGGCTGGTCGGGATCTCCGTCTCGACCGTGGACGAGCTCGGCGACGTCGCCGGCGCCGACTACGTCGGCGTGACCGCGTTCGCGACGCCGACGAAGGAGGATGCGGTCGCGGGCGGCCTCGACCTCCTGCGCCTCGCGGCGGAGACGCTGAGGTGCCCTGGTTCGCGATCGGCGGCGTCGACCTCTCCAACGTCGCCGAGGTAGCGGCCGCCGGCGCGCCGGGCGTCGCGGTCGTGCGCGCGATCCGCGACGCGGGCGATCCCGAGGCGGCGGCGCGGGAACTGCGCGCGGCGCTAGATCGGTAGCAGCAAGTCGATCTCGTCGCGCCGGCGGTAGTGCTCGAGGCTCGGTCGGCTCGGTCCGGCTTCGCCTTCTGGGTGAGCTCGCCGAACGTCGGCCCGATCCGCTCGTAGACCGCCGGCGGCTCGCCGCGCAGCCGCGCGCGGAGATAGCGCCCGCCGGGCAGCGTCCCGTCTCGAGACCCGGCACGGGCTCGTCTCCCTCCGCACCTCGACGCACGCGCGGTAGTCGTTCGCGACGGGGTCGAACGCGCCGTAGAAGTGACGGCCGCGGAGCTCGACGACGGCCTCGAGCTCGTCCCAGGCGCGACGGATGTGCTCGAGCCCGTCCGGGACGCGGACGAACTGCACCGCGATCTCCTCGCGCTCGACCTCCGCGAACTCGCTCATGCGCCTCGCTGGGTATACCAGCCGCCGCTCGCGCCGTCGTGGAAGACGACGGTGTTCTCGCCGCTCTCGAGCACGAGCTCGAAGTAGCCGCGGACGATCGGCTCCTCGGTCCACCACCGGTCGACGACGCGCCACTCCTCGCGGACGAGCGCGACGGCTCGGTGGTTCACCTCGAGCGGCCTCCCGTTCGCGTTCGCCTCGACGCGCGCCGCGCGGGGCGCGTTGAAGCGTGCAACTACTCGTCCTTCGGCACGAGCAGCGCGCGACTCTCCGGTACGCGAGACCAAGGCGCCACCTCCACGACGGTGCAAACGGAGCCGGAGCCGGTGCTCGCCGTCACCTGGCGCAGCCCGTCCCGCAGGCGGGAGCGGTCCTCGGCGCCGGCGGCGAGCAGCTCGAGCTGGTGGCCGGTCGGCTCGGTCAGCTCGACGAGCTCGAGGCGGAGCTCGGCGACCGGAGCCGGCAGCTCGGCGAGGCGCGGCGAGAGCGCGACGCGGATCCGGTCGGGATCGGCGCTCGGCTCGCGCAGGGTCAGCGTCCTCCGCCATGAGCCTCCGCTCTCGAGCCGGGCGGCGAGCGCGACCTTGCGGACGAAGCGGTCGCGCCGCTCGGGCCGTGCGAGCGCGGCGTCGACGAGCCCTGCGAGCGCGCGTCTCAGCGTCAGCTCGTTGCCGACCGCTTCGGGGAACTCGAACGAGGCGGCGACGAGAGAGGGTGGGCGACGGCCGCGCACCCGCGCGGCCATCCCACCTCTCGCCAGGCCCCAGGCGCGCCGGCCGTCCGGCCCCAAACGTTCGGCGACGGCGCCTCCCGGAAGCCCGGCAAGCTGCCCCAGCTTGCGAACTCCGAGTGCTTCGAGCTCTTCGTAGCGGCCGCGTTCGAGCGGCAGAAGCGTGAGTGGCAGCGGCGCGAGGAACTGCGGCAGCTCCTCGTCGGCGACGACGACCACCTGGCCGGGCCGCGCGACCGAGGCCGCGGCGAGCGCGGCGAAGCGCCGTCCGGCCGCTCCGATCCGCGCGTCCCATTCGGTTCCGACCGCCGCGAGCGCGCGCCGCAGCGCCGGCTCGAGCCCGCCGTAGAGCCGCTCGACTCCCCGCGTCTCGAAGTACGCGACACCAAAGCGAGGCCGGATCGACGGCGAAGCCCGCGTCCTCGAGCGCGTGCAGGATCTCTTCCCAGGCGAGCTCGGCGCCTGCCGCGTCGGGCTCGACGAGCGCGAGCGACGGGCACGTGGCGAGCCCCTCCCCCAGCCGCATCCCCGGCCGCACGCCGGCGGCCTCGGCGGCTGCCGTCACCGGCCCGAGCAGCGGCTCGCCCTGCGGCTCGGGAGCCAGTGCGGCGGGACGCAGCGCGAGCGACGGAGTCCGCCGCAAAGCGGCCTTCAGCTCGAGCCCTGGGATGACGAGACAGGCGATCACAGGAACGTATGTTCTACACGAACATGAGTTCCCCTGTCAAGTACATGGCGACAATCCCAGGCGTGGAACGGGTGCGGATCGACAAGTGGCTCTGGGCGGCGCGCTTCGCGAAGACGCGCAGTGCCGCGACGGAGCTCGTCCTCGCCGGCCACGTCAAGGTCGGCGGCGAGCGCGTGAAGCCCGCGCGCGACATCACGACCGGCGACACGGTCGAGATCCGGCTCGGGCCGACTCGCCGCGTCGTCGTCGTCACCGGCCTCGCCGACCGCCGCGGGCCTGCGAAGGTCGCCGCGACGCTCTACGAGGAGACGCCCGCCTCGCGTGAGGAGCGTGAGCGGCTTGCGCTCGAGCGGCGGCTCGCCCGTCCCCTCGGCGCCGACCTCGGCGCACGACCGACGAAGCAGGAGCGGCGGCGACTCGACGCGCTGCGGCGGGGGCAGCGCCGCCGGTGAGGTGGGCATCGTTCTCCTCTGGCCGAGCTCGCCGCACAGGCGTAGGCTCGCCCCGACAACAAAAGGGAGGGCTCGATGGCACTTGCACGCGTCGTGACGTTCGAGGACATCGACTCAGAGCGGATTGCCTCGCTGAAGGCGGAGATCGAGGGCGGCGAGAGGCCGGAGGGGCTGCCCGCGACGGAGATGATGATCCTCCACGACCCCGAGGGCGAGCGCGCCCTGGCGATCGTCTTCTTCGACAACGACGACGACTACGCGACGGGCGACGCATTCCTCAGTGCTATGGACACGTCGGATACGCCGGGCAGGCGGACGTCGGTTACGAAGCACGACGTCGCGGTCCGCGCGATGGGCTAGAGCGTCACCTCGGCGGCGGGGCCGACGCGGCGGACGTAGCGCGGGACGACGCTCGAGAGCGTTCTCCTGGGCGCACCGCTCGATGTCGGCCTCGAGGCCGTGCCGGCGCAGGTTCGCGGCGCTGCGGCTCCCGCCCAGCCCGTCGAGCGCCTTCGGGAAGTTGTGCGCGAGCAGCATCGCGGCGCGGGCCGAGTCCGCAGGCTCGCCGCCGAGCGCCTCGGCGATCCGGCCCGCGCAGTACGCGTCGTCGAGGGCGAGCTCGCCGAGCACGCCGGCGCAGAGCACTGCGACGTCCACCCCGCTCTCGCGCGCGGCCGCGGCGACCGCGTCGAGATTGAGCAGCGAGCCGACGTAGACGCGTTCGAACCGCTCCGCCGCGGAGACGAGGAGCCGCGTCCCGTTCGTGGTCGTGAGGATCAGCGTCTCGGCGGCGGGCTCGCCCTCGAGCTCGCGCGGAGAGTTGCCGAAGTCGAAGCCCTCGATGGCCTGGAGCCGCTGCTCTCCCGCGAGCTTCGCCGGTCCTTCGCTCTCGGCGAGCGCCCGCGCGTCGTCGACCTCTGCGCAGCAGAGAACCCGGTGGTATCCCGACGCGAGCGCCTGGCAGATCGTCGAGGTCGCACGCAGGACGTCGATGACGATCCCGACGGGCGCAGGTGTCTGTTCTCCGGGCGTGAAGGCGACGTGGACACGCATCGACCGGACTAGGCTAATCGCGATGTCGACGGTCGAGACCCGTTACTGCTACCGGCATCCCGACCGCGAGACTGGTCTCTCGTGCTCGGAATGCGATCGCCCGATCTGCGCCGACTGCGCGAACTTCGGGCCGGTCGGAGTCCGTTGCCCCGATCACGCGAGCGTCCGTCCTCGCAGTCCCGCGGCGCGCATCAAGCCACCGCAGGTGCGCCGCGCGCCGGGCATCGCCCTCGCCACCGGTCAGGCGCCGGTCACCTACACGCTGATCGCACTCAACGTGCTGATCTACCTCATCGGAGCCAGCCAGGGCGGCGGTCTCAACCAGCCGGGACTGGGCATCAACCGGCCGGGCTCGCTCTACAACCGCATGGTTCTCTTCGGGCCGTACGTCCAGCATGGCGGCTGGTATCGGCTCGTCACGGCGATGTTCCTGCACGAAAATCTCCTTCACATCGGCTTCAACATGTACGCGCTGTGGGTGATCGGAAGGGTCGTCGAGCAGTACCTCGGGACGGTGCGCTACGTCGGGCTGTATCTCGTCTCGGGGCTCGCGGGCTCGGCCGGGGCGCTCCTCGCTGCGCCGGCTATCCCCGGTCTCGGAGCCTCGGGCGCGATCTTCGGGATCCTCGGCGCGATGATGATCCTCGAATGGCAGGTGACCGGACGCCTCGCGGGTCAGGCGCTGGCGCTGATCGTGATCAACCTCGTCATCTCGTTCACGATCCCGGGAATCTCCTGGGGAGCCCACCTGGGCGGCCTCGTCGGCGGGATCCTCATCATGCTGAGCTACGCGCACTGGGGCGATCGCGGACGTGCCAAGTACGGGCAGCTCGGGCTCGGCGGCGTGATCGGGCTCGTGGGCGTCACGGCGGGCAGCATCGCGATCGCGTACTTCCGCACGCGCGGCTACGCCTAGCCGCCCCGGCCTGGACGTACTCGGCCGCGGTGCGCCTCCTTCAGCGCGGCCTGCGCCGCCGCGAGCCGCGCGAGCGGGACGCGGTACGGCGAGCAGCTGACGTAGTCGAGCCCGATCCGGTGGCAGAACTCGACCGAGCTCGGCTCGCCGCCGTGCTCGCCGCAGATGCCGAGCTTGATCTCGGGCTTCGTCTCCCGCCCGCGCTCGACGCGCGATCCGCATCAGGTCGCCGACGCCGTCCTGGTCGAGCACCTCGAACGGGTTCCGCTCGAGCACGCCGTCCTCGAGATAGAAGGTGAGGAACTTGCCCTTCGGCGTCGTCGCGCGACATGCCGAGCGTCGTCTGCGTGAGGTCGTTCGTGCCGAAGGAGAAGAAGTCGGCGACCTCGGCGATCTCGTCGGCGCGCAGCGCGGCGCGCGGCAGCTCGATCATCGTCCCGCAGAGGTACTCGAGCCCGGGCGCCTCCTCCTCCATCACGCTGCTCGGTCAGCTCGCGCAGCCGGCGCAGCTCCTCGCGGAAGCCGACGAGCGGATGCATGATCTCGACGAGCGGCGGCTTTCCCGTGCGCTCCTGCACCGCCTTGCGCCGCCCGGGCGATCGCCCGCACCTGCATCTCGTAGATCTCCGGCCACTGGATGCCGAGCCGGCAGCCGCGCGTGCCGAGCATCGGGTTCGCCTCCGAGCAGCGGCCCGGATCCGCTGGCGCATCCGCTCGTCGCGTCGCCTCCTCGAGCGACGGCAGGAACTCGTGCAGCGGCGGGTCGAGCAGCCGGATCGTGACGGGCAGCCCGGCCATGGCCTCGAAGATCCCCTCGAAGTCGGACTGCTGGAACGGCAGCAGCCGGTCGAGCGCGTCGCGGCGGCCCTCCTCGTCGCGGGCGAGGATCATCTCCTGCACGACGGGCAGCCGCTCCTCGCCGAAGAACATGTGCTCGGTGCGGCAGAGGCCGATCCCCTGCGCGCCGAACTCGCGCGCCTTCGCGGCGTCCTCGGCGTTGTCGGCGTTCGCGCGCACCTCGAGCCGGCGCAGTTCGTCCGCCCACTCGAGGATCGTCTCGAAGTCCTCGTTGATCGCGGGCGGACGAGCGGAACCTCGCCGACGATGACGCGGCCGGTGCCGCCGTCGATCGTGATCACGTCGCCCTCGCGCAGCTGCGTGGCCGCCGATGCGGACGGTCTTGCGCTCTTCGAGTGTCGATCTCGAGCCCCTCGGAGCCCGCGACGCAGGGCTTGCCCATGCCGCGCGCGACGACCGCCGCGTGCGACGTCATGCCGCCGTGCGCGGTGAGGACGCCCTTCGCCTGGATCAGGCCGTGGATGTCGTCCGGCGTCGTCTCCCAGCGGACGAGGATCACCGCCTCGCCGGCCTTGCCGCGCTCCGCGGCGCGTGTCGGCGTCGAGCACGATCTTGCCGCAGGCGGCGCCCGGCGAGGCGTTCAGCCCGCTGGCCGCGACCTCGAACTCGGCGTCCGGGTCGAGCCGCGGATGGAGGAGCTGGTCGAGCTGCGCCGGGTCGATCCGCGCGACCGCCTCCTCCCGGTCGATCAGCCCCTCGCCGGTCATGTCGACGGCGCACTTGATCGCCGCCGCCGCCGTCCGCTTCGCCGTGCGCGTCTGGAGGAGGTAGAGCCGTCCCTCCTCGACCGTGAACTCGATGTCCTGCATGTCGCGGTAGTGGCGCTCGAGCGACGCCATCGTCTCGAGGAGCTGGTCGTACGCCTCGGGCAGCCGTCCGCGCATCTCCTCGAGCGGCTGCGGCGTGCGGATGCCGGCGACGACGTCCTCGCCCTGAGCGTTGACGAGGTACTCGCCGTACGTCGCCCTGCTCGCCGGTCGACGGGTCGCGCGTGAAGCAGACGCCGGTCGCCGAGTCGTCCCCCTTGTTCCCGAACACCATCTGGACGACGTTGACCGCCGTGCCGAGATCGTCGGGGATCCTGTACGTGCGGCGGTAGACCTGCGCGCGCGGGTGTCCCCCAGGAGCTCGAAGACGGCCGAGGATCGCGCGGCGCAGCTGCTCGCGCGCGTCCTGCGGGAAGCCGCCGCCCGTCTCCCGCTCGTAGATGTCCCTGAACGTGTCGACCAGCCCCGCCAGGTCGTCGGCGGTGAGGTCGACGTCCTGCTCGGCTCCTCGCTCGCGCTTGAGGTCGGTGAGCGCTTGCTCGAATCTCTCGCCGTCGATGCCGTCGACGACCTCGCCGTACATCTGGATCAGGCGGCGGTAGGAGTCGCGCGCGAAGCGCGCGTTGCCGGTCGTGGCCGCGAGCCCCGCGACGGCGTCGTCGTACAGGCCGAGGTTGAGGATCGTGTCCATCATCCCCGGCATCGAGATCGCGGCGCCGGAGCGGACGGAGACGAGCAGCGGGTCGCTCGTGTCGCCGAAGCGCTTGCCGGCTTCGCTCCTCGAGCCGCTCGATGTGCTCGGCGACCTCCTCGTCGAGCCCCTCGACCTCGCCGCCGGAGGCCATGTAGGCGCGGCAGGCGTCGGTCGTGATCGTGAAGCCGGCAGGAACGGGGACCCCGAGCTGCGTCATCTCGGCGAGCCCGATCCCCTTGCCGCCGAGAAGCTGCCGTCCGCCCTCGGCGGGCTCGTCGAAGTCGTAGACGTAGCGCGTCATGAGCGCAGATGTTGTCATACGCGTCCAGGATGAGCAGGTCGGACCATCGTGGGCATCGGCGCCTTCCCCGATGCGCGGCTGTTCGAGTACGTACTCGGCTTCGCACGCGGACGGCGCGTGCTCGTCGACGGGACCGCGACGCCCGACTACGACGGGCCGCCCCTCGACCTGCCGGGCGAGCTCGACCCACTTCTCGTTCTGGCCGTGGCCGCCGGAGAACCTGCGGGAGCTCGCGCTCTCCCACGACGCGATCCTCGTCTGCGGCGGGAACACGGCGAACATGCTCGCGGTCTGGCGGGCGCACGGCTTCGACCGGATCCTGCGCGAGGCCTGGGAGTCGGGGGTCGTCCTCTTCGGCTGGAGCGCGGGGATGATCTGCTGGTTCGAGGCCGGGGTGACGGACTCGTTCAGTCCAGCGCCTCGACGGGATGCGCGACGGTCTCGGCTTCCTCCCGGGGAGCGCCTGTCCCCACTACGACGGCGAGGAGCGGCGGCGGCCCGTCTACACGAGCCTCGTCGCGGAAGGCTTCCCGGCCGGCTCGCGCTCGACGACGCCGCCGCCGCGCGCTTCGAGGGCACGGAGCTCGCCGAGGTCGTCGCCTCCGAGCCGGGCGCGCGCGGCTACCGCGTCGAGCCGGCGGCGAGACGCCGCTCGAGACGCGTGTGCTCGCCTAGCGGCGGCGCCGCGCCGGAACTCCGCGACCCAGGCGAGCGCGCGCAGGCCGATCCAGATCGGCGTGAGCAGGACGTAGAAGACGACGTCCGCGACGAGAAGGACGAGCCACCAGAGGGGCCAGTAGTAGAGCGGGATCGGCGGCTTGCGGCTCATCCCGTGCGCGCCGCCTTCGCTCGCCGCGCCGCTCCTCGACGACTCGCAGGACGCGGTGCGCGGTCTCCTCGATCGAGAGCTCGGAGATGTCGATCACCGGGCAGCCGAGCCGGCGGTGGAGCTTGTCGGCCTGCTCGAGCTCCTCGTAGATCTCGATCAGCTCCGCGTACTGCCGGTTGCGGCCGGGCGCGCCCATCGCGCGGACGCGGGCACGCCGGATCTCGACGAGCCGGTTCGGGTCGATCGTGAGGCCGACGACCTTCGCCTGGTCGATCTCGAACAGCTCCTGCGGCGGCTCGATCCCCTTCACGACGGGCACGTTCGCCGCCTTGTGGCCGAGGTAGCCGAGATAGATCGAGAGCGGCGTCTTCGAGGTGCGCGAGACGCCGACGAGCACGACGTCGGCGTCGTGGAGGCCCTGCGCGACGCCGTCGTCGAAGCGAACGGCGAACTCGATCGCCTCCATCCGCTTGAAGTAGGCGGAGTTGAGCGGCGGGCGCGAGCCGGGCGTCATCTTCGCGGCCTGGCCGGAGACGCGGGCGACGGCGTCGATCGGCTGGCCGAGCAGGTCGCAGTAGTGGAGCCGCGCCCGGCGGCAGAGCGTGCGCATCGTCTCGCGCATCTGACGGCTCGACGAGCGTGTAGACGACGACGGCGGGCCGGCCGCGCATCCGGTTGACCGCGAGCTGGAGGTCGTCCTCCGACTCGACGCGCGGATGGCGGATCTCGACGAACTCCTGCTCGGGGAACTGCGCCTCGAGCGCCTGGACGAGCCGGGCGGCAGTCTCGCCGGTGGCGTCGGAGACGACGTGCAGCTCGACAGGCGGGTTCGGCACGGGCGCTCAGCGTACCCGGGCGCCCGTTCTCGAGCCATCCCAAACCCCCACCCGCCACGGGGAAGCCGAGGATACGCGACGACTCGTCGCTTCTGGCTCGCAGCTGCGCCGGAACTCCGAAACCGCCCGCCGCTCGCAGGAGGCGCCGGGCCGCGACGACAGCCGCCGTCCCCGGCGTACCGCGGGTAACCTCCGTCGCATGGCCGAGCCGCAGGAGCAGCCGCTGACGATGGACACGATCGTCTCCCTCTGCCGCCGCCGCGGCTTCGTCTTCCCGTCCTCGGAGATCTACGGCGGCCTCGGCTCGACGTACGACTACGGCCACTACGGCGTCCTGATGAAGAACGAACATCCGCAACGCTCTGGCTCCGCGCGATGGTGCAGGAGCGCGACGACATCGTCGCCCTCGACTCCGCGATCATCCTCAACCCGCGCGTCTGGGAGGCGTCCGGCCACGTCGCCGGCTTCAACGACCCGCTCGTCGACTGCCGCACGTGCAAGCTGAGATTCCGCGCCGACCGGCTCGAGGTCGCCAGCTGCGGCCGCAAGCCGAGCAAGCGCCCCGGCGAGACGCCCGACTGCGACCTCACCGAGCCGCGCCAGTTCAACCTCATGTTCGAGACGCAGGTCGGCGCGCTCCAGGACGAGCAGCTCGACCGCCTACCTCCGCCCGGAGACCGCGCAGGGCATCTTCGTCAACTTCAAGAACGTCGCTCCAGCTCGCGCGCCGCAAGCCGCCGTTCGGCATCGCGCAGGTCGGCAAGTCGTTCCGGAACGAGATCACGCCCGGCAACTTCCTCTTCCGCGTGCGCGAGTTCGAGCAGATGGAGATGGAGTTCTTCGTCCCGCCCGCCGAGGCGGAGCGCGCTGGTACGAGCTACTGGATCGCCGAGCGCCTCGCCTGGCACCGCGGCCTCGGCCTGCGCGAGGAGAACCTCCGCGTCCGCGAGCACGACGCGCAGGAACGCTCCCACTACTCGAGCGCGACGAGCGACATCGAGTACCTCTACCCGATCGGCTGGCAGGAGCTCGAGGGCGTCGCGAACCGCGGAGACCTACGACCTCACCCAGCACACCGAACACTCGGGCACGAAGCTCGAGTACGTCGGGCCCGACGGTGAGCGCTACACGCCGCACGTGATCGAGCCCGCCGTCTCGATCGAGCGAATCTTCGTCGCGCTCCTCTGCGACGCGTACGACGAGGAGGTCGTCGGCGAGCGGCAAGCGCGTCGTCCTCCGCCTCCACCCGCTCGTCGCGCCGGTCAAGGCGGCGATCCTCCCGCTCGTGCCCGCGCGACGAGGGGATGGCGACGCGGGCCCGCGGCGCTCTACGAGGAGCTGCGCCGCCACCACGTCGTCGAGCACGACGACAGCGGCCAGATCGGAAGGCGTTACCGCCGCCAGGACGAAATAGGAACGCCGTGGGCCTTCACCATCGACGAGCAGACGCTCGAGGACGAGACCGTCACGGTCCGAGACCGGGACTCGCTCGCCCAGGAGCGGCTGCCGATCAGCGGGGTACGGGAATGGCTGGACGAAGCGCTGCAGCAGGACTGGCGCTCGCCGCGGTCGTCCTGATCGCCGCCGGCTGCGGCGGCGGCAGCACTACGACCACGCTGACCGTGACGCGAACCCACACGGTCACGACCACGCGCACGGTCACGAAGAAGGCACACACGGCCGCCGCTCCGTGCACCGGCGGACAGCTCTCCGGCACCTTCGCCCTCGTCCCCGGGAGCGCCGGCGCGGGACACATCGAATACGTCCTCACGCTCCACAACACGTCGCAGACGGGCTGCTCCCTCCACGGCGTGCCGGACGCGGAGCTGCTCGGCTCGGACGGCTCGTCGCTGCCGACCGACATCACGCAGGGCGACGGCGGTGGCAAGGAGTTCGTCCTCGCACCCGGCGCCTCCGCGAAGGCGGCCGCTCGCTTCTCGCCCGACGTTCCGGGCCCGGGCGACAACCAGACCGGCGCCTGTCAGCCGAAGGCGTCCACGCTGCGGGTCACGCTGCCGGGCGGCGGCACGACCGACACCGCGATCCAGCCGCCGACGAGCGTGTGCGAGCAGGGCCAGCTGCAGTTCCAGCCGTTCTCGAGCTCCTAGCGCTCCTCAGCGTCGCGGCCGCTCCATCAGCGGTCGCCGGGTGGGCCGAAGCCGAGCTTCGCGTACAGGCCGTGCATGTCCTTCGTGTGCAGGAGCCACGTCCGGTCTGCGAACGGCCCGTTGTCGACCATCTCGCGTACGAGCTCGAGGCCAACCCGCGCCCGCGGTGCTCGTCGAGGACGTACACGTCCGCGAGGTAGACGAGGTTGGCCCCGTCCGTCGCCGCACGGCAGAAGCCGACCTGCGCCCCCTCCTTGTAGAGCCCGACGACACGGTGCGCGTCCCGGACGAGGCGCTCGACGTCGGCCCGCGGACGTCCCGGCGCCCAGTACGACTCGCGTGAGATGAACGCATGCACGGCGTCGACGTCGATCCGCGCCGGGTCGTCGTCGAGCTCGAAACCGTCGCCGAGCTCCCGCTTCACGCGCTCAACGTCCGCAGCCGGAAGCCGCCGTGGTACTCGTACGAGGCGGTCACGACGCGAAGGGCGTCGCGACGCGCACGCTCGGAGAGCTTCAGCCCGGCCGCGTCCGCGAGCGGCCGCGCGAGCAGCGCCTCGATCCCGCCGATGCCGTCCGCGGAGAGGGCGAGCGTCTCCGCCTCCGCCGCGCAGCGCTCGCAGACCGCTCCGCCCGCGCGTGGCGAGTAGCCGACGAGCGCCCCGTCGCCGTCCCGCACTCGGCGCAGCCCGACACGTGCGGCAGGTAGCCCGAGAGCCACAGCAGCTTGAGCTGGAACGAGAGCCCGAGCGGATCGAGGGCCGGGCGGTCGGCCGCGTGCGGCGTCTCGTCGAGCAGATCGAGGAAGCGCGTGAGGGCGAAGAACGCACGCTCGTTCGCCTCCTGCTCGCTGAACAGCCGGAGCATCGCCTCCGACGCCGATCGTCCCGACCGAGAAGCGGTAGTAGTCCTCACGCGCGTCGCGGTGCGAGCAGACGAGCTGCGCGGCGGTCACCGTCTCGAGCTCGCCGCGACCGCGATGGAGGACGAGGTCGACGTGCGAGAGCGGCTCGAGCCGCGCGCCGAAGCGCGACGACGTCTTCCGCACGCCCTTCGCGACGGCTCCGACCCTGCCGTGCGCGCGCGTGTAGAGGTGGAGGACGCGGTCGGCCTCGCCGAGCCTGATCGACCGGAGCACGACCGCCTCCGTGCTGTACGCCCTTCCGGCCATGCCCGCTCCAGTCTAGGGACGGCGTCCGGGCGGGAACACTCGCGCCGCGACCGTTGTATCCGGATGCCGCGGATCCAGATCTACACGACGCGCTGGTGCGGCTTCTGCGTCCGCGCGAAGACGCTGCTCGACTCTCGCGGCGTGCCGTACGAGGAGATCGCGCTCGACGACGATCCCGCCTTCCGGCAGACGGTGTACGAGGCGACCGGCGGCTGGACGGTGCCGCAGATCCTCGTCGACGGCCGGCCGATCGGCGGCTACGCCGAGCTCTGGCGCCTCGACCGCGACGGGCGCCTCGACGAGCTCCTCGCCGCCTGAGCCTGAGCCGGCTCCTCCGGCTGGCACGCCGGGCAGAACCACGTCGTGCGGCCGGCGACCTGCGTCCGCGCGATCGGCGTCCCGCAGCGGTCGCACGGCTCGCCGCCCCGCCCGTAGACGCGGAACTCGTCCTGCATCGTGCCGCCGCTGCCGTCCGGCAGCCGGTAGTCGCGCAGCGTCGAGCCCTGCCGCGCAAGGCCGTGCTCGAGTGCCGCGCGGATGCCGCGGTGGAGCCGCCGGAGCTCGGCTCGGTCGAGGCCGGCCGCCGGCCGCAGCGGATTGAGCCGCGCCCGCCACAGCGCCTCGTCGACGTAGATGTTCCCGATCCCCGCGAGCGTGCGCTGGTCGAGGAGCGCCGCCTTGAGCGACGTGCGGCGGCCCGCGAGCCGCTCGCCGAGCCGCGCTGCGGTGAAGAGCGCGTCGAGCGGCTCGTCGCCGACCCGCGCCGCAGATACGGCTCGGCCTCGCCCGGCTCGAGCAGGAGCCACGTGCCGAAGCGGCGGACGTCGCGGTAGGCGACGTCCGATCCGTCGTCTAGCCTGACAACAGCACGCCGATGCGGATCGTCCGGGAGCGAACCGCCCGGCGCGTGCAGCAGGCTCCCCGTCATCCGGAGGTGGATCAGGAGAACGCGACCGCTCTCGAACCGAACAACCAGATACTTGCCGCGACGCTCGACCGCCGCGACGCGCTCCCCTTCGAGCTCGGCCGCCACCTCGGCCGGCTCGTAGGGACGCACGAGGCGCGGATCGTCGATGCGCCACGTGCTCGAACCGCCGGCCGACGAGCGCCGGCTCGAGCTGCCTGCGGACGCTCTCGACCTCCGGCAGCTCCGGCATGCGGCCAGCCTAGTCGCGTGCCGAGCCGTCGACCCCTACGGCGTGACGATCGGCTGCCCGGGGATGCCGCGCGACGGCGCCTTGCCGCCGAGCCAGGCGTTCACGGTCGCGCCGACGTCGGCGAACTCGCCCTCGTGGATCCGGCCGGCTGCATTCCGCCCCTCGACGTAGGCGAGCAGGAGCGCGTGCTCGCGCGAGTGGTCGGTCGACGGCGTCGTCGGGATCGCAGCCGTGGTCCGACGTGACGATGAGGAGGTCGCCGGGACGGAGCGCGTCGAGCAGATCGGGCAGGCGGCAGTCGAAGTCCTGCAGGCAGCGGTGGAAGTTGACCGGGTCGTTGCGGTGGCCCCAGAGCATGTCCGTCTCGACGAGGTTGACGAAGACGAACCCGTCGTCGAGCTCACGCAGGAGCCGCTCGGTCTGCTGGATCCCCTCGATGTTCGACTTCGTCGGGAAGCGACTCGTCGATGTCGCAGCCGGCGAAGATGTCGCCGATCTTGCCGACGCCGTAGACCTTCTGGCCGGCCTCGCGGATGAGCGTGAGGTAGTTCGGCCGGCGCGGCTCGAGCGAGAAGTCGTGGCGGTTCGGCGTCCGGACGTAGTTGCCCGGCTCTCCCGTGAACGGCCGCGCGATGACGCGGCCGACGGCGTGCTTGCCGGTGAGGATCTCGCGCGCGGCGCGGCAGCCGTCGTAGAGCTCCTCGAGCGGGACCGTGTCCTCGTGGGCGGCGATCTGGAAGACGGAGTCGGCCGACGTGTAGACGATCCACTTGCCCGTCGCGCTGGTGCTCCTCCCCCAGCTCCTGGATGATCTCCGTCCCCGACGCCGCCTTGTTGCCGAGCACGCCGCGGCCGGTCCGGTGCATGAACGGGTCGATCACGTCGTGCGGGAATCCGTGCGGGTAGGTCGGAAACGCCTGGGCCGTGACGACGCCCATCAGCTCCCAGTGGCCGGTCGTCGTGTCCTTGCCCTTCGATCGCTCGATGAGCCGTCCCGCGACCGCCGGCGCGCCCGGCTGCGGCGGGCAGCCCTCGAGCGGCTCCACGTTGCCGAGGCCGAGCGCCTCGAGGCTCGGCAGGTCGAGGCCGCCGACCGCTCGCGCGACGTTGCCGAGCGTGTCGGAGCCCTCGTCGCCGTACTGGCCGGCGTCCGGCAACTCGCCGGCGCCGACCGCATCGAGCACGATGACGCACGCTCTGGGCACCGGGCTATTCTAGGGACGCCGATGGCGAACGCCCTCGGCCTGCTCGCTATTCGTGCTCTACGTCTTCGCGATCGTCGGCGCTCGCGGCCGGCGTCACCTGGCTCGTCGTCCAGCTGACTCCGCCGAGCAAGCAGCCGCGGCAGCCCGAGCAGAGCCTAGACCGGCGCGAGCGGCAGGACGTCGCGAGCGGCGTGTAGTCGAGGCCGTGCGCCTCGGCGACGGCCTCGTACGTGACCTTGCCGTCGAGAACGTTGACGCCGCGCCCGAGCGCCGGGTCGCGCGCCACCGCGTCGGCGAGCCCGTGGTCGGCGATCGCCTCGACGTACGGCAGCGTCGCGTTCGTGAGCGCCTTCGTCGAGGTGACCGGCACGCCGCCGGGCATGTTCGCGACGCAGTAGTGGATGATCCCGTCGACCTCGTAGACCGGATCGGAGTGCGTCGTCGGGATGCGCCGTCTCGATGCAGCCGCCCTGGTCGATCGCGACGTCGACGATCACCGCGCCGGGCTGCATCTCGCCGAGCATCGCGCGGCTGATGAGCTTCGGCGCGCGCGCGCCCGGGATGAGCACGGCTCCGATCACGACGTCGGCGTGCGCGATCGTCTGCTCGATCTCGAGGCTCGACGACATGAGCAGGCTGACCCGGCCGGAGAGGATCTCGTCGAGGTGCCGCATCCGGTCGATCGAGCGCTCGAGGATCGTGACCTGCGCGCCGAGCCCGAGCGCGATGATCGCGGCGTTGTAGCCGACGATCCCGCCGCCGAGCACGACGACGTGACCGGGCTGGACGCCGGGCGTTCCGGCGAGCAGCACGCCGCGACCGCCGAGCGGCTTCTCGAGGAAGTGCGCCGCGGCCTGCGGCGCGAGCCGCCCGGCGATCTCGCTCATCGGCGCGAGCAGCGGCAGCCTGCGGTCGTCGTCTCGACGGTCTCGTAGGCGACGGCTGCGATCCCGCTGTCGACGAGCGCGCGCGTCAGCGGCTCGTCGGCGGCGATGTGGAGGTACGTGAAGAGGACGAGCCCCTCGCGCAGCCGCGCGTACTCGGGCTCGATCGGCTCCTTGACCTTCAGGAGGAGCTCCGCCTCGCCCCAGACCTCGTCGACCGAGACGATCCGCGCGCCGGCTCGCTCGTAGTCCGCGTCGGAGAAGGCGCTGCCCTCGCCGGCCGTCGTCTCGACGAGCACCTCGTGGCCGCGCTGGATGAGCTCGCGCGCGCCCGCCGGCGTGAGCGCGACGCGGTACTCGTCGGTCTTGATCTCCTTCGCGACACCGATCCGCAAGGCCCGGAGACACTATCTCGCCGCTGGCAGGTGACAAAGCCGAGCGACGAACCTGGAGCCGATTCGCGACGCGACGGCACGGCTTCGACACGCTTCCGCCGCTAGCGTCGACGCGAGGGCGGAGGGACCGCCTCCCCACCCTGGGTGGGGGTGCCCGGGCTCGGCTTCGTAGTCGGACGCTCACGACGGTCCGGACGTCGCGAGATAGAGCAGCAGGCCGGCGAGTGTCTTCGCGTCCTCGATCTCGCCGAGCCGCGTCGCGGATCTCCGCGACCGGCCAGCGGACGAGCTCGAGCTCCTCGTCCTCGTCGGGCGCGGCCTCGCCGCGAGCGACTCCCTCCGCGGCGAACAGGTGCATCCGCTCGCGGCAGAAGCCGGGCGTCGTCCAGAACGCGGCCAGCTCGCGCCACTCGCCGCCGGTCAGCCCGCACTCCTCGTGGAGCTCCCGCTGCGCCGTCTCGAGCGGGCTCCTCGCCCGGCTCCGCCGTTCCCGCCGGCAGCTCGAGCAGCCGCTCCCGCGCCGGCTCGCGCAGCTGCCGGACGAGCGCCACGTATCCCTCCTCGTCGACCGCGACGATCGCGACGGCGCCCGGATGCTCGACGATCTCGCGCTCGTGGTCTCCCCACCGCTCGACCGTCAGGCCGAGCAGCGCCCCTCGTAGACGCGTCGCGCCGAGTCCGGCTCGAAGCTCACGCTCGTGCGCTTCGACAAGCGCCACCGTCACGTCGACCATCGCCTCGAGATCGGCGACGGCGACCTGCTCGTCGGGCGTGTGGAAGTCGGACACTCCGTGCGAGAGGTTGACGCAGCGGCGGCCGCGCTCGTTGAAGACGTTCGCGTCCGCGCCGCCGCCCGACAGCCCGTAGCGCACCTCGAGGCCGCAGCGCGCGAGCGCCGCCGCCGCGAGCGCGACCGCCGGCTCGTCCTGCTTCAGCCGGTAGCCGCCGTAGCTCTTCCGCATCGTCGTCTCTACCTCGCACTCGCCTTCGGTCGCCGCGAAGCTGCACGCGTCGAGCATCTCCTGCACGAGCTCGCCGAGCTGCGCCTCGTCGTGGCAGCGCGCCTCGGCGAGAACGTGCACCACTCCGGGACGATGTTCCCCGCCGTGCCGCCCGAGATGACCCGACGTTCGCGGTCGTCAGCTCGTCGACGCGGCCGAGTCGCAGGTCGGCGATCGCCTTCGCCGCCGCCTGGATCGCCGAGCGCCCCTCCTCCGGTGACATGCCCGGCGTGCGCCGCGCGGCCGTGGAAGCGCACCTCCAGCGCGCGCGACCATGGCGCGCCGAGGACGATCTCGCCGATCGGCCCCTCCTGGTCGTAGACGTAGCCTGTCCGTGCGTGGAGGCGCTCGTGGTCGAAGGCATAGGCGCCGACGAGGCCGACCTCCTCCTTCGGCGTGAACACGAGCTCGATGCCGGCGTGCGGGACGTTCTCGACGAGCACGCGCCGCACTCCCTCGAGCATCGCCACCACCGCCGCCTTGTTGTCGCCGCCGAGGATCGTGCCGCCGGCGTTCCGGACGATCCCGTCCTCGACGACCGGCTCGAGACTCCCGTCGGGCGGCACCGTGTCGATGTGGGCGCAGAAGAACAGCGGCGTCCCCTCGCCCGTCGGCTCGACCCGCGCGTAGACGTTGCCGGCGCTCGAGCCGATCCGCGAGCCGCAGTCGTCCTCGTCAGGCTCCAGGCCCAGCTCGCGCAGGTAGCGCAGCACCACGTCCGCCACCGCGCGCTCCTCGCCGGGCGGGCTCGGAATCGCCGCGAGCTCGAACAGGACGTCGACTGCGTCGGACACGCGCCGATCCTACGGGCCAGGATCTAGGCGGCGACGTGTTCGCCCGCCCGCACGCGCGCGCGATCCAGCGCGGCGCCGACGAAGCCGCGGAAGAGCGGAGCCGAGCGCGTCGGCCGCGACTTGAACTCCGGGTGGAACTGACTCGCGACGAACCACGGATGGTCGGGCAGCTCGACGATCTCGACGAGCCGGCCCTCCTGGAACGTGCCGCTCACGACGAGCCCCGCCTCGACGAGCCGGTCGCGGTAGCTGTTGTTCACCTCGTAGCGGTGCCGGTGCCGCTCGTGGATCGTCGCCTCGCCGTACAGCTCGCGCGTCCGCGTCCCTTCGGCCACCTCGACCGCCTGCGCGCCGAGACGCATCGTGCCGCCGAGGTCCTCGATCCCCTTCTGCTCGGGCAGCAGGTCGATCACCGGATACGGCGTCTCCGGATCCATCTCGGTCGAGTTCGCTCCCTCGAGGCCGACCACGTGCCGCGCGAACTCCGAGACCGCGACGTGCATGCCGAGGCAGATGCCGAGATACGGGATCCGTCGCTCGCGCGCGACGCGGCAGGCGAGGATCTTCCCCTCCCAGCCGCGCGAGCCGAAGCCGCCCGGCACGAGCACGCCGTCGACGCCCTCGAGCAGCTCCGCCGTCTCCTCGTAGGACATGTCCTCGGCGTCGACCCAGCGCACCCGGACCGCGCAGCCGTGCTCGAGCCCCGCGTGCTTGAGCGCCTCGTGCACGGAGAGGTACGCGTCCTGGAGCTTCACGTACTTGCCGACGAGCGCGATCTCGACGACGTCGCGGCGGTTGTGGATGCGCTCGAGCAGCTCGTCCCAGTCGGACAGATCCGGCTCGCCCAGCTCGAGGCCGAGCCGCTCGCCGACGAGCCGGTCGAGGCCCTCGGCGTGCAGCACGCGCGGCACCTCGTACACGTCCGGAACGTCCGGGCAGGCGACGACCGCCCCCGGGTCGACGTCGGCGAAGAGCGCGATCTTGTCGCGGATGTCGCGCGAGAGCTCCTCGTGCGAGCGGCAGACGACGACGTCGGGATGGATGCCGATGCGGCGCAGCTCGTTGACGGAATGCTGCGTCGGCTTCGTCTTCAGCTCGCCCGCCGCCTCGATGAACGGGACGAGCGTGACGTGGACGTAGACGACGTTCTCGGGTCCGACCTCGCGCCGGAACTGGCGGATCGCCTCGAGGAACGGCAGCGACTCGATGTCGCCGACCGTGCCGCCGATCTCGGAGATGACGACGTCCGTCGCGTTCGCCTCGGCCGCGCGGCGGATGCGCGCCTTGATCTCGTTCGTGATGTGCGGGATGACCTGCACGGTCGCGCCGAGGAAGTCGCCCTTGCGCTCCTTGCGCAGGACGGTGTCCCAGATCGCGCCCGCGCTGTGACTCGCGCTGCGGAGAAAGTTCTCGTCGACGAAGCGCTCGTAGTGGCCGATGTCGAGGTCGGTCTCGGCCCCGTCCTCGGTCACGAAGACCTCGCCGTGCTGGAACGGGCTCATCGTGCCCGGGATCGACGTTGAGGTACGGATCGAACTTCTGCAGCTGGACGCGCAGGCCGCGCGCCTTCAGCAGTCGGCCGAGCGAAGCGGCGACGATTCCCTTGCCCAGAGCCGACACGACGCCCCCTGTCACGAAGACGTACTTCGGGGCCCGTGCGCTCACGGGATTTCAGGGTAGCAGCGTCTGCGGTCGGCGCCTACTCCGCCGCCGGGCGGACGAGCGCGGCGAGCCTCGCGAGCGCCTGCGACGGCACGGTCCGTCCCATACCCCCAAAGCGCGGCGCCTCGATGCCGAGCGTCGCCTGCGTCTGGCCATTCTCGACCGGGACGAGGTCGAGCTCGACGTCGGCCCGCTCACCGGAGAGCTGGAACGCGACGCGCTTCAGCGGCACGACCTCGAGGAAGAGCAGCGAGCCGCCCAGCTGCGGTCGCTTGCCGAAGCCTCCCCGGTCCGAGCCCTCCAGCTGCCAGTGGGCTCCGGGCGCAAGCGCGCGCCGCACGGTCGGCTGTGCGCCGACGAGGCCCGGCCACCAATCGGGCCAGCGGGCCGGGTCTTCGAGCACCGCCCACACCTCGTCGACGGGCGCCGCGAGGGTGCGCCTAGCCTCGTACCGCGGCAAGGAACTCCTGTCCGCCGAGCATCCGCTCGAGCTCCGCTTTCCGCTCCTCGTCGCCGAGCTGCTCGATTCGCGTGTGCGTCGGGTCACCGGGCGTCTTCTCGACGCGGAAGTGACGGTCGGCGAGCGCTGCGATCTGGGGCAGGTGAGTGATCGTCACCACCTGAGCGTGCTCGGCGAGCCGCTGCAGCAACCCTCCGACGGCGTGGGCCGTCTCGCCGCCGATGCCCGCGTCGATCTCGTCGAAGACGAGCGTGTCTCCGCCCGCGACCGCCGCGATCGCGAGCGCGATCCGCGAAAGCTCGCCGCCCGAGGCGGTCTCGGCGACCGGAGCGAACGGCAGCCCGGCGTTCGGGCGGACGAGGAAGACGGCGTCGTCGGCGCCGGTCGCTCCCGGCTCGTCGCGCTCGCGCAGCTCGCACGACGAACTCGCCCTCCCCCATGCCGACACCGCGCAGCTCCGCGGCCACCGCGTCGGCGAACGCGGGCGCCGCAGCGTTCCGCTCGGCCCGCAACTCGAGCGTCGAGCGCGTGCGACACGCGCCTCGGCATCGGCAAGCTCGCGGGCGGCGAGCTCGGCCGGGTCGGACCCGTCTTCGAGCGCCGTGAGCTCAGCTCGGGCCTCGTCGCGTCGCGCGAGCAGCTCCTCGTACGTTCGCGCAGTGGAAACGTCGCTTCGTCTCGGCGAACCGGTCGAGCTGCGGCTTCGATCTCCTCGAGCCGCCCCGGCTCCGCCTCGAGCGAGGCCAGGAAGGCGTGGAGATCGGAAGCCGTCTCGCGCAGCCGCAACTCGACGTCGCGGAGCTCGTCGCCTGCCCGCTGCAGCTCGGGCGCGAGCCGCTCGAGCGGCGCGATCGAGCGCTCGGCCAGCGCGACGAGGTCGGTGGCGCCACTCGCCGTCGTCGGGCGCGAGCGCGGCGGCGGCCGCGGCGGCTCCGGCGGCGAGCTCGGCGACGTGGCGGTGCCGCTCGCGCTCCGTCCGCAAGCGTGTCCTCTTCCCCCGGCTCCATGCCTTCGGTGTCCTCGACGAGCGCGCGCAGCTCGGCAAGCCGCGCCTCGGCCAGCGCAGCGTTCGCAGTCAGCTCGTCGTGTCGCCGCCTCGCGGCCTGCAAGTCGCGCCACGCTGCGCGCGCCGCTGCCCGCCGGGCAAGCTGCTCCTCCCCGCAGAACCGATCGAGCACCTCGAGCTGGTACGACGGCCGGGCGAGGCGGCGCTGCTCGAACTGTCCCGACATCGCGACCACGTGCTCGACGGCTGCGGCCACATCCTCTCGCGCAGCGGCACGTCCCCACGCGTATGCGCGCGTCCGACCGTCGCCGAAGACACGGCGCGAGACGACGAGCGCATCCTCCTCCTCGGGCCGCAGCTCCGCGAGCTCCTCGACCTCCGTCGGGCAGATCGAGCTCGGCCTCGACGTATGCCTCGCCTGCCGGCCGCGCCGACGTACGAGTCGTCACCCTTCGCGCCGAGGAGTAGGCCAAGTGCCTGGGCGAGGATCGTCTTGCCAGCGCCCGTCTCGCCGGTGATCGCGTTCAGCCCAGGCGCGAGCTCGAGCTCCGCCTCCTGGATGAGGACGAGGTTCTCGATGCGAAGCCGCCGGAGCACCCAAGCGATGGTACGCCGGGCATCCGACGCCGCCCATTGGCCGAACGGGACAACTCAGAGCAAGGTCTGGACGTACTCCTCCAGCTCGGCGCGCGATGAGACCGCTTCGTGATGCCCTTCGACGAAGTGCTCGGCGCCGAATGCGAAGACCTTGTCGTGCAGCACACGCGCCGCTTCGACCGACATCGGCCCGCACGTCGCGTCGCCGAGGAACAGGACCCCGTCCGGCTCGACGAGCATCACGCTGGAGTCGGCGCTGTGCTCGCCACCGACGTGCCTGACACGGACGACCACGGCTCCTAGGTCGATGTCGAGCTCGTCATCGAAGACGACGTCGGCGGGCGCGATCTCGACGGTCCGCGGTGACGGGAGCTCCTCCATGACGTGGGCAGCGTGATCCGGCGATGAGAGCCCCTCGGCGACGCGACGCGCGAGGCCTTCGTCGCTCCAATCCCGCGCCGCGAGATCGGCCAGCCCCTCGGCGGTCAGCCGGTGGGCGATGACAAGCGCGCCGACCTCTGCTCCGCCGAGCACATGGTCCCAGTGGAAGTGCGTGTAGACGACCGCGCGCGGCGCCGCGATCCCGGCCGCGGCGAGCCCGTCGAGAGAGGCTCGTGCGTGCACCTGCGAGGAGCCTGCATCGAGCATGAGCGTCCACCGCTCTCCGGCAACCGCGCAGAGCGACGGCCGGTCCGGTGGGCCTGGCGGCATCCACCACACGTGCTCGCTAATCCGTTCCATCCGATCTAAGCGGTGAACGTCTCGCGGTAGCGCCCGAAGAACGTCGTCTCCGGCAGCGTCGCGAGCAGGCTGCGCTCCACACCGAGCCGGATCGAGAGGGTTCGGTCGGGCTCGAGGACACCGCTCTCGTGCCCGTCGACGAGGACGGCGGCGCCGATGTCCTGCGTCGCATTCCTCACCGTCAGCTCCGCCCCGCGTGGGACGACGAGCGGGCGCGCGTCGAGCGAGTGCGGCGCGATGAACGTGATCGCCATCGCGTCGAGCCCGCGTACGAGAACCGGGCCGCCGTTCGAGAGGTTGTACGCCGTAGAGCCGGACGGCGTCGAGCAGATCATCCCGTCGCACGACACGACCCCGAGGTCTTCGCCCGCGATCGTCCAGCCGAGCTCGATCATCCGTCCCAGCTTCGAGCTCGTGGCGACGACGTCGTTGACGGCGATGAACGTCTGGCCGTCGAGCTGCGCCTCGAGCGTGGGCTGCTCGATGGTGCGGTACTCGCCGGCGAAGACCCGCGTGAGGTCGTCTTCCAGCCGCTCTGGCTCGATCGAGGCGAGAAAGCCGACGCGGCCGTAGTTCACCCCGATCACGGGAACACCCGTCCCGAGCAGCTTCGCGAGCGTGCGCAGGATCGTCCCGTCGCCGCCGACCGCGACCGTGAGCTGCGCCTGCGACGGCTCGTCCAGGATCTCGACGCCCGCCCGTTCGGCCACAGCCCGCACGCGCTCGACGGCCTCGCCCACGTCCACGCGGCCGTGCGCGACGACCGCCGCGGTCTCAACCGGCGAGTGCTTGCTCGATCCGCTCGTCGAGGTCATCGGGAAGCTTCGGGTGCTCGGAGTTCACGAGGTGAAGGAAAAGCTCCCGGTTCCCCTTCGGCCCCGGGAGCCCCGAGTCTACGACGCCGCGCACGCTCGCCTGCCACGACAGCGCCGCCTCGGCGACCTCGCGCATGACGCGCCGCCGCACCTCGTCGTTGCGAACCACGCCTCCCTTCCCCACGTCGGCGCGGCCTGCCTCGAACTGCGGCTTGACGAGCACGACCGCCTGCCAGCCCGCCGCGCACAGGCGCAGGACGGGCGGAAGCGCGAGGCGGACCGAGATGAAGGAGACGTCGCAGACCGCGAGCTGCGGCGCGAACGGCAGCTCGGTCAGCGTCCGCGCGTTCGTCCGCTCGAGCACGATGACCCGCGCGTCGCCGCGGATGCGCGGGTGCAGCTGGCCATAGCCGACGTCGATCGCGATCACTCGCGCCGCACCCCGTTGCAGCAGGACGTCGGTGAAGCCGCCCGTCGACGCGCCGACGTCGACACATTCGAGGCCGAGCGGATCGACCTCCAGCGCATCGAGCCCATGCGCGAGCTTCTCCCCGCCCCGTGAGACGTACGGCGGCGGCTGCTCGACGACGAGCTCGGCGTCCTCCGCCACCTGCTGCCCCGGCTTGTCGTAACCCGGTACGAGCCCTGCAATGACGAGCGCCTGCGCCTGAGCTCGCGATTCCGCGAGGCCGCGCTCGACGAGGACGACGTCGAGCCGCTTGCGCGCCACGCTAGCCCGGTGCCGCGGGCTCGAGCGGTTTCGACGGCAGGCGGCGCGTGAAGTACAGACCGGCCGCGGCCAGGATCGCGACTCCGAGCAGAGCTCGCTTGAGCCCGTCGAGCTGCGCGTTGCCGTAGTCCGTCGCAAGCGCCGCCGCCTGGTCGGGCGGTAGGCCAGCGTCGGTCGCGGCCTTCTCGACCTGCGCGACCGGGACGATGTCGATCCCCTTCTCCGCCTGCGTCGTGATGCTCGTGCGCACGTCCTGTGGAATTGCCGGGTTCTCCGAGACGCGTGAGACGAAGCTCGAGGTCAGCGAGGTGAGCAGGATCGCGCCGATGAGCGCAGTGCCAAGCGACGCGCCGAGGTTCTGGGCCGTGCCCTGCAAGCCTCCCGCCTCGTTCGCGCTCTCGGGTGGCGCCGACGACATGATCACGTTGCCGACTTGCGACATGAGCAGCCCAGCGCCGATGCCGAAGAGGATGAGCGAGAGGGCGAACGCCGTCCCGTTGAGCGTCACGTCGATCGTGCCCATCAGGACGAGCGCCGCGAGCGACATCGCCCCGAGCCCGATCTGGCACACCCACTTCGGCGCGAAACGCCCAGCGAGCCGCGGCCCGGCGAGCGCGGCGATCAGCATCGAGATCGACATCGGGAACAGCCGCTTGCCGGTCTCGAACGCGTCGAAGCCGAGGACCACCTGCAGGTAGACGGGCAGCACGAAGAACGTCCCGAGCAGGACGAGTTGCATCATCCCGAGCGTCGTGAGACCGGCACCGAGCGGCGGGATCCGCGCGAGGCCGCGCGTGAGCAGCACGTCCTTGCCCCGCCGCTCGCGCCGCTCCTCCCACGACTTGAAGAGCGCGATGAAGACGAGGCCGCCGAAGATGAGGAACGGCACCGGCGAGAAGCCGAACGGCGTGAGCTCGTGGCCGCCGACCGTCGGCGGCGACTTCGGCTGGATCCAGCCCCAGGTGCTGCTCTGCAGGATCCCGAATACGGCGAGACCGAGGCCGAGCGCCGACAATGCCGCGCCGACGACGTCGAGCTTCGGCTTGTGCGCGACGGGCGGCGCGGGCTTCATCCGTCGCCGGAAGAGCAGGATGCCGATCACGATCACGACCTCGCCCGCGAAGACGTAACGCCAGCTGAGCTCGGTCGTCACCCAGCCGCCGATCAGCGGGCCTGCTGCGATCGCCGCACCGGCGACGCCGCCGATCACGCCATAGGCCAGCGCGCGCTGCTTTCCCTCGTAGTTGGAGGCGATGAGCGCGGCGATGGCCGGGATCACCATCACGGCGCCGATCCCCTCGACGAGCGACCAGCCGAGCAGGAGCACGGTCAGGTTCGGGCTCAGCGCCGTCGTCAGCGACCCGCAGGCGTAGACGGCAAGGCCGATCGCGAAGATCCGGTCGCGCCCGTACATGTCGCCGAGCTTGGCGCCGACGAGCATGAACGCCGCCATCACGAGCGTGTACATCGTGATCGCCGTCTGCACGCCCTGAATCGACGTGTTGCAGGTCGGCGACGATCTGCGAGATCGAGACGTTCATCACGCTCGAGTCGAGCACCATCACGAACTGCGCCGCGCCGAGGATCGCGAGCGGGAGCCAGCTGCGCTTGGCCGACGCGGCCTCGCTCGTCGCGGCGACTGCGCTCATGCCGTGCGCACGGCGAGCCCGTCGACGATGTCGCGCAGGACGGTCGTGTCCGCGTCGATCCTCGTCGAGCCTCTCGCGCGCCCGCTCGGCGGCCTCGTCGGCGTAGCGGCGGGCGCCGTCGGCGCCGTGCTCGCGCACGTAGCCGTCGGCGTCGAGGATGTCGTCGACGATCTGGAACAGGAGCCCGAGCTCCTCGGCGAACGCACGCCACGGCGCCTGCTCCTCCTCGGGCAGCCCGGCCGCCCAGAGCGCCATCGTCACCGAGGCGTAGAAGAGCCGTCCCGTCTTGAGCCGGTGCACGGCGGCGAGGTCGTAGCCCTCGACCATCGTGTCGAGGTACTGGCCGCCGATCATGCCGAGCGTCGCCTCGGCGAGCTCGCGCGCGACCGCCGACGACTCGTAGCGCGCCGCGAGCCGGAACGCCTCCGCGAGCAGCGCGTCGCCGGCGAGGACGCCGACGCCCTCGCCGAACTTCTTCCACGTCGAGGGGTGGCCGCGGCGCTCCTCGTCGTCGTCCATCGCGGGCAGGTCGTCGTGGACGAGCGAGAACGTGTGGACGAGCTCGATCGCGAGCGCTGCCGGCATCACCTGCTCGACCGGAGCGCCGAGCGCCTCCCCGACCGCGAGCGCGATCACGGGCCGCACCCGCTTGCCGCCGACCTCGAGCGCGTAGCGCACGGACGTCCGCCTGGCCGTGCAGCTCGGGCCAGAGGTCGAGCTGCTCGAGCGCCTCGTCGACGAGCGCCTTCAGCTCGTCAGGACTCTGCATCGCCCTCCGCCGCGCGTTGCGCTCGCGTCAGCTCCTCCTCGACCGCCTTCGCGAGCTCCGACAGCTCCCCGAGCAGCTCGATCGCGCGCTCCGGCGAGCCGCCGTCTCCCTCGCTCAGCTGCTCGAGCTCGGCGCGCACCGCCTCGACCCGCGCCAGCAGCTCCTCCGCCCGCGTCAACGACTCGTCAGCGCTCACTTCGTCTGTCCCTCCCGCACGAGCTTGCCCAGGATTCCGTTCACCAGCCTCGCAGCATCCTCGGATGCATACCGCTTCGCGAGCGTCACCGCCTCGTCGAGGACGACCTCGATCGGCACCTCGCCCTCGTCGAGCTCCTCGAGCGCGACGCGGAGGACGTTGCGCTCGACCGCGCCGAGCCGGTCGGCCGTCCAGTCGTCGGAGGCGGACGTGATGCGCGCGTCGAGCGCGGCCGCGTGCTCGGTCACCGCTCCGGCGAGCCGGCGCGTGTAGTCGTCGACCTCGCCCTCGTAGAGCGAGCCGAGCGGCCGGCCGGTGACGTCCCACTGGAAGAGCATGAAGACGGCCGCTCGGCGCGCCTCACGGCGGCTGATCGGTGCTACCGGGCACGTTCGAGCTCCTCGACCGTCACGTCGACCGCGTCGACCTCGACGTCGCACATCCGCGCGAGCACGTCGGCGACCCGCTCCTGCACGGCCGCGGAGACCTCGGGCAGGACGCGGCCGTACGCGACCGCGAGCTGCAGCTCGGCGCGGGCGCGCCCTCCGGCGAGCTCGACGCCGAGCCGCCGGCGTCCCTTGCGCAGCCGGGCGCCGTCCACCGACGCCACGGCGCGCCGCACGACCTCGTTCAGCGCCGCCTCGCTCACGCGCACGGAGCCTCCGCTCTCGGAGACGAGCACGCGGCTCACGAGCCGGCCAGCGCCGGCAGCCGCGCGCCGGCCTCCTCGAGGAAGGACGTCGAGTACTCGCCGCTGCGGAACTCGTCGCTCTCGAGGATGTCGCGCAGCACTTCGCGCGTGGTCGGCACGCCCGAGATCTCGAACTCGTCGAGCGCGCGCAGCGCGCGCGCGATCGCCAGGCGGCGGCTGTCGTCGACGACGATGACCTTCGCGATCAGCGAGTCGTAGTGCGGCGAGATCATCGTGCCGTCCTCGACGAAGGTGTCGACGCGCACGCCCGGCCCGAGCGGCGGCCGGAACCGCTCGATCCGCCCGGGCGCCGGAGCGAAGCCGCGCGTCGGATCCTCGGCGTTGATCCGCATCTCGATCGCGTGCCCACGGCGCGGGCCGGCGCGGCCACCGTGCGCGAGCGCCTCGCCCGCCGCGATCCGCACCTGCTCGCGGACGAGGTCGATGCCCGACGATCGCCTCCGTGACCGGGTGCTCGACCTGGAGCCGGGTGTTCAGCTCGATGAAGGAGAACGAGCCGTCCGGCCCGACGAGGAACTCGAACGTGCCGGCGTTGCGGTAGCCGATGTGCCGGCACGCGCGCTCGGCGGCGGCCTCCATCTCCTCGCGCAGCTCGTCGTCGAGCGCGGGCGACGGCGACTCCTCGATCAGCTTCTGGTGGCGGCGCTGCACCGAGCACTCGCGCTCGCCGCACGTGAGGACGTGGCCGTGGTCGTCGCAGAGCACCTGGATCTCGACGTGGCGCGCAGGCGTGATGACCTTCTCGACGTAGAGCGAGCCGTCGCCGAACGCCGCCTGCGCCTCGCCCGACGCGCGCTCGTAGGCGTCACGGAGATCGCCGGGTTCCGCCACGAGGCGCATGCCTTTGCCGCCGCCGCCCGCCGCCGCCTTGAGCAGCACCGGGAAGCCGAGCTCCTCGGCCGCCGCGCGCGCGTCGACCGGCCCGGCGATGCCCTCGGTGCCCGGCACGAGCGGAACGCCGGCGGCGCGCATCTCCGCCTTCGCGCGCGCCTTGTCCCCCATCCGCTCCATCACGTCCGCGGGCGGGCCGATGAAGACGAGGTCGTTGTCCTCGCAGGCGCGGACGAAGTCGGCGTTCTCGGAGAGGAAGCCGTAGCCGGGATGAACGGCCTCGCAGCCGGTCGTCTCGGCGGCGGCGACGAGAGCCGGGATGCTGAGGTAGCTCTCGGCCGCGGAGCGGCGGGCCGATCCGCACCGCGCGGTCGGCGAGCCGGACGTGGAGCGCATCCTCGTCCGCGGTCGAGTACACGGCGACGGCCTCGACGCCGAGCTCGTGCAGCGCCCGGATCACGCGGACGGCGATCTCGCCGCGGTTCGCTACGAGGACGCGGTTGAACACGGCGAGAGTCTATGGTCCGCGCCGTGCACGTCCCCGAGGCGCAGCTCGAGCAGACCGAGCACGGTCTCGTGTGCAAGAGCGACGGCTGGTTCGTCGTCAACGCCCGCGATGCACGCTGGTACCGGACCGGCGGCGCTCGGATCTCCGAACCTCGCGGGCGACACCCGCTTCGAGCAGCTCGGGATCGGGATCGAGGTCCTCGGGCCGGGCGAGCCGATGGCCAGCTATCACCGCGAAGGGGATCAGGAGGACTTCCTCGTCCTGCGCGGCGCAGGGACGCTCGTCGTGGAAGGCGAGGAGCGGCCGCTTGCACGTGGGACTTCTTCCACTGCCCGCCGGGCGTCGCCCACGTGATCGTCGGCGGTCCGATCGTCGTCCTCGCGGTCGGGGCGCGGCAGGACGACCGGACCGAGTACGTCGCCGATCCCGTCGCGGCGAAGCACGGCGCCGCGCCCGCGCGCACGACGTCCGATTCCCGCGAGGCGTACGAGGGCTGGGAGCAGCCGACGCACACGAGCTACGGCGGCTGGCTCGACTAGAGCGCGGGCCGGCCGACGAGCGGCTCGAGCTCGAACAGGAGCTGCCCGAACTCGACGGGCGCCGCGTTCTCGGCGTGGACGCCGCGCACGACGCCCTCGACGTCCGCCTTGACCTCGTTCATGAGCTTCATCGCCTCGAGGATGCAGAGCGTCTGGCCCGGCGCGACGACGTCGCCGACCTCGACGAACGGCGGCGCGCCCGGCTGCGGAGCGCGGTAGAAGGTTCCGACCATCGGCGACTCGACGCGCATGAGCGTTCCGCTGACCGCCGTCGCCGGCGGGCAGCTCCGGCTCGGGCACCGCGAGCGGCGCTGCGCCGGCCGTCCGCCGCCGGCGGGGAGGTCGGGCGTCGAGCGGACCGAGATCCGCATCCCGTCCTCCTCGATCGTCACCTCGCCGATCCCGGACTCCTGCGACGATCCGCACGATCTCCCGGATGCGCTCGGCGCGCCCCTCGTCGACTGCCGCGAGGTCGTCGTCGCGGCGGCCGCGGCTGCGGATCCCGCGCAGCAGCTGCTCGGCGTCCTCGCCGAACAGGCCGAGCAGGAGCAGCTCCTCCTCGCTCGTGGCGATGCCCTCGGCGCGCTCGCGCACCTCGTCGAGCGGCGGCGTGACGTCCTCCTCGCTCTCGGGGTCGGCCGTGAGCTGGACGACGCGCTCGAGCGCGGGGTCGATCGGCGCCGGCGGCGTGCCGAAGGCGCCGGCGACGAGGCTCCGAACCTCGTCCACGACGACGAGATAGCGGCTCGCCGAGAGGACGTTGAGCAGCGCCTGCGTCGCGAGCACCTGGCCGATCGGCGACGCGAGCGGCGGCCAGCCCGTCTCGGCACGGATCCGGTCGAGCTCCTCGAGCACCTCGTCGAGCCGGTCGCCGGCGCCCTCCGCCCGCAGCGAGTGGTCGATCCCGGCCGACGACGCTCGCGGGCAGGTCGTGGCGCGCGGCGAGAACGGCGATGCGGGGCACGAGCGGAGTCACGAGCTCGTCGCCGATGTGCTCGTCGACGAGGTCGGTCGCCTCCCAGAGCGCCTCGACGTCGACGCCGGGGTCGAGCCCGGTGCCGCTGAGCGCCTCGGCGAGCGCCTCGCCCGAGACCCGGTGGAGGGTCAGCGCGAGCGGGTAGATCGCGGAGGCGATGAGCTGGGCGCCCGCGTGCGCGGCGGCGAGCGAGACGGCGAGCGCGCTGCCTCCGGCTCCCTGGGCGTAGATCCCGACCGGGAGCCCGCTCGCGTCGGCGAGCGCATGGACGAGCTCCTCGGCCGTGTGCGGCTGCAGCGAGCCGGTCGGATCGTGGAGCAGGACGCGCACCGCGCCGAGCTCGGGCAGCATCCGCGCGCGCTCGATCAGCGTCTCGATCTCGCCGGCGCCGCCGGGGCTGTAGACGAGGCCGGCCTCGAAGTCCCGCTCCGCGGCGACGATCGCCTCCGCGGCCTCGCGCAGGTTCGAGACGTCGTTGAGCGGGTCGTGGAGCCGGAAGACGTCGATGCCGTTCGCGGCTGCCGAGGCGACGAAGCGGCGGGAGAAGTCGGCGTCCACCGGGCGGGAGCCGACGAGGAAGCGGCCGCGCAGCGCGAGCCCGAGCGGCGTCTTGACGCGCGCCTTGAGCGCGCGGATCCGCTCCCACGGGCTCTCGACGCCGCGCTTGACCGCCGCGTCGAAGCAGCCGCCGCCCGAGACCTCGAGATATGCGAAGCCGGCCGTGTCGAGGATCTCGGCGAGCCGGAGCTGCTCGGCGGCCGGCACGCGCCCGGCGAGCGGCTCCTGCCCGAGCAGGCGAATGGTCGTGTCGGCGAGCGACGGCACGGCGAGACCTTACCGCGGGCCGCCGGAGCTCCCTCCGGTGCGGTCTTGCTCGAGCCTCCCGGCGATTGCGCTCGCGCCGTCGCGGGTGTTCGAGAGGAGCGTCCACGTGCCGCCGCGATCCGGGTCATGTGCGCTGCGGAAAGCGACTCCCGAGTCGGATCCCACCAGCAGCGCCGCGCGGCTGTCGATTGGGAGCCAGAAGCCGAGCCCGTAGCCACGGTCCGGCCGCGCCTCGCTTCGCTTTGTGAGCATCTCGGCGAGCGTCTCTTCGCCGACGATCGAGCCCGCGAAGAGCGCCCGCCAGAACGCCGCCACGTCCGCAGCGGTCGAGTAGGCGCCGCCGTCGCCGCTGCCGCGGACCGGGAGATGGAAGACGTTCGTGCGCCAGGTCGCCGTCGACCTGCACGTAGCCGAGCGCCGCGCGACCCGGCAGCTCGTCCGAACGAAGGAACGCGGTGTCGATCATCCCCGCCGGACCGCACACGACGTCATGGACGAGGTCGTGGAAGGGTGCTTTGGCTGCGCGCTCGGCGAGCAGGACGAGAACGACGTAACCGCTGTTGCAGTAGGCGAAGCGCTCTCCGGGTGGGAACTTCTGTGCGTGCCCGTCGAGGGCCTCGAGATAGTCCTCGGTGGTGACGAGCTGCTGCACCGGAACCGGCATCAGATACGCGGACAGGTCCAGGTTCGAGGTCCTCGTCGAGGTAGTCGCCGATCCCCGACCGGTGAGCCAGCAGGTGCTCGACCGTGACGCGCTCGTCGATCAGCGGGAGATCGGTCGCCGAGTACCGAGCGAGCCGTCGTCCGAGAGCTCGAGCAGCGCCGTCCTCGATCGAGGCGCATCACCACGAGCGCAGTGAAGCTCTTCGAGCCGCTCGCGATGCCGAATTGCGTCTCGGCCTCGTTCGGAATCGCATGCGCGCGGTCTGCGAGCCCGTACGCGCGGATGACCTCGATGCCGTGCGGGCCGTCGACGCGAACGACTCCCGCAGAAGCCTGTTTCGGCCGCGATCGCCCGAGGTCGCGGGCGAGCGCGCTCACGCCGGCCTAGGCGCGCGAGATGTAGCGGCCCTCGCGGGGATCGACCTTGAGCCGGTCGCCGACGTTGACGAACATCGGCACCTGGACGACCGCGCCCGTCTCGAGCGTCGCCGGCTTCGTCACGTTCGAGACGGTGTCGCCCTTCACGCCCGGCTCGGTCTCCACGACCGTCGAGCTCGACCGAGGCCGGCAGCTGCAGGCTCGACGGCTTCCCGTTCACGCTCAGCACCTGCACCGACGCGTTCGGCTGCATGTACGGCAGCTCGTCGGTCGAGGTCGGCGTGCGGGAGCGCGAACTGCTCGTACGTCTCCGCGTCCATGAAGTGCACCTCGGAGCCGTCGTCGTAGAGGTACTGGACGTTCTTCGTCTCGGTGTGGACGCGCGGGAACTTCTCGCCGGCGCGGAACGTGCGGTCGACGACGGCGCCCGCGTCGAGGCTCTTCAGCTTCGTGCGGACGAACGCGCCGCCCTTGCCGGGCTTCACGTGCTGGAACTCGACGATGCGCCAGACCTTGCCGTCCAGCTCGATGTGCATCCCGTTCTTGAAGCTGTTCGTGTCGACCGTCTCGGCCATCGGCCGCAGAGGGTAGCGCGCCGCTAGTCCTTGGCGCAGACGCGGAGTCCGAGCGCGCGGGCGCGCGACTTCAGAGTCTTGTCGTTGCGGTCGAGCTTCCGGCGATCGACTCGAACCTTCTGACCTCACCCTGCTGACTGGCCTGCAGCCAGTTGTTCCGAGCGAGCAGGTCCTGCAGGTTGAACGCCGCGAGCAGATGTTGGAACGACTCAGCATCGGCCGCCGGGGCGAGTCCCGTAGATCGAACAGGGCGCGTTCGTAGCTCTTGAGGACCGCCTGTAACTCTCGATCGAACTGCGTGGCGTTCTTCGAGATAGACGAACCGCCCGTGGGTCAGCGTCGGTGCCTGCGGCTTCAGGTCTTGCTTGGTCAGGACGTGACCGCAGTTCCAGCCGCTGTCAATCACCCACGTCCAGGATTACGAGACGGTCAGCAGCTCCTTCGTGAACCGGACGGGGTTCTCGATTCCGTCCGTCGGTCACGATCACGTCGTCCTCGATCCGGATGCCGAAGCGGCCGGCGAGGTAGACGCCCGGCTCGACGGTGACGACGTTGCCGGCCGCGAGCGTGTCGGTGCTCTCGGTCGAGAGCCGCGGCGACTCGTGGACGTCGAGGCCGAGGCCGTGGCCGAGACCGTGGCCGAACGTGCCGGCGAAGTGACTCCCCTCGATGACGTCGCGCGCCGCCGCGTCGACGTCGACGCCGCTCACGCCGGCCCGGATCGCGTCGAGGCCCGCCTGCTGCGCCGCGAGGACGACGTCGTACGCCTCGCGCAGCTCGCCGTCGAGCTCGCCCGTCGCGAGCGTCCGCGTGTAGTCGGAGTAGTAGCCGTCGACGCGGCGCCGGTGTCGATCACGACGAGCTCGCCCGCACCGATGACGCGGTCGCCGGCGCGCGCGTGCGGCCGCGCGCCGGTCGGGCCGGAGCCGACGATCGACTCGAACGCCTGCGCCGTGCGCGCCTTCCTCGTGGAAGAGCCGCGTGATGTCCCAGGCGACGTCGCGCTCGCGGCGGCCGACGAACCGCACCTCGGCGCACGAGCCGCTCGAACATCCGGTCCGTGATCGCGCACGCGCGCCGGAAGCTGTCGAGCTCGCCTTCGTCCTTGACGGCGCGCAGCTGCTCGACGAGCCCCTTGCGCGGCACGAGCTCGAGGCCGCCTCCGCGCAGCTGCTCGGCGAACGACCACGGGCAGGACGTTCGCCTCGAAGCCGACCCGGCCCGCGAGCTCCTCGGCGAGCCACGCGATCAGCGACCGCTTCGTCTGCACGGCCTCGACGCCCTCGACCGCCTGGGCCGCCTCGATGTAGCGGAAGTCGGTGAAGAGCCGCGCCCGCTCGGGCTCGACGAAGAGCGCGGCGTTCGAGCTGTCGAAGCCGGTCAGGTAGAGGACGTTGACCGGGTTCGTGATCGAGGAGCGGCTCCTCGAGGAGCTCGCGCAGCCGCTCGATCCGCTCGCTCACGCGGCTTTCCTCCTTCAGATATTCGAGCGCCATCTGTAGCCGTCGGGGCCGTGGCCGACGAAGCGCGCGGCGACGAGGTCGGAGACGACCGACTTCCGCCGCCACTCCTCCCGCTCGTCGACGTTGGAGAGGTGCACCTCGACGATCGGGATCGTGAGCGCCTCGAGCGCGTCGTGGATCGACCACGCGTAGTGCGTCCACGCGCCGGGTTGACGACGATCCCGTCGACCGTGTCGTACGCGTCGTGGCACCACTTGACGAACTCGCCCTCGTCGTTCGTCTGCCGGCACTGGACGGTCAGCTCGAGGCTCCCGCGCCCACTCGTAGATCCGGCTCTCGAGCTCGGCGATCGTCAGCCCGCCGTAGAGCTCCGGGTCGCGGCGGCCGAGCATGTCCAGGTTGACGCCGTTGAGGACGAGGACCCTCACGCGATCAACCTATCGAGTTCGCGGCGCACGTCCTCCTCGGGAACCGCGACGCCCCAGCCGCGGGCCGTCGTCGCCGAGCAGGACGAGCCGGAGCTCGCCGCCGCGCGCCTTCTTGTCGCGCTGCATCGCCTGCCAGGCGCGCTCGCGGTCGACGCGCACCGGCTGCGGGCGCAGCACCTCCTCCACGACGCGCCGTCTCGCGGCCGGAGAGGCGGAGCGCGGCGAGGAGGCCGAGCGCGACGGCGCGCCCGTGCGTGACGCCCTCGTAGCCGGCGGCGGCCTCGAGCGCGTGGGCGAACGTGTGGCCGAGGTTGAGCATCGCCCGCTCGCCGCGCTCGTGCGGGTCGCGGAGGCAGATGCGCGGCCTTGAAGGCGGCGCAGCGGCGGACGAGCTCGTCGTCCGGCAGCTCCCAGAGCGGCTCGCCGGCGAGCAGCCCGGTCTTCACGACCTCGGCCATGCCCTCGAGCCGCTGCGGCTCGGGCAGCGTCTCGAGCAGCGCCGGGTCGATCACCGTCCGCGCCGGCCAGTGGAAGGCGCCGACGAGGTTCTTGCCCTGCGGCAGGTCGATCGCCGTCTTGCCGCCGATCGCCGCGTCGACCTGGGCGACGAGGCTCGTCGGCACCGGGCACCCACGCGACGCCGCGGAGGTAGGCCGCCGCGGCGAACCCGGCCGCATCGGTCGTGCAGCCGCCGCCGAGCGCGACGATCGTGCCGCTGCGGTCGAGGCGGAGCTCCTGCCAGAGCCGGTCGAGCGCCGCGAGCGTCTTCGCCTCCTCGCCCGGCGGCAGCTCGTGCGTCTCCGCGAGCCGCGCGCCGAGCGCGAGCTGCGCGTCCATGCCGTGGATGCCCGCGACGTGCGGGTCGGAGACGAGCGCGACCGGCGCCGTCGCCGGGGACGAGCTCGCCGAGCCGCTGCAGCGCGCCGCGCTCGACGTGGACGCCGGCAGCGGCGAGGACGACGTCGTCGCAGTCGCGCGCGACGCACGTCGGCGACCTCGGCGTAGAGCGGCGCGCCGCTCCTCGTACAGCGCGCGGAACGCCGCCTCGTCCTGCGCGAGCGGACGGTCGGTGCCCTTGACCCGCTCCCAGCCGTGTCGACGTCGACGTCGAGCCAGACGACGTCGACGCGTCGTCGCGCGAGCGCGTCGCGACGGCGCCGCCGCCGAGCGATCACCGCGCCGCCGCGCGAGCGCCGAGCACGATCGTCTGCTCCTCGAGCGCGCGGAAGGCCGCCTCCCCTGCTCGCGGAAGAGCTCCGGCGATCGGCGTGCCCGGCGGCGACGCCTCGACGAGGTCGTCGAACGGCCGTCGCTGCCGCCGAGCGACGTCCGCGCCGCGGTCGTCTTGCCCGCGCCCATGAAGCCGACGAGCGCGACGTGCCGTGTTAGCGTGCGCGTCCAGTCGATCCGCTCCAGGTACGCGCGCCAGGCGGCGACGAAGTCGCCGAGCGCGTCGCCGCCGAACTTCTCCCGCGCCGCGCGGGCGAGCTCCCAGGCGACCGCCGCCTCCGCGACGACGGCGAGCGCCTCGACCGCCGAGACGTCGCTCCGCTCGACGAGCGCGTCGCCGGCTCGCCCGTGTCGAGGTCGACGGAGGCGAGCGGCCTCATCAGCGTCGGCAGCGGCTTCATCGCGGCGCGGACGACGATCTCCTCGCCGTTCGAGACGCCGCCCTCGATGCCGCCGGCGCGATTCGTCTCCGGTGCAGGCCGCGCTCGTCGCGGACGATCTCGTCGTGCGCCTCCGAGCCGCGCAGCCCCGCGAGCGCGAAGCCGTCGCCGATCTCGACGCCCTTCACCGCCTGGATCCCCATCAGCGCCGCCGCGAGCCGCGCGTCGAGCCGGTCCTCGCTGCGGGCGTAGGAGCCGAGACCCGGCGGGACGCCGCGCGCCCGCACCTCGACGCGGCCGCCGAGCGTGTCGCGGTCCTGCCGCGCCTCGTCGACCGCGGCCGGATCGGCCCCCGCCTCGGGCAGCGCCTCGCCCGCGACCTCGATCCCGATCTCGCGCGAGGAGCGCCTTCGCCACCGCGCCGGCGGCGACGTGGACCGCGGTGTGCCGCGCGGACGCGCGCTCGAGCGCGTCGCGAACGTCGGCGAGGCCGTACTTCTGCGCGCCGGCGAGATCGGCATGCCCGGGCCGCGGCAGCGTGACCGGCTTCGTCCCCTTCCCCTCGGGCTCGCCCTCGGGCGGCCAGGGGCTCATCCCCCACGTCCAGTTCCTGTGGTCGCGGTTGCGGACGACGAGCGCGAGCGGCGTGCCGAGCGTGCGCCCGTGGCGCAGGCCGGCGAGCACCTCGACCTCGTCCGTCTCGATCTGCTGGCGCGGCGAGCGGCCGTAGCCCTGCTGGCGGCGGCGGAGGTCGGCGTCGATCGCCTCGCGGTCGAGGACGAGCCCCGCGGGCAGGCCCGAGACGATCGCGACGAGCGCAGGCCCGTGCGACTCGCCCGCCGTTGCCAGCTCGAGTGTCATGGCGGAGAGCGTAGAGCCTACAGGGCGAGAGCACCCGCGAGACGAGGCTCCGGTGCCGTGTGCGCCGCCGCGGGAGGAACCGGCCCAGCCGGCGCCGCCTCGTGCGGGTCGAGCGAGATCGCAGCCTGCGCCTCCTCGCCGCGCCAGACGCTGAGCCGCGCGTGCTGCGGCTCGGTCAGGTAGACGGAGACGCGGAGCCCGCCGTCGCCGACGTCGGGATGGCCGCGGAAGTACTCGACGATCTTCGTCCGCTGCGACTTGCCGCAGTGCGGGCAGAAGCGGAAGTCGTCCTGCACCGCTCCGCCGCATGCTCTGCAGTTGCGCATCGTGCTCGTTCTATGCCCCCGGCGCGGCTCAGGTCAAGCCGAGCGGCGCCGCGCATCGCCTCGACCGGCGCCGGCAGCCCCGTCCAGAGCTCGAAGCTCGCGGCACCCTGCGCGACGAGCACCTCGAGCCCGTCGAGCACGCGCGCGCCCGCAGCGGCCGCCGCCCGGCCGTCGCCGTGCGCGGTACGGGAGGTCGACCAGCGTCTGCCCCGGCCGCAGCTCGAACAGCACCTCGTCCCGCACCGGCGTCGCGTGGATCACGAGGTCGGCCGTCGCGACGTCGGGCGGCCACTCGCCGCGCCGGGAGAAGACGCGCGCCTCCGGGCAGCGCGTGCCGGAACGCCGCCGCCGCCCCGCCGTCGCCCACGATCGCGCGGCTTGTAACAGTCTGTTACTTGCTCGAGGACCGCTGCATCGGTCGAGAAGCCGCGCCCCGCGCACGATCGTGTTCACGGACGGCAGCCCGGCCGCCGAGGATCCGCGCCGCGTCGAGCTTGTACGGCGCGTGACGTTCGCGTACTCGACCTCGCCGCACCGCCGCCTCGAGCTCCTCCGGCAGGACGTCGCGCAGGACGTACTCCCAGTCGAGCCCGGCCGCCGCGAAGGCCGCGTTCTGCATCCGGGGCGACAGCGAGTGCGCCACCGGATGGCCGAGCAGCACGACCTCAATAGCCGTACTGCCGGCCTCGTGCTGGAGGAAGTCCTGGTAGTTCGCCGTGAAGTAGTGGTGCCTGTGGTCCGGCTTGCGGCACGAAGTAGAGGTAGTCGACGTGCGCGGGATGCGCGGCCGCCTCGAGCGAGCCAGGCCGGGGTTGTTGATCGGCGTCGGCGGCAGGCCGAGATGCAGCCGCGTGTTGTACGGCGTCGGGTTCGCCAGCTCCGACTGCGTCAGCGACTGCGTCGGCGGGATGTGCAGCCCGTAGCGGAGCGTCGCGTCGATCCCGAGCGGCATGTGGTTGTGCAGCCGGTTGTAGATGACGGCGGCGACGAGGGGCCGCTCGCTCGGCACCTGCGCCTCCCCCTCGACCATCGACGCGATCGTGAGCACGTCGTACGGCGTGAGGTTCTTGCTCCGCGCGTACGAGAGGTTCAGCGCCCGCCACATCGAGGCGAACTCCGCGAGCTGGTTGCGACGAGCTCAGCGACGTCGACTTGCGGTCGAAGTCGTACGTGTCCGGGAAGAGGAAGCCCTCGAGCGGCAGCTTCTTGGCGCCGAAGCCGGGGATCGCGGCGCTGCGGCCGGTCGCCGCGAGGTACGTCTTCCCCGAGAGCTTCACCTTGCGGTGGCCTCTCGCTCGGCGATCTTCGCGACCGCCTGCACCCGCCGCCATCTGCGCGCGCGTGAACCCTTCGGGGAAGAGGACGCGGAACTGCCGCAGCTGCGCGACGTGGTCGTCGGCGGCGGAGCGCGTGCCGCGAGCCGCGATCGCGAACGCCGCGCGATGCCGCGCCGAGCAGCACGCCGCGACCAGCGCAACGACGCGGCGCACGACGATCCGCCGCGCGCGCGCCGCGCCGGCGGCGTCAGCCGGCCGCCGGGCTCCACCACTCGAGATAGGCGGAAAGGAGATGCGCGGCCGCGAGCGCGTCCTCGGGCGCGGCCCGCGGTCCGCTGCGCGAGGTCGGTCGTGAAGCGCTCGTCGTAGAGCTCGACCGGGCACGTCGACGACGCCGCGCAGCGCCTCGACGAAGCGCTCGGTCTCGGCCGCCTGCTCGCCGCGCGCGCCGCGCAACGTCAGCGGCAGGCCGACGACGATCCGCTCGGCGCTCCTCCTCGCGGACGAGCCGCGCCAGCTCGGCGAGCCCGCTCTCGGTCGCGGCCCCCTCCACGACGCCGAGCGGCCGCGCGAGCGTCCCGGTCGGGTCGGAGACTGCGACTCCGGTCCGCGCGGAGCCGTAGTCCAGCGCCATCACCTTCACGCGGCATCTTTATGGCGCGACGAGCTCCTTCGCGGCGGCAAGCGCGTCGGCGATGCCGTCGGGGTTCTTGCCGCCCGGCCTCGGCGAGCGTCGGCTTGCCGCCGCCGCCGCCGCCGATGTGCTTGCCGAGCTCGCGCACGACCTGCACGGCGTCGAGCCCGCGCGCGACGAGCGACTCGTCGAAGTTGACGACGAGGAAGACGCGCGCCGTCGTCGCGCGACGCGACGATCGCGCCGTCCGCCTTCTCCTGCTGGCGGATCCGGTCGGAGAAGTCCCGCAGCGGGCCGCCCTTGAGGCTCTTCACCTCGACGAGCAGGACGCCGCCCTCCGTGTCCTGGGAGACGATCTCCGCCTGCTCCGCCTGCTGCGGCCGCTTCGACTCCTTCCGCGCGCGCTCGAGCTCGCCGCGCAGCGCATCGGCCTCTCGTGCCCGCTCGTGCAGCAGCGCGAACGCCTCGCCGGCGGTCACCGCCTCGATCCGGCGCGCGCCGGCGCCGACCGAGCTCTCGGACAGGATCGCGAACGGCCCGATCTCGGCGGTCGAGCGGACGTGCGTGCCGCCGCAGAGCTCGAGCGACCAGCCGTCGACGTCGACGACGCGCACGACGTCGCCGTACTTCTCGCCGAACAGCATCATCGCGCCGAGGTTGCGCGCCTCCGCCAGCGGCGTCTCGAAGATCCGCACCGGCAGGTTCGCGAAGACGTGCTCGTTCACGCGCTGCTCGACCTCGGCGCGCTCCTCCGGGCGTGAGCGGCGACGGATGCGTGAAGTCGAAGCGGAGCTTGTCGGGCCGCACGGCCGAGCCCGCCTGGCGGACGTGGTCGCCGAGCACCTCCTGCAGCACCTTGTGCAGGAGATGCGTCGCGGTGTGGTTCGCCATCGTCGGGTAGCGGACGTCCCACGGCACGACGGCGCGGACGCGGTCGCCCTCGGCGAAGCCCGAGCCCTGGAAGACGAGCTCCTGGTCGTTCTCGAGCCGCAGCGCCTCGACGAGCTCGGCGCGCGAGCCGTCCTCCTTCTCGATCCAGCCGGCGTCGGTGACCTGGCCGCCGCCCGCCGGATAGAACGGCGACTCGGCGAGCTTGACCTGGAAGTAGCCGTCGCCGAGGTCGGCGAACGCCGTGATCGCGGTGCGCACGTCGAGCTGCTCGTAGCCGACGAACTCGGTCCGCGGCGCGCCGCGGAATCGCGGCTCGTAGCGCGCGCGTCCCGCCTCTGGCGCGAGATCTCGCGGTGCTCCTCCATCAGGCGCGTGTACTCCTCGTCGTTCACGGCGAGGCCGCGCTCGCGCGCGAGCTCCTGCGTCAGCTCGATCGGGAAGCCGTACGTCGCCTGCAGCGTCGAAGGCGTCGTCCCCGGTGATCTCGCCCTTGGCCGCCGCCTCCTCGAAGATCGCCATCCCGCGCTCGAGCGTCTCGCCGAAGCGCTCCTCCTCGGCCGCGAGCACGCGGTGGATCTCGTCGCGGTGCTCGACGAGCTCGGGATAGGCGGTCCCCATCTGCTCGATCACGACATCGGCGAGACCGGGCAGGAACGGCGGCTTCATCCCGATCCGCAGCCCGTGCTGCGCGGCGCGCCGGACGATGCGGCGCAGGACGTAGCCGCGCCCCTCGTTCGACGGCGACACGCCCTCGGCGGCGATGAACGTCATCCCGCGGCCGTGGTCGGCGAGGACGCGGTGCGCCTTCGTCGCGTCCGTCGACGACGCCGTACGCGGCGCCGGACTGCTGCTCGACCCAGTCCATGATCAGCTGGTAGCCGTCGGTGTCGTAGACCGACGCCACGTCCTGCACGACGCGCGCGACGCGCTCGAGCCCCCAGCCGGTGTCGATGTTCTTGCTCGGGAGCTCGGTGAGCGTGCCGTCGGCGTGGAGCTCGTACGACATGAAGACGAGGTTCCCGAACTCGAGGAAGCGCTCGCAGCGCGTGCAACCCGGGCAGGCAGTCGTCGTTGCCGCAGCCGGTCTCCTCGCCCCAGTCCCAGTACATCTCCGAGTCGGGCCCGCACGGCCCGGGGCCGCCGACCGACCAGAAGTTCTCGGACGACGGCAGCGGCACGATCCGCTCCGGCGGCATGCCGATCCGCTCCCAGAGGCCGATCGCCTCCTCGTCGGGGCCGAGCTTCGAGCCCGGGTCGCCGGCGTGGACGCTCACCCAGACGCGGTCCCAGTCGAGCTTCAGGCGCTCCTGCATGAACTCGGTCGCGTACGCGATCGCGCCCTCCTTGAAGTACTGGCCGAACGAGAAGTTGCCGAGCATCTCGAAGAACGTGAGGTGGTACGTGTCGAGGCCGACCTCGTCGATGTCGGGCGTGCGGAAGCACTTCTGGCACGTCGTCGTCAGCGGCGCCGGCGGCGCCTCGCGGCCGAGGAAGTACGGCATCTGGGGCTGCATGCCGGCGCTCGTGTAGAGCGTCGAGCGGTCGTCGGCGCGCGGGATCAGCGACGCGGACGGGCAGCGCAGGTGGCCCTTCTCCTCGAAGAACGCCTGGAATCCCTCGCGCAGCTCGGCCGTCGTGCGCACGGCGGCCATTCTAGGAGCGGCGCTGCCGGAGGCCGACCGGAGAGGGCGCTACACCTCGGGCGTGCCGCTCGACGTCTCGACGCCGGTCGCACGGCGGCGCCGCAGGCGCCGCTACCGCGCCGGGAAGGGTCGCGCTGCTGCGTCCTCGTCGTGCTGGCCGCGGCCGGCGCGGGCGTCTGGTTCGGCCGGCGGGCCGACGCGAAGCCGCCGCGCCATCCCGCCGCCGCTCGCAGCCGGCGACGGCGCCGGCGCCGACGCGCGACGGTCACGCAGCCCGCCACGCCGCCCGCAAGCCCCGCCGCGCCTCCTCCACGGGACGCCGCTGCTCGCGGGACGGCCGCACGTGCGGGTCCGCGCGCCGGCCGCGATCCTCGTCGACGCGCGACACCGGCCGGGTCCTCTGGGCCGAGCGTCCGCACGAGCGGCGGAAGATCGCGTCGCTGACGAAGATCATGACCGCGACCCTCGCGCTGCGAGAGGTGCCGTGGGAAGAGCACGATCACGGTCGCCCATTCGGCCACCGCGGTCCCGCTCGTGCGCGAGGGGCTCCGCACCGGCGAGCAGGTCAAGGCGTGGAAGCTCTTCTACTCGCTGCTCCTCTACTCCGGCAACGACGACGCGAACGCAGCTCGCGATCTCGAGCGCGGGCTCGGTGCACGCGTTCCTCCGCCAGATGAACGACGAGGCGCACGCGGCTCGGGCTGCACGACACGCACTACACGAGCCCGAGCGGCGTGCGTCGACCGCGGCAACTACTCGACGCCCTGGGATCTCGCCGCGCTGACCCGCTACGCGTTCCGAGAACCCGCGCTTCGACCGGCTCGTGCGGACGAGGCGGATCGAGGTGCGCTGGTCGGCGCCGACGAACTCGAAGATCTACCTCAACAACAACTCCCTCCTCAGCGAGTACCCGGGCGCGAACGGGGTCAAGACCGGGCTACACGCACGAGTCGGGCTGGTGCCTCGTCGCGTCCGCCACGCGGCACGGGAGGCGGCTGATCGCGGTCGTCCTCGACTCGCCGAACATGTACGCCGACGCCACGCAGCTCCTGAACCTCGGTTTCGCCCACGGCTAGGGCGGCTACCGTGCAGCGCGGTGAGATTGCCGTCCCTTGCAGCCGGGACCGATCTCGCGGTGGATCTCGGAACGGCGAACACTGTCGTCTTCCGCCGCGGCGAGGGCATCGTCCTGTTCGAGCCGTCGGTCGTGGCGATGGACCAGCAGACCGGTCAGGTCTACGCCGTCGGCGAGAAGGCGCGGCAGATGCTCGGCCGCACGCCGGCGACGATCGTCGCGACCCGGCCGTTGCGCCACGGCGTGATCGCGGACTTCGAGACGACCGAGCAGATGCTCGGCCACTTCATCCGCCGCGTCGGCGGCAGCCGGCTGCCGCGCGCGGTGATCATCTGCGTCCCGAGCGGCCTGACGCAGGTCGAGCGCGACGCCGTCGTCGAGGCCGACGCTCGCGGCCGGGAGCGCGCGAGGCGCATCTGATCGAGGAGGCGATGGCGGGCGCCATCGGCGCCGAGCTGCCGGTCGAGGACGCGGTCGCCTCGCTCGTCGTCGACGTCGGCGGCGGCACGAGCGAGATGGCGGTGATCGCCCTCGGCGGCATCGTCGTCGTCGACCTCGCTGCCCGTCGGCGGCTACGACCTCGACGACGCGATCGTGCGCTTCGTCCAGGATCATCACCGGCTGCTCGTCGGCCACGAGCAGGCCGAGCGGGTGAAGCTCGAGGTCGGAAGCGCGATCGGAGGACATGCCGCAGGGGCCGAGACGGAGGTCGCCGGCCGGTACATGTCCACCGGCCTGCTCGCCCGCATCGCACTCGGCGAGGACGAAGTCCGCCAGGCCCTCGAGCGGCCTCTGACGCGCATCGTCACGGCGCTCAAGGAGCTGCTCGAGCAGACGCCGGCCCAGCTCGCGTCGGATATCGCGGACCGCGGCATCACGCTCGTCGGCGGCAGCACGCTGCTGCCGGGCTTCCCCGAGCTCCTGCGCGGCGAGACCGGACTCCCGGTAAACCGCGACCGCGAGCCGCTGACGGCGGTCGCGCGCGGCGCGGGCGCTGCGCTCGGGGAGCTCGACACGCTCCGGCGCTCGGACCGTCGCAACCGCTCTCGCCGCAGCCGACGCTGAGGCAATCTGTTCCGGTCGAACGGGAGTAGTGAATGACATGACGATCGCCAGACGCATCCTCGGGGCCCTGCTCGCCCTCACCGGTGTCGTGTGGCTGGGCCAGGGACTCGATCTGATCCAGGGCTCGTCGATGACCGGCAGTACCTTCTGGGCGGTCGTCGGAGCGCTGTGCCTCGCGGGCGGGCTGTTCCTGCTCGGCTGGCCGTGGCGGCAACCGCGCGAGCAGCCCGAGCCATAGAACGAGCCCATAGTTCGTACCGCGAATCGGGCTCACGACGGCGTAGCCGCCTGCCGATAGAAGCTCCATGCAGGAAGCCGGCCAGGAAGCCAGCGTCGACGACCTTCGCCGCGAGCTCTGAGTCTCGAGGTCGACGAAGCGCGGCTGTCAGCGGTCCCGCGGCACCTACAGCATCAGATCGACTTCGGTTTCGAGAGCGCGACGACGCGCGAGCGCGAGCGCGAGGTCTCGGACGAGCGGCAGGAAGTCCATCGCCGCATCGACTCGCTCAAAGAGCTCCTCCGCGCGCGCCAGGATTCCTAGCGCGAAGCGCCGACGGCGGCGGGAGCGCGGCCATTCGACTCGACTCCGCGCTTCAGCCAGACCGAAGACGCGACGACCGCAGCGCCGACGAAGAGCGGCCCCTTGAGCGCGGCGAAGTAGTACAGGAGGAGCAGCGGGTCGAGCAGCAGCCGCGCGCAGACCGTCGCGAGCGGAGCGGCCCAGATCCCGTGCGGCGAGTCTCGCAAGAGCCGGGCGACGACGACACCGGCCCCGACGGCGAACATGCCCTGAGCGAGCCGCAGCGGCCAGCCGTACGCAGTGCCGGCTGCGACGAACAGAGAGATCGGCGCCGGCGGGTGAACCTGCCACTGCAGCGAGAACATGTGGAAGTGACCGCCCAGCAGAAACGGCAGGAACAGCGCAGCGGCGGTCGCTCCGGCCACAGCAGTGCCGATCGCCGCGTCGCGGCGGGCCGGCGCCAGGGCCAGCACGGCAACGCCCAGAATCCCCCAGGTCTCCAACCCCGCGCAGAGACCGACGAGCAGCCCGGCCCGGTACGCGTGCCCGCGACGGGCGTCGGCAGCGGCGACGATCCAGATCAGAGGCAGCATCGCGTCGGCGGGATGCCCGGCGACGAAGCCGACATCGGTCAGACCCGTCGCGACGGCGAGCAGGCCCGCTCCTCCGTAGAGGATGGGGTTCTTCACTCCGGCCGCCCGAGCGGCCGCGACGACGAGGAGGGCGGTCGCCGGCGCGAGCACGAGTGCGAGCGCGTCGCTCGAGCGGCCGAGCGAGCCGAAGAGCGCGAGCTGCAGCGGCCCGGCCTGGACGACCGCGTGCGAGAACGCATGGCTCCATTGACCTGACAGGAGCGTGCGCCCGGCCCAGACGAAGATGCGCGTGTCACCCTCATCGTCGTTCAGTCCCTGGTGGACTGCTGCGAGCGCAGCGGCAACCGGCGGCACGACCCAGGCCGCGACGTGGCCTAGCCGCCCGAGACGGGCACGAGGCCGCGCAGGCGCGGCGAGCTGTCCCACGAGAGGCGTTCCCACGCCCATCTAATCGACATCCGGCTCCTCGGTCTTTACGGCCGAAGCCGGCCGGCTAGCGGGTCAGCGATTCCTCGTCCTCGGCGATCGTCTCGCGGATCTTCTCGAGCGAGCGCCGGATCAGCCGGGAGACGTGCATCTGCGAGATGCCGACCTGCTGCGCGATCTGCGACTGGGTCAGGCCGTCGAAGAAGCGGAGCTGGAGGATCTTCCGCTCACGCTCGTCGAGTGCCTTGAAGCCCGGCGCGAGCACGGCTCGATCCTCGGAGACCTCATACTGGTGCTCCACCGTGCCGAGCGACTCGAGCGGATCGAGGTCGTCGTCGTCCCCTCCGCCTCCGCCCACCGAGAGCGACAGCGACGTGTACGCGCGACCGGACTCGAGCGCTTCGAGCACTTCCTCCTCCTCGACGCCGGCGGCTTTCGCCAGCTCGGGGATGGTCGGCGAGCGGGCGAGCTGAACGGTCAGCTGCTCGACGAGGCGAGAGAGCTGGACGTTGAGCTCCTGCAAGCCGCGCGGCACGCGTACGGCCCAGCCCTTGTCGCGGAAGTGGCGCTTGATCTCGCCGATGATGTTCGGCGTCGCGTACGTCGTCAGCTCGACACCGCGGTCGAGATCGAAGCGGTCGATCGCCTTGATCAGTCCGATGGCGCCGATCTGGACAAGGTCCTCGAGCTGCTCGCCGCGGTACGAGTAGCGCCGCGCGAGGGAGCGCACGAGCGACATGTACTGCTCGATCAGCTGCTCGCGCGCCTCGAGGTCGCCGTGCTCGTGGTAGCGGCGCAGCAGCATCTTGTCGTCGAGCCGCGTCATATCGCTACCCGCTTGCTCAGCTCGACCCAGGCGCCGCCGTCACGCTCCTCTACCTCGTGCGTGTCGCAGACGGTCTCGAGGACACGGCTCAGGTCGAGGCCGCCGTCCGAGTCCGCGCCATGCACCTTCTCGGGCGGGAACGGCCCGAGCGCGGCGTGCAGCACCCCGTCATCGGCCGAGAGCGAGACGACGAGCTCGTCCGTGTCGTCGCGGAGCGAGAGCAGCGCCTCGATTCCGACCTGCAGGTCTTCGAGGTCGTCGTAGGTCACGTCGAGCCGTGTGGCGAGCCCGCCGGTGACGAGGTGCGCGATCGGCCTGAAGTCCTCCTCGGCGGGGATCACGAGCCGGATCTCCTCAGTGGTCATTTGCCCGCGTCCCGCAACTCCTCGGCGAGATCGCTCTCGCGACGGGCTGCGGCCTCCTTGCCGGCCTGCACCGCGTGGCGCCAGTCTCGGCTCACCTTGAAGTCGGCGGCCCCGAAGCTCACTCCGGCTGCCATGCCCGAGACTTTCTGCACCGGACGGGTGATCGCATGGCTCACGGCGCGTACGGCCGTGTCGACGCTGTCCGCCGCATCGACGGCGCTGTCCGTGATCTGGTCCACCTTGTCGAGCTGCACGTTCACGCGGTCCACGCTGCCTCCAACCTTGTCGACCACCGGGAGAACGGAATCTCCCGCTCCCCGAATGAACGTCGAAACCTGCGAAGCGGTTCCGGCCAGCCGCACGAGAAGGAACGCGAGCGTGATGCCGACGGCGAACAGGAAGACGGCGAGCGCAAGCCGCCAGAGGTCGCCCCAGGTGAACGCCGCGACCAGCATCCGCGTCCGATCTTAGTGGGATGCGGTGATCAGGCCATATCCGACGACTGCGTCGCCGTCGTAGAGCACCGCAGCCTGGCCGGGCGCGACGCCGTGGACAGGCGTTTCGAGCTCGAGACGGAAGCCCCGCGACGTCGGCTCGACCCGGGCCGGCACTGCCGGCGAGCGATAGCGAAGCTTCGCCTCCACGCGCTCGACGTCTGCGTAGAGCCGTCCGCGCGCGGCCACCTCGGTGCGTGCGAGCGCGGAGCGCGGGCCGACGACGACGGCGTTCGACGACGGGCGCGTCCCCAGCACGTACAGCGGCTCCGGCGAGGCCAGCCCGAGACCGCGGCGCTGCCCCGGCGTGAACCGCCAGAAGCCGTCGTGGCGACCGAGCTCGGTTCCGTCCTCGGCCACGATCGCGCCGTCCTCCGCGTCGAGTCCCTGGCGGCCGAGAAACGCGCGGTAGTCGTCGCCCGCGAGGAAGCACGCCTCCTGGCTCTCCGGCTTGCGCGCGGCGGCCAGCCCTGCGCGCTCGGCCTCATCCCGTGTCGTTTCCTTGTACTGCTCGCCGAGCGGGAACGAGACGCGCCCGAGCTTGCGCGGGTCGAGCGCCGCGAGCATGTAGCTCTGGTCCTTCGCCGGATCGATGCCCCGGCCGAGCAGCAACCGGCCATCGCGCTCGACGATGCGGGCGTAGTGGCCGGTCGCCAGGCGATCGGCTCCCGCCCGCTTGGCGAACGAGAGCAGCTCGGCGAAGCGGAAGCCGCCGTTGCAGCGCGTGCACGGATTCGGAGTCTCGCCGCGGGCGTAGCCGCGAACGAACGGAGCGACGACCGCGCGGCGGAACTCCTCGCGCAGGTCGAGCGTCACATGCGGCACGCCGAGTCGGTGGCACGTCTCGCGCGCCGCGATCACGCTCTCGGGCGAGCAGCAGGCGCGCTCGGAATCCGGGCCGTCCGGATCGAGCCAGAGGCGAAGAGTCACGCCCACCGCGTTCGGCAGCGAGCGGAGCAGCGCGACGGCACTGTCGACGCCGCCGCTCATCGCAACGGCCACTCGTCCAGGCGACGCGTCGGCGCGGAAGACCGGCCCGAGGGCGTTCGCGAGCGCGTCGACGGCGAGCGTCTCGCCTCCGACCGCCGCTGCCTCGAGAAGCGTCAATCCACGGACGTCGCAGTCGAGCCCGGGCGCGTCCGCCTCGATAATTCGATCGCCGTCGACGCGCAGCTGGACGGCCGCCCACTCGCCGGCGCGGCTCGAATCTCCGAAGACCTCCTGCATGGCGCTCACCGTAGATGAGCGCCCGAGCGCGCTGCCGAAGGCGCCGGGAAGGCGAGTCGCGGAGTTTAGGTCCCTCCTCGCTCCGCGCCGCCTCCCGGACCCGGCGCCGTAGGAAGCGTTCTCCGACCGCGCGCGGCGGGGACGGTCCACCTCCCGGTCGCTCGGTTCGTCCGCTCTCAGAGGTGGAGAAGCTGTTGCAACGGGACTTCCGTGACGGTTGACGAGGACCGTGCATTACGCGACCGAGCAGTAGCGTGGGTGGAGCAGGCATGTGCCGAGCAGGGCGTGCCCGTCAAGCTCTCCGACCCGCTAGCGCTCGCCGAGATCGCGGAGATTCTCGGCGCTGCACGCGATGCGCGCTCGGGCGACAGGTAGCTGGCCTGGGCCAGTGTTCCGGAATGGCTCCCGAGCGAGGGGGTCTGCCAGCGACTTGATGCCGTTCTCGGCGGTAAATCAGGAGACCGAGGATCGCTCCGTCTCGCCTATGCCGACGGCGATGCCTGATCCCTCTGGCTCGTCGGTTCCTAGCTCTTGGCTTTAGAGCCCCTCGGGAACTTCTTCGCAACGACGTACAACGAGGTGGCGGCGATCCCCACCTTGAAGGCCCAGATCACATGTTTCGCGTTCACGCTTCGCCGAACCTTGCCACGGAGAGCGTCACGCTGCAACATCCCAGCGTCGTGCCCGCGGCTTAGTGCTGAGTTACTGCGCTCTTCACTCCGGTAGCCGCTGCGGATGCGGCGCTCGTCGCTGCCCCGGCAGCCCGAGTCCACGTCGAGCGTGGCGCCTTCTTATTGCGCCTGCCGTGGACAACAACGCCGGTGGCCGCAACGACGCTGACGACCACGATTGCTCCAACGACCCACTTCATGAGTCTCCTTTCGTCGCCATGACTCTCGCTTGCGGTCATGGCCTCTCGGCCGGACCGATGCTAAAGGAAGGCGACTCCGGACCGCGGGGTCGTCCACTCTCGAATGAACCGCGAACGGGGCGAGGGCAGCGGCGCACTCGTCTGGGCCAGTGTTCCGGAATGACCCCCGAGCGGTGCGAGAGAGCTGGCGCGATCCAACCCAACGTCTGGCTTCGGCAAGGGCGACTGACGGGCAGGCTCTAGATGAGGCGATGCGACATCAGCGGCGAGCGAGGCGGCGTCCGCTCTCCGTACTCGGCGGCGTGTAGTTGAGTTCGTAGTGATGGTAGAGGGCAGATTCGTCTGCCTGGGAAAGTTCCTCGCCGTGCTGCTCGATGTTCGGCGCGGAAGTGACCTGCTCTTTAGTCACCGTCACCTGAAGTTCGTCCGGACCAATGTTGATGCTGCCAAGCGGCACGAAGGTTAAGTGGCGACCGATGAAGCCCTCCTTGACGGTGGCGAACTGCGGCTCGTCATTCTCCACGTCGACGTAAACGTCCTGCAACTTGCCGATCTTCTCGCCGTTCCGATCGACCAGCATCTTGCCGTGCCAGTCCGCGACGTTCCACTCTGCGTTCTCTTGGTGATCGGTCACCGAGTTTGCCTCCTCTATCGCGTTGCGCAATCGAGCCATCACGAGGCGAGCGTAGCCCTTCTCGCGCTGCATCAGGCGTAACGGCACGCCGCTGGGCGAGCGTCCTTACGCCTGACCGCTGATAGCCTCGCGCTGCCGTCCGGCCCCGGAACGGAGGAGACGTGTCAGGTACAGGCTCCACTCGCCGGACGGGGACGATCTCGGGGAAGCAACCTGCGCCGTGATGATCAAACCGGGCGAGGAGATCCACCTCGGGGCCGGCCAGCGGTTCCGCGTCCTCGCCGTTTCCCGTTCGATCAGGAAGACGAGTCGCCGTTCGTCGGGCTGCTACAAGTCGAGGTGGTCTAGCCTAACCGGCCGAAGTTCTCTAGATCAGCCTTGATCTGCAAGAACTCCTCGCCAGTTATCTCGCCCCTCGCGGGCACTCCGGGGAGGCAGTCGCGTCCACGGGCCGCATTGGGGAGGCGGCGCTCTCCTCGCAGTCTCGGCGAGGTCCATGACTTTCGCCTTTCCGTGTCAGTGAGGCCGTCGGCCGCCGCGGGGTCCTGGCAGGGAACGCGCGTCCCGGCTAGTTCCAGAGCGCGTGCGGCACGTCGAGAAGCGTGTCCTCGCGGCGAGTCACAAGCCAGTCCCGAGTTACCCGGAGTCCGTGTCTAACCAGATCATTCGGCCGATCTCATAGAGCTCGTCCTCTGAGAACCTCTTGAGCCACCACGCGCGGAGCTTTGCCTGCTGCCGCTCAGAGAGCTTCGGCCGTCGACAGTTGCCGCAGACGGGCTCCCGGCCGTCACGACGGTACCGTCCGGCGCTGCTCGCGCTGAGCGCGAGACTGTCCTCGCACTCCCTGCAGCGCAGCCAGACCTGGTTACTCATCGATCGCACCGGAAGCAGAAGTCGGGCTGCTACGGTCGAGGCTGTGTAAGGCGTTCGACTCCTCGCTCCGACCGTATGGCTTGGAGTCGTCAATGGCGCGTCTCAGTGCCGCGCTTTGCGCCTCGCTTAAATCGACGGTATGTGGACAGCCGGGATGTTGGGTCGCGTTGAGAAGAAGCCCGGCCGTCGAGATGGCTCCGGAGATCTCTTTGGAGAGTGTCCATAACTCCTCGTAGACGCGGCGAAAGTCGCTGCTCTCGACGGCAACGGTCGTACCGTCAGCGAAGTCGAAATGGACGGCCTCAGAGTCCATCGAATGTGCCCCTTCCTTCTGCATGCTCCGGGCACGCTGCTCGCGTCCGGAAAACGATGCGTCCTCGAGCCGTTGAAGAGACGCACAGACGGCGGAAGGGCGTGTGCCTGAGACCTTACCCACTTCTACGCCCCGTCGGCTCTCAGCGGCGATGTGAGGAGTTGCAGCATGGCAAAGATGAACGCCGCCGCGAGCAGGAGGAGACGGGCGATCCAAAGCAGAAACCCGACGCCGATCGCGACGACGAGGATGACCGGAAGGCCGAGGAACGCCCACAGCACGGCAAATGCCCCGAGCGTCTGGCGGACCGCTGGTGACGTCGAGGTCATGACTACCAGCCTATGCGCCTCTTGCAACCACGACGGCGGCCCCGAAGCCAACGGCCGCGATCACGATCGCGACAGGGATCTGCCACGTTCCCCGCGATGAGTAGTGCTTGTTAGTCCTTGACGTGGCAACCGCCCCTTGGGCCGATGCCGGTGCTGAAACCCGTGCAGTATCCGCTCCCCTGCGCGAGTTTGGCGCTGCTGAGATAGACAACCGCGGCGACCGCGACCCCGGCCGAGATGATTGCGACCCCTTGCCTAACGATCTCGGACAGTTTCCCGTGTCTCGCGTACCGTGTCCAGAGGTCAAAGGGTGCATCCTGCGGCACCGTACGAAGACCGTGCGCTGTGGGACCTTTAGGGGACCTTTCCCGCCCGAACCGCACGAGGAGGGGTCGTCTAGCCCCTGCTCTTCCTGTCCCCCTTCGCAGGTAGCCAGGACGGCAGAGACGGGCGCTCCGAGAGGGGCGCTCGTCTCGTTCTGCGGTCGCCGTAGACTCAGCAGAGCATGTCTTCCGAAACAATCCCGGTTACGCGCTGACGCTGCTACACGGCGCCGTCAGGAAGATGGCGATCTCCGCTGCGCCTCTGCCCGAGAGGCTCTGCCGCGCCCGGCGGGAGTTCAGTCCCATCCAGCGGGACGACTTTCCGCCGCCGCACACGGATGAGTTGTGGGTGAAGCACACCGCCATCGAGGACATGATGAGCTGGTGTGAGCCGAAGGGGGCGAGGGAACGCTGCCCGCGACGCTCGCCGACGTGACCGATGACCAGGCCCAAGCGATCGCGAGAGCGATCTTCGAGTTGTGGGAGACGTTCGACGCGATCCTGCGCCTGTCGTGACCGGCCGCGCCGCTGCCCCGAGCACCAGTCACGCACCAGTGCGCACCAGTTCGAACGGTTTCAGGCGGTTTTGAGCGGCAGTTGAGGACCGTCCGCGAGGACGCGGAAACCCCGTGCCGGAGCGGGTTTCCGCTCAACCAAGCCCGACCCCGCGTCCAAACCGAGCTATGTGATCCTGGTCTCCCAGGTGGGTGCCGTGCCCGCTTTCGGCAAAGCCTCGACGGGACGCCGACTCCCTTTCACGTAGCGTTGGATCTACATGAAACCCGATCCGGCGCACGGGGCCGAGCCCGGGGACTGTAGCGCGGGCTAGCCGATCTGAGCTTCGATCAACTCCGCGGCAAGGCGTTGGGCGTCTCGGGCCGGCCGTCCCGACTGCTCGATCAGCGCTTCGGCCTGCGCACCCGCGAAGACCAGCATCAGCTGGCGCGACAGGGTTCCCGGATCTCTCGCGCCCGCAGCCTTCGCACGCTCGCGCAGCCAGCGCCGCACCCGCTCCTTGTGACGGCGAACGACCGCGTGCGCCGGATGGGTCGGATCCGGTAGCTCGGAGGCCGCGTTGGTAAACGGGCAGCCGCGGAAGTCCGGCGAGCCGAGGATCGGCTCTAGCTGGGCGAAGAACGCCTCCAGCTGTGCACGCGGGTCGGCCGAACTCGCTGTCGATCGTCGCAGTGAGCATCCGGTAGACGGGCAGATCGAGGGACTCGTACGCCGCGAGTGATCGAGCCCGTCCTTGGAGCCGAACCGCTGATACAGCGTCCGCTTCGACACACCGGCGGCGCGACTGAGCTCCGTCGACGCCCGTCGCAGTGATGCCGCACTCGTGAAAGCGCTCGGCCGCAACCGCCGCGATCCGGGTTCGCTCGGCGTCCATCCGCTCATGGTACCGATCGGTTTCCACCTCCTGTATAGTCGCTGCGCAGGTCAGAAACCGATCGGTTTTTAGGAGGTAGACATGCCGCACGTGATGGTTCGGTACCGGGTCCATCCCGACCGGGTCGCCGAGAACGAGGAGCTCGTCCGTGCCGTCTACGACGAGCTCGCGGCGTCGCAGCCCGAGGGTCTGCAGTACGCCACCGTTCAAGCTGCCCGACGGCGTCACATTCATCCACCTCGCCGAGCACGGCGAGCCCAATCCCTTGTCGGCGACCACCGCCTTCCCCCGCTTCCTGGAGGGGATCAACGACCGCTGCGACGAGCCGCCCGTCGTCTCCCAGGTGGACGTGACCGGCTCCTACCGCTTCTTCGAGACCGGGCGATGAGCGGAGCCGGGTCGAAAGACGATCCCTGGCTGCTGAAGACGCCGCCGCTGAGCTCGGACTACGAGATGTTCCTCGACGAGCGCGACGGACGGAACGTGCTCGTGTGCGTCGTCGGGAAGACGACGCTGCTCTACGACGCCCGCGCGATCGACGATCTGCACGCGATGCTGAAGGAGCGCGGCGACTGGGTCGAGCTCGGGAGCGCGGACGAGCAGAAGCCCCCGAAGGACGGAACCGTCGAGGCGTGGGGACGCTCTCCCGACAATCCGATCGGAGGCTGGTACGGCCTCAAGAAAGGCCTGCGCGGGCGCTTCGGCATGTACCTACCTCCACTGCTCGAAGCGCTCGGGAAGGCCGAGGTCGAGCACAACCCGCGCAACAACCGCATGCGCGCGATCTAGCGGCCCGGCTGCTCGGGGTGTGGGTCGAGCAGCCGCAGCCCCAGCTCGCGGAGCGCCTCGTCGGGATACGGCGTCGGCGCGCCGGTGAGCGGGTCGGAGCCGCTCGCGATCTTCGGGAACGCGGTCACCTGCCGGATGTCCGGCTCCCGTGCGAGCTGGGCGATGAAGCGGTCGATGCCCATCGCGAACCCGCCGTGCGGCGGCGCGCCCATCTGCAGCGCGTCGAGCAGGAACCCGAACTTGTCCTGCTGCTCCTCCTCGCCCAGCCCCATGACACGGAAGACGGCCTGCTGAACCTCGACCTCGTGGATCCGGATCGAGCCGGAGCCGAGCTCCCAGCCGTTCCAGATCAGGTCGTAATGCTGACCGCGCACGTGCTCGGGATCCGCCTCGATCTGCCCCGCCTCGCCGGCCACGGGCGCGGTGAAGGGATGGTGCATGAACGTCCAGCCGCCGGAGTCTTCGTCGCGCTCGAAGAGCGGGAAGTCGAGAACCCAGTGGAAGACGTCCAGCCCGGCCTCGATCAGGTCGACCTCGCGCGCGAGATGCGGCCGCAGCAGCCCGAGCACACGCGCCACGACGGGTTCCTCGTCTGCGACGAAGAGCGCCGTCGACCCCTCCTCCACGCCGAACGCGGCAAGCTCCTGCTCCGAGAGGAACTTCGTGACCTGCGTCAGGTTGGCGAGGCCCTTGGCGCCCCATTCCTTCGCGAGCTCCTCGAGCCGCGTCTGCTCCGAGCGCGAGAACGTTCGCGGAACGACGATGTACCGCACGCAAGGCGCGTTCTTGAAGACGCCGAAATCCGAGTCCCGCGTGACCTCGGTCGCGTCCTGGATCTCCATCCCGAAGCGGAGGTCGGGCTTGTCGGAGCCGAACCGCAGCATCGCTTCGGCGTACGAGAGGCGCGGGAAGGGGCGCTGCGGCGCGTCGACCCCGGCGGCCTCGAACGCGCCGACCACGGCAGCCTCCATCACGTCGAGCACGTCCTCCCGCTCGACGAATGCCATCTCGAGGTCGAGCTGGCGGAACTCGAACTGGCGGTCGGCGCGGAGATCCTCGTCTCGCCAGCAGGTGGCGATCTGGTAGTAGCGGTCGATCCCGCCGACCATGCAGAGCTGCTTGAAGAGCTGAGGTGACTGCGCGAGCGCGTAGAACTTTCCGGGCTGCAGGCGCACTGGCGTGAGGAAGTCGCGTGCGCCCTCGGGCGTGCCGCGCGTCATGCTCGGCGTCCAGACGTCGACAAAGCCGCGGTCGTCCATCACGCGGCGAATCGCGGAGATCGCAGTGTGGTTGAGCCGCAGATTGCGCTGCATCCGCTCGGTGCGCATGTCGAGCCAGCGGTACCGGAGGCGCAAGGTCTCGTCGACGCCTTCCTCGTCGAGCTGGAACGGCAGCGGCGTCGAGCGCGAGAGGATCCGCAGCTCGTCGACCTGCACCTCGATCTGCCCCGTCGGCAGCTCGGGGTTGATCGCCTCGGGCGCGCGGGCCGTGATCTCGCCGGTCGCCTGCAGGACGAACTCGTTCCGGATCTCGTGCGCAACTTCAGCTGCGGCCGGCGACCGCTCGGGATTGATCACGAGCTGCAACTTGCCCGTGTGGTCGCGGAGGTCGACGAAGACGAGACCGCCGTGGTCGCGGCGGGTGTCGGCCCAGCCGGCCACCGTGATGCGACGGCCGGCGTCGTGCGCCCGCAGCTCCCCGCACATCGCCTCGCGCCAGGCCATTAGATCTCCGCGAGGCTGGTCACGACGCGGTCCTCCGCCCCGCGCCGACGCACCTCGTACGTCCCGTCGCTGCGCGCGACGACGACCGTCTCGGCACCGAGCCGCTGCGCCTGCGTGAGCTGCCCCTTCATCGAGCGGCCAGCGTAGTCGGTGTCAACCGACCGGCCCTCGGCTCGCCACTTCGCGATCTGCCGGAGAAGCCGGTTACGGAGCTCCGGCTCTTCGTACGCGACGAAGATGTCGAGCTGCGGCGCCTCAGCGGTTGCGCCTTCCCGCTCCATCGCGAGCAGGAGCCGCTCGAGCCCGGCGCCGAAGCCGATGGCGGTCGTCGCAGACCCACCCACTGCCTCGACGAGGCCGTCGTAGCGACCGCCGCCGCAGATCGTCGAGTTGACGTTCTCCTCGGGCCCGGTGAACTCGAAGGTCGTGCGCGTGTAGTAGTCGAGCCCGCGCACGAGCGTCGGGTCGAGGACGTAGCGCACGCCGTAGGCATCGAGGTGGGCCTTGACCGCGTCGAAGTGCTCGCGGCAGGCGTCGCAGAGCGAATCGCCGATCTTCGGTGCGTCGGCGAGGGCGGCAAGAACCTTCTCGTTCTTGACGTCGAAGACCTGCAGGACGCTCGTCGCGCGCTTGTGGGCGATCTCCTCGTCGACGAGCTCGGGATGGGCGTCGAGCCACTCGTTGAGGCGCGCGACGTACTGCGGGCGGCAGTTGGCGTCGCCGATCGAGTTGAGACGAAGCTCCCAGTCGGTCACGCCGAGGCGCCGGAGGAGCTCCGCGTAGTACTGGATCACCTCCGCGTCGATCGCCGGGTCCGCCGAGCCGATCACCTCGAGCGACAGCTGCCAGTGCTCGCGGTAGCGGCCGCGGCCGGGCCGCCCGTAGCGGTACATCGGCGCGATCGTGTAGGCCTTGACCGGCTGAGGCTCCTGCGCGAGGCCATGCTCGACGTACGCCCGCGCAATCGGGGCCGTTCCCTCGGGACGCAGCGTGATGGAGCGGCCGCCACGGTCCTCGAACGAGTACATCTCCTTGTGCACGACATCGGACGCCTCCCCCGCCGTGCGCTCGAACAGCGCCGTGTCCTCGAACCCGGGCGTCGCGACGCGCGACCAGCCGTACTGCGCGCACTGCTCCTCGATCGTGCGAACCACGCGCCACCACAGGTGGTCGCGCGGCAGGACGTCATGCGTCCCGCGCGGCGCCTGGAATGTCGGGCTCATGCGCCTGGGGTCGCCGAAGGCGGCGCGGTCGACCGGCCGGGTGTCGGCGGCTTAGCCGCCGGCACTTCCAGCCTCTGCGCGAAGTTCTGCGAGGAACGGATTACGCGCGAGCTCGACGCCCAGCGTCGTCTCATGGCCGTGGCCCGGGATGAATCACCGTCTCGGGCGGGAACCGCTCGGCGAGCATCCGCACCGACGCGAGGAGCGTGTCCCAGTCGGCGCCGGGCAAGTCGACGCGGCCGACCGAGCCGGCAAAGAGAAGATCGCCGCTGAAGAGCTCGCCTTCGGAGTAGAAGGCGACGTGCGCCGGCGAGTGGCCGGGCACCGCGAGGACCTCGAACGAGATTCCTGCGACCTCGACGGTTTCGCCGCCGCTCACGAGATGCTCGGGCTCGTGCGGGCGTCCGGGAACGCCGACCGGCGCGAATTCCGGATAGCGCTCGAGCCGCTCCCGCTCTCCTTCCGGCATCCAGACCTCGGCGCCGGTTCCCTCGGCGAGATCGGCAACGCCGCCGAGATGGTCGAAGTGTCCGTGCGTGACGAGGATCCCGGCGCACGACGTACCAAGCCGGGCAAGCTCGAGACGAAGGTTGGCCGCGTCTCCCCCGGGGTCGATCACCGCGCATTCGGCTGCGCTGCGGTCGCGGCGAACCACATAGCAGTTCGTGTCGAGCGGACCAAGCCCGTATCTGTCGACCGAGAGTGGCACGGCGGCGAGTCTAGTGCAGCACTGGTTGGCCGCTCGCCGGGTGCGAAGTCAGCGCTTCTTCGCCGGCCGCTTCGCGGCTTCTTGGTCGGCACGCCGCTGCCAGCGCAGATGCGCGAAACGATCGATTGCGTACTGGGCCGGGATGAAGATCACCGTGTAGATGCCGGCCAGGAGCAACGCGCTCCAGAGGCTGTGGTTGCCGTTCTTTGTGCCGAGGAGATAGATGACTCCGAAGAGCGCCACGCCGATGATCACCGAGCGCTTGATTGCTCGCTGCCACGACGGCGCCGGCGGGACGCGAACCTGTCTGCCGCCGCGCTGTGGCTGCGCCTGCGCCTTCGGCTTGGCACTCGGCTTGCCGTTCTTGCCGTTCTCCGGCTTCGCGGGCGCCGGATCGACGTAGTCCTCCGGCGGCTCGACCTCTTCCCCCGTCTCAGGGTCGACCCAGACGGTCTCGTATTCGTAGTCGTGCCGGCGGTCCTTCAGCTGCCGCCGACGCTGCTTTCTCGTGGGCACCGGGTCAGGTTACCGAGCCGCGGTGAACTGTTTTGGCAACGACTTGACCCCCGAGGTGGTACGAGAGGTAGCGCCAGTCGGGCGCGTCGAGGAGCGTGACGTCGGCGCGGAATCCGGGCGCGAGGCGGCCGATCCGATCGGCGCGACCGAGCAAGTGGGCAGCGTTGACCGTGCAGGCGGCGAGCGCCTCGGCCGGCGACAGATGCAGTTGGGTCGCAGCAAGCGAGCAGACGAGCGGCAGGCTCTCGCAAAAGGCGCTGCCGGGGTTGAAGTCGGTCGCGAGCGCGATTGCCGCACCGGCGTCGACGAGCGCCCGCGCCGGCGGCATCGGCCGGTCGAGGAAGAGCGCGCTCGCCGGGAGCAGCACGCCGACGACCTCGCTGGCTGCGAGTGTCCTGATCCCCTCATCCCCGGTCGCCTCGAGATGGTCGACCGAGCGCGCACCGAGCTCGACGGCGAGCGGGATCGCTCCTGACTCCGTGAACTGGTCGCCGTGGAGCCGGAGCGCGAGGCCGGCGTCGCGGCAGGCCTCGAGATACCGCCTCGCCTGCGTCGCGTCGAAGGCTCCGCGCTCGAGGAAGACGTCGGCCGCTTCCGCCAGCTGCGCGGCTTCGGGCAGCACCTCCGTGAGGGCGAAGTCGAGGTAGGAGTCGGCGTTGGCGAACTCAGGCGGCACCGCATGGGCGCCGAGCCAGGTCGGAATCCCGCCCGCCGCCCGGATGGCCCGGAGCGACGCGAGTTCGGTCTCGCGATCGAGCCCGTAGCCCGACTTCGCCTCGAAGGTCGTCGTCCCCGCGCGCAGCATCCACGAGCGGTGCCGCTCGACGGCCGCAACGAGACCCGACTCCCCGGCGGCGCGCGTCGCGCTGACCGTCGAGAGAATCCCGCCGCCCGCCGCGTGCAGCTCCTCGTAGCTCGCCCCGCCGGCGCGGAGCGAGAACTCGTCGACGCGATCGCCGCCGAACGCGGCGTGCGTATGGCAGTCGACGAGCCCCGGAACGGCGCACAGGCCGCGACACTCGACCTCGACGACCCCGCCGTCGAGCACGGGCAGGTCGCGCATCCGGTCGACGGCCTCGATCGTCTCGCCCGCGCAGAGGACGTAGGCGTTCTCGAGCACCTCGACCTCGCCCAACGCCCATCCCCGCAGCGGAGCACCCGCGCCCGCGGGAGTTGCGACCTGCGCGAGATCGCGCAGCAGCAGGCGGGATGTCGTCGCGGTCACGCCTCGCCGGGGAGGCCCGGAATTCGCAAGCCACCCTCTTCGGCTGCCGCGAGCGCCTCGGGGTAGCCGGCGTCGACGTGCCGCATCACGCCCGTCCCCGGATCGGTGGTCAGCACGCGCTCGAGCCGCTCGGCCTGAGCATCGCTGCCGTCGGCCAGGACGACCATACCCGCATGGATCGCGTTGCCGATGCCGACGCCGCCGCCGTGGTGAACGCTCACCCACGTCGCTCCTGCCGCGACGTTGACGAGCGCGTTGAGGATCGGCCAGTCGGCGATGGCATCCGATCCGTCGCGCATCGACTCCGTCTCTCGATACGGCGAGGCAACCGAGCCGGCGTCCAGATGATCGCGCCCGATCACGACCGGCGCCTTGACCTCGCCGCTGCGGACGAGCTCGTTGATCGCGAGGCCGGCTTTGGCGCGATCGCCGTAACCGAACCAGCAGATCCGGGCCGGAAGCCCCTGGAACGCGACCCTGTCCGGAGCGAGCTCGAGCCAGCGCTGCAGGAGCGGATCGTCCGGGAACAGCTCTCGCAAACGATCGTCGATCGTCGCGATGTCCGCCGGATCGCCCGACAGCACCGCCCAGCGGAAGGGGCCGATGCCACGACAGAAAAGCGGCCGGATATAGGCCGGGACGAAGCCCGGGTATGCGAACGCGTCCTCTACCCCACCTTCACGCGCCTCACCCCGCAAGTTGTTGCCATAATCGAAAACATAGGCGCCGCGCCGGACGTACTCGAGCAGCGCCTCGACGTGGCGTGCGATCGACTCGCGGGCGAGCCGGAGGTACTCGTCCGGATCGGACGAGCGCAGGGCAGCCGCCTCGTCGACCGAGTAGCCCGCGCGGCACGTAGCCGTTGAGCGGGTCGTGGGCCGCGGTCTGGTCGGTGATCAGGTCGAACTCCTCGCCGCGCGCGACGAGCTCCGGCACGACGTCCGCCGCGTTCCCGAGCAGCCCGACCGAGAGCGGCCGCCGCTCCGCCGCCGCCGCGCGGATCCGCGCGAGCGCGTCGTCGAGCGAGTCCGCTCGCCTCGTCGAGGTAGCGCGTCTCGAGCCGGCGCTCGATCCGGTGCGGATCGACCTCGACGCAGAGAATCGCGGCGCCGGCCATCGTCCCGGCGAGCGGCTGGGCGCCGCCCATGCCGCCGAGCCCGGCGGTGAGGATCGTCCGCCCGCGCAGATCGGCCGAGCCGAAGTGCTTCTCCCCCGCCGCCGCGAAGGTCTGGTACGTCCCCTGCAGGATCCCCTGGCTGCCGATGTAGATCCACGAGCCGGCGGTCATCTGGCCGAACATCGTCAGACCCTCGGCCTCGAGCCGCCGGAACTCGTCCCACGTCGCCCACTTCGGCACGAGCAGCGAGTTCGCGATCAGTACGCGCGGCGCGCCCTCGTGCGTCGTGAAGACGCCGACCGGCTTGCCGCTCTGGACGAGCAGCGTCTCGTCGGGGCCGAGCTCGAGCAGCGCCGCGACGATCGCCCGCAGCGCCTCGTGGTTCCGCGCCGCCTTGCCCGAGCCGCCGTAGACGACGAGGTCCTCGGGCCGCTCGGCCACCTCGGCGTCGAGGTTGTTGAGGAGCATCCGCAGCGGCGCCTCCGTCGACCACTGGCGCGCGTTCAGCTCGGTTCCCGCGCGGCGCGCGGATCGACGAGAGGTCGCCGCAGAGCGCCTCGACGCGCGCGGCGAGGCTCGCGGTCGTGCTCACGCGAGCGCTCCGCGCCTCGCCTCGACCGCGGCGAGAAGCGAGCCGTCGCGGATCGACGGCGGCGACCGCCTCGATGTCGCCGGCGAGCGAGCGGTCGTCGCGCAGCCTCGGCGAGAGCTCCCGCACCGCCGCCCGGCGCGGCGCGTCCGCCGACTCCCGGCTCGAGCGGCGCGTGGAACTCGACCGCCTGCGCGCCGGCGAGCAGCTCGATCGCCACCGCGCGCTCGCGAGTTCGCGAGCACCTGCCACGCCTTGAGGCCGGCCGCGTTGCCCATCGAGACGTGATCCTCCTGCCCCGCGCTCGTCGGGATCGAGTCGACGGAGGCCGGATGGCAGAGCACCTTGTTCTCGGAGACGAGCGAGGCGGCCACGTACTGCGGGATCATGAAGCCGCTGTTGAGGCCGCCGTCGGTGGTCAGGAACGCCGGCAGCCCGTCGGAGAGGTTCGGGTTGACGAGTCGCTCGACGCGCCGCTCCGAGATGCTCGCGAGCTCGGCGACCGCCATCGCGAGCGCGTCGAGCGCGAACGCGAGCGGCTGCCCGTGGAAGTTGCCGTTCGAGACGAGCACCTCGTCCTCGACGAGCACGAGCGGGTTGTCGGTGGCGGCGTTGAGCTCGACGCCGACGGTGTACTCCGCGTAGTCGAGCAGGTCGCGGCACGCGCCGTGCACCTGCGGCGCGCAGCGCAGCGAGTACGCGTCCTGCACCTTGTCGCACCAGCGGTGCGCCTCGATGATCGCCGAGCCCTCGAGCAGGCGGAGGACGTTCGCGGCGGCGACCTGCTGGCCGCGCAGCGGCCGCAGCGCGTGGATCTGCGGCAGGAACGAGGTGCGCGAGCCCTGCAGCGCCTCGACCGACAGCGCGCACGCGACGTCCGCGGCCCGCGCGAGCCGCCGCGCCCGCACGAGCCCGAGCGCGAGCATCGCCGCCATGAACTGCGTGCCGTTGACGAGCGAGAGCCCCTCCTTCGCCGCCAGCTCGACGGGCTCGAGCCCCGCCCGCGCGAGCGCCTCCGCGCCGGAGCAGCCGCTCGCCGCCGACCCACGCCTCGCCCTCGCCGACGAGCGGCAGCGCGAGGTGCGCGAGCGGCGCGAGGTCGCCGGAGGCGCCGACCGAGCCGCGGCTCGGCACGACCGGCAGGACGCCCCGCTCGAGGAGCGCGAGCAGCAGCTCGACCGTCTCGACGCGCGCGCCCGAGTTGCCCTTGGCGAGCGCGTTCGCGCGCAGGAGCATCGCCGCGCGGACGACCTCGTCGGGATACGGGTCGCCGACGCCGCAGGCGTGGGAGCGGAGCAGCCGCAGCTGCAGCTCGCCGGTCTGCTCCTCGGGGATCGCGACGGCGACGAAGCGGCCGAAGCCGGTGTTGACGCCGTAGGTGTGCTCGCGGCTCCCGTGCGCGGCGCGCTCCACGAGCTCGCGGGCGGCGCTCATTCGCTCCCGCGCTCGGTCGGTCAGCTCCGCGGCGGCCCCGTCGACGGCCACGGCCCACACGTCGTCGACGGTCAGGTCGTCGCCCGTGAGGCCGATCGCCGTCCGCTGCGCCACGACGCGAGTCTAGGACGCAGCCCGTCCGCACGTTGCCCCACATGCCCCCGGGGGGTCGCGCAACCCCCTGCAGAATACCGTAACGACGGGTCCGCAACGGATCTGTCGCGACTTCGTCGAGCTTCCTGGAGCGCTAGTCGTCGGCGAGCCGCAGCTCGAGGACGCGCGACGGGTCGAGGTCGCGGACGCCGATGGCCGAGCCGGCAGCCGCGATCACGGCGCCCGCCGGAAGCAGCCCGACGAGCTCCGAACCGGTCACGCGAAGCCCCCTCGCGCTCGCCTCCCGCTCCACGGCGCGCCACGACCTCGTGCAGCGGCGACGCTCGCCAATTCTCGACGTTGAGGCTCACCTGGACGTGTCCCGCCCTGGGGAGGCGAAGCCCGAGCGCGCGGACGCCCGGGAAGCCGCCGTCGCGCTCGCGCACTGCTCGCGCGACCTCCCGCGCCGCGTCGAGGTCGTCGCCGGCGAGGTTGACGTTGAACGCGATCAGCGGCGGCCGCGCGCCGATCAGCACGCCGCCCGCCCGCTCGTCGAGCTGCGCCGGGCCGAAGTCCGGAGCGAGCTCGCCGGTGTCGATGCGCCGCTGCAGCTCCGCCGGCCCGCCGCGCCGGAAGAACGCCGGCCCGCGTCCCGGCAGCGAGGTCGGCGTAGAGGAAGACGGGCAAGCGCGAGCTCGTCCCCCACTCGCCGCGCCAGCTCGAGAGCCGCCGTCCGCGCGCGCTCGGCGTCGGGCTCCCGGATCGGGACGAGCGGGACGACGTCGGCGGCGCCGATGCGTGGGTGTGCGCCCTCGTGGCGGCGCAGGTCGATCCGCTCGCGGCGCACGGCGATGCCGGCGAGCAGCGCGGCGACGAGCTCCTCCTCGCTGCCGACGAGCGTGTAGACGCGAGCGGTTGTGGTCCGCGTCGGAGTGGACGTCGAGCAGCCGCGCGTGCGCGGCGAGCGCCTCGCCGATCGCGTCGATCGTCGCGCGGTCGCGCCCCTCGGAGAAGTTCGGGACGGCCTCGAGCGGCAGCATCGGCGCGGACCCTACGCTCCACGCCGATGACCGCCCGCAAGTCCTCCTACCGCTCGCTCGCCTCGCTCGAGCACGACCTCTCCCGCTGCCGCGCCTGCGCCGAGGCCGGCTACCCGCTCGAGTCGCTGCCCGGTGCGCGCGCCGGGCGCGGGCCAGCGCGCCTACCTCTTCGGCCAGGCGCCCGGCGTCGTCGAGGGAGAGGAACGGCTGCCGTGGCGCGGGCGTGCCGGCCGGACGCTGCGCCGCTGGCTCGAGCTCGAGGAGGACGAGTTCTACGCGACCTTCTACTGCGCCTCGGTCACGCGCTGCTATCCCGGGCGCGCGCCGCGTCGGGCCGCGGCGACCGGACGCCGACGCCGCGCGAGCAGGAGCTGTGCGCCTTCTGGCGCGACTGGGAGCTCGAGCTGCTGCGCCCGGGCTGATCGTCACCGTCGGCGGCCTGGCGCTGCGGCGGCTGCTCGGGCTTCCGTCGCTCACGCCGTGCGTCGGCGAGCGCTACGAGCTCGCCGGGACGCCGGTCGTCCCGCTCCCCCACCCGTCCGGGCGCGAGCGGCTGGCTCAACGTGCCGGCGAACCGCGAGCGGCTCGCCCGCGCGACCGCGCTCGTCCGCGAGGAGCTCACAGCTCGGGCGGTGAACCAGCGCGGGTCGAGCCACCGGTCGAGCCGGAGTCCCGTCTCGGCGAGCGCGTCCGGAGCTCCGCCTCGTCGGCGAAGACGCGCATCTCGAACGCGTGCCGCCACGTCTTGCCGCCGGACTCGTACTCCATCTCGCCGCGCACGACACCGTCCTCGACGCTCTCGACATGGAGCCGTGAGACAACGTCCCCGAGCACCGTCTCGCCGTCCTCCGGCGACCACGCGAGCGGCAGCCCTTCGCACACGACGAGATCCGCGTGCCGCCGGCACGTCTCGAGGAATGCGCGGCGCTGCTCGGGCTCGGCCGTGACGAGGTTGCTTGCGAGGAGCACGGCATCGAATCGCCGGCCGAGGTCGAGCCCTTCGATCTGCGCCTGAACCGTCTCGGCGTCGCGGACGTGCGCCAGCATCTCCTCCGACTCGTCGACCGCAGTCACCTGGTAGCCGAGCCGCACGAGCTGGCGCGTCATCCGGCCCGTTCCGCAACCGAGCTCGAGCACCGACGCGCCCGCGGGAAGCACCGAAGCGACGATCTCGCCCTCTGCCAGCTCCGGCAGCCGCGCGTAGACCTCGACCGGACTGCCGTCGGGCGCCGCATTCATCGCGAAGAGCATAGGACTCCGTCGCTACATTCAAAGGAGTGAGCGCGGTCCCCTATCGCCGCACGTTCGCGCGGCTCCTCTCCTTCCTGCGGCCCGTACAAGCGCGGGGTCGTGATCTCGATCTTGCTCGCGATCGGCTCGCAGGCCGCGCAGATCGCGCTCATCTGGGTGACGGGGAGGAACGTGATCGACGGCGCGCTCGAGTCACGACGCGCACCGGCTCTGGCTCTACGTCGGCGTGATCGTCGCCCTCGGCATCGTCTCGGCCGTGCTCATGTCCGGTCGCCGGCTCCTCTCCGGCAAGCAGGCGCTCGACGTCGAGATGGACCTGCGGCAGGGCTCTACTCGCACCTCGTGCGGCTCTCGTTCGGCTTCTACGACCGCCACCAGACCGGCCAGCTGATGTCGCGCGCGACCGTCGACCTCCAGGGCGTGCGCTTCTTCCTCGGCTACGGCCTGATCTTCTTCTTCCAGAACGCGCTCACCGTCGTCTCGGTGACCGTCGTCCTCTTCTTCCTCGAGTGGCGGCTCGCGCTCGTCGTGCTCGCGGTGACGCCGTTCCTGTCGCGCTCGCCTACCGCTACAGCCACGTCGCCCACCCGACGCTGCGCGACGTGCAGCAGAAGCTCGCGGACGTCGCGACCGTCGCCGAGGAGAACATCGTCGGCGTCCACGTCGTCAAGGCGTTCGCGCAGGAGCCGGCCGAGGAGGAGAAGTTCGCGCGGCCGCAACGAGGCGCTCTTCGCGCAGACGATCCGCGCGAACCGGCAGCGCGCGACGTACGTGCCGCTCCTCTCGTTCCTGCCGCTGCTCGCGCAGGCGGCCGTGCTGCTGTTCGGCGCGCGGATGGTCGCGCGACGGCTCGCTCTCGGTCGGCGCTTCGTCGCCTTCAACCTCTACCTCGCGATGCTCGTCATGCCGCTGCGCTCGCTCGGGATGTGGGTCGGCCAGGCGCAGCGGGCGACCGCCTCGGGCGAGCGCATCTTCCAGGTGCTCGACGAGCCGGAGGACGTCGCCGACCAGCCGGGAGCCGGTCGAGCTGCCGCCCGGCGACGGCGCAGATCCGCTTCGAGGACGTCTCCTTCTCGTACCTGCCCGGCCGGCCCGTGCTCGAGGAGCTCGACCTCGACGCTCGACGCCGGGCACGACGCGTCGCGCTCATCGGCCACACCGGCTCGGGCAAGACGACGCTCGCCTCGCTCGTGCCGCGCTTCTACGACGTCGACTCGGGCCGCGTGCTCGTCGACGGCGTCGACGTGCGCGACGTCACGCTCGCCTCGCTGCGCCGCGAGATCGGCGTCATCCCGCAGGATCCGTTCCTCTTCTCGACGACCGTGCGCGAGAACATCGCGTTCGGCCGCCCGGAGATGAGCGACGCCGAGGTCGAGCGCGTCGCGCGGCTCGCGCAGGCGCACGAGTTCGTCGAGCGGCTGCCGCAGGGCTACGAGACGGTGATCGGCGAGCGCGGCATCACGCTCTCGGGCGGCCAGCGGCAGCGGATCGCGATCGCGCGCGCCCTCGCGATCGACCCGCGCATCCTGATCCTCGACGACGCGACCGCCTCGGTCGACGCGACGACGGAGGCGCAGATCCGCGCGCGGGCTGCGCGAGGTGATGAGCGGCCGGACGACGCTGATCATCGCGCACCGCCTCTCGACGATCGCGCTCGCCGACGAGATCGTCGTCCTCGACGAGCGGCCGGATCGCCGCGCGCGGCACGCACGACGAGCTGCTCGAGACGAGCGCCGTCTACCGCGAGATCTACGAGCACGGCCTGCTCGAGCGGCAGTTCGCCGACGCGGTCGAGGCGCGCGCCGACGTGGAGGAGGTCGCCTGAGTGCGCGTCCACCAGGCGGGCGGCCATCTCATGCGCGAGCGCGACGCGCGAGGTCGACGACTGGTCCTGGGGCACGACGCGGCGCCGGCTTCGGCGTCCTCTGGCGGCTGCACGCAGCCGCTACCGCATGCGCGCCGTCCTCTCGGTCTTCTCGCTCCTCGCCGCGACGGCGACCGCGCTCGCGCCTCCGCTGCCTCGCGAAGGACGCGCTCGACGACGCGATCGACGACAAGACCGGCGGCGGGCTCGTCGTCGTCGTCGGGGTCTTCGTCGCCGCCGGCGCTCGCCAACTGGGGCATGACCTACGTCGAGACGTACATGACCGGCTGGGTCGGCGAGCGGATCCTGGCCGACCTGCGCACGCAGCTCTTCGGCCACCTGCAGCGGCTCTCGCTCGGCTTCTACGAGCGCAACCGCGCCGGCATCCTCATCAGCCGGATGACGAACGACGTCGAGGCGATCGACCAGCTCGTCACCGACGGCGTCACGACGCTCGCGCAGAGCACGCTCGCTGCTCAGCGGCACGGCGTCCTCCTGCTCGTCCTCGACTGGCGGCTCGCGCTCGCGACGCTCGATCGTGATCCCGTTCATGACCGTCGCGACGCGCTCTTCCGCTCGCGCTCGGCGCGCGCGTACGCGGCCGTGCGCGAGCGGCTCGGCCTCGTCACGGCCACGCTCGCCGAGGACATCGCGGGCATGCGGATGGTGCAGGCGTTCACGCGCGAGCGAGCGCGCGCATCGGAGAACTTCCGCACGGTCGCGCGCCGACTACCGCGACTCGAACATGCAGACGGTCGTCCTGAACGGGCTCTACTTCCCGTTCGTCAGCCTCCTCGCGACGCTCGCGCTCGCGATCGTGCTCGGCTACGGCGGCCACCTCTACTTCGACCATCCGCGATCGGCGCTCGGGACGCTGTTCGCGTTCATGCTCTACGTGAACAACTTCTTCGACCCGGTCCAGCAGCTCTCGCAGCTCTACAACACGTTCCTCTCGGCGACGGCGGCGCTGGACAAGATCATCGGCGTGCTCGACGAGGAGCCGGAGGTCGTCGACCGCCCGGGCGCCGAGCCGCTCGCGCAGATCGAGGGCCACGTCCGCTTCGAGGACGTCCGCTTCGCCTACGGCCTCACGGCGGCGAGACGGGCGAGGAGGTGCTGCACGGGATCGACCTCGACGTCCCGGCCGGGACGACGGTCGCGCTCGTCGGCCACACCGGCGCCGGCAAGTCGACGATCGCGAAGCTGCTCGCGCGCTTCTACGAGCCGACGAGCGGCCGGATCACGATCGACGGCGTCGACCTCAACGACGTCACGCCAGGCGTCGCTGCGCCGCCAGCTCGGGATCGTGCCGCAGGAGGGCTTCCTCTTCGCCGGCACCGTCGCCGAGAACATCGCGTTCGGCAGGCCCGGCGCGACGCGCCGACGAGATCGTCGCGCGCCGCGCAGACGGTCGGCGCGCACGAGTTCATCCTGCGGCTCGAGGACGGCTACGAGACGCAGCTCGGCGAGCGCGGCTCGCGCCTCTCGCTCGGCCAGCGCCAGCTCGTCGCGTTCGCGCGCGCGCTCCTCGCCGACCCGCGCATCCTCATCCTCGACGAGGCGACGTCGTCGGTCGACATCGGCACCGAGCGGACGATCGAGCGGGCGCTGCGGACGCTGCTCGCGGACCGCACCGCGTTCGTCATCGCGCACCGGCTCTCGACGATCCGCGACGCCGACCTGATCGTCGTGCTCGAGCACGGCCAGGTCATCGAGCAGGGCTCGCACGACGAGCTGCTCGCCCGCCGCGGGCTCTACACGAGCCTCTACGGCGACTGGGCCGCGGCGTAGCTCCGGCTCAGCTGACGGGGTAGTACTGCACCGGCACGACGACGTCGTTCGCCGCCTTGTCGTGCCAGCACTGCTTCTCCTTGTCCCAGAGCATCCAGAGGTAGCCGAGGAAGAACACGACGGCCGAGACGATGGCGACGAGCCAGCGGATGAAGGCGCGCCCGTAGCCGATCGGCCCGCCGGTGTTGAAGTCGATGACCCGGATGCCGAGCGCCATCTGCCCGACGGTCTGGCCGCGGCTAGCCGATCAGGACCGTGAAATAAGACGATCGAGGCGAGGACACGAGGCCGGTGCCGGCGCCGGCGCCGAGATCGACCGGTCGCCGCCCGATCCGAGGAGGATGCCGTCGAGGATCAGCCGACGAAGCGGCGCCAGAACCCGGCGCGCGGCCCGAGCGATCGCCCGGACGTCGTTCGCCCCTGCAGCCTGCACGTGGCCGGATGCGGGCCCGTAGTGCTCCGGTCGGCGGCAGGTCGATCACGCGGATGCCGAGCGCACGCTTGCCGTACGTCTGACCGGTGGGGCCGCCCTCGAAATAGACGAAGTAGGCGATGTAGCCGATGAAGTACAGGATGTAGCCGAGGGCGAGCAGCCCATTGCTGCCAGTCGCGGCAGCGATGATGATGACGACGACCGGGATGATCGCGATCGCGATGCCGTCGATGAACAGCGCGGCGAATCGCGCCCAAAAGCCCGCGCGCGGACCGGACTGTCCAGCGCTCCATTGAGTCTGCGACCCCGGCGGGGGCGGCTGGATACATCGTCACGGGAGTGCTCCTTTCAGATCAGTGCGAACCGATGGAGTTCGAATATCCACATGCCGAGCAGCAGCATGACAAGCGCAGCGGTCGGCAACCGCACCGGGCGCGCCGGCCGGCGCGCGAGCAGCGACGAGCGCGGCGAGCGACGGCGAACAGGCCCGCCGGATTCGCCTGCAGGGCCGAGCCGACGTGGCCGTGGACGGTCGCCTCGACGCTCGTCGTCATCCCGCACAGCGGGCACGGGACGCCGGTGAGCGTCCGCAGCGGGCACGGAAGCCCGGCATGCCCCGGCAAGAGCGGCAGGACGGCGCCGCGCCGAGCATCGCGATCGCCGCGCCGCGTGCGTCGCTGAGGTCGATCGTCGTCGAGCGGCCGGGAACCGCACGCGCCGCGATCTACTCCTCCGACGGCTAGCCGCGGCCTCGTTTGGCCAGACGAGCCGTTCGAGGAATATCTCGTCGCGCTCGCCGGCGACGGCGCCGCCGACCTTCGGACGCAGGCGGCGCGCGAGCTCCGCCGCGATCTGGCTGCGCGCTCCGCGACTCGAGCTGCTCGCGCCGGGCGAGGAACGCGACGACCGCGTCGAGCGTCCTGCGCGTCGACGGCGCTCGTGTCCCAGGTCGGTGCCTCCACGAGGTACGGGATCCGCACCTCGGCCGGCAACAGCTTCGCTGGTCGCGGATGACGAGCGTGCCGGCGGCGAGGTCGCCGAGCCGCTGGTTCCGCTTGGTGACGAGGATCGACGTCGCGCCGACGAGATACGTCCCGGGCAGGATGTCGATGATCCGGATCACGTTCCGGACCGCGCTCGGCACGAACGGCACCGGGCGCCCCGGACTCGAGCACGACCCGGAGCCCGTTCAGCGCCTTTCCCGGGCGTGCGGCCGGAGTTCAGCACCTCGAAGGCGATGTCGTAGCCCCAGAAGATCGACGAAGAAGCCCACAGCCCAGGCGGCGTCTGCAATCCCGTTGGCGCCGGGGGTGAGACCCGACGCCGTAGCCGAGCACGAGCAGCAGCGCCACGATGATGACGCCTTCGATCAGGTAGTCGATCAGCGCGGCGGCGAAGCGCGAGCCGAGGCCCGCGAGCGTAAGCTCGAGCGGCACGCCTTCCGGTGTGTCGATCGTCAGCCGGTCCTCGTACACCATCGCCGATGAGGCTAGACACATTCATCACCGTGCGAAGCCCGGACTGGCGGGAGCTCGAGCTGCTCCTCGCGCGAGGCCGGCGGCGGCCCGAGCGGCTCGGGCCCGACCGGCTCCTGCGGCTCGGAGCCCTCTACCGCGCCTCGGCCGCCGACCTCGCGCGGCTGCGCCGGCAGCTCGCCGGCGATCGCCTGAGACCGCGCGGCTCGAGGTCGCTCGTCGGCCGGGCGCGCCAGGCGCGTCTACGACGCGCGCACGCAGACAGCACTCGATCGTCAGCTTCTTCGTCACCGACTACTGGCGGCTGATCGTCGAACGGCAGAAGCCGCTGCTGGTCGCCTTCGTGCTCCTCTTCGGCTCCGCGGCGCTCGCAGCGCTCTGGGGGATCCACGATCCGGCGGCGGCGACCGGCGTCGTCCCGCAGCAGTTCCGGCCGGCGCTGCAGCCCGGGCACCCGTGGCACGACATGTCGGCCGTCGCAGCAGGCCGCGTTCACGACCGAGATCTTCACGAACAACATCCAGGTCACGCTCGTGGCGTTCGCCGGCGGGATCACTGGCGGCGTCGCCACCGCGCTCGCTCTGCTCTACAACGGGCTGCAGCTCGGCGTCGATCGGCGGGCTGATGGGCCAGGCGGGGAACGGCGCCGGCTTCGTCGACCTCGTGACCGCGCACGGCGTGCTCGAGCTCTCGTGCATCCTCGTCGGCGGCGCGGCCGGCCTGAGCCTCGGCTGGTCGATCATCGCGCCCGGCCTGCGCACGCGCCGGGCGTCGCTGCAGCGCGAGGCGCGGCAGGCGCTGCTCGCTCGTCGCTCGGCACCGCGCCGTGGCTCGTCGTCGCCGGGATCGTCGAGGGAAACCGCGCGAACCTGGCCGAGTCCGGGCTCGGCGCGCGTCATCGGGACCGGCGTCGGGCTCGGCGTCGTCTTCTGGGGGCTCGTGCTCTGGCGCGGGCGGCGCCCTAGAGCCGAGCCAGCGACTTCGCCCGCAGGTACGTCCTGACGCACGGCGGCGGCGAGCGTTGCCGGCGGCGCCTCGACCACGGTCGCGCCGGCGTGCCGCAGCCGCGCCGCGGCGCGCGCCCGCGCCGCGAGCACGTCGAGCGCGACGCGCCGCGCGGTAGACGTCGATCGGCGACGTGCGGCTCGGAGCGCACCGCCGCGTCGAGGTCGGGATCGGCCGACGCCCGCCACGACGACGGCGTGCCGCCGCGCGAGCACCGGCAGCGCCTCGACGAGCGGCCGGGCCGCCGACTCCTCGAGCAGGTCGGTGAGGACGAGGACGAACGCGCGCTTGACGCCGCGGACGTGGGCGAACGCGAGCTCGTAGTCGCTCTCCACCGGCACGCGGCTCGAGGTCGAACAGCGCCGCGCACGACGTCGCGCGCGCCGGCGCGCCGCGGCGGCAGCGAGCGCGAGCACGTCCGCCTGCGAACGCGATCGCGCCGCACCGGTCGCCGAGCACGTCGGCGACGGCGGCGACCGCGACCGCCGCGTCGAGCGCGGCGTCGAGGCGCGTCCGGTCGGCGAACGGAGCCGCCATCAGGCGGCCGCAGTCGACGACGCAGACGACGTCCCGGTCGCGCTCGACCCGGTACTGGTTCCACATCGGCCGCCCGAGCCGCGCGGTCGCGCGCCAGTTCACCTGGCGGATGTCGTCGTCGGGCAGAGTACTCGCGGACCGACTCGAACTCCGTGCCGAGCCCGAGCGGCCCGCGCGGCGCAGGCCCTCGTCGCCGGAACTTGCCCGCCCGCACGGCGCTCGCGAGCCGCCGCGCCGCCGGCAGGTCGGGATAGACGAGCACGTCCGCCGCCTCGCCGACGCTGTGCGTCCAGCGCGCCGAGCCCGAGCGGCCCGGTGCGCCTGCGCGACGGGTGCCGGAAGCACGTGCCGGCCGCGGCGCGCGCGCGACGAGCTGCCCGGCGAGCTCGCCGCTCCGCCTCCGCCGGCTCGAGCTCGAGATCGGGCGGCACCGGCTGGCGCAGGCGGACGCGCGCGGGCTCCGCCGGCTCGAGCCGCAGCGGGGCCGGCACGCCGCGGGCGAGGTGCGTCGGCGCACGTCGCGCTCGACCTCCGGCGGCCGCCGCACGCACCAGCGCGTCGACGCCGGTCGCCGCAGCGAGCGCGACAGCCGAGCAGGACGGCAACCGCGACACCGGCAGGACGAGCAGCGAGAGCGCGACGAGCGCCAGCGCGAGCGCCGCGCGCGGGGTCGGCGTCACCGCGGTACGGGAACCGCCTCGAGCGCGGCGCTGCACCGCGTCGTCCGGCCGTGTAGCGCTCGAGCTCGGCCTCGGGACGCAGCAGCAGCCGGTGGCGAAGCACGGCCGGCGCGACGTCCGCGACGTCGTCGGGCGTGACGTAGCCACGCTCGTCGAGCCGCGCGACCGCCTTCGCGCGCGGCCAGCAGATGGACGCCGGCGCGCGGGCTCGCGCCGAGCTCGACGCTCGGCAGCGTCCGCGTCGCGCGGACGATCGCGCGTCACGTAGTCGGCGACCTCGTCGGAGACGCCGGTCGCGTCGAGCTCCCGCGCCGGCCTGCGCGAGCTCCGCCGGGCTCGACCACCGGCTGCGATGTCGTCGAGCGTCGCCGGCCGCACGCCGCGGTGGCGGCAGGCCGAGGATCTGCCGCTCGTGTCTCCTCGTCCGGGTAGCCGAGCTCGAGCTTGAAGAGGAAGCGGTCGAGCTGGGCCTCGGGCAGCGGGTAGGTGCCCTCGTACTCGATCGGGTTCTGCGTCGCGAGGACGAGGAACGGGTCGGGCAGCGCGCGCGGCGTCCCCTCGATCGTCACCTGCCGCTCCTCCATCGCCTCGAGCAGCGCGGCCTGCGTCTTCGGCGGCGTGCGGTTGATCTCGTCGGCGAGCAGCACGCTCGTGAAGACCGGGCCCGGCCGGAACGCGAGCTCGCCGCCGCGCAGCGTCAGCGTCCCGAGTAGGTCGGAGGGGAGCATGTCCGGCGTGAACTGCGACGCGCCGGAACTCGAGGCCGAGCGCGCGCGCGACCGCGTTCGCGACGAGCGTCTTCGCGACGCCGGGCACGCCCTCGAGCAGCACGTGGCCGCCGACGAGCAGCGCGCAGAGGATCCGCTCGACGGTCGCCTCCTGGCCGACGGCGACCTTCGCCACCTCGGCCACGACCCTGTCCCGGAGGCCCTCCATCAGCGGCTGATCCTGCCTGATCCGCGCGAGCGGCGCGGCCGAGCGGCGAGCACTTCGGCGTCGGTCTCGGCGCGGCCGGAGCAGCGCCTCGGCGTCGTCGTCGGGGAGGCCGAGCCGGCGGGCGCCGCGACCCGGAACGCGTCGTCGGTCGACGCCCGGCGGGCAGCGCCGAGCGGCGCGAGGACCGCGTCGCGGGCCTCGCGGCGCACCGGCCCGACGGCGCGTCGCGGCGCCTGCTCCGCGCGACGACCGCCGCGAGCGCCTCGACGTACTCGCGCCGCGGCGGCGCGAGCTCCCGCCCTCCGGCTCGGGCGGGCCGAAGCGCCGGCCGCGCGCGACGCATGTAGACGAGCGCCGCCAGGCCGAGGCCGCCGAGGAGCAGCTTCCAGCGAGAGCGGGAGGCGCCGAGAGCCCGCGTGCCCGTGCCGTAGCCGTGGTAGCTCTCGAAGAACACGACCGGCCGGGTGCGCGGGCCGGCGAGCTCGAGGCCGAACGCGGCGTTGTCGGCCGTGCCGAGGAGCCGGTTCTGGAGCGGCGAGGCGTCGGCGAGCAGCACGACCCGGCCGCGGCCGACCGCCGCACGGCGACGAGGTCTCGTCTCGGTCCCAGGATCGGCGTCGCCCCGCCGGTCCGTCGCGAGCCGTCCCGCGGACGACCGGCCAGGCCGTGCGACCTCTGGGACGGTCGCGACGAGCTCGTGCATCGCGTGAGGCGACAGCGCCCGAGACCGACGCAGACGCCCGCCGCTCCGCCGACGATACGCGCCGCAGCGCGGCGAGCGTCCTGTCGTCCCGACCGACCGGCGGATCGAGGAGGAACACGGTCGCTCCGGCGGCGCGGCAGGCGCCGCGTGCGGCAGGCGTCCGCACCTGCTCGACCGTGTGCCCTGCGCGCCCGAGCAGCTCGGCGCAGGCGGCGTCCCCGTGCGGCGACGTCGCGTACGACGACGAGCGCGGGCCGCCCGGCGTGCCGCCCGTCAGCGTGCCGAGCAGCCGGAGCACGACGTTGACCGCGACGAGCAGCGCGACGACCGTGAGCGCGATCGCGCCAGCGCCCGCTCATCGCCGCGCCTCCGCGAGCACCCGCGGCCAGTCCGGCGCGCGGCGCTCGACGTCGTCGGGCGCGGCGGCCGGCCGCCGTAGACGACCTCGTCGAAGGCGCGGGCGAGCCGGTCGAAGCGGGCGATCGCGCAGCGCGCGCCGCGCCTCCCGCGTCCGCAGCGACGGACGCAGGCGGGACCGCCCGCGCCCGCCCGAGCCGCAGCAGCCCGGCGCGGAAGCGCAGCCGCAGCGCCGTCTCGAGATCGCCGCGCCGCTCGGCCTCGTCGGCGAGCCGCTCGAGCTCGGCCGGATCCTCGGCGCGTCCCCGGCCGCGCGACGTCAGGCGCCGCGGGCCTCGACCTCGACGCGGCGTCGGCGCGAGCTGCCGCGAACCGAACGGCCGCACGGCGAGGACGGCCAGCGCCGAGGACGGTCCACAGACACGCCGCGCCCCGCCGACCCGCAGCGGCCGAGCCAGTCGAAGGCCGCCGCGCCGACGAAAGTGGCAGAGTGGCGCTGCCAGACCACGCGAAGAAGCCGTGCAAGCGGACGCGGCAACGCTCGTGCCCGCGGAACCGCCGCTCCGAGCAGGATGCTGGCGCGCCTCACGCGTGTCGCCCGCGCCTGCGCCGGGTTCACTGCGTCGCCCGGCGTCCAGCCGCGGAGGCGGCGGCCAGAACGGCGGCTGGCGCTCGGTCGGACGCCGGCGACGGCGCGGCTCGGCCAGTCGGTGGCGAAGCCGGACCCGGCTCGGGACTGCCAGCCCGGACGGCGGCGGCCAGAACGGCGGCTGTCCACCCGGCTGCACCGCCTCGGGATGAACGCCGGCGCACCTGCCCCGCCGGGCGCTCGACGCCGAGCCGCGCGCAAGCAGCAGGAGGTCGAATCCCTCCTTGCGCACGCGCAGGTCGATGTAGAGGACCGTGACGAACGCGGCCGCGCACGGCGTGGCGATCATGCTTCCGAGCGTCGCGGCGAGCGTGTTCAGGACGAACCCAGTGACCGAGTTGCGCGACCGGGTTGGCGAAGGCGACCGCCGACGACGAGCCCGCTGCAGCGCGAGCGCTCACGATCGGAGACGAGCAGATACCCGACGACCGACGACGCCGAGCGTCCGCCACCAGGGCCCGCGACGAGCGCGCGCGAGCGGCCGAGCGCCCGAAGCCCGGCGTCCTTCCAGCGAGCAGCACCGGGACGGCGACCGCGAACGCGACCCAGAGGTAGACGCCGGGGATCGACGCAGGGAGCAGCCCGAGCCCGACGAGGAGGAACGTGAGGAACGTCACCCAGACGATGCGCGTGCAGCCGGCGCAGCGCGAAGCGCGAGCGAGGCGCGCCAGCCGATCTGCTCGCCGAGGTAGGCGCTCGTGATGGCGCGGTAGCAGGCGCCTGCGGCGAGCCGCCCGGCGACGAACCCGAGCAGCAGCGCGGAGCCGAAGCCGACGAGCGCACGTCCCAGGTCGTGCGGCGGTGATCGGCCCCTGCGTCGTGACGGCGCGCGCGAACGGACCGGCGCTGCCGCTCGAGAGCGTCAGTCGCTCGGCAGCAGCCGAGAGCTGGATCGAGGTTGCACGAGGATCTGCACCGGCAGCACGACGAAGACGACGACTTGCATCAGCGTCCGCGCGTTGCGCCAGACGATCTTCATCGCCGACGTCGAGGATCTCGCCGAGCGCGAGCGGGCGGAGCTGCGGCCCTGCCGTGCCCTCGACCGCGCCGACGCTCACCGTCATAGCTCTATCGCCTCGCGGGCCGCGGCGCAATCCCCGGCGCCGCCGATGGGGCGTAAGCTCCGGTCGTGGAGCTCGATCCCGAGACGCAGGAGCGCATCGAGCGAGCCGGTCTCGGCCGAGGCCGAGCGCGAGACCCGGCTGACGCCCGACCGAGGCGATCGCGCGGATGCGGATCAACGTCCCCGTCCGCGGCAACCGCAAGCTCCGCACGCTGATCGAGCGCGTCAACGCCGACGACCAGCTCAAGGCGCTGGTGGCACGTCTCGAACGTGAACGCGGTCGCCCGGATGGAGATCAACGACCACTCCTGGGTGCACATCCAGATCGTCACGAACATCGCGCTCAAGCTCCTGCGCCAGCTGACGAAGCACGGCGTCGAGCCGGCGATGGTCGCGCGACTACGGGATGGAGCAGGACGACGCCGAGATCGTCGTCGCGCTCGCCGCGCTCACCCACTGCGTCGGCATGTCGGTCCACCGGCACGGCCACGAGGACTTCAGCCTCTTCCTCGCCGAGCCGAAGCTGCGCGCAGCTGCTCGACGGCCTCTACGAGGAGCCGGACCTGACCGTGATCGTCTCCGAGGTGCTGCAGGCGATCATCAGCCACCGCGCCGACGGCGAGCCGCTCACGCTCGAGGCCGGGATCATCCGCGTCGCCGACGCGCTCGACATGGAGAAGGGCCGCTCGCGGATCCCGTTCGAGCGCGGCCAGCGTCTCGATGCACTCGCTCTCGGCGGCCGCGATCGAGGACGTCACGATCGGCGACGGCGAGGAGAGGCCGATCAAGATCGAGATCCCGATGAACAACTCGTCCGGGCATCTTCCAGGTCGACGGCCTGCTGAAGGCGAAGCTCCGCGGCTCCGGCCTCGAGCCGTACGTCGAGGTGGTCGCGCACATCGACACCGAGACCGAGAAGCGCCTCGTGCCGATGTACCGGCTCGAGATCTGAGGCCGCGAACCGGCAGGCGGCTACACTGCCGCCGACCCGTTGCGGGGTCGTCTAATGGTAGGACGCCTGACTCTGGATCAGGTAGTCGGGGTTCGAATCCCTGCCCCGCAGCCTTAGAAACCCGCTGCTAACGGCGGGTTTCGTCGTTAGCTGAGTCGGCGTCGAGTGGCTCCAAGGCAACAAAAAGGCAACACCTTTCGGGCCGTCACGCGTCGCCGAGCGCGCCGACCGCCGCCGCCGTCTAAGCTACGGGCGAGCATGACGCTCGCGGCGGCTGGGAGTCGCCGTTCATCTCGTCGGAAGGGCGCGCAAGCGCCCTTCGGCGTTCCGGGTCTACGGGCGGGGAAGTGGTACGATCTTCGGTAGATGACTGACTCCCCGCTGGAAGGCCGCTCGTGGTGCTTCGTGACGATCTACTAGACGCTGACGCCCTGCTGGAGCGGCTAGAGGAACGCATCGCGCCGCTTCTACATCAGCGTCTCGACGTACCAGACGACGAACTCGTCCTCGTTGATGACGTGATCGCCGACATCGTGGCGACTCTCGGGACAGATCCCGTGATCGAGTTCGAGCACGACGGCAGCAGGCTTGCCTACTACCGACCAGCACAGCTCGCGAACGCTGCCGGGGATGCGCTGTTCTCCGCACTCGATCAGGAGGACGACGAGGACGGAGACCTGGAGCAGGCCGCTCGCAGCCGTGAGTTCGCGCGCGTCGCCTGCGAGGCAGCGCTGAGCGGTGACGCTTCGCCTGAACTGATGGAGCGACTGATTGATAGCGACGTGATCGAGTTCGAGCTAGATCCCGGCTACGACGATGTCTGCGATGCGGCCGGGAACGTCGAGTTGATGGAGGCGGCCGTGGCACGGCCTGCCCGTCCTCGGTTTCAGGCTTGCGACATTCGGCTCCGGCCTCGCCGCGTCCGGATGCTTCGGCGTGCTCGCCCTCGCGACGGCGCTCGACATCGCGCCGGTCGGCGCGCGCCGGGCCTGTCCGATTAGAAGACGACGCCGATCCACCACCTCATGACGTAGATCTACGCCTCGGGGCGGAGGCGGCATGAGTGCCGCCCTCGTGTGCGTGCTCCTCGTCGGCGACGAGCGGATCCTGGTCGAGTTCAGCGGCGAGTCTGCCGCCCAGATCCGGCGCGCGCTCGCAACGAGCAGCGCGGCGCGGCGTCGTCAACTTGAACGCAGCGTCCGTGGCTACCGGGCCGAGCATGGGGACGTGCCCGCGAATCAGGTCGTGCGCGTCGTCGGCGGCAACCGGCAGGACGTGCTCGCTGCTGACAGGGCCGTGACGGGCCGCGAGCCCCGGAAGGCGTCATTCCCTCGGTCGAGCGGATCGACGGCGGAACACCTGGTTCCTGGGCCGGGAAACCACACGTCTGAGTCGTGAGCGGCGGCGACATCGTGAGACGTGACCCCGACGTGCTCGCCGCTTGGGAGATCACGGCGGGCCGTGAAAACGGACGGCAGCGGCCGAAGGGGTACGCCGACTGGCGTCCGCAGGCGAAGACGAGGGCGCTGCTCGACCAGGTAGAGAGCGTGCTGACCGAGGCTACCAGGACTATCTGCCGCTGACGGTGCGCCAGATCTACTACCGGCTCGTCGCCTCGCACGAGTACGCGAAGACGGAGCGAGCGTATGACCGGCTTTCCGAGTCGAAATTTCGTTCGTGCCCGCCGCGCCAAGCTGATCCCGTTCGACTACATCCGCGACGACTTTATCATTGCTTCCTAGCCCTGGTACGCGGGCACGCAGCACTTCTGGGGACTCGGTCGGCGTCTCGGTCCCAGCCGCTACCGGCGCGACCGTCAGGCCGGGCAGCGCGTCCGCGTTGAGGTGTGGTGCGAATCCGCCGGGATGGCACCGCAGTTGGCCCGCGTTGCAGAAACGACTACTCGGTGCCGGTCTATTCGAGCGGCGGCTTCAACAGCCTCTCCGCCGTCCGCCAGATCGTTGATCGTGCGCTCGCTCGGGAACGTGCCCACTGGCTCCTGCACGTCGGCGACTTCGACCCGTCCGGCGTCTCGATCTTCGAGGCAATCGCAGCGGATGTCAGTGCGTTCGTGAACGCCGACAGGGTCATCAACACGCTCCACGTCGAGCCGAGGCGAGTCGCGCTCACGGCCGACCAGGTCGCCACCTACGGGTTGCCGACCGCACCCGCGAAGGCGAGCGACAGTCGTTCCCGCTCATGGCGCGGCGAGACCTGCCAGCTTGAGTCGTCGACCAACTCGCCGACATCGTTCGGACGGCGATAGAGACCGTGCTCGACCTCTCCCGGCTGCATTTCGAGATCAGCCGGGAACAGGCCGATCAGGACGCCCTGTGGCGGGCGCTTCCGGCTGGAGACCAGCCGTGAGCGTCGAGCGTCCGCCGAAACTCTCCGTCGTCACCTCCTCCGAGACGCACTTCAGGCGCTGGAGGCGGTGCGGCATGTCGCGGACGACTACGGGCCTCGCCGCCGGCGGCGTTGAAGCCGTGCATCGCGTTCATTCTCGACGGCAATCTCGGCGGCGCGCAGCGGCACGAGGCGGCGTTCACGCCTCGCTATGGAGTGCCGTCGGCTCCAGTTGAGTGAAAGCGAAACGGGCCAGATCCTCTCCGCGTGGGCGAAGAAGATCGGCTACAGCGTTCGGGAGTGCGCGCAGCGTGATCCCGAGCGCGTACGCGAACATGACGGACGGGAGGCACTGGCGGTACCACCCGCCCGGCCTGGAAGAAGAAGCGTGGCGGCACCTACGAGCGCGTCCTAGGCGACATCTGCCGCGACGTTGGCTGCCCCGCCAACTGCGCCCCCTTCCAGGGCCTCAGGCGCGGGCCGCGCGGCGAAGACCTTGACCGTTTCGAACGGCTCGGCTGGCCGACCGTCCTCCGCGGAGACAGCGACGCGCGGCGGCCGTCGACTACTACCGGGCCATCTGCCTCCTCGAGCGCAAGTACGGCTTCGGGGCAGGTGCGACTCTGCTGACCAGCTACTCCGAACTCGCCGAACTGGCGGGACGAGCGACAAGCGGCATGCCGGCGATAATCTCCGCGTCCTGCTACCCGGCCTGCTCGTCCGACTTCGAGCGCGGCAGCGGCTCCGGCCCGCATGCCCGCGACCGGCGCCCCTCGCGCGTAACGCGAGCCGTCCCGATCCCGAACATCCCGCCACGGCATAGAGCCGCAATAACTACGGAGGACGAGCCGGCACCCGAGATAGGTGCCGAGAGGGCACCCAAGATAGGTGACGACACGGCACCCCATATAGGTGACCTGTCGTGAGGACGACCGTTGAGATCGACCTGAACGGGATCCTCGTCCCCGTCACCTTCAACGACGACTCCCTCACCACCATCGCCGACGCCGTCGCTGCGAAAGCCGAGCCCGAGTCCCTGTCGGAGCTTCTGACCGTGCCCGAAGCAGCCCTCCTCATCGGCTGCGGCTACAAGCCCTGCCCCGGCACCGCCGCGAAAGACGACGACGGCACGGTCGTGAAGACCGGCTGCACCGGCAACACCTGCCGCCGCTGCCACGGCACCGGCCAGATCGTGAACCGGGGACGCGTCGATGACCTCCTCAGCGCCCGTCGCCTGAAGCGGGTGAAAGACGGCAGCCGGACATTGCTCCGCCGCGCCGACGTGCTCGCCTACCTCGAAGAAGACGACAACC
>CAWCDC010000004.1:0-41219 GCA_963794255.1 uncultured Actinomycetes bacterium | reverse complement strand
GAGTGACCTCGCTCGGTCCTCATCTCGACGACGTCGTGCTCTCAGCGGCCGGCCGCGATCTCCGCAGCTTCGGCTCTCAGGGAGAGCAGCGGCTCGCTCTGCTCGCCCTACTTCTTGCCGAGGCTGAGACGATCGCCGACCGCACCGGCGTTCCGCCGCTCCTCTTGCTCGACGACGTGTTGTCCGAGCTCGATCCTCAGCGACGGCGGATCCTGGCCGCGCGCGTGCGAACCGCAGGACAGGCGCTCGTCACCGCGACGGACGCTGCGATGCTGCCCGCCGATCCCGACCAGCTGCTCGAGGTGACCCCGGGGGCAGTCCTGGTAGAGGCGGCCGGGTAGTGGAGCCCGTCGGCGAGCAGATTCGCGCCGAGCTCTCTCGCGTCGGCGCGGACAGCGGCGCGGGCGACGCGGTCACCGCCTGGCCGTCCGCGGTCGGCGAGGAGATCGCGCGCAACGCGTGGCCGGCGCGGACTCAGCCCGACGGGACGCTCATCGTCCACGTCCGCGACGCGATCTGGGGGTTCGAGCTGACGCAGCGGGCGAGCGAGATCTCAGAGCGGTTGCCCGGCCGCCCGAGGCTTCGCTTCACTCCGGGGCCGTTGCCGGACACGACTCCCGAGGAGTCGCCGCCGGCCAGGGTCGAGGTCTCCGCAGAGCACGCGCGCGAGGCAGCAGAGATCGCCGCCGGCATCGAGGATCCGGCGCTGCGCGAATCTGTTGCGAAAGCCATAAAAACGGCGCTCGCTCGCGGCTCGGCCGACCGCTCCGTCTGATACACTTCGTCCTGCCCGCAAATGCGGAATTTGCAGGGCTTTTTTCATGACTGAAACAGACTACACCGCTAGGGACATCACGGTCCTCGAAGGCCTCGAGCCGGTCCGGCTTCGCCCGGGCATGTACATCGGCTCGACGGGGCTCCGCGGCCTCCATCACCTCATCTACGAGGTCGTCGACAACTCGGTCGACGAGGCCCTACAGGGCCGCAACGACCGCATCGAGGTCACCCTTCATCCGGACAACTCGGTCACGGTCCAGGACTGGGGCTCGGGCATCCCCGTCGACGTGATGAAGGACCAGGGACTGCCGGCGCTGACGGTCGTGCTCACGAAGCTCCACGCCGGCGGCAAGTTCGGCGGCGACGGCTACAAGGTCTCGGGCGGTTTGCACGGCGTGGGCGTCTCGGTGGTGAACGCGCTTTCCGAGCGGCTCGTCGCCGAGGTGCGGCGCGACGGCCAGATCTACCGGCAGGAGTTCGAGCGCGGCGACCCGACCGGCGACATGGAGGTCGTCGGGAAGATGGCCCCCGACGACGCCGTCGGGACGACGATCAGCTTTCTGCCCGACTCCCAGATCTTCGAGGAGCTCGACGTCGACGCGGCGACGATCACGCAGCGGCTGCGCGAGACGGCGTTCCTCACGAAGGGGCTCCACATCAAGCTTGTCGACGAGCGCGCGGACGGCAAGACGGTCGAGTTCCACTACGAGGGCGGCATCCGCGACTTCGTCTCGTACATCAACGAGGCCAAGGACGCGATCCACAAGCACATCGTCTATTTCGAAGGCGACACCGAGCAGGGGGCCGTCGAGGTGGCGATGCAGTGGAACTCCTCGTATCAGGAGTCGGTCTTCACCTTCGCCAACAACATCAACACCGTCGAGGGTGGCACCCATCTCTCCGGCTTCCGCAGCGCGCTGACCCGCACCCTCAACGCGAAGGCCACCGAGCTCAAGCTCCTGAAGGAGAAGGAGAGTCTCGAGGGCGAGGACGTCCGCGAGGGTCTCGCCGCCGTGGTCTCCGTCAAGCTGCGCAATCCGCAGTTCGAAGGGCAGACGAAGACGAAGCTCGGCAACCCGGGCATCGAGGGTCTCGTCCAGACGACGGTCAACTCGTCGCTGGCGCGGTTCTTCGAGGAGAACCCCCAGGACGCACGCGCGATCTGCAACAAGGCGATCGCAGCGATGCGGGCGCGGCTCGCGGCGCGGCAGGCGCGCGAGCTGACGCGCCGCAAGTCGGCGCTCGACAGCTCGTCGCTGCCCGGCAAGCTCGCCGACTGCTCGATTCGCGATCCGTCGCTTACGGAGCTGTTCATCGTCGAGGGCGACTCGGCCGGCGGGTCGGCGAAGACCGGCCGCGACCGTACGTACCAGGCGATCCTGCCGCTGCGCGGGAAGATCATCAACAGCGAGAAGAACCGGATCAACAAGGTGCTCTCGAACAACGAGATCCAGGCGATGATCACTGCGATCGGCACCGGGATCGGCGACGAGTTCGACATCGAGGGTCTCCGCTACCACCGGATCATCGTCATGACCGACGCCGACGTCGACGGATCGCACATCCGGACGCTCGTCCTCACCTTCCTCTACCGGCACATGCGCGAGCTGTTCGAGTACGGGCACATCCACATCGCCGTGCCACCGCTCTACAAGGTGAAGCTCGGCAGCCGAGAGTTCTACTTCGAGAAGGAGTCGCAGCTCGAGGAGCTGCTCGTGCGCGAGCGCTTCGGAGACCTCGGGGTGCGCGACCGCGCCGGGAACGAGGTCAAGCTGACCGAGGCACGGTGGAAGCGGTTCACGGGCGCGCTCGCAGAGTTCGAGGGCTGGTCGGCGAGGCTGCGCGCCGATTTCGGGCCGCACGCCTCCGACCTCGTCGTCTCGCACCGGCTCGTCGAGCTCGACATTGCGACGCCCGCCGCTGCCGAGCAGGCGATCGCGGCGCTGCCGCCGAACGGCTTCAAGCTCTCGGTCCTCGCGCGGGACGACCAGGGCTTGCAGGTGAAGGTCGTCGAGGAGGAGACGTCGGCCGCGCAGACCATCGGTCTCTCGGCAGAGCTGCTCGCGTCGCCGATCTACGCGAACCTCCGCAGGGCCTACGAGAAGCTCGTCGAGGTCGTCGGGCCGCCGCCGTTCTCGCTCGCTCTCGGCAAGCACACGGCCGAGCCGGAGACCTTCTCCGGGCTGCGGGCCGATGCGCTCGACCTCGCGAAGGAGGTCGGCACCCAGCTCTCCCGCTACAAGGGCCTCGGGGAGATGAACCCCGAGCAGCTCTGGGAGACGACGATGGATCCCGCGAAGCGCCTGCTCGTCCGGGTCGACGTCGAAGACGCGAGCGCCGCCGACCAGCTCTTCTCGATGCTGATGGGCGACCAGGTCGAGCCGCGCCGCATCTTCATCGAGGAGAACGCGAAGGACGCCTTCCTTGACGTGTAGGGGCTCGGGTGTCTGAGGTCGATACAGGCGCGCTCGGCTCGGGACGGATCGAGTCGCGCGAACTCGAGCAGGAGATGCGCTCGAGCTTCCTCGACTATGCGATGTCGGTCATCGTCTCGCGCGCGCTGCCCGATGTGCGCGACGGCCTGAAGCCGGTGCATCGGCGCGTCCTGTACGGGATGCACGAGGCCGGCCTGCAGCCGAACCGGCCGTACAAGAAGTCGGCCTCCACGGTCGGCGCCGTGATGGCGAACTATCACCCGCACAGCGACTCGGCGATCTACGACACGCTCGTGCGGATGGCGCAGCCGTTCTCGCTGCGCTACCCCCTCGTCGACGGCCAGGGGAACTTCGGCTCGATCGACGACGATCCGGCGGCGGCCATGCGCTACACCGAGGCGCGCCTGTCGCGGATCGCGACCGAGCTCTTGCGCGACATCGACGCGAACACCGTCGACTTCGAGCCGAATTACGACGAGTCGCGCCGCCAGCCGTCGGTTCTGCCGTCGCGCTTCCCGAACCTGCTCGTCAACGGCTCGACGGGAATCGCCGTCGGGATGGCGACGAACATGCCGCCGCATCACCTCGGCGAGACGATCGACGCCGTGATCGCGATGATCGACGACCCGGAGATCTCGGTCGAGGGCCTGATGAAGCACGTCAAGGGGCCCGACTTTCCGACGGGCGCGATCGTGGTCGGGCGCGGCGGCATCCGCGACGCGTATCGCACCGGCCGCGGCCGGATCGTCATGCGCGCGCGCGCGCACATCGAGGAGCTGCGCGGCGGCCGCTCGGCGGTTGTCGTCACCGAGCTTCCGTACGGCGTCAAGAAAGGCGGCGACTCAGGCGTGATCGTGAAGATCGCAGACCTCGTTCGCGACAAGGTGCTGACCGAGGTGTCGGACCTGGCGGATCACTCCGACCGCACCGGCATGAGGATCCAGATCGAGCTGAAGCGCGACGCGGTGCCGCAGGTCGCGCTCAACAAGCTCTTCAAGCACACGCCGCTCCAGTCCACCTTCGGCTACAACGCCGTCGCGCTCGTCGAGGGCATTCCGAGGACGCTGTCCCTCCTCGAGCTCGTCCGCCACTACCTCGAGTTCCAGCGCGAGGTCGTCACCCGCCGCTCGAAGGACGAGCTGCGCAAGGCGGAAGCTCGCGCGCACGTTCTGCAGGGCTACCTGATCGCGCTCGACAACATCGACGCGATCGTCGCGTTGATTCGGGCAGCGGCCGACCGCGACGAGGCACGCGAGCAATTGATCGCGCAGTTCTCGCTGTCCGAGATCCAGGCCGAGGCGATCCTCGAGATGCGGCTCTCGCGTCTCACCGGCCTCGCCCGGAAGGAAGTCGAGGCCGAGCACAAGGATCTGCAGGAGCGGATCGCCGAGCTGCGGGAGATCCTCGGCGACCAGGCCAAGATCGACGGCCTCATCCGCGACGAGCTGCTCGAGATCAAGCAGATCTACGGCCGCAACGACGACCGGCGCACCGAGATCGTGGCGGCCGAGGAGGAGCTCGAGCTCGAGGACCTGATCGCCGAGGAGGACATGGTCATCGCGATCACGCGCTCCGGCTACATCAAGCGGCTACCGGTGACGACGTACCGCGAGCAACGGCGGGGCGGCATCGGCGTGATGGGGATGGACATGAAGGAGGACGACTACATCGAGCACCTCTTCGTCGCCTCGACGCACGACTACATCCTCTTCTTCACGAGCGTCGGCAAGGTCTACCGGCTCAAGGTGCACGAGCTGCCGCTCGGCTCGCGCCAGTCGAAGGGCCGTGCGATTGTCAACCTGCTCCCGTTCCGGCAGGAGGAGCAGGTGCGGGCCGTGGTCCAGACGCGTGCCTTCGAGGAGGCGAAGTACCTCGTCTTCGCCACCAAGAACGGCGTCGTCAAGAAGACCGAGCTCGCCGCCTACAACACGCCGCTGAAGGCCGACGGCATCATCGCGATCAAGATGCGCGACGGTGACGAGCTGGTGGGCGTCCGGCACTCGTCGGGCTCGGACGACATCCTCATGGTTTCGGCCAAGGGGCAGGCGATCCGCTTCCACGAGACCGATGCCAGGCCGATGGGCCGCGACACGTCGGGTGTCGCCGGCATGAGGCTGCGCAAGGGCGACGAGGTGATCTCGATCAACATCGCCGAGGACGACGCGGACCTGCTCGTCGTGACCACGAACGGCTACGGCAAGCGCACCCGCGTCAGCGAGTACCCGGTCAAGGGCCGCGGCGGCATGGGTGTCAAGACCGTGCAGCTGACCGAGGCCCGCGGCCATCTCGTCGGCTCGCGCGTCGTTCGCGACGGCTACCAGGTGATGCTCATCTCCACTGCGGGCACGGTGATCAAGATCCCGGTCGAAGACGTCAAGAGGCTCGGCCGCTCCACGCAGGGCGTGATCGTGATGCGCCTCCGCGGCGACGACGAGACGGTCTCGGCGCTCGCCCCGGTGGTCGAGTCGGACGAGACGAACGGTGACGGTGACGACGCCGTCGGCGAGCCGGCCGATTCTCAGCCGAGCGCTGGCTGATCACAGCAACCCCCTTCCAAAAGCAGCGCGTGGTCTTTATAACTCGCGAAGGGGGTCAGAAAACCGACGCGGCGAGGGTACGGATGGCGGTCAGCCGGCAGGTCGATCTTCTCGAACCCATCAATTTGGCGGATCACCTCGACAAGGTCGAGCTCTACCTCGGCCAGGTCTGCCAGATCGCTGGGATCTCGAAGATGCAGCTCGACTACTGGACGAACAAGGCGCAGATCCCGACCAAGGGCAAGAAGCAGCGGATCTACGACATCGACGCGCTCGAGACCGTGATGCTGATCAAGCAGGCGAAGGACAAGGGCCTGAACCTCGGCGCGGCGATCGAAGCTGCGCGGAGCTTTCGCGAGCAGCAACCCTCCTAACGGTTCGTATGCAGCCGCTGCCAGTCGTCGTAGCGGTTCTCGAGCTCGAGCAGGATCGCGGCGAGTAGCGGCGCTCGCGGCCACTCGCGTCCGGTCTCGACGCGCAGCGACGTCGGCGGCTTCGGCGTGTCCTCAGGCAGGTCGTCGGCGGTCTGGTTGACGTTCACGCCGACTCCGAGCACGACCCTGCCGACCGTCGCCTCGGGCAGGACTCCCGCAACTTTCCGGCCCTCGACGAGGACGTCGTTCGGATGGCCCAGCGCGGCTGCGGCCCCAGTCTGCTCGCGCAGCGCCGCAGCGACTGCCTCTCCGGCGACGAGCGAGAGCTCGGGCCAGATCGCCATCGGCGGGTGCGGGCGCAAGAGCACGGAGAAGAGCAGCGCGGTCCCTTTCGGCGCCTCCCACGTCCGGCCGAGCCTGCCGCGTCCATGGGTCTGGAGATCGGTCGCGACCATCGTCCCTTCGGTCGCGTTCTCGTCGAGCAGCCGCTGCGTCGACGGGCACTCCTCGACGAAGGTGTACGGGCGGCCGAGCCGCCCCTGCAGCACCACGTCGACAGAGGCGGACGAGAGATCCGACACCCGCATTTAGACTAACCCGGTTGTGGGGAGCATCAAGCAGCCGCTGCGGGAGCGCGGCCTCGACTACGCGAGCCTCAGCGACCCGATTCTCGTCACCCGCGCGAAGGGCGGCGACGCCCGTGCGCTCGAGGCGCTCTGCGTCCGGCATGCCCCGCGAGTCGAGCGGCTCGCGCGGCACCTCTTGCGGGATCCCGAGGATGCGCGCGACGCCGCCCAGGAAGCGCTCGCGAAGCTTTGCGTCCGCCTCAAGCAGTTCCGAGGCGAGTCGCAGTTCTCGACCTGGCTGCATCGGCTCGTCGTCAACACCTGCCGTGACGTGGCCGAGCGGCAGCGAACCCGCGCCCACGATCCACTGCCCGACGAGCTCGGAGCCGACGTCGAGCAAGACCCGACGCGCGGTGTGCGGATGACCGAGCTCCGGCGCGAGCTCTGCGACTCGCTCGCCGGCATCTCGCCGGAGCAGGCGCAGGTCATCGTGCTCAAGGACGCGCTCGGCTACACGTTCGATGAGATCGCGGCCGCCGCCGGCATGCCGGTCGGGACGGCCAAGTGCCACGCGCACCGCGGCCGCAACCGGCTTCGCGACCGGCTCGAGCGGCGCGACGTGGCATGACCGACCTCGCAACGCCGTTCGGGCGGGAGACGATCGAGTCGATCATCCCCCACCGCCCTCCGTTCCTGCTCGTCGACGAGGTGCTCGAGCTGGAGCCCGGCCGCAAGGTGCGCGGGCGTTTCCTCGTGCCCGAGGACGGCTGGTGGTTTCCGGGGCACTTCCCCGGCCGCCCGGTGATGCCCGGGGTGCTGACGATCGAGGCCATCGCCCAGTGCGGCGCCGTTGCGGTGCTCGCGGACGAGACGAACCGCGGCAAGGTCCCCTTCTTCGCGGGCATCGACGACTGTCGCTTCAAGCGGGTCGTCGAGCCGGGCGACGAGCTCGAACTCGAGTGCGAGTTCCTGCGCGTGCGCGGACCGATCGCGAAGGGCCAGGGCCGCGCAAGCGTCGGCGGAGACGTCGCGGCCGAGGCGATGCTCACGGTGTTCGTAGGGAGCGAGGACGCCGCATGATCGGCGACGCTCGCAGCGACCTTCCGGTCACGATCACAGGGCTCGGCGCGTATGCACCCGAGCGCGTGATGACGAACGACGACCTCGAGCGGATGGTCGACACGTCGGACGAGTGGATCATGGAGCGGACCGGCATCCGCGAGCGTCGGATCGCAGCGGAGGACCAGGCACTGTCGGATCTCTCGCTGCCCGCTGCCCGGCAGGCGCTCGAGCAGGCAGGCATCGGCGGGGCGGACATCGACCTTCTGATCGTCGCCACCGTCACGCCCGACATGATGTTCCCCTCGACCTCCGCGATTCTCGCCGACCAGTTGGGCGCCAAGGATGCGGGTGCCTACGACCTCTCCGCCGGCTGCACCGGCTTCATGTACGCGCTCGTACAGGCCTACGGGATGATTGCGGCAGGGCTGTCTCAGCGGGCGCTCGTGGTCGGCGGCGACGTGCTCTCGCGCATCCTGGACTGGACCGACCGCTCGACGGTTGTCCTCTTCGGGGACGGTGCCGGCGCCGTCGTGCTCGAGCGCTCGGCTGAAGCGGGCTTCCTCGCTTTCGAGCTCGGCGCCGACGGCGCGGGCGGCGAGCACCTCTGGCTGCCGGGCAGCGGCTCCCGCCGCTTCGACAATCCCGACCAGTTCGTGAAGATGAACGGCCGCGAAGTCTTCAAGTTCGCGACGCGTGTTCTCGTCCAGTCCGCCGCGGCCGTGCTCGAGCGCTACGGGGTCACAATCGACGACGTCGACGTCTACGTCCCACATCAGGCGAACGTTCGCATCATCGACCACGCAACCAAGAAGCTCGGGATTCCGTCGGATCGGGTGGTGATCAATGTCGACCGCTACGGCAACACGTCCTCCGGCTCGATTCCGCTCGCGCTCGCCGAAGCGCAGGCGGACGGCAGGCTTCAGGCGGGCAATCTCGTATTGATGACGGGAATGGGTGCCGGACTCACGTGGGGGAGCGCGTTGATGCGCTGGACAGGAGAGAAGCCGGCATGAACAAGGTCGCGTTCTGCTTCCCCGGGCAGGGCTCGTTCGAGGCCGGGATGGGCCGCGACTTCGCCGAGGCGGTTCCGGCGGCGATGGACGTCTTCCGCCGCGGGAGCGAGGCGAGTGGGCTCGACCTCGAGCGTTTGTGCTTCCACGCCGACGCCGAGGAGCTCTACGACACCGCGGTGCAGCAGCCGGCTCTCGTTGCGACGTCGCTCGCGATGCTCGCCGCTCTGCACGATCGGGGCATCCGGGCCGACTTCGTGATCGGCCACTCGGTCGGGGAGTTCGCAGCACTGGCAGCAGCGGAGGCGATGACCATCGAGGAGGCGATCACGCTCGTGCGTGAGCGCGGCCTCGCCATGGCCGACGCCGCAGCGCGCAATCCCGGTTCGATGGCGGCCATCCTCGGCCTCACCGACGAAGTGGTCGAAGGCCTCTGCCGCAAGATCCTCGGGGTCTGGCCGGCCAACTACAACTGCCCCGGGCAGGTCGTCGTCTCGGGTGAGGATCAGGCCGTGCTGGAGTGCATCGAGCAGGCGCAGAGCCACGGCGCCCGTCGCGCAGTCAAGCTCAAGGTCTCGGGTGCGTTCCACTCGCCGCTCGTCGCGCGCGCTGCCGACCGGCTGCGCCCGGCGATCGAGAAGGTGCGCTTCCAGGAGCCGGTCGCGCCGTTCATGTCCACCGTGACGGCGCGCGTCGAGTCGGCGCACCGGATGGGCCCGCTGCTCGTCGACCAGCTCACCGCGCCCGTGCGCTTCACACAGTCGGCGACCGAGCTGATTCGTGACGGCGCCCGCACGTTCGTCGAGGTCGGACCCGGGAACGTGTTGTCGGGGCTCGTGAAGCGCATCGATCGCAGCGTCAAGACCGTCTCGATCAACAGCATCGAGGCGCTCGAGCGGCTTCCCGAGCTGCTCGCCGAGAACTAGTGGGTCGCCGATGACGTTCTGCTCGCTCGAGGGCAAGCGGGCTCTCGTCACGGGCGCGTCGAAGGGAATCGGCCGCGCGATCGCGGAGCAGCTCGCCGCAGCAGGTGCCGACGTCGTGATCGGCTACCGCACCGGAGCCGAGGAAGCCGAGGCGCTGGCCAAGGAGATCGACGGCCGCGCTGTGCAGGCCGACGTCTCGAGCGCCGAGGCTGCCGCGCGGCTCGTCGAGGAAGCCGGCGACCTCGACATCCTCGTCAACAACGCCGGCCTGACGCGCGACGGCCTGCTCGCCCGCATGTCCGACGACGACTGGCGGACGGTGATCGACACGAACCTCTCCTCGGTCTTCTTCACCTGCCGTGCCGTCTGCCGGCCGATGATGAAGAAGCGCGCGGGCTCGATCGTCAACATCTCGTCGATTGTCGGTGTGCACGGCAACTGGGGCCAGACGAACTACGCGGCCTCGAAGGCCGGGATCATCGGCTTCACGAAGTCGCTCGCGCGCGAGCTCGGCAGCCGCGGCGTGCGCGCCAACGTCGTCGCTCCCGGGTACGTCCGGACGCAGCTCACCGACGTCCTGCCCGAGGAAGCGACCTCGGCGATGCTCGGCAACACGCCGCTTGGCCGGCTCGGAGAGCCGACAGACGTGGCCGGCGCGGTACGCTTCCTCTGCTCCGACGAGGCATCGTTCATCACAGGGGACGTGCTGCTCGTCGACGGCGGACTCGGGATGTAGTGACTACGGAGAACGGTTCTCTCAACGGGCGCAGACGCGTCGTCGTCACCGGTCTGGGCGCGGTGACGCCACTCGGGCTCGACGTCGAGTCGACCTGGTCGAGCCTGCTCGCGGGCGAGTCGGGGGCAGGCGAGATCACGGCCTTCGACCACACCGACTATCCCGTGCACTTCGCGTGCGAGGTGAAGGGTTTCGACCCGACGGAGTGGATCGAGCGCAAGCAGGCGCGGCGGATGGATCGCTTCACGCACCTGATCCTCGCCGCGGCCCGGCAAGCCGTCGCGGACTCCGGGCTCGAGGTCGAGAAGGAGCCCGACAGGATCGGCGCGGCGGTCGCGACGGGAATCGGAGGCCTGCAGTCGTTCCAGGAGTGCTACGACGTTCTCGTCACGCGCGGGCCGGACCGCGTCAATCCGTTCTCGATCCCGGCGATCATCCCGAACCTCGGCGCCGGCTGGGTCTCGATCGAGCTCGGCACACGCGGGCCGCTGCTCTCCGAGTGCACGGCGTGTGCCGCCTCGAACATGGCAATCGGCGACGGCTGCGACGCGATCAGGCTCGGCCGCGCGGACGTGATGCTCTGCGGAGGGACAGAGGCGGCGGTGTGCGAGGTCGGGATCGCCGGCTTCGGTGCGATGCGCGCGCTCTCGCGGCGCAACGACGATCCTGCGCATGCGTCTCGGCCCTTCGACGCCGAGCGGGATGGTTTCGTGATGGGCGAGGCCGGCGCCCTGATGGTGCTCGAGGAGCTCGAACACGCGAAGGCGCGCGGCGCGCACATCTACGCCGAGGTCTCGGGGTACGGCCTCTCGTCCGACGCGAGACACATCACCGAGCCCGACCCGACTGGGCCTGTGACCGCGTTCAAGATGGCCCTCGGCGACGCCGGTGTCGGTGCGGACGAGATCGACTACGTCAACGCGCATGCGACTTCGACTCCGATCGGCGACTCGTCCGAGACGCAGATGCTGAAGTACGCCCTCGGCGAGGAGAACGCCTACAACACGCCTGTCTCCGGAACGAAGGGCGCGACCGGCCACTGTCTCGGCGCCGCCGGCGCGATCGAGGCGATGTTCACGATTCTCGCAATCCGCGACGGCAAGCTGCCGCCCACCATCAACTACGAGGTCGAGGATCCGAGCTGCGATCTGGACTACGTGCCGAATGTGGCGCGCGACGCCGACGTGAAGGTGGCCGTCTCGAACAGCTTCGGCTTCGGCGGGCACAACGCCTGCGTCGTCTTCGAGCGGTTCGAGGACTGAGCCCGGCCGGTCGATAGGCTCGGGCCCATGGAGAAGTGGGCGACCTTCCGGCCGATCACGCCCGACGACGTTCCGACCGTGGCGGAGTTTCTCGCCGACGACGAGACGCATCTGTTCGGCCGTCCGGCTCGGCTGGGGGTGCCGGATGTCACCGCCTGGCTCGCGGAGGCGGACCTGCCGAACGACTCGTGGTTGTTCGAGGAAGGAGGCGCGATCGTCGCGCTCGGCTGGGTCGAGAAGGACGAACACGAACGAGGCCTCGCAATCGGCGCCGTGCACCGCGACTCGCGCGGGCGTGGGCTCGGCTCGAGCCTGGTGGAGCGCAGCGAGGAACGGCTACGGGCGCTCGGCGTCGGGCGCGTTCACAACGTGAGCCTTGCTCCGGATCTGGCAGCCCGACCGCTGTTGGAGAGCCGCGGCTACCACGAGGTGCGCCGCTTCTGGGAGATGACCATCGAGCTCGGTGACGAGCCGCCGTCCACTCCGCAGCTTCCGGCAGGTCTCGCCGTCGAGCCGTTCTCCGAGGAGCTCGCGGTCGGCTTCCACGCTGCGCTCGAAGAGGCGTTTGCGGACCACTGGGAGTTCCGGCCGGTCACGTTCGAGGACTGGTGGCGACGACAGCGCGCGAGACCGGACCACGATCCCTCGCTCTGGTTCCTCGTCCGCGATGAAGAGACCGTCGTCGCAGCCACCCGCAACGACCCCGAGCGGTCGGGCGGGGGCTGGATCGGCGCGCTCGGCGTTCGGCGCGCGTGGCGGGGACGCGGTCTCGCGAAGGCTTTGCTCGTGCACAGCTTCCGCGAGTTCCACCGGCGCGGGAAGCGGCGGGTCGGCCTGGGAGTCGACTCCGAGAACCCGACCGGCGCGACGAAGCTGTATGAGAGCGTCGGCATGGTGGTCGACTCGGAACAGGTCGTCTGGGAGAAGGTGCTCGCATGAACGTGCGCCCGTTCGTCGAGGACGACGCAGCCGCCGTCGCAGCGCTCATCTCCGCGAACGAGGAGCTCTTCTACGGCCGCCCCGGTCGCATCACCGGCGCGGATGTCCTCTTTTTCCAGCAGTACAACAAGGAGGCGTGGGTCTGGGAGGAGGACGGCCGCATCGTCGCCGGCGCGATGTACGGCGTGCACGGGGACGCTGCGAACATCCGCGGCTTCGTTGCAGACAAGGGCCGCGGCATCGGCACGGAGACGGTCGAGCGCGGCGAGGCATTTGCGCGAGCAGAGGGTGTGCAGAAGATCCTGGCGGGCGCGGCCGAGCCCGATGTTGCGGCGCGGGCGCTCTTCGAAGCGCACGGCTATCGCGAGGTGCGCCGCTTCTACGAGATGGCGATCGAGCTGACCGAGGAGCCGGCGGTACCGGAGCTTCCGGCCGGGCTCGTCCTGGACGAGCTGCACGAGGACGAGTACGAGGCGTTCTACGACGCGCTGAACGAGGCGTTCGCCGAGCACTGGGAGTGGCATCCGCAGCCCTTCGACGAATGGCTCGAGCGCCGGCAGGGCCAGCACCGCGACGAGGACGGCCCCATCTGGTTCGTGGTGCGCGACGGCGACGAGCTCGCAGCCGTCACGCGCAACGACCTGAGTGTCGCCGGCGGCGGCTACGTCGGCGCGATCGGCGTCCGGCCCGCGTGGCGGGGCAAGGGACTGGCCAAGGCGCTGCTCCAGCGGACCTTCGCCGAGTTCTGGCGTCGCGGAACGACCCGCGTCGCGCTCGACGTCGACTCCCAGAACGCGACCGGAGCCGTTGCCGTCTACGAGCGGGTCGGCATGCACGTCGAGGCGTGCGGCGTGGCGTTCGAGAAGACGCTCGAATGAGCCTCTTGCGCGCGCGATGCCCCGACTGCCGGACGCTCACGGCAGTCGCGATCGACGAAGGCTACGAGTGCCACCGCTGCGGCCGCTCGTTCGGGGCCGGGCTCGTCCGCGTGGCGCGGGCGTGGGGTGACGACGGCGAGGCGATGGTCGAAGCGGCGTCGCTCGCGCTCGACTACCCCGAGGTGGCGGTCGTCGAAGAGGAGACGCTTGCGATGCAGACGCTCGCGGTGGCTTCCGACCTGCCGGTGCGCCCCATCGTGCTCGGGGGCTGCTGCTGCTCGCACGTCGGTGCGGTGGAAGGGCTCGCCGCGCGGCATGGGCGCGTATCTGTGCTCTGGCTCGACGCGCACGGCGACCTCAACACGCCCGAGACGTCTCCCTCCGGCAACGAGTGGGGGATGCCGCTGCGGATGCTGGTCGACCGGGGCACGATTGCCGCCCGCGACGTCGTCCTCTGGGGAGCCCGCAACCTCGATCCGCCCGAGGTGGAGTTCAGCGCGGCCGCCGGCATCGGGGACGATCCCGACGCTCTGCTGGAGCGCTCGGATGCCGTCTACGTCGCGCTCGACTGCGATGTCTTCGACCCCGGCGAGGTCGCTGTCTTCATGCCCGAGGCCGGCGGGCCTTCCCTCGGGGAGGTCGAACGGCTGCTCGCGCGCGTGCGGGACAGCGGGCGGCTCGTCGGCGTCGGTTTCACGGGCCTGGCGCCCGATCCCGCGAACGTCGGCACGCTCGAGCGGCTGGTCGCGGCTCTCGGTTACTGAGCGGGGTCGCAACCGGCTCTCTCGGTCGTAGGTCTAAGCTGGCGACGTGGCCAATGTCGACGTTTCGGTCGAGACCAACGACCAGCCGAGCCCTCCGCCGGATCACCCGAACACCTGCCCGAGCTGCCATTCGCACTACCGCGACGACGAGCTCGAGCGGAGTCTCTGGGTTTGCGAGCAGTGCGGCCATCACTTCCGGATGCGGGCTCGAGCGCGCATCGCCTCGCTCACCGACCCCGACTCCTTCGCGGAGGAGGCGACGGAGCTGCACTCCGAGGATCCGCTCGGCTTCTTCGATCTCCGGCCGTACACCGAGCGCCTGGCCGAGGCCGAGATGAAGACCGGGCTCGCCGACGCGATGGTGATCGGGCGCGCGGCGATCGAGGGCCGCCGCTGCGAGCTGGCCGTCATGGACTTCGCCTTCATGGGCGGCTCGATGGGCAGCGTGGTGGGCGAGAAGCTCTCGCGCGCCTGCGACTCGGCCGCCGAGGCCGGGATGCCGCTCGTCGCCGTGACGAGCTCGGGCGGCGCGCGCATGCAGGAGGGGATCCTCGCGCTCATGCAACTGCCGAAGACCGTCGCGGCGGTCGAGGACCTCCACGACTCGGGGCAGGCGCTGCTCTGCGTGACGACTGACCCGACGACCGGCGGCGTGCTCGCGAGCTTCGCCACGCTCGGCGACGTCCTGCTCGCGGAGCCGAACGCGCTCATGTCCTTCGCCGGCCCCCGGGTCGTGCAGGAGATCACGCGCGAGAAGCTGCCCGACGACTTCGGCCGCGCCGAGCAGAACCTTCGTTACGGTCACATCGACGCGATCGTGCCGCGGCCGGAGCTGCGGCCCACGCTCGCCCGGCTGCTGAGGCTGTTCGATGCCCCCGACTGAGCACGAGCTGCGCCTGCGTGAGCGGCTCGGCCGCCTGAGGAACCTGCCGCTGCTCGGCGGCGCGAAGCTGTCCGGCGAGCTCGATCGCCTCCAGCGCCAGATCGCCCGGATCGGCGAGGAGGCGACCGACGAGGAGATCTGGCGCAAGGTCGAGCTCGCGCGGCACGAAGATCGGCCCTACACCCTCGACTACGTCGAGCGTCTGCTCGACGACTGGTTCGAGCTCCACGGCGACCGGGCGATCGGCGACGACGGCGCGATGATCGCCGGCCTCGGCAAGCTCGACGGTCGCACCGTCGTCCTCGTCGGCCAGCAGAAAGGACGCGACGCCCACGAGCGCGTCGCCCGGCGCTTCGGCATGCCGAACCCGGAGGGCTACCGCAAGGCGATCGACGCGATGGAGCTCGCCGACCGCCATGGCTTCCCCGTCGTGACTCTCGTCGACACGCCGGGCGCCTATCCCGGGGTGGTGGCCGAGCAGCACGGGCAAGGCGCGGCGATCGCCGCGTCGCAGGCGACGATGGCCCGGCTGAAGGTGCCGGTCGTGACCTGCGTGATCGGTGAGGGCGGCTCGGGCGGCGCGATCGCGATCGCGCTCGCCGACCGCGTCCTGATGCAGGAGAACGCGATCTATTCCGTCATCTCGCCAGAGGGCTGCGCGGCGATTCTCTGGCGCGACGCCGGCCAGGCGAAGAAGGCGGCGGCTGCCTTCCGGCCCGACGCGGTGCACTGCCTCGAGCTCGGCGTGGTGGACGAGATCGTCTCGGAGCCCGTCGGCGGGGCGCACATCGATCCCGACATGGCTGCCCGGCTGCTCGGAGAGGCATTGCGCGAGTCGTTCGCCCAGCTCGAAGGCATTCCCGGCGACGATCTGCGCCGCCGGCGGCGCGCGCGCTTCCGTTCGCTCGGCGTCTTCGCCTGAGTAGCTTGTGACAGGTTTACACAGGTTCGGAGGCGTCGGCGACGGAGGCTGTCCACAGCGTCCACAGGCTTATCCCCGCCATGTATTCGTTGTGTAAACGGCAGGCATACAACTCGAAACCGGGAAATACCGCGTGAGCAAGAAGCTTTCGGAGTACGAGCGCAAGCGAAATCGCACGAAGACACCGGAGCCTTTCGGGGGCAAGCGCGGCCAGGCGAAGGCCCCGATCTTCGTCGTGCAGCGGCACGACGCGCGGCGGCTGCACTACGACTTCCGCCTCGAGCGCGACGGCGTCCTCGCCTCCTGGGCGGTGCCGAAAGGGGTCCCGCTGGAGCCGGGCGAGCAGCACCTCGCGGTCCACGTCGAGGATCATCCGCTCGAGTACGGGAGCTTCGAGGGCGAGATCCCACAGGGCAACTACGGCGCCGGCACGGTCGAGATCTGGGACCGCGGCACGTACGAGCTGGTGGAGGAGAAGCCCGACGGCGGCCTCACGGTGCGGTTGCACGGCGAGCGGCTCGACGGCACCTGGACGCTCGTGCCGGCGCACCTCTCCGGCGACGAGAAGAACTGGCTCATCCTCCGCAAGCGCGACGGCGGTGCTGCGACAACTGGACCGCGTCACGTCTACCGGCCGATGCTCGCGACGCTGACCGAGGAGCTGCCGCGTGGCGAGGGCTGGCAGTTCGAGCCGAAGTGGGACGGCTACCGGGCGCTCGGCTACGTCCGCGGCGGCGAGGCGAAGCTGCTCTCCCGCCGCGGCAACGACCTGACGCAGCGATTCGAGCTGGTGGCGAAGGAGCTCGTGAAGGCGCTGCGCACTCCCGACGCGGTCGTCGACGGCGAGGTCGTCGCGCTCGACAAGGCCGGGAAGGCCAGCTTCTCGGCGATGCAGCAGGGAAGCACTCTGCTCGCGTACGAGGTGTTCGACCTGCTCGAGGCGGACGGCGAGCCGCTGGTCGGGCTTCCGTTGAGCGAGCGGAGGTCGAGGCTCGAGAAGCTCTTCGCACCGAACCCGGTCGTCCAGCTCTCCGGCGTCTTCGACGACGGCGAGGCGCTGCTCGAGGCGGCGACCGAACAGGGACTCGAGGGCGTGATGGCCAAGCGCTCGTCGTCGCGCTACGTGGAAGGCGGCCGTGGTCGCGACTGGCTGAAGATCAAGACGCACGGGCGGCAGGAGTTCGTGATCTGCGGCTACACGAAGGGCCAGGGCCGGCGCAGCGGAAGCTTCGGAGCGCTCGTGCTCGGTGTCCGGCGCGGCCGTACGTGGGAATGGGTGGGGAACGTGGGCACCGGCTTCGGCGAGCGCGAGATCGGTGAGCTGCTCGCGCAGCTCGAGCCGCTGCGCCGGGACGAGTCGCCGTTCCCGGTCGTCCCGAAGATGCCGAAGGTGCGCAAGGGCGACGTTGTCTGGGTCGAGCCGAAGCTGGTCGCCGAGATCGAGTTCGCCGAGTGGACGCACGACGGACATCTGCGTGCGCCGTCGTTCCAGGGACTGCGGACGGACAAGGCGGCCGAGGACGTGCGCCGCGAGCGGCCCGCGGCGGCGACGGAGGGCAGGGTGAAGCTCTCCAACCTCGACAAGGTCTTCTGGCCGGACGAGGGCATCACGAAGGGCGACCTGATCGACTACTACCGCGAAGTCGCGGACGTGCTCGTGCCGCATCTGCGCGGCCGCCCGTTCACGATGCGGCGCTATCCCGACGGCGCCTTCGGCAAGGCGTTCTTCCAGAAGGACGCTCCGAAGGGCATGCCCGATTGGATCCCGCGCTTCCACGTGCAGGTCTCGACGCGCGAGCGGCCCCCGAAGCAGCGGTGGATCGACGCGCCGGTGGTGAACGACGCGGACGCGCTGACCTGGATGGCGAACATGGGCTGCATCGACATGAACGCGTGGTACTCGCGGGTCGACAGGCCCGACCGGCCCGATTTCGTCCTCTTCGATCTCGACCCGTCGTCGGACGTCGGCTTCGGCGAGGTCGTTCAGGTGGCCCTGCTCGTCAAGCAGGCGCTCGACGCGCTCAGCCTCGTCGCCTTCCCGAAGACCTCGAGCGCCGACGGCATGCACGTGCTCGTCCCCGTGGAGCGGCGTTACACATACGCGCAGACGCGCGAGCTCTGCGAGATCGTGGCCGGTGCGCTCGCGCGCACGCATCGCGGGCTGGTGACCACGGAGTGGTCGAAGGCGAAGCGGCGTGGGGTGCTGATCGACGCGAACCAGAACGGCGAGGGGAAGACGATTGCCTCGGCCTATTCGGTGCGCCCGCGGCCGGGCGCCCCGGTCTCGACGCCGCTTCGCTGGGACGAGGTCGACGAGTCGCTCGACGCGACGGCGTTCACGATGGACGTCGTCGTCGACCGGGTCCGCCGGCACGGCGATCTTTTCCAGGGCGTGCTGACCACGCGGCAGCGACTCGAGCCCGCCCTGAAGGCCCTTCGCTAGGGATTGCATCACTCGGCTAAGGGATGCGTCCCTTCCGGCCGATGAGTCGGGGAGATGGTCGGGCATTGGTTTGATCAATTGGCGAACTTCGCCACGACCTGGTTGCCGCTCGCCTTTTTCGCCCTCGTCATCGTCATGGTCTGGCTGCTCTGGAAGACGGCCGGGATGATGCCGCGGACCACGCCGGCCAACATGGTGCGCGGCACGAAGTCGCAGATCGGCTGGGCGGACGTCGCCGGCGTCGAAGAGGTTCGCGCCGAGCTGATGGAGGTCGTCGAGTTCATGCGCGAGCCGAAGCGCTTCCAGCGGCTCGGCGCGAAGGTGCCCAAGGGGCTTCTCCTCTACGGGCCGCCGGGCACGGGCAAGACGCTGCTCGCCAAGGCAGTGGCCCACGAGTCGGGCGCGAACTTCTACAGCGCCTCGGCCTCGTCGTTCGTGGAGATGTTCGCGGGCCTCGGCGCGTCCCGCATCCGCAAGCTCTTCAACGAGGCGCGGAAGAACGCGCCCGCGATCATCTTCATCGACGAGCTGGACGCCGTCGGGGCGCAGCGCACCGGACACGGCTTCAACCGCGAGCAGGACCAGACGCTCAATCAGCTGCTCGTCGAGCTCGACGGCTTCGAGGGTGCCGAGCAGGTCGTCGTCATGGGCGCCTCGAACCGGATCCAGGATCTCGACCAGGCGCTGCTGCGCCCGGGCCGTTTCGACCGCCAGCTGCTCGTGCCGCCTCCGGATCTCGCCGGCCGCGAGGCCATCCTTCGCGTCCACACGCGCGGCAAGCCGCTCAATCTGAGCGACGTCGATCTCGCCACGGTGGCGCGGCAGACCTCCGGACTGACGGGAGCCGAGCTGGCGAACGTCTGCAACGAGGCGGCGATCAAGGCCGGCCGGCGCGACGCCTCGTCGATCACGCAGGCCGACTTCGACTGGGCGCTCGAGCGGGTCGTCGCCGGCCTCCAGCAGCGGAAGATGCTGACCGAGAAGGAGCGGCGGATCCTCGCCTACCACGAGGGCGGACACGCGCTGATGGCTCACCTGATGGGCTCCGTGATGGAGCTGCAGAAGGTGACGATCGTCTCGCGCGGAAACGCGCTCGGCTACGCCTTCTATCTGCCCGAGGAAGATCGCTACCTCCACACGAAGGAGGAGCTCGTCGACCGGATGATCGTCGCCCTGGCGGGCCGTGCCGCCGAGGAGGTCGTGTTCGGCCGGGTCACGAACGGCGCGGCGAACGACCTCGAGAAGGTGACGGAGATCGCCCGCTCGATGGTGTTCGAGTGGGGCATGTCCGACTCGGTCTCCTCGCGCACGATGCGGGCCGACAACTACGCGCTCTCCGAGACCACGAAGCGGACGCGCGACGAGGAGCAGGCCCGGCTGACCGACGGCGCCTACGCGGAGGCCGTGCGGCTGCTGCACAAGCACCGCGCTCCGCTCGACCGGATCGCAGCCGCGCTGCTCGAGAAGGAGACGCTCGTCCGCGAGGAGCTGCAGGCTCTGGTCGTGGACGTCGCGGCCGAGTCGAGTGCGTCCGAGACCGTCGGCGTGCCGCGCGTCGTCGCCACCGACGTCGGCGGCGCCCCACTACCCTCCTAGCCGCCGAGCTTGGAGATGTCGATGGCGCCGCTCGGCGCCGTCAAGGCGACGTGCTTGTTCCAGTCGCCGAACGTGATCGTCCCGGACTGGTTCGCCTTGCCGCCGACGAGCGCAACCGGGTACGGCTTGCCGACGGCGGCGACGTAGAACTTGCTGTTGTCCGAGGCGTCCCGGATCTTGATCACCTTCGCGCCGTGGTAGGTCGTCTGGCCGTCGTTGACGAGCTTGCCGTGGGTCGAGTTGACCTTGCCGAGAAGTAAGGAGATGCTCGTCAGCGCGGCGAGCGAGCTGTACCGCCCCTTGGTGGCGGAGGCTTTGAGCCACTTGCCGTGGAGCAGCTGTGCGGCCAGCGCTCCGCCGTTCTCCTTCAGGAACGCGTCGCTGCCGCGGATGTAGATCGTGTCGCCGATCCGGAGGAGGTCGAAGCCGGCCCCGTTGACGGACATCGAGCCCTTCGCCCCCTTGCCGTGCGCCATCGAGAGGTCGAGGCTGATCGTGGTTCCCGCCGAGTCGATGTTCCCCGCCACGTGGGCAGAGCTCGCGCTCGAGGCGGCCGCCTTGGCGTCGGCCAGCACCTGCGTCGGCGACTTTGTGGCCTCTCCGCTCCCCTTCGCCGTACTGCCGCAGCCCGCGAGGAGCCCGACAGCCACGACGAAAGCGGGGACCGAGGCGCGCATCGTGGCGGCGAGTCTTTCAAATACGATCGCCGGAGCATGGACACGCCGAGCGCGGTACATCACGTCGGTTTCGCGGTCGAGGACTTGGACGGCGCGCTCGCCACGTACGAGCGCCTCTTCGGCGCCCGGCTCGAGCACCGGTCGCGCGTCGAGGAGCAGGGAGTCGAGGCTGCGTCGATCCGCGTCGGAGTGAGCCGGCTGGAGCTCCTGGGCTCGCTCGGCGAAGACACGCCCGTCGGTCGGTTCCTCGCCAACCGCGGCCCGGGCATGCACCACGTTGCGTACGAGGTCGAGGACATTCGCGCAGCCCTCGCGCACCTCTCGGATGCGGGTGCGGAGCTGATCGACGAGACGCCACGCCGTGGAATGTTCGGCCTCGAGGTCGCCTTCGTCCACCCTGACTCCGTCCACGGTGTGCTGTCGGAAGTAGTGTGCGCGCATGGCTGACGAGCGCGTTCGTGTCGAGCTCGGCTTCGCCGGCGGCCAGATCGTCGGCAGCTTCGTCGACGCGCGCTCGGCGGACGAGCTCGAATCCGCACTCGCCTCGACCGGCGCCGGTAGGCCGGTGGTCGCGCTCGAGACCGAGGACGGCCCGCTGCACGTCGTGGTCGCGCAGGTCGCGTACTACAAGCGGATCGTCCGCGCCGGCCGGGTCGGGTTCGGCTCCGGCTAGTTAGCTCAGGTGCCGTCTAGGGGAAACGAAGGCGGGATGACTTCTCCCACCGAGAATGCGCCTGCCCGCGAATCGACCGAGCACGTGCGGGAGCTCGTCGCACGCGGCCAGCAAGGCGACCGCGAGGCTCTCGAGGAGCTCTACCTGATCCATTTCGACCGGATCTACAGCTACTTGCACGTCAGCGTCGGCAACCGCCACGACGCCGAGGACCTCACGACGCAGACGTTCCTCAAGATGCTGGAGAAGATCGGCAGCTTCAAGTGGCAGTCGGCGCCCTTCTCGGCCTGGCTCTTCCGGATCGCGCACAACCTGGCGATGGACCACTTCCGCGCTCGCCGTCGGTGGCAGCCCGAAGAGGAGGTTCCGGAACCGCCTGGCGAGGAGGAGCCGTCCGCGGAGCTCAAGGCGATGCAGACCATCGGCAGGGAGTCGATGCTGAAGCTCATCGACCACCTCTCGCCCGAGCAGCAGCAGGTCCTGACGCTGAAGTTCGTCTTCAACCTCCCGAACGCCGAGGTGGCGGCGATTCTCGACAAGACGGAAGGAGCGATCAAGTCGCTCCAGCACCGCGCGCTCGTCTCGCTCCAGAAGCAGATCGCCCAGTCGTCCGGCTAGCCTCCGCGCGTGGCGCTCGAGGTTGGAATCGTGGGGCTGGCGAGCTCGGGGAAGACGACGCTCTTTCGCGCGCTGACGCGCGCGGAGACGCACGGCTCCGGCAAGGAGCACGTCGGCATGGCCCAGATCCCCGACGAGCGGCTCGACCGGCTTGCCGCGACGGTGGGTGCGCGCAAGGTCACGCCGGCCGCGGTACGGGTCGTCGACGTTCCCGGAACCGGCCCGCAGCTGCTCGGCAACCTGCGGCAGGTCGATGCGCTGCTCGTCGTGCTCGACGGGTTCTCCGGGCACCCGTGTTCCCGCCGACGACTTCGAGACGCTGAAGCTCGAGCTGCTCGTCGCTGACCGCGACCACGTCGAGCGGCGTCTCGAACGGATCGTGAAGCAGGCAAAGTCGGGGGACGCGCGCCTCAAGGCGGAGGTGACCGACCTCGAGCGGCTCCTGGCGCACCTCGACGCCGGTCACGCGCTCGCCGAGTGGGAGGGCGAGCTGCCGCCCGAGCTCGATCCGCTCACCACGAAGCCGCTGCTCGAGCTCGTGAATGGAGCCGATGGCATCGACCTCCAGCTCGAGGCGGAACTGGGCGAGCTGCCGCCCGAGGAGGCGGCCGAGTTCCGGGGCGGCGGAGAGTCGGCGCTCGGCGAGGTCGTACGGAGGCTCGCGGAGACGCTCGACCTGATCACGTTCTTCACCGCGGGCGAGAAGGAGACGCGGGCGTGGACGCTCGCGCGCGGCGAGACTGCCCTCGACGCGGCCGAGACGATCCACTCGGACATCGCGCGGGGCTTCATCCGCTGCGAAGTGGTGCGCTGGGACGACCTCGTCGAGACGGGCGGTCACGCGGAAGCCGCCCGGGCGGGCAAGCAGCGCCTCGAGGGCAAGACGTATGTCATCGAGGACGGTGATGTCCTCAACATCCGCTTCAACGTCTAGCGCGCTTGGCGCCGGCGGGTCGTACGCCCCGCCGGCAGGTGCCGTTCAGCAGCAGTCGGTGCCGTCGCAGCAGTCGCCGCCCGGACAACAGGTGTCGCTCATCGCTCCTCCTTTCATCGATGGACATCGATGCAGTATATTGAGATGGATCGATGAAGACGCTTCCTGTTCTCTGCTGCGGTCCAGCCACCGAGCCGCTCGATCCCGACGCGAGCGAGACGCTCGCGTCGCGCTTCCGTGCGCTCTCCGATCCGACGCGCGTCGCGATCGTGAATCGTCTCGCTTCGGCTGACGAGTGCTGCGTCTGCGATCTCACGGCGGCGTTCGAGCTGTCGCAGCCGACGATCTCTCACCACCTGAAGGTGCTGCGCGACGCCGGGCTCGTCGAGTCCTCACGGCGCGGCACCTGGGCCTATTACCGGCTCGTGCCCGACGCCGTACGCGAGCTCCGGCATACGCTCGGCGGCTGAAGAGGCCCTAGCCTCCCGCTGTGATCAGGACGACGCCGACGAGCGCGACGGCCACGCCGACGTCCTGCGTCCGCTGCACCCGCTCGCCGAGCAGGAATCGCGCGAGCAGCACCGTCACCAGCGGGTAGAGCGACGCCAGCACCGAGACGATGCTGAGCAGGCCGTGTGACGACGAGGCGGCGGCGAAGAGCGCGTTCCCGCCCGTGTCGAGGAAGCCGATCGCGATCAGTGCGAGCCAGTGGCCGCGGAGGCCGGTCGGGCGGGCGCGCCGCACGAGGACGACGGACCAGACGAGCGTCACCGAGGTGCAGCGGAAGAGGAACGCCGGCCACAGCCAGTCCTGGGTCGACGCTGCGTGCATCGGGACGTAGTAGGCGCCGAAGCAGAGCATCGCGAGCACGGCCCAGCCGACCCCGGCCGCGATCTGTGTCTGCTTGGGCCGTAGCTCGAGCGAGGCGCCGACACTGCCGCCGATCGCCGCCACGAAGCCGATCGTCTGGAGCCCGCTGATGTGGTTGCCCGACACGGCGACTCCCCAGATCACCGGGATCGCGGCCGCGACGGCGGCGATCGGCGTCACGACGCTGATCGCTCCGGCCGCCATGCCGCGGTAGAACGCAAAGAGTCCCACGGTCCCGAACAGCGCCGCGAGCGCCGCCCAGGCCACCTCGGCGCCGGGAATCCCTGTTCCGCGGACTGCGACGGCGATACCGAGCGCGGCGAGGCCGAACGGCTGCGACGCGGCGAGCACGGTGAGGCTCGGCAGCACCCGGGCCTTGACGCCGCCCAGAAAGTCGCCGACACCCCAGCTGAGGCTGGCGGCGAGCGCAAATAGCGCGGCCAAGCTAGGAGGCCTGGTCCGGCACCGGCCGCGTGGCGGCGACAGCGTCGAGCTGGTTCGCGTGGTAGAGCACGGCCGCCTCGGCCGTCCGGGCAGCGCGGGCGTCGTGATGGCACGCGACCGCATGCAGCAGCTCGGCGGGCGCGTCGAGCTCCTCGAGCATGCGGAGCCCGAGGTGGACGTGGCCGAGCAGGCGTCCCTCGTCGGTCGGCGCGAAGATGGGCGGCCGGCCGAGCTCGCGCGTGCGGCCTACGTCGTGGACGAGGGCAGCGGCCAGCAGCAGGTCCGCGCGCAGCCGGGGATGGATCTGCGTGAGCTCGCGACAGAGCGTCGCCACCCCGACGGTGTGCTCGAGCAGCCCGCCGGCGTAGGAGTGGTGGCCGTCCGGCGTCGCCGGGTACTCCCGCAGCGGCGCCTCCGCCAGCGCTCGCGTGACGATGCCGCGCAGCGCGTCGTCGTGCACCTCTCCGACCAGGAACTCGAGGAAGCCGTCGAGCTCGTTGGCGTCCCGTCGCAGGCCCGGCGTCAGTTCCGCCGGATCGACTCCCTCGGCCGGCTCGAGCGTCCGCACCTCGACCTGGAGCTGGTTGCGGAACCGCTCGACGCGGCCGAGCACCCGGACCGCGTCGCCGGCGGCGAACCGCCCGTCGAGCAGGTCCACGTCGTTCCAGACGCGCGCGCCGATCCGACCGCTCGTGTCGACGAGCTCGAGGGCGAGGTAGCTCGAGCCGCCTCGAGTGCGCAGCCGCTCCTTGCGCGCGACGGCGTAGACGCCCTCAACGGTGCGGTTCTCCTCCAGTTCCGCGATTGTGGTCACAGGCAGGAGTTTCGCATGGCGGGGTAGCGGGGACCGGGGCCTGATGGCGGTTGCATTGCGCCAGAGCCGACGCTTCGACGCGTCGAGCCCCGTCACGCGCTACTGGCTCGCCAACTGCGTCGGTTTCACCCTCGCAGGCGGCGGTCGCGGCACGGTCGTGCGGATCCTTGCGGACGTCAGCCCGCACGATCCGTCGATGCTCGAGGTGCAGACCGGACGCCGTCGCGTGCGGCGCGTGCCCACAGCGGCGGTCATCGCCGTCGTCCCCTCGGAGCAGCTGCTCGTCGTCGCTCGTGGCGGTCGCGCACAGCCCGACCGGAGGAGAGACCTCAATTTGCGCGTGCGCTGGAGCGGCCGCGTGCTGGGGCGAGCTTTCGTCGTGGGGATGGGGCTTCTTGCCTCGTTCGTGCTCGAGCTGCTGCAGCTGGTCCGGCAGGCGTGGACGCACGGCTCTCCCGTCGTTGCGCGGACGAGCCGCCGTGGCGGTACCGAGGCGGCGCGGTTGGTACGGTCAGTGCCGTGGCAGTCGTACGGCCGTTCCGCGCGCTCCGCTACGACCCGGCTGTCGCGGGCGGGCTCGAGTCGCTCGTCGCGCCCCCGTACGACGTCATCCAGCCGGAGGAGCGGGAAGAGCTCCTCCGACGAAGCCCGTACAACGTCGTCCACCTGACCCTTCCCGACTCCGAGGACGAGGCCGCCGCGAGCCTCGCCGAGTGGCGCGAGCAGGGCGTCCTCGTGCGCGATGCCGACCCGGCGTGCTGGTGGCTCTCGCAGGAGTACGTCGGCCCCGACGGTGTGGCGCGGCGCCGGGAAGGCTTTGTCGCGGCACTCCGGCTCGAGCCGTACGACCGGCGAGTCGTCCTGCCGCACGAGCGCACGCACGCGGGGCCGAAGGAGGGCCGGCTGCGGCTGTTGCGCGCCACGCGGACGCAGCTCGAGCCACTCTTCTTTCTCTGGGACGGAACGATCGAGGTCGACGGCCTCGGCGAGCCTGACCTGCAGAGCGGCGGGGACGCTCTCTGGCGACTCGACGCGGAGTTCTCGACGGCGCTCGTGGACGAGCTCGCCGACGCTCAGCTCCTGATCGCCGACGGCCATCACCGCTACGAGACTGCACTCGCCTTCCACGAAGAAGACGGCACCGAGGCGTCTGCGTGGCTGCTGGCGGTGATCGTTCCGACGGGACAGGAGGGTCTGACGATCTTTCCGACGCACCGGGTCGCCCAGAGCGCGGGCAGCGGCTCGGGCACGCCGATCCTGCCGCCGCGCGAGCACCTCCCCGGGCCTGTGCGCTACCGCGCCGGCACGTACGAGCTGCTCGAGGGGAATGGGTTCCTCGACCCGGAGGTCGTCGACCGGCTCGGCCCCGCCGGGGTCACGTACACGCCGCGTCGCGAGGAAGCGGTCGCCGCCGTCGACCGCGGCGAGGCGGAGGCGGCATTTCTGCTGCGCCCGACGCGCATCGAGGACGTCTGGTCGGTTGCGCGCCGCGGCGATGTCATGCCGCAGAAAAGCACGTTCTTCTATCCGAAGCTCACGTCCGGCCTGCTCATGCTTCCGCTTGACTGACTGGCTGGAGCTCTGTCGCGAGGCCGTCGCCGACGTCGACGCCGTGCTCGCGCGCCTGCCGACGCGTGTCGAGCGCGAGCCCGTGGTCGGCGCGGGGCTCGGCGGCGACGACACGACCGCGATCGACAAGGCCGCGGAGGACGTGATCCTCGCTCGGGTCCGCGAGGCTGCCGGCGCCGTGGTCTCGGAGGAGATCGGCCGCCTGGGCGGCGAGGCGCTGCCGCTCGTCGTCGTCGACCCGATCGACGGCTCGCTCAACGCGAAGCGCGGCATCCCGTTCTTCTCCCTCTCGATCGCGGTCGCGGAGGGCGAGACGATGGACGACGTCGTCTTCGGCTTCGTGCACGACTTCGGCTCGCGCGAGGAATGGACGGCGCGGCGCGGGGAGGGTGCGTGGCTCGACGGCCGGCCGCTCGGTGCGGTCGGGCCGAAGGACGAGGTCGAGCTCCTCTCCTTCGAGGCGACGCTGACCTCGCTCGTCGCGCGCGATGCGCCCAAGGTCGCCGACCTCGCGCACCGTCTGCGAATCATGGGCTCGCTGGCGCTGTCGTTCTGCCATCTCGCGGCGGGCCGCGTCGACGCCGTCTGCTCGCTCAAGCCCGCGCGCTCGGTCGACATCGCCGCCGCGCAGCTCCTCTGCCGCGAGCTCGGGCTTGCAGTCGAGTTGTTCGACGTCGCCGAGCCCTTCGGCGCGGCGCCCCTCGACCTCGAGCAGCGTTCCCGGGTCGTCGCGGCCGGTTCGCCGTCCGTGTGCGACCGAATTGCCGCCGCGCTACGCGGCTAGCTCTTGGCGGCCGCGACGCGCGCCGTGGAGCGCGAGGTTGCGGTCTTGCTCCCGGCGGCGTTCACAGCGGTGATGAGGACGCGCAGCCGGTGCCGAGCGTCGCGCTTCCTGAGCCGGTACTTCGGGTGCGTGGCGTGGCTGATGCGGACGCAGGATCCCCCTCGGGGGTTACAGCGGAGCCACTGGAAGCGATAGGTCTCGGGCGGCCCGCTCCAGGACCCCCGGCCGGCGACCAGCTGCCGTCCGACCCTGGCATGCCCCGTGATGCGCGGCACCTTCTGGCTCGCCGGGACGCCGACCACGACGCTGGTCGGCTTGGAGGAGGCGGCCGTCGTGCCGCGGGAGTTCGTCGCCGAGACGCGTATCTCCAGCGTCTGGCCGCCGTCGGCGGCGCCGGCCTCGTACGTCGCCGACGTCGCGCCCGAGATGGCCTGGCAGCCGGTTCCCTGCGCGCCGCAGCGAAGCCACTGGTACGCGTATCCGGACGGGAGCTGCGTCCAGGCGCCCTGGGTGGCGGAGAGGGTCTGGCCCACTAGGGCGACTCCGGTGACTGCGGGCGGTGTCGTGTTCGCCGGTAGTCCGATATAGCTCTGGCGGCACACGCTGCCGTCGTTGCTGTACTCCTGCTGCAGCTCGTACTGATGGCCGTTGATCAGCTGGTTGTACGGCTGGCCGTCGGACGCGGTGCCGAGCGGCGTGCCGAATTTCCAGGCGCAGATGTCGGCGATCTCGTCGCCCGAGGAGTCGAGCCACGCGTTGCCCCACGGGTCGGTGATCGCCTCGTTGTGCTCGTGGCTGATGGTGTTGATCGTCGAGTCGGCGTCGTCGTTGTTGGGGGACGGCGCGGAGCACTGGGCGATCGTCGCGGCGTAGGGCTCGTTCGCATAGAGCACGGGCTGGCCGTTCGTGCCGGTGAAGTCGCTGTGGTACGCGCAGTAGAAGTTCGTCGAGCACTGCGCGCCCGAGCTGTTGAAGCACGAGCTCACGCCGTCGGGCGTCAGGATGAAGAACAGCGAGTCGGGCCCGTCCGTCCAGCCCTTCGCCGTGATCACCTTCTGGATCTCGGTCTGGAGCTGCGAGTCCGTGAGACAGGTCGGCGTCGCCTGACACCCGCTCGCCGGGAATGGGTCGGTGTCGACGTCCGAGCCGCCGAACGTCGAGCGATACGAGATGAAGCCGGTCGAGTCGTAGTACTGCGTGCCGACGGAGTAGACGTTCGTCTGGCTGCCGCTCGCTGCGGCGACGTCGGCCAGATACTGGTTGACGGCGCCCTCGTAGCTCGGACTCGCCTGAACCGAGAAGCCGCTAGGAACCCAGTAGATCGCATACGTCGTGTTCGTCCGCATCACCCAGCACAGGGGCGGCGTGCACGGTGACTGCTGCAAGGCGACGTTGTTCGCGCCGAGGGCGCCGGCGGTGGCAGCGCGGCGCAGCTTGGCCAGATGCGCGGCGGATCCTGCATGCGGCACGACTCCGTCGAGCGGCGCGCGCGTCGGGCTCGCGGAAGCGCCGCGGGCCGCCGAGACGCCGAGCACGAGCGCCGCGAGCACGGCGAGCGTGGCGAGGCGGGCTGCGGCTCTGGTCATGTGCGGGACAGACTGCCCGAAAACGGCGCCGACCGGTGGCGACTCAGCGGGCCTTCAGCGCGGTTGCGTCACGGCCGAGCTTGCGCAGAGCCGCCTCGAGTGACGCGACCGGCGCGCCGAGACTGCCCGCGTCGCCCTCGAGTCTCGTCAGCTGCTGCGCGAGGTATGCGGTTTGGCTCGAGATGTAGCCGGGGTCGAGCTGTCCGGTCGGCGTGGTGGCGAGATAGCTGTTGAGCGTCTTGAGCTCGCTCGCGATCCTGGCGGCCGCCCCCGTGATCGTGGCGGCTCCCGCGGATACCGCTGGGCCGCCGCCGCCCGCCGCCTTCGCGTCGTCCCCGACCTTGCCTGCCGCGAGCGTCAGAGCCTGCTCGGCGGCGGTGGCGCGTGCCGTCGCGCTCCGGGCTGCGGCGAGCGAGGTTTGCAGCGCACTGACCTTCTCGTCGAGCCGGTGCGTTCGCGCGGTTGCCGCGGCGAGCGCCGACCGCGCCGCGGTGTCGCGCTGTGCCTGGTGCTTCCAGCCGATCGAGAAAGCAGCCGCGCTGACGAGGCCGCCGCAGAGGAAGGCGAGGGCGGTGAGCAGCCAGACCGGGCGCGGCCGTCGGCGGGGGCGGCTGCGACTTGCCGCGGCGAACGGTGCGCGCTCCTGCAGCAGGGGCCAGCGCGTGGTGTCGGAGCTCATCCGCCAGCGCTTCGCCGCGAGGAGTCGGCCTCCTGCCTGCGGCGCAGGGTCCACCAGAGCCGCAGCGGAAACAGGCCGAGGAACGGCGCCCGCCGTCCCAGCTCGGACCTGTCCTCCCGATCGAAGGCTGCGGCGTACCGGGCTGCCTCGGCGGCATCTGCGTACTCCTTCGAGCCACCCGAGCCGCAGCCGCGCTCGCACGTCCAGCGCATCGTTCGACCCTCGGCTCGGAAGCGGTAGCGGTGACCGAGGAGCCTGCAGCTGAGCACGGAGCGAGCGTAACCGCGGCCCGCCCGTCGCCGTTGATATCCCGCATGAGCGCGCAGACCGCGAGCGTCGAGACCGGCCGGATCGACACCAACATTCCCGCGCGGCTCGACCGGCTGCCGTGGGCGAAGTTCCACTGGCTCGTCGTGATCGGGCTCGGCACCGTCTGGATCCTCGACGGCCTCGAGGTGACGATCGTCGGCTCGATCGCGCCGCGCCTGACGGAGCCGGGCAGCGGGATCGCGATCACGACGGCTCAGATCGGAACCGCCGCCGCCGTCTACGTCGCGGGCGCCTGCACCGGCGCGCTCTTCTTCGGCCAGCTCACCGACCGCTTCGGGCGGAAAAAGCTCTTCCTGCTCACACTCGGCGTCTACATCGTCGCCACGCTGGCCACGGCCGCCTCGTGGACGGCGTGGTTCTTCTTCCTCTGCCGTTTCGTGACGGGCGCGGGCATCGGCGGCGAGTATGCGGCGATCAACTCCGCCATCGACGAGCTGATTCCGGCGCGCGTCCGCGGGCGCGTCGATCTGATCATCAACGGCTCCTACTGGGTCGGCGCCGCGGCCGGAGCGGCTGTCTCGATTCTGCTGCTCAACGAGGCGCTGTTCTCGGCGAGCGTGGGCTGGCGCCTCGCGTTCCTGCTCGGCGCGGTGATCGGCCTCGCCGTTCTCGTGGTGCGCCGCAACGTGCCCGAGAGCCCGCGCTGGCTCTTCATCCACGGCCGCGAGGAGGAGGCCGAGCAGATCGTCCGCTCGATCGAGCAGGCCGTCGAAGAGGAGACGGACGAGCACCTGAGCGAGCCGAAGCAGACGATCACCGTGCGCCAGCGCGAGCGAATCCCGTTCCGCGAGATCGCCAAGACGGCGTTCCAGCGGTACCCACGCCGGGCGGTGCTCGGCCTTGCGCTCTTCATCGGCCAGGCGTTTCTCTACAACGGCGTCACGTTCAACCTCGGGACGCTGTACTCGACGTTCTTCGGCGTCTCGTCGAGCTACGTGCCGGTCTTCCTCATCGTCTTCGCGATCGGGAACTTCCTCGGGCCGCTCCTGCTCGGCCGGCTGTTCGACACGGTCGGCAGGAAGCCGATGATCGTCGGCACGTATCTCGGTTCGGCGGCGATCGCGACGGTGATGGCGGTGCTCTTCGCGGGTGGCTCGCTGGGCTCGGCGTGGACCTTCCAGGCGTTCGTGTTCGCCACGTTCTTCCTCGCGTCGGCGGGAGCGAGTGCCGCCTACCTCACCGTCAGCGAGATCTTCCCGATGGAGACGCGCGCGCTGGCGATCGCCTTCTTCTTCGCCGTCGGCACGGCGGTCGGTGGGATCACGGGGCCGCTTCTCTTCGGCAACCTGATCGCCTCGGGCAACCGCAGCGACGTCGCCACGGCGTTCCTGATCGGAGCCGCTGTGATGGCCGTCGGCGGCATCGTCGAGCTGTTCTTCGGCGTCAAGGCCGAGCAGGTGCCGCTCGAGAACATCGCCAAGCCGCTGACGGCCGAGGAGGCCGAGCAGGTGCCCGAGCGCGAGCGCCAGGGCCGCAGGCGCTACCGGCCCGGGCCCGGCCTGGAGTATCCGTACTACTCGCCGGGGCTCATGGGTACGTCGCTGCGCCGGCCGACCGGGCTCGTCGAGCTCCAGGACGAGGTCGAGGCGATCGGACGCGCGGTCGACGAGGGCGGGCCGATCTCCCGGGACGAGCTCTTCCGAACCGTCCGGGGTCGGCGCTGGGGGCCGGGCCGCTTCGGCCGTGCGCTCGGCGAGGCCGTTGCGTCGGGACGCATCCGGCGGACTGCGCGCGGCCGCTTCGAGGCCCCTGAACCCGGTGGCTAGGCGCTAACCTCGCCTTCGTGACTGCCTCCCGTGCAGAGGTTCTGAAGGCGCTCGACCAGGTGATCGACCCGGAGCTCCGGCGTCCGGTCACCGAGCTCGACATGGTGCGCGACCTCGAGTTGCACGACGGGGTCGTGGCGCTCACGATCGTCCTCACCATCGCCGGTTGTCCGTTGCGCGACTCGTTCGAGCAGCAGGTGGACGCAGGCGCTCGCCGGCGTCGCCGGCGTGACGGGCGTCGAGCTCTCCTTCGACGTGATGACGCCCGAGGAGCGCCAGGCGCTGACGCAGAAGCTCCGCGGCGGCGCGCCGGAGCGCGACGGCGTGATCCGCCTGCCGAGCGACTGCCGTGTGCTCGCAATCGCGAGCGGCAAGGGAGGGGTCGGCAAGTCGTCGCTCGCCGCGAACCTCGCCGTCGCACTGTCACAGCTCGACCACAGCGTCGGTGTGCTCGACGCGGACATCTACGGCCACTCGATCCCGCACATCCTCGGCATCCGGCAACGGCCGGTCGCGGTGGACGACCTGATCGTGCCGCCGGTACAGGGCGACCTGAAGCTGATGTCGATCGGCTTCTTCCTCGAGACCAGCAGCGAGCCCGTCATGTGGCGTGGGCCGATGCTCCATCGCGCGCTCGAGCAGTTCCTCACCGACGTCCACTGGGGTGAGATCGACACGCTCGTCGTCGACATGCCGCCCGGGACGGGTGACGTCTCTATCTCGCTCGGCCAGCTGCTGCCACGCGCCGAGGTCGTGGTCGTGACGACGCCGCAGAAACTCGCTCAGGACGTCGCCGCGCGCGCCGCGTCGATGGCCCGAAAGACGAACATGCGCCTGCTGGGCGTGATCGAGAACATGTCGGGCGACGTCTTCGGCAGCGGCGGCGGCGAAGAGCTCGCGGACGATCTCGGCGTGCCGCTGCTCGGCACGGTGCCGCTCGATCTCGCGCTGCGTGAGCAGGGCGACGCGGGAGCGCCCGTCGTCTCGGCGCAGCCGGACGCCGCATCGGCGCAGGCGATCCTGGCGATTGCGCAGGAGATCGAGGCGCTCCGCCGCGCGCCGGGCCCGGGGATCCTCAAGTCCCTTCCTCTCGTCGGATGAGCTCGCCGAAAGAGACCGTCCGGGACGCCTACGCACTCGCGCGCAAGGCCGATCATCGCGCGTTGCGAAAGCTGATCGCGGACGACGCCACCTGGCATCCGGCCCGCGAGGGCGACTGGAATCCCTGCCGGGACGGCGACATGATCGTGCGGACGCTGCTGTGGCGCGCAGGATTCGCGAACCGCCTGCGACCGGCTACGACCATCGAGCTCGGCAGCCAGGTGCTCGTCGGGCTCAGCGGCAAGCGGCTCCGGCGGCTCGGGATCAAGGGATTCAGGCCGAGGCTGTTCCAGATCGTCGAGGTTCGCAACGGGACGATCGTGCGGATGCAGGACTACCCGACGCCCGAGGAAGCACGGGCCGCCGCCGGTCTTACGACCTGAGCCGGGTGCCGGCGGCCGCGTTCTTCGATCTCGACCGGACGCTGCTGCGGCGGTCCTCGGCCCTCGCGCTCGCCGGCTCGTTCCGCGAGCGCGGCCTGATCTCGCGGCGCCAGCTGCTGCAGGCAGCGGCCTGGCAGCTTCTCTTCGTCGCGCGGGGCGCGAGCCACGAAGCCGTCCGCCGCGGTGCAGAGGACGGGCTGCACGTCCTCGCCGGCCACCGGCCGGAGGAGTTGCGCGAGCTCGTCGCCGACGCGATGGAGCCCGTGCTGCGCCCGCTCGTCTACGCCGAGCCGCTGCGTCTCGTCGAGCGGCATCGCGACCGGGGCGAGCGGGTGTTCATCGTCTCGGCGACGCTGCAGGAGATCGTGGATGCGATCGCGGCTGAGCTGGGCTTCGACGGCGCTCTCGGGACGGTCTGCGAGGTGCGGGACGGCCGCTACACCGGTCGCGCGCTGCGTGCGTTGCATGCGGGGGCCAAGGCCGACTGCCTGCGGGAGCTCGCCGAGAAAGAGAGCTTCGATCTCGCCGAGTGCACCGCCTATTCCGACAGCCATACCGACCTCCCCTTCCTCGAAGCCGTCGGGCATCCGGTGGCTGTCAACCCGGATCGCGAGCTGCGCAGAATCGCGGCGGATCGCGGCTGGCCGGTTCTCCAGTTCGGCGAGCGCGCCTACCCGTACGCTCGCAGGCGCGTCCCTCCTGCATTCGTCGCCGCCGGCGCGGCAGGCCTCGCGCTCCTGTTCGCTACGAGGGCTCGTGGACGCTGACGAGGGTCTCGGCCGCCTGCGGGCGCTCGGCTTCGGGGAGGCCGACGCCGAAGAGCTGTGGGCGCATTTCGACGGAGCCGAGCGCCGCGGAAAGCAGGGGCACGGCCACGCGAGGATTCCGTGGCTCGAAGGGCTCGAGGGCTACGACCCGTCTGCCCAGCCCGAGCTGCTCGAGGAGGACGACGGCTTCCAGCGCTGGCACGGGCGCGGGGCGATCGGTTATCTCGTCCTCGGCCGGGTCGTGCGCGCCCAGCTCGAGCGGCCGCCTGCGCACGCGCGACTCGTCGTCTGCGAGCGGACGTTTCCGACCGGGATGCTCGGCCACCACGTACGCCGGCTGGCGGACGGTGGCCTCGTCGGCGTCCTGACCGCCACTTCTCCCGCCCGCCTCGGCCACCCCTCGGGCGGGCCGAAGCTGGCCGGGACGAACCCGCTGGCGCTCGGGATCCCGAGCTCGGTCGGTGCACCGATCGTGGTCGACGTCTCGATGGGGGCGATCACGTGGGGGGACGTCGTCGCAGGGCTCGCGCCGGAGGACGACCTCGTCCCCTTCGGCGGCGAGCAGGCGCACAAGGCCTTCGCGCTCGCCCTCGGCCTGCAGCTGCTCGTCGACTCGCTCGTGCGGGACGCCGGGCACGGCGCCGTCCTCCTCGTCGCGCGGCCGGAGGCCGACCCGGTTCCGGCGCTTCGCACGCTGGCGGCCGGCATCCGGCTCCCGGGCGACGGCTAACGCGGAAAGCGTGGGTCGTCGCGGATCGAGGCGAAGTCCTCGTCGGTCTGGGCGTAACCGCGGAACCGCTCGTCGGCGGCGACGGACTCGTTCAGGAGCTCGAGAGCCGTATCGTGCTCGCCGGCCAGCGCCTCGATGCAGGCGAGGGCATACAGCAGCGGCGCACTTCCGGGCCTTGCGTCCAGCCCCTCACGCACCACCCGTCTTGCCTCCTCGTACCGTCCGGCGCGGAGGTGCGGCGAGGCGGCGAACGTGTACTCCCACGGCGTGATCTCGTGTGCCTGGCCCGGCCGGCCGCCGACGGCGAGCACTGCGGCGTCGTCGGTGAGAGCCACCGCCGCCCGACGGCGCGACGGCTCACGGACGAAAACGAGCTGGCCGGCGCCGAGCTCGTGCTCGTCGTCGCCGAGCGTGAATCTGACCCGCCCGCGGAGGACGACGTAGATCTCCTCGTGCCCATAGGTCTGCTCGGAGTGCTCCTCGACGACCTGGCCGCTCGCCCCCGGCGTGTAGGCGTTGGTGCCGAACGCCTGGATCCCGAAGTGGCGGCGCACGGGGCGCCAGACGAAGCCTTCGGGCATCTCGATCGCGTCGAGCTCGTCGATGTGGACGAGATTCATCCGAGCAGCTCCTGAAAGCGTGGGTCGTCGCGGAGCGAGTCGAGGTCGCTGTCCTCACGGAAGTACTGCGCGGCCTGTCCCTCGGTGTCGAGCTCCTTCGCGCGGAGCAGATGCTCGAGGGCCGCGTCGGCGTGGCCGCCCAGCGCCTCGAGACAGCCGGCGTTGTAGCGGGGGCCCCAGTGGTCGGGCCGGTGCGCGATCTGCTCCGCCATGATTGCTCTCGACTCGTCGAGCCTGCCCGCCTGGCGATACGCGTCCGCCAGCGCGAACGAGTCCCAGCCGCCGCCGTAGAACGCCTCGCCGACCGTGGCGCCGACCACGAGGACGATCGTCCCGTCCTCCGCCGCGATCGCGGTGCGGAAGGTCTCGGCGGGAACGAAGACGAGCGACCCCGCGGTCGCGTCCGCCTCTTCGTCGCCGACCGTGAACGTCGCGCGCCCGCTGACGACGACGTAGAGCTCCTCGTTGCCGCTGTCCTCTTCGTGCGGCGGGATCAGCCGCCCGCCGGTGTCGGCCTTCCAGGCGTTGACTCCCGCTGCCCGGAACCCGAGGTGATGCCGGACCGGGATCAGAGTCGTGTTCTCGCGCTGCGGCGCCGTGTCGACGTCGTCGAGCGTGAGGATCGTGTAGCCGTCGCTCATTCGGATGCCTCGCGCAGTGCGTCGAGCACGACCGGGTCGATCGCGTCGTCACCGTCCACGCGCTCCTCGAGGTTCTCCACTCCCGCCCAGGCGTCGAGCGTGTCGTAGCCGAGCCGGCCGAGCCGCTCACCGACCTCGGTGCGCAGCTCGCCCTCGAGCGGCAGCCAGTCCTCGCGCGGGCTGACGTCGAACAGGCGCCGGTGGAGGCCGTAGATGCGGCGCAGCTCCTCGATCGGATGCTCGTGGTCGTCGACCCGGAGGTCGACGAGGATGTCGGAGAGGCCTGCGTAGCCGCCGTCGCGCTGCACGACGAGAAGGGAGGCCGACTGCTGGCCGCGCCGGTCGCCACCGGCTGCTTGTGCCGCGGCGAGGCACTCGATCAGGCGCTGCGCGAGGGGCAGCTGCGCGTTCGCCTCGAACGCCGTCGCGAGCGCAGCGACCGTCTCCCCGCCGACGAGGATGTTGCCCTGCGCGGCGTAGCCGAGGCCGGTGCTGTGACCCGCCCAGTCGTTGCACTCTGGCCCGGTCCAGCTCGCGCTGTCGCCGTTTCCGTCGACGACTCCGAGCTGGCGCTCGGCTCGTCCCTCGTCGGCGGCGGTGAGGCGCTCGACGACTTCGCTCGCGCTCACGCCGTCGCGCAGGAGCGCGAGCCCGTCCGGGCCGTAACGCGGATTCGCGTACGCCTGGGTTGCGATCGCTCCCACTCCAGGCTCCGCCCACGGGACGACCGAGCCCACGGCGAGGAACTTCGACTGCACGGCGACGCCCCACTGACCGGCCTCGAGGTCGCAGGCGGCGATCGAGTAGGTCGCGACGACCGGGGACCGCCTAGCCATACGTCAGCTCGGTCAGGTCGAGCTCGAGCAGCTCGCGTCGCCCCTCGGGTACGAGCACGGCCGCCACCTCGGGCCTCGCCAGCGCCGTGCGGACCTCCTCCGGCGACGAGGCGCGGACGACGACGGGACGACCGCCCGCGAACGCCTCGGCAATCACCGGCAGGTCCTCGACGTCGGCGAGGACGAGCGCCTCCTCGACCGGCACGGCGGGGTCTCCCTCGACCGCGAGCTCCGGCACACGCCGGCCGCTACCGCCCCACCAGCGCTCTCTCATACGTTCACCGAGTCGCCCGGCTCCATCTCCTCCACCTCGAAATCGGGCGCGAGCTCGCGCAGCTGAGCCGGCGTGCCGACGAGCGGCGGAAAGGTGCCGTAGTGGCAGGGGACGCAACGCTTCGTTCCGAGCAGCTCGAGCGCGACGGCCGCCTCGCGCGGGCCCATCGTGTAGTGGTCTCCGATCGGGAGGATCGCGAGATCCGGCGAGTAGATGCGGCCGATGAGCTGCATGTCGCCGAAGACGCACGTGTCGCCCGCGAAATAGAGCTTCGTCCCGTTCTCGACCTCGACGACGATCCCGCACGGCTCCCCCATGTACTCGCCGTCGTCGTTGGAGCTCGAGTGATGTGCGTTCGTGAGCGTGAACTTGACGCCGGCCGCCTCGACCGTGCCGCCCTTGTTCGGATCGAGCACGTTCTCGAGGCCCTGCTTCCCCTGCAGCCAGCCGGCGAGCTCGACCGGGGCGATCACCGTGCAGCCGTGCTTCTTGGCGAGCGCGACGGTGTCGCCGACATGGTCACCGTGCCCGTGGGTGAGCGCGATCACGTCGATCCGCTCCGGCTCGAGCTCGGAAGCCGGGCACTTCGGGTTTCCGTTGAGGAACGGGTCGACGTAGACCCGCTTGCCGCCAGGCGTGTCGAAGCGGAAGCTTGCGTGGCCGAGCCAGGTCAGGGTCGTTTCGGGCATGCCTTCTCCTTGGACTGAGTCGGGCCGAGCCTACTGAGGGAGGACCGTCCGATGCGGAAACGAACCTTTAGGAGTGGTCGCTCCGGAAACCACGGCGCTGCCCCGGCGGCTGCAAACACTGCGCAACGCGGCGTCCTCAGTCGCGCCGATAGCCCGGAGAGACCACTAGGGTGCTCGGCTCGCGGCTCCTGCCCCTGGCGCTCGCGACGGCTGCGTTGGCTGCCGGATCTGGGGGGCTCGGCGGGCTCGCACAGTGGCTCGGTCTGCTGGCTGTTCCGGCGGCCGCCGCCGCGGCGTTCGTCGCGGTCAGCGACGCGCTCGAGGGACGTTCCGCACGGCTCGCAGCCGTGGCCAGCGGCGTCGCGCTCGGGCTCCTCGTCCTCGCTTCGGCGGTCCGCGCCGGAGCTCCCACCGGCGGCGGCATCTCACCGCTTGCCACGTGGGCGCTCTTCCTCGCACTGTTGGCCTACGGGGTTCCGCTCGTTGCCTGGGTGCTCGAGCCGGTCCGCGTGCCGCGAAGGACACGCCCCGCCCCGCGTCGCCTCCGGCCCGCCGAGGTCGACGAGCTTCTCTCTCGCGCCGCCTGAGCCGGCGGCACCCCGCCCTGGGCAGGGCGCCGCCGGGTCGGCCTGCTACGGCAGGTTGACGCGGAAAGCGACCGTGCGCCGGGTCGACACACCGCCGAGGACCGGGTCGCCGGGCTTCGTCGCGCGGGCGAACACCGCCAGCAGGTGCTGCCGCCGGCTCCTCGCCGGGAAGCCGCGCTCACGCTTCTCGGTCAACGTCACGGTTCCGTCGGCGGCGGTCGTCCCCTCGGGGCCTGCGAACTGGTTGAAGGGGATGGGCGTCGCGTAGACCGACGCACCCTGCACCGGCCGGCCGCCGCACGCTGTGACCAGGAAGTGCAGCTGGATCGTGTGTGTTCCGAGGGTCACGAGTTGCGGCGTGATCGTCGCCTTGTCGATGCTCAGTCGCGCCGGCTGCCGCAGCTCGGCGATCGGAATCGCGCCGGTGCCGGCGGGACAGCCGTTGGAGGCCGGAACCGCGGCGGTCGGTGCCGAGACGTAGTCCGTCGAGCCGTCGGTGTTCGTGGCCGTGACGGACACGCGCAGCGTCGCTGCTGCATCGGCGTCTCCGACCGTGTACGTGTTGGTCGTGGCACCGTCGATCGTCGCGCAGCCGTTGCCGCTCGCGTCGCAGCGGCTCCAGGCGAAGCCGAAGCTCGACGGGCTGCCGTTCCAGCTCCCCTGGCTCGCTGTGAGAGTCGTGCCGGACTGCGGCGTGCCGGAGATGCTCGGCGCCGCGGTGTTCGTCGGCGCCGTCGCGCTCGAGACGACGGCCGACGGAGCGGACGTGGCCTGACCGGACCCGCCGGCGTTTGTCGCCGTCACCGTGACGCGGATCGTGTGTCCGACGTCGCCCGACGTCGCCGTGTAGGTCGCGGCTGCGGCACCGGTGATCGCCGAGCAGGAGCCGCCGCTTGCGTCGCACCGGCTCCAGGCATAGGTAAAGGTCGTCGGATTCCCGTTCCAACTTCCGTTGGTCGTTGTGAGCTGCTGCCCGTCCTGAGCAGCTCCGGAGAGCGTCGGTGCGCCGGTGCCGACCGGGCCGTTACCGGCCGCGCGACCGCTGCCGGGCTGTCCGAAGACGGCTCCGCCGACCAGTGCGGCCGCGGCGAGTAAAACCGCCATGCCAAGTTTCCCGTATCTCATCTACCTCTCCTTCGTAGTACGATGGGCAATGCACTCCTACTGGTAGCTGGAGGCAGATACGGGTCGGGTAAAGCCAGGGCCCAATTTGCAGAGCCTTTTCAGAAAAGGGGTGGCGCCCCACGGGAGGGCGGGGCGCCACCGTCGGGTCGTCCCGACGTCTTAGTGCGCGAAGCGGAACGCGACCACGCGGCGCGCGGACACGCCGCCCAGCTGCGAGTCGCCGGGCTTCGTCGCACGGACGAATACCGCCAGCAGCCGCTGATGCGCGGCCGCCGGGAAGCCGCCCTGCCGCGCCTCGGTGAGCGTGACGCTCCCGTCCGAGGCCGTGGTCCCCTGGGCAACGGCGAACTGGTTGAACGGGATTGCAGCCGCATAGACGGTCGCTCCTTGGACCGCGCGGCCGCCGCAAGCCTGGATCACGACATGAAGGTGCAGCGTTTTCGTCGAGCGCGACACGGCCGGAGAGGCCGAAGTGGTCGCGATCTCGAGCTGTGCGGGCGGTGCGAGATTGCCGATGCTGATCGCGCCGTCGCCGATCGGGCAGCCGCTCGGTGGAACGACGGCTGACTTCGCGGACGCTGTTGACGTGGCGCCGGCAGCGTTGTGGGCTGTCACCGTCGCGATCAGCGTATGACCGACGTCGCTGGTCGTGACCGTGTACGACCTCGCCGTCGCACCCTGGATGGTGATGCAGGCGCCGTCGGAGTCGCAGCGACTCCAGGCGAAGGTGTACGACTTCGGCGGCCCGGTCCATGTGCCCCGGGTCGTCGTCACCTTGAGCCCTACCTCGGCTGTCCCCGTGATGACCGGCGCTGTCTTGTTCACGGGCTTCGTGACAGTGCTTGCGGCTTGGCCGGATCCCGGCTGTGTGAAGACGGCGCCCAGTATTGCGCCGACTCCGACCGCCAGCACGAGTCCCACCCTCGTTCCTGTCAGGTGCCTTCGTAGCATGGCCGGCTCCTTGGGTTGAATTGCGTGAGGAGTCGTACCTCAGGCGCAGCGGTGTCTAACCTCGGGCGGCGGCTACCTTGCGCGTTCTTTGCAGAGCGCTTTCAGAGAGGTAACGCGCTCGCGGCGTGTTGCGCGAGGTCGATCAGCGGATTGACGGCGAAGAGCGACCCGAACGAGACGAGGAGCGCGGCTCCGACTGCGAGGTGGAGCAGCCTCTCCTGGGCCGGTGCGCCGCCGCGGACCGCGACTCCGGCGCCCGGCCGCACCTGGAGCTCGGCGGCCGGGCGCATGTACATCGCGCGCACGATCCCGAGGTAGTAGTAGAGGCTGACGAGCGTCGCAAGCGCGCCGACGATCACGAGCCAGACCCAGCCGTAGTCGTAGGCCGCGGCGAAGACGTAGAACTTGCCGACGAAGCCGCCGCCCAGCGGCAGCCCGGCGAAGCTGAAGACGAAGAACCACATCGCGACGCCCAGGAAGGGCCGCTCCCACCCGAAGCCGGCGAGGTTGTCGAGCGTGACGGGCACTCCGAGCTCCCGCTCTCGCGCGGCGATGATCGCGAACGACCCGAACGCGGCCGCCGAATAGGGGATGAGATAGAACATCAGCGCCCGCGCGCCGAGCGCGCTCCCCGTGCTCAGCCCGATCAGCATGAAGCCCG